>NZ_LT962663.1 GCF_900199545.1 Raoultibacter massiliensis
GTCGGAGCCGCCATGGGCGGAGCCGCAGCGGCTGGCGCGATAGGCGCCCATGGCGCACGCCAGGTCGCCCCTATGGGAGCCCCCGACACCGTCGTGTTCGCAGCAGGCGGCGGGAACGCTGCTCCCATGCCCAGTGTCGGAGCGGTACGCGCCCGCCTTGTCAACCTTGCCGACAACCGCGCCTACGATCTGGCGACGGCACGCCTCGTGCTGGGCCGCGATCGCAAGAGCGACATCGTGGTCGATGACATCAACGCCAGCCGCACCCACGCCGAGCTTCGCTTCGAGCCCCAGGGCGTCTGGGTGATCACCGACCTCGGATCGACGAACGGCACCTACGTGAACGGCGTCGAAACGACCTCGCAACCGTTACGGGGCGGCGATCGCATTACCATCGGCATGACGAACTTCGCGTTCTCGATATCGCAGTGAGACGGGTCTGCGCCGTGCGCACAACGTTTAGGACAATGGACATAAGGATACTCACGTGATTGATGTTGCATTGTTGATCGGGCGGCTTTTGTTCGTAGCCCTCCTCTACCTGTTCCTGTTCGCCATCATGAGGACGGGCATCGGTCTTGTGCGGGGTCAGCGTAAAAAAGAAAAGTCCTGGAGCATCTCTGTTGAACGCGGCCCCAAAGAGCTTCGCGGAATCCAGATCGCGGTTCACGGACCGGTCATCGTCGGCCGCAATCCCGGATCGGACATAGTCATCGGCGCCGGCTACGTATCGGGACGCCACGCCCGCTTCACGCTCATGGGCCAGAACCTCTTCATCGAAGATCTCGGCTCGACGAACGGCACCGCCGTAAACGGACAGCTCATCACCGAGCCGACCGCCCTCAGGAACAACGACGTCGTCAACGTAGGCGACGTTGCGATTAAGGTGAGGTACGCCTAATGGCAGCTAAGTCCTCGGATCATCCCAACTTCGGAAGCCGCACCGATATCGGATGCGTACGCGACCACAACGAGGACAGCCTCATAGTCGCGCCTCCCCTGTTCGCCGTCGCCGACGGCATGGGCGGACATGCGGCAGGCGAAATCGCTTCCGAAATCGCCGTCAACACGCTCGCCGAATACGCTCCCGATCATGCGGACAGCGAAACGCTCGGCTTCGCCGTAGCGGAAGCGAACCGAGCCGTCATCCGCGGCGTCAAAGAAGGCGTCGGGCGCGAAGGCATGGGCTGCACCATGACCGCAGCCATCCTCGAAGGCGAGCGACTCGTGCTCGCCCAGGTGGGCGATTCGCGCGCATACCTGCTCCATAAGGGAAAACTCCAGCAACTCACCCGCGATCACAGCCTCATGGCGGATATGATCGAAGCGGGCCAGCTCACCGCCGAAGAGGCGCGCTACCACCCCAATCGCTCGGTCATAACCCGTGCTCTCGGAAGCGATCCGCACATGGCGGCCGATCTTTACGAGCTCAACGTCGAATCGGGAGACAGACTTCTCATCTGCTCGGACGGCCTAACCACCATGCTCGAAGACAACGCGATCGAGGATATCCTCGGACGCATCAACGATCCCCAACGCTGCGCGAGCACGCTCGTGAGCGAAGCGAACGGTGCCGGTGGCTACGACAACACCACCACCATCGTCGTCGACGTAACGGGCCAAGGCGAAGTCAAGCAGAAGCGCTCTGCACGCAAGGTGAAGCTTTCGATGGTCATCACGTTGCTTGCGCTCGTGCTCGTGTGCGCTGGCGCGTTTTTTGGATTCCGCTCGTACGCCAACACGGTCGCCTACCTGACCGACGAGAACGGCAAGGTAGCCGTATACCGGGGCATACCTGGAACCCTGTTCGGCATTCAGTTCAACGAACTCGACCACACAACCGATGTTTCGATATCCGATCTGCAACCCGGCGTGGCGAACAGGCTTTCCGACGGCATCCGCGTCGACAACGTCGAAGCAGCCAACGCCCTTATCGAGGAGTACGAAGCGGAGATCGAGGCGAAAAACGACGCCTCCCGCGAAAGCGGCGATGATAAAAACGGCGAAGATGCCGGTGCTTCGGCTGATGCCGACAAAAAGGCGGGTTCGACCAACAGCTCGTCGGGAGGCTCGGCGAACCGATGACCAGACGCAACATAGAACTTATCCTGCTCTGCGTTGCGGCGCCCATCGTGGTGCTCATGTTCGCGATGATCGCGATCAACCAGGGGCAATCGCTCAATATGAACACGCTCGGCGTACCCATCGGCATCTTCGCCGCGTTTATCATCGCGCACCTGGCGGTTCGCAAGTTCGCTCCGGGGGCCGATCCCGCGCTCTTGCCCGTCGTATTCGCGCTTTCAGGCATCGGCATCGCGTTCGTCACGCGCATCGCACCGTATTCCGATTCGCCCAATATGGCAACCAACCAGGTCATGTGGCTGTTCCTCGGCGTTGTTTGCATGGTGCTCGTGCTTGCGTTCATAAAGAACCTCGACAAGATCGCCAACTACAAGTACACGTTCATGATCATCGGCTTCGCGCTGTTGCTCTCGCCGCTCATCCCCGGGCTCGGCCAAGAGATCTACGGCAGCCGCATCTGGCTGAACATCGGCGGCGTGTTCTCGTTCCAGCCGGGCGAAATTGCCAAGATCGTCATCGTCTTGTTCCTAGCGGGCTACCTCGCACAGAACCGCGAGATGCTTTCGGTGTTCACGTGGCGCGTCGGCCCCCTCAACCTGCCCGACATCCGCACCCTTTTGCCATTGATCCTTATGTGGATCGTCGCGTTGCTCATCGTAGTCTTCGAGAAAGACCTCGGCAGCGCGCTTCTGTTCTTCTTCATCTTCCTCATCATGCTCTACGTAGCCACAGGGAAGAAGTTCTATCTCGTCGTGGGCGGCCTCCTCATCGCGCTCGGCGCGGTGGCGGCCTGGTCGCTCTTCTCGCATGTGCAGGACCGCGTCGATATCTGGCTCGATCCGTTCGCGGACCCGAGCGGCAAAGGCTACCAGCTCGTCCAATCGATCTACTCGATGGCCGACGGCGATCTGTTCGGCGTGGGCATCGGACGCGGCATGGCGGGCGGCCTCGACGGGTTCGGTCGCCTTCCCGTCGTCGAGAGCGACTTCATCT
>NZ_LT962664.1 GCF_900199545.1 Raoultibacter massiliensis
GCCTTGGGGTGTGCCCGCGCCGCCCGACTGGCGGGTACGCGAGACTCCGTTGCGGCTGCGGGCAGTCTGGCTTCGAGGTTTCTGGCGGGAAGCGCCGCGCGCGGGCTGGTACGCCGAAGCGCCGCTGCGCGTCGTGGGCTTCCTACGAGAACCCGAGGAAGCGGACTTCCGGTTGTAATTCGATGCCATAAGCTTCTTTCACCTTGGTACGTGCAAGTTCGATGAGCTCCATCACATCACGCGCCGTCGCATTGCCGACGTTCACGATGAAGTTCGCATGCTTGTCCGATATCTGCGCACCGCCCCTGCGCTCGCCCTTCAGTCCCGCCTCTTCGATGAGCGCGCCTGCCGATCGCCCGTCCGGGTTCTTGAACACGCTGCCGCACGAAGCGAGGTTGAGCGGTTGGGATTTCTTGCGCTTCGCAAGCGCGGCTTCCATTTTCCCACGAATGAACGAGGGCAACGCGCTCTGCACCGAAAGCTCGCATTCGAGGACGATCTCGTCGACGGGAATCGAGCAGCTTCGATACCCCCATTCGATATCGGCGCCCGCATAGCGCTTCAGCCCGCAGGCCGGCGAAAACGTCGTGACCGAGACGATGCGCGAACCGATCCATTCGTCGCGGGATCCGGCGTTCATACGAACCGCGCCCCCGATGGTGCCCGGAGTGCCGACAGCGAACTCGAGGCCCGCAAGGCCCCGCTTGAACGCATCCTGCACGACCGAAGACAGAGGAACGCCCGCGCCGACCGAAAACGATGAGTGCTCCTCGTCGAAGCGGCATGTCTTGAAATCCTGCCCGAGCGTAAAGGCGACGCCGTCGAACCCCTCGTCGCAAACGAGCAGATTGCTTCCCTTCCCCATTGCGATCCACTCGACGTCGCTCGCATCGCACGTCTTGACGAGCTGCGAGAGCGCGGAGAGCGAAGATACGCACACGTAGAAGCGTGCGGGGCCGCCGATATGGTAGGTGGTATGGCGGGCGAGCGGCTCGCCCGGATAGATGTCGCCGTCGAAGGACTGGTCGACGAGCAGGGCCTCGAGTGCGGACGTATGGCGCGC
>NZ_LT962665.1 GCF_900199545.1 Raoultibacter massiliensis
CTTTTCTGGGGGCGGGCATCTGACGAGGTTCTACTAGCTTATTCGTATCACAGTATCCGGTTTTCAAGGTTCTCGGCGGCCCTTCCGGGCCGTCCCGCGTGTTCGCCGGAGGCAAACGCGCAAGGAGATATATTACTGTTCCGTTACCCCGCTGTCAACAACTTTTTTAAAGTTTTGAAAACTTTTTTCTGACCGTCTCGCATATCAATCCGATTCAGCCTTGAAAGCCTTCATGCCAAGGGATTCCCTGAACAGCATTCCGCGCCCTTACGAACGCGGCTGAACTATAATACATATGCTCGTCCCATCAGGCAAGAGGTTTTTTCGGAAAACTTTCCGACCACAGAATCATCAAGTAGCCTCTTCCTGAATCCCCGTCCGGTACGACCCCGGCAGGCCAAGGCCGCAGCCCGTCGCTGCGCTCGCCGACCTTCAACCGGCAGATGAACGACAGACTGCCAAAGGGCGCGACGCGGCTCCATCCCGGCAACCGGCCGAAGAACGTCAAGTCATGCGTCATTCGACCGGCAGGCTCGCCTTGACAAGATCGATAAGTTCCTGTTTCGAGTGAACGCCCAGCTTCGCATACACCGATTTCGTATAGCTCTTCACCGTGTTTCTCGACAGGTAGAGCCTGCTCTCGACAAATGCGGCATCGCGGCCCTGAGCCAGCAGCTTGAGCAATTCCGTTTCGCGTGCGGTCAGCCCGTACTCGGCCGACAGATCATCGCATGCAAGGGCGTAAAGATCATCGCGTGCTTCCGCATAGCGCTTGATAAGCTCGTCCCGTTTCCGAATGGCGCGCTCCGCAGCACGCTTCTCCCGCGTGCGGAGGAGCCACACGCCCATCATGATGAGGTACAGCAACGCGAATGCAACGATAACCATCTGGGCGAAAGCGTATTGATTGTCGACTGCGATGAGCGAAGCGACAACGCTTCCAGCCATAACGCCAGGCCGAGGGAATGCGAACACGACCGCAGCTGCCGCCACGAGCTTGGTCCTGCTACCGCGAAACATCTCTATCGCAAGTGCGTAGGATACGAGCAGGGCCATCTCCCAACCCATATGGGTGAGCGCGACCAGAACGGTACTGTAGGCATCGGGAAGAAACGGCAAAAACACCAAGCCCGTCGCAATGATGCCGAGAGCCGCGTTGAGGAGAACCGCATAGCGTTTGCCGTCGAGCCGAACGTAGATAAGAAAGGCCACGTCGATAGCCAGGCCGCCGATTTGCGAAGCCGAACCGGAATCAGCCATGGTCAACGAAGGGGAAGCCATCGCAACCACATCGAGAACCCCGTAAATTACCGAAAGCAGAAACACGTACAGAAGCGGAGCGGCCAAGCGAGACCAGGGAGAAACCCCGTCATCGGGCGAGGTGCCTTCGGAAGGCTCCCCCGTCAAAGCGCCGATCGAATCGCCGCCAAGTTCTTCTTTGTCAGAATACCGCTCGTCGCCCAGCGCACCAAGCGCCGCGAGCATGCCAAACGAGCAAGCAAGAAGCCCCGCGCTTGCACAGACAACGCCGATAGGGGGCAGCTTTTCTATCGTAAGCGCCGCAAGCGCACTTGCGAGCGATCCTATGCCAAGCACGTATGCAAAACGGTTTTTCGCAAGAACGCCCATCCGCTCGAACCACAGCGGCATGAGCAATCCGGCTCCGATGCCGGCCAGGACGCCGGCGCAGTACGGAAAGAGGGGGTTGCCGCCATGAGCTGCCCCAAGCAGCAATGCGCATGCGCACGCATAGGCAACGGCTCCGACGCCGAACACGAGACGAGGCGAAGCACGGCGTCCGAAACGCGAAAACAAAGTAAGCGCAGCAGCGCACAGGGAGGCGTTGAGCACGAGACCGTATATCAGAGGGCTGGCTTCGAATGGAAGATCGAACAGCCAATCGTAATAGAAGAATACGACAGCTACGGTGTAGAGACAGGCAAACCCCGCCACCGTCACAGCAAATCGCGCTCCCGCGCCCATTCTCCGCAGCATAAACGCCCGCCCGTCGCTCGTCGCCCGGGCGCGTCCCGCCCGGCGCAAGGGAAGGGCCCGCTC
>NZ_LT962666.1 GCF_900199545.1 Raoultibacter massiliensis
TACGAGTTCTTCCACTCGGAGAACCGCCAGCAGGCCACGATGCGCGAGTTCCATCCGATGCCGCTTGTGAAGGTGTCGACGAAGACGGCCGAGGAGTACGGTCTCTCCGAAGGCGAATGGATCTGGATCGAGAACACGGAGGGACGGTGCCGCCAGAAGGTGACCATCGATCCGACGCTCAACCCCAACTACATCCACGCCGAGCACGGCTGGTGGTTCCCCGAACAGGAGCCGGCATTCCCGAACCTGTACGGCACGTTCGATTGCAACATCAACAACCTCACGGCATCGTACGAGACCGGCCAAGGCGGCATCGGCAATCCGCTCAAGAGCATCGTCTGCAAGATATACAAGTGCGATGAGACCGTCGACGAACCGGCGCCGGGTGAGGTTGTAACCCAGCTGGGCGGCTTCCGCAGCGATTACGTTGCCGGGCAGCCTTTTGCGTGGACCACTGACAATACGACACGCGAGGGAGGACGATTCTAGATGAAGGGCATTCTGATCAACTACGAGTTCTGCACCGGCTGCCATTCCTGCGAGGTTGCCTGCAAGAAGCACCTGGGCCTGCCCGCCGGCGAGTTCGGCATAAAGCTCACCGAGACGGGCCCCTACGCCTACGAGGGCAAGACGGGCAAGGACCGCTGGGAGTGGACGTGGCTGCCGGTCATCACCAAGGCCTGCGACATGTGCGCCGACCGCGCCGAGAAGGGCAAGCTGCCCATGTGCGTGCAGCACTGCCAGGCGTGGTGCATGTACTACGGCGAGGTCGACGAGCTCGCCCGGAAGATCGACGGGACGTCGCGCTGCGCGCTGTTCACGCGGTAGACGTCGCGGCTTGATCGTACGTCTCATGCGAAGGGCGCAGCGGGGATTCCCGCTGCGCCCTTCTGTATATGGGAGCAAACGCGAAGACGAGAGGGGAAGGTATGTTGTTTGACTATCAAGAGTTTCTCGGCGGCATCGATCGGAGCGCTTACCACGAGGGCGAATGGCAATGGGAGGAGGATGGGTATACCGTAACGCGCACCTATACCTATTCCGCCCCCGGCTGCCATACGTCGTGCGGCGTGCTCATGTACACCAAGGACGGCAAGCTCGAGAAGGTCGAGGGCGACCCGCTCGACCCGTGCGCGAACGGCAGGCTGTGCATGCGCTGCCTGAACCTGGCGGAGGGCGTGAACTACGCCGACCGCCCCAAGTACCCGCTGCGCCGCGCGGGCGAGCGCGGCGAGAACAAGTGGGAGCGCATCACCTGGGAGGAGGCTCTCGACGAGATCGCCGACTGGATCCGCGTGAACATCGACGAGGCGGGGCTCGGCCGCGAGTCGATCTTCGTGAACCACGGCACCGGCCGCAACATATCGTCGTGGGTGCCGTTCCTCGGCGGCGCGTGCCTGGGCACCCCCAACATCGNCCTCGACGAGATCGCCGACTGGATCCGCGTGAACATCGACGAGGCGGGGCTCGGCCGCGAGTCGATCTTCGTGAACCACGGCACCGGCCGCAACATATCGTCGTGGGTGCCGTTCCTCGGCGGCGCGTGCCTGGGCACCCCCAACATCGGCGCCAT
>NZ_LT962667.1 GCF_900199545.1 Raoultibacter massiliensis
GCAAACGATATCATCTGGGACAACAAGCTCAACTCGCTTCCCCTGGTCGATGAGGAAGACCATCTCATGTACATGGTGTTTCGCAAAGACTACGATTCCCATAAGTCGAACCCCTACGAGATGCTCGATTCCCACAAGCGCTACATGGTGGGGGCGGGCATCAACACTCGCGATTACGCCGAGCGCGTGCCGGCGCTTGTCGAGGCTGGCGCAGACGTGCTGTGCATCGACAGCTCGGAGGGCTTCTCCGATTGGCAGCGCATCACGATCGAATGGATCCGCGAGCATTACGGCGATTCGGTCAAGGTGGGCGCTGGCAACGTGGTGGATGCCGAAGGCTTCCGTTTCCTCGCCGAGTGCGGCGCCGATTTCGTGAAGGTGGGCATCGGCGGCGGCTCGATTTGCATCACCCGCGAACAGAAGGGCATCGGCCGCGGTCAGGCAACGGCTCTGATCGAAGTTTCCAAAGCTCGCGACGAGTACTTCGAGGAGACGGGCATTTATGTGCCGGTGTGTTCCGACGGCGGCATCGTGTACGATCATCATATGACCCTCGCGCTTGCCATGGGCGCCGATTTCCTCATGCTCGGTCGCTACTTCGCCCGCTTCGACGAGAGCCCGACGAACAAGGTGAACGTCAACGGCAGCTACATGAAAGAGTACTGGGGCGAAGGATCGGCTCGCGCGCGCAATTGGCAGCGCTACGATCTCGGCGGAGACAAGAAGGGGCTCTCTTTCGAAGAAGGCGTCGATTCCTACGTGCCGTATGCGGGCGCCCTCAAGGACAACGTCGACCTTACGTTGTCGAAGGTTCGTTCGACCATGTGCAACTGCGGTGCGCTCACGATCGCCGAGCTTCAAGAGAAAGCCAAGCTCACGGTTGTCAGCTCCACCTCGATCGTCGAGGGCGGCGCCCACGACGTGGTGCTTAAGGAGAAGTCGGGCTACGGCACCGGCACCATGCGCTAGGGCGTTCGCGGCGTTGCTGCAGCCTTAAGCCTTTCGCGGAAAACACGAAGAGCGCTTCGCTTCACGGCGGGGCGCTCTTTTTTTGACTGGCGATGGAGCCGGCTTTCTCTGCTAAGTCAGGATTACCGAAGAGTCCGGATTGCGCCTGCCGATTCGGGCGAGCTTTGCCCCCGAACGGCGCCGGCCGGGGGCCGCGGCCGGCGCACGGGGCT
>NZ_LT962668.1 GCF_900199545.1 Raoultibacter massiliensis
CGGGGCGGTCGGGGACGACGTGGCGCAGCAGGACGCGGCGGTCCTCAGGATGGCGAGGGGCTAGCTCCGCCGGGCGGTCCGGCAAGGGCTTCCCCCGAGCAGTCGACCCTCAGACAGCCTCCTGGGGGCATTCGCGGCACGGCGGGCTCCGTTCGATCGGATCGCCTTGCCTCCTCCTTGGGCATCAAAGGTTCGCACAGCCGCCCGATGCGCCCCGCAAGGGTTGCGATGCTTTTCCGATTTCTTTTGCCGCCCGAGAGAAAAGGCGAAAGCGGCAAAACAAAGCGCCCTCCGGGCTTCGGAAAACCAACGGCCCGATGGGGCGAGGAACGCGCCTTCGCTTCCTCCCTTGCAGGGCGCGGCAGGCGGTGCGGCCCCGATGCCACAAGGCGGGGCAAGGGGCTCCGCCCCAACCGAACGGAGGTCACCATGAACACCAATCCCACTCTCCAGGACAGGGCGGTCAAGGCGGCAGCCCGCTTCCTCGAGGTCCGCGGCTACGAGACGCTCGCGACCGGGTGGAAGTCGCCCGAGACGAGAGGAGCCATCGACCTGGTTGCACGCGACCCCGAGTCCGACGACCTCGTGTTCGTCGACGTCTCCGCGCGCCCGAACTCCGGCGCCGGCTTCGGCGACGGGAGGAACGATCGCGAGACGATGGAGCTGCTCGCGGTCTCCTGGCTCGCCGAGAACGACTTCGCCGAATCGGTCGGCGTGAGGTTCGACAAGATCAGCATGATCGTCGTCGGCGAGGACCGTGCGCTGCTCAGGCACCACATCAACGCCTTCGGCGAGGCCTAGGACCTCCGGGCCCGCCTGGGCAGGCCCCCTCTGGACGGAGGGGGCCGTTTGCAGGCGGCTCGCCCCATGGCGAACCGCCACCCCATGGCGAACGGTCGGTATTAACAGAACGTTTCCGTTCTGTATACTCGGGGTAAACGCCATCGACAATCGCAGAGAGGACGGAGGAAGCATGAGGACGCTCGCGATATCGAACTACAAGGGCGGGGTCGGAAAGACCACCACTGCGGTCAACCTCGCCACCATCTACGCCAGGCGGGGCCTGAGGACGCTCCTGATAGACCTGGATCCGCAGGCGTCCGCCACGGACTTCTTCGGGCTCTACGACCGCGCCACGGCCGAGCGTCGAGGAGCCGTCGAGCTCCTCTACGGGAACGCGCCCGTCGGCGACGTGGCCTTCGAAACCGAGGCCGACGGGCTCTCCGTCGTGCCCTCGACCATAGAACTCGTCGACCAAAACGAGCTGCTCCTGCGCGAGCAGCGTCTTCGTTTCGCGCTCGACGACTGCGCGGGCGACTACGACGTCTGCATCGTCGACTGCAGCCCCACGATGAAGCGCCTCGCCTTCAACGCCTACCTGGCCGCTGCGGGCGACGGCATGGTGATCGTGCCGGTGAAGCTCGACTCCACCGTCATGCGCGGCACCGCCCTCACGGTCAGCGCCATCGAGTCCATCTCCGACGCGCTGCGCGTGCCCACGCCTTCATGGCGCATACTGCGCACCTGCGTGCCCGGCCTCATGACCAACGCCGAGGCGACCGGGGCCGAAGTGCTGGACTCCTACTTCCCCGAAAACCAGTTCGCCACCGTCATACACGCGAGCTCCAAGGTGTGCGAGGGGAGCTGGCAGTGGCAGCCCGTGGCGACGTTCAAGCCCGACAGCCGCCCCGCGAAGGACTACGAGAGGCTCGCAGAGGAGGTGCTCCATGGCTAAATCGGTCGCATCCGGCTTCACCATCTCGGGCTTGCTCGACAGGAACGCGTCGACCCGAAGCGACTACCCCGTCGAGAGGATCCCCGTCGGCGAGATAGCCGACCATCCCGCCAACGCCGCCTACTCGATGGACGATGCGGGCATAGCCCAGCTGGCAAGGAGCATAAAGGAGGAGGGGCTCACCGACCTGCCGCTCGTCCGCAAGCTCGACGACGGGGGCTGGCAGATGGTGAGCGGGCACCGCCGCAAGGCGGCCTACGCCCTGCTCGCCGAAGAAGACGAGAAATACGCTCAGATTCCCTGCCGTGTCATCCGCGACATCACCGACGAGCAGTCCGTCATGCTGCTGCATGCCGCCAATTACTTCGTGCGCAGCCTCACCGTATCGGAGCGTGCAGCGGCGAGCCGCGCGCTCGGCGTGGAGGTCGAGCGCATGAGGGCAGAGAACCCGGGGCTTGCGGGCGTGCGCACCGAGGACATCAAGGCGGCGATCATATCCGAGCAGACCGGACGCAAGGTATCGGGCAAGACCATCCAGCGCCAGGAGTCTCTCGCGCGCAAGATCGAGGAGAGGCTCACGCCCCAGTGGCGCGAGGCCGCGCTCGCGGACGCGCTCTCGGCGGACGCCGTGGGGATCCTCGCCGATCTGGATTCCGATGCGCAGGACCGGCTCCATGCGGCATGGCGGGCGCAGCCCTTGGGCAAGAAGGAGACGACCGAGTTCCTCAAGAAGTCGACCGCCGAGCCCGCCGCCGAAGAAGACGCGAAGGGTCCCGCGCCCAAGCCCGCGGCG
>NZ_LT962669.1:0-2500 GCF_900199545.1 Raoultibacter massiliensis
GCCCGGCGCAAGGGAAGGGCCCGCTCCCGCGGGCCCGCCGGCGCCGCGAGGCGCCGGTAACGAAAATATCCTGCATGAGCACGACGTCCTATCCTCCCACGGACTACACCGCAGTACTTTCGGCGATGGCAGGCTTAACTGCCGAGTTCGGAATGGGATCGGGTGATCCCTGCCTCCATGGTCGCGCTCATGCAGGATATTCAGCATGAGACCTATTCGGTTCTCAATGCCCGTGCACCCTGAAGGTTGCATAGCGTCCGTCCCCACGATGCGAAGACGATGAAAATTAGTAAGATAAAGAGCTCGGCCGATTAGTACCGCTCGCCTGAACGCCTCGCAGCGCTTGCAGCTGCGGCCTATCAACCTCGTAGTCTACGAGGGGCCTTACCGAAAAGAGAACTCATCTTGAAGCCGGCTTCCCACTTAGATGCTTTCAGCGGTTATCCGTTCCGAACGTAGCTAAGCAGCTATGCCGTTGGTCGACAACTGCTACACCAGAGGTTCGTCCACCCCGGTCCTCTCGTACTAGGGGCAGCCCTTCTCAATTCTCTTACGCCTACGGAGGATAGGGACCGAACTGTCTCACGACGTTCTGAACCCAGCTCGCGTACCGCTTTAAATGGCGAACAGCCATACCCTTGGGACCAACTTCAGCCCCAGGATGCGATGAGCCGACATCGAGGTGCCAAACCTTGCCGTCGATGTGGACTCTTGGGCAAGATCAGCCTGTTATCCCCGGAGTACCTTTTATCCGTTGAGCGACGGCCATTCCACTCTGAGCCGCCGGATCACTAGAACCGAGTTTCCTCTCTGCTCGACTTGTAGGTCTCGCAGTCAAGCCTGCTTATACTCTTGTACTCTACGAACGATTGCCAACCGTTCTGAGCAGACCTTACGTACGCCTCCGTTACATTTTAGGAGGCGACCGCCCCAGTCAAACTACCCACCTGACACGGTCCGCACGCCGGATCACGGTCGCACGTTAGGTTGCCGATACGATGAGGGTGGTATTCCAAGGGCGACTCCACAGGAACTGGCGTCCCTGCTTCGAAGTCTCCCACCTATCCTCTACACACCGAACCAACAACCAATGTCAAGCTGCAGTAAAGGTTCACGGGGTCTTTCCGTCCTTCCGCAGGTAATTCGCATCTTCACGAATAATACAATTTCACCGGGTCTATGGTTGAGACAGCGCCCAAATCGTTACGCCATTCGTGCAGGTCGGAACTTACCCGACAAGGAATTTCGCTACCTTAGGACCGTTATAGTTACGGCCGCCGTTTACTGGGGCTTAGTTTCAGAGCTTCGCTTGCGCTAACCCATCCACGTAACCTTCCAGCACCGGGCAGGCGTCAGACCCTATACGTCGTCTTACGACTTAGCAGAGTCCTGTGTTTTTGATAAACAGTCGCTTGGGCCGTTTCACTGCGACCCCCGATAGCTCCGGACGCGGGGTCCTTCACCGTCAGGGGCACTCCTTCTCCCGAAGTTACGGAGTCAATATGCCGAGTTCCTTAACCATAGTTCTCCCGATCGCCTTGGTATGTTCTACCCGCCTACCTGTGTCGGTTTTGGTACGGGCACCAACGTAGCTCCCTAGAGGTTTTTCTTGGAAGCATGGGCTCACTGACTTCACTCAATTGCTTCGTCTAACGTCTCAGGCACATGACGCGCGGATTTTCCTACGCATCGCCCTACGCGCTTTCACGGGGACGTCCAGAACCCCGCCCAGCTACCCTTCTCCGTCACCCCATCGGTGGTAACGCTCGTTGGTGGTACAGGAATATCAACCTGTTGTGCATCGGCTACGCCTCGCGGCCTCGCCTTAGCTCCCGACTGACCCTGGGAGGATTAGCCTTGCCCAGGAACCCTTAGGCTTACGGCGGAAGTGTTTCTCGCACTTCTCTCGTTACTCATGCCAGCATTCTCACTTCCATACAGTCCACCGTCGGTTACCCTCCGGCTTCGACCCGGTATGGAAAGCTCCCCTACCACTGAAATAATTCAGTCCGCTGCTTCGGTACCATGCTTAGCCCCGTGAATTGTCGGCGCATGTCCACTTGACCAGTGAGCTATTACGCACTCTTTAAATGCATGGCTGCTTCTAAGCCAACATCCTGGTTGTCTAGGCAAACGCACATCCTTTGCCACTTAGCATGGATTTAGGGACCTTAGCAGGCGGTCTGGGCTGTTTCCCTTTCGAATACACAGCTTAGCCCACATATTCTGACTCCCGATCTCTGGAATACCGGCATTCGGAGTTTGGTTCTTTTCGGTAGGCGGTGAAGCCCCCTAGAAGATCCAGTGCTCTACCACCGGTATTAAACGATCGAGGCTAGCCCTAAAGCTATTTCGGGGAGAACGAGATATCTCCGAGTTTGATTAGCCTTTCACTCCTATCCACAGGTCATCCCCTCCGTTTTCAACCGAAGTGGGTTCGGCCCTCCACGGGGTCTTACCCCCGCTTCAGCCTGCCCATGGATAGCTCACTCGGCTTCGC
>NZ_LT962670.1:0-392661 GCF_900199545.1 Raoultibacter massiliensis
CTTCGCCGCCGGATTGGCCGCCGGAATCACCGCCGCCCGAACCGCCTGCCTCGCCGCCGCCAGAGCCTCCGGAGCCGCTGCCTGCGCCGCCGGATCCTTCGCCCGAACCTCCGCCCGAGACACCTCCGCCCGAAGACCCCGAACCGTCGTCATAGCCCGATCCGCCCGAGTTGTCGTAGCCGCCGTTGTCGTATCCGCCCGACGAATAATCGTTGTAGGAATCGGATGAGTAGTTGTTCGAATAATCGTTGTAGTCATAGGCATCGTTCGAGTACGTTATCGCTCCCCCGAGCCCCGACGGTATCATCGATTCCGTGAAGGTGGACGAGGCGTCGATCGCGGTAGGATCTTCCCCAGCCTCGACAAGCTCCATCATCTGCGCAAGCGAAGTGGGATCGGACACAACGAACGACACGCCGTCGATCAAGTACGGCACGATAGCCGATGGAGTCATCGACGAATACATCTTGAGGTTTCCCAGATCTTGGAACTGGGTAGCAAGCGCAATGATATCCGTAACCGACATGTCGGTGGAAACGCACTGCGCCGCCTTCTCGATAACGCCCGGCAGCTCGGTCACGGGCAACGAAAGCACTTTCTGGATGAGCGCTTCGATCAGCTCGCGCTGGTGCGTCGTTCTCGTAAAATCGCCGTCAACGTACGCGCGGCTTCTCGCATAGACAAGCGCCGCTTCGCCGTTGAGCGTTTGCAGACCGGGCTCTATGATGACAGGGCCCGCATCGGGATCGTTGATCTGCTCTTCCACGTTTATCTCGACGCCGCCGACCGCATCGACAAGCTGGATGAGCTCTTCGAAGTTGACTTCTGCGTAGTGGGAAATGTCAACGCCGAGCAGCTGGCTCGCTTCCCTGATGGTCGATTCGGCACCGCCGTAGTTGTACGCGGCGTTGAATTTGTTTCTTCCGTATCCGTCGATATCGATCATCGTATCGCGCGGAATGGAAAGCATGGTAACCGTGCAGGTAGTCGGATCGACCCGCACGACGATATTGGTGTCGGAGCGCTGGCCCATCTCATCGCTATCCGCTCGGGCATCCGATCCGATGAGCATCATGTAGAACGGCTCGTTGAAGCTCTTCTTCGGAACCAAGACGTCCTGGATGGCCATCTTCTCCTCTTCGGTTTTGTTCCCGCCCAACGTGTTGTTCAGGTTGTTGACGTACAGAGCGGCGGCCGTACCTGCACCGAGAATCAGAACCAAAAGCGAGCACACCACGCCGATTGCGATCTTCTTTCCCTTGCCCATCTTTTTCGCAGCATGGGAATACTGGGGGTTGTTGCGGGAATACTGCCCCGAAGCGGGAGCCTGCCTCGAATAGGCGCCGTTTGCTCCCTTGCCCTGCGTTCCAGGCGTATAGGCCGCGCGATATGCCTGGTGATTGGTCGTGTTGTTGGCATCCGGACGCGCAAACGACTGCGCGGCGGACTTCGAAGCGATGCGCCCTGACTGAGCCGCTCGGGCGGAACGCGCGGCGCGGACCGATTGGGGCTTATGCGAAGAACGCGGTGGGCGGTTCGACTGAGGATTTCGTGATGCCATGTACGAACTCTCCTATGGTATGCAATTCGACACCGGGAGTGCATGCCGATTCCGAGCTTACTATTCTAACATTGAACTGCGAATCCCATAAAATAGCCATGTGATGGGAACGGAGCGTTCACAGTAGCTCGCCCTTGCTGCGTTCAGAGACAAACGTTAACCCCGGAGCGGTTGCGAAGGATGTTCGCCAAAGCCCGCCGCGCGCAAATGCGCAGTTGCCCCGCTTACGAGAAGCCGAGAATCCCGCTCGGATCGCGCACGATCGCATCGGCCCCTTCTTCACGAAGCTCTTCCTCGGGACGATACCCCCACGAAACGCCGAGGGCGAACACGCCCGCGTTGCGCGCGGTTTGCATATCGCTGCCCGAATCACCCACGTAGGCAGTCGTTTCCGGATTGGCTCCGATTTCGTCCATAGTGAACAGCAGCCCGGTCGGATCGGGCTTGCGCGGTATGTCGGCGCTCTCGCCATGCACAGCGTCGAACGTATCGGAAAAGAACGCGGGGATGAGCTCCTGCACGCCGCCATCGAACTTGTTGGACAGCACCGCGAGTTTCTTGCCCTGCACCTTCAATTGGGACAGCACCTCGACCATGCCTTCGTACGGCTTGGTGAGTTCGATGCCGCATTCGGGATACAGCTCGCGCCAACGCTCCATCGCTGCCTCGGCACGGGCCGGATCGGTTCCTTCGGGCACGGCTTGATACATGAGCGCACGTACGCCGTTGCCGACAAAACTCAGGATCTCCTCCTCGGTTCGCTCGGGAAAACCCGCATCGCGCAAGGCTCGATTGGTGAGAGAGACCAGATCGGGAAGCGTGTCGAGCAGCGTTCCGTCGAGGTCGAAAATGAAGGTGTCAAAACGGCGTTCCATGATATGCTCCTGTTGGTTCAGCGCAAGAAGACGGCGATGCGGCAACGCCGGTTTCCCAGCGGCCCGCACAGCGCAGGCCCTGCAGCTATCGAGTTTCGACGTCCATTCTACTACGCAATGAACCACAGCGAAAAACAGCCCGTATACAGAAATGCCGGCCCCGAAAGGTGGCCGGCATCGATGATTCGCTGGAGCGGGCGACGGGAATCGAACCCGCGTTGTAAGCTTGGGAAGCTCAAGTTCTACCATTGAACCACGCCCGCATGCTAGGGAATTATAACCCTACATTCCCCTTCCGTGGAAGAGTTTAGCGAATATTTCATCACTCGGCTCGCCTCAGGTGGCTCACATTCGATAACCTCCGCTCATGAAGGCTGAGTCTGCACTGAGCCTCTAGCTGAGCGATTGTTAAGACGGATTCGGAACAAACCGACATCATTAGCCTTTGTATCCCTCATTGGCTTTTCGTACAAATTCGCAGAAATCCTTCGCCGGTTCGTTTTCCTTCAAAGCCAGAAGATAAGATGTAGCCTGCAGTCGTGGATCGTCAGGAATGCGATATACGATGTCATCTCGAGAACTGAAGATAGAGTCCGAAACCATACCTTCGGTCGTGAACATTATGGAATAAGCATCGAAGTCGGTCATGAAATAAGAAGATGGGGAGTCTTCGTCAAAATGGACTGGCATGAAATAGGGAATCATCCCTGCCATGGAAAACGCATCCTTCGTCGCCTGGCGAATATAGTCGTAAACATTCGTAACGCTCGTCATGATGTTTGCGTGTTCAAGGTTTTCCAAAACAATTTTATCTTTTGAACCAAGGCGGTTGTCTCTTCGAAACCATATAACCAAAGGGCTGGTTTCTAGGGGGACGGCAATCAGCCTATCATGGTATTTCTCGGGGAAATGATCTTCCAATCTACCGCAAACAAGGTCGACTACCGCATCGAATTCACCAGAATCAAGAGCTTCAAGAGGAGAGCGGCCGACAAGCTTGGCAAACGACACTTCTATATTTGGATGGGATTCCCTGTACTCTCTATTTGAGAGGAAGAGGCGGGTGTTCGCTGTGTTTCCATTGAGAAACATTGCCACGGAAAGCTTTCCGGGTCCGTTTTGCGCAACATCTTGAAGAGCTTTGCATTTCAATAGACAATCATCCCATGCTGCCAATATCGAAGCCGTTTGCCTGGCAAACAGCTTCCCTGCGGGAGCGAGGGAAATTTTTTTGGCATCGTGCTTGAGAAGCTCAAGTTTGGTTTCCGCCTCTAATTCGGCCATGTGCTTGCTAAGGCACGACTGCGTAACATGAAGCTCCCGGGCAGCTTTGCTAATGTTCTGAGTCATCGCAATCACCTGAAACTCGCGAAGCGTTTCGATGTTCATGCGCATCCCCCCTACGGTTTTAGCCAGTAGTTTACGCACCTAACACGCATCTAACAAAATGCTTGGATATCCAACGCGGCATTTCATGCGCTTCGAAAGGACGGTGTAATTCTACCATGACAAACTAGGGCTTATCAAACTCGCCTCGAGAAGCGAAGAGGCAAATCGAGCATCTGGATCCGCATCCGTCAAAGCACGAGATCGCTGCAATGCAAACACACAAGGATGCCTCTATGGCGCATGCGGAGGTTTCACCCCTTCGGGCCAAAACCTCCGCGAATCCCTTAGCACCCCAAACCTACTGTTGCTTGGCTACCTTTCCATCCCATTTCAGCTTTCCGATAAAACCCGTAGCCGCGAACAAGAGGATTCCGATAAGCACGATGATGACCAGCGCCGCCACCAACGCAGCATGATATGATCCGAGGAACTGATAAACGATCGCTATGATAGTTCCCGAAATACCCCCCATCAACCCATTCACCGTCATTAGGTTCGAGAATATCTTCGAATAGTCCTTGTTGCCGTAAAGGCCACGCACCACCAAAGGATAGCCAACAGAAATGAGCGCATTATGCGTACCGAACAGAAACGCGCCCACCAAAAGCGTCGCCTGCGAAGGGGCAAACACCCATAGAGCGAAGCCAACGAAGAAGGCGCCGACAAAGGTGATCAGCGTTGCCCGCAGCCCTGCTTTACCCTGCATAAAGCCGAATACAATTTTTCCGCAAATATTTCCTACGGCGGCAACGGAAATCATAGAAGCACCGAGTAAAGCAGCTTCCTGCGCTTCCATTATGCCAGCCGTCAGCTCGGTCGCAATGGCAACTTGATTGCTGTTGAATCCCATTCCGATAGAGGTGAAGAGAATTGCAACGACCATGATCCAGAAAGGAGCAGTTTTCAAAGCTGCGGAACGACGCATGCCAACCTTCATAGCATTCGCTTCGTCTGCGCTTTCCCCCTCAATGTAGCCGTAAGGCCGCAATCCCTTATCCTCGGGCTTGAATTTGAATACGAACAAGGTCCACGGAACCAAAAACACCAGAATGAGCAAAGCGTTGATGCGATACGACATAGCCCATCCGAAGTTCTGCAGAATGACGGTGAACAGCGGAGCCCACACAAAAGTTCCAACACCGGTAAACGCCGCCGCGATACCGAGCATTTTTCCACGATGGCTCTTGCCGAACCAGTTGCCTATGAGAGTAGGAACCGTCAACGTGGCGATGCAGGGCATTGCCAAACCCAAAACGCCGCCCCACACATAGAACCAGACCAAGCTGTTTCCAAAGGAAAACATGAACACGGCAAGGGCAAGAAGTACCGCCGACAGGGTAGTTACGACGTTTATGCTCTTTGCTTGGATCGCCTGCCCCCAGAAGGAAGTCGCAATGCACGACACGACGGAGCATACCGTCATCCACATCATCCAGTCCCCAGGGCCAACGCCAATCGATTGCGACACTGGAAGCAAGTAAACGCCAACTATACTTATCGAAGCAGCCATAGACGCTGCATTCACGAAACAACAACCAATGAAAATAAGCCATGCATAATGCATCCCTTTCGGTTTGCTTTCAGTCATATCCCTTCCAACCTTTCTTCATCTGCCTCGCTGCGTTTATCCGCATCGCGATGCCTGTCGATTGCATCGGCCAATCTCCGAGACTTTCCCGGAGGAGCAGGAGCAGGCGAGCCGCATCTGCCACACATCTCGTCGTCTGGCTGCAACGACGCTCCGCAACCCAAGCAATAAACGCAGGCATCCGGCAATCCGCTCGCTCCCAGTTTTGCACGGGCGCAAAAGCCGCAGCCTGTGCAATAAAAACACATCCCGTTCCCTATTCGATGGCATCGAGCTTAAGCCAGTATGTAAGCTGCTTTCCCGCAAGAGGGTGGTTGAAGTCGACAAGTACCGATGAGCTGTCGGCATCAATGCATTCCACGGGAATGGGCAATCCGCTTACCGGATTCGTCCAACAAAAGAAATCACCTTTCTCAAGCCTGTCGCCATTTTCGATAAACGTACGGGGGTAGCGCTTCACACCTGCGGGATCGTGAAAGCCAAACCCCTTCTCGCAAGGTATGACGACCGTGCGTTCATCCCCGATCTCCATATGCAAGAACGCCTCGTCCATCCCTTTAGGTATCTCTCCTGCGCCCAAAACGATGCGCTGCGGAGCTCCGGTGCTGTAATCGTCGACAGCCTCTTCACCTGTAGCACCTCCTCGGTAGTGAACCAAGGCAACATGCCCCACACGCTGTTCCACACCCATGCTTGCACCCTCCTCTGCCGTTGAGTCTCGCAGTTATTCAGCGTCGCTATCGAGCTCGTCAACACGACGAACATCGGAGTCATCCCGATGGGTCGCAAACTCAACCTGTCCGTACGATTCGACCTCGATGGCCGCAACCTTGCGGCGGCTGTCGTCGTTTTTGCGGATCGACCTGAATTCACCACGCGCTTCATATGGCTTGTATTGAGGAACGAACAGCACCTGCTTCGGCTTGCCGCTTAGCTCCTTAACCAATTTTTCAACCGGTCCGAATTTCATAACATCGGCAAGACAGTGGTGAACGCATGAAGGCTCCCTACCTTTTGCAGCGCGCTCGGCGCAAAGATCGCACAGATCCGTCGGAACGGGAATCTTATTCCAATTCATACGGCCCGGCTCTATTTCCCAAGGCCCCTCGTCAAGCACCTTGATCCCCCATTTTCCAACAGGGTAGCCGTGCTCTTCTTTGCAAGCGACTTCACAAGACTGGCAACCAGTGCAGTATTCGTAATCGATGAGCAATCCATATTGTTCCATGGCTATACCAACTTCCCAAACTTATCCCAAACAACGCCCATGTCGGTATCGTAGTTTTCCGCTACAGGCTCAACGTTGCATAGCAGACATTTGAACGGAGCCCCAAAACCAAGCTTGCCAAAATGAAAATTCGGAACGAGATTGTTGATGTTTGAACGGAAATTGCCATACAGATTGGGCATGCTGCCGTTCTCCTCGGGGAACCACCAACCATGCTGCGCGTGCACCACGTCCTCTTTGACGATCGGAGTGACTTTCGCCTTCAGCAAACAGCTCCCGAACTGATTGCTTACCTTCACCCACTGCCCGTCCGCAATTCCTTTTTCACTTGCAGATTTGGGATTGATTTCCAGAATAGGATCGGGGTTTAGCTCCCGGCAGTAGGGAATCTGACGATTTTCTGAATGGAAGAAGGCATACGTGCGAGCACCCGTTGTGAGAACGAAGGGGTACTCTTCAAGCAGTTCGGGTGTTTGCACGGGACTGTACTGAGGCTCAATGTAATACGGAAGAGGATCGTCCCCGAAGCGCTGGAACGCATATGACCACAGCTCGACCCTACCTGTCGACGTATTGAACCCCGGCTTGCCATCGCGGCGTAAAAGACCCGTTTCGTATTTTCGATAGCCACTGACACGCTGCAGAACGACCTCTTTGCGGATATCTTCGTAGCAGTATTTCTTCCCCAAACGCAAATGTTCGATGAAGTCGCGCACGTCCTCGTACTGATCCCACAGGTGGGGATTGAGAACCTTACCGAGGTTGTAGCATAACTCCATATCAGACATTCCCTCACCCTGGGAGATAGCCTTGTTCATGAACCCCATGGTCACAGGAGAGGATCCGTAATGCGTCTGAACGACGCCCTCCCGCTCGGCAATGGTCGCCAAAGGCAGGAACACATCGCAGGTTGCCTGCGCAGAGGGCGTCATGAAGACATCGAAGGCGATTACGAACTCCATCGAATTGTTGATGGCGCTCATCCAGCGTTCAGGTTCCGCAGAAGTGCAGGAGAGCAGATTATTGCCCGCGAAGAAACCCATTTTTATAGGATACGGATCCCCGGTCTCCATGGCACGCAGCGTTAAGTCGGCATGCGAGTTAAGAATCAGCCCGCAGTAGGCAGGATATTCCTTGGCGCCGATCATCTTAGAGATAAGTTCCTTCCCCAAGCCCTCTTCAAAACCGAACCCAGCCTCATTCAGACCCATGGTCTTATCGCCGATGCGCATGCCACCCGGAACATCGATATTCCCGCAGATGGCCATAAGGGCAATGAGGCAATGTCCCACCTGCATGCCGTTCGCCTTCTGATCGAGAGCCAAGCCCCATGCTATGGAAGCAGGTGTCGCCTCGGCATACATGCGAGCCGATTTGACGATGGCTTCTTCATCGATGCCGCAAATTTCAGCTGCTTTGGATGGAGGCATTTCCTTTACGCGTTCAGCGAGCTGCTCGAAGCCGTAGCACCAATACTCGACGAAGTCTTCGTCGTAAAGACCCTCGGAAATGATGACATTCAACCATGCCATTGCAAGAGCCGCATCGGTTCCGGGCCTAAGCTGAAGAAGATAGTCAGCTCTCGTCGAGAGCCAATTGCTTCTCGGATCGACAACTATCAAGCGTGCACCACGACGCATCAAATCTATCACAGCATGGCCGAAAAACCCGTCCGGGTTGGAAGCAAGCGGCTCTTTTCCCCAGATCACAATACATTCGGGCACATCGTATTCGGGATCGTCGTAACGTCCCGCAAGACCGCCCGCATAGTCGATTTCGGGGTAGGCCGCCCCAAGAAGGTAGGATGATGCGGCCATGCGCGGGCAATAGCAAGCGTAGCCCGACTGCGAATAGCAGTAGTTGGGGGTGCACAGCATACGGCTGCCGAACGGAGCCATCGTACCGCCTTCACGGCCAGTACCCGCAAAGCACACAATCGACTCCCTGCCATATTGCGCCGTAATGCGATCGTAGTTCTCCTTGATAAGAGAAAACGCTTCATCCCATGTAACCTCAACCCATGCATCGGCGTTGCCCCGTTCCTTCGGATCGCGTTTCATGGGATGCAGGATGCGACTGGGATTGTATATGTAATCCTTCAGCGTCAAGCAGCGAACGCACAAGCGCCCTTGAGTCACCGGATTGTTCTCGTCCCCTTCAACCTTAACCAGCTTCCCACTCTCATCGGTGTAAAGCTTGAGAGAACATCCCACGGGATGGCACCCCGGCGGCGACCATGGGCTTGTTCGGGTTACCGTCAGACCATCCTCCTGCCACTGCCATGGTTTGTTCAGGTCGTTGACATCGCTGATGGTGAAATCCCCTCGAGCGTTCAGGCGTTCGGGATGCCATGCTCTCATGGTTGGATTGTCGCGCCAATCCTGATAGTCCTTTTCCATTCTCTCCTCCTCGTCGTTTACCCAACAAATGCTACGACTATCCGCCACCCGACTACGGAAGGTACACCGCAACCTTTTGTTTATTCATCTCGTCGAGCTTGCTCGATACTTCCGAAATCGGGATCACAGAGATAACGGCAGCCAGGCAGTGTAGTTCGCACAGTGGTTTGCTGCCCTGCTCAAGACGCTCTGAGCAAAGGTCGCATAAACGCGAGGGGACGGGAACGTAATCCCATTCCCACTTGCCGTCGGAGAATCTCGCCGGCCCCACCTCGTTCACTCTGATTCCCCATTCGTTTTCCTTAAGGCTCTTTTCTTTAATGCAGGAAACTTCGCACGAGTGACAATTGGTGCAATACTCGTAATCGATGACCATCGCATGATCTTTCATCGAACACCTCCTTTCTAGCCCTCTAAGCTATCGACTTTGTATATCTTGCAAATGACGGTCTTGTACGGAGCCCCGTAACCTGTGACTCCAACTTTCTTATGGGGAATAAGGTTATTGACGTTCGATTTGTAGTTGCCAAACAGATTGGGCGCCTCGCCTTCCTGCTCCGGATACCACCACGCATGCTGGCAATGCACAACGCGTGGATCAACGACAGGGCGGATGCACGCCTTCATGACACAGCGGCCCAGGGGATTCTCAATGGCAACCCAATCCCCCTCTTCAATGCCCTCTTTTGACGCCGTATCGGGATGGATGGTTACAAGCGGCCACGGGTTAAGCTTGCGCAACGACGAGATCTGACGATGCTCGGAGTGAAACATCGCTATATGCCGACCACCTGTTGTCAGGACAAGCGGGTACTCGTCTTTTTCGGATTGGTCGATCTGCTCGCTGTAAGGGCTGAAATACGGTTCCTCAAAATACGGAAGAGCCTGCTCTCCAAAGACCGGGTAAACGGAAGACTTGAGCTCGATCAGTCCCGTCGGAGTATCGAATCCCGGTTTGCCGTCATTGCGCAGCAATCCTTTTTCGTACTTGTAGTACTCGAACTCCTGCTGATGCACCACTTCTTGCTGTAAGTCCTTGAAACCCCATTCGTAGGCGGTGTGAAGCTGAGCGGTAAAGAACTCCTCGGGCGTTTCCCACGGCCACAGTTCTGGACGCAAGCGCCTACCGAGCTCAAGCATAATCTCCACATCGCTCTTGGTGTCTTGCGGCTCGACAGCCTTGCTCATAGCCCCCAGAAAATGGGAGTTGCGACCGAAATGCGGAAAAACAATGCCTTCGTGCTCAACCGAACACGAAAGGGGAAGAACCAAATCGCACAACGCCATAATAGACGGATTCATGAATACATCTTGAGAAACGTTGAACTCGAGCTTCGCCAGAGCCTTTTCCCATCGCTTCGGTGATGCCGCCATGCAGGACAAGGGGTTCGTTCCGAACCAGTAGCTCATGCGGAATCCCCCGAAAGGAGGTTCTTCGACATTGGACCAGTCTTCCATTTCAAGCCAATCGAGCGTTACGTCTGGCAAAGGACCCGGTCCCGCTGCGTCCCAACACTTATAGCGGCCGTCCAGATCGTACATGCGCTTCGCACGGCTTTCGGGGGTAACGGAGTTGACCGTCTCGTAGCGCCACTTCCCCGTAAAGCTTGCTGGCTTAGCCAGGGTGATGCCCCCAGGAATATCCATATAGCCACAGAGCGCACATATGGCAAGAAACGTGTGGCCAGCCTGAACGCCATTCGTCTCAGTGTCGATGGCAAGCCCCCACAAAGCCGAAGATGGGGAGTTCGTAGCAAACGCACGGGCCGCTCCGTAAATGGTTTCCGGGTCGACCCAGCACACTTCACCTGCACGCTCCGGCGTCCATTCAGCAACACATTCAGCAAAAGCATCGAATCCGTAACACCATTTTTCCACGAAATCGCGATTATAAAGACCCTCGCTGATGATGACGTTGCACAGTGCCATCGCGATAGCCGCGTCTGTACCAGGCCTCAGGTCGATGTGGTATTCCGCGCGAGCCGCAATCCACGTCAGCTGAGGATCAACAACGATCAGCTTCGATCCCCGCTTCATAAGATCGACAAGCGCATGTCCGAAGAATCCATCGGGACTCGAATAAATAGGGTTTTTACCCCACACTAAAATGTACTTCGGAACCTCGTAGCGGGGATCATCGTATCTATCAGAGAAATACGCCGCATAATCGAGCTCAGGATAGCCTGCGCCAAGCTGGAAGTTAGCGATGGTACAGCGAGGCCCATAGCATGCTCCCCCGCTTAAAACCATACAGTAATTCGGCGAATTGAAGATCGCGTGGCAATATGCGGCTGAATACATGGTGATCTCGCGTCCCGTTCCTGTAAATGTCAGGATGCTATGCGGACCAGGGTCGCTCCAGTACTCGCGAACTTTGCTTTCGATGAGATCGAATGCTTCGTCCCATGAGATCGTTTCCCACGTATCCTTGCCGCGATCTTCCCTAGCGCGCTTCATAGGATGCACAATGCGGTCGGGATGGTAAAGAACCTCGTCCATCGCAATGCACCTCGGACACAAGCGACCCTGAGTAATGGGGTGCGACGGATCCCCCTCGATTTTCACCACCTTGTTATCCTTGACCGTTACGATAACGCCACAGCCAACAGGATGGTCTCCTGGGGGTGACCAGACACACGTGCGAACCTGATGCGTGCCGTCACCAAGATCGACGACCCAGCTTTCGTTTTCTTCCATCTTTCCTCCTTGTCCAATTGTCTCTGTAGATATTTGTTTCCGGATAGCAAAACGGACATTTTCGAAGCGGCAACCTAAGCCCCATTCAATTCGGGACCGATCAAGCAAAGAAATATGCTGTTGAAAAACTTAAGGAATCTTCTTCCATCCGATAATGAGAATCACAAGTCCTAAGGCGAATATGGGAGCCATGAAGTACATCCCGGCAATCGAAAAACTGCCGTAAGCCTCGACGATAGCGCCAAGGATTCTCGAACCAAAAAAAGCGGCTAGCTGCTGAAAAAGCAGAATGATTGCCGTTGCGGCTGGAATGTCTTCCGCGTTTTCAACCACTTTCGGCGTCGAAGACCATATCATCACGGGGATGATGCCGCCCGCTAAAGCATTGCAGATGATGACGGGTACGAACCCAGCGATAGTTGTGGTCTGAAACACCAGCCATGCATACACGGTTCCGCCTATGCAACTGATAACCATGAGCTTTTTATTCGATTGGATCTTATCGGATATCTTTCCGGCAAGAGGATTCACCACGCAGCCGACAATCGCCATTACTGAGATGATGGTAGACATCGTAGTCAGGGAAATGGGTGTTTCGGTTGTAGCGTACGTGGTCAAGAAATTCGACATTCCTAGGAAGGGAACCTCCTCGCAGAAAAAGATCAAGCCTATAAGCCATACCGATGGATTTTTTACAACACGCTTGAAGTTCATAGGCGAGGCCGCCGATTGGACCGCTTCGGTCTTAGGCACCATAGATCCGCTTTCGTCAAAAGCAAAATTTGGCTCCCGATACAGAAGCACAAGCGCAACTAGCACGATGACATTCAGGATCAGACAAACGAGCCAAATAGCATGGTAATCACCAACGCTGGCGTAGATGCCCGAAAACAAGCGCGGGCCGACGAGAAACGCGGCGGTGACATAAATCGCCCACACCCCAAGAGGAGCTCCCCTTTTCTTAGGTGCGAACCATGCCGATATTGCAGGGACGGCGGCCGTGCCGACAAGTCCGAATCCTATGCCTTCCACTATGCGGCTGAAGATAAACCAGCCCAGATCCGTCGCCACATAGCCGATCAGCCCGCCAATGATCGCGCATGCAAGCGAAGCGATAAAAACCGCTCGTTTGCCAACTTTATTGACGATAAAGGCACCAGGGATGGCAAGTACGGCCCCAACGATGTAGAACATCGCCATAACCCAGCTCATCATGTCTGGACCAACGCCAAAAGCCTCCATAAGCACTGGAGACAAAATGGACACCTTGAGCATGTTCAAAGGCATAACCACGCCGGTCAGCCATACCACTATCGTCACAACCCATGCGTATGCTGGCGTTTTCTCTCCCCTGATCGCCTTATTCTGAGCGATTGAAATGCGAACCATCGCAGGTCACCCCCTGTTACTTAAACGGTCGTAATCGCATATCGCCACGCCAACTTCTTTATCTCGGAACCGAAGGCGGCTTTGGGGCGCCGGGGGCGCCAGGAGCCGCAGGTCTGCCAGGTGCAACAGGAGCGCTAGGGGCACCAGGCATCCCCGAAGCGGCGGTTGCTCCGACGACAGTCATCGACTCGTCGACTTTCTCTCCGCAGAACGGGCATTCATCCGGCATCACTCCAAGCACGGCGTTTATTTGCTTGCCGCATTTCGGACAATCCGCAGAAACATCGACACCTGCTGGTCTAAAACACATCGTTGCCCTCCCTCTCTTCCAATTTAATGGGCTCAAGCCCGCACGAGCACCTATTTGCTGCACGGGTTTTGGCTTGAATGGGGCAATTTTATAGCGGGGGAATCGACAGTGGTGAGTGATGATTTTACAGGGTTCTCATCGTACGAGACTCTATCGCATAGTCCATATTGGAATATGCGATATCTTTCGGAAAACCCAACGAGGGATTGCGCGACGTTGCAGCGCAACAGCAGGAATTAACCTGGAAGCACACTCTGATCCCTAATGGCGAATCGCCTGCGCACCGATGCGAAACCCCCTTAGGCACCCTCGCTTGAACCAAATCAAGCTATAGCAAAGCAACGATGCCGTACGGAGCCGCGATGCGCACGTCGGGCTTGAGCTTCGGGTGAAGGCGCAAATGTTTTATGTGAAACATTTGTTCGTGTTTCATGGACTACTCGAATGACTCTTTCACTTTTGCCGAAACGTAGTGGCTGCCGCCTCTGTCCTTGACACCCTCAACCATCGACACCACCAAAAGTCGCAGGCAAAATGCAAAAGTCCAGAAAAACTGGACCGACTTAGTTATCAGTAGTGCGGTAAATGCTCAGTTCAGCGCGCCGTTTGCCTTTTTCAAAGCTATTTAGCATTGCTAAGTACTCCCGATTCAAGTATATTTAGCAATGCTAAGGTATTCGTAAGAAGGACAAGCCATGCAGCAGCGATTCGCACAGCAGTTGAAGAAAGGCGCGCTCGATATGCTCGTCTTAAAACTGCTTGCGCCCGAGGAAAAATACGGCTACCAGCTTATCAGCGAACTGCGCGACCAGACCAGCGGGCAGCTGTCCCTCAAAGAGGGCACGCTCTATCCCATACTCTATCGTCTCGAAGACACGAACCTCGTAAAAAGCCGCATGGGAGATCACGAGGGCCGAGAACCCACCCGAAAGTACTATGCGATTACCAAACAGGGCCGTGCGGCTCTTCGCGAAATGTATGAAATTTGGAACGAATTCGACGGCTGCGTAAAGTCGATCATGGAGAGAAACGAGGAGCTATGAACCAGCAGGCATATGTGAAAAGGATAGCGAAGAGCCTCATCTGTTCGAAAGCGCGGCGCGACGAATTCGTCCGCGACATAGAATCCGATATCAAGGCGGCGTTGGCTGCAGGAGAGCCGTGGGAGCAGATCGAAGCAAGAATGGGAGATCCGCGCCAGGTAGCTCGGGAATTCAACGAGAACCTCTCCGAAACCGAGCTTGCCGCTGGAAAAAGGAGGAAGCGCAACAAGATCGCCATCGTCGTCGTCGGAATCGTTCTCGCAGTCATTGCAGCGCTCGCCCTTGCCGCATGGTGGTTTTTGCCTCAGCAGCATAGCGCGGGGCAAAGCATCGGCCTTGACGAGCAGACGATCGTTGCCCAGGCCGAAGACGTCATCGAGGTTCTCAACGCAGATGACTTCGACGAATTCGCAGCCATAGCCACCGAAACCATGGCAACCCCCGAATCGGAAGAATCGCTGATGGAGGCGCGAACCTTGATCAGCCCCGATTGGGGCGAGTTCAAATCGTTCAGCAACGCCTATTGCGCCGAGGTCGTGCAAGCGGGGCAGACTCTGCAGATCGTAGAAATCGGAGCGCAGTACGAAAACGTCTCCGTCACCTACACGATCGTGTTCAACGAGAATATGGAAGTGGCGGGCCTGTTCATGAAGTAGCGCGAAACGGAGCCGCGCATCGAGCGGGGGATGCTCGGAGCAACGGCGTCATGCGTTGTCTCGGGCGGGTGCCGGGCGAGAAGACCCCGGCTCCCGCCCTTCCCTATGGCTATGCGCGATTTTCCCTTGACTTCGAGCGCGCTCCAAGGTGTTCAATGGAGGCAACCGAAATCGAGAGGAGACGCAACTTATGAACGAAACCGAATCCGAGATATTTCCCCGTGGCGAAAAGAACCCTTTCGGGCAGTACTTTATCGGTCAAAGCTATCTCGCCATGCTCTCAACCGAGCAAGTGACCATAGGAAACGTCACGTTCGAACCGGGATGCCGAAACAACTGGCACATCCATCATGCCGAAGAAGGCGGCGGACAAATCCTTCTCGTCACCGCAGGGAGGGGCTGGTATCAGGAATGGGGCAAACCCGCACAAGCGCTTTCCGCAGGCGACGTCGTCAACATTCCGGCAAACGTAAAGCACTGGCATGGAGCCGCCAAAGACAGCTGGTTCACCCACTTGGCCGTAGAAGTTCCCGCAACGGGCGCCTCGAACGAATGGTGCGAACCGGTGAGCGACGACGAGTACGGAGCGCTTTAGCTGATCGGAATCCGCTCGCCTAGGGTTTACCAGCGCGCCACCGCATATCGAAAGAACGTTTTTGCTTCATGGTTCTCGGCGCATTGGGCGATTGCCGCAACGAGCCGATGCCGAAATGCTTGCGATGGGTCTCCAGAGATGCCTCTGGAGACCCATCGATATTAGAGCATCTTGCCACTACAGCAAATTCTCCGCCGCATGGCGCGCGGCAACGAGACCGGAATGCAGCTCGTAGGCAACGGCGCTACCGGGCAACTGAAAATAATACATCTGCGTGTAGAACGGGAAGCTATCGACGCCTATGACGTAGAGGCCCTTGATGGGGTTCCAGTTAACGTCAGCAGCCTGCATTTGGCGGTTGACGCGCACGCCGCCGATCGAGCAGAGCGGGGTCACGCCGAGCTGAGTCGCAAAGTAGGGGCCTTCGCCGATGGGCACGAGGCCCTCGGCGTACTTGCCGAAATCGATGTCCTCGCCTGCGGCGCACATCTCGTTGTAGCGATCGACCGTCGCTTGCAGCGTCGCATAGTCGATATCCATGGCCTTTGCCAGCCCTTCGAGGGTGTCGGCCTGGAACTTGGTATTGTGCTCGTTGGCGCTGAGCATCAAGTCCATGCAGTCCTGACCGAGCATATCGGTAATCGCCTTGTCGATGATCGCGAAGCTCTTCTGCTGGGACATGATCGCAGCCGTCGCCCACCCGGCTATGCCGCCTTCGGGTTTCGCAGCTGATTCGTCGGCGAAGCGCTCGCCCAGTTCGTTAACCCAAAGACATTTGCCCATCTTGAGGATGTTCCACACGGGATGCTCGTCGTTACGGTTGGGCGAATACGATGAATCGAGATTCTGCTCGCGCGCTTTCTGCTCAGCCAAGCCCATCTCGGCGAAGGCGGGTTGCTCGATGAAGCCGAGCGACCCAATCGTGTCGAAGGCGCCTGCCTTCATGGAAAACGTATATCCATCGCCAGTCGTGCCCGGAGAGAACGTGTACGGCGAAACCACGTCGTCGGCCCTGCCGACCTTCGCCATGAGATCGGGGTTGCCGCAGATGCCGCCTGTTCCGAGCATGACCGCTTTCGCGTTTATCTGGATGTAGCTCCCTTTCGAGTCCTGGGCGATCACGCCGACCACATCGGCTCCGTCCATAACGATATCAACCGCAGGGGTGTTCGTCAGAATCTCTACGCCAAGCGATTCGGCGGTCGCCTGCATACCCGCAATGTACACGGTCCCCGATCCGACGCGGCCGTGCACTGGATCGATCGTGCCACCGTCTTCGCCCCAGTAGTGCATAGTGGGATTACCCCCCTTGTAGTTGTCCACTACGCTCGAGATGGGCACGCCGTGTTCGGCCGCCCAATCAATGTTGTCCGACGACGCCTCCGCCATATCGATGTAGTAGCGAATGTTGGGGATGTAGTTGAACATGCGCTGATCTTCGACCACTGCCTCTCGGTAGTCGTACGTTACGCCCGCTGCCCTGCTGTACTTCGTATCGAAGCCGCTTGGCCCGTAGGTATGGTTTCCGTTGCCGCCCAGGATTGCCTCCTTCTCAAGCAGCAATGTTGTCGCTCCGAGCTCGGCTGCCTCGACCGCGGCGGCCATACCCGCGTTGCCCGAGCCGACAACCACCACGTCGACCTCCTTCGTTTCGGCGATATCGTATGCCAAAGCCGCATTGTCGGCCTGTCCCGCTGCGGTCGCCTGATTGTCGCCAGCTGCTTTTCCCTGCTCGCCCGCAGCGCATCCCCCCAGTACGCCTGCAGCACCGATCACGCCCGTCGCAAGCGCTCCTTTGAGAAAATTCCTTCGATCTAAGGTATGCATGTGATTCCTCCATTTCGATTTCCCGAATCCCTATTGCGCTTCGGATGGCAACCGCCTCGAAACGCAACCGAAACGATTCTTCCACGGCAGCGAAATATCATGTACCGTTAGTCAGGTGATATCAGGTCGAGTGCTTCACCTGTTTTAGATGAGCAGGCTCGGTAGCGTTGCGCTACTGTATGATTGGGTTGATGTACGCCGTGCGAGAGGATCCATGAAAACCGTCTCCATCGAAATACCGGCAGCAAAGATGTCGATCGATCCGATCCTCAGTATCGGCTTGGGCCTTCATTGGACATGGGTGTTCTGCATCATGTTTGCAACGGGCCGCGTTCTCAATGCGCCAGTCGAGGGATATGACGCCTCGCCGCTTGCAGGATTCGCCCTCGGCGTGTTCTGCACGATCTGCATCACGTTCCTTGCCGTCGGGATTTTCGGCGCCAGCATTGAGCCTCTCTCGCGCAGAAAGCATACGATCATCGTCGTAACGGTTATGGGCATTGTTGCGACTGTCGCCAGATTCGCATCCACGATGTTCGATTCCTACGAAGCAACGTACGCCACAGGGCTAGCTGCAGGATTGTTCGGAGGAATAGCAACCGGATATCTGCTTATATGCTGGGGCTTCGCTTACCGCAAACTCGATAACAGCTCGGTTGCCCTCAATGCCGCTATTGGATTGCTGTTTTCTGCTGCGCTGTACGTCGCTCTTCTCCTGCTCGACAATCCCGCAGTCCTCATCGCCGCTACGGTTTTCTCGATCGCCTCGGAGGGCACCCTGTGCTTCGCTGCCCAAAAAACGCTTCCTGAGGAAACGGCACTGCGCCCGTTCACACAACGCAAAGAGAGGCTTCACCGCTATGCCAAACCAGCGTTTCTGAAGCTCGCCCTCGTCCTGACGATTTTCGGATTCGTCGACAGTACGCTGCGCGAGCTCGCATTAAGCACTTTCAGCGCTGGGCAAGCGGTTCCCGATTCTCTCGTGGGCCTGTTCCTCATCGCAATCGGGTTCATTGCTCTGTTCTTTCTCGTCTACTTGGTCATGGAAGCGCGCTCGTCCGAAAACGGAACCTACTCTTTCGCCACCCTGTTCGTGGTTGGTGTCTCGGTGGCGCTGCTTTTTTTCATGGATCCCTCGTTCGGGTTCGCTTACAGGTTCGTATGCGTTGTCGTCTATCTTCTGTTTGAGCTTCATGTTTGGGTGCTTCTGGCCCATATCGCCCGCGACCGCAACGTTGCACCGAGCATTCTATACGGGTTCGGTTTGTTCTTTCTCTTCGTTGGTCAGTTCTTGAGCCCTATCGCCAACGGGTTCGTGGCCTCGCTCGCGCAACCCCTCCAGCTGGAACGCGTCACCGAGCCCATCGTCCTCATGCTCGCCTTGCTGATTGCAGTCGTTCTGCTAGCCACGGGAAACGCCCGAAACGGATCTTTGTTCGATGGCGAGCGCGCCGATACGTCAATCTTTCTCGATGACGAACAAACGAAGCGCGTTGAGGTCATAGCGGATACCTACCTGCTGACCGAGCGCGAAAGCGAAATTCTTTCCATGCTGGTCAAAGGGAGGAGCTTTGCGAAAATCAGCGAGCGCCTCTTCGTATCGGAGAACACCACAAAGACCCACGTGAAGAATATCTACCGAAAAACCGGCGTCCATTCGAAACAAGAGCTCATGGATCTGATGGATGACATGTAAAAGCGCAAGCATCAATGCACGGTCTCTAGAGGCGCACAGAGCTCACCTCATCACCTCATCGTGGGCTACGCCCACCACAGCTCTCTTTGTCGAGTGAAAATTTTGCCTGGAAAGCGCTTTGCATGAAAAACGGGCGCCGGCCTAAGCCAACGCCCGAATTCGGATACTCTTTTATCTTATAAGCCGCAGCCTACCCCACCGGAACGATCTCAGGCAAAGCCACAACCGAAGTCGGATCGCCGCCCGCATCAATAACGCTGATCACTTCGCTCCATACGCCCTCGTCCCGATACGTGAGCCACAGTCCGCCTGCGTTATCGTTGAAATCTCCCGCATACGGACCGGTGCCGGAAAGAATCGAAAGCTCGCTGGCATGATCGACGAAGCTGGCAATCGTTGCCTTAAGGCCGTCGACAGGCCAATTCGTCTTTGCGTGCTCGGTCAACGCCGCAACCGCCGCGTCGACGGTTCCGGGATTTTCAGCTACCTTCTGTATGGCAACGGCAACGATCTGCCGATCCTGAATCTGGCGGCATGCGTCCAGATCGTACGCGTACAGTTTACGCACGCGTGCGAGCACGAGCGATTCGGCTCCATTGAGGTCCTGCGAACCGGCAGGCAGGGATATCTCGTTGCCGCTTACGATATCCTGCAGATTCATATCGATCGGAACTTCGGCCGTTATGCCGCCAAGCGCATTGATGAAGTTTTCAAACTCGACGAATCCTGTATCGAAGTAGTATTTGATGGTAACGCCAGTCAAGCTTTCAACCTCTTTGACCAGAGCCTCGATGCCGCCCTGATGATATACCTCGTTTATCTTGTTCGGCGATCCGTTTAGATCGACCTCGGTATCGCGAGGCACCGTAACAAGCGTTACCTGGTAGGTTTTAGGATCGATGCGGGCAAGCATAATGGTATCGGCGCGCCCTGATCCATCGGCGTAATCTGCCTTGTCGATTTCCACCGTACCCGTACGGGAGTCGTTTCCGACGATGAGAGTGTAGAAAGGCTCCGTTTCCGCTCCTGCGGCTTTGTCTGTCGATACCTCTTTCATCGCATCGACATCGCTTTGGGGCTCTTGCTTCTCCTGCTGACAACCAGCCAAAGCGAATGCGAAAACCACGCAGAGGGATACCAGCGCGATTTTTATCCAACGACCCATGTAATCTCCCTTCCATTTACCGCCGACAGCGAAATGCGCATATGCAATGCGCATTGATTTACTTTGCATTGTATCGTTTGGATATTTTAAGCCGCCGCGGGGATTATGGCAGTACTATTCACATCAAGACCACTCGGATCTTCGCCCGCATCGACAACGGACATGAGATTCGCCCATCCTTCGGGATTCTCATAGCAAAGCCAAATCCCGCCGGCGGATTCGTTGATGTCGCCGTCCGTTGGACCCGTGCAGCTATACATGGTCATGCTTCCCGAACCGCCCGCGTACTCCATCGCCAGCGTTACGAGATCCGCTGCGTTCAAATCGGTTCCAACGCTCTCGGCAAGGTTCAGCACAGTATCGGGCAGTTCGTAAAACGGTTTTTCGAGCACCTTGGTAATAATCGCCTCGAGCAGCGTTCGGATGTTGTTCTGCCGATGGGCGTCTTGATCCGTTTCGTATTCATGACGGGCTCGAGCGAAAATCTGCGCCTGCTGGCCATCAAGCGTCTGCACGCCTGGCTGGAGCGTAACCCACTCCCCCGTCAGCGCATCCTTGTACGACAGCTCGATGGGAACATCGACCTCGACGCCGCCGAGCTTGTCGACAAGATCTTGAAATTCAGAAAAATGCACTTCGGCATAATGGGTTATCGGAACGCCGGTAAGATCGGAAACGGCTTTGATGGAGTACGCCGCACCCCCGATGTTGTATGCCTCGTTAAGCTTCACGATGCTGCCATCCTCAAGCGTCAACGGCGTATCGCGCGGGATCGACACCATGGTAACCTGCTTGTTTTTCGCATCGACGCGCACGAGAATCATAACGTCGGAGCGCTGGTTATCCCCCGATTCGGCCGCATTGCCCGACGTGCCCGACCCCTCTCGCGAATCGGAGCCGAGAAGCAACATGTAGAACGGCTCGCCTGCAATGGGAGACGAAAGAACATCGTCGACCGCGGCATCTTGCTGATCGCCCATAGAGAGCCGTTCGTCAAGCTGCCCCGAAAACCACAGAGCATAAGCGCCGGTTGCACATACGGCAAGCAGAACGAAGGCACCGACCGCGATGAGAGCCTTTTTCCAGGCCGCCATCTTCTTGCGACGGCTTCTGTAGTTGGAGCTGTTATCGCGGCTGTAGCGGGCAAGCTGCTGATTATCCGCCGCCCTCTGCGCGGTGCTTTGCTGCGATCGAGCATTATCGACCGATCGCGTTGCAGTATTCGAGGAGCTGCGAGGAATACCTTGATGACGAGGTGCGCCATGGCGACCGGCCCGTGCTTTGCACTGGGCGGCCCTCTCATCCCGATCGCCCGATCGATCCCTTTGACGTATGGAAGTCATACCATTGGACACCCGACCTTGAGACACATTATGGTACGCAGCATCGGGCTGAGGGCGACTCGGTTGTCCTTTCGAGTGCGCACCCCGCCGGGGACTACCACCTGATCGTACATGCTTTGCCGCCACTGGTGCCTTCCTGAATCAGCAGTATCCAAGGAATAATAGCATAGGAGCAAACTGCGCTTAGTTTTTCCAAGGGGAATTCATGCATGAATGCACTGGAAAGATGGTTCATGCGACAACGCCCCCCGAATACGTCTTCACGCAATGCCAAAAACAACGACCGCCTGCCTAGCAAAGCGCAATGCATTGAGCTAAGTACGCGGTTAAATCAGAAAACGATTCTGGCGAACCGCCTCTACACAACACTACTTTTGCGGAGTGATGGGGGACTGAGGAATCCCGTAGAGCCCCTTGTCGGTCGTTACATTGCGGGCCACGCGCCCGCCCATGCTAATTTCGGCGTTGTCCACTATCGAGGTCATGTGTTTTACAGTAGCGTTCAGACCTATTCTGACATTTTCTCCAGTAGTAACGTACCCAGCCAAAACCGCGCCGGCGGTTATCACTGTATTCGCGCCGATATTGCCATCGTGCCCAATCCGAACATGATCGTCGATTTTCGCATGATGACCAACCTTTGTATCGGTGTTCGACCCACGGCATATCGTTGTAAAACTTCCCACTTCAACGTCATCGGAAATGTCAACCCTACCCAAGCAAGGAAGCCTCATGTTGTCTCCGTTTTCATCCTTAACAGGGAAAAACCCCTCGAGTCCAATCAAGGCCATTTCCTTTATTAGGCAATTCTTGCCTATTGACGCATGTTTGATCACGGCGTTTGCGAGCACTTGGGTATTGTCACCAATTTCAACACCATGCCCAATCAAAACTCCTGGTTCAATGCGCACGTGATCGCCAATAACGACGCCTTCTCCGACATAATATCCTTCGGAGGTAAGCCTGTACGCTTTCTTTTCCTCAACAAGGGCCAGCTCCTCCGCAAGACCGCACACAAATCTCGTATAGTCGAGAACAGGGTTGTCGCAAAATACAAAATGATGTTTTTCCGAAAGACCAGCTGGAACCTCAATGCCTTGCTCAACAAAAACGAGGCAATCGGAAACAAGCTCGAGATTGTTTAGTTTCGATTCAAATTTCTTAGTTGCGTACAAAGCTGTTCCGCTCTTGGGATCTTCGATATAAGAAACGCGTTTTACTTCCGCAAATACGTCTTGCATTCATCCAGCTCCTCTTCAGTTGGCTCTAACTTAACCTTGATTTGCGCCGCCCATCTCCGGTCAGCGCTATTTTGCCATCATAATATATACATCTTCCGCTTGGGAAAAGCGGGCATCCAGCAATGAATAGATATTCATTGCTGACGTATTCGATGTTGACACACGTCCAGACAATGCACGAATATCCGCTTGCCTGCAGTACTCAAGCGCCTCATAATACAGCTCAACAGCAACACCTAGTGCACGATACCTAGCGTCGACGGCAGCAAGGCGGATGATGGCCTCTTCGCCAATTCGCTCAAGAATCAAAAACGCAACAAGGTCGTCTTTGCTGTACCCGCGAAACACTATATCTTCGCTTGCATAGGAGGCATCGAGATATTCAGACAGCACGTTTTTTATATCACGGGGACCCATATCGGCAGCCCAACGAAATCGGCTATCACGGCTAAAAGACTTTGCGGCGATATCGAGTATGGTCTCCCGGTCCTCCCATCCATTGCGTACGGCCAAGCGTCTTTTTTTCAACGTAAAATCACTTTTCGCAACATTCACGCATGCAATAACGTATCGATCGAGAAAATCTAAACCTGCAGAATGCATGTAGCTCGCGCTGCAGATCCCCGCAGGCATACAGACTTGAACAATAGTTGTATCTTCCTTGAACAGCTCAATAACTTTTTTAATATTTTCAGGCACTTCAAGCTTTACAGCTACTATTCTATGGGCTCGATAGTCTTGCCTACTGGCTTCAACGATTCCAAGCTCGCGTGCTGAGTCCAGCGATAGTTCTTGCGGATTCGCAAAAGTAATTCTTTCATATTTCATAGCCATGCGCTCAATTCTGAGTACAGTATTTTCCCTGATTCGTTTCTGGGAAGAGAGTCTATTGACTTAACGTTAAACACTCGTTTTGGAAAACCTGTCTTTTTCGAAGCTAAATCCGCCAGCTCCTCAAAACTGGCCGAATCGCAAAAAATTGTAACTAGATCATCCTTTCCGATACAGGCAACGCTATACCCTTCGGCCCTGAGCATGTTTTCCATCTCATCGAGACCCACTCTATTCCCATATACTTTTACGATTCGTTTTTTTCGCCCAACTATCTCAAAAAATCCATCTTCATCAATTCTGGCGATATCCCCAGTTTGCAGGCAGCCTTCGAACTCGTCACCATGCATCAGGTCCCCTGCTTCGCTCGCATAACCCATCGTCACGTTAGCACCCCAGTAAACTAACTCTCCCAACGCGCCTGGATTATCGTGGATCGTCCCTGCTTCATCGAGAACCGCCATACGTCCACCCGGAATGGCAATGCCAACGCTACCCACTTTTTCGAGAGCGAATTCCGGAGGAAGGTACGCCATCCTTGCGGTTGCCTCTGTCTGCCCATACATCACAACAAAATCTATTCCTTCATTCAGGCATTCTTCGGCAATCCATCGATGCGTTTCGGAGCCGAGCGGACCCCCTGCCTGCGTCAAATAGCGCAACGACGGCAGCTCCCTTATGTCAAAATGAAGCTTTCTTAACATTTCGTACGAATACGGAACTCCTCCAAAAGTTGTCACCTCGCAATCGCGGCAAGCGTCCCAAAACAATCGATCGAAAAACGATCGCTCAGTCACAAGCAAAGAAGCTCCAGCAACTAAATGACTATTAACTATTGATATGCCATACGAATACGAGAACGGCAGTGTTGTCACAGCCCTATCGGTTGAGCATATCCCAAGATACTGTTTTATAGAACATGCGTTGCTTGAAATGTTTTCATAGGTAACTCGAACGTATTTTGCGCCACCTAAGCTCCCTGACGTAGGCAACAGAAGAGCGAGACGGGAATCCATACTGGGAGGCGCATCTTTCACCTGATACAGAGCATGCTCCCCCATGCTCACCAAAGAGACCGAAGCAATCCTACTCTCGCGACACCAGATATGTGAAGGCGCAAAGGCTTTTATGATGGAGTGCAGCGACTCTTCGTCGATGCCCTTTTTCACCATCAGCATCACTGCACCTACGCGCAACAACGCCACATACGCCATAATCGATGCCGCAGTATTGTCCGCCAGAAAAACTACCAGGCTTCTTGAGGGAACCTTCTTTTCGACCAAATCAGAGAAACGAAGAAGATCAGAGTACAAAAAATAGTCTTCGTTCTCAATTAGCGCCACATCGCCCGGAAGCGCTTTTTCGAGCAAATCAAGCATTACAGTTCAATGCCATAACGACGTACTATTTCTTGCCCTTTTTCGAACGATGCCAAGCCAATCATATCGTCGGGATCGATCGTTATATCGAATGCATCCTCCAACGCAGAAATCAACTGCATATGTCCCACAGAATCCCAATTTGGATGCCCCTGAAACTCAAGCCCCTGCAACGCTTTACGATCTACAAGATCGAGAGCATCCATAAAAACGGCTTCATATAATTCTTTGTTCGTCATACCTCCACCTTATCTTTCATTATCAAAACGCATTGACGGCCTCGACAACCGTTGTAATCGCCTCTTCCGTCATTCCGACGTATAGCGGTAAACTGAGTTCTCTTGCAGCAATTTGGTTAGCGAGCGGCAGTTGCGGGAGCCCGTCTTTTTCATAAGCCCTCTGGTTGGCAATGGATATTGGATAGTGGCAATTAACCCCAATGCCTCTTTTTTCTAAGTGCGATCGTAACGCATCACGGGCCTCGCAAAAAATTGAGAAGATATGCCAGACATGATTTCTTCGACTTCCAATGGTAGGCAAGATAACTTTCTCATTTTTAATTTCTGCCAGATACCGCTGAGCGACCCTGGCTCTATCCTCGCAATACTCATTTAAATGGGGAAGCTTTATCCTTAAAAAAGCCGCTTGCAATTCGTCGAGTCGGCTATTTGTCCCTTTTACATTATGGTGATACTTCTCGACACTCCCATAATTGGCCAACTCTCGAATCTTTTCGCCTAAGAGCCGATCATTCGTTATTACCGCGCCGCCGTCGCCCAACGCACCCAAATTTTTCCCTGGATAAAACGAGAAGCATCCGGCGTCTCCGAACGTTCCAACGTGCTTCCCGTCATACGTAGCTCCATGAGCCTGCGCGCAATCCTCAACCACGGCGATCCCCTGCCCTTTGGCCACACGCGCAATTTCTGCAATCTCAGCAGCCTGACCGTACAAGTGGACGGGAATAACTGCTTTCGTTGATTTGGTTATTGCCGACCTGAACCCCTGACAGGTCATATTCAATGTCTTTGGATCAGGATCAACTAGAACCACCCTTCCACCCACCGCGCTAACGGCAAGCGCCGTCGCAACAAAAGTGTTCGACGGCACAATGACCTCATCACCAGAAGAAATGTTCAGTGCTCGCAACGCAAGGGTCAGGGCATCGAGGCCCGAGGCCACACCAACCGCAAAAGAACTGCCGCAGTAATCCGCAAACTCCCGCTCAAAGCGCTTGCACTCATCACCAAGAATGAATTGCCCTCGATCATAAACCCGAAGAAAAGCGTCGAGCATTTCTTCGCGAATCTCGCCGTGCATGCCATCAAGCGACGCAAACGGGATCTGTTCGCTATGCACCATCTACCTCCCTACCGCCTCTGAGCCTGGCGGCAAAATACCTTATAATCTCTTATATAATCAGAAGTATCATAATGCTCGCTCGCCATAACCAAAAGAACGGCATCAGGCGAAAAATCAAACATTTCCCTCCATACCATGTGTCCTATATAAAGTCCTTTTGTCGGATCGTCTAAAACGATTTCTTCCCTCTCGCTACCGTCATCCAACAAAATCGTGACGCTTCCATGCACGCACACAAGAGCCTGCTCAAGGGCCTCGTGCGAGTGAAAACCTCTTCTCACTCCATCTTCTACACCAAATATGTAGTAAACTCTTTTGACATCAAACGGGATAGTGTCGCATGCCTCAATGGCCACCAAAGAACCAAATCTGTCCAAATAGCAGGGAAATTCAAGGATTCTCACGTTTTTTACCATTGACTATTCTTTCGTTAATTATCTCTGAAGCCGTCACCAAATTGTAGCATAATTAGAAGTCATCGCTTTATTGTAAGGAGAACGCATGGACAACAAAACCGAACGCATTTTCTCGGTCTCGTTAATATCATACAATCAACCCGACTATTGGCGCGAAGCGGTCTCTTCGGTCCTCGCTCAAGATTATCCTGCCATAGATCTAGTTTTCTCCGATGACGGCTCACCGGGCTTTAGCAAGTCAGAAGTAGAAGAATTCATCGAGAGCAGCCGAGGTAAAAACCTTGTCTCTTATACTGTAATCGAACATGAGGAAAACATTGGCACAATGAAAAACCTCAACGATGCAGATGCCGCATGCACCGGTTACTACGTCACCCATCTTGAAGGAGATGACGCATTCGCAACCAATCATGTTTTATCCGATTACGCTAAGGCAATTGAATCAGCGCCCAAAAGCGCTCTTGGGGTTTTCGGAAAAAGAATTGCCTGTGATGAAAAGCTTCGCATCCTGCCAGACACAAGCAATTATGTACAGAACTATTTCTCTATCGACGAAATGGTCGAGATGGACAGCATGACCCCACGTAATCTGTACCGTTATCTTGTCATCAAAGGAAACTGCCGCCTGCCTTGGGGTTCTTCTGCCTTTAGGTTCGCCGACTATCGCCGATACCTTCCCCTCGATACGCGCGTCAACTACATCGGCGACTGGCCTTTCTTTCTTAAGATAACTCGCGAAGGGCACACTATGTCTTTCGCCAATATCGATGCCATTCTTTACAGGAGGGGCGGAATATCCACATCGACCGAACTAACGCCTTTGAAAAAGAAGTATCTTTCTGACCGAGCAAAAGTATACGCTTACGAAATATTTCCCTTCATCAACGAATATTTTTCCCCAGAAGAGCGCGTGGAGATATTTGAAACATACTCCTCGATCCAAAGGACGGCTCCCAGCGAAACCGATCTGATCGCTGCCTCAACCGCAATCGCCCAAGACAAACATACCGCAGCACTCGTCATTGCAAATATGACCAACTTATACCGAAGCAAATGTCTAAACAACGCTTCCGCGAGCAGTAAAGCCCAAACTGACTGGATTCAGCAGCTTCAAGAAGGAAAAGATTGGCTCGAAGACCAATATCGCAAACTAACGACCGAGAATAGCGAACTTAGAAACAACGCAAGAAAAGCAGCGAAAGACGTTCAAGCGATAAAAGATTCTTCATCATGGAAAATCGGTCGTGCGATAACCAGTGTTCCGCGAGCAATCAAGAAAATTGCTCGCGGAACACGATAGCACTGAACGCACTACAGGAGTATATTCATGGATTTTCAACCAAACAACGTTTTCTCTGTTTCGATCGTTCATTTTAATCAGCCTGATTTCTGGCGCGATGCGGTGTCTTCTGTTCTTATGCAGGATTATCCTGCCATACAATTGGTTTTCTCAGACGATGCCTCCCCTGGTTTCGATAAGACAGAAGTTGAACAATTCATCGAAAACAACAAGCTGGACAATCTTGTTTCTTACACTGTGATTGCACACAAAGAAAATATTGGAACGGTACGCAATCACAACCTTGGTGATGAAGCATGCATCGGGCAGTACGTAACTCATTTTGCGGCTGACGATGCCTTCGCAAGCAAATCGGTGCTATCAGCCTACGCCTCGGCCTTGAAGACCATTCCGGACGACGCGCTTGGCGTATTTGGCAGAATCATCCCATGCGACAGAGAACTTGCACCCATAGCTAAACCAAAAGTAAATCTCCCGTCCGAAGAAGAGCGGATCGCCGTTAGCGAAATGACCGCAGACGAACAATATCGCCATCTGGTGTTTAAGCATGGCAGCAGAATTCCCATGGGTGCATCTGCCTTCATTCGCGAGAGATACAGCGCCTTCCACCCCCTTGATACTCGCATGAAATTCATTGAAGACTGGCCTTTCTTCTTAAACATAACCAGAAACGGCCATCGCATGCTATTTGCCGACATCGATGTTTTAATGTATCGAGCGGGCGGAATATCCCAATCGAAAGATGCCGACGAATTCAGAAAATCATATCTTCAAGACTTGGTTAGTGTTTACGAAACATCGATCATCCCTTTCATATGCAACCGCTTCGACGACAAAGAGCAAACGAGCATCCTATGCACCTATCTGACCCTCATTAACAGAATTGATGCCGTTTCGAACTCAGAGAAGCTTGCATCGATCAGCATAGATCCAGATATGATGTTTCGGGTGTGCAAAAAACTGTTATCCGATGCGCGATCAATGAACAATTGGATCGGGGAACTTCAAGAGGGGAAAGACTGGCTCGAAAAGCAATACTACATTTTAACCGAACAAAACCAGGCTCTTCAAAACGAGATCAAAAGGATGAAAACCTCCTTGCCGCGGAAAATTGCTAGAGGCCTCACTCGCCCCATCAAAATGCCGAAAACAAAATAAATAGAAAAGCGACGCTACTTACAAGAAGGGGCTCGCTTTCGGCGAGCCCCTTCTTGTAAAGTTCCTTTCGCCCGGCACGGACTCAAGCTGAAACCACTATCCAACAAAATCGTTAACCAGGTTTGCTATGCCCCTCACCTCATCGTCGCTCAATCCAAGGTGTAGCGGGAGAGTAACAATGTGCTTGGATATCTCATGAGCGCGTGGACACGTTCCTTGCCCATATGAATACATTCCGTATTCCGTATTGTCTCTATAGTGGACACCCGTAAACACCTCATTTTCTGCAAGGAAATTCATCAGCGCGTCTCTGTCGTCGACAGCTATTTCATAAATATGAAAGGAACATTCGTCTTCGTACGTAGCTGGAATAATGTGTATTTTATTGTTACTCGCAAGACATTCATCATAGATCTTGACCATCTCCCGTCGACGCGCGTTGTCTGAGTCGAGGTATTTCAATTGCGTCAACGCCAAAGCAGCCATGATGGAGTTGCCGTGGTATTTGTAACCCAGGTAATCAACATCGTAGCGCCATTTATAGTTTCCGGTTGAAGAAGTTCGTTCGTATGTATCTTTATTGATACCGAGCCATGAATACTTTCGGCATATTGAATCAAGTTCCGAATCAGCAAAGCAAATCATGCCGCTGTCAGCCGTTGGCAGGTTTTTGACAGCCTGAAAGGAATACACGGTCACGTCGATACCGTTTAGGGTTCCTGGGAACACTCCATTTACCCGCGTTCCGCTCATATGAGCTGCGTCGAGAATAAGTTTGAGATTGTACTTTTCGCATATGGCAATTATCTCATCAAGCCTACCGAATCGCCCACCGTAACCTACAAACATTACCGCGCGAGTTTTCTCGGTAATTTTCTTCTCCACGTCGGCCGGGTCAAGGCAAAGAAACTCGTCCACGTCAGCAAACTTAACTTTCATGTTCTGGTGAAGAATTGCATGATTGGTCGACACAAACGTGATGGGTGTCGAGATGATTTCATCGCCGTCAGCCCATCCATACTTTTCTTTCAAGATTTCAACAGCAAGATAAAGTCCTGCGGTATTTGAATTCAAGAAATGCGCGTTGGTATGACCTGTGTATTCCTTCCATGCCTCTTCGAACTCAACTGTTTTATAGCCAAGACCCGTCCAACCTTTTTCGAGACATTCCCGTACAGCTTCTAGGCATTCTTCTATGTGAAATTTCGGAAGAAACACTTGCTGTCCCATTATTACACTCTCCTTGATAGAAACTCGCTTGCGACAGCATTAAGAACCAGCGCCCTCTTGCCGTCTATATCTTCTTTACCGATTACAGTGAATCCTAGCCTTTCGTACAGATCCAAAGCTCGGCAGTTACACTCTAAAACGCTAAGATGCATTGATTTCATCTTCAATTGGCCAAAAGCAATTCCCATTGTAGCGACTAACGCGTCACGCCCCAGGCCCCTTCCCCTAAATGAATCATCAATAACGAACCGCCCGAATTCGCATCGCGTATCACTCATATTATATAGCGCCGTCGCGCCTGCAAACATATCTGTATTCTCGATTTGCGCATACACCGCAAACATAATGTCGTTTTTTTTCGCAAGATACCGCTTAAACCACTGTTCCTGCTGCTCCTGCGTTATTTCGGTATCAGAGTAAAAGAATTGCTTATTCTTATTCCGCAAAATACGCAGTGCCTCCACATCCTGTTCGGCAAGAGGCCGCAAACAAACCGACCCATATGAAGCCTGATATTGATGCCGCATAAGAATCTCCCGTTCACGCCTTGCTTTTTTCTCCATAATATCACAGCACCCATGTCAAAGAAGGAGCTCCGTCAAAAGAGACCGCACAGCCAAGAGTGCAACTCGCGCATGCGTCTTGCATGTTGCCGAGCACCTCCCGCAATCCATCCTATCGGATCATCATATAATGGAAGCGCGGGATACCGTCGAAAGGAATGATAGTCAATGAATAACTGTTTGTTTTCCGTTTCCATTGTTCATTACAAGCAGCCACTTTATTGGCGCGATGCAATAGACTCCGTTCTTGAACAAGATTATCCAAATATCCAGTTGATCTTTACCGACGACGCCTCTCCCAATTTTGACGAGAATGAGGTTGCTAAATATATCGAAGCAAAAGCTCAATCCAACCTTTTTTCCTATAAAGTAATCACGCATTCCAAAAACCTAGGAACTACAGCAAATCACAATGACGGCGATGCTCTTTGCACGGGCCAATACATTACGCATTTTGCGGCTGACGACGCCCTACACAGTCCGCAAACCCTTTCTTGTTTTGCCGAGGCGCTCGAGCAAACCCCTCCCGATACACTAGGTGTTTTCGGCAAGTTTTTCCCATGCAACCAAAAGCTCCAGCGAGACAAAACCCGCGATAAATGGTTGCCATCTTTCAGCGAGTGCACAGAGCTGGGCTCCCTCTCGTCAGAGCAGCTTTATCGACGACTTGTATTGTCGAGAGGATGTAGAATTCCTATGGGCGCATCCGCTTTCATAAGAGACCGATATGCTGAATATTGCCCACTTGACAAAAGAATGAACCTTATTGAAGACTGGCCATTCTTTCTTAAAATATCGCGATCCGGCTATAGAATGAAATTTGTCGGAAAGGAAACCCTCGACCACCGAGATGGCGGCATATCAACCTCATTAAAGTCTACGCCACTTAAAAAGCTATACTACTCCGATATGGTAAAAGTATATGAGTTTGAGATTATGCCATATCTTGAAAACTACTTTTCTCTTGACGAGCAAGCGCAAATTATCGCTGACTTTTTAACCACCCCACGCGATGAAGAATCAAGAGAGTCTATACTTGTGCCTATTTTGGATAGGCTGGCGAGCAACGCGCCTCTTTCTCTGCTAGTCAACAAAAAAATGGCTCATGCATATCAAGAGCTCAACGATTGGACACAAGAATTACAGGTAGGAAAAGATTGGCTTGAGCAACAATACAAAACCCATACCAGCCTCTTAGAGAAAATTAATAAGCAAAACGAGAACGCCTCCCTGGGAAGAAAACTCAGAAAGCTCTTCTTGCAGTAGAGAAAAGCATCGAATGCATGCGCCACGATTTCCTATTGGAACAATTTTGCAATTTTCCTTGGCAACCAGGTTATGGCCCGACCCACCATCCATGAATTCGATTGACTGAATTTTTTGTTCTTCTCCTCCAAAGTTTTATTTCTTTTCCGTAGATAGTCGTTTGACTTCCGTAGTGCAGCAAGTTTTTCATGAGTGCCTCGGGTGTATGCTTCGAGAAGGGTATCAAGCATAAGACGCAGATTGCCCCCATCCGTAGCCGGCTCGCCCCTTGAAGTCGAAAAGACTTTGTCCCATAGATCGACGAAATCAAAATTCGCAATGCGAGCGAGACTTTGCTTCGCCTTCTCGCTCATGGCTTTTGCTCGATCGTCATCGCATAACACTGCAGCCACTTCCCGAGCCGCAACTTCTGCCCTTCCAAAAGGAACCGATACCACGCCACAGTCTCCATCAACAAGCGATAAATAAGGGAGTTCATACATTATACAAGGAAGACCAAACACCTTGCTCTCGACCAGCGTAAGAGGGTATCCCTCTCTTGCTTCGGACGTCATCAAAAATACTCGGGCGCGGCGAAAACAGCTTGCTTTTTCTTCGCCATCCAACCAGCCCGGAAACTCAACAAAACCCGTAAGCCCCAGGTCATCGGAGAGAGCCCTGATTTTAGCGCCGTACTGCTCGTTTGCGGCTGCCCCCGCTAATATAAAACGAGCCTCTGGATCTTCATTATGTACATGGAAAAACGTAAACAAAGCTTCTTCTGGATGCTTTTCTGGCGAAATTCGCCCCATCCATAAAACTACCTTTTCCATAGATAAACTGGGGGCGTGCCCATCTTTTACCACCATTGAAATAGGGTTTTCTGTCTGAAACACGTTCTTGTTATACGCACCCCAAAACATACTATCTGGCGCATTTAGAGTAACGATGGCATCGGCAAGGCCGTACACTTTCGGCATTTCCGCAAATCGTGTATCTAGAAAGTTGACACAATGAGAGAAAACTCCGTGACAGTGGACAACAAATCTGATCTCGAGCAATTTTGCAACAAGCATGTCCCATAAAAGCGAGTGGTTTAGCCATCCGTGATAAACGATCGTATCGATTTCTCTTTCAAGAAGGATTCGGTACAGCGCTTCTGCTCGCATGAAATAATGAGCCGGATCTAGCTCAAAAATCGACGGGATCTTAATTACGTCGACTCCTTCTATATAGTTTTCAGCATCGTGTTCTGTTTCCTTGTCAACCAAAAGGATTACGCTATATCCCATCGAAACCCATTTTTTCGCCAAAGAACGCATTACACCTTCAGCGCCACCCCCATAATATGCATGATAATATGCTGCTATACGCTTTGCCTTGACAGGCTGCGCCGCAAAAAGGGACGACTCGCTTATCATAGAAGGGAACGATCCTTGATCCTCCCAATATGCACGCGCAAATGATGCTACCGCCTGCCAGCCTCCCCACTTACTGCAAGATAGATCGAATGCACGTGCCGTATCCTTGTGCGATAGCATATGCCTACACTGATTGGCGCAATTATCCATCAGTGCTCGCTCTATCCCGTCGAGTCCCTTATAGTACAAATCGGGAGCGTTCCGCTCATCGAGAAACGCGCGCACTTCTTCTACCGCCTTATACGAATCGCTTAATTCTTTGTACCTTTCGAAATCAACAATCGACGACCCATCCTGCCCATCTCCAAAGTTATATATATAGAGATTACGGTTAGACAACCCTCGATACGATTGCGCGTAGTAAGCAATCCCCGCATAAGAGTAAAGATCGTCTCCTCGATGAACGCCTATCGCCCTGACATGCTCGAACCCTTTTCGGCAGACGCTTGCAGAAAACATCTTGTTTACCAAATTCCAGTTATACTTTCTTTCGGTAAAACACGCTTCGTAAACCTCCTGCCCACACAGAATTTCTTTGCAGGGAGCCAAAAATCGTTCTGTAGAATCGGCAACTTGAGCTTCATGCATTCGAGCCGGCTTAACCGTAACGCCAAAGTGCAACACGTCTACAGGTTTTACGCTCATTTCCCTATGCAATATTTCGAAAGCATCCTGTTCAAGCTCATCATCGGCATCGAGAAACATTATATATTCGCCTAGTGCTTTTTGTACTCCGCATTTTCGAGCAAGCGCTCCGTGGACATTTTCTTCAAGGTGTATACAGCTCACACGATCATCGAGACAAGAAATCTCTTTCGCAATCTCGTACGTACGATCCGTGCTAGCATCGTCAACAACAATTGCCTCAAAATCCGCAAATGTCTGGGAAAGAACACTATCCAGACTCCGATTCAAAGTGCCTTCATTATTATGAGCAGGAATGATTATCGATATTTTAGGCATAACGTCCCCTCGCACCAACGATATATAGCATCATGCTACTATACTATCAAACAGACTACGTGCTCTCACCTTGCCTGGAAATCGATTTTTACTTAACTTCCTGGTAAAAAGAACCAGAATCCTTCTCATTCGCTAATGCTTGCGAAGCTTCGTACAATCTATCAGAATTTTTCCCATCATGATGAAAAAAGAACTTTTGACACCGCTTTTGATAAACAGTCTGGTCTATATCGTCATTCTCCGTTCGGCTAAGAACAAGAGCCAACTCTGTGATGGCGTCTTCAGCGTTAGTGGACAGCGGCCCGAATCCTTCATTCTTATCGAGCGAAAAATCCAATTCTGAGTATTGGTTTAAACCTGCTTTAAATTCCTTATAGTCCGGAATAAAGTATAAAATATCACATCCTGCATATACGAAATCATATGCGTATGAAGAGTAATCTGTTATCACAACAGCATAGTCGCTCTCTAAAATCTGCTCTGAGGACAAACTGACGTTATCGTTATCAAATACAAACAGATGCTTATAGCAAGAAAAATTTGGATGAAGCTTGATTTCAAGCGAAAATCCCCATTTTTCTAGAAGTCGTTCCTCGATGAGCCTTGAAACAAATGTCTTTACCCCGCGGTAAAATGAAGAAGAGATCAGCAAGTCATCCACAGCTGTTCTTCGAGATGCCTTTCCCGCAACAAGATAGGCTCTCCAAGAAGGAGCAAACAGAATTTTTTTCTTTGGTCGAATATTTTCGACAGAAATCATATCGAACCGCGGCATACCAGAATAAATAATTGATGAATCAGGAAAGCAATACCGATGAGTCAGATTAGTTGCTTCGAGCTGAGTTGAGATCACAATTTTATCAAACAACAGCCTATCGTACGAAATATACCACGGCATCCGCGCATGAAGAACTCCGTGCTGCAAGTAAATTAGCTCCTGCTTCCCAGCATAGTCTCCAAGACCGTCGTATGTTGATTGACTCATTGGCCGATATGTGAAGCTTTCTACATATGAAGCGAAGATTATTTCTGCCTTTAGGGAAAGAAACACGTGCTCAACCGTTTCGCATTTTACAACATGCCCTAGAAGGACAGGGTGTTCTTTTTCTAGCTGCTCTCCGCAGTTGCTTATATAGTATCTTTCGATTCCGTCATCTTTTTCAATATCATGAAGAAATTGGATCAGAGCATTGCCCTTTGTTGGCGACGCCGGCAAATCAACATATAGCCATACGCGTTGCTTTCTGCGCCTCATCATAAGCATCGAAACAAGCAAACGCTTTACGAGAAAACTCCGGTCTTCCATAGCCTTCTTTGCAAACAGCAAAGCAGTTGACGCTATTCGTTTCCGATGGATTATCAAGTTATCGCCAGATACCTGAAGCATGCATTTTCGGAATAGCGCGGTACCGTCAACAACGAAAGCATTATGGCGCTTTAGGGTTAAAGCTACATCGATCCTTTCAATCGGGCGACGCGACACTTCTGCGATAAACCAATAACTAATCGAATGACGGTCAGGCTCGGTTGGTATCTCTATTGCAAAATTATAGCTTTTCGCCGTTTTGACCTTTGCTTCGTTGTATTCAAAGGATGAAGAGTCGAGCAAAACCTCAACTCTTTTTTCCCCGAAGCAAAGGGAAAGGATCGGCTGTGAGTCAAGGATAAACGCTGGGCAATCGAAGTGGCCTCGCATTAATAGATGTCCCGCCGATTCCAGGCAATGAGTAATTGTGATTTTTGGTTTGTCCGTTTCCCAATACTTCTTGTTTATTGATACCGTAGTTCTCTCACAACCATACGAGACTGAAACCTCTTCTTTAGACAAGATGTATCTGTTAAGCAAATAACCCTTATGATATTCACTAAGGTATGGTGATCTAGCATACGAGAGCATCGGTATCCGTTTGAGAATCGAAGCTAGTTGCTGCTCTTTTCCGCTCCTTTCATCTCCTGTACAAAATGTTGGGAATAAGAGATCACCTCGCAAACGCCAATCTATGTTATATAAAATCAATTGGTATGCATATTCCTTCATTGCAGGGTTTTCTTGAGCTATATCGAGCAGCGATTGATACAGCGTGATCATATCGTCGAAAGCGTATAAAGGATTGTTTCCCTGTCTGGAAGCGTTACTTCCATCCTTTGTATATATGTACTCGGCTTTCGAGCAATAGCCTATCTTTGCCTTACCTTTAAGCCTTTCGGTAATAAAAAGCTGGTCCTCTCCCATTTTCATGCCATAAGCAAACACCGCATCTGGATCCTGCTCGTTTCTAATGCAAACATTCATCGTTGTCTGCGCCACATACGGATACTTCTCTAGATCGTAAACTCCGTCCCCATCAAACCATGTCTCTCGTTTATGGGATTTTCTGCTTCCAGTATAGGGGTTAAAATACTGAAGAGGGTAGGTAATAAGATCAGTGTCTTGTTCGCATTTTTCGAACACAGAAACGAGGCTTTGTATAGTGCCTGGAGAAATCAAATCATCCGCATCAAGAAACATAATGTATCTACCTACTGCGGCCTTCATTCCCGCATTTCTTGCAGCAGATACCCCTTGGTTTGTTTGCGAAATCAGCCGAATGCATGAATGCCTTTCAGCCATGTTGCGGCAGAGCGATAAGCTACCATCAGTCGAGCCATCATCAACAAGAATTATCTCAAATGATGCTTTGTTCGCTGTTTGTCCAAGGACAGACTCGACACATTCTTCCAAACGATCCGCCTTGTTGTAAACCGGAATCACTACACTCATAGAGATTTCACTTTTAAGAGAAGCCATTTTTATCCGTCCCAAACACTTCGCGAACTATTCGATCAGTAGCGTGTCCATCACATGAAGACATGAAACGTTGCCTAAATTTTGTTACCTTTTCACCATCATATCGCTCATCTAGATGCACAAGGTACTCGATCAGATCCTCGTTGTTTTCAAAAATAGGCCCAGGAACAAATTCTTCGTAATTGTAGTAAAAGCCTCTCCAATCATCATAGTCGCCTTTGTCGTAAGCAAAGAAGAGCATCGGGCGCTCAAACAAAGAGTATTCGAACACAATAGATGAATAGTCGGTAATGCAAACGTCCGCGACGCACAGGAGATCCTCTATTTCAATTGCCCCAGAAACATCAAAAGCGAACCCATCGCAATCCTTCGGCACCGCCGGATGATCCCGGACGAAAGGATGATGCTTAATCAAAAGAACGTAATCCTTGCTTAAGGTTTTGCGTAGCCCATCTATATCCAATCTATCTGGACCAGATGCCTTCGACACTCGCCCTCTGAAAGTAGGCGCGTAAAGGATCACTTTTTTATTCTTAGTTTGAGGAAACAAATCCTGCACATGCGCCCGCGCCCTCAATATAAAGGCTTCAGAAAAAAAGACGTCTGTGCGGCTGACGCCAAGTGGCTTGATTATGTCGCGCTGCTTCTCGAGCCCCATGGCCTCCGCATAAGCCCAAACAACTTCGGGGCTGCTTACGGTAACCAGCGACAAGTTCTTATAAAACGGGTGTCTGAGAATCTGCTCTCTCGTGCCTCCAAATTTAAGATCAGCTGTACTCATTCCCCATTTCTTAAAAGCTCCACACGCGTGCCACAGCTGCACTACCTTGGTTTGATCCCTTAAATTCACACAGCTAATCACATCCGAAGCGTCATTCAAAAACACATATTCCGCTGTTGCTATTTCCCTTAATGCATGCACACAGTGAACGAAATACGTAAACCTCGGCACGCGATGCTGTCCTAGCGATATATAGAGAAGGTTATAATCCCCGCACTTCTCAAGCGCACAATAAAGGGTCTCAAAACTGTCGGGCATTTTCTCTTGCTTCGATTCCAGGAACACCACTTTATTACACGCAAGTGACCTTTTTGCGGCACAGAAATAGACAAAGGGCAGTATGATTCCAAGAATTACATCTTTTATTATCGATCTGATCGCGCTTCTACAACGCGCTGCAACGTTTTTACCCTGTTCGCCTATATTGTTTTCACTCATATGCTCATTCCTTCTCCGCAATCCACCGGATAGCAGCATCGACCAATCGCTCGGTCGCGTTGCCTTCGTGTTCGTCTATTGCCCCTTTTGCAAACCTGGATAAGGATTCTTCTGGATATACGCTTAGACCGCGCAACAATGCGTCAATATACTTTAGCAGCTCTTTTTTATTTAGAAAAACAAGCTGCGGGCACTCCACCATCGGATCAGTGTTCAACCCTGGAGAAAGACGATACTGATCTATATCGGGAGTATAAAACAATACTTTTTTCCCAAGAAGAAATGCTTCATAAACAATCGACGAATAATCGGTTACCACGATAGAAGCTCTTTGAAGAAGCTCCTCTGCTCCCCCCGAAGCAACACCAAGAGCTTCTAGCGGATGGAAAGACCATTCAACCAAAGCAAGTTTATTAAGGTACCTCCATTCGTCTCCCTGATACAGTTCTCTAAAGGGATGTCTCGTCGTTTTTTCTTTTCTTAGCGTCGGCGCGAAAAGGACAGTTGGACGATCCGATGCGTCGTCACTTTCGGGTTTGATGCTTTTTAGAATGCTTTTGCTCGAAAGGGCGCTGGGTTTTTCTTCCTGCCGAAGCATCCTCAATTCATCATATTCTGGTCTATGAAGCAATGCCACTCTGCTTTTTGGGTATCCAAACGCTTCTGCATAAACGGATCTGCAACCTTCGCCCGAGCATAATATCCAAGAGTAGTTCGCATGTACTCTGTATAGATCAAGTTCAAAAAGAGAATGCCCTTCGGAAGTATTATAGGATTGATAGCCAAATTTTTTAAAAGCTCCGAAAGCATGCCAAATTTGCACGATCACAGGCTCAACAGGAAAACTATTGTGTAAAAAAGGCGAGTCCGACAAAGACAAATCGAGCTCCTCGCTGGTACTCTTAAATTTTATAAAACCTACTACGGGATCATACCTATCGAGAAAGCACGCTCTGCAGCGGGCAAGATGATAGATCTCCAAAATGACATGGGCCGCATATTTGAAAGCTGTTTTCTTTGATAGCTTTTGATTCAAATAAACAGGCGTGTAGCCTCTTTTTGCGAACTCGCATCCTAAAGCAAGATAATCATGCGACGGAGTATTTGCTTGTCGAGAAGCAAACAAGATCTCATCTTTGCGAGAAAAAAGGCAGAAAAACCTGTACAGCACGTTAAAAACGAACCGTGCACATACAACAAAAACTCGCTTAGCAGCATTTCGCATTCAAACAAACCCTGCTCGACGCAACCCTACATGTTCCATTGCATTATTGTTTTCCCCATAGGTTTTCGCATATCAACCTCAAATGCGGTTTGGATATCTTGAAGATTAGACACTGCATGGACGTGTCCTATCAGGCTTGATAGATAATCAAGAATATCTGGGTGTTTTCTATACAGTTCAACAACCTGCACGAAATCGACTCGTCCGCTGCGGCTATTACCAACGAAGCGCAATCCCTTCTCCAAAACCATTCGTGTGTTTATTGGCACGGAATTTTCGACAACACCCAAAAGAGACACCGTCCCTTCAGGTTCGATATGCTCGATAATCTGCTCAATTGCAGAAGCAGAACCCTCTCCCCCACAACACTCAAAAGCATGATCAACTCGCGCTTTGACGGGCATTTCGCTTGCCAGAAAAATATCTGAAACAAAAGTGAAATCAGCCAACTTCTGAGAGTTGCGACCAACCACGAAAAGCTCGGTATCCGGCAAAAGATAGTGGAGCAGCAGCGCCACAATGTAACCAACATTGCCGTCGCCCCAAATCCCTACCCTCCTCCGTCGACAATGAGCAGTCAGCATAAAGCGGCGTATCGCATGCATTGCCACGCTTACCAACTCAGTAAATGCAGCAATATCGGCATCGATGCCTCGAGGAAGAGGAATGACTCGATCTGGCGACAGGACAACGAGCTCCTGCATAAACCCATCAAAACCACTTCCGCGGAATTTACTGTCAGAAAGATAATTTTCCGCAATAACCAGATCTTGCTTGGAAGGCTCATTCGGGATCATTACAACCAAATCGCCGCAAGTATGCTCTCCCGTCTGATCGCTCACCACACGACCGATTCCTTCATGAATCAAAGCCATTGGTAATTTTTTTCTTAAAACCTCTTCGTTGCGAACACCTTGATAATAGCGCTGGTCGGCATTGCATATCGATAAATTAGTTGGCCTAACGACAACTCTGTCGGCTGCGTCAACCTGTAAGAGCACCGGCTGAATCGTTCTCGGAGCTATGAGGCGGTAGGAGCAGTTCAGCATGATTGTCCCTCTACAAGCGCGAGAGCAATCCTCATATCTTGCGGATATGTTATCTTAATATTTGACTCTTCGCCTCGAACCAACGCGACGCTTTCCCCACGTAAAACCAATGCTTTGCATGCATCAGTAAGAATCGCTTTTTCGTCTTCGCTCAAAGACAGCATGAGTTTTTTCAAATGCAGCATCTTGAAACTTTGCGGAGTTTGCCCCTGGTATAGCATCCTCCTATCGGGAATAGCTGATATCGTTTCGCCGTTCGCGCTCTCCACAATAGTATCTGTTGCCGGAACGACGGTATCGCAGGCGCCGTATTTTTTGACTGCTCGTATGTTTTCCTCTATAACTCGGTACGTTACAAATGGCCTTACTGCATCGTGAGTTACCAAAATCGTGCCATCGTCGGCTCCATACTTCGTCTCGATGTGGTTAATGGCGTTCATGATTGTTTCATTTCGTACCGAACCGCCAGCTGCAACATCTATTTGTCCAGCATGTTTCGAACAGTATTTGTTAATGATATCTTGAGATTGTCGAAGCCATGTTTCTGGGCATAGCAAAATCACCCGATCGAAGAATCCACTTATACAGAACTTTTCAAGAGTATGCACAACGATGGGCTTGTCACCCATCATCAGAAATTGCTTTGGCTTATCGGGATTACCCATCCGAACACCAGAGCCTCCCGCTAGAACCGCAGCATATACCCTACCATTCGCGTTGGACATAATCAGCCCCTTAGAAATTGCTCTCGTAATACGCCGTAGCTTCGTCTATTCCGCCGTCAAAAACTTTTGTTCCCTGATCTAGCACTATCCCTCGGCTACAAAACTCTTTAGCCGATGAAGACGCGTGTGTGACAAATAATACTGTTACGTTTTCGTCAGTCATGATCTCTCGTATTCGTTCGATACATTTTTTTTGAAAAGCCCGATCCCCAACCGACAAAGCTTCATCAACCACCAATATTTCTGGCTCTATCGCAACAGCGAAGGCAAAGCCCAGCCTTGCCTTCATCCCGCTAGAATATGTTCTCATCGGCTGATCTATATAAAGACCCAATTCGGCAAACTCGATAATACTTGGTTCCATCTCCTTTATGTCAGAACGTTTTAAGCCAAGTATTTGCCCTCGCAAACTGATGTTCTCCCTACCCGTCAACTGCATATCGAACCCCGCAGTAAGCTCAAGTAGCGCCGATACGCGGCCCTTTACGTCAACGGTACCACTTGTAGGATGGGTAACACCCGTCACCATTTTCAGCGCAGTGCTCTTCCCGGCACCATTGCATCCAAGAAAAGCAACCGCTTCTCCTTTTTTTATTTCGAACGATAGACTCTTGTTCGCATCAACGCTACCAAGAAAAGCCCCTTTCTTGTTATAGTTGAAAATCCCGAGAAACCGTCCCCTGTCGTTTTTATAAAGATTGTAAGTCTTAGTTACATTGTCAAAGCGAACCACAACTTCGTTGCTCACACTTGTTTTGCATAGCGGTTTGATTTCTTCGCTAGAGGACATCCGCAACCTCCTCATTAAATCGCTTATATACGAACAGCGCTAATATCAATGTAATAATGAATGCAGTTGCAAAACCAATACACGCCATAGGATCATCCCAAAACCAGGTTTTTTCATAAAAGGCGCCCCGAAAAGCCGTAACAAAGAAGGTTATCGGATTAAACTGGAGCAACACCTGAACCCATTCAAGCGGTACGCCTTTTATATTGAAAAGCACCCCCGACAGCCAAAACAAAGGTGTTGACATGGCATGAACGAGATTAGCGACATCCTTGCTCATAGCAGAGAGTTGCGAAAAAAGGATTGACGCGACTGTCCAAAACAGGAACATCAAGATGAGAAGAATGGGAACCTGAAGTAAATACGCGTCAAATTGCATACCGCAAGCAAAGTACATAATAAATAAAACAACCATCAGCATAAGCTGAACGAGCATTGTCGCACTTGTGAAGATAGTGGAAATGCAGCTTAATGGGAACTTTATTTTGTTTACAAGATATGGGTAACGATGTAATACATCGATTCCCGCGCTCAGCATATCCTGCATAAAAAACCACGGGATGATTCCTGCACTAAGCCATAAAATATAGGGAGGTGCATCGGGGCTAGAGGCTCCGCTTCCCACACGCAACCCGACGTCAAGCGCAAACCAAAAACAGAATATGTACATCCCAGGTTTGATGAAAAACCAAGCCCAGCTCAGCACTGCGCCACGAGATTTTTTCACCAAGTCGAACAAAGCAAGGCGTGCGATTTGCTTTCGCCATTGCCAGTTGTCTTTTAGGATTGTCATCAAAGTTGCGAGCACGGTTCTCCTTACAATACCGAACAGCTGAAGCTTAAAATGATAGCATAAGCGTCTTAAACCCATACAACCCACGTGGCGAACTAGCTTTTTTCACGAAGTCAACAGGCGTTTCGCGTTAAGTCGAATCTAGACCGCAAGGGAGTGTCACCTTTCACCCAGCCCCTCGTATCGCTTGGCTTGCGTCGTCTCCTCTCATGTCTCGCCAAACTCAATCAGGCATCAGCAGTATCTATGGCAAGCATCAAATCGAGGTAGCTTAGCATCTTTATCGCTCAAAACTATCTTAGAGGGATCGAACTTGGATGATCCCCCAAAGGAGGGCCACTCTATGCCAATTTCTGGGTCATTCCACGCAATGCCGCCCTCATCATCGGGATAATAGATGTTGTCGCATTTATAGCAGAACTCAGCTTTTTCAGATAAAACCAAGAAGCCGTGCGCAAATCCTCTGGGTATAAAAAGCTGCTTTCTATTCTCGGCTGACAAAACAACGCCCTCCCATGCGCCAAAAGTTGGACTTCCCCAGCGCAAATCAACAGCAACGTCGAATACTTCGCCAAGAACCACGCGCACAAGTTTAGACTGTGGGTGTGCGATTTGAAAATGGAGTCCTCGCAACACGCCTAACGTAGAAGAAGACTGGTTATCTTGTATAAAATCGACGTCGATTCCTCCAGCGACAAAATCCTTTCTTTTATATGTTTCCATGAAGTACCCACGCTCGTCGACAAAAGAAACCACGTCTACTACAGTTACTCCTTCAATAGAGGTTTCGGTAAAAGTGAAGTTACCGCTCTGAATGCTCTTGGCCATATCTTCTCCCTTACTCGTGGTGTTCATACATTTTCGAGTAATACTCTCGATATGCTCCACTAGTAACGCTCTCCAACCAGTCTTCATGAGAAAGATACCAGGCAATCGTCCGCACAATACCGTCCTCGAACGATGTTTCGGGATACCATCCTAGATCGGTTTTTATTTTTTTCGGATCGATACCATAACGACGGTCGTGTCCTTTACGATCCTCGACGTACGAAATTAACGAATCGTTGATTTCGGAATCTTGTAGGACTGTCTCGAGCTCTCGGACAATTGTTCTTACGATGGTTAGATTATTCCGCTCGTTGTGTCCACCGATATTATATATTTCTCCAATCTTGCCCTTTCGCAATACCATATCGATAGCCCTACAGTGGTCTTCCACATAAAGCCAGTCCCGAACGTTCAGTCCATCGCCATACACTGGCAGTGCCCTGTGATGAACTGCGTTGTTTATAATCAAAGGGATGAGTTTCTCGGGAAACTGATATGGACCGTAATTGTTCGAACATCTCGTTATATTGATTGGCAAACCATAGGTATCACCGTATGATTTCACAAATAGATCCGCTGCTGCTTTAGATGCCGAATAGGGACTCCGAGGGTCGAGAGGAGTGCTCTCCTGAAAAAAGCACTCCGGATCGTCTAGAGGAAGGCTTCCGTAAACCTCATCGGTCGAAACCTGCAAAAACTTTCGGTTCTCAAAAGCCCTCTTTGACGATCCCCACGACGCCTTTGCGGCGTTGAGCAGATTGACCGTACCCATAACATTCGTTTGCGCAAAGACTTCAGGAGTCCGTATTGATCGGTCTACATGACTCTCAGCAGCAAAATTTACTACGTAATCGATATCGTAGTCTTGAAATATTTTGCAAATTACATCCGCATCGCAAATGTCTGCCTGCATGAAGATATGACGTTCGTCATCGGCAACGCTGTCGAGGTTTTTTATATTTCCTGCATACGTAAGTTTATCAACATTGATAATGCGAACATCTTCGTATTTCTCTAGCATGTAGAGAACAAAATTGCTCCCGATGAACCCCGCGCCACCGGTCACAAGATATGTTTCTCGCATATTAATCCTCTTTCTCCGATATCATAATCTTTCCATCGCAGATTCTTTGCAGATATTCCCCGTAGGGAGACTTTCCATAAGCCCTCGCAGATTCTTCCAGCATTTCAAGCGAAATCCATCCTCTGTGGTAGGCGATTTCTTCAATTGAGGCAATCTGAAGCCTTTGGGAGCTTTCCACAACCCGAACCAACTCTGCTGCTTCAAACAAAGAATCCGTGGTTCCCGTATCGAACCAAGAGTAACCACGACCGAGCACTATGGCATTTAACGATCCGTCTTCGAGATACATTTGATTTAAGCTTGTGATCTCATACTCACCACGATCTGACGGTTTTACCTGTTTTGCGAATTCGCAAACCCTTTTATCGTAAAAATACAAGCCAGTCACTGCATAATTGGATTTAGGATGTTGGGGTTTTTCCTCTATCGAAAGAACCTGACCGCCAGCATTAAGCTCTACTACGCCAAACCTCTCAGGATCGTCAACGTAATAGCCAAACACAGTTGCACCATATTCGGCCTTGCTTGCCTGCACCAAATGGCGCCCCAAGCCATTTCCATAAAAAATATTGTCTCCAAGAACAAGAGCACATGACTCGTTTGCAACGAATTCTTCTCCGATGACAAACGCCTGGGCAAGACCATTCGGTTCAGGCTGCTCCGCGTATGACAAATTCAATCCAAAATGTGATCCATCACGCAATAAATGTTCAAAATTCGGAAGATCGTGCGGTGTCGAGATAATAAGAATATCTCTAATTCCTGCCAACATTAGCGTTGAAAGAGGATAGTAAATCATGGGCTTATCGTATACAGGCAACAATTGTTTAGACGTAACCGTCGTGAGCGGATACAAACGAGTTCCTGACCCACCCGCTAGAACAATCCCCTTCATTCAAAACTCCTCAATATCGAATAGAATCTATTGCTACTTTATTTTATTACTTAATCTATAATCGTCTGCCTGAATCGCTTCTTTAGCAAAAGAAGTCATTTTCTTCATTTTAAGCTTTACACCTCGCAACAACACCGCACATAAACGAGGTTACGACACAGGAAACGACGGTAAGGCAACAATGCCGGATGAGTCTTCACCTGCATCGACCGTCTCCATAAGGCGGGACCAGGTTTCTTTATCCTCAGGGATCACCCAAAGCCCCGCTTCGTTGACAGAGCCCGTATGCGGTCCTGTGCACGAGTAAATCGTTACCTCGTCTTTATGCAGAAGAAAATCGGCGGCAATCGAAGTAAGCAGCCCGTAGTCCATATCGGTTGTCGTATGCTCTTCGAGATAGATAAGGGCCTCATCGATTTTGGTCGGATCATTGAGCACTTTCTCGATAAGCGATACTTCGATGTTTCGAACGTTGATTTGGCGCAACGCGTCTTGGTCCTCGACGTACTCTTTGCGAGCGCGGGCGAGTACGAGGGTTTGGGAGCCGTTAAGCAGCTGCGATTCGCCTGGCTTAACCGTAACGTCTCTTCCCGTCGAAGGATCATCGGTCGTTATCTTCAACGGAACATCCACGACCGTTCCCCCCAGATCGTCCACCAAAGATTCGAACGAGGTGAACGTTGTCATCATGTAGTAGTCAACCGTGGTCCCTGTCAGCCTTTCGACCACTTTGACTACTTCCTCCGGATCTCCTCCTGCTAGCGCATCGTTGATTTTCCCACCCGTCCCCGCAAGCTGGGTATCCCGAGGCACCGTAACAAGCGTAATGGTGTACGTTTCAGGGTCGACGCGCACCAAAGTCATGATATCCGAATGCTGATCGGTTTGGGCGTGCTCGTTCGCTTTCCCCGTATAAAGGGCCGTTCCCTTTCGAGAGTCGGATCCGATGAGCAGAACATACAGGGGCTCCGTTGCCGGTTCCACGTTCGCGCCGATCTCGCCAGGAGCACCCTTGGTGCTATCGACATGCAAAAGGCTCGCCACGCCGATGAACGCTGCGGCAAACACCGCAACGACGCAAACGACTACTGCAGCCATTTTTCGCGAACGTACTATTGCTTCAGGCGTATTTCCCATTCCCCTAGTATACCATCAGGCAATACGAAGAAGAGCAGTCTGTGTTAAGGGGCTTATTTACTATGGCGAGGAGTACGCGGGCCGTGCTTTCCCTTGTTGTCATAGTAGTGCCGCAAGACCGGTTTGAACAGCCCAAACTTCCAAATGATAAAGAACATGACTACGGCCAAGCCGAAAAATATCGCCCACCGGACAGGGCCGGAAAAGCTTCCCAGCATAGTCCCCACAAACGCGAGGAACGCCGAACACAGCCATAGAACCGCGACAGCCCTGCGCTGCCCCAAGCCGGCACGGAGCAACCGATGGTGTATGTGCCCCATATCCGCTTGCCCGACAGGCTTATGACCTCTGCTACGCCGAATTATGGCAGAGATCGTATCGAGCAGGGGAACTCCCGCGATCACCAAGGGCACGAGCATGACCACGAAGCTCTGCGTGCGGACGACACCCGAAATGGAGATGATGCCCACCATCAGGCCGAGGAGCAAAGCCCCTGAATCCCCCATGAAAATCGAAGCTGGAAAGAAATTGAACCGCAAAAACGCCAAGCACACGGCGATGAGCGCAACGCAGGCCAATGCGAGCGTCGCGCTACCGCGCATTATCACCAGATACAAAAGGCTTGCCGACACGATGGCGATGATGCCCGTTGCCAAGCCATCCAACCCATCGATAAGATTCGTGATGTTGACGAACACCACCAGGTAGAGAACCGTCAAAGGGTAGTTGAGCCATCCAAGATCGACGTAGTCGCCATCGACGATCGACCGAACCGTTCCTATCGTAATGCCCGCAGCCGCAACCACAACGGCAGCGACGATCTGCCCGAAAAGCTTCGGCAAAGCCGCCATCTGAACGATGTCGTCGACAAGGCCCACGGCGAACATGATGGTGATGCCGATGAACAGCACAATGTAATTGATATCCTGAAGGACGTAAAGATCGACAATTTCCCACCCGAAGAACCGCTCCGCGATGAGCACGGACAAACATGCAGCTACAAGCCCGACATACAGGGCAATGCCCCCGCATCGAGGCACGGGGTCGGTGTTGAGCCGTCGATTGCTGGGGTAGTCGATCGCCCCGATGAGAACGGCAATTTTCTTAGACGCAGGCACCATAAGATAAGTGACGATAAACGCCACGAAAAACACCGTTAATGCCTGATGTATCGCCAACAAGTCAAATCCCCATGTACGTATTTGTGTGGCTCATATTAGCAGATATCGAACGCTAAACGTGCTCATAAGGCATTTTGACCTGTATCTTTGTTGGCAAACGGGCGGTTTAGCCGCAGCAGCTGCACGCCGCGACCAGCCGCACGAAGCGCATCGCTCCTTGCGCGAACAAGCCTATTTCCGCTCTTCGCGATACTCCTTCGAGCTGCGAAGGCCGTCGCGTATGCGCCGCGGCACGCCGAGCAGCGCATCCCCAATCCGGTAGGTCTTCGAAGCGCGCAGGTCTTCGTCGAGGTCGTTGAGGGCGGCAGCCGGATATACGGCTTCGGAATAAAAGATCAACCTGTCCTGAACCGACATGCTCCCAAGAAACCGCGCTCGATCCTCCTCCTCGATATCCTCAAGCCAAATACGCCCCGCTACAAGCGAGTAATCCACCATACGGCGCGCAACGGCGCGGAGGAATCCGTCGTCGACCTCGTCCGCATGGGCATTTACCCACTTGCGCATTTCTCGCACGCAGATAAGGTGGCCGCGCACATTTTCGATCGTATGCTTTGCCGTCATGGTGGAGCCGACGCGCACGCGTCGCCTGTATAGCGGTTCGTTCAGGTAGGAGGTCCTCTGCGAATGCACGAGCGTTTGGAATGTGAACAGAACATCCTCGTGGATGATGCCTTCGTAGAAGCGGATATGGTTGTCTTCTATCAGGGAGCGTTTCACCATGCGCAGAGCAGCGTGCGGCAAGAACTCCCGATGTTCCTCGAAGAACGTAAACAGCCTCATACCCGTGGTCACATCTTCGAAAGCAGGCCGGTTGTTGTATTCTTCGCGAACCTGTTCGAACAGCTCTTTCGACTCGTAAAAAGCCTGCGCGGAAAAATACAGGTCTTCGAGCTGCTGCCTGTCGGCCCGGTCGATCATCTTTTCAAGAGCGTCGCCGACAAAGTAGTCGTCGGCGTCGAGCAATACGATGTAGTCACCGCGCGCGTTGTCGAGAGCAACGTTGCGCGCCGCACTCTGACCGCTGTTCTTCTCAAGCTCGAAAAAGCAAAACCGGCCGTCGCCTTGCACCAGCTCCTTCGCCGCAACAAGCGATCCGTCGGTAGAGCAATCGTCAACGCAGAGCACTTCGAAGTTCTCAAACGTCTGGTTTTTAAGCGATTCGATGCATTCTTCCAGATACGGAGCGCAATTGTACATGGGAACGATAACGGAAATTCGAGGGCTTTCCATGATCCCACCTAAAACGTTTCTGCATTGCGCGCCGCGAACGCGGCAGCGCCCTGGTCGAGCAAACTCATGACGGCTTGCCAATCCCGATCGGAAAAGCAATTCCGAACAAGCTCCCCCGCTTCTCGGGCGCGCGCGTATTCTTCGTGCATCCTCGCCGCGAATTCTTCATGAAACGAAGGGTCGATGCGCTCGTAATTCCAGCGGTACTTGCCCCATTTGTCCGCGTGGAACCACGGGATGAAGCGCTCGCACCGTTCGGGACGCTCCCTTAGGAAGCGTTCGCTTTCGGCAAGTTCGTCGCACACAACGTAAATTCGATCCGAAGTCTTCACCGAAGAAGACGGATTGTCCATCCTGTAATGCAAAAGCGGCTTGCGAATAAGCGCGCATCGCCGTGCCGCAAACCAAGCTTTGAGCACGAACGAAGTGTCCTGGAAGGCGGCGCCCGGCGTTTCACGAAACGAGATGCCTTCGCGCCGCAGCATGTCCGAGCGATACAGCCCCGTCCAAATCGAGGGTATCGTACAGATGATGTTCGGATGGTCAGCAGGATCGAACGGTGTCTTCGCAGGGAATTCTCGCAGATTGCGGTTTTTCCTGTTACGCCCGTCGGCGTATTCGTAGAAGTTCGATTTCACCAGGTCGCAATCATGGCGCTCGGCCAACTCGTACATCGTGGCGTACATGGTGCGCTCCGCAAAATCATCGGGTTCGGCAATTGCAATGTATTCGCCGCGCGCCTCCCCTATCCCCCTGTTGAGCGATGCGCCGTATCCCGAATTCTCCTTGTCGATGATCGCGATGCGGGAATCCCGGTCCGCATAGCTGCGCAGTATTGCGGGCGACCCGTCGGTTGCTCCGTCGTTAATGCAGATGATCTCAATGTTTTCCAACGTCTGCCCGCAGAGGGAGTCGAGACATTGCGCCAGATAGCGCTCAACGTTGTAGGTCGGCACAAGAACGGAAACGGCGGGACGCGCCATTGAGTTGTTCGTCATTCGATTTGCCTCCGCTCCACGCAGCTTCCCAAGTGCCCGCGCGCCTATAAACCGCGATAGCATTCCATCATTATAACCGAGAGGAAGAAGGGCATGTATCGTGTTTCTCTTTTGAGCATTCAGCCACGAAATCCAATCAGTCATCATATTTAGTGTATTATTTTATATATGATTTACTTCTTTTTATCTTCCTTCTACGTTACCCAGAGGAGCAGCTATGGAAACAACGCATACGCTTGATCCCATATACCCGATAAGTGCCCTTCAGAAAAAACAACGCGAGGTCAAGGAGGCTGCGTCCAAGGGCATTGTCCGTATCACCGAGCAAGGCGTTGGCGCCTACATTTTCAGCTCCGAAGAGCAATTCGAAAAGGCGATTAAAAGAGCTCAGGAGCAAGCCGTCTACGAAGCGAGACTTGCAGATTCCATTACAGCCGGCCGTGCCGATATGGAAACAGGAAGGCTGCACACCGATCATGAGGCATTCTTCGACAGAGCGCGAGCAAAACTCTCATGACTGTCGTAAAGCGAACGGATACTTTCAACGAAAACGTCCTTGCCAAGGTCGATTCCATTCGGGTTCTCAATGAGATCGAGCGCAAAATAATACTGCTCGAAACGGTCCTCTCTCTAGGAGCTAACGATCTGCCCGCTTCGATACAGCACCGATTCGGCACCAACGTAAGAAGAATCGTCTGCCCACCGTTCCTGATTATCTACGAATACTTCGAAGATGCCGACGTCGTTATTGTCTACGACCTTATCCATGGACGGCAAGCTTATTGACTTTCGAAAACAGGGCGGATAGCCCGACCTGGAAACACGAACGAATGTTTCACGTGAAACATTCGCTTCTCGGACGACGAAAACGGACGCCTGACCCCAGACGTCCGTTTTCCATTGGCAGAGCCATCGCGTGCGGTTCGCAAAGCGCGATGGCGCATGCTCTGCGCGCTTACTCGCTCTGCGCGGCCATCTGACCGGCAAGGCGTCCATTCACCAGGCAGTCGGCGGTTGCGCACGAACCCAAACGGCACGCACCGTGAACGCCGCCGGTCGCTTCGCCTGCGGCGAAGAAGCCGGGAATGGGATTGAGATCCACATCGAGAACCTGCGCGTCCATGTTCGTCTTCACGCCGCCCATCGTGTGGTGCACCTTTGGCCAAATGCGGGTGATGTAGTAAGGACCGTCGCCGAGGGGTTTCGCATCCTCGGGGATCATCTTGCCGAACTCTTCGTCGTTGCGATTTTCGACGTAGGTGTTGTAGCGTTCGAGCTGAGCGCGGAATTCGTCGGGGAGGCTGTACTCGGCGATAACGTCTTCGATCGTGTCGAATTTCTTCGTGATTCCGGCATCGATCGCAGGCTGCAAGTTGGCTTCGTAGTTCCACTTGGGGATATTCTGCTCATCGACGATCTGGAGCAGCGGCACGCCGTTTTCCACGATCGCGTTCGAGTACACGCGGCGGTCGGCGAGCTCGCTGACGATGCGCTTGCCCGTCTGAGGGTCGATGCTCATGCCGTAGGCAACGTTGGCATCGATGTAGCTCGGGCCTTTGCCGTATCCGGTCTCATCGGGGCTGCACCACGGACCAAGCTGGATCCAGTCGAGATGCACGGCCAAAGCGCCGGCTTTCATGGCAGCGGCAAGAGCTTCCGCCGTCGCACCGTCCTGATTGGTGCAATCGACGGTTTCGTCGAGATGCGGATCATGCTGCGCACGCCAGGCGACATCCTTGCCGAACCCGCCGCTTGCAAGCACGACGCCCTTGTTCGCTTTGATGTAGACGGGGTTTCCCGTCGTGGGATCGTTGCCCTTCGCCTTCTCGTTCACCTGCACGCCAACCATGCGCCCGGTTTCGTCACGGAAGAACTTCGTCACCATACGGCCCGTCCCGATCGGCACACCCATCTCGGTGACCTTCTCGGTCAGCGGCACCGTGATCGCGGATCCGTGGCCGATGGCCGGGTGGATGGTGCGCACGGTGTTGTGGCCGCCGTAGGGGATCACATTGATGTTGCCGTCTTCGTCGGTATCCCATTCAACGCCGAGTTCGCTTTGGGTCCACTCCCACGTTTCGTTCGATTTCTCAGCGAGGACACGGCACTTCTCTTCGTCGTTCAAGCCGAGACCTGCGGTCATCATATCAGCGACGTATTTATCGACGGAATCCTCGATGCCCTTCGCCTTCTGCGCCGAAGACATGCATACGGCGAAGTCGCCGTCGGCGATGGCCGAATTGCCACCCGTGGTCGGCATCTTCTCGACGATCATCGTATTGGCGCCAGCCTTCGAAGCCTCGTACGCCGCAGCCAATCCCGCATAGCCCGAGCCGATAACCAGTACATCGCATTCTTCATCCCATTTTTCGGGAAGCCCCGTGCCCGAAACGGCTGCCGCAGTCGCCGTGCCTTTTTGCTGAGGCGCGCATCCCGCAAGGCCCGCTCCGGCTACAACCGCAGCCGCCGAACCAACAGCCAGGGTCTTGAGGAATCCCCTTCTGTCCAACGATGTCTCCATGATCCTTCTCCCTTCGAATCCGTCCCCTGATTACCAAGTATCGACGCATCTTCAGCACGCCCGGCGCGCCGTTTGCGCATTCCGTTGAGGACGGATCGATCATAGGAGCGAGAAGGGCGCGCCGTGTACCTCCAAAGGGACTATTCTCGGATTTTCGCTTGTGGCACAAAAGGGAGTATATTCGAGTTTCCGCAGATCAAAGCATTGATTTAAAACTAAGCGGGAGGCAGCTGCCCCTTCCATACCAAATCGAGCAGCTCTTGGCGCGAATGAATTCCCAGTTTCGCATAGCATCGACGCAAGTGGGTTTTGACCGTGTAATTGGAAAGGAAGAGCTCTTCGGCGATATAGACGGCGCTGCGGCCGCTGGCATACATCATCAGGATTTCGCTCTCGCGCTCGGTAAGGCCCGCGCCTTCGATCGCTTCGGTGAACTTGCGCTCGTAGAGCCCCTTCTCATCCACGTCTTCTTCCGATTCCGTCTGAACGGTTGGTTGCGCAGAGGCAACCGCGGTGCTCGAAGAAGCATCGAGGGCGGCTGCGGCGTTGCCGAATCCGAGCGCGGCGCCGGCAACGCCGAACAGACTCTCGTCTTCGCCCGGCTCGAACGGCGTGGTTTCGGCGTTCTGCCGCTTGAGAATGACGACTACCGTTACGAGCACTCCGATGAACAAGGCCCACAAACCCACAATGGATACCAAATTCGCGGTTGCTTCCGAAATCCCGACGACGTTGGACAAAACCTCGACCGAACCGCGACCGAGCAGAAGGCCCAAGCGCATCGAACCGAGTCCGATGGCGAACAGCACGAGCGAATTCGCCTTACTCTCATAGCCCTTCCATGCGAACACGACCCACACGAGCTGTCCGAAGAAATTGAACAGCGCAAGCGGCAGGCCATTGGTGAAAAACGACTGGCTTTCAAGTACGGCGCGCGCCATGAGAACCGTCGCAAGGGCAAGCGGAACGAGGATTAAAACGCGGAACTGCACGCGCATTCCATCGCGAACCACATAGAGCAGAAGCGCAACCGAAACCGCGATCGTTGCGATTTGAGCCTCGGGGGAAACGATGTAGCCCGAAGCGCCCTGCACGACATCCATCTCCATGATGCTGCCGAAGATGAACGAGAACGCGATGGTTCCCAGTACGATCTCCTTCACCCCCATGAGCAGATGGCCGAAGCTTTCCTGGCTCCCGTCGGGTTCGTAGCGCTTCTGCTTCGTGCCGAAATCAAGACGCGCGAGGCAGAATCCGAGGATTACGAGCGACGCAAGGGGAAACAGCATTCGCAAGCCGCTGAGCCCTACCGAATCGCCGATGTTGAGGGAAAAGAGAAGGGAGCACAAACTCCAGATAATGTACGACCCGATGACCAGAATCACCGAAATCGACGGCTTGAACGAAGCGAAACTCACTCCCCAGCACAAGTTGAGCAGCGCGAGGGCGCCGTACACCCCAATCTGCAGCGGAGCAACCAGATCGGCGGGCACATCAAAGGCGAACAGCACCGCGCACAGAACAACGACGAGGGCAAAGCACACCGCATACAGGTATTTGCTCGTGTAGACGCGCAACCGATAGGCTACGTATCCTCCCAGAAGATACGTGAGCGTTTCGGCCAACAGCAGCGGAAACGGAGTCATCCCGAACCCGAAGAAATTCGGAGACGGAATCTGGAGAACGACAAACAAGCCATCACCGATGATAACCGCCCACAGCAGCCATTGAGGATATGATGAATCCTTCAGCACACGCCCTCCCTTGGGCTTCTCGTCTTTCGGAGTTGCGCAGCATTCGTTCGCAGCGTTAAAAGCATCAGTATACTCGTTTCCGCTGTTTGGTGTTTTATCAGCAAAACGGGCGCCGCGCAAGATGGCGGCAAACGAAACCCGCTACTCCGAATCCAGCAGCGCCCTCAGCTCTTTTTTGCTGTTAATGCCGATCTTTTCGTAAATATGGCGCGTATGCGCCTTAAACGTTCCTTCAGCGATGAACAGCTCCTGCTCGATGGCCGCACTCGTTTTCCCTTGAGCGATCAGCCGAAGAATCTCGTCCTCCCGGGGACTCAACCGGTAGTGCGCCGTCAAATCGTCACAGCGTTTTTCGAGACGTTCCTCTTCAGTGCTTCTCTCGACGAGCGTGCCGGAATCCAAAATCGTCACCCCCCATTTCGACGAAAGCTCGCGCTCGGAGAAGAGGATGAACGTCGAGGCGAGAATCAACACCGCCACGGTTACGGTAACGAGCATATCCTGGGTTGCCGCAGACAACGGTGAAGAAGCGAGCAAAGCGGAGGCGTCTTTTCCCCACACGATGAATATCTGCTCGGCGCTCTTTATGCTCGCAAGAGCCACGATGGCGATTCCGAGTCTCTTCGAAATATCGTACAGCAAGAGGGAAACGAGCACGGTCATGAGAGAGTAGCTCATCGATATGAGGTAACTCGACACCGACGAACCGAGCACGCTCTCCGCAGGAACCAACACGAATCCGCACACCATGAGCAAAAGCGGCGATCGATACACCATGCCGACATTGAAGCGACCGGAGAAGAAGTATACCCCGGCAAACAGAATCCCCATCGCTATGGCGGTAGACGCCGACGAGTGCATGCCCGCCCCATCCGCAAGCTGCGATGCACGCAACCCGTAGGCGAACGAATACAGGGCAAACAGGATGAAGAGCTTCCACGGGTAGGAAAAACGGGGATACGCCTGCGGAGGTTTTTCGCAACGCGCCGCTTTCCTCGCAGCGTACCTGACGCTTGCAATCGCTGCAAGGGGCAGCAGGATCAGCGCGATGTCCATTCTCAAAGCATCGAAACCCTGGCAGAAGAAAACGAATACGACCGCCGCAAGCTGCGACGCCGTCGTATAAAGGAAGATGCGAAGCAAACTGAGCGCCCCAAGCGCTTCAGCCCATATGAGCAGAAACATGCTGAAGCCCAGTCCTCCGGCCAATGCACCCAAAACCGCCGGCACGACGGAGATATCGGAAACATACGATGCGGCGACGCTGCACACCGATGCGACGAGCATACCGCCGAGTGCGAGCGCTTGCGACCAGGGGCGCGCAGACAGGGGAATGATCTTTCTTGCCCCAACGGCAACGGCCACTGCAAGAATGCAGTATGCGTAGTCGAAGAGAACATGCGGGTCGAAAGCGGTTGCAAGAGGCGTCGACGGAGCTGCAAACATCAGCGTGACCCACGCTCGCGCGCACCCGAGGGCGAAGAGATACGGCACTATTCCGTCGAGATGGGCGATGCGCGCTGCGCGCTTTTCTTTTGCATGAGGTTGCATGGCGCTCATTATAAAGCGAAACGGCTCCGTATCGAAGCCGTTTCGCCAAAGCGCATCGCACATGAGGGAGGGGTGTGCGATGCCGGAATAGTTCTTGGCAAAGCCGGTGGGTTACAGGCTTGCAACGAGCTTTCCCGTCACGTAGCCCGACGTGATGGCACGTCCGATCGACAGGCCCTCGATATCCATCGGGTAATCGACGCCGCCGTAGAACTGCCCGGACGCATTGCCGACGGCGTACAGCCCTTCGATCGGATTGAACTCGCCATCGAGGCACTGGCTTTCGGCGTTGACCACCAAACCGCCGAGGATAGCAGGAAGCTTGTTGGAGCCGCGCGGCACTGCGTAATACGGGCCGCCTTCTATGGGGACAAGATACTTTGCCGATTTGCCGAAATCTTCGTCGCGACCGGCTGCGCACAGTTCGTTGTAGCGGTTCACTTCCTCCGCAACGGTTTTCGCATCGAGCGGATCTATGTCCCATTGGTTTTCAACGGCGTATGCGTTCATCGCCTCGACAAGCTCTTCGATGGTTTCGCCCTGTATCCATTTTTCGGGATTCACCTTGTTTGCTCCGTTGTAGATGGATACGTCGTACGGAGCTTCGGCCTTCCAATCCTCGTAGTACGTTTCCCAATCGCTTGGCGCAAGACTGAAGAACTTCGCCGCCGTCGAATCCTGAAAACCCTTTTCGGCAAGATAGGGCCGCGCGAAGTTGTTCATGTAGCCCATGCGGCAGCAGGTCTCGTCCATGAAACGACGTCCATGGTTGTCGATGAAGAGGAAGGGCATTTCCAGCCGGACGGCAGCGGGTTCGCCGTGGATCATCTTCGTATGCGTGGGCGGCGTCATGATGGCACCCGCCCACATGCCTGCGCAGAGCGCGCTTCCGTCGCGGAAGGTCGTGAAGAGGGAGAATCCTTTCGTATCGGGCGCATAGTAATCGAGCATCTCCTGGTTGCTCGAATAATCCCCGCATGCGAGGATGACGCCCTTGGTTGCCTTGAAGAGCACGTGTTCTTCGGCTTCGTTCGAACAGATGACGCCTTTAACGGCACCGTCCTCTTTGTAGAGCTGCACGGCCGGGGTGTTGTAGAAGAACTCGGCACCTGCCGCAGCAAGCCTCTCGGCTATCGCAAGGGCTGCTGCGTTATGGTTGCCCTCCACGTGAAAATACGTGTTGGCATGCAGGTGAATGTCGTACCCGTTGTAGGTAAGCACCGAATCGTGGGGCTTCGATTCGACACCGCCCTGGGCGGCCTCTTCGGCCCACCATCCAATCGCCTCCTGGGAATTATGAGCCCACACGTTTACCAGATCGCGATTCGATCGGTAGTCGCTTTTCCAGTTGATAAAGCTCACGCACGCCTGAACGGCGGCTTCGTCGGTCTGCGACAAATCGATGGAAGCCGCCATGTTGCCGGTCGTCTGCGCGGTGCCGATGTTCTGCACGCATGCAACCGAAGCGCCCGCCTCGAGTGCCGTGTGCACAGCGGAAAGACCCGATTCCCCCGCTCCGACGACAATCACATCGAATTCCTTGGTCTCGGCGAAATCGGTTATCGGCTCGGGCGCTTGCAGAAACGAAGGCCCGCCGGTTGCGGCAGCCTCGCTTGCAGAGGCCTTGGGGTTTTGGTTGGGCTGTCCGCATCCTGCAAGGGTCCCCGCTCCAAGCGCTCCCAATGCAGCTACTCCCCCCAACTTGATGAGGCTTCGACGCGTGACGTTCATATGCTCTCCCATGATTTCCCTTCCTATCCGTATAGATTCTCGGAGGCCACCCGGATCGGCGGCGCCCTCTCGGATATCCACTATGAAACGGCGGAGCCCGTTGCGCATCGACCGGAAGCAAATTTGAAGTTTACTTTTATAAACCAGACTATAAACCTGCCTTGCGAACTGGTATTATCGCCATCAAACACAGAAAGCGCACCGCTTGCCGCATGGATGAAGAACCGGTATGCAGCCTGGCGTTGCACGTGAAACAATGCACTCGGGAGCACGAGCAGTGCCGAGGGGATCGCATCGGAGGTCGTCGTTGCAACAGAAACAGGCAAACCATGTAGTGCGCGGAATCGTCTGCGCGGCGGCTGGCGGTATCTGCTGGGGATTTTCGGGTACCTGCGCCCAATTGCTCACTTCGGGTTTGGACATTCCCGTTTCGTGGATAACCTGCGTCCGCCTGCTTGCAGCGGCTGCAATCTTCTTGGCCATCTGCATCATCAAAGACAGGCGAAACCTGCTCGCAGTGTTTCGGGATCGCGAATCGCTCGTCCAGATCGCGGGGTTCGCGTTGCTGGGCGTATTGTTGACGCAGATGAGCTATCTCACAACCATTTCGTATACCAATGCCGGCACCGGCACGGTGCTCGAGCGGCTTGGGCTTCTCGTCATCATGGCTTATGTGTGCATTCGCGTGCGCCGCCTTCCGAAGCTTCGGGAATTCATCGGGCTTGTGCTCGCCATCGGCGGCACGTTCCTCATTGCAACCAAGGGGCACTTCGATTCGCTCGCCATTCCTCCCGAAGCTCTTTTCTGGGGAGGCATGTCAGCGATAGCGTTGGCTTTCTACACTTTGCTGCCCGTCAAAGTCCTCAAAAAATGGGGGAGTCTGATCGTTACCGGCCTTGCCATGCTGATAGGCGGAGTCGTCGCCACCGCGTTCGTGCGACCATGGACGATTCCCGTCGCCGTTGACGGAGAGGTTCTGCTCGTTTTGGGGCTCATGACCGCAATCGGCACGGTAGCCGCCTACATACTCTACTTGCAGGGCATCACCGACGCAGGTCCCGTTCGGGCAGGGTTGGTAGGATGCGTCGAGCCGGTGTCGGCCACGCTCATATCCGCCGTGTGGCTGCATACGCCCGTAGCGCCCGTCGATATCGTCGGAGTCGTCATGATCATCGCCATGGTATTCCTCGTGACCGACCGCGGCAACGATGCCGAAGGGAAGGAAGAAGAATACGGCGGGGCGCGCGGAGACGTTCCCCTCTTCGAAGGACGCGCTTCGATGCTCGGCTATTATTCTGCACGGAAGGCAGTGCATGCCGACTATCGGCGCATCATGACCCTGCTTGACGAAGGGCACCGCTCCCTCAAGGAAATCGGCGTTGTCGAAGGATTCAAGAAGTATCCCTCGGCAAGGCGCGTCATGAGAAGCATCGACGAGGGGAGCTGCTATGTTGTGGCCGATGACGAAAATATCATCGGAATGTTCGCGATCGAGATGAACGGAGACCCCCACTACAAGCTTGCCCTCGACGGTCAATGGCTCGTCGAAGGAGTCGGGGGCGAACCCGTCTACGCGGCGCTTCATTGGGTCAACGTCGCACCCGAAGCACGGGAATGCGGTGTGGGTTCGTTCATCCTTGGGAGTGCCGAGCGCATCGCACGGGAAACGGGCAAGGAAAGCATCTGCGCCGATATCTACCCGGGAAACGAGCCCATGCGCAACATGCTGCTCAAACACGGCTACCTCGAATGCGGATCGATCCGCATCAAAGACTATCTCGAACGTGAGAAGCAGCGGGCGGTTTTCGAGAAAATCCTGTAGCGCGACACGGGGGCGGGGCATCGCAGCACTGCAGGATTTCGAACAAGGTGCAGAAGCAATCGCGCAACGCTTCGCAAACAAGATTTGGCGCGCCGGATCTCCCAGGGAAAGAGGCTGGTGACAAAAAAGCGGCGGCCCGAAGGTCGCCGCTTTGGATGCTATGTTCTTATCGTGTCAGATCGAACAGAGCTATGCGCGAATCAGTGCTATTTGGCAGCGCCGATACGGCAGATGGTGGTGCCGCAATCGGGGCACTTGCCCTTGGTGATCGGCTTGCCGTTTTTAGTCGTGCTCTCGACGGGATCTTTCATTTCCTTCTTCGCCTTGCACTTCACGCAATATGCTTCAATTGCCATGGTGGTTGAACCTCTCTGTTCGTTCCTGTGGGCCGAAGCCCTCTTTCATACTATGACTGCATAGGCGGCGCATGCATACTCTGCCTGGCTCCTAGTGGTCATTGCTGCGGCCATTATACTGCAAGCACGCATAATACCAGCATATTCGCTGGGTGGCCACTATATATTCTTTAGTAACTCCATAACGAAATCCGAGTTGCGATACAACGTATCCGGATCGACGTTCTCCAAAACATCGTCTCCCTGCGCGAAGAACGCGGGTTTCGAACCGTCCATCCCCGCGATGCTCATCGCCTGGAAACCATGGCGCAACGCAACCGAGGAAGCGCTCTCCGTCCACGCGATCGGCGCCGTCGAAAATTCGACGCCGGTAGCCTGGCTTGCTTTCTTCATATAGCGCTTCATGCGCGACGATGCGGAAACGCGGCGGAACTTGCCCTCTTTCTCAATGAGGCTCAAATCTCCCGCGCCGAGCGCATCGAGGTTGATGATCACCGATCCGCGCAGTTCAGTGCCGTGCTCTGCAAGAAATGCCTTTATGCCGGCGTTACCGGAAAGCTCGGAGCCAAGCGCCACGAACCATACTTCCACGTTCACGTCGGGATGGCGGAACTGATATACCTGCTGCAGCTCTTCGGAAACCTGAGGGTCGGGAGAACTCTGCAGATATGCCGAGCCGTCGCCCTCGTCGGCCTCTTCACCCTGATTGACGAGACGGCGGCGGGAGAACGCTCCGCCCTGCCAAGTGCGCTTGCCGCTGCCGAAATCATCGTCATCGAAATCGTCGATTCCGCGGGAGCCGTCGAACGCTTCGCCCTCGTCAAGTTCGTCATATTCGCTGTAACCATCGGTTTCATCGAAGGATTCCTGCTGGAAGCTTTCCCAACTGCCGCGAGCCGCACCGACGCTGCGGGCTTCGAAATCCTCATCGACGTCGAGCCATTCTTGCGGGCTTACTTCTTCCTGCTTGTTCTTCTTGCCAAAGCGGTCGAAGAAGCGGCGGACGCGCGATTTGGGCATCTCGACGTAGCCGGGCCCTGCAAACGCACCGGTTTCGGTAATGCCCCCCATGTAGTCGGAATCGTCGGCATCGTCGACGTAGATATCGTCGGGGTCCACATTTTCGATCAGCTCGTCGCCTACGGGGGCGAACGTTCCAGTCATCCCCATCGAAGCAAACGATCCCGCCTTGCTCACGCTTCCCGTTGCTTGAACCGCATCGTCGCCGCTATCGGTCTTTCTGATTTCGCCGCTCAGCGAGGGAAGCGCACGCAGATCGGGTTTGGCAGCCGCAGAGGACTCCTGATGGACTTGCGCTGGATCTTTGCCATCCTTCTCGGCGGCGATCTCATCGGCGCCTATGGAGGGAAGCATGGTCAAGAGGCTTTTCGCCGCGACTTTCGTCGACTGCTCCGCTTCGGCAAGCGGGGCGCGTTGCTTGCCCGTTTCGATGACCGGCGGCAGCGTTGCCGCCGACAACCCGATATCGGGAAGGACGATCGCGGGTTTGGACTGCTCGGAATCGACTTCGGGCTTCTGCAATTCAGCAACCTGTGCGCGAAGATCGCTCACGTCTATCGGTGGCATGGCCGTCGTCGAACCAGGTGCCCCACCGACAGGTTGCTGCTGCACGCTGTCGGCAGCGCTCACAGGCCCCGAAGTCCACGGCTCGTCGGGAACGCGCATGCCATCGGGCATCGAAGCATCTGAAACCGAACCGGCCTGCGCGGGAGATGCGGCGTCGAAGGCGGTCGGCGCCGCTTCCGTGCGATCTGCGTTCGAAGAATCCGGCTGGCCTGCCGCGTCCTGCACCGTACGCGGTTCCATAATGCCTTCGCGCATCTGCCTGATGCGCTGTTCGGTTTCCGCGTCGACGATGCGGTTTGCCTGCTCGAAATGGGACGTGCTTTCCGTAACGGCCGCATCGAGCGCATCGGCGTAGCGGGAACGATGGATCTCGCCCGGTTGCGGGGTGCGCGGCTTCTTCGCATTCTCCTGCGCTTTCCTAAACCAGTCGGGAACCGACGAGTCGGATTCGGGCTGGAGTGCGCCAACCTCTGCGAAACCTCCCTGGGCAGACGCAGATGCAACCGCCGCAGCTCCTGCAGCAGCGCCCGCAGCCGCCACTGCACCGGCTTGCGCGTCGACCGCCGTCTCTGCTTCCTGAATCTGCCCATCGGCAACATCGGCACCCACCTGCACCCCAGCCGGGATGCTCGTGAGCGCTTCGCGCGTTTCGTCGCGCTGCTCTCGTATCTCATCTTCGGTGGGTTGCCCGATGGGCGCTTCTTTAACCTGCACAAGATTGCTCGCAATATCCCTCACCGGTTCGCTTGCGGGAATCGGCTTGCCCGTCAAGGCCGCAATCGCGGCCTTCGCCGACGCAAGGCGGTCTTCGGGGGTCTGCGGAGCAGGCTCGGGAGGTTGGACTTTGGCGGCTTCGTAGGCGAGTTTCGCGCCTTCGGGAACGAGGCCGGAAGCGATCGCTTCTTCTTCGCCGTGAATGATCGTGCCATCGGCTTCGGCGCGCGCCTCAAGCTCTGAAGCGCTGACGCGGCCCCGCCCCACGCGGCGGGCCACATCGAGAAGCACCGCGGTTCCCGCAGCATTGGCGTTCGCCGCTTCGTTGTAGGCGGAAAACTTGTGAACGATGGCAACGATGAGCGGCAAAGCGGTGAAGAACAGGCAGATGCCGATGATCACGTAGAACACGATCGCCGTCGTGCCTTCGGCATGCAGGAAGAAAAAGTTGCGTACGATGAGAATGAGGGGCACCAAAATGATGGAAACGAGCACCGCCCACTGAATAAACGGCAGAACGCCCAAAATGGGCGCTTTGAGTTCGGGTCGCACTTTTCCGCTGTCGTAGCGGGCTACAAGGATCACCTTCCGGCGGCGGGCTCCACCCGCCTCGGCGGAATACCCCGGTTCGTACTTCGCCACAACGTTTTGGCTTACCCCGCGGGCGAGAAACCGCGATACGATCGGACGGCCCGTCGCTTCAAACGCGTACAGAATCGCCGAGATTGCTGTGAGGATCATTGCGGGGATGGCAAGAACCGGTAAGAACAGCGATGCAAGGGCAACGACGAATGTTACTGCGCAGCAAAGCGCGCGCGGAGTTTCGGCGTTCGAGGCGCTGTTGAAATCCTCGATAACCGCCGAGAGGCCCGCATCTTTTTGCATCTGCTCGGTGATGTAGAGGGCGGCTTGCTGCTCCTCTTCAGTCCCAGCAGGACGAGGACCGATTTCTTGCGACAGAAACGCAACATGATCCATTAGTTCTGGCATATGCGTGCCTTCCGTTCTTCATCTGGTCATATTTGCATGTAGGCATACCGTAGGTAAGTATACGCTATTTACCGTTTGACCCCAAATAATCACGAATAAATGCATCTGCGGTCGCCGCGACGGAGCGTGCTTCGCTATAGAGCTTGCCAGGTTCTTCGATATCTCGAAGATATGCGCTCCTCACCTGGTCAGAAGGGCTATCCGACAACGTTTCGGCAAGCGCGGCGGCCTCCTGGTCAACCTGGTTGTACGCATCGTTTTGCGAAGCTGCGGTGTCTTTGTCGTATGCGAGGATCGCATCGTCCGAGGCGATTGCATAGTCCATCGCGGCGATGCGCTTCTCGATGTATTCGATGTGGGCGGAAAGATTTGCGCTGGGATACTCTTGAGCCGCGTTCTCGAATTGGACGCGCGCGTCGGAGAACAGTTCCTTGGCCTCGATGCTCTTCGCCTTCGACGCCTCGACGTTTTCCATAGTCGTATCCGCTATGAGCGCTGCGGCGTCGCGCGCAAGGTTGTCAGCCCGAATGACTTCGGCCCATGCAACTTCGACGATATCCGAAGCCTCCTTTGCGGAAGCGGCGGTATCCATGAGAATCGGCCCTTGGGAGATCATATCGCGGCGTGCCGCTATCGAAGCGCGCGCCGTCGCTATCGCCTCTTTTTCCTCGGAAGAATTCGATTCCGATTCCGCTGCCTGAACCGAAGCTTCCGCCGAATCGAGCAGCGCAGCCGCATCGGGAAGCCTCTCTTCGATAGCCGGCACCCTTGCCGCATCCTCGTCGCTCATCTCGCCGGTGATGACGGAATCCATCTCAACGGTAATCTCGTCGGCTTTCATAAGATCGGAAAGCGCCGCCTCGAGATAGGTTACCCGCTCGGTGTGATCGGTGTATTCCTTGTAGAGAAACGATGCGCCCGTTGCCGCAAGGGCGACAAGCGCGATCGCGACTACGCCGATCGCAAGGCCGTTTCGCACGCGGCGGCGCATCTTCCTTCGGGCAATCTCATCGACAGGGGGTTCGTACTTCTTCGTCTTCGCTTCGGGAGCGACCGGAATGGGAGACGATAGCTGGGCGGGCATGCCGACCGGTCCCTTGCTCGGCAAGGGCAGCGCGTCTTCTTTCTGCAGAGTCGTGTGGAGCTTCTTTTTCCCCGGCAGCGTGAACAAGGGGATGCCGCCGAAACGCGGCACCTTCGCCTTCGAGTCGAGCCCCTCCCCTGCATCGGCCGCATTTTTCGCGGCATCGAGCACGCTGAATGACAGCTCGTTCGATGTGCCTTCGGTGTGCCGCTTGATGTGCGCGGCGTGAGAGAGCTTCGTATGCTTGTTCTTGCGACCCATGGTTTGCCTATTGTACGGTATTCGCTCTCGGCAGACGATGCCTGACACAGAATAGGCGTGCTATTCCATGTGAAACGAGCGTTCGTATCAGTCGGTTTCCCTTTCGATGCAACGGATCGTTTCTGCCATCGTGCAAACCTTGATGGTCTTGCTGGGAAGCGAATTGAGAAACGCCTTGCCGTACCCTTTGGTAAGCAACCGCTTGTCGGCCAGGATAAGCGATCCCGAATCCGTAGATTTGCGGATGAGCCTTCCTGCAGCCTGTTTGGTTTCCAAAACCGCTGCCGGGAGTACGTAATGGCTCCATGCATGGGAATCCCTATCGGCCCGCTCGCACGAGAGCGGATCGCTTGGCTTGGTGAAGGGAAGCTTCGGGATGACCACTCCCTTGAGCGTTGCGCCGGGCGCGTCGAATCCTTCCCAAAAGCTTTTGAGGGCGAAAAGCGACAGGTGCTCGTCCACGAGGAAATCGTCGCGCAACCCCTTCACCGACACCCCCCACTTCTGGCAGACCAACCTGAGATCGTCGGATTTGAGAATCGGCTGCACTACATCGTAGCACCGTTCCATTTCCTTGCGGTTGGTGAACAGCGTGAGCATCGAGCCGTTCTGGGCACGGTGAACGCCGATGAGAAGCTCCTGCAGCGCCTCGAGGTAACCAGGCGCATTCGGCTCGGGCATGTCTTCGACAACGTAGACCGTCATCTGCTCGTCGAAGTTGTAGCTTGAAGGCAGTTCGCACATCGAAGTCTGCGAGAATTCGGTCTTGTTGAGACCGAGCGACTGTTCGAATGCCGAAAATTTACCGTCGACCGTCATGGTGGCGGACGCGAAAACGACCGAGTGGGTGTTCGCATACAGCGTTTCGTTCATCTTGTCGCCCACATCGAGGAGAAGAGCCTGCAGGCTTTCGGCGACCCGGTCGTTTTTCTTCGAAAGCGACGCCGCATACGCGTACGTCGGCGGCGCCGATACGAGTATCGTCTCGGCTGCGTTTATCATTTCTTTAAGGGCAATCGCCGTCGAAGCTATTTCCCGCTGCAATTCGGCGGCGCCGTCGAGATCCTCTAGATAGGCGACGATGTCCTGGCACGCTTTCACGAGTTTTTCGGCCTTGTCCGAAAACACCTTGCCGTACGAGCATAAGCCGGCGAACGTATCGCTGTTTCGTATCTGGTCGTTTATCCACAGCTCGACGAACTCGTACCCCTTCGATTTGCTGCTGGGATCGAAGTACAGGAGGTCTTTCATGTGCGCGCTGAACTCAGATGCAGCCTGCTCGAATTCCTTGCCCGCGCTTCGGGCCTTCGACGTCAAAGCGAACAGCAACGTTGATCCGTCGGGCGCATCGCCCAACCGCCGTTCGGTTCGGATGAACACGTTTCGCGACGCGTCATCGGCGGAAACGCGCGATGCCGTCCTCATGATCTCCTCGGCGGAAAGCGCGAGGGAAAACGCCTTGCGCGCTTCCGCTTCCGCACCGTGGGCCTCGTCGACGATCCAATAGCGAATCGGCGGGAGCAATCCCCCATCGGCTACGAGATCGCAGAAGAGCAGGCTATGGTTGGTTACCACGATATCGGCCGACTCGGCGCGGCGGCGAGCTCCGTGAACGAAGCACAGGGTTCCGAAGAACGGGCATTTCCGCCGAAGGCAATCGGTGCTCGATGTGGTGATGGTGTAGCGCGGCAGAGCGCGATAGTCGATTTTCAAACCGTCGATATCGTCGTACTCGCTCTGCTCGATGAAAGAGAGCAGTCCCGCAAGCGAGGGCGCCTGCACGATGTCCTTGCCAGCCACATTGCGCGTTTTGGGTCCTGCGATGACGATGCGGTTTATCTGTCGGAGGCAGGGGTAATGGGAAAACCCCTTAAGGGCGGCGTAATCGATGCCGCGCGATGTCGGTTCGCTCTGTTCGGTCGGTTCGGGCGCGTTCTGCTCTGATTCGCCCGATGCCTCGCTGCATTCTTCCAGCCCGACTTCTCCTGACGGCGCTTCTTGCTCTCCCTGTTCGGCCGCGCGCTTCAACGCATCGTTCAAGAGGGGCAGCTCCTTGTACATCAGCTGATCGAGCAAGGCGTTCGTTTTCGTTGCCACTCCGATCGCAATGTTGTTTTTTCTCGCCGTCAAAGCGGCGGGAAGCAGATAGGCCATCGACTTGCCGACGCCCGTTCCCGCCTCCACGGCAAGATTGGTGGATGTAGCGAACGCTTGCCTCACCGATTCGGCCATTGCAACCTGCTCGACCCTCGTTTCGAAATCCTCGTACAGAGATCCGACGATACCTTCGGGCGAAAACGCCTCCTCTATCTCGCCTTCGGAGGGAAATTGCAAATGGCGAGTGGGATCCGACGCCAACATGTCGGCGTCGTTTTTCGCCTTCCGTTCGATCGACTTGACCCTGTTCTGTCGCATGGCTCGCAGAGAAAACGGTATCTTCTTTTCACGTGGTTCGCCCGCCGAAGCCGTTTGGTCTGCCAACTGCCCTTTTTCAACCTGTTCGGCATCCTGCGATTCCATATCGGACTCGGCTGCCATAGTCGAATCGACCGCAGCAGCAGCGGCGGCTTTTTCTGCAAAGTGCGCAAACACCTTGACGGTCGGCCACTCCTCGACAGTTGCCATCCCTGCGATTTCACTTACAAGGGCAGGCGGCATCGCGTCAACGGCGGCGAGCAGGATGCGATATACCGCGCACAGCGCCTCCACGTCGGCATCAGCTCGATGGGTCGATATGGGAGCATCGAACGCTCGAACGAGATCGATCAACCGATGGGATTTGAGTCGAGGCAGCGCGATGCGCGCGAGATCGAGCGAGTCGATCCACGTGTTTTCCGCAAGCGGCGTGCCATACATGTTCTTCGTTGTGAAATTACGATCGAACTCGGCGTTGTGCGCCACGATGTCCGATGTTCCAACGAATTCGACAAGATCGGCGAGAGCCTGGGCGGGAGTCGGGGCATCGGCGACGTCTTCGTCATGGATATCCGTCAGCCGCGCAACATCTTCGGGAATAGGCTTTCCCGGATTCACGAATGTCACGAACCATTCGATGATTTCCCCGTTTTTCATCCGGGCGGCGGCGATCTGCGTCAGTTCATCGTGGTTGACGGAAAATCCCGTGGTCTCCGTATCGAGAACGACGACATCGCGATCGAGCTCTCCGTAATCGGCGTGCTTCGCGGTTTCATCCAAACGCGCGTACCGATCGCGGATGTCGCGGGGTGTGCCTTCGACGATGTATTTTTGTATGGTATCTGTCTGTTGCGCATTATCTTTTTTCATAGAATGAAGCCTATCATCTATCATGATGTCGCACAAACCGAAAGATCGGGACGCGGAATAATCGCATAACCCACCACCCGCCTCCCTGAGAACCGAAAAGAGGAACTGCTATGCCGGACATCCCTTATTACGGAACGTATGCGCGATTCGACACTGCGTCGAAAAAGGATGCGGCTGTGCTTTTGGGTGCCGACAACCTCGTCGGAGATGTATTCGACATAGAATTCATTACCGAAGAGGGAGTGAGGACCGCTTGGATGAAAAACCGCTTCGGCGCGCTCGTTGGATTCTTCGAACCGGGAACTTCACGCAAATTGAGTTTGTGCGAGGCTAAGGGGTTTAAACTCCAAGCTCTGCTCTCTTTCATCGCTTACAGCGAATCACCTGATCCAGGTAGGTATTGGGGTGAAGCTGCACTTGTTTGCTACGACCCGAAAGATGCCGCCGCATTCGAATGTTTCACGGGAAACATTGCCGCGCGCATGATGGACGGCATACGCCCCGAAGTCGATCTGGGCGAGCAGGGTTTCAACAAAGTCATCGAAACAAACGGTTCCTGGAAACCGACCAAAACGGTCCCCCTCCCCCCGAAACAGGCAGGCGTCGCCCTCCTTAAGACAAGACGGAGCGTCTCAGAAAAGATGATCGAACAGGGCCGTAAGGGCAATAAAGGCTGCTACATCATCAGCTGGGTGTTTCTTCTTGCAGTTGTCGCCGGGGCGCTGTTCGGCCTCCGTTCGTGCGGCATCATCTAACCACCCTTCTCGCCGCATTCCCGAATGACGCATTCCGGAATGCGAAACGGCGGCATGGCGGCACCCGGGAGTACGAGGGCGAATCCAGGGTGAATCAAGGGTTAATTGATGGCGCGGGGCGTTATTCCAGCGCGAGCTCGATGAGCTTCGTGCAGAGAGCGGGAAAATCCATTCCCGCGGCACGCGCCGCATCGGGCAGCAACGAGGTTCCCGTCATGCCGGGAATCGTATTCGTTTCAAGAATCCAGAACGCACCTTCGCCATCCATGATGAAGTCGCTGCGTGAAACGCCTCGGCAGCCTAAAACCCTGTGGGCTTCGACGGCCATCCGCTGAACAGCAGCCGTAGCATCTTCGGATAACGGAGCGGGGCACAGGTGCTGCGAGCCGCCGGGAGCGTATTTCGATTCGAAATCGTAGAACTCATTCGTCGGAACGATCTGAATGACCGGAAGTGCTTCGGCTTCATCGTTTCCAATAACCGCAACGGTGTACTCGTCTCCCTCGACATAGGTTTCAACAAGCACTCCGTCATCTATCGCAAACGCCTTGCCCAGCGCATCGGCGATAGCTTCTTCTCCCTCGACGATGAATACGCCGAGCGCGCTGCCTTCCGTCGCGGGCTTTACCACGCAATGGCGTCCAACTTGCTCGATGATATCTTCAACCGACTTCTCATCAGGGGAGCAAAGCGTGACCGATTGCGGGGTTCTTATTCCCGCTTGCGTGTAGAATACCTTCGCTTTCGCTTTATCCATGGCAAGCGCGCTGCCCCATACGTTCGAGCCGATGTAGGGAAGACCGATTATCTCAAGCATGCCCTGCATCGTGCCGTCTTCGCCGTATTTTCCATGCAGGCAGATAAAGGCGACGTCGAAATCACCGTCGATGAGGGTTTTCAGATCCTCTTTATCGGCGGGATCGATGACCGTAACGGGAAACCCAGCTTCCTCGAGCGCTTTTTTCGCTCCCATGCCCGACGCAAGGGATATTTCCCGCTCGCCGCTTCTTCCCCCCGCAAGCAAAGCCACATTGCACGTTTGAGGTGTGAAAGTATCTGACATGAAAACCCTGCTCCGTTCGCACTGCGGCATACCTGCCGTCAAAAGGGCGCGGCATGCCGTCCATTTGTAATTTGCTGTCGCTTCACCTGCCAACATCTCGCGTAGGCAAAGACGGATGAAGTATAGCAAATACTCCATTTCGAACCATTGGCTGAGCGGTTAAAACATATTGCCCACCCCGGGTCGCCACACCACTTCCCCCTTACTTCGCATTCCGGAACGACACATTCTGGAATGCGTTTATAATGCGCTTATGAAAACCGACATCAAATCATTCACACGCAGCGAAATCGACGAGCTCATCGCCGAATGCAAGCAACCGTCGTTTCGCGCGCGACAGCTATTCCAATGGCTCTATGGACATCACGCCCGATCGTACAGTGAAATGACGAATTTGCCCGCATCGCTGAGGACCGATCTCGAAAGGGGTCACCCCCTCCTCACCGGTACGATAATCAACCGCCAGATTTCATCAGATGGAACGCGCAAATACGTTATCGAATTTCACGATGGTGCCCGGGTTGAAACCGTCGCTATGCCGAGCATGCACGAAGAATCCCCTGATAGGCTTTCTGTTTGCCTGTCGACGCAAGCAGGGTGCCCCATCGGATGCTCGTTCTGCGCAACGGGAAAAGAAGGATTCACCAGAAACCTCTCCGTTGGGGAGATGATCGACCAAATCGTTTTAGCTCAGTCCGATATGGATATGAAAACCAGCAGCGTCGTCGCCATGGGGCAAGGAGAGCCGTTTCTTAATTACGAGAATACGATCGAGGCGTTGCGTATAGCCAACTCCCCCGATTCCCTCAATATAGGAGCGCGTCATATCACCATTTCGACGTGCGGAATCATTCAGGGCATTCAGAGGCTCTCAGACGAGCCGGAGCAGTTCACGCTTGCAATTTCCCTTCACTCGGCTCAACAAGCGGTGAGAGACGCTCTCATGCCTTCCTTGGCACATATTCCACTGCGCCAACTGAAACGTTCGCTTCTTGATTACCGGGAAAAGACGAACCGCCGCGTATCTTTCGAATACTTGATGATCAAGGATTTAAATGACACCGACGAAGCGTTGAAAGCCCTCTTATCCTTCTGCAAAGGGATGCTTTGCCATGTAAATTTGCTTCCTCTCAACAAAACAGCTGGAAATCCCTTTCAACCGAGCGCCGCCGCAACGATGAAACATTGGGTTAGCGCATTATCGCAACACGGTATCGAAACAACCGTCCGCAATTCGCGAGGATCGGACATAGCTGGTGCGTGCGGCCAACTTAAAAACTCTCTATAGCATTCGAGCAAATAAAAAAGAGGGCCGCTCGAAACGTCGTCGAGCGGCCCTCTTTTTTATTTATTCCTGGCGATGTTATTCCGCCTTCTCCTTTTTAAATGAAGTCATGCTTTCGAACAAACGTTCTAATTCTTCTTCATCTTTGAATTCAATCTCGATCTTGTTCTTCCCTTGCACGGTTTTGACTCGCACATTCGTGTTAAACGATTCGCGTAAAGCCCGCGCTACCGTTTTAAACATCTTCGGCGTAGGAACGCGGACGGTCGCTTCCCCTTTTTCTTGCTTTCCAGAAAACAAGCGTGCAAGAGTTTCTGCTTCGCGAACGGATATCTTCTCCTGAACCATCTTATCGGTCAGTTTTTGCCTACCTTCTTTCGAAGGAATGGAAAGAATGGCTCTCGCATGGCCAGCCGAGATCTTCTCCTCGAATAAAAGCTGCTGGGCATCTTCAGGGAGTTCGAGGAGCCTAAGGGAATTGGCTATCGTGGAACGCCCTTTCGATACCGCTTGAGCCACTTCCGATTGCGTCATGTTCTGACGTTCCATCAAACGCCTGTATCCGTACGCTTCCTCGATAGGATTCAGATCCGAGCGTTGTATATTTTCAATTAGAGCAAGCTCAAGTGCTTTATCATCATCTGCTTCTTTGATGCGAATCGGAACCGTCTTCAAGCCAAGAGATTTGCATGCCTGCCAGCGACGCTCCCCTGCTATGATCTGGTATCTCCCTTTCGCGATAGAACGAACAAGGATCGGCTGAAGCAACCCATCCCTCTCAATCGAGGTTGCAAGCTCTTCTATTTCCTCTTGTTTGAAATAGGTTCGCGGCTGATCGGGGTTGGGCTCGATGGAATTCAGATCAACCTCGTCGATCTTCTTTTCCTTTACTTCGCGTTCAACGACACCCTTAATCGTAATATGGTCTTCCTCTTCGATATAAGGTTGATGCTTTTCGTTACCAGATTCGTTCTCGTTTTTTGAGACGACAGGGTTCTCTTGAGAAATTGCTTCACTGTATTGCGATTTCTTCTCAGAAATGGATTGTTTTGCCGGAGTCGGCTTTTGCGACGGTTTTGGCGAGGGGACATCCTCGTCTGCTTTCACCATAGTGCGCTGAACCGGTGCTATGGTCTCAGCCGGTAAAGCTTCTTCCATGCTACCGCTCAAGAGAGAATTCAAACCGCGGCCGAGGCCGCTTTTATTTTGTTTAGCCACGGATTATCACTTCCTTAGCAAGATCGATGTAAGACTGTGCGCCTTTGCCAGTAGGATCGTATTGGGTAATAGGCAATCCGTAACTCGGAGCTTCGGAAAGCTTTACTGTACGGGGAATCAATGTATCAAACACTGTCTTCCCAAAATATGATCTTACTTCGTCGACTACTTGTCGGGAGAGAGTTGTTCTTCCATCGTACATAGTGAGCAAGACACCATAGATATCCAAGCTTGGGTTTAGCAGGCTTTTGACACGTTTCATCGAATCAAGTAGTTTTGTCACACCTTCGAGTGCATAAAACTCGCATTGTATGGGAATCAGAAGCTTATCCGCTGCTACCAATGCATTCACGGTAAGGAGTCCAAGAGAAGGAGGACAATCGACGAAGATAAAATCGTACTTTCCCCTCAGTGAGCCGACGGCGTCCTTCAAGCGGTTTTCGCGCGCCATCTCTGAAACCAATTCGACTTCCGCTCCTGCAAGGTTGATAGTGGCCGGAATAACATCGAGGCCTTCGCAAACATCAGGGATTATTACATCTTCAACTGGCGTTTGGTTCAGAAGAACATCATAGACGCAGTGCTCTACCTGACTTTTCTCTATACCAAGACCACTTGATGAATTTCCCTGGGGGTCTAAATCAATAAGAAGAACCTGTTTTCCCATCTCGCCAAGCGCTGCCGATAAATTAATTGCCGTTGTCGACTTACCTACCCCACCTTTTTGATTGATGATGGCAAGTACCTTTGTTTGACCGATCACGTGTTTCACAGGATCTTTCTCTTTATAGGTCTTAAGGCGTTTAGGAGGTACTTCTTCGATTGTTTCACGTGAAACATCACGCTCCACCACTTCAACGTCCTCAATATCAATTTCTTGAACCTCATTATTGGAAGGAACTTCGGAAGAATCCTGAGTTTCATCCGGCGTGATAGTCTCTGATATCTTTTTTTCTCGTTTCAGACCATCAAACAAGCCCACTGTGCCCCCTTTCATGGATAATCTGCATCAGTATAGCGCAATTATTCAATCATAGTGCAGATATGGGAGTGTTTAACATTGTTTCACGTGAAACAATGCTCCGTTGTATCGCTCAACGTATGTTTCACGTGAAACATACGTTGGATTTATCTCGCAAGTACATGTGCCCCAACGTTGATTATTGTAAGAAATTCATCTCGGTCAGCCCCCATTGAGATGACTTCAAAACGTATCCCCATCTAATACCTGGCAAGATCGACTTGTTATGATTGCCATAACGGAGGTGACCGGATGGGCTTGCCAAGAAAGAATAATTTAGTTCCTCTAGCTTATCAACTTAAGCGGAATGCAACTAAAGAGGAGAGGAAACTCTGGTATAGGTTTCTCTGTACCTACCCCATCCCCTTTAGGCAACAAAAGATTATTGGAATCTATATTGTTGATTTCTTCTGCAATAAAGTAAGGCTCAGCATTGAACTTGATGGTTCGCAGCATTTCGAAAAAGAAGGCATGGTAAAGGACTCGTACAGAACACGATATTTGGAATTACTTGAAATTAAAGAGTTACGCTTTTCCAACTACGATATATGGAACAATTTCGAAGACGTTTGCGAAACAATACATAATGAAGTAACAACGAGGCGAAACGATATCATTACAGTACCTCTCGCTCGATTAACTAATAAAAAATAGCAGGATGTTTCACGTGAAACATCCTGCCCAGCGAGCCATCATACTTGAAATGTTTCACGTGAAACATTTCAAAGCGGTTTCTTCTGAGCCATTCCTGTTCTACGCGGCAATTTCAAAGTAGGATAGCCAACTTTCTCAAACACCACAATCCTTCGCGTTGTTACGCCATCACTCAACATGAAACTCCTGTCGCTGACCAGACGCATAGCTAACGTTTCCTTCAAAGCAACCGCATGTTCTAATTCGCTATCCTCTATATTTGCTTTATAACAAATCAGTCTTCCTTTTTGTTCCAGCAAGGGGCTCGCAAGCTCCATAAGCGATGACAGGGAACTTAAAGCACGTGCAGTAAGCACGGCGAATCGCCCTTTCTTTTCAAGAGCGAGTTCTTCAATTCTACCCCCATAGCATGTTATGCGATCTTGAACCCCTAATTCCCTGACCACCTCTTCTAACGCAGTTACCTTCTTTTTCACCGAATCAACCAGCAGAGTATCGCGCCCGGATACAAGGGCTAAAGGAACCCCAGGAAAACCTCCTCCAGTTCCAAGGTCAGCATACAAACCCGCAGGAGCCTCCTTTAATTCCTGAAATCCTGCAAGAGAATCCTCTAAATGGAGAACCCTGCCCGATTTCAAAGTTTCAATTCGAGTAAGATTGATTTTTTTATTTACCTCGATGATTTTCAACAGGTAAGACTCGAGTAATTGCACGGTTTCAACATCTAGACCGAAGGTACCGGCTATATCCTCAACCCAAGTATCTTTTTCTTCCATTAAAACTCCCACTATCTGCCATTCACAGCGTTTTTAAAAATAGTTCCATATTTCACGGCAAAAGAAAAGGATGTTTCACGTGAAACATCCTTTTCCATTCAATGTCGATTTGAAGCTACTGAGGTATCACCACAACATGTCGCGCGCTGCCTTCACCTTCGGAAGCGGTTTCAACCCGATCGTCATCGCGCAGAGTGATATGGACGATTCGACGCTCATAAGGTGTCATCGGACGAAGTTTTATACTGCGGTTCTGACCAGCCGCGCGATTCGCCGCCGAACGGGCAATCGATTCCAACTTCTGCCGTTGACGACTCTTGTATCCCTCTACATCAACAACAACGGGGTATCTGAATCCCATTTTCCTAACGGTAACAGCAGAAACAAGGAACTGCAGGGAATCCAGGGTCTTTCCGTGACGTCCGATCAGCACGGCAAGATCATCGCCGGTTATATCAAGGATAAGCTCTCCTTCATCACCTTCGTATTCGTCGATCGTCACTTCGCCAACATTGAAATACTTCAGGATATCTTGGAGAATGGAAATGGCTGTATCAGCCACCTCATCGAGCTCCTCATCGCTCAACTCGGGGACTCCGCTTTCCTCGGAAGAATTTCCCTCGTCTTCCGAAACCTCTTCCTCGGTTTCCACGGCATGTTCTTCGAATTCAAGTTCGCTGTTGGTTTCTTCCGCCATATCTATGCTCCTTAGTCAATTCAAGCACGGTTATATAGCCAACATCCTTACATGGATGCGGTTCTCGGAATTTACTTGCCTTTTTTAGTGGGGCGCGGTTTTTTCACCTTACGGGTAACGTCGACCTCGATCGGCTTGACCTCGATGCTCTCCTCGGCTTCCGCATCGCGGCGGCGCATAATCGCCATTGAAATCTGCTGCTGCCCGACGCCGATAAGCGAAGAAGTGCCCCAGAAGAGAAGAACGCCTGCAGGAGAATTCCAGCTGATCCAAAGCATGAATATGCTCATAACGCCACTCATGATGAGCATCTGCTTCTTTTGAGCGCCGTCGTTATTGCGTTGCTGAAGAACCATGGGAAGGAATGTTGCCCCCGCGAAAATGACCATCAGGATTACGTAGGGGATAAACGCGCCTATTCCTTCCGCAAACGCCTGCGAGGGAGTGGTGATGAGGCTGGGCACCAAATTGTAGAATTCATAAGTGGAGCCATGGGTACGAGTACCCATCTCCTGAAGTACCTGGAACAACGCAATGAAGATAGGCATTTGCAGCAACATGGGCAAACAGCCGGCGAGGGGATTGAATTTCGCTTCAGCGTAAAGCTTCTGCATTTCCTCTTGCTGCCTTACCGGATCGTCGGCAAATTTGGTCTGTATCTCTTTCATGAGAGGTTGGACCTTTTGCATCTGGAACGACGATTTCGTTTGCTTATGCATCAAAGGGGAGATGAGAATACGGAATATGACCGTAACGATGATGATGGCCATACCCCAGTCACCGCCGTTAGCGCCGCCAAGCAAATTGTAGAAGAACTCGATAATCCAGAAAATTAAATCTTTAAATGCATCCCACATACTCAGCTTTCCTTCCTATATACCAAAGAAACCCCAGATCATAAAGTGTTTACGGTACTGGATCGTAACCGTGGGGGCCTCCCGGACGACAGCGTAATATCCTCTTGGCGGTAAGTTTGAATCCTTTGAAGAAACCGTAACGGCGAAACGCGATTATTCCGTACTGAGAACAAGTAGGCTCGAAACGGCAACACGAAGGGAACAAGGGGGAAATTGCAGCTTGATAGAACGTAATGAGGAAAACCGCGGCTGAGCACGGTATCTTCTTTATAAAACGTACTATCTTATCCATCTCACAACCTTATTGAGAGGTTCGTAAGCCGATGTCGACAAGCGCCTTTTCACACGCATCGAGAACTTTACTATAAATAGCTTCAGTCGTACGTCGGCGAGCGAGAAATATCACATCGTAGCGATCCCACGGTCCCCCGAGATCCCGGCAAAGCGCTCGCATTCGGCGCTTTGCTCTGTTCCTCCAAACTGCGTTACCGAGTTTTTTACCCGCAACAAAAGCAACACGACCTGTTTGGCCGTGTTGCTTCTCATCCTGTAACACAATCAATGTAACAAAAGGAGTGTTCAAACGCTTCCCGTGCGTAAAGACATACGAAACTTCGGTGCTGGATTTAATTGTTTCCAACACGAGTACCTATCTTTACGCGCAAATGCGCTTGCGTCCTTTTGCGCGGCGAGCAGACAATACGGCACGACCACCTTTTGTCGACATACGTGCACGGAAACCGTGGCACTTCGCACGCTTACGAGTGTTAGGCTGATAAGTGCGCTTCATTTCACAATCCCTTCATGGTTCAAGAGTAACTTCCAAAGTATATACCGAAGAGCACTAAAGTCAAGGTATTTACGCAGGTAATTCTGCATAGATTCTTATCTTGGCATAGTCGTCGAATCGTTGCGTAGCCCACGCTTCTTCATGTTGTAGTTGAAGGTGTCCTATCCTCAATATGTAGGTTCCAAAGCTCGAAGATCAGATTTCCCCAAAGGTTGGTTTTATTTTGATTCTTAAAATATATAAATGGTTTGAATAGTTGTAATAATAAGGGCAGTGGAAATGTTGATAACTGATATCTCCGCAGATCAATCTATGGGATAGAAGACTTTTTTCGTGTTGAGAATCAGCTCTCTCCCTCAACAGTTTTTATCGCTTTTATTATCATTCCCAATTCATCCCAAGGTTTTTAACCAGGTTTGAGTCATAAATGCCTCGTTTGTTTCGGCCTTTAAGGAGACGCGCGGCAAAGAGACTCCCAAGACCCAAGCAATTCTCATGAGGTAGACAGAACCAGGATGTCAGATTTCGCGGATAAGCTGCTTGAGGGCTTCGAGTTCTTCTCTCAGCTCCCTGCTTTCCTTCATCTTCTCTTCAACGTTTGTTACTGAGTACATGACTGTGCTGTGATCGCGGTTGAATTGCTTTCCTATATCGTTAAAAGGCAGATCGAGCAGTTGGCGGCAAAGATATATGCCTATCTGACGTGCATAGATGATATTGCGCGTTCTTTTTTTACCGATGAGCTCGGCATGACTGATCTTGTAGAAGTTCTCGACTTCCTTCTGTATATCCGAGACTGTGAGCCGCTTCGACGGACCGCCGGAGAAGTGGTTCTCAAGCAGATCCCTTACGTCGGCGAGGCTGATATCGGGCTGGTTGAAGAACGTCATCTGGTAGATAACTTTGGTCACGGCGCTTTTCAGCTCCCTGATATTGGAACTGGAGCTTTCGGCGATGTAAAGCTGGATGTCTTCGGGGATGCTCAACTCGCGAATTCCCTCGTTGATCCTGTATTCTTCGACGAAACTCTTCACGATGCCGAGCTTCGTTTCGATTTCGGGGGGCTGGATGTCGAACGTACCGCCTGAATTGAAGCGACTTTTGTACCTCTCGTCGATATCGATGTTCTTCGGCGCCCTGTCTGCCGAGAGGACAACCTGCTTACCTTGGCTTGTGAGCTTGTTGAATATTTGAAAAACGATATCGAGCGTCTGCTTCTTGCCCTGTAAGTACTGGACGTCATCGATCAGCAGCACGTCGGCGTCCTCGTAGCGCGTTTTGAAGTTCTTATAGCTGGATTTTTCTTTATCGTGTGCCGCCGATGCTTCCATGTAATCGCTTAAGAGCTCAGCCGAATCCACGTAGATGGTTGAAAGGTGGGGCATGGTTTCGATGATGTAATTCTGGATGGCCCTGAGAAGATGGGTTTTGCCCAATCCGCTCTTCCCGTAAATAAACAGCGGATTAAGGTGCGCTTTCCCTGGCATTTCGGCAACCGCTACAGCCATGGAATACGCCATACGATTCGAATCTCCGATGACGAAATTCTCAAACGTAAGACTTGACGTGGGTTTTCCCATCTCATCGACATCGGATGAGATTCCATGGGCGGCATATTCCTCAGCGCCGGCCGGGGAAGACGAAGGACCTCCGAGTCCGACTGATGCGGCTCCACCGGCTGCATGGGACGGGGAAGCGTAGGGTTGAGATGGGGAGTACGGGTTGGACTGCGCGGCGGGGGTAGCGCTGACCGGTTGAGTTGCAGCGGCCGGCATCTGCGTTTGGGGTTGGACAGGCGAGGATTGCACAGGAGCGGGCTGGACGTTTGCCTGCGCCGCCGTTACATCGACCTCGATGACGACCATATAAGGAATATGGTAAAGATCGCCGAGCGCTTGTTTGATAACTTCGACGTAGTGTTTTTCAATCCACGTCTTGATGAAATCGTTGTCGGCCGTGAGCATGAGGAACCCCTCGCTCATCGCCTGGGGATGCAGCCGTGAGAAAAACGCGTTGATTTGAGTAGGGTCGATGTTGTTGTAACTTTTTACCTGGCTACATACATCTCCCCATGCTTTTTCGAGCATTTCGCTGTCCATGCCATACATCCTAATCGTTGTTCCGAAGCCGATCGAGCGATCCTGTTTGTTTGCAAATCAGGATGCAAACAAACAGCGAAGTACAGGAAACCACATCGGCGAACGAAAATAGACGCCGATTATACGCTCTCGCTGTGATTGTAGTAAAAATACGCAGGGTCGGCAAAAGAAGTTAGAGGGAATTCGCTACTTGAAACCCTAAATCGGTCAGAATTCGTTTCTGATTCACTGTCTTTTCGATAAGGCCGTATTCCTCGAGCTTTTTGAGCGTTACGTACGTGCTCGATTGGGGAAGTCCGGTGAGGTTAACCAAATCGGTCACTCCAAGGGCCCCTTCGTGAAGGAAGAACGGCAAAAGCTCCTTTTCCCGCGAACTCAACGGGGGAGTGAGAGACTCGATTTTCGGTTGATGCTGTTCGTTTTCGGCCTTAGGAGGAGCAAGACTGACGGTTACGACGGCCCCGGATTCGAGATTGTCTTCTATCGTGATGTTGCCGTTTGAGAAATCAAGATAATCCTTGACGATCGGAAGGCCGGATCCCACTCCTCGAATATAGTGTTTCATCGGCTCTATCGCGGAAGTGAATCCAGGGAGCTGCGCTTTGTCCTTGTTGGCGATTCCCGGTCCTTGATCGGAAAACCGTATGGTTTTCCCTTGGTCGAGGATGGATACGATTATTTCCGAGAATTGGGCGTGAATGAAATTCTCGGAAACTTCTCTGATAACGGTATAGGGGATGGTGCCACCTGCAAGCTTTGCCTGTTCGTAAATTTTCGATGCCAGATTTTCAATGAATTCAGCTGTTGTGTTCGGTTGAATTTCAATAACACGCGGCGCGCTGCGCAGATCGTCGTAGACCGCGATGCGGGCAATGGTTTCAACGAATGAATAATTGAAATCAGCCTTGTTCCCATCAGCGGATTTAGAAGTAATGTTCTGATCTGTCGGCATGGTATTCAGAAAAATTCCTCGTATATTCAGGTCTGTTCAGAAAATTATTCAATCGTATTCAGCCATATTCACACGATTTAGGCAAGAGTACAAGCATTCTACGTGTTTTCATGCGGTTTTCAGTCGATTATTCAGAATTCTTCAAAATGGAAACGTAGTTTTACAGGCAGTTTTCCGAGTTATCCACTTTTTATTCAGAAATTGTTAAAAACCTGGAAAATGCTTTCAGAGGAACGTGAAAAACGGTGAAGAAAAGCTTGCTGATTGTTGAAATTATTGCTTGACAATCGCCTAAAACAAGTTTTCCCAGATGGTTTGAATTCACTTGAGGGAAATATCAAATCTTTGTTCGCTTTTTAGTTGCAAAGTTCTGTATTTAAATCATCATTAGCTGGTATGAATTGCGTTATACCAGTTCAAACAGTATATTTATGATAAATAGACGAGAATTGTACCAAGAGGTGTTGATGTAAAGAATTCCGAAAAAGATTGCTTGACTTTGCTTCGATTTGGAGATTTCCACAGCTTCCTGCGAATAAAAAAATAGTTTTCCCCATTTTCCACAACACAAGGAATGAGAAATGTGGAAAAACAGCCATCTTCTCAAGAGATATCGCCTTTTCTTTCCATGCATGAAAGAAAAAGTTGAATATAGGGAGGTGAAAGGGGTGTAAGGGGCGGCAGGGTAATTAGCGATACCGAAAAGGTGGCTAAGATCCAATGTGGAAGGTGAAAGTGCGGCCCGCCCGCCGCATGGAGGCGGGTGGGCGGTAGGGGCGGCTAAATGGTTTGGCCGCGCAGTTTGGAGAATCGCGTACCGTCCCGCTTCATTATTTGAGATACTGATTGCAACGGAGAACGAAAGGGAGCCAACGTGAAGTTCAGCATCAATCAAACCGAATTGCAAAATGCACTGACGATCGTTATGAAGGGTGTTTCAACCCGTTCGACGCTGCCCATTCTTTCAGGGGTCTACATTCAAGCGCACAACGATTCTCTCACCATGCAAACAACGGATCTTGAACTATCGATTCAGTATACGGTAGACGCTCTCATCGAAGAGGAGGGCGAAACGGTTGTTCCGGGAAAGCTTTTCGCCGAGATAATAAAGAACCTCCCCGATGCCGCGGTTCACGTTGCGGGCAATGAAGAGGCTGTGGTCGTTACGTGCGATGCCGCATCGTTTTCTCTGAAAACCCTTAATCCGCAGGATTTTCCGGGATTTCCAACTGTCGATGTCCATCAAAGCATACAGATACCCTTCGATCGGTTCGCGACGATGGTGAAAAGGGTTGCTCGGGTCGTTTCGAAAGACGAATCCCGCGCTATTCTCACGGGCGTCTTGATTACGCTTGAGGACAAGCTCTTGAAGATGGTGGCCACTGATTCGTATCGCCTCGCGGTAACCGAAGCCGATGTGCCCGATGAAATGGCGGGCGATTTCGAAGCGGTCATTTCGGGTTCTTTCTTACAAGATATTGCGGCGCTGCCGAAAACGGATAACCCCGTTTCCCTGGCGCTCGCGGAAAACCAAATAGTCGTTACGTACTGCAACACGGTTTTCGTCAACCGGAGAATAGAAGGGAATTTCCCCAACTACCGGCAATTGCTCCCCGATTCTTATGTGACCCGCGCTTCCATGAACGTCGGACATCTTATTGCTGCGGTAAAGCGCGCGTCTCTGCTCAGCAACACTGCAACTCCCGTGAAATTCGATGTGAATGTGGGATCGCAAACCGCGCTCCTTTCGAGCACGGCCCAGGATATCGGATCTACTCAGGAGACTCTTTCATGCGAAGCCGAAGGGGAAGACGTAGAGATAGCGTTCAACTATGCGTACCTTCTTGATGGATTGAGTTCTGTGACTACCGAAAAAGTTTATCTCGAGGCGCAATCCTCGATGAAGCCGGGGATATTCAAAGCCGACGAGGGCGAAAACTTCCTGTACCTGGTCATGCCCGTCCGAATTTCCTAATATGGGCTTTTCTTCGGGATCTTATGACAGCCGAGCTTGCCGATAGCAAAGATCTTCGGATCGACTCGATCTCATTCGAGCATTTCAGAAACTACCCTTCGTTCGAACTGGGCGATATCGGTGCGTTGACGGTGTTCGTCGGGAAAAACGCGGTCGGTAAAACGAATATCGTCGAAGGCATTGAGCTTTTAACCGCCCTTTCGTCGTTTCGGAACCCGACGGCGCGCCAGTTGATAGCGTGGAACTCGAACGCCGCAAGACTCAAGGCGACGTTTCTGAACGCGCGGCGTCGTTTGGATGTCGAGTTGAAGATGGAAGACGGAAAACGGTCGTATTCTCTCAACGGGAAGCCGAAGAAAATCCAGACTCTCAAAGGGTTGCTCCCTGCGGTTTCCTTTACGCCTGACGATCTCGATCTCGTCAAGGGATCCCAGAGCGGAAAACGCGCGGCACTCGATGCGCTCGGGTCGCAATTGACTTCGAATTACTATGTGATCCGAAAAGATTACGAGAAGATCCTGCAGCATAAGAACAAGCTTTTGAAAGAGGAGGGATCTTCGTCGTACCTCGAAGCCATCGATGAGACGTTGGTGAGAGTAGGTGCGCAACTATATTGTTATAGAAGTTCGCTGTTTGCAAAGCTTCTTCTGGAAATTCAGAAGTACTATCGCGAGATAACCGGCGGCATAGAATCGGTTCAAGCGGTGTACGTTCCATCATGGCAAGAATCCGATCCGGAGAATATGGAAACCTTCATTCTCTCGAAAGAAGAAGCGACTCAGCAGATGTACGAAGCCCTTGTTGGGAAGAGGGAAGATGAGCGACGCCGCCATCGCGCCATCATCGGACCGCACGCTGATAAAGTGGAATTCTTCATTGAAGGAAAGAACGCGCGCATCTACGGGAGCCAGGGGCAGCAGCGGTCGATCGTGCTAAGTTTCAAACTTGCCGAAGTATCTTTGATCCGCGATATGCTCGATCAGAAGCCGGTGCTCTTGCTCGACGATGTTATGAGCGAACTCGATGAACAGAGGAGAAATGCCCTCGTCGGATTTATATCAGGCGATATCCAAACGTTCATAACGACGACGAATTTGCAATACTTCGCAAACGGCATTCTTGATGAAGCCCATGTGGTCGAACTGGGGTGCTGCCGATGAGGAAGCTGTCGAAAAGCATGCCGGCAACGCTGCTGGCGATGGGGCGGGATAACGGCGATGCAGCGAGGATTGCTCGAAGAACTGCGGAGGTCAGGCAGATGTGGGCGAACGCCGTCGAGAAGATGTGGCGCGATCCCGAAGCGGCGGCCATGATTCTTTCCCATACGAACGGCGTCGGTATCGTCGAGGAAAAAAACCATCGGGATGAAAGATATAAGAAACTCTACGTGTATGTTGACGATAGCATCGTCCTTACCGAGTTGAATGCGCTGCGCGAGCGTATTAAATTGCTGTTTCTGGCGGAATTCAACGAAGACGTCCAGGAGTTCGAAATACGAATCTCACGGGGAGCCCGGAAGAAAGACCGCCCTTACAAAGAAGAGGAACCGCCGCCCTACATCGATAAAACTCCTGCCAAACCCCTTTCGGCAGAAGAGATGGAAGAGGTCGAGCGCCGCGTCGCTTCCATCGAGAACGACTCGGTTAGAAAATCGATCCGTAAAGCTATGATTGCTGATTTACAGTGGAAAAAAGGGCAAAACGAGAAAAATGACAGGTGAGACCTTGATCGTCGCTTGTGTGCGTTCTCTGTTGCCTTAAACGCGTTCAAAACCGATATCACCAAACTACTATATATGGTATAATTTGCAGGTTGTCATGCATACCGTCTGATAACTCATTACATCAAGAAAAATGCAGTACAAAAGGAGCAGTACGTGGCGCAGAAAAATCCTGAGCATTACGATGGTTCGGATATTCAAGTCCTTGAGGGTTTGGAAGCGGTTCGCAAGCGTCCCGGCATGTACATCGGCTCGACGGGTCCGCGAGGCCTGCACCATCTCGTATACGAGGTGGTTGACAACTCCGTCGACGAGGCGTTAGCTGGATATTGCGACAAAATCGAAGTGTGGATACACCCCGACAATTCCGTCACCGTTTCCGATAACGGACGTGGTATCCCGATCGACAAGCATCCAAAAGAGAAGATCCCGACCGTCGAAGTCGTTTTGACCATCCTCCATGCCGGCGGCAAGTTCGGCGGCGAGGGGTACAAGGTGTCTGGCGGCCTGCACGGTGTTGGCGTGTCGGTTGTGAACGCGCTGTCTTCGCGCGTCGAGGTTTTCGTCAAACGCGATGGCGGCGAGTACAAGATCGCATTCGACCATGGCAAAACCTCCGAGAAGCTCGCTAAAGTCGGACCGGCGAAGGGAACGGGAACGAAAACGACGTTCTGGCCGGATCCCACCATCTTCACCGAGACGACCGTATTCGACTACACGACGCTGGCAAATCGCTTCCGCGAGATGGCTTTCCTCAACAAAGGACTCAAAATAGTCCTTCATGACGAGCGCGATCTCGACGAAGAGGGCAATTCGAAAACCGAGGTATTCCAGTATGCGGGCGGCATTCAGGACTTCGTGAAGTTTCTGAACGAAGGCAAGGAAACGCTCAACAAGCCGGTTTACTTTGAAGCTGAAAACGATGACGGAACGGTTGAAGTGGCCATGCAATGGTCTACATCCTATTCGACCAATTCCGTTCTTGCTTTCGCGAACAACATCAACACTCATGAAGGTGGCACGCACCTCGACGGCTTCAAGCAAGCCGTTACGCGTACCATCAACGAATATGCGCGCAGTAAAGGTATCCTCAAAGAGAAGGATCCCAATCTTTCAGGCGATGATACGCGCGAGGGCCTGGCGGCCATCATCTCGGTTAAGCTGCACGACCCGCAGTTCGAGGGGCAGACGAAAACGAAGCTCGGCAACACCGAGATCCGTCCGCTCGTTCAGAACGCGGTGACTCAAGGGCTTGCCGAGTATCTCGAAGAGAACCCGACGCCGGCGAAGCGCATCATCGGAAAGGCGACCCAGGCTCTGAAGGCTCGCGAAGCGGCCCGAAAGGCACGCGAGATGACGCGTCGTAAAGGCGTGCTCGATTCGTTCGCCCTTCCCGGCAAGCTTGCCGATTGCTCGAGCAAGACGGCATCAGAATCAGAGATATTCATCGTAGAGGGCGATTCCGCAGGCGGTTCGGCCAAACAGGCGCGCGACCGTAAGTACCAGGCGATCCTTCCTTTGCGAGGCAAGATTTTGAACGTCGAGCGCGCGGGTCTTCACCGTTCGCTTTCGTCTGACACGATCTCGTCGCTCATCACGGCAATCGGAACCAATATCGGCGAGGATTTCGATGCCGATCAGGCGCGCTATCATCGCATCATCATCATGACGGACGCCGATGTCGACGGCGCGCACATCCGTTGTCTGCTTTTGACGTTCTTCTACCGTTACATGCCCGAGCTCATCACGCGCGGCTACATCTACATTGCGCAGCCGCCTATCTTCGGGCTTAAGAAGAAGAATTCGCGTTCGCCGAAGATAGAGCGCTACATCTACGATGAGTCGGCTCTTTCGGCAACGCTTGCCGAATACGACAATCCTGACAAGTTCGATGTTCAGCGGTACAAGGGCCTTGGCGAGATGGACCCCGATCAGCTGTGGGAAACCACGATGGAACCCGAAACGCGCACGTTGCTTCAGGTGAACATCGACGATGCCGCCGAAGCTGAGCGCGTTGTAAGCGAACTCATGGGCGATCAGGTTGAGCCCCGTAAAGAATTTATCCAGAAGCACGCACGCGACGTGCGGTTCCTTGATATTTAAGGAGATAGTACGTGACTGACGAAACAAAAGATTTCGATTCGACCGATGAACCCGAGGACGGCGACGCTTCGCTGCCCGAGGATATCGATCGGCTGCTCGAGCGCGCCGAGGGTGATTCTGACGACGAGGATCAAGATGACGAAGAAGACGAAGCCCCCCGTTCAACGGGATCGGCGATGTCGGAGGAGGCCGTAGCGCGCTCCCTCATAGCCGATAATCTTCCGAGCGCTCATGGCGAGATAGTGGAAGGGGCCAACGGCGGCAACGGCACGATCGTACGTACCGCGTACCTTGGCAAGGAGATGCAGACTTCGTTCCTCGAATATTCGATGAGCGTTATCGTGGCGCGCGCCCTTCCCGACGTTCGCGACGGTTTGAAGCCGGTCCATCGCCGCATTCTGTACGCTATGAACGAATCGGGATACACTCCCAATAGGCCGCATATGAAATCGGCCCGTACGGTCGGCGACGTTATCGGCAAATACCATCCGCACGGCGACACGGCGGTCTACGACGCGATGGTGCGTTTGGCCCAGCCGTTCTCGCAGCGCGTCCCCCTTGTTGACGGCCATGGTAACTTCGGTTCCATCGACGGCGACGGCGCGGCTGCCATGCGCTACACCGAATCGCGCCTCGACAAAGCGGCTATGGAGCTGCTCCGCGATTTGGAAAAGGAAACGGTCGATTTCCAGCCCAACTACGACGAGAGCTTGGAAGAGCCCAAGGTTCTGCCCGCCCGCTTCCCGAACTTGCTCGTCAACGGTTCGCAGGGTATCGCCGTCGGCATGGCAACCAACATCCCGCCCCATAACCTGGGCGAGACGATCGATGCGACATGCCTCATGCTCGACAATCCCGATGTGACGACCGAAGAGCTTATGAAGGTGCTTCCCGGTCCGGACTTCCCGACGGGCGGCATCATCATGGGCCGCAAGGGAATTCTCGACGCATACGAAACAGGCCGCGGTTCGCTGACGGTACGCGCGAAATGCGAGGTGCAGGAGAAGAAGAACGGACGCAGCACCATCGTCGTTTCCGAGATTCCCTATCAGGTGAATCGCCAGCGGCTGCTCGAAAAGCTTGGCGAGCTCATCCGCGATAAGAAGCTGCCCGAGGTCTCAAACGTCCACGACGGCGCAGACCGCCATGGCATCGACATCATTATCGATCTCAAGCAAAATGCAATTCCGCAGGTTGTGCTCAACAAGCTGTTCAAGCACACTCAGCTGCAAGTTGGATTCGGCGTCATCACGCTTGCTCTGGTGGACGGTGTGCCGCGCGTGCTTTCCCTAAAGGAAACACTGCATTACTACATCCAGCATCAGCAGGAAGTCATCGTGCGCCGCACTCGTTACGAGCTTGCGAAAGCCGAGGAGCGGGCGCATATCCTCGAAGGTCTGATCGTCGCACTCGATCATATCGACGAGGTCATCTCGATCATTCGCTCTTCGCAGACCGATGCGGAAGCATCCGAACGTTTGATGGGGCGTTTCGGCCTTTCGAAGAAGCAGACCGACGCGATCCTCGAAATGCGCCTGCGCCGCCTGACCGGCTTGGAACGCAACAAGATCGAAGACGAGTTGAAGGAACTGCTCGAGAAGATCGCATACTACAAGCGCGTGCTTTCCGATGAGTCGCTGGTCCGCGAGATCATCAAAGAGGAGCTTCTCGAGGTTAAGAAGAAGTTCAACACGCCGCGCCGCACTCGTATTACCGAAGCGGCTAAGGATTTCGACGTCGAAGACCTGATTGCCGAAGAGGACATGGTTGTTACGGTGACCAAATCGGGTTACGTGAAGCGCCTGCCCGTCGCAACTTACCGTCAGCAGAAGCGCGGCGGCAAGGGCATGCAGGGCGTGAACCTTAAGGACAACGATTTCGTCGAGCATCTTTTCGTGGCTTCCACCCATGCCTACATGCTGTTCTTCAGCACGGCGGGCAAAGTGTATCGCCTCAAGGTTTACGAGCTTCCCGAAGCGTCGCGCCATGCACGCGGTACGGCTATCGTGAACCTGCTGCCGCTCGCCAAGGGCGAAACCATTTCAGCCGTCATCGCAACGAAGGATTTTCCCGATGACGAGTACCTGATGTTTGCAACCGAGCACGGCATGGTTAAGAAGACCTCGATGAGTCTGTACGACCGCACCCGCCGCGATGGGCTGATCGCCATCAACCTCAAAGACGATGACAGCCTGATCTCGGTGAAACGCGTCGCTCAGGGCGAAAAGGTCATGATGGTATCATCGGCCGGCAAGGCGATCATGTGGGATGAATCGGAAGCCCGCGCGATGGGTCGCGACACGATGGGTGTACGCGGTATGACCGTGGCGCCCGGCGTCCGCGTGCTCGGTATGGAAATCGCCAAGCCTGGAACAGAGCTTTTCGTCATCACCGAGAAGGGCTACGGCAAGCGGACCCCTGCTTCCGAATACCCGACGCACCACCGTGGCGGTCAGGGTGTCTTCACGATCACGATGACCGAGAAAAAGGGCCTGCTTGCAGCAATGAAGATCGTCCGTCCGACCGACGAGCTCATGATCATTTCCGAGGAAGGCGTCGTGGTTCGCACGCCCGTTCAGGGAATCTCGCAGCTTGGCCGTTCGACGCAGGGCGTGTGCGTCATGAAGGCTTGCGCGGGGGACAAGGTGACGGCGGTTGCCGTTTCGAGCACGGGCAAGAAGCGCAAGGTCAATAAATCGGTCGACGAACCCGAGACGATCGTTGATGCCGAGGAGGATATCAAAAACGCGCTCGATGGCGAAATGAGCGAAGCCGATATCGATCTCGACGATGACGACGCCGAAATCGAGGGCGAAGAAAGCGGCGAGTAACCGATCTTTCTTCAGCAGTTGTTTCGATATGAAAAAGAATGCCGGGTGGATGACTGCCCGGCATTCTCCATCTTCGGCGCATAGGCGAAAGAGTAACGGGCTTCAAGGCGTAGCCAACCAATCGAAGAAGGCTGTATACTCGTTTCGGAAAATTGGGAAAGGACGTCGCAGCAGATGGCTGAAACAAAAGAAAGCACGAATCGATTTTCCTTCGCCGATCTTTTCATCGGTCTTTGCGGCGTTTCGTTCGTGGCAACAGTGCTGCCGTGCTTTTTGAAGCTTGCGTCAATAGAGGCCGCCTGCTTCAATACGGTTGTGTTCGAAACCTTTTCTCTGACCGCTCTTGTAGGTGGACTGGTCGGCGGCCTGCTGTCGTTTTCGGTTGTATCGTTCGAATATCAAGCTGGCAACGGAAAGTTTGCCGTTGCGTCTGTTGGCTCTCTTCTTTACCTGATCGGCTATGGAATGGCTTTTGCCTTTGGCGGCGAGGTTATGCCTTTGATCGGCGGCGTTCTTTTCGGTATGGGCGCTGTTTTGCTTTGCGCAGTATGGGTTTCTTGCATGAGCTTGCGTGATTTTTCTCACGTTGTTTCCAAGGGTTCGCTTGTGGTTTTTGCGGCAGTGTTGATCGATCAAGTTGTTTTCGTCCTCGCTGGACAAGCGGCAGTGATCGCGTCGATGATCCTTCTGGTTTTGGGGATAGCGCCCCCGTTGCGCATTGCATGGAAAAATCGAGCAGAAAAGACGTCTTCCCATCCGAGCGGCGATGCAGTGGGCGAATATGATGGCTTGTTTGCAGCGAAGCCTTCCGCAAAGGAAATTATCAAAGCCCTTTCTTCTTCAATGATGGGGTTGGTGGTATTCGCTGCTTATTCAAACGCAATAAATGATCCGTTTCCCGGCGTCGGCGTTTCAGGAACCTCTTTTGGACTCGTCATTGCATCGCTGGTCATATTTTTGGTTCTTCGGTTTGGGGGGCGAAGGATAACTGCACCGTTTATCTATTGGGTTTTGTTCCCCGCAATTGCCGCGTTGCTTGTTTTTTTGGACAGCTTTCCGATAAATTCTCCTGCCTTCATGGTGGGTGCGACGGGGATCACGGTTTTTTGCTCGTGCCTCGGCTTGTTCGCGTTCGGCTTTCTGCTGATTGCCGGTTCGGAAAACAGAGTGCCGTTTCCTCGGTCGATTGGCCTGACCTTTGCGGTTTTTTCTTTTGCTGGACTTGTTGGTCGAGCACTTCGCTACAGCGGTTTCACATCCGATGAGATCGGTTCGATATTGTTGGTTCTCTCAACGGCGTATATGGTGTATCTGCTGTTCGCACCGGCGGCTCAGTTGTGGAAATCGAGAAAAGCTTCACCTGAACGAGCGGATGAAAGCATGCCTGAAGTCGATGATCTGGCAAATGTATGCGAGAGGGTTTCGAAGAGATATGGGCTTTCTCCCCGTGAAGAGGAAGTTCTCGTATATGTGGGGCAGGGATATAATTCCCCTTATATTGCAAAAGCGCTTTTCATATCGGATAGCACGGTGCGGAGCCATTTGAAAAGCATTTACCGTAAAACGGAAGCGGCATCGCGCATGGATCTGGTCGATCTCATCAGGAACGAGAACGCATCGGCGAGATGATGCACCGGGACCCGAGGGAGGAAGGCCCCGGTGCTGGTAAACCGCTAAGCCGATGCCGCGTGTTGTCCGGCAAGACGGCCGAGCGTGTGGGCTATGGTCAGGCTCTGCCCGGCGATCGAAGTGAAGTACTGCCATCCGAATCTCCCGCCCGATGCGTTGCCTGCAGCATAGAGGCCTTTGACGGGGCGGTAGTCGTCGCCGAGAACAGCGCCGTTTTCATCGATAAGCAATCCTCCAACGGTTACCATCAGCGTGCCTACTTCTTTCGTTCCGCCGTATGCATAATACGGAGGCTGATTCACGGGAATGAGCAGCGAAGGATCCTTTCCGAAATCCTCGTCAACCCCCTTCTCGCAAAGCTCGTTATAGCGTTCAATTGATGCGACAAAATTGCTGAGAGCTTCGCCTTCGTATCCCAGGTAGCCACCGAGGGTTTCAAGGTCATCTGCGGCGTAAACGGTTGCACCGCCGCCCATAGATTTGTTTGCGCCCGCTTCGGCTTGCTCTTCTTCGCCATCCGACGAACCTTTTGCTCCGCCTGCGTACGCTTTATCCATCGTTTCGTGCAACGCATCGAATCCGGTTGTGACATCGAACCCCATATGGCCGAATGCTTGCACTTTCAGCAATTCTTCAACATTGCTGTCGAACACCGTGACGATCATGCCGTCGGGTTGGCGAGCTCCTGGCAGTGCCATGATTTCCGTAGAGCCGAATCCTTCGTTCGAGTAACGTTTTCCTTCGGCATTGATCCAAAGAGCAGCCGTCGCGCCAAGGGGATCGGTCGGAGAGTCGCACGGGTACCAGTAGGCGCCGTCCATTGTTCCCATGCAGGGATCGAGGCGCCCTCCAGCCCAATACCCCATTTGGATTCCCGAACCATCGCGATCGAGCATGTTTGCTATGCTGTTGCTCTCGCTCATGGTTTCCTTGATTTCATAAAGAAGGTCTTCGCGCATTTCCTCGTTGGCTCCAAAGCCTCCTGTCGCGATGATTACGCCTTTCGAGGTGTTTACCTTTACGTAGCCGTCAGGCCCTTCGCCGATCGCTCCGATAACGGATCCGTCGCCATCGGTAACGAGTTGGCATCCCTTCGTTTCGAAAAGCACCCGGCCACCGCTCTTTTCCGCTTCTTCCACGCATCTCATCAGTGCGGATTCGAGGATTCCTTCTCCTGCTACGGCGGTGCCCACCCATGATTTCATGCCTGAAAATTCACGTACGTAGGGTCCACCTTCGCTAAGGCAGCGAACAGAGAAGGTCTTGTAATCTTCGTCGCTGATGTTGTCGAAGAGCCAATCGAACGTGTCCCCGCAGTGCTTTGCGTAGTTCATGATTAGTCCAGGATTAGAGCGATTGTTTGATCGTATCTGCCAGTCGTTGAAGAATTCGATAGGGTCAACTTTCGGTACCCCAACGCTCTCAAGGTATTTTGAATTCATGTGACCCATTTGGAAACCCTGGAACGTCCATGACTCTTGTGCCATATCGTGCATTCCTATAGCAACCGCGCCTGATTCCGCTGCTGCTCGCAGTGCGCAGCAACCAGCATGGCCAAGTCCTATGACGAGCACGTCGCAGTCATAAGTAGTAACGATATCGCTCTCGGGTATTTCGGAGGGCGGCGTTCTCCAGGAGGTGCTGTTGGTTTCTCCGGTAGAGGTAGAGTTACCTGTGGCGGCTTGCCCTTCATTCGATGGCGAGCAAGCCGCCAACGAGCTTGCGCCCACTAAACCTAACGCGCCGATGCCTGCACCTTGAATGAATCTTCTTCGTGATATAGTCCCCATGGTCCATTCCTTCCTCTGTTGCATGTCATTCTTTTACGGATCGCCAAAACATCCGCAATATCAGAATGTCTATTCGAGGAATACGAAGGAATCACCGAAACGTGGAAATCAAGCCATATGCCTGGTTATGGTATGGACGGAATGGGGGAATTGCGATCAATCGACAAGAAGTCGAACAAATGTTTCACGTGAAACATCGCGAAATGCCGTGCAAGCGATGTGCGCCTGGAAGATTTACTCTCCGAAGTCTTCGGGCGCCAAGTCTTCAACGAACTTGCGGAATTCTTCGACTTCCGCTTCTTTATCGAGGTTCGATTTGAACACGTAGGGAAACGACGCCTTCTCAAGCACCTCTTCATTTATGTAGATAGGCGCTTCCTGACGGATGGCAAGGGCAAGGGCGTCGCTTGGACGCGCATCAAGTTCTATCAGGCGGCTGTGTTGGCGAAGCACGAGTTTCGCGTAGAACGTAGGGCCGTTCACCTCGTTAATAAGCACATGATCGATTCGCGCATCAAGATTAGTGAGCGCATCGAGAAAAAGATCGTGCGTCATCGGTCGCGAAAAGCGAGCCTTTTCAAGAGCAATGCCCATTTGGGTTGCCTCGTTGACACCGACCCAAATGGGCACGATGCGAAATTTGTTGTTCTGCGAAGTCTCTTCGATCGGCTGTAATACGATAATCGAGGGGGAGGATGCGCTCGATACGATGAGCGTTTGAATTTTAACGGGAACCATGAGCACCTCCTTGAAAATCAACGGCGATTCGTTTGGTTTTGCTTTCGAACGAATCCGTGCTAGTATGGTAGCAGAAAAAAGTTCTTGACCCGCTGACTTATCTTGTTATACAGTGTTCAGGCACTTTTTTTACGGGCCCGTAGCTCAGTTGGTTAGAGCGCACGCCTGATAAGCGTGAGGTCGCTGGTTCAAATCCATTCGGGCCCACCATTTTTTGCGATAAACGCTCCACCGTGAGCCGAGTTTGCCGGTGGAGCGTTTATTAATGAAAACCGTAAGTGTGCATCATCCGTTCGGGAAGCCGAACACCCCGTATGGGGCCTTAGCTCAGCTGGGAGAGCGCGGGCTTTGCAAGCCTGAGGTCAGGGGTTCGATCCCCCTAGGCTCCACCATGAAATTCAGACAGCCGGCCAATGAGCCGGCTGTTTTGCTGTTGTGACCCGTGTCCTTGTGCGGAACCTGCGATGCCCGCTGTGTATCGATTCCCCAGTTCGTCATGCGTGGTAAGATACGCACTGCGATTGACCGAAAAGCGAACACAGGATTGAAGATGAATCGGCTCGAAGCATTGCGAATTCTCGGTCTCGATGAAGACGCAACCATTGACGACATCAAAACCGCATACAAGGAAACCGCGCAGATCCTGCATCCGGACCGCTTTGCCACGAACAAGAAGCTTCAGGAGCGGGCAACCGAGCAGTTTAAGAACTTGCAGGAAGCCTACGAGTATTTGACGAGCGGCAAAGGATCGAAGGCGACCCGCGCCGCAGGTTCGTCGAGCTCCCAGCGCAGCGCCGGCTATTCGACGGCCAGTCAGCTCGAAGCTCGTCTTGCAGGCATCGCGGCGGCGCGTACGCAGTTGGTAGCACAGCGCGATGTGGTGCTCGACGAGCGCCGCAACGGTATGCTCATGGCTGGGATCGGTGCGATCGTCGCGCTGTTCACGGGGCGCAGGCCGTTCGGGTTGTTCGGAATCGTGGCGGCCATCGCTTCCGCAGCGACGGTTTGGGGTATCGTTTCGATTGTATCCGCACAGCGGACGCTTTCTAATCTCGATTCTCATATTCAGGAGCTCAACGCCGAGCAGCGGCGCATCTCCGACGAACTCGACGATCTGTGATCGGCGACAAGCATTCAGAAGAAACAGAAAGAAGCAGTATGAAACAAGAAAACATCCGCAACGTCGCGATCATCGCGCACGTCGACCACGGCAAGACCACGCTGGTCGACCGCCTTCTCTACACAGGGGGGGTGTTTCGCGAAAACCAGCAGGTGGAAGAGCGCGTGCTCGACTCCAACGATCAGGAACGCGAGCGCGGCATCACCATCCTGTCGAAGAACATTTCCGTTCGCTACAAGGATGTGAAGATCAACGTCATCGACACGCCGGGCCATGCCGACTTCGGCGGCGAGGTGGAGCGCGTCCTCAACATGGCCGATGGAGCGCTGCTCATCGTCGACGCGTTCGAAGGTCCCATGCCCCAGACGCGTTTCGTGCTTCGCCATGCGCTGAGCCTTGGTTTGCGCATCGTGCTCGTGATCAACAAGATCGACCGACCGGGAGCGCGCCCCGAAGAGGTTGTCGATGAGGTATTCGACCTTATGGTCGAGCTCGAGGCATCCGACGAGCAGCTCGATTTCCCCATCATTTACGCGAGCGCGGTGAACGGGTATGCGCGCTATGCTCCCGAAGACGATAACATGAACATGATCCCCCTCCTGGAAACGATCCTCAAGGAGGTTCCCGCGCCCGATTGCGAACCGAACGGTCCGGTAGCCCTGCAAATCTGCACTGTCGATCATTCGAGTTTCGTCGGCCGCATCGGCGTCGGCCGCCTGTTCTCGGGCACCATTCACAAAAACGAACCGGTGCTTGTCATCAAGAACGACGGGACCCGCTATAACACCGCCATCAAAGAAGTGTTCACATTCGAAGAGCTTGGAAAGAAAAAGCAGCTCGAAGTTCATGCCGGCGATATCGTAGCCGTCGTAGGCGTCGACGATGCCGACATCGGCGATATGGTGACGAGCCGCGATCATCCGGTTCGACTTGATCCGATCGAAGTGGAAGAGCCTACAATGGCCGTCGTCTTCGAGGCGTCGACGAGCCCGCTTGTGGGCCGCGAGGGCGAGATTGTGGGAGCCCGCCAGCTGAAAGAGCGCCTGATGCGCGAATCCGAGAGCAACATTTCGATGCGCATCGCGGAGCTTGAAGACAAAACGGGCGTCGAGGTTGCCGGTCGCGGCGTTCTTCATCTTTCGGTCCTTATGGAAACCATGCGCCGCGAAGGGTTCGAGTTCCAAGTCGGACGTCCGCGCGTGCTCATCAAGAAGGATGAGAGCGGAAAGAAGATGGAGCCCATCGAAGAGGCAACGGTCGATACGCCGAGCGAGTACGCCGGAAAGGTGATCGAAGTGTTCGGCAGCGCCGGCGGCGAGATGGCCGACATGTTCCAACGCGGCGACCAGACCCATCTCGTTTTCAAGATTCCCACGCGGGGAACGATGGGCTTGCGCACGCGCCTGCTCAACGCGACGCGCGGCGAGGCCAACATGTTCCACCATTTCTCCGAGTACGGTCCGTATCGCGGTGATTTCAACGGACGCAAGAACGGCTCGATGATATCGATGTCGACCGACAAGAGCGTCGCTTACGCGCTCGATACGCTGCAGGAACGCGGGCGCCTGTTCGTCGGGCCGGGTGAAGATTGCTACGAGGGGATGATCGTGGGGCAATCGGCCAAGGAAGGCGATATGGTCGTCAACATCGCCAAGAGCAAGCAGCTCGGCAATCAGCGCTCGTCGGGCGCCGACAAGGCTATCCAGCTGACCCCGCCGATGACGTTCACGCTCGAAGAAGCGCTCGAGTACATCGAAGATGACGAGCTTGTCGAGGTAACGCCGAAGAGCATCCGCCTTCGCAAGCGCATTCTTTCGGCGGTTGAGCGCAAGAAGGCGAACAAGAACTAACGGTTTGAGTGCAGATTAAGGCAGGGCTCGGGTTTTCCCGGGTCCTGTTTTTTGTTGCAAACGTTGATTCGGCAGTCTCTTTCGGTTTTCCGATTTTGCGAAGAAGGGTATCCGCTCGGGCGAAAAAAGAATTCAATACTCCATATGGGGTATCTCGGGCTTCATTCTCGCATGACGGAGTTTTTCATCGATATGCGCGACCATAGAGGAAAGTCGAATCTCCGAACAGGTGAAACCGTGCATCGAAAAGACGCAACGCTTCCCAAAAAGTTATCAAAGAGATTACATATATAGGTGGTATGAGAAGTGAAGATGGGCTTCTTGTGCAGGGCTTTAGCCCGATAACGGCGCTGTGCGAAAATAACGATTACTGTATAAGAATCCATGCCGACGGGCATGTACGAGGGAAGGTACTATGAAAGCATCTAGATTAGCCAGGTTCGTGTGCGCGGCGGGCATCGTTTCCGCGTGCGTCGTTGGCCTTGCCGGTTGTTCAGAGAATTCCAACCCGAGCGGTTTGACTGGTGGCACCGCTGCCACGATCAACGGAGTCGAAATTCCCGAAGACACCGTTACCAACTACGTTCAATCGTTCAGAGCCACCTATGGAATGGACACTGAGGACTCATGGGGCGAGTGGCTCGCCGAAAACAACATGACGCCCGAATCGGTCCGCGAGGAAGTCATCAACTACTACGTGAGCCAGGAGCTTGTGAAGCAAGGTGCTCAAGAAAACGGCGCAGAAGTGGACAGTGCGAAAGTCGATGAGACCATCGCGAAAATGAAGGCGAACTACGATTCCGAAGAAGCATGGCAGGAAGCCTTGACCAAGGCGAACACGACAGAAGAAGCCTATCGCGAATCCGTTGTGCTCTCCCTTACCGAAGCATCGCTGAAAGAAGCGGTCGGCAAGGGCGAAGCGCCTACCGATGAGGAACTGCTCGAGTACTGTGCCATGTACGACGGCTCGCGCCGCTCTTCGCATATTCTCTTCAACAGCGAAGACGAGGCAACTGCTCAAGAAGTGCTCGACAAGATCAATAGCGGCGAACTCGATTTCGTCGATGCCGTGAAGGAATATTCGCAGGATGCCGGTACCGCCGAAAACGATGGCGATGTGGGTTGGGACAATCTCCTTTCTCTCGACACCGACTACAAGACTGCACTGGGAGAACTCGATAAAGACCAGATAAGCGGATTGGTTGAAAGCCAATTCGGGTGGCATATCATCAAGTGCACCGACCTCTTCGAGGTTCCCGAGGACGGCTTGACGAGCACCGATCAGGTTCCCACCGAGATTCTCGAGAGCGTGCGCACGAGCTTGCAGAGCCAGAAGGATTCCGAGGCGTTCAGCAACTGGTATACGGAGTACAAGGAAAGCGCCGATCTTGTGATCAACGAGATGCCTTCGAACGTTCCCTACAACGTGGACATGTCGAAGTACCAGACCGAGGATTCTTCCGACGATGCGGCAACCGACGGTTCGGCTGACGGGAATGCCGATGGAGCTGGTAACGCAGCCAACGGCACGGATGCTGCCGATGGAACCGATGGCGATGCGTCGAACGGCGATGGCACCAACGCTTCCGATGCCGCTGATGGCCAGACGTCGGGCGGAACCGATGACGGTGCCGATGGGGCCTCGGCAGACGAAGGGTCGGCCGACGAGGGCGCATCGAACAATCAGCAGCCCGCCGAAGCGGCATAGCTTCGAACCAGGCTGTTTTTGAACACCGCCCCGGACCATACGAATCCAACGCAACCGCTTCTGCAATTCGCAGAGGCGGTTGTTGTTCGTTCGGGGACACCGATTCTCTCAATCGATTCGTTCGTACTGCATGAGCGAGAAAACATCGCCGTGCTCGGCCCGAACGGATCGGGTAAATCGACGTTCATCAAGCTCATCACCCGCGAGGTGTTCCCGCTGCATCGAGATGATCCCCCGGTTTTGTTTCGCGGCAGCGAGCGCGTGCTGCTCACCGAGGTGAAAAAGTGCATCGGCGTGGTTTCTTCGACGATGCAAGACCAGATCACGGCTCATATATCTGTCGAAGACGTCGTTTTAGGCGGGCTGTTCGGAACGTTGGGCGTGCTTCCGCATTTTCAAGTGCTCGAAGATTCGAAAGAACAAGCGCTCAGGGCGATGAGTCTTATGGGAGTCCAGGACCTTGCTCCGCGCGATATGAAAACGCTTTCGACCGGGCAAGCGCGCCGCGTTCTGTTCGCTCGCGCGCTCGTGCACGATCCCGACGTGCTTGTGCTCGACGAACCCTGCACGGGCCTCGACCCCGAGGGCATGTTCCATATAAGGGAAAGCATGCGTCACCTTGCGCAGGCGGGCAAGTCGATCGTGCTCGTTACCCACTATCCGGAAGACGTCATTCCGGAAATCATGCGGGTTGTTCTGCTGAAAGAAGGAAGAGTGTTCGCCGATGGCTTGAAAGACGAGCTGCTGTCAAGCGAGACGATGACGGCGTTGTTCGAGGTACCTTTGCAGATTCAGCGGAGGCGGGGATATTATTCGCTTGTGAGCGAATACTAGCTGATGTATACTACGTATCCGCTGTTGCTTTTTGGCTTTGAGGGTCATGCGGCGGCGGAAACGTATAAGTGGAGAGATGACCGAGCTGGCCGAAGGTGCACGATTGGAAATCGTGTGTGCGCCAAAAGCGTACCTAGGGTTCGAATCCCTATCTCTCCGCCAGCTGAACATCGCGCTTCGGCGCGTGATCATAGGGCGCTATCGCCCGAGGGCAGCGGAAACGGTGCCTGGCGGATTTACCGGCTTGCCGGCTATCCGCCGAAGCCTTGAAGGTCGGCTCTGAAAACCGAGGCGGCCTGCCCCAAGCGGAGGGGTGGCAGAGTGGTTGAATGCGGCGGTCTCGAAAACCGTTTCACCGGCAACCCCGGTGACGAGGGTTCGAATCCCTCCTCCTCCGCCAGTTTCAAATCGAGCGGCCTCGCATTGCGCGGGGCCGTTTTCTTTACCCGTTTAATACCTATCGTTAAATTTTTTCGGTGAACGGCATTTGCCCCAAAGAGAAGCGCCGCTCTCTTTTTTTGTTAGTTTCACGACATCATTTTTTCGCCTCCCATCAGCGTCGTTACTGCGGAGAACCGTTCTCATGAGGCAAGCGTTTTGCCTGATAGATTAACAATTTAGTCAAATATAACCAAGCTGCGAAGCGTTGAAGATAATTTCTTACCTATGCTAAAAAACGGTGAGTTAGCAACTTAGAAATATCTGGTAGGAGGCTGGATAGAAGGGTATTGATCGCTGGTAGGGACGACTGTGGTCTTTCCGTCGACGTTGTATCGGGACGAGGGATCGGCTGACTGCAAACTCCTGTGCGTAAGACGATTCGCATTCTCTTTCAGCCTCCAAACCGAAACGACTCGACGTAGAGGTGAGCCGACATGAACCGCAACAGCAAAGCATTTAAGGTGCTTGCCGTCCTGATGACCGTGACTTTGGCAGTACCTGCTCTGGGAACGAGCGCGGCGCTTGGAACCGAGAGCTCTGCCCGCACCGCTCAGGAAACAGTCCCAGAATCGCGGGGGGGGGTGGATATTTCTGCTGAGGGTTCTGTTCCTTCAAAAATTTCTGACGAACGCATAGTGTCGATATCGCCGTATGATGCAAGGGATGACGAAGAAGCGGGCGAAGGCCAATCCGATTCGGCAGGATCGCAGACGCCGAGCGCNGTGGATATTTCTGCTGAGGGTTCTGTTCCTTCAAAAATTTCTGACGAACGCATAGTGTCGATATCGCCGTATGATGCAAGGGATGACGAAGAAGCGGGCGAAGGCCAATCCGATTCGGCAGGATCGCAGACGCCGAGCGCAACCGATGTTACTGATAACATCGATCTGGTCAAGCTCTCATCCAGGCTGGCATTCGGCGATGATCGTCCGGATACCGTAACCGAAGCGGGTCTGCCCGACAACATTCCAAGTCAGTTGAGCCTGACCGTCGAGATGGACGAGCAGCTTGGTACCGCCCCGTTCCTTTTGCGCATCAAGTTGCCCGAGGGCGTGCAGAGCAGCGCCGCATCCTTCGTTGAGGGAGACGCGTTCCGCTTGGATTACCGGGTCGAAAGCACTGAAGACGACGGGTGGTTCCTCGTCGTCGAAGGCATGCGGAAGTCGAGCGCCTCGTCCAAAACCGTCGCGTCTTTCGATATGGATGCAACCATCGCCTCATCCCTGTTCGACAGCACGCAGCAGAATACGATCGAGTGGCTTCTTCAAGATCCTAGCGACCTCGAAGGCGACGAGGTCGAATCTCTCCTTTTGCTTCCTTCGAAAACCGATCTATGCAAAACATGGGATGTTGCCGTGAACGGCGATGTTACCCATAACGCTGAGGCCCTTAAGCTCTCCGCCGTCCTCGAATTCTCCGAAACGCGGCCCGAGAGCGTAGAGATCGATGTTTCGGATCCCAGCCAACCGCAGTTGCCCGAAACCCTTCCGGCAACGTTGACGCTCGATTTCGAAACCCTGATGAAAACGGCAGCGGGAAGCACCTTCTTCGAGGTGGCCCTGCCCGAACACGAATACCTTTCGATTGCGGAAACCGAGGGCGAGCTTGCAACGGCAAACGCATCGGCTACCTATACCGTCAAAGACGGCAAGCTCAAAGTGACGTTGTCAAAACCTGCTCCCGGCGGCGAAACCCTCGAACCTATTGCAGATGAGATCGTGCTCGACGCTTTTGTTTCCCGCGCCGCTCTTGCGGAAGATGAAGAAATCGCGCTGACCGAATGGATTCTCCAAACGCCTGCCGCGACGGAGGCCGATCCTGATCCAGCGCCTGTCAAGGCAGCTCTCGCTTTGCCGGCAGTCCGCACGCTGCTTGAAAAGTGGGTGCCCAAGCCGGTGGGCGATCCGGTTGTCACCACCAGGCCGGGTGCGGCCGGCGAGCAGGCGATGCTCACCACCATGTGGTGCGACAATAACAACCATTCGCTGCGACCCGATGTGAACGGGGTCGCGTGGCAGAGCAACCTGGTTCCATATTTCACCATCGAGGGAGATGAGACGCCTTATCCGCTCGTGAAAACCGACGCAGACGGGAATCCTGTGCTGGACGCCATGGGCAAACCGACGATTTCCGACAAGGCGAAAGAGCTTCTCTATCTGAGCAGCCTTCCGACAAACTACCTTACCGTTATCGAGCCGGGAGACAGCATCACGGAAGCTTCCACTTCCGGTTTGCCTGCCACCGCAATTAAAACCACGACGATCTCCTATGACGATGGCACTGTTAGGACCGAAACGGAAAGGAAGAAGGTTACCTGGATTGCCATCAAAGATCGCAATTCCTACGTCGACGATTCGGGTGCGCTTGTTTACAAACGCAACGAAAGCATTCCCAACATCGATTCGGCCGAGCGCGATAAACTGCAATACATGCAGGTCGTTAATTCCTTCGGGTTCAATATCGTCGGGAAAACCGGCGATGACGATCTGCATGAGCTCGTGGGCAAGCTGGATCAGGTGAATCCAGAGGCAAAGCTGTGTTTGCATGTGCGCATCGCTGCCGGCGGCGGGTACGAAGAGCAGAGCGTGGACATCGATGTGCGGGATATCATCAATGATGGAGGCATGGACGTAGCCGACCTCGAGGATGCGAACGGTTTGACGCTGAATGCTGTTGGCTGGCCAGTGTACTGGGTCAACGGCAATCCTATCGAGTACAGTCTTGTTTACGAAGCGAACCCCGACACCCAAGCCGAATACGCTGATTATTTCCAGCCTATATACGACAATGCAGCATCGCCCAATCATGGTGCGGCAACCGATGCCGTGTGGCCGGGAGGCACGCTCAACCTCGTGCACGTAGGCAACACCACGTTCAACGCCACCAAGGAATGGATGGACACCGATGCCAGCGGACGCGGCGACGTCGTCTTCACGCTGTGGCGATATTCGGCTCGACCGGGTGGCAGCGCAACGGCAGTACCCGTATCGTTTAACAGGTCGCAGGTTGCGATTACGGTCGATGCGGAAGTAAGCCAGGCGGCCGCAGGCGGCATTATCGATCTTGGCGCTCTACTGCGCGAAGAGTACGGCGATTTCAAGCTCGACAAGTACGATCCCGATGGATACCCTTACATTTACGCTTTGCGCGAAGGACCCCTCTCGAACGGTTACGAACGCGTTCTCGGTAAGGTTGCAACCGACGCTGCGGGTAAAGAGACGGTAACCGATATGGCTCCCAACTACTACGAGCCCGGTGGAGAAGGCTCCGGAACAGACGCCATCGTGTACGTGAACGACGGCGAAATCATGCCCGTCGAGCGTCTTGATGGAGAAACGTTCATCTACAACACTGGCACGGTTACCAATAGAAAATCCGGCACCATCAAGCACGTTCAAAAGAAAACCTGGCTCATCAACGCGTTTCAGGGGCAGCTGACCGATGTGGCATGTACGTTCCAGGTGCAAAGCCGCGTGCTCGATGAAAACCGTCCAGAAACCGATGATACCGATTGGGAATTTGCCGTCAACGAGAAGGGCGAGCGCTACGAGAAGGTTCTTACCGATTGGACGCTTGAGAATCTCACGCAGGACATATCGGCAAACCTGCCCAAGTACAACGGGGAAGGCAAAGAACTGGAGTACCGCTGGGTCGAAACCGCTGTCACGCAAGGCGGGGGAGAAAATCTTCTCAAAGACGGTTGGTTCACGCTGACGCTTTTCGATGCGGATGGGCGGGAAGTCACGCAGGATTTCTTCTCGACAACCTACCCCGATGATCCGACCACCATCGTCAACTCCTTCAACAACGAAACGGACGAGGTGGTAGACAAGTGGTGGCAGCCCGAGGGCGCGGATGGCTTCACGCAGGATCCCGCCGTTTTGGCGCAGTACGGCGTATCGAGTGCCGAGGCTACGGTTCGCCTTATTCAAGACGACGTCGAAATCGGATCGTTCACCATGGACGGCAAGATCGATGCCGCACCGCTTTCCATCGACGGGCTGCACGGGGCGACCTATCAAGAAACCAGCCCCTATCATCTGGAATTTCGCAATCTGCCGAAATACGATGAGGAAGGATCCAAGCACATCTACCTTGTGCTCGAATCAGGCACCGAACCCGGCGCTTGGCACACCGAGCGCGATTATACGCCCGATACCGATCGGTACCCATGCGCCGCGGGCCACACGGTGAACCTCACCGAACTGTGGAACACCCAAGGGCCGGGAGAGGCGAGCACCATCAACGTGACCAAATCATGGGCCGATGGGAACAACTCCTCTTCGAGACTTTCTGTGCTGGTGCAGCTTGTAGCGAAAAACGATATCTACAGCGCGATCAATCCCGATCAGCTGATATTTAAGTCCGGGGAGGTTATTTCTCCCGGCGTGCATAACGGATACACCGTATCCATGACCAACGCCGATGCCGAAGGTTCCATTCTCATCACCGAGGGATTGGCGTGGTTCGAAGACGTCGACATCAACATCGGCGGTATAGAGCTCGACGATGTGGATATTCGGGAAACCTTTATGGTGGACAAGGTGGAGTACGACGTTGCGACCAAGAAGTGGTCGGTGGCGGCCGATTCTGCGTACTACCCGGTATGCACCTACGACGAAGCCAAGGCTGCCGGCGTGGAAAACGGTGCCGTGAACTGGATGCGCGGATGGGAATCCAGCAAAAACATCGAGCGTGTCGCAACCGATGAAGATGATCTGGTTAACGGTCATGTGTACGAGGTGACATACGGCGACAACGAAGTCAAACAGTCCAAAGAGGTCGACAACCGACGGCTGGGCATCGTCGACATCGAAATCATCAAGGAGTGGATCGACGGCGAGGATGATTGCGTGCGTCCGGCGGCGGAAGTCGTGCTGTACAGCACAGATGCTTTAAAGCAGAAAAACGCCGATGGATCCGAGCGCCCGTACAACTTGTTTTCCATCAAGGGGGATGAGGTCTTCGTCACGTTGCCGGGTGGCAACAGCCTTCCCATTCAGCACTACGATGAGGCTTCGGGCGGCCGCACGAACATCAGCGTGAGCGAAGCGGGCATTTACCTGGAAGACGACGAGGGAAACAACTGCGGCAGCGATGACGGCGCGACTGGAACCAAACTCGTCTTGCCCATCGATACGAAAACCATCGGCGCCCAAGGCGAAAAAAATCGATGATTTCGAATACGAATTTGCCAGCATGCCCAAGTTCGACAGCAACGGCACGATGATTCATTACGCTGTCGAGGAACGCTGGGCGCAAGGAGCCGATCGAAGCGAGTACTCGTCTTCTTTGGTTGCCGACGAGTACCAAAGTTCCGCGCTTCATTTCGAGGATATGCAGCACTACGATATGACCAACCGCCACGTTGGCAGCAAGGCCGTAGAATTCTACTACGATTGGCACGACGTGTATGTAAACGAAACGCTCGGCAAGCGCCCCGACATCTACATGACGCTGTACGCGCTGCAGCCCGACGGCTCGCTTAAGCCGGTGAAAATCGAATACATGGCCGTCGAGAATTGGGAGAAACCTGACGGATCTGCGCCCGACGAGTATTACCAGAAGATAACGATCTCGAACCTGCCGAAATACGACGCCGAAGGCAACGAGATCATCTACTACGCCGGAGTCGGCACAACAATCGATTACGCGAAGTACGATTACCTGCCGCATGGGCATTCCTACGAACATGTAGACGCCGCCGTGCCCGAGGCGGAGCGGGAAATGATCTTCGATCAAGACCTCGCCGACGCGAACGCGGGCAAACGCGGTTGGGTGCTGCGCGAAGACGGCACGTTCGTATTCGCCATCGATAACGATATGGTCGTGGGCGGAACGAAGCTGTGGTCGAACGTGCCCGGCAACGTAGAACAGCCGGTCGATCTGCCTGACATCACGATCTATCTGCAGCAACGACTCAAGGTTGAGGGACAGGGCGTTGACGAGGGGGAGTGGGGCAGCGTTGAGCTCGAACGCGATGGTGACGCGTTGAGGCTTGTCGGCGATACCATCGTCGCATGGACATCCGATTTCAGCCACGATAGCGTTGCCAACCAGTACACGTTCAAAATGACGCACTACGGAGAGAATTCCATAGGCGATTCGGGTACTGCGCAATCGGTCGCCGGCTTTTTAGGATCTCTGCTTGCCGGCGGCGTGGGCGCAGACGGCCAAACGCTTCTGCCGAAATATAACGAAGACGGCATGCCGTACGAATATCGCCTGTTCGAAATGGTGAACGGCCTTGCCGATGTTCCGGGCGGGTTCAACCCCGACGATTACATCGGTAAGGAAGTTGCCGTGGAGGCGCTGAGTGCGCTGGTGGGCAAGGTGTTTACCGTCCGGCATGGCGATGGCGGATCGTTTATGATAGAAAACGCTTACAGCGCCGAAACGGGTCGTCTGACAGTGAAGAAGGTGTTCGACGATGAATTTCGCATTGACGGCGAACCGTATCCCGATGTGACGTTCAGCCTGTACCGCCAGTACGAAGGCGCAGATGGCATGAGCGAAGCGGCGCTGGTGGCCACCCAGACGATCGCGGGAGGCGATTTCGAGAACGGGATGGGGAAAGTCACCTTCGATAACCTTGAAATGTATGCGCCCAACGGCCGATACTGGCAGTACTACGTTGTGGAGAAGGCCATCGACGGGCACGAGACCGCGGTCATGCTGGGAGAAGCCCAGAACGCCTCCGATCCCGGGTTCGACAAAGGCACGGCGGCCGATGGCGGCATTCGGTCTGAATACGCCATGAACGATGACGGAACCACCATGGTGGCAGATGACGACACCGTTGACGTGACTTTCGCCAACAGGTACGTGCCGAGTAAGATCAGCCTGGTCGGCGAGAAGAAATGGAGCGATTACAGCAATGTTTTCGGCCTGCGCCCCGACAAGATTGAAATCTCGCTTTCCCGCGTGAGCGGCAAGGGGTGGACCGATCATGGAGCGGATAACCCCATCAAGCTGCAGACTTCGGATCAGAGCGCCGATTTCTACCTTCAATGGGATTACGGCAGCAGCCCCTCCCAAGCCGATAGCTGGAAGTACACGATCTCGAATTTGGAGCAGTGGGCACCCGACGGAACCGCGTGGCGTTATACCGTAACCGAGACTCCGCTCGATGAAAGCCTGGGCTACGGTACAAACCCGTCGAGCGGCAAGGTGACGGCCAACGCCGCGAATGCCAAAGATGACGGTACGCTTTCCATCACCGCCATAACCAACCGTCTCAAAGGAACGTACGGCGTGCGGAAAAACTGGGAAGACGGCGGTGATCCATGGGGCTTGAGGCCCAAGAGCGCTACGGTTGTTTTGCAGGCTCGGGCTGCTTCTCAGGGTGCCGACGCCATCGAGGGCACCGCGCAGGACGTGCTCGCCGAGCTTGTTGGGGACGACGCGGCGCTCAAGGTCGCATTGGGCGATTCGCTATACGAAAGCATTGGCGAAAACGGCGTTGTGCTTGATGAAGGCAACGACTGGAACCATGAATGGTCGACGCTTCCCGTCAGGGTGAAATCGTCGCGAGGCGAGGTCTACGATATCGCCTACAGCGTCGTGGAGACGAAAATCGGCACCGCCGAAGTGAAAGACGGAGCCGCTAATTCCTATGTGGTTTCCTACGAGTATGCTGCCGACGGCTCGAACGCCATCGTCACCAACACGCTCGAACCGACCAAAATCGAATTCCAGAAGCAATGGGACGATCAGGACAACGCCTGGGCAACGCGTCCGGGAACGGGGTCCGAATGGAAGCTCACGTTTTACTTGCAACGCACCGTGAAGGAAAACCCCGGCGGCGGTGCCGATGGCGAATGGAAATGGATATCCGAAGAGCACGGGGATGTTGATGACTGGTCGGATGACAACGATTTCGTCAAACAGGAAGTCAAGGGCGACAACGGTCAAAGCCTGAGCGAAGTGTTCTTGTTCGACAATCTCCCCCAGGTTGACGCTGCGGGCAACGCATACGCCTACCGCGTGGTCGAACATGCGCCATGGGGCTACGCGCCCGATGGGGTGCAGTTCGTCGGCCAATCATCCGATGGGCGCTGGCTTTGGACGCTCTCGAGTGCAGCCGGCCCGCTTGTGAACGCTTTGCAGACGATCAGTGTGAGCGGCACCAAGATATGGGAGGATTACGGCACAGGGATGGCGCCCGACTTCGATTCGGGCGAGCGCCCCGAGTTGGAATTGCGCCGCAGCACGACCAAAGCCACTGGGGGAAACCTTGGCGAGAAGGCGACATACGCAGACGGGTCGGTTCCGCAGCCCGTTTGGGAGAAGAACGGCGACGGCACATGGAAGTACACCTACTCCGATCTGCCGCGCTACGACAAGGGGGGAAACACCTACTATTATTGGGTAAACGAGGTGTCAATCGGCGATACCGAAGCCGGTTTCTATCCGGTGTACTCGTATACGATGGATGACGGCTCCGATAAGGCCGGTCCCGAATCGTTCGGCTCTTCGGGCACGACCGTCGATGGGAGCACGGGCGACCAGACGGTCCAGACCATTACCAACTGCCTTACGCGCTTTGCGCTCGATAAGCTAAGCGAGGAAACAGGAGCCGACGGCTTTGCCAAGAAGCTGAACGGCATCGAGCTTTCGGTGGTATCCGAAGATGGAGCCGCCACGTACGCCGTTTGGATCCGCGATGGGAGCGGTGCCGTTTCCATCAAGGTTTGGCCCGAGGGCACGACGGATGCATCGCAGGGCGGTATCGAGATGACCGGCGGCAACGTCGGCTACGTGGTCGGTCTGCTTCCAGGCGATTATCTTATTCGCGAAACGGGCGCTGCTCCTGCGGGCCATGCCCCCGCGAGGGACGTTTCTCTTCACGTGAGCGGCAAGCCGCTGTTGGTTGACGGCAGCTACACCTGCATCGAATGCGAAGGCGAAGCGGGCAGCTTCGAAGTGCGGCGATCCGATGCGGACGAATACGGCGTTTCGCTCGTGAGCATCAGCATAGTCGATCCGATATTTCGCGCATACGTATCGTTTGCGAAAACGCTTGATACAGGTGCCAAGCTCGAAGGCGCGCAGTTCGATCTGTATCGGGTAGGTACGGGCGCGGAGGGCCCGAGCGGCACGGATGAAAAAATAGCAACGGGAATCGTCACCGACGAAAACGGCAGATGGACATCCAAGGGAAGCGCGGTGGAGTTTCTTTCCAACGAGTCCGATGGCCGCGCGACTTTGGGCGAAGGGTTGCTTCCGGGCAGCTACTACTTCCTGGAAACCGATGCCACGGCAGGCGGCGTGCTGCCTCGCGACCCTGTGACGATCCTGTTCGAGATACAGCAGGGCACGACGGCGGCAAACTCGGATCATGGCAAGGTGAAAGACATCACGGCGGATAAGGGCGGGTCCCTTGTCAACGAGGCGTTTGCAGCCACCGTCACGCTTCCGAAATACGATACGACCGATAACGCCGGCATCGAGAACGCCGCGTTCAAGCTCGAGTACGCCGAGGGAACCACGACAGACGATTTCGAGAAAGCGGAAGCAGAGGGCAACATCGAGGTCACTGAGGAGAAAACCGATGAAAACGGCCTGCTCGTTCTCGAGATTGCCAAAAAGGGCGTCTACCGCTTAACGGAAACGGGCAACAAGGGCTACGGTGTTCCGGACGGCGGGCTCGCCATCGGAACGTTCATCGTCGAAGCGGAAGATCACAGAGGTTCGTTTGCGCTGAACGATGCCTCCCAGGCAGCCGAGATAGAATTCGCTCCTGCGGAAGGCATCGATCTCGACCCCGTTTTGGGCCTTGCAAACGATCGTAGCACCGGTGCGGTGGATATCGCGAAGATGGGTCCCCAGAGCGAAGACGGCAAAGATTTCGCGCTTATCAACGGCGCGGTGTTCAAGCTTGAGCTCAAGCAGGCCGACGGCACGTGGAAAACCGTCGCCGAAAACCTGGTAACCGGAAATAAATACGCCTACGATGCAGCCTCTGCTGAGGCAACGGCGAAAACCGAAGCGGATCACAGCGCCGGGCGCCTGAAAATCTCGGAGTTGCCCTGGGGCGACTATCGCTTGGTGGAAACATCGCCTGCGCACGGTTACTACGGTCGGGCCGAAAAGGAATTCACCATAGCGCGCGACACGGCGGGCCAGACTTTGGAATACATAACAGAAAAAGATGCACTCAAAAACACGCCCACGAGGCTTGCCCTTGCGAAGGAAAGCGAAGACGGCATTGCCCTTGCGGGCGCAGAGTTCGAAATCAAGCCAGTCGAAGGCAGCCATTTTGCCGATTGGTCGAACGACAACTCGGTGGAGCTTTCATCCGAGCCGATGAGCATCGAGGTGGGCGAAGACGGCACGCTGAATATCGTGGGGGAGGCTCCCGCGGGGTACAGCCTCAACGGCGATGGCATCACGATAACGGCTGTCGACGAGCTCATCGACATCGTGCTTAAGAAGGCCGATACGAACGGCAATGCGCTTCTCGGAGCCACGTTCACCATCAGCGGCGTTTTCTCCGATTCCGCAAGCGGCGTTCCGACGACCCATGCAATCGCCCTTACGAAGGCGGATACCTACGTCATCAAAAACGTCGTGGTGGGCAACACCTACACGATTGCCGAAACCGCCGTGCCCGACGGATACGAGAAGATTCCGGGCAAGGCCACGTTCACCGTTTCCGAGGACGGTACGGTGACGTTCGACGGGGGGGCTTCCCTGTCTTACGGGATGGAAGTCGAGGGCAATACGGTTACGGTAACGGCCAAGGACCCGGCCATAGAAGCGCGCATATTCAAGGTTGACGAGGCGGACGGCGCCACGCCGCTAGCGGGAGCCGTATTCAAGATTACAGGCGCATTCGTGGACGGCAGCACCGAGAAAACGGTTACCACGAAAGATGACGGATATGCCGAAATAGAATCAGGCCAGCTTAAAGCAGGTGAAGAATACGCCATTGAAGAGGTGCAGGCACCCGCCGGATACGAGCTTGCCGGGCGCGCTACGTTCACGGTGGACGAACGCGGCGTCGCTGCCATGACGTCCGGCGCAGTGGGTGGAAACGGTACGTTTGCAGCCCTTGCCGAAGGCGGGATCGCCGTGATCAAGGCGACTAACGTGGAAACGGAGATCACGATCCGCAAGACCGACGATGAGGGCGCCCCGCTCGCGGGCGCGGAATTCACCGCCCTTGCCGCCGACGGCAGCCATGAGATTCGGGCGGTCACCGACGAGGACGGAACAGCTGCTCTTCGCGGCTTCGTTGCGGGGGTTTCGTACACGCTGGCCGAGACCAAGGCCCCTGCGGGGTACAAGCAGCTGGCCGATACGCTGTCGTTCAACGTGCTGACGGATGGCACCATCGTGGCCGAAGGCGAAGTGCCCGCGGCGTATCTGATAGGCGATGGGAGCATCTCCATATCGGTGGTAAACGAACCGACGTCCATGCGCATGGCCAAGGCTGCATCCGATGGAGCCCCGCTTGCGGGAGCCGAGTTCGTTATTGCGCCCGCCGCCGCATCTTCGTTCGCCGACGGCGCCCACGCGCACACGCTTGTATCCGGCGAAGACGGCTCTACCGAAACCCTTGAGGGTGCCCTTGTCGTCGGGGACGTATACACCGTCACCGAGACGAAGGCCCCTGCGGGGTATGAACTCATTTCCGGCAGTTTGACTTTCGGAGTGAATGCCGACGGTTCGCTGCAGGTGCTCGGCGCCGCGCCTTTGGGCTACTCTCTTGTTGATGGGGGAGTAGCCATCGCGGCGACCGATGCTCCCATCGAAGCCGCCATCAGAAAGATCGATGCGCAGGGCGAGCCGCTTGCCGGCGCCGAGTTCGAACTCGTGCCCGCAGAAGGATATTGGTTTGCCGATGGAACGGCTGAAGCAAAGGTCATCGCCGTCGGTGAAAGCGGCACGGCGATCCTCGGAAAAGCGAACCTCGTTGCGGGATCGGAGTATCTGCTGAGGGAAACCGAAGCTCCCGAAGGATATCAGCGAATCGAGGGCACGGCGGCGTTTACCGTGGCGGCTGACGGAACGGTAAGCCTTGCAAGCGATTCGCCCGAGGGCTACGAAATCGACACCGACGGTGCAACCATCGTGGTTACGAACGAGTCGGGGTTGCCCGGTCTGACGAAGACCAACGATTCTATGGGCCAGGCGGCTGCGGTGTGCGCTGCGTTGGCTGTAATTTCGGTAGCATGCGCAGCGGCGAGTGGGCTGCACGGCTTCCGGCGACGCCGAAGCTAAGGCCCGCGCCGCACCGACTGCCGAAGGAGGGCGAAGATAGGCGAAGCGGGAGCCGTTCGGCTCCCGCTTCGTTGCGTGCGGAAAAGAAACTTGATAACCGATCGGATGAGGCTACACCGTCTGCTCGTTCGCGGCATTTTGCCCCGCGATGCGGCCGTTTACCAGGCAGTCGGCCGTAGCACATGATCCCAGGCGGCATGCGCCGTGGATTCCGCCAACTGCTTCGCCTGCAGCGTACAGGCCGGGAATGACCTGAAGGTTCATATCGAGCACGCGACAGTCCACGTCGGTCTTCACGCCGCCCATGCAGTGATGCACCTTCGGCCACAGACGCACGCCGTAGAACGGGGCTTCGTCGATGGTTTGGGCATCGTCGGGGATGGGCTTGCCGAAGTCTTCGTCAACCTTGTTCGTCACGAACGTGTTGTAGCGGGCGATCTCTTCCTTTACGGCATCAACCGGCATGCCGTAGTGTTCGGCTGCTTCCTCGATCGAAGCGAATTCGGTCGTGATGCCTGCTTTGATGGCGCTTTCAAGGCCGCTTCCCCCGTCGTAAAGCGCTTTTTTGCAGGTGATCTGGACGCAGGGCTGGCCGGTTTCCAGAATGGCATCCGCATAGCGCTTGCGGTCGGTCAGCTCGTTGACGATGCGCTTGCCGGTGGCAACGTCGAGCGTGGGAGCGTAGCTCGCTTGCCCGTCGGTGTAGAAGGCGGCAACGCCGTAGCCCTGCTCGTCGGGGCTCATGAAGGGGAGCAGCTGAATCCAGTCGGTGTGCACCGCCATGGCTCCGGCGGCAACCGAAGCGCGCAGGCTTTCGGCCGTGGCGCCCTCTTGGTTCGTGCAGTCGACCGTATCGTCGAGCCGTGGGTCTTGCGCCTGGCGAAAATCGAGGTCGCGGCCGAACCCGCCTGCTGCCAACACGACGGCTTTGTTCGCTTTGATGGCGACGGGCGTGCCGCTTTCCGTATCGTTTCCGCTCGGCTTGTCGTGCACGATCGCGCCGATCACGCGTCCGTTTTCGTCCTTCACCAGTTCTGTAAGCATGCGCTTCGTCTCAACTTCGACGCCCATTTCCTTGAGCTTTTCGGCGAACGGGCCCGTGACGTTCGCTTCGCCGCCCTCGCCCTGCGCTATGGAGCGCATAACGGTGTGGCCGCCATACGGGTAGAGGAAATAGTCGCCGTCGTCGTTTTTCGCCCAGGTAGCGCCCATTTCGATGGTCCACTCCCACGTCTCGTTCGATTTTTCGGCGATAACGCGGCACTTTTCCTTATCGTTAAGGTAAAGGCCCGCTACCATCATGTCGTCCACATACTGCTCGACGGAGTCCTGCACGCCTTCGCGCTCCTGAACGCTGGAATTGCATACGGCGAAATCGCCGGCGGCAAGGGCCGAATTGCCGCCTACGCGCGCGGTCTTCTCGATGATTTTAACGTCCGCGCCGGCGTTTTTCGCTTCAAGGGCGGCGGCGAGGCCGGTGTATCCGCTTCCTACGACCAGGACGTCGCACTCCTCGTCCCATTTCGTATTCGTTCCGTTTCCGGCGGCCGATGCGGTTTGTTCCCCTTGCGGCGCGCAGCCTGCCAAGCTCAGTCCGGCCAGCACGCTTGCAGCGGCCGCTCCGGTTATGAACGAGCGCCGGGATACTCCCGTAGAATGTGATTTCGTGCTCCCCATAGATGCCTCCTCTGTTGCGGTTCTCTTGTTCGTTGCTCGGATGCGCTCGAACGCGTCATCCGTTGAGGCCCAGAGTAGGCAAGCGGGATCGGATTTACACCCCACCTGATGCGGGTAGCTGCAAAACCCCCCTTGAGGTGGGGTGCACGATCAGGCGTTATGCGATGAGTTGTCGGAGGAGACGAGGTCGATGATCTCCTGCTTGCTGTGAACTCCCAGTTTGGAATAGATGGTCTTCTGGTAGCTCTTCACAGTGTTTTTCGATAAAAACAACGTCTCGCAGATAAACGTGAGATCGCGCCCTTGGGCTAAGAGGTAGAGAATATCTCCCTCGCGGTTGGTCAGCCCGTGCTCGGCGGCCAGATCGCCGCACCGCAGCTTTCGCACGTTTTCCTGCTCCTGTTCGAAGCGTCCCAGCAGTTCGTCGGCGGCGCGGGCTTGCGATTCCGCCCGCTTCCGTTCATGTGAGTTCACCATCCAGATGACCATGAGGATAAGATACAAAAGGAAGAACGCAACCGCCGTGGTTCGCACGAAATCGGTCGTGCTTCCCACGCCAAGCAGCTGTGCGACGTTTTGCCCGACGAACAACCCGAAGCGAGGCAGCGCGTAGGCAAGCGAGATGCCGACGATCAGCTTCGTGCGGCTTCGCGCGTACGTGACGACTACGAGATAGAACAGCGAGAGCAGAACAAGCTTCCATCCAGCGGCGGCAAGTATGTTGAGCGATACGGCGTAGTCGCTCGAGAGGAAGGGGAGAAACAATATGCCGGTTGCCAGAACGCCGAAAACCACGTTAAAGAGCAGCGAGGTTGCAGGCTTTGCCCGCAGGCCGAAGTAAGCGAGGAAGATGACGGCCGCCGCAATGCCGCCGAATTGCGATATGAGGATGGACTCGGCGGGCGAGGAGCCGGTGCCCGCAGCCGCGGTGTCGATGATGCCGTACACGATGGACAGGGCGAACGTGCACACGCCCGATACGAGAAACACATCGAGGAAATCGTTCTTCGTGAGGATCGCGTGGGACGAGGGCGCGCGTCGGGAGGTCTTATCGCCGTCGCGCCGCGGCTGTTCTGCGTGATACGCAAACGCAAGACAGACCGCCGACGCTGCCAGCAGAGCCACATGCAACGCAAGCGATGCGGCGGCGGGAGCGAAGCCGAGCAGCATGTTGATCGCCATGCCCCCGAGAGACATGATGCCGAATGCCGCGGCAACGCGGCGGGGCGAATAGCGGGAAAACGCTTCGAAGTAAAACGGCATGACGAGCCCCATGCCCAGGCCGGCCGCCGCAGCCGACGCGGCGATCACGGTAGGGTCGAGATCCGTCGTTGCGGCGAAAAACGCGCTTCCCAAAGCAAAGGCGAACCCGCCATAGCCGATCGTAAGATAGACCGTGCGCCGAAGGGGCAGCCTCGAACTTACCAGAAGCGAAAGCAGCAGCGAAGCTGCAAGTATCGAGGGGTTGAGCACGTTGTCGAACGTTGCGGGAGAAAAGTCCGGCCGACCGATGAGCCAACTGGAATAGAAAAACGAAACGCATACGGCGTACAGGCAGACGAACCCGATAACGGCAATCGGATAGCGATTTGCCGTAGGCTGCCGTGCTGCGTTGGTTGTGCGGTTTGCTTGTTCCACATCTCCTCCGTTGCGATCCTGCGGCTGCCCGCGCGAAACCAACCGCCAGGGAAGCCTGTTGCTTGACGCATCGCGGTATCGCCGTTTCGAGATTCCCTCACCTCAATGGAAAGTTCGCATCATTGTATCATTCGCCGGGCGCGCTCATGGTACCGAAGGGCCGATGCGGGCGTGCGCAGGCGTTCCTGAAAAGCCGCTTGCTTTCTTAATACAGCACCGGGTTCTCATCCATGAGCAGTTCTTTGAGGCGAGGGCGATCGAGAATTTCAAGGTGGGTCCTCGTTTTTCGCACAACACCGCGCTCCTTGAGGGATTTAAGCAGTTTGTTGCAGGTGGCGTAATGGATCAGCAGCAAACCCGAAAGTTCGTCGATGGTGAGGTTGCAGGGAATCCGGTAGACGCCATCGGATTCGGGCGCGTTCGCCTCGCAGAGCTTTTCGAGCCAGAGAAGAATGCGCTGGCTGCTCGATTGGTGGGCGGTCGTATCGAGGCGATGTCCCATCTGGGCCATGTTCATATGCGAAACGTACAGGTAATCTTCGAGAAACGCTTCGTCCTTCCGTATGAATTCCATGGTCTGGCGGTACGTGAACCCAACGAGCACGGTGTTTCTGACGGCTTTCAACGTGAAGCGGTTGGCGCCGAACGATAAGAATCCCTGTCGGCTGCAGATGACGGCATCGCCTTCCCCTCTCACGTAGAACACCGTGTACGAATCGGCGCCGCGCATCAAGCCTGCTTCGAGTGCTCCCGACTTCACGAAGTACAGATAGATGTCATCCTCGCCCTCGCACACGGCATCGATTTTTTCGTCTACAAAAAGCTTGACCACGGTTCCTTGGTCGAGATAGCGTGTGAAATCGACTCGCTGGTGCAGCGCGGACATGAAGACGATAGACGTCTCGTCATTGCATCCTTTTTGTCCCTTTACCCTCATGTCGCCTCCCGCTTGCGCCAAGGCTGCAATGCCTCGCAGATTCCCTATGCTGAATGCCTTCCCCGCATTCGCTTTCAGCTGAACGTATTGTAGCAAAGCCGATCATTCGCCAAATAGGATAAATACCCTCGCCTGCGCGCGGGTGCGACCTGCGCAAAAAATGGGGTGCTCTGCAATTCGGCGCGACTATGGACAGAACTTGTTTTTTCTTACAATCGACTCAGGGGAATCATGCCAGATCACCTCGGCAAGCAAGACGATTTAGGAGGAAGCGAATGAAAGCCAAGCAAAGACTGACTGTGCTTTCGGTGTGCCTGGTGCTCGCACTCGGCCTTTTGGCCGCATGCGCGCCAAGCGAAACGAAAGCAGACGGAAGCGACGATGCTGCGGAAAGCTCGTCGCCGATAAACTACGATAGTTTCGGGCGCATAGGGAATAACATCGGATACGCCGAAGACGGAGGGACCTATCTCGAGAATTACGCGGAGTATGCCGAAAAACTCAAGTACGCCGATAAAGTTGCTGCCAATGCAGAACGCAATACTCCCGAAACCTATACCGACCAATTCGGGTTTACCTACCAACCTGTTCCGTCCGATCCGAAGGGTTGGAACATCAGCTATCTCGATGCCGACGATCGCGGATGTCTTGCCTGCCACGAGTCGATCGAAGACGTGGTGATGAGCCTCGACACCAAGCACAACGTGTATGCGATGGGCTATCCCACGCAGGTGACGATCGCAAACTGCCTCGGTTGCCATCGCAATGCGGGGTTCGGAAACATTCAGCTCGTGGAAACGCTCCATGGCATCCATAACAGCAATCCTCAGTTCACGGCGATGGACGGCAGCTGCGATTCGTGCCACTACATCGATTCCGATGGCAAGTTCAACCTGTGGGATTACGCGAAGTATGACCTGTACAAGGGAATCACCGATGTAAAGGCAGAGGAAGCCAACCTCGACGTCACATACGATCAGGACACCATCTCGGAAAACAGCCAGCTGTTCTTCGAATCGCTCAACAACGAGCCTTCCGAGTGGCGCACCGATACCGATCCTGCGGTAGCGGACGCCTGGACGCTCGTCATCGACGGCGAAGTGGAGAACCCCATCGAGATGACGGTTACCGAGCTCGTTGAGAAGTTCGGCACCAAGAGCTCTGTTCAGAAGCAGGGCTGCATTGAAAACGCAACGGGCAATGCCTGGATCTACCAAGCAGAGCTGACCGGCGTTTCGATGAAGGACATCATCGACTACGTGAAGCCCGCTTCGACGGTTACGAACATCAAGTGCACCTCCGAAGACGGCTATAACATGGTTTCCCCTGGTTTCAAGGAGATCAACTACGAGGATTGCCTGCTCGTTACCGAGATCAACGGAGAGCCGCTTCCCGCGCATCAGGGATATCCGGTTACATTGGCGGTGCCGCGCAATTCGGCAGCTTCCTACATCAAGGCGATTCAGTCCATCAGCTTCGTAACCGCCGAAGCGGACGATTCCGATGAGGAAGAAGGGGTGGGCACGCCGCTCGACCCCGACACCGGCAAGATGCAGGGCAAGCCCAACAGCGCGATCCTCAACTATCCCGACGGCGTTGTTCTCGACGGGCAGGCCGGCAAGGAAATCACGCTCGAAGGTTACGCCGATGCGTATGATGAGCCGATTTCGAAGATCGAGTATTCCCTTGATCACGGTAAGACGTGGACGACGGTTGAGACCCCCGACAACGATCCGACCCGATGGACCTACTGGAGACTGAAGTACACGCCGCAAGAAGCGGGAAGCTATCTGCTCAAGGTGCGCACGACGAGCACGCAGCCCAACGGCGAGGATCGGGTCTGCTCGCGCGATACCAACTTCATTTTCCATGTAAAGTAGATCGGAGATACGAGCATGCAAGACTATAAGAGAAACATTCTTGCCGGCACCATGGCTGCATCCCTGGTGCTCGGCGGAGCAGGAACGGCTTTTGCCGAAGAACCCGCACAGGAAACGGATGGCACCACGGGCGCGGCGACGCCAGCTGCTGTGGAAAGCGCTGCTGCGAGCGCCTCGGCAGCCGCTGAAGCCGATGCTGCCGAGGGGGCGTTCGCCTACGATCAGACCACGATCACCCCGAACAGCATCATCAGAGACGTGTTCCAGCGTGCGACCGCGGCGCTGTGCAATGCGACCGACGATTTTGCCGTGAGCAACCCGCTTGAGTGGAAAATTGCGGTATCGGGCGATGTCGATCAGGCGTTTACGGCTGCAGTTGACGATCTTGCCTCCGAAAGCAGCGTGAAGCAGGTTATGACATGCACGTGCGGGGGAAATCCCGCCGACGGCGCCGCGATCATCACGGCCGACGTCAAGGGCATCCCGGTTTCCTACCTGCTTGATCGTGCCGAAGCCCGCTCGGGAGTCAACACCCTGACGTTCGTTTCGAGCGACGGGACCGAGCTTGCGATGCCGCTTGGCTATGTGGTGGGCAGGCACGGCGTGATTTCTTACGAGATCAACGACGAGGACCTTTCGGCTTCGGTTGGCGGCAACAACCAGCTGTGGATGACGCGCACGCCCGCCAACTACTTCATCCGCGATATCGTTGAAATCAGGATAACCAGCGAGGCGAATCCCCCTGCGAATCCCGGTGAGGAGATGGATTTTCCGAACAGTCCGAACGTGGGCATTCTCAAAGCCGAGATCGACTAGGAGGAAACGGAATAAGGCAAAACCTCGGCGCCCGCCTGTTTACCTTGCGCAGTCGCCCAACCGTCCCGTCGGCGGTCGTGCTCTGTGGCATAATATCGGCAACAAGCATACAGTTCGAAAGTCTCCGGGAGGAGACGATGACCGATACGAGGACGCACATGGTAGATCGCGTTGTTGAAAGCGGCGAAACCGAGGTTCCCGAAATTCCCGAGATTCTCGAGAAGGTTTTGCTCTTCGCACTCGACGAGGCAAAAGAGAAGATGAGCCAGGGAGCCGACGTCGTGCCGTTCACGACGCTCGTCGTTAAGGAAAACCTGTTCATTGAAAGCCATCCGGGAGACTCGGCCGAAGAGTGCTTCGCCTTCGCGCGCCACACCGTCGAGGGTGCGCGAGGAGCCGAAGCGTACGGATTCTGCTACGACGGTTACGTGGAAACCGATGCAGGTACGCAAGACGCCATCATCGCCGAGGGCGGAGTCCCCGGCGATGATGAAGGCTATGCGATCGGATATGTTTACAACATCGTCGACGACAAGCCCGTCTTCGAAAGCGATCCGGCCTACATCGGCGCCGCTCCGAACTTCATGGCGAAGCTGAAGGATGCCGCGGAATACGACGAAGAAGAGATCGACGAGAAATACCTCGACGACGAGTTTGACGAAGAAGAGGTTGCGGAAGAGGAATAGCCTCTTACGCCTGCGCCGCCGCAAGATTTCGAATCCGCCGGCTCTCCTTTTCGTTTCGAGAGCACAATGCCTTTCAGGCTCTGCGATGAACCCGATACCCGCACCCCATGCGGGTATCGGTCTGTTCAGACCCCTTTCTGATTCCTTCGCGATAGCGGATCGCGCGGCATTCGCGTCGGCTTCGCTTCCGAAACCGGTAAGGTTTCCATCCGCCCGAGTGCGCTCATGCATCTGTCGAGCATCGCGTTTTTCAGACCGGATGGGAGGCTGAAACGCGTTATGATTCCGACACGTTCGGAGGACAGGCATGGACGATGCGGCGTACCAAGTGTGTTCGAAGCGTGGAAGAGCGCAGACCGAGTGCAGAAAATTCCTTGCGGGGGCAAAACCCCTCTGCTAGAATAGGCAAGCTAATCCTGCTTCGGGTACGTGCCTTCAACAGCCCCGAAGCCGTAAAGTCCAGAGGAGGTGAGCTGATGAAGGCTTATGAATTGTTGTTTTTTGTGTCTCCGTCAATCGACGAAGAAACCCGTGCTGCAACCATGAAACGCGTTGAAACCGCCATCGCCGCAGGCGAAGGTGCCATCGATAACGTGGACGAGTGGGGAAAGCGCAAACTCGCCTATGAGATCAACGGTTTGACCGACGGTGATTACACCCTGATCGATTTCCATGCTAAACCCGAGAACATCGCGGAATTGGATCGTGTGCTGCGTATTACCGACGCAATCGTGCGTCATATGATCGTCAAGCGTACGGATCGCGACTAAGTGAGCGAATGACACGGGCGGCGATAAAAGCGCCGTCAAGCATGAGAAGAGGTGGAAGAACATGAGCATCAACCGAGTGATAATCAGCGGCAACCTGACGCGCGATCCCGAATTGCGTTCCACGGCCAGCGGCCTTCCGGTCCTCGGTTTCGGCGTTGCGGTCAACGACCGCCGCAAGAACCAGCAGACCGGCGAATGGGAAGACTATCCGAACTTCATCGACTGCACCATGTTCGGTGCGAGGGCGGAAAGCCTTTCGAGGTTCCTTTCGAAGGGAACCAAGGTCGCCATCGAGGGCAAGCTTCGGTGGAGCCAGTGGGAACGCGAGGGGCAGAAGCGCTCCAAGATCGAAGTGATCGTCGACGAGCTCGAATTCATGTCGAGCCGCGATGGTGGCGGACAATCTTACGGTTCCCAGCCCTCCTCGGGGGGATATGCGCCCGCTCCGGCGGCAGCAGCCCCGATGCCCGACGCCTCTTCTTCGGTCTATGATGAAGACATCCCGTTCTAGTAGGTACGAAAGAGGTTAGTAAAATGTCTGATTACGCAAAGCAGCCTCGTCGTAAGTACTGCCAATTCTGCAAGGAAGATGCTCAGTACATCGATTACAAAGATACACAGATGCTGCGTAAATATGTAACTGACCGCGGAAAGATCAAGCCTCGTCGCGTTACCGGTGCGTGCACCCAGCACCAGCGCGATATCGCCGCCGCCGTAAAGCGCGCGAGAGAGATGGCTTTGATGCCGTACGCGGTTCCTGCCGTCAGTGGTCGTGGCGACCGCCGCAACCGCTAGGCAAGGGGGTAACTGATGAAAGTTATTTTGCTTCAAGAACTGAAAGGCAGGGGAGGCGAAGGCGACGTGATCGAAGTCGCTGCCGGTTTCGCCAACAACTACCTGTATCCTCAGAAGATCGCTATTCCGGCTACGAAGGGCAACCTGAAGCAGCTCGAGCAGCGCAAGCACAACATCGAACTGCGCGAGGAAACCCGTCTTGGCGGCGCCTCCAAGTTCAAGGAGGCCCTTGAGGGCAACGTCGTTAAGGTCGAGGCGAAGGTTGGCGAAGAAGGCCAGCTGTTCGGCTCGGTCACGTCGGTCATGATCGCCGAGGCCATCAAAGAGGGTCTCGGACTCGATGTCGATAAAAAGCGCATCGACCTCAAGACCCCCATCAAGACCGCAGGCGAGCACGAGGTTGTCATTTCGCTGTACCGCGATATCAAGGCAACGCTGAAGCTGTTCGTCGGCGCCGCTGGCGAAGAGATTCCTTCCGAGGAAGCAGCCGAAGCGGTTGAGGCCGCCGAGGATGCCGAGGCTCGCGAAGAGCTCAAGGCCATCGAAGACGCCATCGTCGAAGAAGCCGCTGCAAGCATCGAGGCCGCCGATGCGGCTGGCGATGCCCAGGCTGCATCCGAAGCAGCTGAAACGGCCGCCGAGTTCATCGAGGCCGAGGACAAGCAGTAACCCGGTTGGCGTTCGAGTAATCGACCGTTGAGCCGACGAGGGGCCGCATCGCGTATGATGCGGCCCCTCTGCATGTGCGGGCGACGAGAGGAAGAGCTTGGAAACAGGTGGAATCGCAGTTGTCGTTTCGAAGCAACCGCGCGAGATATGCCAGCGGTTTTCCGTTCATCGGAATTTTTTTCCACAGCATGGTGCGGTGGAAAATGTGGAAAACCGCTTTCGCGGCAGGTGGGAAATGCCTGGGGAAAGGCTTGTGCTGTGGATAACCGAAACCATGGTTTTACCACACGAAAATACCTTGGTGAACTGCGGTTTTTATAGTGTACTATACTGATGCCGACAGGCGAGGACACGAGTGGAAGGATGGGCATGCCGGCTAGCGGACCAGGCTCCTACCATAATCCCGATTTTGCACCGGAAGAGACGAGCGTCGAGCAGAAACGCAAATCGCTTCCCCAAAACATCGAAGCCGAGAAGTCGGTGCTTGCCGCGTGCATGCTCAACCAGGAAGCGGTCGAGGAAATTGCGACCAAGCTCAATCCCGACAGCTTTTTCCGCCCCGCGCATCAGCGCATCTTCGAGGCAATCCTCGATCTGTACGTGCGCCATATCCCCATCGACCAGATATCGCTTGCCGATCATCTGAATGCGGCGGGGCAGCTTGAGGCGGTCGGTGGAAAGGCGTACCTCGTCGAACTGGGCGATAATACGTTTGCCCTGACGAATTGGCAAAACCATGCTGAAATCGTGAAGCGCACGGCCATTCTTCGCGAACTCATCTACGCTTCGGCGGAAATCAACGCGCTTGCCTACGACGCTCCCGACGATCTTGACGTCGTGGTCGAGGAAGCCGAGAAAACGCTGTTCAAGGTTACCGAAAAGCGCGTCTCATCAGCGTTTCAGAAAATGGACACGCTCTTGAACGATGCGTTCGAGGAAATATCGGAACTTGCGAGCCGTCAATCGCACATGGCGGGTGTTCCCTCGGGTTTCAAGGACGTCGATGATCTGTTCCATGGATTCCGCGGCGGCGATCTCGTTATCCTTGCCGCCCGTCCCGGCGTCGGCAAAACATCGTTCGCGCTGAACCTTGCGGTCAATTCGGCCAAAGAGGGAACCACGGTCGCGTTTCTTTCCCTGGAAATGAGCGCATCCCAGCTCGTGCAGAGAATCTTGTGCTCGGAGGCGCGCGTGAGCCTGTCGCGGGTACGCAGCGGCCAGCTCCAGGAAAGCGATTGGGCCGCCATCGCCGATGCATGCGGCACGCTTGCGAACCTCGATCTCTACATCGACGATACTCCGGCGCTCTCCATCCTCGAGCTGCGCGCGAAAGCCCGCCGCGAGCTGCGCGACAAGAAGCAGGGCATGATCGTGGTCGACTACTTGCAGCTTATGCAGCCGCCCCAAACGCGTCGCGACGGCAACCGCGCCGTCGAGGTCGGCGAGATATCCCGTGGCCTCAAGGTTCTCGCGAAGGAAATGGATATGCCGGTCGTGGCGCTCTCGCAGCTTTCGCGTGCCGTCGAAATGCGCGGCAAGAAACGCCCCATGCTTTCCGACCTCCGCGAATCGGGCTCGATCGAACAGGACGCCGACATCGTTGCGTTCATCGACCGAAGCATGGATGAGATCGAAGCCGAAAGCGACGATCGCCCCGACTTGGGTACTGCCGAGCTGATCGTCGCCAAGCACCGTAACGGCCCCACGCGCGATATTCCGCTTGCGTTCAATCCCGAGTTTACGAAATTCATGAACTTTGTCGACGATTCGCGCGCGGCCGGCTACGCGTAGCCGCACTGCGCCGACTTTCGCGGTACACTGGGATCATGCCTAAACGCGTCACATTCATTCATGCTGCGGATCTGCACTTGGGAGCTCCGTTCAGAGGTTTGCGCGCGCTTTCCGACACCTGGGCCGACCGTCTGCTGTCGGCGATCCCCGAAAGCTACGACCGCGTGATCGAAGCTGCGGTGGAAAACAACGTCGACTTCGTGGTGATCGCGGGCGATATCTTCGATTCGGCCCGCGCATCGTATGCCGATTACCTTCATTTCTTCGATGGCCTGCATGTACTTGACAGGGCGGGAATCCCGGCGTACCTCTGCACTGGCAACCATGATCCGTTCACGTCGTGGAAGCAGGATTTCTTCGCGTTTCCTCCGAACACGTTCATGTTCTCGGCGGACAAGCCGAGCTTCGAGGTATACGAACGCGATGGCGAACCGCTCGTGCTGCTCGGCGGGCGCGGTTACTACAACCAAACGTGGCCGTTCGATCGGGACATCGCAGAAGGGGTGAACCGCGCGGCGGCCGAGGAAGCCACGAAAGCCGCAGCCGCGCCGTTTGCGGTGGGAGTGCTGCACACCGGCTTGAACCTCGACAACACGAAAGCCCCGACCGACCCGACTGCGCTCATGCGCACGGGTATGGATTACTGGGCGCTCGGCCATATCCACAAGCGCTATCTGTATCCAGAGGATAACCCGATGCTCGTGTTTTCCGGGTGCATACAGGGGCGCGACGTCAACGAGACGGGAGAGCGGGGGGTATTCAAGGTCACGCTGACCGAAGGAGCTCCCAACCAGCTCGAATTCATTCCCACGGCGAGCGTCGTGTGGCAGAAGATGCGCGTCGACGTAGAGGACTGCGCGAGCATCGCGGAAGTGAACGAGAAGATCATGCGCGAGCTGTTCCGCGTGAACGGGAAATCGCATTGCGAAGAGATGTGCGTGCGTATCGAGCTTGTCGGCAAAACGCAGCTGCACCGGTTTCTCGAATCGCCTTCGGTGCTCGCTGACCTGCGAAAGAGCATTAACGACAGCTACGCGTTCTTCTTTTGCGATACGCTGACCGATCGAACGGAAATGCCGATCGATAAAAAAGCCCTCGCGGGCGAAGGCTTGTTCCCGGCGGTGCTCATGCAGGTCGCCCATTCTCAGAAAGAGAATGCGGAAGAGAGCCTGTTGTATCTGCAAGACGAGTTCATGAAAAAGAACCTCACGGTGCCCCGCAGCGTCGAGCGATCGCTCGACAAGCTTGCCGACGAGGCGGAGAATCTGGTGCTCGATCTTCTCGGGCAGGGCGAGGTGCGCTGATGAACGAGTTATCGCATGAAGCACCGCACAGGATGGAGCCAGGCGAGGGAGGATCCATCAGCAGCCTGTATGTAAGCCGCATGAAAATCGTGAGCTTCGGCTCGTTCTCGAATCGCGTGATCGGTCCGTTTACGCCCCACCTCAACGTAGTCCATGGGAAAAACGAGGCGGGCAAGACCACGCTGAACGCGTTTTTCGGGGGAGTCCTGTTCGGTTGGGAAGACGCGCGCGGGGCGAGGAACACTTACAAACCCAGCAATGCAGAGAGGGCGGGGTCGATCTTTTTCGCCGACGAGGAAACCGACGAAGAGATCGAGCTTGTGCGTGTGAAGAACGCCGAGGGTTTGCAGGGCCCCGAGTATCTGCTCGACGATATCGACAAGGAAACGTTCCAGACCATGTTCGCGCTGACAAGCGACGAGCTGCGCAGCCTGCGAAACACGACGGACGTGACCGCGAAGCTGCTCACGGCTGGCTCGGGCACGGGCGCTTCCCCGGCGCAGGCGCTCGGTGAGATCCAGCGGCGCATCGCGGAGTATACCTCGCGCGCTTCGGGGATCGATCATTCCATTACGCAGCTGTCTGCCGAACTCGACGATCTGCGCGCGAAGATAGCCCGGGCCGGAGATGAGTCCGAACGATTCAAGCACCAGGATAAGGAATTCCACGAGCTTGCCCCGCAGCGCGAGGCGCTCATCGCGTCGCTTCAAAAGCTCAACGCCGAGATAGAGGCGCTTTCGGCGGGCAAGGCGAGCCTCGAGAAGCTCGATGAGGAGCTTGCGCACAGCCTTGACAAGCGCAAGGAGCTGCTCGAAGAGGAACGAGAGCTCGTTGCCGACCATCGTCGCCACGAGCAGGCCATCGACCCCGGGCTTACGTCGATAGCTCCCGCAGAAGAGCACTCGCTGCGCGATCGCATCGATATGCTTTCCGAAGAACGCAGCAAATGCCAGCACAGCGTCGATCTTGCGAAGGAAAACTACACCGATTCGAAATCGAACTACGAGGCGCTTCTCGAGGCGCCCGATCTTCAGGAGCTCGAGAACCGGGCTCGCAGGCAGCGCCATGTTCAGATCGCCCTGTCAGTCGCCCTTCCCGTGCTGTTCGTGATAGCAGGCGTGCCCGTATTCATGCACGGGCGGGAAATCACGAGCCTTTCGTTCACTGCGCTCGGAATCATCTTGGTCGTGTTCGCTCTTTTCCTAGCGGGCGCCGCACTTGTCATGCTGTTCAGGCCTTCGAAAACCGAAGAGGCGCTCACGCAGCGCAAGCAGGATGCGCAGTGGATCATGCTGCAGGATAAAAAGAAGCTCGAAACCTGCGAAGAGGGCCTTGCCGCCCAGATGATCCAGACCACGACCTTCCTCGAGCGCTCGGGGCTCGGCGCCGCGCAGGGTTCGCTTCGCCGCGCACGCTCCCTGCTCGACGAAGCGAGGGACGCCCGCGCTGCTTCGGGGCTGTTCGTGCAGAAGCAGCAGGCGCTCGTTGCGCAGCTCTCATCCATCGAGGATCGCTTGGCCGACATCCAGAGCCAGAAGGGCAGCTTGTACAGACGCCTCGGCCTCGCCGTCGACACGCCGCTCTCCGATATTGCGACGCTTATCGAGCAGAAATCCCACCAGCGCTCGGGCCTTATCGAGACGAGCGAGAACGTTAACCGGCGCTACGGCGAGCTCAAGCAAGAGCTCGCCCATGCGAAGCACCTGCGGAACTTCGACGCGCTCAAGCTCGAATACCAGCAAGTGAATACGCAGCTTGCAGAAAGCGAGCAGGATCTCGCGCGGCTTCTGCTTGCCAAGCACATGCTCGAATCGGCCATCACCGCATGGGAAAGCAAGAGCCAGCCCGAGGTGTACCGGCAGGCAAGCCGCCTTCTCTCGATGATGACGGCGGGCGCGTGGGTGCAGGTTCGCATGAGCGAGGAAGGGAAGCTCCAGGTGATAGATCGGGTGAAAACGGTTCGCGAGCCCATCCACTTGTCGCTTGGAACCTGCCAGCAGCTGTACTTGAGCCTGCGCATAGCGCTGCTCATGACGGCGGAAAACGTGGGGCGCGCCATCCCCATCATGGCCGATGACATCTTGGTCAATTTCGACGAAGAGCGCCGGCGCGGCGCGGTTGGCGCATTGAAGGAGCTGTCGGCCCGCCGGCAGGTGATTCTCTTCACGTGCCACGAGGAAATTGTAAGGCTCATGCAGGATGCCGATTCGCAGCTCAACTTGGTCGAACTGTAATATAATCGGAATTTGCTGAGGTAAGGCGGGCGAGGGCCCGCATACGCACGACCGGAGCGGTTCGGGAAACCCCGGACGCGAACGGCCAAGGAAAGGAACGAACGACATGCCCAGTACGGTTCTCGTCGGCGCCCAGTGGGGCGACGAAGGAAAAGGCAAAATCACCGACATGATTTCGAGCGATTACGATTATGTCGTCCGTTACCAAGGGGGGAACAACGCAGGCCATACGGTCATTCACGGCGATCGTAAGCTTGCACTGCACCTCATTCCGTCGGGCATCATGTACGAAAACGCGGTGCCGGTCATCGGCAACGGGGTCGTAATCGATCCGGGTGTGCTCGTCAAAGAGATGGCCATGCTCGAAGCGGAGGGCATCTCGTGCGAACGTCTGCTCATCTCGTGCGACGCTCACGTCATCATGCCGTACCACAAAGATTTCGACGGCGCCGACGAGAAGCGCCTCGGCGAAAACAAGATCGGAACCACCAAGCGCGGCATCGGCCCTTGCTATCAGGATAAGGCTGCTCGCAAAGGCATTCGCATCCAGGATCTGCTCGACGAGAAAATCTTCCGCCTCAAGGTGGAAACCGCTCTTGCGCAGAAGAACCCCGTGCTCGAGAAGATCTACGGCATGCCGACCTATACGGTCGAGGAGATCTGCGAAGAATACCTCCCCTATGCGCGCATCCTCAAACCGCACATGACCGAATCGGCCCAACTTTTGAACGACGCGCTCCGTGCGGGCAAGAACATCCTGTTCGAAGGCGCGCAGGGAACGCTCCTCGACATCGATCACGGCACGTACCCCTACGTTACCTCGTCTTCATGCTGCGCCGGCGGTGCGGCAACGGGCAGCGGCGTGGGTCCTACGGCCATCGATAAGGTGCTCGGTATCCAGAAGGCCTACGTTACCCGCGTGGGTGGCGGCCCCTTCCCGACCGAGCAGCGCTATGCCGAAGACGGCGGTACGCCCGAAGAGGCCGAGGTCGGCGAAACGCTTTGCGAAGTGGGTGGCGAGTTCGGCGTGACGACGGGTCGCAAGCGCCGCTGCGGTTGGTTCGATGCGGTTATCGGACGCTACGCGGCCGAGGTCAACGGCCTGACCGACGTGGCGCTTACCAAGCTCGACGTGCTTTCGGCGTTCGAAACCATCAAAGTATGCGTCGCCTACGAATGCGAAGGCAAAACCTACGATTACTTCCCCATGCAGCAAAGCGTGCTCTTCCACGCCAAGCCCATTTACAAGGAACTACCGGGTTGGAAGGGCGTTGATATCACCGGATGCAAGACGTTCGAGGAGCTCCCCGAAAATGCCCGCGCATACGTGGAGTACCTCGAGGAGATCACGGGCGTGCGCATTTCGATCATCGCCGTCGGCCCCGACCGCGATCAGACGATCCTGCGCGGTTGGCAGGCGTAATCGAATTGTTTCACGTGAAACATTTGTTCGTGTAAAGCAGTAGGAAAGGATTTGCAGTGAACATCTTGGTTTTGGGAGGCGGCGGGCGCGAACACGCGATTGCCTGGGCGCTTGCTCAATCACCGAACTGCGACGATCTGTTCGTCGCTCCCGGCAACGGGGGTACGGCGCAGATTGCCGAGAACATAGCCACGCTCGACGTCGATTCGGGTGCAGCCGTACTCGGGTTCTCGCGCGATCACGATATCGATATGGTGGTGATCGGCCCCGAAGCCCCGCTCGTCGCGGGCGTTGCCGATGTGCTGCGTGAGGCGGGCATCGCCGTGTTCGGCCCCGATGCGCAGGGCGCGCGCCTGGAGGGCAGCAAGACCTACAGCAAGCAGTTCATGGAAGACAACGGCATCCCGACTGCGCGCTATGCGAGCTTCACCGAACTTGATCCCGCTCTTGCCTACATCCGCGAACTGGGTGCCCCCATCGTCGTGAAGGCAGACGGGCTGGCTGCGGGCAAAGGCGTTTTCGTTGCCGAAACCGAAGAGGTTGCCGAAGATGCGGTGCGCAGCTGCTTCGATGGCGCGTTCGGCGATGCGGGCTCCACGGTGCTCATCGAGGAGTGCCTGACCGGCCCCGAGTGCTCGCTGCTCGCGTTCGTTACGAACGGGCATGCCTTCTGCATGACCACCGCGCAGGATCACAAGCGTGCGTTCGACGGCGATCGCGGTCCGAACACCGGCGGTATGGGCGTGTATTCGCCGGTGCCGATCGTCACCGATGAAGAGCTCGCCGAAATGCGGCGCATCATGGAGGTTGCCGCCGCAGCGACGGCGAAAGAGCCGTTCGAACATGACTATCGCGGCGTTCTGTACGGTGGGTTCATGCTGACCCCCGAAGGGCCGAAGGTCCTTGAATTCAACGCGCGTTTCGGCGATCCCGAAACGCAGGTTGTGCTGCCCCGCCTTGAAAGCGATCTGGTCGAGGTCATGTACGCGGTTGCCCAGGGGCGCTTCGAGGATATCGATCTTCGCTGGTCGGATACCTGGGCGGTCTGCGTTGTGCTTGCAAGCGAAGGGTACCCGGGCGCATACGAAAAAGGCAAGGTCATCCTGGGCATCGACGAGGCGGAAGACCTCAAGGGCGTGACGGTGTTCCACGCGGGCACCGCGCTCAACAGCGATGGCGAGCTTATCACCGCCGGTGGCCGCGTGCTCAACGTGGTTGCGCTCGGCGAAAGCTTCGACGATGCGCGCGAAGCTGCTTACGATGCGGTCGATCTCATCAACTTCGAGGGCAAGCAGTACCGAACCGACATCGGCAAGCGCGCGGCATCCGGGCGCGGAGCTTGGGAGTAACCCGTATGCTTTCCGAACGAATGCTTTCCACCGTTGTTCGTCAATGCACGAAGAGCTACCTTAAGCTCGAGCCGACCAATGATGCGTACGTTCCCGCGCCTGCGCCGGGCCAGCCCTATATGCTCTACATGCACGTGCCGTTCTGCGAGAGGCTCTGCCCGTACTGCTCGTTCAACCGTTTTCCCTTTGACGAAGGGCGCGCGGTTCCGTATTTCGAGAACATGCGCAAAGAGATGCTCATGCTCAAGGATCTCGGGTACGATTTCGAAAGCCTGTACGTGGGCGGCGGTACCCCGACCATCATGATCGACGAGCTGTGCGATACGATCGATCTGGCGAAAGAAACGTTTTCCATCAAAGAGGTTTCGAGCGAAACCAACCCGAATCACCTCATTCCGTCGTATCTCGATAAGCTGCAGGGTCGCGTGCAGCGGCTCTCCGTAGGGGTGCAAAGCTTCGATGACGGCCTGCTGAAGCAGATGGATCGCTACGACAAATACGGCTGCGGTGAAGAAATTCTCGAGCGCGTGCGCGAGGCGAGCCCGTATTTCACCTCGTTGAACGTGGATATGATATTCAACTTCCCCGCGCAGACCGAGGCGATCCTGCGCGCCGATCTCGAGCGCGTGATAGAAAGCGGCACGAGTCAGACGACGTTCTATCCGCTCATGGCGTCGCCGTCGGTTGCCCGTTCGCTCAAAGCAACGGTCGGCAAGGTGGATTACACGCGCGAGCGGAAGTTCTACGAGATCATTTCCGAAACGCTTGCCGGGGGGTCCAACCCACTCTTCAAGCATGGGAGCGCTTGGACGTTCAACAAGGCCGAACTCGATGAGTCGGGCGAAGACGTCATGATCGACGAATACGTGGTGGATTACGAAGAGTATCCCGCCATCGGCAGCGGCGGCATCACCTACCTGGGCGAATCGTTGTACGTGAACACGTTCTCGGTGCAGGAATACAACAAGGCGATCGAGGCGGGGCGCATGTCGCTTATGGGTAAGACCACGTTCTCGAAACATGATCGCATGCGTTACCGCTTCATGATGCAGTTGTTCGGTCTGCGCCTCGACAAGAAGCAGTTCGAGAAGGATTTCGGATGTACGATCGAGCGAGGCTTGCCTGTTGAGATGACGTTCATGAAAGCGTGCGGAGCCTTTGCGACCGACGATGAGAACGAGCTGACGCTTACGGCGAAGGGGCGCTATCTCATGGTGGTCATGATGCGCCAATTCTTCATCGGAGTGAATAACCTGCGCGATCAAGCCCGCGCGGCGTTGACGGGAGAGGAGCGCGAGCTCATCTTCGGCTGACGCGCGAATCTGCGGTCGCCGCTTCGGATGCAGGCGAGCGAGTCGCGCGTGACGGCTACTTGCCAGCCGAATGACAAATGCTTGACAAAAGGGCCTCTTGCAGGCTCTTTTTCATCTGCGGCCGTATACTCTATATTCCATGTGCTCGACAATGCACATGCTGCGCGTGAGAAACGAACCGACCGAACGGGAGGCGAAAGGTCGTATGTTGAACGAAACGCAAATCGACGAGTTGATTGCCCACGGCATCGACTATCGCGGCGGCGTCGACCGCTTCGGGGGCAATTCCGCCATGTTCGAGAAGTTCATCTTTCGCTACCTTGACGACGAGCATTACTCCCTGCTTGTCGCAGCGGTTGAAGCAGGCGATGCGGAGGAAGGGTTTCGCGTGGCCCATACGCTCAAGGGCGTGGTGGGCAACCTTTCGTTCTCGTCGTACTTCGCCGTGCTCGATCCGGTGACCGAATCCCTCCGATCAGGCGATTTGGAGTCTGCTCGCCGTTTGATGCCCAATGTCGAAAAAGCCCATATGGAAACGATAGCTATTTTGGAGCAGTTGAGCTAAACTAGCGTCTTCTTAATTCCACGTTGTATACTAATCGTTTACGGAAGCGATCAAGTATGCAGGGAGCGAATTCGCTCTTGTGGAGATGGAGACGATTGCTGGTTTATGCTTGGCCAGGATAGGAATAATCGGGGTTTTACCCTAGCTGAACTGCTGCTGTCGATTGCAATAGTCTTGATTCTTGCGGCCCTGGTCGCCCCCTCCATCGCCAATATCCAACGCACCGCGCGCATAGCGCAGCTCGATTCCGCCGCAAGCGACATCGCCGTAGCCGCCCAGCAGCAGATGACTTCGATGAAGGTGTCGGGCACGTGGCTCGCCCTGTTCGACGACGGCGGCGTGCTGGCGGGAAGCCCCGCGGCCACGGGGGTGCCCTCCGCTGTGACCGACAGCCATCCCGTAAGCAACGATTTGTGCTACATGACCGCCGATCAGGCGCGCAGCAGCGGTGTTCTTCCCGCCGACTCGATCGATTCCGAGGTGCGCAACGGCGATTTCATCATCGAGTACAGCGTTTCGACGGCAACGGTGTTCGGCGTTTTCTACACGGATGGCAAGACGGGCTTCTTTCAAGATCAGCCGATCCTCGGCGCAGCGACTCCTGCCCAGACCTACTACATCGATGGCGGCGATTCTGCGGTAAAGCGAATGCAGAGCGCGCGCCTGCAAGCCGATCCGCTCATCGGCTACTACGGCGGGACGCCCGCGGGGGCAACCAACGCGGTAGCGCTTGCCAATCCGACCATCTGGGTTGATGAGGAAAGCGGTCTGCTGTGCATCCAGGATACGAACCTTTCGAAGCATGGCGAATGGTTGACCAGTCTCGAAGTTCTCATCGAGAACCAAAAGACGGGCTCGACGGCAACCATCGCTTTTGCCGGGCTGCAAGGCGGCAAATATGTAGGAACGTATCAGGGAGGAGCTAAAAGCGATAGCCTTCTTACCTACCAGAACAGCGGTGATACGAAGCTCTACTCGGTAGGCTACCGTTCGCCTCTCGACGATCCGTCCTTGCCCGCCGACGTGTACACGTTCGACCTCGAGATGCTCAAAGCAACCGGCGATAAAAGCCTGAATGCCCTTGCGGAAGGATTCTCCTACGGGGATACGGTCAAAGTTACGGCAACCGTCAAGACCGGCCAGGTGGCTTACACGCCAACCTCTTCGACCGCCTACATCGAATGGCCCGAGCCCGTTTCGATGTTGCGCGTTGTGGTAACCGATCCCTCGAACGGGGAGAACGCTACGAACGGCGAGCGCATAACCGGCACGTATCGAGGACCCGAGATCAGGCAGATTCCCAAAAGCGGGGATGACCAGGTAACCGGATTCGACGATCTGAAATCGTACGCTGAAAAGCACACCATCAAAAATACGAGCAGCACGCTTACCGGGGAAAACGAAGAAGCGGCTTACCAGCGGTACAAAGGCGGGCAGATAAGCTTTGCAGATGCGCTTGCGAATCTCGTCGATATCGAAGCGGCGGTGGGGGGATATGCACCCGCTGACGAGGCGGGCGAATACCGATATCAGATTTACGAGCTGTGGCTCGGCGTCGGCTCGGATGCTGCAACGAGCAAGAAACAGCGAATCGGATACATGGTTGACAACGAATGGAAGTGGGTTGCGGCCGGCGAGACGCTGTCTTCGTGCATAAGCGGCCTGAGCGCCGGTGCCGATACGGCGGGAACCACAACGCTTTCGATCGATCCGGTATCTTTCAGCGAGAAGCTGGGGGAACTCGGACTTGAAAACGAAGTGATTACGATCTACATCCGCACCGCGCCGAGCATCGACGATGTGCGCAAGTACATTACGGGGCAGTCCGATCCTTACGGGCACGACGAGAGCTCGCTCGGACAGATACCGAAGATAGACGGGGAGCTCACGGGCAACTTGACGATGGGATCGCGCGGAACGGAAGCCGCCGCGCAGAAGGAATTCCGCCGACTCTTCGAAAACGAGTTCGGATGTTCGTCGTCTGACTGCTCGTGGGCGTTAACGAAGAAGTCGGATTCGGGGCAGTTCGGAAAAAACGGGAGCAATTTTCCGGGCAACGCGAAGGACATACGCATCTACTATGCAGTAACGCCGGCATTCGCATTCAATGCAACGCTCAATGCCGCCGACAACGAAGTGACGAATGCGGCATTGTGGTACTACTCTGCGAAAGAGAAGACCGTCTACTCGCAGGCGATGGTGTATCCCTCGCGCAGCGGGAACCCGTATTACATGGCTTCGACGAGAAGCAGCGGTCAGATAAACGCCGATTTCGAACTGATGACCACAAGGGACTATCTGTTCTACCGCGTCTTGAAATTCTACGGGAAAACCTCGCTTGACGGCAAAACCATTGCGCTCGATATGGATCTCCAGTACGTGCCGTTCTCGTTCCAGAACGACGCGCGCGTTGCCACGCTTCCTTACGGCAACGCGATCAACGACGAAGCAGGCAAGCTCGCGAAGGTTTTTTCGCAATGGGTCACCAACGATACGAACCCGAAAGGCCGAGATCCCCTTGTTCTCGAGGCCGATGCGCTTCTTGGAAGCTATCACGAAAGCCTTGATTACATGGGAGCGTCTTTGTACGCCGAATACGTCGATGCCGGCATCGGCATGATGTATTTGGAATTTGGCGAAAACGAAACGACGGGCGAGCAGGTAACGGGCTATTCGGGCTATTTGACCCCCGGGCAGGGAAAGGTCGAGAACCTGCTTACCAACGATTCGAGCATAACGAGTTGGGGATACTATGCGCTGGTTCCCTCGGCATTGGACACGGGCCGGGCGCCCAAAGTTTCGGGCAACGACATGATAATCTCCGCCGATTCGAAGACGGTGGTTATCAAAGGCGTTTCCTACCGGGCGTACCAGGTGCGGCCGCGGGGAAATGCAGCTAAGGCCCGCAATCTTTCGGGAACGCTGACGCTTCCCGCTCTCGGCGATCAGACGTATGCGTATACGATCAACAGCAACTTCGCCTGCGCAGTCGAAATAGACGGGAACAAGGCGCAGAACTGGGGCAAGTCGGAAGGGAACTCCTGGCAGGTGCGGCATGCGACGCAGTTCATCGGAGCCCTATCGCTTCTTGACAAGGTTCAGCTTACCTACGTCGGCGACTGCTTTGCGCAAACGCACACCATCGATATGAAAGACGTATCCGAGACGGATCCCAAGCTGAGCATCAAGCTCGACAACGTGTTCACGGGAATCTACGATGGCGGCAGCGAAGCCGGAAACGTTGTCAAAAACGTGCAGTACTGCCTGACGAGCTATTACGTCATCAACAATTCGCCGATCGCACTCGGTCGGGGAAGCGGCATGTTTCCAAAGGTCGCCGGAGTGACGGTTGAGGGCGGGGATGGCTCGACGTCGACGACGAAGGCGCAAATCAAAAACATCAAAGCGGTGGTGAGCGGCTCGGATTTCGGCGAAGGAAGCAAGGGCGTTTACGAATGGGCCACGCAAAGCCCCTACTCCCATGTGGGGGTTATCGTAGGCTATATGGAAGACTGCGACATGAGCGGCTGCGAGATCGTGGGAGATGCCGATGACGTTCCAACCATCAAGATGGTGTTTCAGACGACTTCGATCCGAGGATGGGGTTTGATCTTCGGCGGCGCGGAGAACAGCACCGTGTCGGATTGCGAAGTAAGCTCGATCAACCTGATAGCTACGAGGAAAAACAGCACCCAGTGGGATGGATGGGATGAAAACCCGAAGATGGGGGCTCTCGGAGGCCAGGCCATCGATACGGAAATCACCCGATGCTCCGTGAAAAAGGCGGATATCGGCACCGACATAAAAACAAAAGAGCAAAAGGATCTTGCCATAGGAGGCCTGGTCGGCGATATATCGGGCGACGAGAGCTCATGCAGCAACGTTGTGCTCGAGTCGGTGAACTTGATAATCGCGCCCGAACAATACGATGCAAAGCGAAAACGCGATCTGCATTTCGGTGGATTGGCGGGCAGGAGTACTGTCGCCTTCGATGACACGTGCTCGTTTAGCCAGGTTGTGCTCAAGGTGGGGGCGGTTGCCGCCTACGATGTGGTTGCGGCTGCGAACGAGATCGTGGAGAGCGTATCGGCGATATCGGAGGAACCGGCGGCCCAAGAGCCGAAAAACGATCCCGTCGAAGACGGCGCTTCGGATGCGCCGGAGGTCGCGCCTTTGACCAGCGAGGCCGATGGCTTGACGGATGCCGAGCAGGAAGCGGCGGCGTAGCATGGGCGCCCGTCCGACATCGAACATGAAATCGAGCCGAAGCGCCATGAGGGTGCGGCTTGCGTGCAAGCTGCGCGATACAACGGGCTCGTCGATTATTCTGGCGCTCGCATTCTTTATCGTCTGCGCAGTCGTCGGTGCGATTGTGCTCACGGCAGCATCGGTGAACACGAAGGCGACCATCACGTACGAAGAAACGCAGCAGGCCGAATATACCGTAACGAGCGCGGCCGATTTTCTAGGCGGCTGCTTGTCGGGTGCGGGAGTCGTGTGGAAGTACCCCGAAGGTTCGGAAGCCCCCGATTTCAGCGACCGTATGAGCTATGCCGATGAGGATGGGCTTATGACGGAGTTATGGGATAAATACGGAAGCAAGATTTGGGATAGCTACAAAAAGAACAGCGGGTTTCCGATAGACGATACGTTTACGATCAGCGTAGATGGATTCGACACCGTCTATGCAAGAATCTCCTTCGATGCCGATCTCAACGTGGTGGCGCGGCTGTCGCTGGCTTCGGAAGCCGATGCCGTCGGCAATTACGACGAGCTGGTCAATGTGCAGGCGACACCCCATTTCGATAACGCAGGAAAGCTGATTGCCGTCGACTGGAACGGCTACACCGTCGTAAAAGCCGCCTCGGCAAGCGATCCGGCTTCCGTTTCGTCGAGGGGAGGCGCAACCTCGTGATGGCACGATGCGAAAAGCCGCTTCCCTCCCGTCTTCGCCGGGCGCTTTCGAGAAAGCTCTCATCGACTGCGGGCGATACGCTCGTCGAGATACTCACGGCTCTGCTCATTAGCGTCATGGCCGTTACTCTCATGGCAACGATGGTGATGACCGCAACAAACGTTACCTCGAAAAACGACACGAGGATGGCCGCTCTGTTCGAAGCTCAAAGCTCCCTTTCCGTTCCGAGCAAGAAGGATCTGGTGAGCAGCGCGGCTCCTGCGACGATATCGGGCGGGTCGATTGATTCGATAAGCATCAAGGTCGATATCTACGGAGACGATGCGTTTTTGCGCTATGAGCTGTTCGACAACGGCATGATGGGTGGCAGATGAGATCGGTTCTCGACATAGCGCCCAAGCTTGTCCGCACTCTGCGCGATCGCGTGGGCGATACGCGGGGCTTCACGTTGGCGGAGCAGCTCGTGAGCATCGTATTCCTTGGATTGCTTTGCGTCGTAATCGGCGTCGGCCTCAATGCCGCGCTCAACGCGTATCGCGTGGCGAACGAATCGACGCGCGCCAACGAACTGCTTACCCGAGCGGTTGAGGAAGTGAGCGACGAGCTTGCATTCGCTCCCTCGGTCGAGGGATCGGATTCGAAGGATCCGATTACGATAGCGGATTGCAAATTCGTGAGCCCAACGTTAAAGAGACCGGTCGTGATCGGAAACGATCCGAACGGCGGCGGCATTACGCTTGTTTTGCAGGAGAGGGAAACGGGCGCGGACGGAACGGTTTCCACGCCTTTTCCGCGGGTGCTCGTCGCCTCGTCGCATGGCCTGACCGTTCAGATATCCGATGTGGCTTTTAATGTGAATAAAGACAATAATAATTATCAATATACTTGGAATTACACCATTGCAGTCACCCTGCAAGGAAGCTCCTCCGTCATCGCTTCGACCAGCATGACGGTTGCGTGGACAGGATAAAGAAAATGGCATACAAACGGCTTGGTGATTTACTTACCGATGCGGGGCTGATCAGCGATGAACAGCTCGATTTGGCGCTTTCCCATCAGAAGGGAACGAACCGGCGTTTGGGCGAGGTCCTCATCGACGAGGGCATCATCACCGAAGCGCAGCTCATCGAGGCGCTTCAGATGCAGCTCGGCATCGAGTTCATCGACCTTTCCCAATACGACATCGATCCCGAGATGAGCAGGGTCATTTCGAAGAACGTTGCGCGCACGTACAGCGTCGTGCCGGTTAAAGCTACGCCCGAAGAGGTTTTTCTGGCCATGAGCGATCCTCTCAACTTCCTTGCCATCGAAGCGGTGAAGACGGCATCGCGCAAGCGCGTGGTTCCGATGGTCGCGACCAACGATGCGATCCAGCGCGCAATCATGACGCTGTACGGCAACGAGGGCGCTGCCCGCGCCATCGAGGAAATGCGGCGAGAAGTCAAGGCCTCCGAAGACACCGCAACGTTCACCTCGTCGACGCTCGGCGACGACACCGATGCGCAAAGCGCCCCGACCGTCCGGTTGGTGAACAGCATTATCGAGCGCGCTGCGACCGAGCGGGCAAGCGACATCCATCTCGAACCCCGCGAATCGGATATGCACGTTCGCATGCGCATCGATGGAATCATGCGCACGATTCTTACGGTGCCGAAAGAATTGCAGCAGAGCGTGATCGCCCGCCTGAAGATCATGGGAACCATGAACACGTCGGAGCGCCGCATACCGCAAGACGGCCGCGCGAACGTGCGCATCAAGAAGCAGGACATCGACCTTCGCATATCAACGCTGCCCACGATCCACGGCGAAACCGTGGTCATCCGTCTGCTCGACAAAGACGAGAAGCTTCTCGAGGCGGAGGGCATTGGGCTTGCGGGCGAAGATCTTGCAAAATACCGATCGCTCATCGGCGCAAGCAACGGCATGGTTCTCATCGTGGGCCCCACCGGTTCGGGCAAGAGTTCCACCATGTACACGATGATTCGCGAGCTCAATACCGATGCGGTCAACCTCGTTACCCTCGAAGATCCCGTCGAGTACAACATCGACGGCGTGAACCAGGTGCAGATCAACGAGAAGGTGGGCATGACGTTCGCCGAGGGTCTGCGAGCGGTGCTGCGCCAGGATCCCGATATCGTTGCGGTAGGCGAGATTCGCGATGGGGAGACTGCCGAAATCGCCATGCGATCTGCAATCACAGGTCACCTGGTGCTCTCGACGGTCCATACCTACGACGCCGCTTCGACAATCGATCGCCTCATCGACATCGGAGTGGAGCCGTACCTCATAGCGAGCGGCGTAAGGGGCATCATTTCGCAGCGGCTGGTTCGCTGCGTATGCCCGCATTGCCGCGAGGCGTACGATCCCGACGAAGAGGAGCTCGCCTTGCTCGGCTTGACCGCCGCCTCCGATGCCAAATTCTATCGGGGTGCGGGCTGCCCTATGTGCTTCAACACCGGGTACCGTGGACGCACGGGCGTGTTCGAGATTCTCATACTGGACCGCGATTTGCGCTCCCGCATCACCGGCGGCGCGACGCGCGAGGCCCTGCAGGATGCGATTGAGGCCACCGGGCATCATCAAAACATGGATCAGGGCCTTCGACGGCTCGTGCTTGCGGGAGTGACCACCGTTGAGGAAGCACGCAAAACGATGACTGCGATGGATTAGGGGCGCCATGAACATCGTCGATCTTATAAGTCGGGCACATGACGTCAACGCATCCGATATCCATCTGGTGTGCGGCCTGCCTGTAAAATTCCGCGTCGGGGGGCGCCTCGTTTCGGCAACCGAGGAGACGCTTACCCATGAAGATTGCGAGCTGCTTGCCCGCGATCTTGCCGGTGGCCGCTACGATGCCATGAAGGACATCGGCGAGCTCGACCTGGCGCGCACGATAGCGGGGGTTCGCATCCGCATCAATCTGTTTCGCGCCCAAGGAAGCGTGAGCGCTGCACTGCGCCTGCTTTCCGACGAGATTCCCGATCTTGAAACGCTCGGGTTGCCGCCTGCCGTCATGGCTTTCCCAAGCATGCAGCGCGGCCTGATCGTGGTTACCGGCGAAACGGGCAGCGGCAAGTCGACAACGCTTGCTGCGCTGATCGATCGGATCAACCATACGAGGGCTGAAAACATCATCACGATGGAAGACCCTATCGAGTACGTGTACAAGCCCGACCAGTCGATCGTTTCGCAGCGAGAGATCGGTCAGGATACCGAGAGCTACCACGCCGCCCTGCGCGCCGTGTTGCGCGAAGATCCCGATATCATCCTGATCGGCGAGATGCGCGATCTCGAAACCATCCAAACGGCGCTGACGGCGGCAGAAACGGGGCACCTGGTGCTTGCGACGCTGCATACGAAATCGGCGGCGGATTCGATCGACCGCATGGTAGACGTGTTTCCCGAGGGCTTGCAGCGCCAGATCCGCATGCAGCTCTCAACGTGCCTTGTCGCCGTGCTGTCCCAACAGCTGCTCCCCCGTCGCGACGGGATGGGGCGCGCTCTTGCATGCGAGCTCATGATGGTGACTCCCGCCATCCGCAATCTCATTCGCGAAGGAAAGACGCCCCAGATCGCAAGCTCTCTTGCCACCTCGGCGGCGGCGGGAAGCGTGACGATGGACAACGCGCTCATCAACCTTTACCGCGCCCGGGCGATCAGCGCCGAGACGGCGAGGGAAAACGCCCATGACCAAGACTACATGAGGAAGAATACGCTGTAATGCCGACATTCACCTACAGAGGAGTTACCGACGGCGGCATGCCGACCACCGGCGTGGTTGAGGCGTTCGACGAGATCGGAGCCATGGAGGCGGCACGGACCCAGTGCAGGATCGTCCAGGAAGTCAAGCTCGTTCGCAAGCACAAGAACCTGCTTACCATGGACATCACGAAGCCGCGCGTAAAGCTGAAGAACCTCGCCATCATGTGCTCGCAGTTCTCGATCATTCTTGAAGCGGGCCTTCCCATCGGGCGGGCTGTGGCGCTTGTAGCCGAGCAAACCACCGATAAGTACCTCAAACGCGTGTTGGGCGATGTGGCTTCCGACGTAGCAGCGGGCCATGGATTTGCCGATAGCCTCGAGAGTAAGGGAGACAGTCTTCCGAACATGTTCATCGAGACGGTGCGCTCGGGCGAAGAAAGCGGTCATCTGCCCGAAGCGTTCTCCCGCCTGCACTCGTACTACGATAAGCGGTCGAAGGTCGCGGCAAAGGTTGCGAGCGCGCTGACCTACCCCATATTCGTCCTCATCATCGCGGTTGTGGTTGTTGCGGTCATGATGGTCATGGTCATTCCGGCCATGACGAGCATGATCTCGTCGCTTGGTTCGGATATGCCCGCGATCACGCAGTTTCTCATCGACGCTTCGACATGGACGCAGCAGAACATCCTCTGGGTCGTCCTCGTTTTGGCGCTCGTTATCGTGGGCTGCAAGCTTTACGGTCGCACCGAAGCCGGCAAAACCCTGTATGCGGTCATCAAACTGAGGATTCCGATTTTGGGAGTCGTATCGGTGTATTCGGGTGCGGCGCAATTCGCAAATTCGATGTCCACGCTCATTGCGGCGGGACTGTCCATGCCACGCGCCGTGCAAGTTACCGCGCGCGTGCTTGACAACCATGTGCTTTCCAGCGAAGTGGGCCTGATGGAAGTGGGGCTCACCGAGGGTAAGAGTCTCGGCGAATGCATGGGGGATGCGCATCACTTCCCCCGTACGTTGATCGAAATGGCTTCGGTGGGGGAGCAGACGGGCGAGCTCGAGGAGACGCTCGAGACGGTCGGGGCGTTCTACGATTCGGAAACCCAGCGCGTGACGGATCGGGCGCTTTCTTTGCTCGAACCGGCATTGCTGGTGCTGATGGCGTTTTTTGCAGGTTTCATCGTTGTTGCGCTGTACCTGCCGATGTTCACCATGTATGCGTCGATGTAGCGTTGGGTCGGCTTCGGCCGATGCGGGCTCGTCGTGCAGATAGAGAGGGTCCGGTAGAAAATGCCGGGAAGAAAGACGTTGTTCGATCGATTGGTCGAACGCAAAGAAAGGAAGTGTCATGAAAGAGATGGTCAAGCGCATACGCGAGGAGAAGGGCGGCTTTACGCTCGCCGAGCTCCTCATCGTGGTGGCGATCCTGCTGGTGCTCATCGCCATCGCAGTCCCGTTGTTCACGGGAGCTCTCGGAAGGGCGGAGGCTGCTGTTGACAGCGCGAACCAGAGAGCTGCCACCTCTGAGGCGAAAGTCGACTATCAGTTGGGAAACAAGAGCGGTAGCGTAACGTACATATACTACTACGATGGAAACGGCAACGAGCTGACGGGATCCGGCCCAGATGCAAGCGGGACGGCACCCACGGGGGCTGTTTACAAGTACCAGCTGACGATCAGCAAGGGAGTGACGGATGCCGACAAAGGCGATATCAAAATCGAATACGCCGATGGCAATGGCAAAATAACCGGTTAGCCGAAGGCTGGCTTGGCGTTTAGCACCCTACCGAAGACCGTATGAGCGCATCTCTGTTTGACATAGCCCCCGCACTCGCAGCGTATCTCTCGATACTTGCTGCGGTGCTGGGGGCTTGCATGGGGAGCTTCATGAACTGCCTGGCATGGCGGCTCGTTGCAGGAGAAAGCGTCTTGCGAGGGCGGAGCCATTGCACCGCTTGCGGCGCGCAGCTTACGGCGATCGATCTGATTCCGATCGTTTCGTGGTTTGCCCTGCGCGGAAGATGCCGACACTGCAAGGGCAAGATCTCGCCTCGGTATGTCGTTGTGGAAATCGTCATGGCGGCTGTGTTCCTCAGCATTGCGCTCGAGTACGGGTTTACGGTGCAGGCGCTTGCCTATGCGGTGCTTGCTTGCATTCTGTGCGGTGTCACGCTCGTCGATGCCGATACGTACACGATACCCAACGGATTCGTTATAGCCGGGTTGGCAACCTGGGCGGCTACGGTTTGGTTCATGAGTGTTCCTTCGCAGGGTTTTGGGCCGGGAACCATATTCGCGGCGCAGCTGGGCGAAGGGTTTTTGGCGGTGCTCGCAGATGGCGTTGCGGGCGGTGTGTTGCTCGGGGGTGGGATACTTGCGTTCTCGCTGTTGTTCGAACAGGTGACGAAGCGCGATTCCCTCGGCGGCGGAGATGTGAAGCTGTTGTTCGTGGCGGGGCTGTTCCTCGGCCTTCCGCTGGGATTGTTCAGTTTGCTGCTGGCCTGTTTTATCGGGTTGGCGATCGCGTTTGTTCTGAAGCTTTCCGGCGAGCCGTCGGATTCGGATGTGCATGGCGAATCCGATGACGGTTCAGGGGAGTTGGAAAGCTTCAGAACAAGGGCGATACCATTCGGACCCGCGATTGCCGCGGCGACGATGCTGACGCTTTTGATAGGGTCCCCCTGCATGGAGTGGTATGTGGGACTGCTGATGTAATGCCGACTTGCCTGCGCGGGCGCTTGCAGGCACAGGGGCTTATGCGAGAAACGGATAAACGAGCGTATGGGAAAAACATATACAGGAGTAGACATCGGCAGCAGCACGCTTAAGATGGCGGTCTGCGATGGCGACTCCATAAAGAAGATCGTTTTAGAAGAGCTTCCTGATGGCTTGATGGCCGAAGGGCGCATCACGAGCTTTGAGGCGATGGCCGATTTCATCAAGTCGTGCGCAAAGCGCTCCGGGGGAATGACGAAGCATGTCGCATTCGTTATCCCCCAAGTGGATTGCGTGACCCGGCGCATTCAGATGCCTGCAATGAGCATAAGGGATTTGGAGATGAACCTGCCCTACGAGTTTCGCGATTACATCACGCAGGGCAAGGATAAGTTCTATTACGATTACGCCGTAGTGGGAACCAAGGAGCAACCCGACGGCACGCCCGAGGCGATGGATCTGCTCGCCGTCGCCGCTTCGAAGCAGGTTATCGCCGATTACGCGCGGATGTTCTCACGTGCGGGAATGAAGCTTGTCGTCGCTTTGCCGGTGGCGGCGGCGCTGCAGAACATCATTCGGGGAAACGCTGCGGCAAAGGCGAATTGCTGCATCATCGATTTTTCGCACGCTTCGACGCAACTGCATTTCTTCGCGAACGGAGCCTACGATGTATCGCGCGCAATAGAGATCGGCATGGTCGATCTCGACCGCGCTCTTGGCGAATTGCATGGCATCGATGCGCATGCGGCGAGCGGGTATCGGCGCAGGGGTCTTCGCGATGAAAAGGAGCTCCAGGCTGTGCGCGGTGTTTGCGAATCCATTGCGGTTGAAGTGGGAAGGGCGTTGAGCTTCTACGGCTTCAACAATCCCGATACGTCGATCGATGCCGTTTACACCTGCGGGGGAGGCTCGATGGTCGAACCATTGGTAGCTACGGTGGCGGAATACATCGATCTCGATCAGCAGCCCATCACCGACATTCTTCCTGTTGCGGCGGATGGCGCCTCCTTGGCGTGCCAGTGCTCGGCGGCTGTTGGCGCTACGATGGGAAGGGGGTAGCCATGAACCTGCAAAAAGAGATATCTTTCGGCGCGCCCAAAAGGGTCGATTACCCCGTGAAAACCGACATCAACCTCATGAAAGCGGAAGTTACGCGGGGAAACACGCTTGTCAACATCCTTCTGTTCCTTGTGTTTTTGGTGCTGCTAGCGCTGTTCGTAAAGTTCGCCGTTGCGGATCCCCTTTCGACGGGAATGCAAAGCAGCCAGGCCCTTACCGCCGCTCAGGCGAAACTCGATGCGCTCAAGGCGGAAAATGCAAGCTATATAGAGTTGAACCAGGAGTACTCGAAATACATTCTCGACGGGTTGACCGAAGAGGAGATGAACCTTGTGGATCGCAACGATCTGCTCGATCTTCTCTCGGAGACGGTCATGCGCGTGACTTTCGTATCAGGGGTGAAGGTCGTGGGCAATTCCGTTGCGATCTCATGCATAGGAGTCGACCTCCAATATCTTTCGGAGGTGGTTCGGATACTCGATCACGATGAGCGCGTTGCCTACGCAACCGTATCGGCTGCACAAGAGGAAGACGGAGCCCTTCTTGCGGCAACGATTCAGATCGTGCTCAAAGAGGCTTCGGCGGCCGAAGCCGATGACGAGGCGGGGCAGAGCCCGTCGCCTTCGGATTCGTCGGGCGTTGATCTTGCCGGTGCTCTGGGGGTAACGTCTTCGGCGGGAGGAGCAAGCGATGAAAACTAGCATTTTGAACAGGTCATTCTCGACGCGAGAAAAAGGTTTGATTCTCGCGCTGGTCATCGTGTTGCTTGTTGCCGCCTACTATTTTCTGGTTGTGCGCAACGTTGCCGAAACCCAGGAAGCGAACGCGGCGGCCCTTGAGGAAGTGCAGAGCGAGATCGATGTGCAGCTTGCGATGGCTCAGGTTCGAACCAGGATGCAAGCCGAGCTCGACGAGCTCGGAACCCTTGAGAGGCTGCCCGAGGTTGCCGTGTACGACAACCTCAAGAACGTGCTTGCCGAACTCAACACCATTCTGGAGCAAACGAAGTCGTTCAACATCGTCTTCTCCGAACCGGAAGTCGAGGGCGAGACGGTGCGAAGGATCGCAGATGTCACGTTCACGGCATCTTCTTACGAAGACGCCTTTTCGGTAATCGAGCAGATGCAAAACGGAAGGTACCGCTGCGATGTGACCGATTTCGCTTTGGTGGCGACACTTGCGGCGGATGGAAGCGCGACAGCTGTGAACGCAACGCTCAAAGCAACGTATTTCGAGACGACGAATGGGGCGCAAACCCTGAATGGTTTGGTCGAAAAGACCGCATCCTGAGTGGTTCCTGCGGAAATAGCTTGACCGCATCGCATCGCACAGGTAAAATAATGCCCCGCGTCTCGAACTGAACGTTTGAGATACGTATATGGTCGGGTAGCTCAGTTGGTAGAGCAGCGGACTGAAAATCCGCGTGCCGAGGGTTCAAGTCCCCCTCCGACCACCATGATAACGTAGGGAGTGTTTGCGCTGCTCAGGACTGGAATTCTGGTTGAGCGCAAACACTCCCTTTTCAATCACGTATTCGTAGTTTTCATCTTCGGTGCCGTTTGAGCCATGCTCGGTTTCGTGAGGTCATGATTCTGCCCGCTCGTATCGTTTCGAACTAGAAAAAAACTCGAGCTTTTGGCTTGGGCTTCTTCGGATTGCAGTTGTTTGCGCCGCCTAAACTTACAGTGTGGTGCATTCGGGCGCGCTTTGGCTGGAAATCACGGCCTTGAACAGGAAAAATGAATGGTCTGACCTGTGGAATCCCATATTCCAGAGGTTTATCTGCGGATCGGGAGTATACTGGAGCGATTGCTGTAAATCAGCTGCCGTGAGAAAGTGGCTTTTTGAAAGGGTGAGGGCATGGACGTCCAGTCGGTCTACGAAGCACTCGGCATCGATTTTTCCGATGTGCTCGCCCTTCTGCGGAAAGAGGATCGCATCGCTTTGTATCTTGAGCAAACGATGTGCGACCCTGCATTTCAAACGCTCGACGAGGCCATGTCGCGGCAGGATTGGGAAGCCGCCTTTCGCGCGGCGCACACCATTAAGGGCATGGCGCTGAACCTCATGTTGGAGCCGCTGGCGCATGCGGCAATCGACCTGGTGGAATGCCTGCGCGGCGGCGCGCCCGACGAGCGCGAGGCGCGTGAGCTGTACGATAGCCTGCGCACGCGCATCGCCGACATCGAGCGGTTCATGAGCTGCGACGCGGCAAAGGCGGCAACGATTCCCGATCTAAATGGGTCGGCTCTATGAGCGCTTCGAAAAAGCAGACCATTCTCGTTGTGGACGACACCGCGGTGAACCGCATGGTTCTGTCGGATATCCTGTCCGACGAGTACGAGGTCATCGAGGCGCGCGACGGTCTTGAGGCCCTGAACATCCTTCATCGCAAAGAAGGCCAGATCGCGCTCATGCTGCTCGATGTGGTCATGCCGAACATGGACGGTTTCGAAGTACTCGCCTTGCTGCATCGCAACCAGTGGAGCGCCAACGTTCCCGTTATCATCATCTCGGCCGAGACGTCGTCAACGTACATCCGCAAGGGTTTCGAGCTGGGTGCGGTCGATTACGTGAACCGCCCGTTCGACCCCGAGGTGGTGTTGCAACGCGTGCGCAACACAATCACCCTGTTTGCGAAACAGGGTATCCTGCGTGACCTCGTGGCTGATCAGGTAGCCGAGCGCGAAAAGACCAATACGCTCATGGTGGATATACTCAGTACTATTGTTGAATTTCGCAATGGCGAAAGCGGATTGCACGTCACGCGCATTCGTATCATAACCGAACTTCTGCTCGAGGCGATGCAGCGCAGGTTCCCTGAGTACGACCTGACCCCTTCGAAGATCGCCAATATTTCAAATGCGGCGGCGTTGCACGATATCGGCAAAATCATCATTCCCGAAGAGATACTCAACAAACCGGGTCGCTTGACTCCCGAAGAATTCGAAGTCATCAAAACGCACTCTGCTGTGGGCGACGCAATGCTCAAGGGGCTTCATTTCGGCAAAGAGGAAGAATTGGTGGAGTACGCGCGGGAGATTTGCCGTTGGCACCACGAGCGATGGGACGGGGAAGGGTATCCCGATGGTCTCGTTGGCGACCAAATACCCGTGGCCGCCCAAGCGGTGGCACTTGCGGATGTATACGATGCGCTCGTGAGCGAGCGCGTATACAAAGCGGCATACTCGCATGAGAAGGCTATCTCCATGATCAAGGGTGGCGAATGCGGTGCATTCAATCCCGACCTCATGCAGTGCTTCGTCGACGAAGCCGACAATCTGAACGAAATGATTGAGATACGCAGCGACAGCGCGGCCAAACTGTTCGACGTCGACCAATTGTCCTCGGAGTTGATCGAGCGGAAGAGCCCGGGGCTTTCGGACAAAACGGTATCGCTGCTCAAGCGCGAGCGCACCAAGCTCGTGCTGTTCTCCGAGATGACCGAAGGCGTCCTGTTCGATTACGACTATGAAAGCGATACGGTGTTGCTTTCAGGTCGCGACGCCTCGCGGTACGGCTATCCTCAGATCATGGCGGGCGGCGAGCAGAAGTCCCTTGCCGAGATGTCGGAAGATCCCTGCGTGATGCTCATCAGAGAGTATCTTGAAGCGATGAAGCCCTGCGATTCGGTGCTCAGCATGAACGTCGATTACGTGTTCCCCGATGGGGTACGTCGATCATGCGAGATCAGAAGCACCGTCATGTGGAGCGAGGACGAAGAAGAATGCCGAAAGCTCGGGGTGCTTGGTCGCATCCTCCCGGCGGGCGACCTGCAATGAGCGATCAGGAAAGCCCTCGACCTGCGAGGCGTTTTGCTCGGTTCCCCAAAGTGGCCTCGTACGCAGTCGTCGGCGCGCTCGCAATCTTGCTGATGATCGGCGGCTATTGGCTGTACCGTCAAAGCGTGACGCAGGCGGTGAACGCCACCACCACGTCGTTCATGAGCCAGATTGCCGATCACGACGCGCAAAGTATTTACAACCAGATCGACCATCAGTGGAGTTCGCTCGAATCGCTCGTCGACCGCCTGCTCACTACGCGCGAAGACGATCTGGGTGAGTTGTCGTACCAGCTCAGCGTCGAGTCGCAGACGTCTTCGTTCACCAAGCTCTACCTGGTTGCTGCGGACGGAGCCGTCCATGACAGCGCTTTGCTTACCACAGAGCTCGATAAAAAGAGCTGGGCGGACGTGTACCGTTCGACCGAAACGCGTTCGGTGATGCGCTACGATTTGAACGAACCCGAGCTGTGGGGCGAATTCGTCATGTACACGGTGAAGCTGGAGAAGCCCATGATGTGCGAAGGCGAGCTCATCGAGGGCATTGTCGGCCTGTCCCCGGTGCAGGACATGGAAGAGGGCCTGCGGTTCGAGAGCTTCGACGGGAGGGGCGTCGCCATCGTCGTCCAATCTTCGGGCGACGTGGTGACGGCGAGCGAATACTATCGAAGCGACGATGGCGAGAACTTCTTCGACCAGCTGGAAGGGGCCACGTTCGTGTCGGGCTCGTACGACGGCATGCGCGCCTCCATCGAAGGCGGCAAAGATGCGGTCATCGAGTACGAAGCCGATGACGGGCGCTACTACGCGTCCATCATGCCCATCCGCGACAGCGACTGGTACCTTGCCGTCAAGGTGAATTCGTCGGTTGCGTCCGATCAGGTCAACGAGCTGTTGTCCCGCTCACTCGTGTTCTTCGCCGTCATGGGCGGGCTCGTTGCGGCGGTGGCGGTGGTCATCGTGCGCTCGGTGCGCGATGCGCGCGTGGCACGCGCTTCCGAGCAGGCGAAATCCACGTTCCTCGCCAACATGAGCCACGAAATCAGAACGCCGCTCAACGGTTTGGTGGGGCTGCAGTACCTCATGCGACAGAACATCGACGACCGCGAGCGGCTTGTCGAATACCTCGACCAGGCCGATGCGTCGGCGACGTTCCTCAAGAGCATCATCACCGACGTGTTGGACATGTCGAAAATCGAGAGCGGCCAGATGGGCCTGTACGCGAAGCCCTTCGAGCTTCCCTCGCTCATGTGCGATATCGAGTCCATGATGATGCCGCAGATGAAAACCCGATCGCTCAATTTCGTCATCGACGCCGCGGGGGTCTTCGCTCCCGACGTGGTGGGGGACGAGATGCGCATCAAGCAGATCATCGTGAACCTGCTGGGCAATTCGGTCAAATTCACGTCCGAGGGCGGCGACGTCACCCTCTCGGTTTCGCAGCGTGCGGGCGGCAGCGGTGCGCCCATCACGGAATTCCGCGTGAGCGACACCGGGTGCGGCATGAGCGCCGACTTCCTTTCGCGCATTTGGGAGCCGTTCGAACAAGAGCAGCGTGCGGCTTCGCAGAACGGCACCGGATTGGGCACGGCTCTGTCCAAGATACTCGCCGAGGCCATGGGCGGCACCATCGACGTCGAGAGCACGGAGGGCGTGGGCACGACGTTCACCGTGTCGTTGCCGTTGCCGGTCTCCGATGAGGAGCCGCCCGTTTCCGCGTCCGAGGAAGCCGTCCCTGCCGATACGCTTGAGGGCCGCCATGTGCTCGTGGCTGAGGACAACGCCGTGAACCGCATGATTATCGTGGACATCCTCACCGACGAGGGATGCGAAGTGGTCGAAGCGAACGACGGTCGCGCCGCCCTCGATGCCTTCAAGGCAAGCGAGGAAGGCGCCTTTGACGTCGTGCTCATGGACTTGCAGATGCCCGAGATGAACGGCTACGAGGCGGCCGCGGCCATACGCGCGCTTTCTCGGGGGGACGCGAAGAGCGTTCCCATCATCGCGCTCACCGCGAACGCATTCCGAGAGGACGTTGCGCGCGCGTTGGATCACGGCATGAACGACGTGGTGACGAAGCCGCTCGATGTGTCGTTGCTGCTGGAAAAGCTCAAAGCGCTCGGCTCGAACTAGATTGCGAAGAAGGGAAGTTGGCATGAGAGGAACGAAAGCGTTAGGCCTGGCACTATGCGCGGCATTGTGCTGCGGGATCGTCGGCTGCAGCAGCGCGCAGCCCGAGGCGCCAACCGCACAGAAGAAGCAGATCACCCTCAACGTGAAATGCCCGCCGTTAGCGCTTGCCTTCGACGCCGGTCACTCCGATTCCGAAGCGATCGACCTGCTGAAAGAAGCAGGAGAAGCGTTCTGCGCTTCCTACGAAGATGCCGAGGTGACCATCAACTACACGCGCTTCCCGTATCCGGAGGAAGGCGAGGCGGTGTTGGGATCGTTCGGCACCGACAAAGCGGTCGACGTGGTGTTGGGAGGGCAGTTCAACGTGCCCACCTACGTGCACTCGGGTCGTGCGGCTGCGCTCGACGACATCATCGACGATGGGCTGCGGTCCGACATCGACCAATCCATCTGGGACCAGTGCTCCGACGGCGGGAAAACCTATGTGCTTCCGTTGTACCAGTTGCAGAACACGCTGATGGTGAACCCCGAGCTTCTGCGCGATGCGGAGCTTGAACGGTTTATCCCTGCTGATGGGACGGTTGCGCAATGGTCTACCGACGAGTTCAAAGAGATCGTCGCCGGCCTCAAGGAATCGATGGACGATGGGGAGACGTTCCCCCTGGCTTTATGGGCATCAAACAACCAAGGTGACACCCACATCATGTCGCTGCTGCGCTCGCATGGGTTAAACCTGTTTGACGATCAGGGTCGCTTCCAGGTGAACACGCCGGAAGGCATTGCGGCGCTTACCTGGCTCAACGAACTCAACGAAGAAGGCATGGTGCCGAAGGGGTGCGAGAACCTGGAATACGCTTCGGCTGTCGATCTTTTCGACAACGGCCAGATTGCCATCTGCCCCGGCAATAAGACCACCATGCTCGCCGAGCGCGCTGCCGATTTCGAGCCGTTCGCCGCGAATTTCCCCACGCCTGATGGCAAGGGTTGCGCTACGACGTTCCTAACAGGGTTCACCGTGTTTGACAACGACGACGCCGATCGCGTCCAGGTGGCCAAAGATTTCGTGCGCTTCATCTACAGTGACGATGCCTACTTGCAGTACGCGTTGTCCGGCACGCCGGTGAGCGCGTCGTTTATCGAGCGCAACGAGAGCACCGGCGAGTCCGCCGAGCTCGACAAGGAGTTCAGCGCCAACTCCGAGAACGTGTACGACTTCTTGAACAACACGCCGAACTGGGACGGCGTGCGCAGCCAGTTCTACCTCAGCATTCAGGATATGCTGCGCGGCTCGATCACCCCTGAAGAAGCTGCGGCGAACATTGACGAGACGTGCAACGCCGCTATCGACGAAGGGTACGCCGCCGCGGGAGGTGCGTAATCGGACTCGTCTTATAGGGCCAATCGGGAGAGGCAATCGCGAAAGGAGAAACGCGACGAGGCGCCGAACGTTTGCGCAAAAGCTCGTGGCTCCCCATGTTTCCAGCGATGCGGATGCGGATCTGGTGCAAGAGGCTTCGAGCGGGCCTTTCCCGAGGTCTGTTTCTTGTCCAATACGCCTTGGATGTTTGGAGTCATGCAGTGTGCTATAGTTTCCCTCATGGAGAAGCTGCTTAACAAATTCACGGGTAACATATCCCCCGTAGCTCTCTTGGTGTCGTCCTTCTACTGGTCGTGGTTCGACGTCGTTCCTTTCAGCCCTGCGCTTTTTTATGCCGCAGGGGTGCCCGTCGATACGCTTCCCCTTACGCTTTCTTTGGCGGTAAGCGTGGTGGCGTTGGGCGTGCTGGCCGTGCAGCCGCAGCTTCGGGTGGCCGTTACTCGCGCCGATGTCTTTGCGGTCAGCTCTCTTGTGTGCGGAGCGGGCGGATCTCTTCTCGTGTATTCAGGCGCGCTAACGGCATCCCTGCCCTTGTTGATTGCAGGATCTTTGCTGATCGGCGTGTATCAGGGAATGGGCATCCTCGCCGTCGGGTGCCTCATCACGTGCCAAGGGACCACGAACGCTCTTGTGCACATTGCCACCGCTTTGCCGTTCAACATACTGGCGATTCTTCTCGTCATGTTCCTTCAGCCGCTCCCCTCGGCGGTGTTCGCCTTCCTGTTGCCGCTCTGCTCTTCCTGCTGCTATGCCGTGTTTTCGGTGCGCAAGCGAAACAGGGCGCTTGTGGACGCGCTTGTCATCGAGGGCCGAAAGCGCGAAAAAGCCGCCATCTCGAACCGCGGCAGAAGGTTCGCGCGGTACAACCCGTACTTTCTCGCCATCCTGCTGGTCGTGTGCAGCTCGTTCGGCTTCGTTAACTACAGAACCGTGTTCGTCGGCGGTGCAGGCGAAGGGGCCTTCGATTACCTTTCCCTTGCAATTCGCGCCGTAGTCAGCTTAGCGGTGCTCGTGGGGTACATTCGCTATTCCCAGCGTCCCTATTCCATTCTGCGAATCGCTCTCCTGCTCATGGTTCTGGGGCTTTTCGCCACGCCATCTCTCGCCATGCTCGATTCTTCCGACTCCCTGTTGCCCGAGGGGTTGTTCCTTGCAGGATATGCGTGCTTCGATTTGGTCATTTGGGCGATTATCATCATATTGAGCGGCAAGGCGAACATGTCGATCCTCAAAACGATCTGCGTTGTCGATACGGTTGATCAGCTGGGGATCTTTTTGGGCACGTTGCTGGGAGCTTGGTACGGCGAGGGCAATACGGCTTTGGTGGCCTGCATCGTGTTCGGCGGGTTGCTGCTCGTGCTCATGCTCGGCTTTACCGAAAAGAAAGATCCTGTGAACGACGATCTGAGCGCGCTCGAGGTTGAATTCGCCCTTGCCGCAGACGCCGCGGAAGAACGCGGTGCGCCGCAAGAGCGGGCTGTGCCGGCGATGCCTTCTGCTTCGGAAAGCGCGATCGCGGCGCTTGCGGACCGGCACTTTCTCACGAAGCGCGAAGCGGAAGTGCTCTCCTTTCTCGTCGCAGGGCGAAGCGGCCCCTATATTTCCGAGCAGCTTTGCGTGTCCGACAATACCGTCAAGAGCCATGTGCGCCACATCTACACCAAGCTCGACGTGCACAACCGCCAAGAGCTCATCGATCTCGTCATGCATCAGTAGCGCTGCGTCCGTTTCTCGCCCCGTTTCACCTCCCTTCTCATCACAAACGGGTGATTTATGGAAAAACGCCCGCAAGTGATGAAGAAACCCATGATGGAATTTCATTCAATGGGGGCAGGCCGTCGTCCTCGCATCCGAGGTGCGGCCTACAGGGAAGGAATCAAGGAGAAGGGAACAATCATGAAAGAAGAAGCTCGGAGTAGTGCACCCAGGCGCATGGCGATGCTTGTCGCGTTGGCGGTTGTCGCGGTTCTGTCGCTCGGTCTGCTTGCGGCATGCGGCTCGAACGGATCGGGTTCATCGGGCGGAGGCGGTGCGGCCGCAACCGACGAAACGACCATGACCACGAAAACGCTTGTGAAGACGGCTGCCAACGAACTGGCGCTCGTCGATTGGGACGTTACGGATGCGGATAGCCCGCTCACCATTTCCAGCGACGATCCGAAGTACGCCGAGTACGTCGAAGATCTGAGCAAGCTGACCGGCTACAACATCGAAAGCCTCACCATGCAAGTAAGCATCACGACGGTTCAGGGTGCGGAAATCGGCGCGACGCACGAATTCACGTACGAGAACACCTATACGGTCGACAGCCTTGAAGCGGTCGTCGATTCGAAGACCATCACCTATAAAGACGGCGATTTCAAGTAGTCGCCCGCGAAAAAAACCGTTGGTGCTAAGAAAACCGTTGGTGCTGCGATTCGATTCGCGGCGTGAAATTGAAAGAGGGAATACAATGGCTAAACTTTCAAGAAGGAATTTCTTGCTGGGTGCAGGTGCTGCTGGTGCGGCTTTGGCGATGAGCACGGTTGGAGGCGTGGCGTTTGCCGCCGACAAGAAGCCTGAAGAAGGGGATTGGGCGAACCAGGTAACCGAAGAGATCTCGTGCGATATCCTGGTTATCGGCGGAGGCCTTTCGGGCGTATGCGCTGCCGTGCAGGCGGGCGAGAACGGCGATAACGTTCTCTTGATCGAAGGCCAGCCCGCGCTGGGCGGCAACGGAACGGGCGTGGAGTGCACGAACGCCTACGGTCTGCATCCCAATTCGGCGGATGTGACGCTTGGCGAAATGGTTGCTTTCGAGGTTAAATCTCAGGCGTACACCATCAACCCGCTGCTGGTTCACGATATGGTGGGCCATGCCGCCGATAACGTGCAGTGGCTCATTGACAACGGGGTGGAGTACGAGGCTATCGAAGATCTCGATCCGGCATATCTCGAAATGTACAAGGCGGGGCGCTATCGCGCAGAATACAGCTTCGATTTCGTATACAAAGGCGGCGCCGCAGGTGTGGGCTATTTCCCGGCCATGAAGGCGAAGCTGCAGGAGTACGGCGTGAACTTGCGCCTGGGAACGCGCGGTCGCGATCTCGTCCTCGATGATTCGGGCAACGTGGTCGGTGCATACGCAACCGATTCCTACGGCGATACGATCAAGATCAACGCGAAGGCGATCATCATTGCGACCGGCGGTTTCGGTGAAGATGCCGAACGGATGGGCAAGCAGGGCGTCGATCTCACGGACATCCGCATCATCGGTACGCCGGGGCACTATGGAGACGGCGTTACCATGGCGATCAACGCGGGCGGCATCGAGCATGGGGCTCCTGCGTTCGGCTGCACGAACATCATCGGCTCGGCTGGACCCTGGGGGCCGATTTGGGACAAGCTGTGCTGGGGCGGGCCGAGTTTGTGGGTGGACATCCATGGCGAGCGCTTCTCCGACGAGGCGTGCTCGGCTTATACGCACAACATGGAACTTCAGAACGTTCCCGTGCGCTTGAACGGCGGCACGTGCTGGACCATCATGGACTCGAAGATTCTCGAAACGATGCTCGACGGCGACGAAGAGGCGGCTCAGCTGTGGGACGAGATGATCGAGAAGGGCGACGATGCGTACAAGGCCGACACCATCGAAGAACTCGTGGACATCATGGGCGTCGACAAGGACCTTTTCCTCGAGAACGTGAAGACTTACAACGATCATGCGGCGAAGGGCCTCGATGCCGACTACGGTAAGGATCCCCAGTACCTGATGGAGATTTCGACGCCTCCGTTCTACTGCGGTCTCATCCGCGGTGCGCTTGAGGGGCTGTACTCCGGCGGAGTCAAGACCGATCGTCAGTTCCGCGTGAAGAAGCCGGGACGCGATCAGGCATTCGAAAACCTATTTGCGGTCGGCGCCGACGGCGGCATGCTGTACAACCACGTGTACGGCCTCGACATCAACGGCTCGATGAGCTGCCACGGCATCAACAGCGCACGCACCGCTGCGAACACGGCTCACGAATACCTGAGCGGTAAGTAGGAAGGCGAACCGGAAAGGCAACGATCTGCTGCCCGAACAAGCGCGCTCCCGAACCGGATGTTCGGGAGCGCGTGCGTTTACCCGGGAACGCGCGAGGCGTCACAAGGCGATGCTGCGTCCGCGCGGGCCGCTGTTGCGGGGCGGCCATGGTCTTTCTTGCTACGCGCCGTAGATCGTTTCCGTGCTGGTCGAATCGTCGGCATTCGGTGTCGCATGGATCCTGTCGCAGCTCCTTTCCATGGGTCGGCTGGCTGTGTCGCAATTCCGGCGACGGAACAAGGCTGATTTGCACGAAAATTGCCAGATTCATACATCTTTGGACTCTCAGGGGTGGATTCTGCGAAAGCGTGCAAACGCGCAGGGCCTTGAACAGGCATTATCGAAAAAGACGTCGGAAGGCTGTGTTGATGCGACGGCATGGGTGTATGAATCTGGCAATTTTCGTGCAAATGGAGGCTTCCGAGGTGCAGCGGAGTTTACCTGCTATACTATCCAACCGTGCTTGGGCGCTGCAGCGTCGAGCACCCGCGTTGGCATCGATGGGCCCTGCTCTCGCGGTTTATCAGTTGCCCATAACCCTCGGCATGCGCCGTGAGGAAAAAGGAGAATACCGTGAGAAACAAGAAGACGTCCTACGTCGCTCAGGCGGGCATGATCGCCGCCGTCTACGCGGCGGCAACTCTCATCACCATGTTCCTGTTGCAGGGGCTTGCCTGGGGGCCGGTCCAGTTCCGCATTTCCGAAGCGGTTACCGTGCTCGCCGTGCTGACTCCGGCGGCCGTTCCCGGTCTGACCATCGGCTGCGTGGTTGCCAACCTTATCTCGCTCGCGATAAACGGCACGGGTGCGCTCGGGCTGCTCGATGTAGTGTTCGGAAGCTTGGCAACGTGCCTTGGCGCGCTGTGGTGCTGGAAGTTTCGCAACCGCCCCAAAATCGCGCTCTTGGGGCCGGTGATCGCCAACGCGCTTATCGTGCCCGCTTATTTGCCGATTCTGCTTCAAGGCATCGGTTGGTATACGATTCCCTTCACCGATATCAGCCTCGACGGCGCTTACCTTCCCATGTATGTGTTCGGCGTGTTTGCCACGGGCATCGGACAGGCGCTGGTGGTGTATGTGCTGGGGTTGCCGCTTCTGAAAGCGCTCAAGCGGTTTGCCGTGGCGGACGATCGTCGCGCGTCTTGAGGTTGAGGCGGACTGCTGTTTCGATGAATAGCGGCGTTGCGATTTGCAAAACGGATACAATATCTGCGTATATCCAACGTTAAAAGGAAGCGAATGAATCCGGTTATCGTCATCCCGACCTATATATCGGCGCGCCGCAGAAAAGAAGGCGGCAACATCCTTGCCACATACGACCACACGACTCCGCTTACCCAGCAAGGCGAACTGGGCCGTTGCTTGGATTCGTTGCAGAAGGTGCAGGGTCTCGGGCAGATTGTGATCCTTGTTGTCAGCGAGCCTTCGATTGAAAATCAGGCAGCCGAAAAGGTACAGGCGATAGCCTCTCAGTTCCCGAGCCTCAACATCGTCGTCATCGGCGCCCCCGAGCATGCGCTGATCCAGCAGCGCATGGAGCAGCTCGGCCTTGGTCGCCTGAACAAGGAAATCGGGCTTTCCGGTTATGGTGCGGTTCGCAATCTCGGTTTGGTCGTTGCCAACACGCTCGGCTTCGATGCGGTGGTTTTCGTTGACGATGACGAAATCATCGAGGATGCCGGCTTTCTTCAAAAGGCGATGTACGGCATCGGGAAGCTTACGAAGAAGGGCATTCCGATCCTTGCCAAGACGGGCTTTTACTTCAATTCGGAGGGCAACTACCTCTCGAAGAGCATGGATAAGTGGTACAACCACTTCTGGCAGCAGGGCAAGGCGTTCAACAAATGGATCTCGAAAGCCATGCAGGGGCCTCGTTTGTCCCGTTCGAACCATGTGTGCGGGGGGTGCCTGACACTTCATAAAGAAGCGTTCAAGCGCGTGAGCTTCGATCCGTGGATTCCGCGCGGGGAAGACCTCGACTACCTGCTCGGCCTGCGTATGTACGGTTCCGACATCTGGTTTGACAACCAGTGGAGCCTTCTGCATTTGCCTCCCGAGACCCCGAGCGAGGGAACGCGGTTCAGGCAGGACATCTTCCGTTGGCTCTACGAGTATCGCAAGATGGAATACAGTCGCACTCAGATCGATCTCATGCAGGTGAAGCCATCTTCGCTCGAGCCGTATCCCGGACCTTTCTTGGAGCCTGGCATTCGCAACCGCATCCGCACGACGGCGTTTTTGCGCAGCTTGGCGCGCCCCGACAAGAAGGCGTACCGCAAGGCGGCGAAAGCGGCCACGGGTGAGGCCATGACGTACGCGCAGCGCAACTGTTCGAAGTACTTCGAGTTCCAATTCGTGTGGCCCGAACTCATGGCACGTGTCGAGAACGACAAGATACTGCGAACGGCCTTGCTGCAATCGGCGGCCAACCGCCAGGCGAGCGGCGCCGCGCAAGCGGGGCAGCAGCCCTCTCGCCAGGCGAGCGTTCCGCCGGCAAACGTTGCGGCGGCTGGCATCGATCCCGGATCCACGACGGAGATCCGCCTCAACATCGCCGACTAGCACCGAAAGGGCAACGATCCCGTGACGGTGGGCGAAGCGCAAATGCGCCAGTGGCACAATCGAAGATGCGCCGCATGCTCTGAACCGCAGGGGCTGTAGCGGCGCAGCCCTTTTGAGATAAGATCACCATGCAGCTGTTGAAAGAAGCGATTACTCGATGGACATTTTCGTAGCGTACATTGCGCCAGTGCTCGTTGGCATCGGCATCGGAATATTGTCGGGCATGCTCGGCATCGGCGGCGGCACCGTCATGGTGCCGATATTTCGTCTAGCCTTCGACATGAGCGCCATCATGTCCACCGCAACTTCGCTGTTCACCATCATTCCTACGTCTATCTCGGGGGCGGTTTCGCATATTCGCGCGAAGACGTGCATCGTCTCGCTCGGCGTTGCGGCGGGCATCGGCGGCGCGTGCACATCGCCTTTGGGCGTATGGCTCGCGACGGTTTCTCCCCCTTGGCTGATCATGGCAGCTGCTGCGATCATCATCGGCTATTCGGCCATCAGCATGCTGCGCAAAGCGCTTAAGATGAAGCCTGCCAAGGCTCCAGTGGTTTCGGATGAGGCCGAGGCCGTTCAAGTGGAGGCGGCGGGTGCCGTCGACGGCAAGCTGACTCGCAAACAGCTTCTGATCGGAGCCGGGATCGGCCTGGGTGCAGGGCTGGCCTCGGGATACGTCGGCGTAGGCGGCGGATTTATCATGGTTCCCCTCATGCTTTCGCTCATCGGCATCTCTATGAAAAAGGCCTCGGGCACCTCGCTCATCGCGGTAATGATCCTTGCGATTCCCGGTGTCATCGAGCAGGGAATACTCGGCAATATCAATTATACGGCAGGCATCATGGTGGCAATCGGCTCCATTCCCGGCGCGGTTATCGGAGCGCGCCTTGTCCGCAAGGTGCCAGAGCGTATACTGAGATTCATCTTCGGCGGCTTCCTCATCGTTGCGGCGATCATGCTCGTTTTGAACGAGACGGGCATCATTGCGTAGTCGACTCAGGGCGCGGCCGACAAGCACGGTATTGGAGGACGCCCCTATGGCCCAGAATAAGAAATCCGGAAAAAACCGGCAATCATCGACGTTGCCCCGTTTCTTCACGCTTGAGATGCTCATGTTCACTTTCGTGGTGCTTTCGGGCTTCGCCTTGCTCTGGTCGATCGCCATGCCTATCAAGAACATCGGCATCATGGTGGGCGCGGGCATCGTGTTCACGTTTTCGCTCGTGGTGGTCATCCGGCTGCTCATGGATCCCGACAACGTGCGGGCTCGGCAGTCCGATGCGATGCTGAAGCTTGCAAGCCAGACGCTTGCCTGCATGAAGGAAGGCCTGAACAAATCGTCGGCGCAGAAGGTATGCCGGCTGCTGCTTCCTTCGACGGCGGCGATTGCGGTTGCCATAACCGATAAAGACCAGATCCTCGGCTACGCAGGCAGCGAGGAGGAGCGTAATCCCACGGGCAGCGAGGTTCGCACCCATGCAACCCATGCGACGCTTGAAGACGGAAAAATGCGCATCCTCTTGACCGCTGAAGACATCGGGTTCCCCACGGAGACGAGCATCAAGGCCGCCATCATCGTGCCGCTTGCCATGGGCGGGCATGTTGAGGGAACGCTCAAGTTCTACTACCGCCGCCCGCATCACATCAGCGAAACCCAGAAATCCATCGCCGAGGGCTTCGGCAAGCTGCTTTCGACTCAGATGGCGGCAGCCGCGCTCGAACAGCAGACGAAACTTGCAACGAGCATGGAGCTCAAGGCGCTGCAAAGCCAGATCAACCCGCACTTTCTGTTCAATACCATCAACACGATCGCGTCGCTCATCCGAACAAACCCCGAAAAAGCGCGCATTCTGCTTCGGGAATTCGCCGTGTTCTATCGCCGAACGCTCGAGGATTCGGCCGAGTTGATTTTGTTTGCGCGCGAACTCGAGCAAACCCTGCGCTACTTCTCGTTCGAGGTGGCCCGCTTCGGCGAAGACCGTGTTTCGATCGATGTCGACGTGGAGCCGGAAGTCGAGGACATGATGGTTCCCCCGTTCTTGATCCAGCCGCTTGTTGAAAACGCCGTACGCCATGCCATGCCGTCCGAGGGCATGCTCGAAATAGAGGTGACCGGCACGCGCGAAGGCGACGATGTGCTTGTGTGCGTGAAGGACAACGGCGTCGGTATGACCGAAGAGGCTCGTCAAAACATCCTCCATCCCCATTCCTCGAAGGGGCTCGGCATTGCGGTGAAGAACGTGAACGACAGGATTCGCGGGCATTTCGGTCCGGGGACGCATATGGAAATCGAAAGCGAGCTTGGCAGGGGAACCGTTGTGACGCTTGTTCTGAAGAACGGCGCGATCCGCGATTTCCCGTCGCTTGGGGATAGCCAATAGCGACGGCGGAAAGGCTGCGGGCGCTTCCGATCAGCCTGAAATCGAATCGGAAGGGCGCGCCCTTTGCGTTTCAGGCTGCCGGCAAACCCTGCATGCGGGACACGCCAGTGACTTGCCCCGTTCGGAGCGCTATTCTGATCATGCGCGGCTTGCGCCGCCTGCTGCGTAAGTGTATGTCGAAACGGAAGGACGCTGATCATGAGAGAGTTGAGCGACGAAAAAACGCTGTTCGCCTTTGCGCGGGATTTGGAGCCGGCTATGACGGTCGAGTCGGGTGAGACCGTGCGCATTCGCACGAAGGATTGCTTCGGCAATCAGATTCGCGCGGCGGAGGACGTGCTCGACGAGATCGATTGGGATGCGATCAACCCTGCGACGGGCCCGATTTATGTACAGGGCGCCCAGCCGGGCGGCGCTCTTAAGGTTGAAATCCTCGATATCGAACTCGACGGGCAAACCGTTTCGTGCACGGGCAAGGACGAAGGCGTGTGCGGCGACATGTTCGAGGCGTGGAGCACTCACCTGTGCGCCATCGAGGGCGGGAAGCTCATCTGGAACGACAATCTTTCGATTCCGCTCAACCCCATGATCGGCGTGATCGGCGTGGCTCCTGCGGGCGAGCCGGTGAACTGCGGAACGCCCGGTTCTCACGGCGGCAACATGGACAACACCGCCATCACAACGGGTGCGAAGCTTTACTTCCCCGTGGCGGCCGAGGGCGCGCTGTTCGGATGCGGCGATATGCACGCGACGATGGGCGACGGCGAAGTGAGCGTTTCGGGTGCCGAGGTTGCGGGGTGGGCGACCGTGCGGCTTACGGCTCTGCCCGAGATGCAGGTGAAAAATCCGCTCATCGAAAACGAGACCCAAATAGGCGTGATCGCTTCGGCTGAAACGCTCGACGAGGCCGCATCGATCGCCGTGCACGATATGGTCGAGCTGGTAAGCGCCAAGACGGGCGCGGCAAAAGACGAGCTCGTCATGCTCTTCTCGCTTGTGGCCGATGTGAAGGTGTGCCAGATGGTCGACCCCGAAAAGACAGTGCGCTTCATGGTGCCGAAGTACGCGCTTGAGACGTATGGGTTTGCGCTGTAGGAAAGTGATCTGCAGCGCCTTTGACGCTACTTGCCGACGCTTTTCTTCAATGTATGCGATTCTCAAAAGATGGGACGATCTTGCTCTATAATGGGGCTTGTTACATCAGCCTTAGCGCACGAGTTGGAGGCACCATGCTAAAAGCAATGATCGTAGACGACGAAGCGCCCGCGCGGTCAGAACTCAAGTACCTGCTGGACGAACTCGGACAGACCGAAGTGGTCGCCGAGGCTGCCAGCGTGCGCGAGGCCATCGAAAAGCTCAAAGAATATCCGTGCGATGTTATGTTTCTCGATGTGAACATGCCCGAGGCAACAGGCCTTCAGCTGGCCGAAGCCCTGCAGCACTTGAAGTTCCCGCCCGCCGTCGTGTTCGTAACGGCATACAGCGAGTTCGCACTCGATGCATTCAAGGTGAATGCGATCGACTATCTGGTGAAGCCCGTTGAAACGGAGCGTCTGTCGCAGGCTATCGCCCGTGTGCGCGAGCACGTTTCGCTTCATATGAAGGCGCAGCGTTCCGAGCGCATTCCGGTTGAAAAGGGCGGTAAGAAAATCCTCATCGGCATCGACAAGATCCGGTTCGTCATGGCGCGCGACGATTACGCGTATCTGCAAACCGATACCGATCGCTATTTTTCGACGGTCAGCTTGGCTCAGCTCGAGAAGCGTTTGGACGGCCACGGGTTCTTCCGCGTGCATCGCGGCTATCTCGTGAACCTTTCGCTTGTCGAAGAGATCGAATCGGTCTCAGGCGGAACGCTTCTGCTGACGCTCGACGGCACCGACGAGAAGATCCCCGTATCGCGCCGTCGCGTTTCGGCGCTGAAGAAGGCGCTGGGGCTGTAATACCAGGTTAATCAGCAAGGGGGCCGCAACACGCGGCTCTCTTCTCGCATTTTGGGCCAGCGCAAAGGCGTTGATGCTGGTCGTTGGGCTTGCCCTTTCGCTTTGCTGATTCGGCTTTCTTCGGCCTCCCGCAAAGAAGCAGGCGGCGTGCAAACCGTCGGAAGCTGTTCGTTCGAATCAGCTCGTCTTGAATCGGGGCTTCGCGCCTAGCCTTTTCGGGGTGGGTTACTTTTCCCTCTGCGTAAGGTTCGGAGGCCGGCGATTCCGCGCGAATCCGAGAAACACTACGGCTGACACAATCGGAAGCACGGCGAAGCACAGATACATGCCCGAATAGCCCAGTGCTGCCGCTATCCAGCCCGATACCACGGATCCGACCCCGATGCCCCCATCGAAGCCGACGAGGAATGTGGCGTTTGCGGCTCCACGGTGCTCCGGTTCGGCATCGGCTACCGCCATGGTTTGCAGCGTCGATTGGCACCCCGCAAAGCCGAAGCCGTACAAGAAAGCGGTCAGGATGAACATCGGAAGCGAATGCGCCAGGGACAAAACAACGAGTGCAGTGGCAACGAGCGCGATTCCCGGCAGCAGAACCACCGCATAGCCGCGTTGGTCGACGAACTTACCGAGCAGCGGTCGCGATAAGGCAACGGCAATCGCGTAAGCGGTGAAGAAGAACCCGATGCCCTCGACGCCTTGCGATTCGGCATGGATGGCAAGAAAGGTTACGAGCGATCCGTAGCACGAGGTGAGAAAGAACATGATCGTTGCAGGTAGAATGGATGAGCGGTTGAACATGGAGCTCGGCTTGAACGAAGCCGTCTTCTTTATCGGTCGGTACTTGAGGATGCTGGCGAGCACGAATGCCATAACCAGCACGCCGACCGCTACGGCGACGACGTACGTCATGCCGCTTGCATGAAACAGCTCCAACGCAATGCCGGGAGCGATGGCGAACGCAAGGCTTGCTGAAAGCGCGAACAGGCCCATGCCTTCGCCGAATCGCTTTGGAGGTATGATGTCGCTTGCGACGGTTTGGCTTGAGGTGCTTGTGATGCCCCAGGCAAGACCATGGACGAACCTCATCGCTAAAATGATGCCCACGATGGGAATGAACGCGAACGAGGCCGATGCAAGGCCCATGAACGCAATGCCTGCGAGAAAGATCCCCTTGCGGCCGAATCGATCGAGGATGATGCCGCAGAACGGACGGATCAACAGCGCCGATATGGTGGTGATGGCGGTCACCCAGCCGAGGACGGTATCATCTGCCCCCAGCGTTTGCAGGTAGACCGGCAGCACGAACGGCAGCGTTTGCCAACTGCTGAAAACCAAAAAGTTCACAGCGGCGATAAGGATGAAATCCTTTGTCCAGAGTTGTTGCTTCGACAAGTCTTCTTCCATGGCTACCGGCCTCCTTCGCCAGCGTATGCCATGGTAGCACGGGCAGGTGCGGAGTGTACCCTGATGTTGGGAAGCCTCGGCTGAAGTGCGGAGCTTTCGCCGCGGCGGGCCCTGCGCAGGGGTGCGGGCTGCGTGGGGGAATGCGGGTTCGCGGGTTCGATTTGCGGATGGGCGGCATGCGGCGATTCGGTCAGCCTCCTTCTTTCATGCTGCCCGACGCAGCTGGTTTTGCAGGCCGAAAGTCGATTTTTTGCCGAAAATAACCGATCTGAAGAGATTTGACGGGTTGCGAAAGCTTTAGACGGCTTCTGCGGAAACCTGATGAAGCTCCCCGATGCGAAGAGATGACGATATGGCGTTGTGACCTGGTGCTTCTTGATGGAAGAAAAGAACTTGTCAAAACATGCTTCGCCGCCTTCTGGCGAAGTCCTTCAGATCGGTCCTTTTCGGCAAATCTAACGTATCTGGTCTATGGAATTCGCGAAGATCGCGTTTCGGGCGCAATTGCACGTGTTCCGGCGCGCGAAAGCCCGATCGCTTTGCCGTTCGGGATCGGTTCTGGTTGAATTCTAACCAGCAGAAATAGGCGCCGCTCGAGCAGTGGTCTTCTCGGGCGGCGCCTTGGGATCTTGGAATGCTCCGAAGGCTAGCCGATTGCCAAAACGTCTTCTTCGGTGATGGGCTTCGAAGCCTCGAGCTTACCGCCCGTTGCGGCTTGGATGCCGCAGATGCGACCGGTCATAATGCAGTGGCCGGCCGACATGCCGCCCTGATACATCGACCAGTCGGGGCTGCCGCACAGCTGGCCGGCGCTGAACCCGGTAACCCACAGGTTCGGAATGACATCGCCGTTCTTATTCAGCGCCTGGTAGTTTTCATTTACTGTAACACCTGCGCACAGGGCGGAAACGCGTACGTGCTTGTGGATGCCCCAGAACGGAGCTTTCTCGATTTTCTTCATATACTTTTGCGCTTTGCCGAAATCGGCGTCGAATCCCGCATCGCACAGCTCGTTGTACCGCTCGACCGATTTCTTCAGGGCGTCGGCGGGGATGCCGAGTTTTTCTGCGAGTTCGTCGAGGGTGTCGCAGCAGTAGGTGTCGATGAGCCCTTCGATGACGTTTGCCCCGCTCTCTGCCGAGCGATCCATCTCGACGTCGGGCATGTAGGGCTTCATCTTCTCTTTTTCGGTCGGTTTTCCGCCCCAGTCGGTGACGGTCTCAAAGTAGTTGTCATCGAAGATCTGGGAGTACCAGCCGGGTTTCGGCTGATTGCGCAGCACGCAGTTGATCTCTTCGAATACGCAGTCTTCGTTCATGAAGCGCTCGCCGTTTTCGTTTACGTTGAGGAACGGCTCGTTGTACATGGGGCCCGAATCGAAATCGTGCATCATGTGCGAGTGCCCGACGGGGACGAAGCCGGCTCCGATCGCCATGCTCATAAGAATGCCGTCGCCTGTTTTGTTCACCTGCTTGCGGTCGAATTCCTTGACGTCGGGACAGTAACGCTCGACGAGGCTTTGGTTATTCTGGTAATCGCCTGTGGAAAGGATGACGCCCTTAGTGGCATTGAATTTGATGTAGCTGTTTCCCGATTTTCCGATAATGCCCGTTACGGCGCCGGATTCATCGGTTACGAGCTGCACGCCTGGGGTCGAATAGAAAATCTCGACGCCCTGCGCGGCTGCATAATCGGCAAGATGCTCGATCATGGTGCCGTTGTTGTACGGCTTGGGTCCGAACATGATGCTGCGTCTCGAGCACTTGCTGCCGTCGTCGTAGGTGGTCACTGCGGTCGGACGTACGTTGTAGGGAGGGAATCCCGCTTCGGCGCTGCGTACCTGAAGCCAGCGGATCGATTCGCCGGAATACTTGCAGTACGTTTCGGCGAGTCCGCGATCGGCGCGCCAGCGGCAATCTTCGAGGTAGCCCTGCAGGTAGTTCGCCACACCCTGCTCGTCGCTTTCGTCGAGCAGTACTCCCGAGCATGTTCCTCCCTGAGCGATGGCCTTCGATTCCTTTTGGAGCAGTGCGACAGTCGCCCCTTCTTCAAGCGCGGAGAGCGCCGCTGGAACGCCGCCGGTACCGGCGCCTACAACCACCACGTCGTAGGTTTTCTCTTCGGCGAATTCGGTGATGGGGGCAAGCTCCGCCGCCGATGCTTCGAAGTCTTGCGCAGTCAAGCCGTCGGGATACTGCATTCCGTTTGCGTCAGATACAGCGTTCGCGTCGCCGTCGTTGGTTGGTGAGCAGCCGACCATGCTTGCACCCGCGGCGGCGGCCCCGGCAACGAGTGCGCCTTTGAGAAAATCGCGTCGATTGAGTTCCATGATAGAACCGTCCCTTCCTTGGTGTTTTTCTCGCCTACGGATTGCGACGGGCTTCCGATGGCCGATTACCGCGACAAGCTTTCGACTCGGTTGCGCAAATGCCGAATCCGCTCTTCAAACCTATCAAGCGGAAAGGATTTTTTCCTACCACAAACGGTATGAAGTTGCCGCGGTCGAACGTTTCTGCAGCTGTTTTCTGGTATATATGTCTTTGGGAGGAAAGATGATCAAACGCTTCGCAAGCACATCCGTGCATATAGGGGTAGCCGTCATCGGCTTTGCTTGTGCGCTGCTGGTTCTTGAAATCCAGAGGATGCCCGCCGTCCAGCATGTCAACTTCTCCATGTTCGCGCCTGCTCCCTATTTCGTTGAGGTTGCTCTCATCCTTGTTCTTGCAGCGGTTTACGGTGCGAAGAAGACCCTGAGAATTTCCGCTTCGCCAGTTGCCCGTGCGGGAATCGCTGCTTTCGCGGCGGTCTTTTCCCTTGTGGTGGCATCCGGCGTTTCCCTGCCAGGCGAAGCGGCCGTGCTTGTGATCCAATCGCTGTATCGGATCGGAAGCGCTTGTCTTTTGCTGTTTTGGGGTGAGCGTCTTGTCGGGCTTGGTGCTCGGAGGTCTGCGCTGGTGTTTGTGGCTGCGTGCTTTGTCTCAGGAGCGATTACGCTGGTACTCTCGGTGCTTGATCAAAGCGTTTCGTATCTGATCGTCTGTGCGCTTCCGATCGTTTCCGGCGCAGGGTTCATCTTCTATGTGCCGAAGGTGGTCATACCTGGCGAAGGAACTGAGGCCGATGCTGAAAACGACGAGAAGCTAGCCCAAACGCTACCGCGGTTCTCCTGCGCAAGCAAACGGGAAACGGCAGTTGCCTTCGGCTTGATTGCTTTGCCCCTTTTGTGCCGCGGGCCGTTCGTGTCGATCCAATCGGCGTGGATGCCGTTCCAAGAAGATTCCCTCATCACGTTTCTCATTCAGCTCAGCATCGGGTGCGGAGTGCTGATTGCTGCAGCGGTTGCCTTGCTTGTTGTTTTGCGGGTATGGAACCGTAACTTCATCCTCGTGTTCGAGCTTTTCGTGCTGCCTATAACTTTTCTTGCGTTCTATGCGTCGCAGGCATCGGCTGATTTGTGGTTCATCTATCTGCTCATCATAGATGCCACCTATAAGATCACGCTGTTCTATTTGTTTGCAACTCCTTTTTTGTTTTCGGACAGAATCAATCCGCTGCTTCCCTTGTTGCTTTCGTTTGCGCTGATGATTTTTGCGCGGGCGGCATCGTCGGCGCTCTATGCGGTTCTTCCTGCGGCGGCGTTCGCGGCCATCGCCTCGGTTGTCGTTCTTGTTACTTTCATCGGCGGCGGCATTCTTGCTTTTCTGATAATCCAGAAGAACATGGCTTCAGGCGTTGTGGATGCAGGGGAGGGCAACGTAGCGGCGGAGAACGCCTATCGGGATTCATGCGCAGTGCTGGGAAAGCGGTTTTCCCTCACGGCGCGCGAGGGCGAGATACTGTGCCTGCTTGCGCAGAAATACCATGCCCCCTACATTGCAAAGAAGCTTGTCGTCAGCCAGTCCACGGTGAAGACGCATATGCGCAACATTTACGCGAAGCTGGGCGTGCATTCGCAGGCCGATTTGTACTTGCTTCTCGATCAGGTGGAAAACGAGATCGAGGTGCTTGGCGACGAAGGTCGATAGGGGGTCTCTTTCGCCGGTCGGATTTTGCAGAAGGAGCGAGGCGGTTCAGGAAGAAAAGCGGCCGAACTCGATCAAGTTCGGCCGCTTATGGGCGTGCTCGCTGCTTGCAAACGAACGGCACTCGTTGTCCCGAGGGCTCGCTCGGTTGAAATGCGGAGAACCCCGCCGTTCGCAGCCTAGTACGCAGTGAACGACTCCTTGGGGGCAAGGCAGATCGGGCAGGCTGTGAAGTTCTCGCCCTTGTGGATATAGCCGCAGATGGGGCACAGGTAGTACTTGTCATCGGACGGCTCGTCGATGGTGTTGTACGCATCGAGGTAGCGTTCCGCATGATACGCTTCGGCAAGCTTGGCGCGAGTGAATACCTGGACCGCCTTTTCGTTGCCCTCCTCCTGGGCCTTCTTGATGAAAGAGGGGTACATATCGGACGTTTCGTAGATTTCGCCGTTGGCGCCCAAGATGAGATTGACGCCCGAATCGTATCCCTGCACCTCGGGAGGCTCGGGCTTCTCAGTTGCGGGATCGATCTCTTTCGCAAGGTTGTACTCGAGTTCGATATGGATCTTCTCCGCATCGGCCGTGCAGTTGAACAGCCTTGCTATCTGAGTGAAGCCCTCTTGTTCGGCAACTTTGGCGAACGCTTGGTACTTCGTGGTCGCGCCCGTTTCTCCTTCGATTGCGGCTAGCAGGTTTTCGTAGGTTGTTCCGACGACGGTCTTGCTGTCGGGCACCGTTTCGAAGTTGCTCGCCGTTTCGGCATCGGGTGCCTTGGTGGGCGATAGCACGTTGGCCGCAGGTGCTCCGGTTTGGGGTTCTGCCCCTGCCTCGGTCTTCGGCTCTTCGGCGGCCGGTTTCTCCTCTGCCGCGCACGCGGCAAGGATGCCTGCAGTTGAAAACGCCGCCGCTCCCAGTGCCGCTGTTTTCACGAATGCTCGTCTTGATACGTCTGCCATGTTGCCTCTCCTCCCGACGGATAACTCCGTCTGTCTTTGTGCAAGTCCTCCCACTCGCACAATGGATTCTAAAATAGTAACAAATATTAATTAGGAAGTAAACCTAATAAGTAAACTAATCAAATAAGTTTTGGCCCTTGTCGAGGATGGGAGCCCGTTCGGTGTACGTGCGGCCATGCAAGAGAATCGGTCGATACGTTTTCAAAGGGCATTGCCGCAAGCGATATCCTCAGGGAAGCAGGCTGCGTCAAGCAGGGTTTTAGATCGAGAGAAATACCACGTCAGAAGTAGGAAATGCTGTGCATTCGGGAAGATATGCGAAGAAAAGGCTTCTCGGCGGCACGTCTGATAGAATAGGGGGACTTTCGCAGAAAGAAGGACCCTATGTTAGTCGGTGAAGTTGAGAAGCTCTACCCTTCTGCAAAGATGCTGGTGAAGGAAAAGGTCGCCAGTCGAATCCTTGCGAAGGATGCGAGCCTCTACGAGTTTTCTGATGAAGCAAGCGCATGCGCTGCCGAATATATGGGCTGGACGGATTTGGCCAGCAACCCCCCGTATCCCCTTGAGGACATTCAGTCGTTCGCTGATGACGCGATCGCCCGTGGACTGAAAACCGTTGTGCTTATCGGGCAGGGCGGCTCGACGCAGGCTCCCATGACCATCACGAAGTACAACAAAGTTGATTCGGGCATGGTGTCGTTCAAGACGCTCGACTCTGATTCCCCGGTGCGGGTGAGGGGCATTCTCGCCGAAGCAAAGCCCGAGACCACGCTTTTCATCATCTCTTCGAAGAGCGGCGGCACCATCGAACCGCGCCTTGCGTTGCGTGCAGTGCGAAGCGAACTCGCCGAATGCATCGACGACGAGGAGTTCGTCAAACGTCTCGTGGCGATCACCGATCCGGGATCCGATCTTGAAAAGCAAGCCAAAGAGGAGGGCTGGGCTGCGGTGTTTCCCGGCGAGCCGACTGTCGGCGGGCGTTTTTCGGCGCTTTCGGTATTCGGCCTCTTACCCGCGGCGCTCGTGGGGATAGATCTGCGCCAGCTTATGGATCACGCCGTGGAGGCGGAACGCCGATGCAGCGAAGATGCGATCGACAACCCTGCCGTCGGCCTTGCCGCGTTTCTGTACGACAACTACGTGCAAGGGCGCAACAAGTTCTCGTTTCTTACGCCGAAGCGCGGTCGCGTGCTGGGCTTATGGATCGAGCAGCTGGTTGCCGAAAGCCTCGGCAAGGGAGGCGAGGGCATTCTTCCCAACATCGAGCTCGATGCCCTGCTGCTCAACAAGGATACGGGCGATCGCACCGCCATCGTGTACCAAACCAAAACCGACCTGTGGGACGAACGCAAGAACTTCGAGATGAGCCTTGCGTATCTTGACCCCGCGATTCCGCGTCTCAACTTCAAAATCGATAACGCCGCCGAGCTTGCCGAGCATTTCGTCATGTGGGAATACGCCATCGCGATGTGCGGCTACCTCATGCACGTGTGCCCGTTCGATCAGCCCGACGTGTCGTCGGCCAAGCAGGCGGTGCTCGGCATCCTGCGCGACGGCCAGCCCGATCCCGACTTCGTCGAAGACTACATCGGCGATGTGCATACCGGGGAAGTCGAAGTCAAGGTCGCTCCGATGTTTGCAGACGCCACCGATCTGCGCGCCGCCTTGCGGGCGCTGCTTGGCAGCATCAAGCCAGGCGATTTCTTCGCGCTGAACGCGTTTCTCCCGTTTACCGGCGAGGGTCGCCGCGAGGCGCTCGAGACGATCCGCCACGGTGTCGGCGTCACGTGCCATGTGGTGTCGTGCCTTGAGGTCGGGCCCCGCTACCTGCATTCCACGGGTCAGCTTCAAAAGGGCGGCCCGAACGACGGCGTGTTCCTCATCCTTTCGGCCGACGAGCTGAAGGATATTCCGCTCGAACAGGAGGCATCAAGCCTCGGTGCGCTGGCAAAAGCCCAGGCAGCGGGCGATCTCATGACGCTTGCCGATCGCGGTCGGCGATGCATTCACATTCATCTTCCCGATCATTCGGGTGTGACGCTGCGTGCGCTGTCCGAGCTTGTGGTCGAAGTGCTCGAGGAGCTCGAGCAGCAATACGAGCGCGAACGGAATGCCGAAGAATCCGAGTAGGGAAGCCGAGCATGGTTCAGGGGCGCAGCGCCGAAGAAGTCGAGCGGAAATCGGGCGGCGTGATCGATTCGACGCAGCCGATTGATTCATAGAAGGATTTTGCGATGATCGAAGCATTGGACATTCAGGTTCGCGGTATCGTTCAAGGGGTGGGTTTCCGCCCCTTTGTTTACCGTATGGCTAAAAAATACCTGATAAACGGCTGGGTTCTTAACGCAACCGACGGCGTGTTCATCCACGCTGAGGGCGAGGGAAAGCTGCTTGACGAATTCGTGATCGAGCTTTCGGAGAATCCGCCTGCGGCATCGCAGGTTGATGAGATCGAGCTCAAAGAAGTGCCGCTCGAAGGGTTCGACTCCTTCGAGATACGCTTTTCGGATGCGGGGGCCGTCGAGAAGACCACGCTCATTTCGCCTGATCTTGCCACATGCGAGGATTGCGCCCGCGAACTAGCGAACCCGAACGATCGCCGGTATCGCTACCCGTTCATCAACTGCACGAACTGCGGCCCCCGATTCACGATCATCGAAAAGCTCCCCTACGATCGCAAGAACACCTCGATGAAGGAATTCCCGATGTGTTCTCGCTGCCAGAGCGAATACGACGAGCCGCTCGACCGCCGTTTTCACGCGCAACCGAACGCGTGCTTCGAATGCGGCCCGAAGGTGAGCTGGCGTGTGACGGCGGCGGGNAGGAAAGATCCTCGCGGTCAAAGGGCTTGGCGGATTCCACCTGGTGTGCGATGCCGAAAACGAGGCCGCAGTTGCCGAGCTGCGCTTGCGAAAGCGCCGCGAGGGCAAGGCGTTTGCGGTCATGATGAAGGATATGGACGCGGTTCGTCGCGTTTGCGAGGTGAACGAGGCGGAAGAGAGGCTGCTTACCGGCTCGCAGCGTCCGATCGTACTGCTGAAGAAGCGCATCGGAGCATCGTTCGTGCCGGGGCTTGCCGATGGCCTGACCGAACTCGGCGTCATGCTTCCCTATACGCCGGTGCAGCATCTGCTGCTTGCCGACTATGGCGGCATGCTCGTCATGACGTCGGGCAACATCCACGACGAACCGATCGTCACCGATGACGACGAGGCGTATCGCGTGCTCGGCGGCATTGCCGATGCGATTCTCGGCAACAATCGTGTGATCTGCGCGCGCTACGACGATTCGGTGGTGCGCGTGCTCGAATTGGGAGAAGCGGGTCAGGTCATTCAATTCGTGCGCCGTGCACGTGGGTACGCGCCGATGCCGCTTGCGCTGCCGCTGCTCGGCGGTGCGGATGGCGAGGGCGATGGGGGCAAAGCGGCCGACGAGGGTGCGCCGAACGAAGCGGCCGGCGGTCCCGCGTCTGACAAGCGTTCACCCGCTTCGATATTCGCGACGGGCCCCGAACAGAAAAATACCTTCTGCCTTACGCGCGAGAGCGAGGCGTTCGTTTCGCAGCACATCGGCGATATGGAGAACGCCGAAACCTACGATGCGTGGCTTTCCGCGAAGGCGCTGTACGAGCGCCTGTTCGAAATTGCGCCCGAGCGCATCGCGTGCGATCTGCATCCCGAGTATCTGACAAGCAAGTGGGCGCACGAGCAGAATCTTCCCGTTGTCGAAGTACAACATCATCATGCCCACATCGTGTCGGTCATGGCGGAGAACAAGCTTGAAGGCCCGGTTGCGGGTTTTGCGTTTGACGGTACGGGCTTCGGAGCCGATGGGAACATCTGGGGTGGGGAAGTGCTGCTGTGCAATCTTGCAGCTTATGAGCGCTTCGCAAACTTCGCTTACGTTCCCATGCCCGGAGGCGCCGCCGCCATCAAGAATCCGCTGCGCATGGCCTATGGCGTATTGTGGGCGTTTGATCTGCTCGAGCATCCAGGTGCCCGCAAGGCTCTTAGCGAGCTTGGGGAAGCGGCGGATGTATGCGGCCTGATGATCGATCGCGGGCTCAACACCCCGCTTACTTCGTCGGTTGGCCGTCTGTTCGATGCAGCGTCGGCGCTGCTCGGCATCTGCATCGCTCCGAAGTACGAAGGAGAAGGCGCGATTCTGCTGGAAGCTGCGATATCCGCAGAGGACAGAACACGAACAAATGTTTCATGTGAAACAGTCGATGCCGCTGACGCCGATGCGGCGGAGCGCTATGCGATCGACATCGTCAAGAACACCGCCACGTCCGAGAGCACCGCGCTCGATACGTCGGTCGTGCTCTACGACGCCGCCCCCACGTTCAAGGCGCTGCTCGACGATTATGCGACGGGCGTTGCCGCTGCGACGATCGCGCGGCGTTTCCACGACGCGTTCGTGACGGCAATCGTGCAGGGAGCCCGGCTTATCCGGGCGACGTACGGCATCGATGCCGTGGCGCTGTCGGGCGGCGTGTTCCTCAACCGCTACATCATGGAACATGCGATTTCGGCACTTGCCGAACAGGGATTCACGGTCGCCGTCAATCGCGATCTACCGCCGAGCGATGGATGCATTTCCTTCGGGCAGGCTGTGGTAGGATTGCGCTTGTAACACGGATAGGCGTATCGCGGTTCGCCAAGGCGACGAGAAGCGTGACGGGCGGCCGCTGAAAGAAGGCAAGCTATGTGTTTGGCAATTCCAGCAAAGATCACCGAGTTTAAAGACGACCGTATGGCCACCGTCGATATCCTCGGGGTCACGCGTGACATATCCCTTGATCTGACTCCCCAGGCGAACATCGGCGATTTCGTGCTCGTGCATGCGGGCTTCGCAATCGAAGTGGTCGATGAGCAGTACGCCCAGGAGACGATCGATCTCATCAAGCAGTTCCCCGAGCTGGCAATGGACGATGTGCCCCAGGCCGATGCTCCGACACCTGCTTCTGCTTCGCTTGGATCGCTGGGGCTTTAGCCATGGACCTTTCCCAGTTCAAGGATCCCAAGCTCGCACGCGGCCTCATCGATTCCATCAGCGCCCTTGCCCCGAAGCAGGCAACGCTCATGGAGGTGTGCGGAACCCACACCGTCGCCATCGCGCGCAACGGCATCCGTGCACTTATGCCCGAAGGCACCCGTCTGGCATCGGGGCCGGGCTGCCCTGTGTGCGTGACCTCGAACCACGATATCGACACCGTCATCGCGCTTGCGCGGGTGGAGAACGTGACCATCGCGACGTTTGGCGATATGACGCGTGTGCCCGGGTCCACATCGAGCCTGCTCAAGGAGCAGGCAGCGGGGCGCTCGATCCAAATCGTATACTCGCCGCTCGACGCGCTCAAGCTCGCGCAGGATAATCCCGAGCGCGAGATCGTGTTCGTGGGCGTTGGCTTCGAAACCACCACGCCGCTTGTTGCCATGTCCATCAAGCGCGCGAAGGCGATGGGCCTCAAGAACTTCTCGGTGTTCGCCGCGCACAAGAACATGCCCGGCGCGCTCGAGACGATCGTGAACGACCCCGAGCTCAAAGTCGATGCGCTCATCCTGCCCGGCCACGTGAGCACCATCATCGGCATGGAGCCGTATCGATTCTTGGCCGAGAAGTACGGCATCGCAGGCGTTATCACCGGGTTCGAGCCGGTTGATGTGCTGCAGGGCATCGCCATGATCATGCGCCAACTGCACGAGGGCCGCGCTGAGATCGAGATCGCTTATGCCCGCGGCGTTATGGCAGAGGGCAATCCGACGGCGATGGCTGCCATCGACGAAGTGTTCGAAACCTGCCCCGCCATCTGGCGCGGCCTCGGTGAGATTCCCGATTCGGGCTATCGGATTCGCCCCGAGTTCGCCGAATTCGACGCGGTGCTGCGCTTCGATCCCGAGATCGAGCCGACGCAGGATCCGAAGGGCTGCCGCTGCGGCGATGTGCTTCGCGGCATCATGGCGCCGAACGAGTGTCCGCTCTTCCGTAAGGTTTGCTCGCCCGAAAACCCCGTCGGTCCCTGCATGGTTTCCAGCGAAGGCAGCTGCGCGGCGTATTATCGGTATTACTGAGCGAGCTAGCGCGCACCCAATAATTGCAGTGCATGAAATGCGATTGGCAGCTGCAGAGACCGCCTTCTCGTGCTCTGCCGCTGCGGCAATCCGCGGTTCGAACTGTCGGGCGGCAGCATTCGCACTGCGGAATCGTCGAGCTGCCAAACCGTCAAACCGCCAAACCGGGCGTTCGTTCGCGCCGCTCGATTCTGCACGATTTTCGCCAGATTCATACATTCGCGGCGCCGAACGTCCTGCAGGGCTGCGCGAACGGGAGTTGAGAAGAACGTTTTACCAGATGAAAAAGCTGCGTGCGTCGACGCAGGCGCGAAGGTGCGGAAAGCCGTGTATGAATCTGGCAAAAACTGTGCAATTTGGCCCTGTTTCGCTGCCGATTCCAGCTTGGCGTGTTCCCGTCTGGTCACCTGGGCCTCTGGATGCCGTCAAGCGTTTCGCGCGAGCGCGTCGATCCCGGCTCGGCGGCGGTAGCAAAATCGGACGTGCGCGCCGTGCTCAGGGACATGTCAAAGCGGCTCCGAAGTTGATTCGGGGCCGCTTCGCTTTCCGCTTCAGTTGGAATGGCTAGTTCGGTGCGCTTTGCAGATCGCGTGGCCAGTCATGGCATGACAGGCAATCGTTTTCGGTGAGCTCGCTGCCGTTGCTGTGGCACCTGTTGCACGACAGATAGCCTCCGTGGACCGAGTCATGCGGGTTCGAATCGCCATAGTCGGCGGTTCGCTCGGCGACGGCTTCGTAGGAGCCGCCATGGCAGCTTAGACAGGTTTCGTCGGAGACATAGGGATCGAATTGCCCGGGAGCTGCGGCCGTGGTGGTTTCTGCTCCGCCGGACTCCTTTTGCCCGTCGCTGTTTGGCGAGCATGCGGCTACGGTCAGGCATGCTGCGATCGATAGGGACCCTATCAGCAGGGCTGCGGTTGCTTTCATCTTAGTCACGATCATTCTCCCTTCACTGCATGGGCTGCGGCAATGTATCCGAAGGTTGCCGCGCGTCCCACCGAGGTGGCGGGAAGATGGCGCGGATACGTGCCTGCGAACATGCTCCCGGCGGCATTGCCCGCCGCATACAGCCCGTCGATAACCTTGTTTTCCTTGTCGAGGACCTGTGCGTTTCCGTTGATCGTCAAACCGCTTACAACGGCATAGACCATGCTTCGGATGGGCGATGCGTAATAGGGGCCGTCGCCCATGGGCACCGCGGTCGTCAGATCGCGGCGGAACTCGGAGTCCACGCGGCTATCGCCCTCGAAATAGGAGTTCCAGGTTTCTACGGTCTGCTCTAGGATTGCGGAATCCATGCCGAGTGCTGCAGCCAGGTCGGCTATGGTCTCTCCCTCTACGAGCGTTTCGTTTTCAAGCGCTGCCGCGATGGTTTCGTCGGTGGCAGAGCCGTCCGCTTTGTGGGCATCCATCATGGCCTGGTCGAAAATGCACCAGCATCGCCCTCCCGCACGGGTTTCCGTGTTGATCGCGTTGGACGTGTAGTTCATCGGCAGGCTTTCGTTCATGAAGCGCTTACCCGACGGATTGACGGTGAACGAGCAGCCCCATGCGGTGAAGAAGCCCATGGGAACGCCGAAATTCATCACGGTGTGGGGAATGGGGTCCATCTGCGCGCCGGCCATCAACCCCATCATGTGTCCGTCGCCGGTGACTCCGATGCTGGGGTCTGCGTTGCCGCTCGTGGCGTAGTCCTCGGGGCGAACCCACGCTTGCATCATTTCCGGATTGGCCGTATAGCTGCCTGTTGCCAAAAGAACGCCTTTTGCTCCATCGATCCGGTAATAGCTTTCGCTGTCTTTTGCGATGACGCCCGTTACACGTCCGCTTTCGTCTTGGATGAGCTGCACTCCCGAGGTCAAGAACCTGATGTCAATGTTGGGATCAGCTTTCACGGCTTCCGTGAGGGCATGCATGACGGGAGGGCCGAACATCCAACTTGTCCAGTGGTATTCCTCGGGGAGCTCGAACTTGTGCTCGCCTTGAATCATGTCTATGGCGTACGGGTACGGATCTTGCTTGGTGCTGTAGATTTTGATTCCCGAATTCGCTTCGTCGAGCATCTCCTGAACGAAGTCGATCGTCTCGCCGGATTTGTTTACGAAGGCCCAGGTGACTTCGGCTGGAACACGATTGTAGGCGGCGCGCAGGATGATTTCTGCATATTCGGCCGGATCGGGCACATTGTCGATCTCCTGCTGCGCTTTGCTGTTGTAGCCGCCGATGCTTTCCCAGGCGCTGCGGCCCTTCGTCATTTTTTCGATTACGATGACGCGAGCCCCTTCGCGTGCGGCCTTCTTCGCCGCAACGACGCCGCTGATGCCGCCTCCGATGACGACGAGGTCGCATTCCTCGGTGCGCGATATCTCTTCTGCCGGAATCTCCCTGTCTTCGAACCCTATGGGCCCTCTTTCGGCATCCCAGATCTTTTTGTCTACAGGTAGAAGCTGGGTGTTTTCTCCGAGAGCTGCAATATAGGGGTTCTCGGCGGTTTCGGCTTGGGCCGAGGTCGTTTCGTCGGCATGGGCTTGCGGCAGCGAACCGAAAGCTCCAACGCTGGCGGCGGCAAGGCCGGCCAGTCCCGCGCTCTTCAAGAAGCCGCGTCTGCTTACCTCTGCGTTCATATCTCTCTCCTTCCTTGTGGTCGAGTGCAAGTGCAACCATAGGGGAGAGCGATCGCTTGCGCGCCACCTGAAACCGATGGAATGCGTTCAAGGGAGGCCCTCTCTCGAACAAATCACCAGAAACATGTGAGACGCGCGAGTCGGTTATCTGTTCGAGGGAGCTTCGCTTCTGCTTTCGAGTATGTCGAGCAGCTCCTGTTTGGAGTGAACGCCGAGCTTTCGGTAGATGCTGCGCGCATGGGACGCTACGGTGTTTTGAGACAGGCACAGAGCGTCGCGAATATACGGTTGAGAGCGCCCTCGAACAAGGTATCCGAGAACCTCCAGCTCCCGATTGGTTAATCCGTACTCGCTTCCAATCTCTTCGCAGCGGGTGTCTATCCACTGCTCGCGATCCGTCTTTTTGGATTGCGGCTCCGTTGCTTTTGGCTTTGGGTGAAGCCGTGCTTCGCTCGAGGGGGTGGTTGTTACATCGATGCTTTCGCGTCCGAGAAGCAAAATGGAACAAGAGAAGACGATGATCAAGGCAAAGCACGCCGTCTGAACCGAGAAGAGGCCGGATTCGATGGCGGTGGAAACAACGCCCTCGGCAATTCCACCGACGAGGCACCCGATAGTGGAGAAGGCAAGCGCGCCGCAAAAAAGGAATGTTACGCTGCGACGCGTCTGCCGCGATAGCTTGATGGAGTATATGAGCATGATCGTGGAGCCCGTCATGAATACATACAGCAGAACGATCATGGCGGCGGTGCGCATCGGGGCGGGGCCCATTCCGTACAGGGCGACGGCGGCAAGGGTTGGCACGTAGAGCCAACGGTAAAACGAGTCGAAACTGACCGGCTTGGAAAACATGGTGATCGCTACAGCTACGAAAGCCGAGGCCGCCGATGCGGCTGCGGCTACCAACGACGCGTTTCCGAGCATGGGCATCGTGTCGTCGGGGCGCATGAACGCAAAAAACGACGAGACGGAATTTGCCATGAACAAAACGACGCAGGCTTTGAGTGCCTTGTTCCTGTCGAAGGGCAGCTTCTCGGTATACAAATCCCCTTCCGATGTGGCCAAATGATGGTTGGGCATATGCTTGCCGTCGAGCGCCCGAACAGAGGCCCAGAGGCAAAAGCCCGACAGGAGGGGAAGCGCGCAAATCGTGGCAACGAATACGGCGCGCGGCAGATTGGGGATGGCGAGGGAGCAGAAAAAGGTTACCAGAAACGATGCAGGTATAACGATTTCGGACGAGCGCAGGGAAAGACGGGCGAGGACTATTGCCCAAAGAGTGTTTACAACCATGGGCGCGGCTCCCGTAAGGATGCCGCCGAGCGCAACGAATACGAGACGCACGGTTCCTTCTGGAACCAGCGGAGCCGCCGCCGCAAGCACGGTGCCCAGCGTGGCGGCCCCGGTTGCAAAGAAAATGACGATGCTTCGGCAGGGGATATCTGCCGTTTTGCCGTACAGCATGAGAAGGACTGCAATGAGCGGAGAGAGGATGGCCGAGAGAATCCAAACGGGATCCGAGCCGCTGCTTGCAGACCCCGACAGAGATCCCAGTGGGCTTTGCCACATCAAAAACGCCCATGAAAAGCTCAGCCCAAGGCCGAAAAACCTCAAGGGGGGTATGTTGAGGGTGTAACGTGCCGTGCCGGATCCGCTATTCTGCATGGTCTCGCGATCCCTTTCCATGCGCTGGAGGCAACGCGGTGCATGGTTGCCATTGGTGTAGGTCGTATCTTATCAAAGATTGGGAGCGGTTTGGCGATGGCGGGTTCAGCCCGAGCGCAGGCGCTTGCGGATGGGCGTTGGGATTCCTGACGCTTCCGCTTTGCAGGTCGGTAAAGGTGAGATCGGCGGGAGCCTCGTTGTGGCGGGCGTCTCGGCTCTTCGTTTCTGTGGACCAATATGGGATATTCTGCCGAAAAGAACCGATCTGAAGGGGTTTTGTCGGTTTCGGGGCCCTTCCGACGGCGGCGGCAGGATCCTGCTGGATGGAAGTCGTTCAACCAGCCTTGTGAACTGGGGATTTTCGGACTCTGATTTGGACGCATCCCAGCGTTGCGGGAGCGCTCCTTCAGATCGGTTCTTTTCGGCAAATCCAGCGAAGTTGGCGTCGGTTTTCTGCGGTCGCTCTTGCGGCAAGGCATCTGCCGCCGCACTTATGCAAACCACCCGTTTGTGGCGAGGGGTCATCGGTTACGCTATGCTGCGAAGAGATGGGAACGAACGCGAGGAGCACGAGAATCATGCAGCAGTGCAACCTGTTTATCAGCATTCCGTTTGTGGTTGGGCATGCCGATTGGGACACCGCGCCGACGTACGCGAATACGGCGCCTGCGGTGAAGCGGTCTTATCTGGATGCCGTTCTTGCGGAAATGCACGGATTCGCCGAAGGTGCGCAGTCGCTTGAAATAGCATCGGTTACGTTTGGCACGGGGTCGATGAGCACGATTCCCGAATCCGACATGCGTGAATTTTTGAGCGAAGTCGGCCGCATTTTTCCCATAGCGCCAGCAACGCCCGTGCATGCGGTCTTCGATCCCGGGCTGCTTTCGGTCGGCCAGGCCAACGAACTTAAGGCACTTGGTGCTCCTTGTTTCGAGTTTCGTTACTTTACTTCGAATTTCGACGAAGCCGACGTTATGGGTGTGCCGTCGGGCGAAACCGAGATGAAAAAAACCTCGATTCTGCTTGAGCAGATGGGGCTCGATCATGTTGTCATGCACGTGGCCCTCGGCATCGGCGGCCAAACGAGTGCCTCTCTCGAAAAGACGCTTCGCGACGCTCTGCGTTCTACCGTTGTTGGCTTCGAGTTGGTGCCCTTGCGCGAGGGCTGGTCGCGTGCTCAAGACGACGATGACACAGCGCGGCTGTTCGAACACGCGAGCGCATGGCTCGAAACGCACGGATTTCGCCCGACGACGCCGACTCGGTTCATGCGCGAGGGCATTGACGATCCGTACCATGCGAACCTGTATGCGCCCATCGGGGAGGAGGCTGGGCTGGCAACGCTCTCGTTCGGGCCTTCGACGATCTCGGTTTTCGACGGCTTGCTGTGGTCGAACATCGGCGATATCGATCAGTACATTCGGGAAAGCGCGAACCCGGCAGCCATCACCGAACAGGTTGTCGAACTTGATGCAGCGGCGTCCGCTCAACGACGCGAGCTGGATGCTCTGTATCGAAAAGCAGCCGATCGGCTAGATTTCAAAGAGCGTCTTCGCTATCGGAGGGTATTCGAGCGGCTTTCGAATCGCGTGTGATTGTCGGACGGTCTCGTGGGCTTCGTAGATTCGATAATCGAACAATAAAAGATCTTGACAAACATTAGACATAGTCTTATATTGGAGAAGGTCTGAAACACATGAAAGAGAGCCATCGTTTCCCCAAGAGATGGCTCTCTTTCATTTTCCGGTGTGCATCTGCTCTCGCAAGGTCAAAGCAGTTCGTGTGAGCATACTTTGCCTTCGTTCAATCCGACTCTGCTTAATTGCATAGCTGGCGGAAGCGAAGGCGCCTTCGCTTCCGCCAGTCTCAAATTCCAGAATGTGAGATTCCGGAAGCTCGCCAGCATGCGGCGCGATGGGAGGGATACACGCCGCATGTGATGGATCTTGAGACCTACAGACCCGGAGGGCCACCGGCTGGGTTGTTCGCTGCTTCTTCGGCCATCTTCGCCAGCTTCTCGGCGTAGACGTCGGCCGCTGCCTTGTCCTCTTCGAGATGCTGCGCGATATGCTCGCCGGCAACGTAGCCCTGTGTGGTGGCGATGCCGACCGAATTGCCCGCCATGAGCGTGTGGTACTGCACCGCGTAGCGTCCGCCGCAGTCGTTGCCGCAGGCGTAGAGGCCCTTGATGATGCTGTCGTCGAGACGGCGCACCTCGAAGTTGTCGGTAACGAGCACGCCCGACATCTGCACCATGCCGCTCGAGATGCGACCCTTGTCAGTGTTGCCGGCCATGCCGAAGAACGGCGGGGTGTCGAGCGGGTTCATGAGATCGGCATCGCGGCCCCAATCGGTGTCCTTGCCTGCTGCGCACATTTCGTTGTAGTGCGCTATTTCGTCGAGCAAACCTTGCTTCGCTTCGCCCTCGTATCCGAGGATATCGGCGAGCTCCTCAAGCGTTTCCGCCGCGTACATCTTCGATTTGTTCATGCCGTAGCCGGTGAATCCGTACACTTCGAATCCGTCGGGGCCGGTCTTGTAGTTGGCGAGATCCTCTTTCACGAGATCCCATTCGCGGGCGCAGGTGGTGGAGGACATGTTGTGTTCGTAGCCTTGGTTCTGGATGTTCTCCTCCCATTTGCCGTCGGCGATCGTGCACATGAGCTCGCCGCGAGCGCGACGCGCCATGAAGCCGAGGCCGCCGAACTGCAGCTGTGCATCGTTGAAGAAGCGCTTGCCGTCAGGGCCGAACACGGGGTAGTTGCCGATGGCGGTGAGTCCGGGAACGCCCATGCCGTTGCCGAAGTTCATGGCTGCCCGCGGACCGGGTTCGATGACGCCGCCAGCCCAGCAGGCGAGCTTGTGGCCCATGCCGTCCTGGCCCATGCCCATGAAGCCGGAGGGGTCGGTTGTGTCGAGGCCGCTCGCCTCGGCCAGCTCGCGTACCTCGTCGTTCAGGGCGAGCACCATCTCGCCATTGCCCGAGAAGTCGCCGCAGGCAAGCAGAACGGCGTCGGCGTTGACGCGCACGTAGCCGTCGGGGCCTTTGCCGTAAGCGCCCGTCACATCGCCTTCGTCATTCTGGATGAGCACGACGGCGGTTGTGCTGTACAGCCATTCTGCGCCGTCTTTCTTCGATTCGTCGATGCTGTATTGCAGAATGGGACCCCAAGCAGGCTGGTTTTCGCCCTTGCCGAGCGTGTTATTGAAGTCGCGGTACGAGATGGTGCCGGGAAACGATGTGTAGCCGCTGTGGTTGATAGCGACGGCGCGCCGTCCGTTGGGAAAGCTGTAGTACACGGAATACTCGTCGAGCTCTTCCTGCGGTGCGAGGGAGCGGATCCAGTCGGTAACCTCGCCGGAACGCGTTGCGTACATCTTGGCGATCGACGGCATGGAACGGCAGTACGTGCGCAGCTGCCATTCGTTCAAAACCTGCATCTCGTCGACCGCTTCCGCCCCAGTATCGAGATACGCCTGCGAGTTGACCGTGCCGCTGTCGCAGCCGATGGGCGCCCAAGTGTCTTCGGGCTGCTTTTCCATCACGACCACTTTCATGCCGAGTTCGGCCGCGCGCCGCGCCGCGCATACGCCGCTGTTGCCGCCGCCGATGACGAGCAGTTCAGTGTCGATGGTGTTCGTGACATCCGCCTCGTCGACGGTGGGCTTTTCGCCGAGCCATGACGGATTGGCGGTTCCGTCTGCACCTGCCGCAGAGTTGTTGGTGCTTGCGGCGGCTTGTGCGGTCTCGGCGGTCGCTGTGTCGCTTGTCTTGCCGGGCGTGCATCCGGCAATCATGCCGGCTGCGGCGGCGCCGACGCCGGCGAGTGCCGCGCCCTTCAAGAACGAACGCCTTGATACGCCTTTGCTTGCTTCCATGATGATCCCTCCTCGGGGTTCGTCGTGTCTGTCGTCCGATTCCTTCGTTTCGGACGGGCTCACCCTACCAGCGCACGCCTTACCAAAAACGGGTGGTTTTGCCCTATACTGCTTCCTAGGGAGGAAAAACGCATGGATGAGGCTCGCGACAAAGAGACGAAATACGGGCAGCGCATCGCGATGATCTGCGCAAATCCTCTGACGATCGGTTTCTCCCTCTTTCTCGTGTGGCAGAACGCCTCGCTTTCCTTTCTGTTCCCCAGTTCTTCGGGCCGGGTCGTCTCGCCGCTTTTCGTCGGCAGCCTGAGCGTGGCGCTTCTTCTCGCGCTGTGCTTTGTAAGCTACAAGCGCGATGCGGGTACGTTCACGCCCGCATGGTCGATCGGCCTTTCGTTCATCGCCACGGTTGCCGGATGCGTTGCATGCGTGCTTGTGGCCCAGACGCTTTTGCCGCTTTGGGGCATCTACGTTGCGGCGGCGGTGCTCGGGTTCTCCGCGGCAACCGTTGTCTTCGTGTGGGCGACCGCGTTCGCCGAGCGCTCGTCAAGCGATGTTCTCATCGGCGTGTGCTGTGCGTTCTTTGTTGCAAGTGTTGTGGATTACCTTGCTATGAACAGCGGCTACTTCACCATTCCGGTGATTGTGGTGGCGTGCGGCATCGGCTCTTGGGTGTGCTATATGCTCGCCGTGCGTTCGAAGCCGCTCGACGAGCGCCCGTTGCTCGTGCGTCCATCGAACACTAAGGAGTTCATCAAGCTGGGCATCGGTTTGGCCGTCTTCGCCGTTGCCCTCGGCATCGTAGCGGGCACGACTGCCGATGTTGCGACCGAAGAGTCCATGCGCGATCTCAACGAGAATGCCGCACTGGCTTCGATCGTCGTTTCGCTCGTGTGCTTTGTCGCTTCGGTTGCGCTTCGCTCTCGCATCGAGCCGACGACGCTCGTCAAGGTGTTCGCGTCGTGCCTCGTTGTCGTGATACTGCTCAACATCGTCAACCTCGATCATGCCGATGTTTGGTTGTCGCTCACGATCTTCTCGTGGACGTTTCTTCGGCTGTGCGTATTCCTTGTGCTCGTCAACATCGATCGCTGCCGCATCGTGAGCTTGCCGATGCTCTTCCCTGCAGTGTGGACCGTGCTCTGGGTGGGCTACGCGGGAGGCGTGTTCACGGGGCAGAACATCCTGCCGTTGGCTGGGGGTGGCACGCAGGCGATGCTGAACAGCGTCGTGCTGGTTGCCGTGCTCGTGGTGTTCGGGGCTATTCTGCTTGTGGGAAATCGCGTGACCATGAGAATGGGCTTTTCCGGGGACGATGCCGCTTTGGCGCCGGGTGCGCCGGGTGCGTCGAACGGCGATGTTTCACGTGAAACATCTGTTCGTATTTCGGAATCTGACATCCCCGATTCTGAAGTGGGAAAGCGGGAGGCCGTTCAAGAACGGGAGACGCTCGAAGATCGGTGCGCCCGCATTGCTGCAACGCATCAGCTTTCGGCGCGCGAGGCCGAAGTGCTCGTATATCTTGCTCAGGGTCATACGCGCGCGAGCATCGCAAAGAGGCTCTTCGTATCCGAAAACACGATTCGGGAGCATGTGAAGAACATCTACAAGAAACTCTACATCCATTCGCGCCAGCAACTTATCGACATGGTGGACGCTCGTCGCTGATCGGGCGTTCGCGCCTCGCCCGCCCGCGCGCTATACTGACGCAAACGGGAACGAGCACCGAAGCGAGGCGATCATGGATTACGTGCTTTCAAACTGCAACCTGTTCGATGGAACGTCGACTGAAGCAAACTTGCGCGAAGGCGTCGATATCTACGTGAAGGACGGCGTGATCTCGGCCGTGGTCGATCACGGCGATGCGGAGCCGGGCTACCAGCGCATCGACTGCACGGGAAAGTACGCGATACCCGGGCTTATCAACCTGCATGTGCACCTGTTCGGAACTGGCAAGCCGAGCAAGACGCTTTCGGGCGGCGGCAGTGCGCAGACGCTTATCAAGATTACGAAGACGGCGCTCGGCGCGAAAGTGCTCGACTCGATGGTGAAATCGGGTGCGCAAGCCCAGCTTGCTTCAGGTGTGACCACCGTGCGCGCAGTGGGCGATTTCCATTGGTCCGACGTGCGTCTGCGCGATCGCATCAACGCGGGCATTGTGCGGGGGCCGCGCCTGCTCGTATCGGGACCGGCTATTACGGTTCCCGGAGGGCATGGCGACGGCACTTTCGCCGTGACGGCAACCGACCCCGACGATCTGCGCGCGCTCGTGCGCAGCCACAAAGAGCATGGAGTCGATTTCATCAAGATATGCGTGACGGGCGGCGTAATGGATGCCAAGGTGAAAGGCGAGCCCGGCGAACTCAAGATGAGCCTCGAGCAGACGGCGGCGGTGTGCGATGAGGCGCATGAACTCGGCTTCTACGTGGCAAGCCATACCGAAAGCACCGAAGGCGTGCGTGTGGCACTTGGAGGCGGTGTGGATACCGTCGAGCACGGCGCGCCTGCAACTTCTGAGACAACCGAGCTGTACAAGAAAGCCGGCGCGGCCGACATCTGCACCATCTCGCCGGCGATTCCCCTGTGCAAGCTCGATCCGTCCGTGACGCTCATGAACGAATTCACCCAGTTCAATGCAAATGTTGTGTTCGAGGGGATCGTGCAAGGCGCGCGCGACGCGCTGGAAGCGGGGGTGCCGGTGGGGCTTGGCACCGATTCGAGCTGTCCGTTCGTCACCCAATACGACATGTGGCGCGAGGTGTGCTACTTCGCAAAATACGTTGGAGTGTCGCCGGCCTATGCGATCCATACGGCGACGCTTTTGAATGCGCGCATTGCGGGAATCGAAGAGGAGACGGGAAGCATCGAAGCGGGCAAATGCGCCGATATCTCGCTTTACGATGCCAATCCGCTCGACGACCTTGCCGTGCTGCGCGCGCCGAGCATGGTGGTTGCCCGCGGCCTTTTGCTCGAGCATCCGACCGTCAAGCGCATTTCGCTTGTCGATGCAGAGCTCGATAAGCTGCTGTAGGGCACGGGGGCATCGGGATGCCTTCGCGAGCGCCGCACCTGACTCGTCCGGACTGTCCGCGCCGAGCACGGGTTTTGTGCGTGAAGAGGGCGTTACCCCGTCTGCCCGCGAAATAGATTTAGATTGCCGTTGGTGCACAGGCGTCGGTCGTTGGTGCAAGCGTCGGGATGGCGGTGCCAGACGTTCGCGTGCGTTAACTGCCTCCTCTAGAGAAAGCCTTTGGGCGACGTGCGAGCTTTGCCGAAGGCAGGCTGGCGCGGCACGCGGAAGGCCTCAATCTGCACAGAAATTGCCAGATTCATACATGTGGGAGCCCGGCAGAAGCCCCGACCATGCCCGCTGCCGCGCAGCAGGGCCATCTGCAGGCTTGCGAGCTGGGAGAATGCCCGCTCGATTTTCGACAGGGGCACCCAATGCAGCCCGCCCGCATGTTCGCATGTATGAATCTGGCAAAAATTGTGCAGATTAAGGCGCTACCTGTTTTTGCCACCTGGGCGATGTCGCCGCTATTGACGATGCCGCTGCCGCTGCCGATGGCGTTGCCAAGCCGTCGCTACTGTCGATGCTGCCGCATTCTCCTGCGTGGGAAAAGGCGTTTTCCATGAGAATGTGCCTTCAATCAAGATCACGATTAGGTAACAGCCCCGTTACCGCATCGTTTCCAACGAAATTCCTGATGGGGAACGCTCTTTTTCAGGGCGTACCATGAATTCGAATCTGTCGCTTTGCGGAAAACCGCTGCAAAGTATCCTAAATGGTATAAAAAAAGTATCATTTACAAACACAAGCGATGGTTTCGGTGCTAGAATGACGTCAAAGTTTCCAAGGGGAAACGCCGCTGTGTTATGTCGCTAGCGCGTTGGGAGCAGGTCAGACATCTCTTCGTGCAGCTGACGGAAAGCGGGTTAGACGCTTGAGTAAAAAGGGGGTGTGCGATGGAGATCTTTTCTGATCCGACAATGTTGGCAAGAATACAGTTTTACCTGACAGCCGGGTACCACTTCTTCTTTGTGCCGCTGTCCATCGGAATTGCATTGATCCTAGCCATCAACGAGACAAGGTACTTCCGGTCTCGCAGCGAAAAGGATGCTGCGGCGGCCAAGTTCTGGGTGAAGATTTTCACCGCGACGTTTGTGGTCGGCGTGGCCACAGGCATCACGATGGAATTCTCCTTCGGAACCAACTGGGCAGACTATGCCCGCTTCGTCGGCGATATCTTCGGTGCGCCGCTTGCGGCAGAAGCGCTTTTGGCCTTCTTCCTCGAGTCGGTGTTCCTCGGCGTGCTGCTGTTCGGCCGCGATAAGGTTTCGCCGAAGTTCTATCTGGTATCTTCGTGGCTCGTGTTCATCGGGTCGGCGCTCTCTGCGCTGTGGATCCTGATCGCGAATTCGTGGATGCAGACGCCTGCGGGTGCCGAGTTGAACGCCGATGGGACGCGTGCGGTTATCACCGATTTCTTCGCGGCAGCGTTCAATCCGTCGACGATTCCCCGCTATACGCACACGGTCGACGCGCTCATCATCATGGGGGCGTTTTTTGCCATTGCCGTTGCGGCGTACTACCTGCGCAAAGGCAAGCATACCGATTTCGCCATGAAGACGATGAAAATCGGCGCGGCGGTCGGCATCGTGTCGAGCTGCCTCATGCTTGCGTTCGCGCACTCTGCCGCCGTCGTGGTTGCCGAAGAGCAGCCCACCAAGCTTGCCATGATGGAGGGCATGTACGAATCGGAGGTTCCGCCGCTCTACGCGTTCGGTTGGGTCGACGAGGAGTCGGGCGAGGTGCTGACCCCGTTCTACATTCCCGGTGGCACGAGCTTCTTGGCTACGGGCACCTGGGACACCGAGTTTTTGGGGCTGAACGATCTCGCCGAGACCGAGCAATATGCTGACCTCGACGTCGATTCGCTGCCGGTGAACGCCGTGTTCCAGAGCTACCACATCATGGTTGCCATGTACGGCCTCATCATGGTGTGCGTGATCCTCGCACTTGTGTTCTCGTTCCGAAAGGGAAAAATCAGGAACATGCGCTGGCTGCAAACGCTGCTGCTCATCTCTCCGGTGTTCCCGTTCATCGCGATTCAAACGGGTTGGTTCACCACCGAAGTGGGACGTCAGCCGTGGGTTGTCTATCCGTCTGCGACGGGCCCCGACGGCATAAGTCTGCTCACGGCGAGCGGTGTATCGCAATCGGTTTCGTCGGTTGAGATACTGGTGACGCTGCTGCTGTTCGTGCTCGTGTACGCGTTTATCGCCGTGGCGTGGGTTCGCATCGTGATGCACTTCATCAAGCAGGGTCCCGTGCTGACTCCTGCGGGCGTCGGCATTCTCGGCGCTGAAGACGATTCCGATGCTGCGGCTGCAACGACGCAGGCTGGCGACGGCAAAGCTTCGAAGGCGAAAGGTGGTGAGTAGTCGTGGAAATGACATTCTTCCAAGTTCTCTGGTTCATTCTGATCTTCGTTCTCATCGGCGGCTACTTCGTGCTCGATGGCTTCGATCTGGGTGCGGGCGCCCTGTATCCGTTCGTCGCCAAAAACGATAAGGAAAAGGCGATCGTGCGCAGGAGCATCGGTCCTGTATGGGACGGCAACGAAGTTTGGCTCCTCACCGCGGGCGGCGCTCTATTCGCGGCGTTCGCTCCCGCGTACGCGACGACGTTCTCGGGTTTCTACCTGGCCATTATGCTTGTGCTATTCAGCCTGATCGTGCGTGCGGTTTCGGTTGAGTTCCGCGGATACGATCCGAAGTGGGGCGGTGTGTGGGACAAGCTGTTCTTCATCGGCTCGGCGCTTCCGTCGCTTTTGTTCGGCGTTGCGGTCGGCAACATCTACGCGGGTATTCCGATGAGCGCGAACGGCGACTACATCGGCATTCCGCTGCTCGGTCTTATCACGCCGTTCACGTTGCTCACGGGTCTGCTGGGGCTTTCGATGTTCCTCGCGCAGGGAGCCACGTGGCTCGCGCTCAAATCGCCGAAGCCCTCGGCGTTGCGCGACCGCGCGGTGAAGGCTGCCTTCCCGATTCAGATTGCGGCGCTCGCGCTGTTTGTGATCGTGTCGATCTACGGCCACTTCATCATCCAGCCTGCGATGGCTCCCGAGCTCACGGTGCTGCGCTTCCTGTTTGCGGCGATCGTGCTTGTCGGGATCGTCGGTTCCATGATCATGATGAGGAAGGGTTCCGATTTGTGGGCGTTTCTCTGCCAGTCGGTCGGCGCGTTCTTCCTCGTGGCTCTGCTTGCCGCATCGATGTTCCCGAACTTCGTGGTGGCATCGCCTGACAGCATCGGGCCTTCGATCACGCTCATGAGCGCAGCGGGTTCCGAGCTTGCTCTCATGTGGATGACCATCATCACGTGCGTCGGTCTGCCGCTCGTGCTCATCTACCATGTCATCATCTACCGCACGTTCCGCGGGCGCGTGAAGGACGAGGACCTGGGGCACTACTAGGGACGCAGCCGAAAGGCGATAGCGTTTCAGCATGGCTGACAAGTAGGAGCCGCCTTCGATTGGAGGCGGCTCCTCTGTCGTGCATGCTCAATACGACTTGCATCCGGTTGCATGGTTGGCGTCATTGCCATTTGGCGCTTTGCGCGGCTGTGTGCGCGAGCGTTTTAGCGCAAACCCACTATTTGACTTTGATGAGCACCATGGCGACAACGGCTACGATAGCCAAAGGCACGCAGAGCGCGACCGATGCCGTAAGCCATCCAAGGCTGCTCGAGAGTCCGCCGAACAGCGGGGAGCCGATAGTCGGCGCGAGGTTTTGGGAGATCTGCATGACGCTCATTCCCATGGCGATGGCAAGCGCTCCGCCACCCTTCTTCTCCATGATCTCGGGCGTCATCGGACGCGTGCCGGAAGCGACCAAGCCGCCCATCAATCCGAAGATGATGACGGAAACCCACACGAGCGTGAGGTTGTCCATGAAGGCGATGGCGAGCGTGCAGGCGCACAGTGCGAATGCTGCGACGACGAAGGGCTTGCGGCGACCGATCTTGTCGTAGACGATTCCCATGATGGGCATGATGCAGATGGTGAGAAGCGGCATGATGGACGTGATGGCGCCCGCTTCGGCGTTGGTCATGCCGATGCCTTGCTCGAGGTACATCGGATAAAAGTTCATGAACACACCGTTGCATACGAAGTTGAAGCAGAAGAACGCCAGGCAAAGCAGCCAGATCTCCTTGTTCTTGAGGAACTTGAGCCCGCGGATGAAGTATCCCTTCTCCTGCTCGACCTGCTCCACGGCGTCTTCGCTCGATCCGTTTTCGGGCATCTTGAATGCAAGCAGAACCACGACGAAGATGACTGCTGCTGCGATGACGCACATCCACCATGCGCCGCGCCAGCCGAACGCATCTGCAATCTGCGGGACGACCAGCATCGCTACCGTCGAACCGAGGGGCATCCACGTGCACCAGATAGCCAACGGCAGCGCGCGCCTGCGCTCGGGGAACCAAACCGAAATCGCGGTGGGGGCGGAAACTCCGATAAGTGCGATGCCGCATCCTTCGATCGCGCGGCTGAAATACAGAAGCGGAGCGGTTTCGGCAAACGCTCCGATGAGCGATCCGACGCCTACGCAAGCGATCGATGCTAGGATGGTTTTCTTGATACCCATTCTTCCGCACATCCAAGCGGCGGGAATCGCCAGGATGACGCCGCATACGGTGAGAGCCGACATGAGCCATCCGAACGAAGCCGGATCGAGGCTGAACGCATCCATCAAAGGCTTGGAAAGCGTCGTCACCTTGAACTGCGCCATAGGCGCGATAAAGCTTGCTAGAAAAACAATTAAGAGAATCAGCCACGCATATGGGCGAACCTTTTGTTCGCTTGTACCCCTCGTTTCCACAAGACACTCCTTTCAATGTTTCCCAAATCGCCTTTTGGCGCTTCGGTAAGCCAATGCTAGGTTGTGAACGGGGGCGTGTCTGTCCCACCTAGACCGCGATTTTGCGGTCGGCGACATGTCGTATCAAAGGTATTACAGCACCTACGAACTGGGGATATATTAGAATTTGCCGATTTGCGGGCGGGGTTATCGCTAATCCTGCCGCTGCTGCAGAAGCTTCTGCTCGATCTTTTCGACGTGGTCGAGCAGCTCTTGGTGGGTATTGACTTCCAGTTTCCGATAGATCCGGTACTTATGGGTCTTGGCGGTGTTTTCGGAGATGAAAAGGCTGTCTTTGATGAACTTCACGTTTCGCCCGTGGGCGAGCATCGCAAAGATCTCCTTTTCGCGTGGGGACAGCTTGTAGGTGGTTGCGATCAGCTCGCACGCTTGCTCCCAGCTGTTGCCGCTTCGGTCGGCTGGGTCGGGTTGCGCCATTGTCGACTCGGGTTTGAGCAGGTCCATTTCGAGAAGCGTGTTCGTGGCGTACGGAGCGATCGACAAAACGATGGTGTAGATGACGATCCAGCCGAAGAAGAGCACGAAAGGATGGGCGAGGTCGCCGCCCGCAAGCGCATACGCCGAGGCTATGCCCCATCCGACGCAGATTCCCGCTGACGGAGCGAGCAGTCCTGCGGAGAAGTGGCGGGGCGAAACCGTTTCCTGGTCCCGTCCGACTGCGATGATCAGACTCCAGTAGAAAGCGGCATAGTAAAAGAACATGCTCGACGCTATGCAGGTGGGGATGAACTTGTAGGCGTCGGGCAGGGTCGGTACAAGGAAGAAGCACAATGCGGTGATGGGAAAGTACAGTCGTTCGATGAGCGTGTTCGTGAGCGCGCGCTTGAGAACCATCGCGGTTGCAAGGAAAACGATTCCGCCGATAAAGCTGCCGCTTGCGGTGACCCCCAGCGTGCCCCACATGCCGAAATGGGCAATGCAGTAGCAGGTGAGCACGCTGAACGTGCCGCCGACTATAGTGGGCGAGAGGAATTTGGGCGCAAGGGTCTCAAATCCGCTTTCCTCATGCGGCGCCCCCGCACTGCCGTCTTGCCTGCCGTGCGCCGCTGCGAAGAAGAACACGAGCGAGACGACGAAGTAAACGCCTGGCAGGAAGGACCGAAGCGGATCGGGAGCAAAAAGTGCGAGCGCCCCGAACAGGGAGATGCACATGATCGCGCTGCCTACGGAGGCAAGCGATATCTTGCGGTTTCCCTCGTTGCGGTCTACGCGAGCCTGCAACGATCCTACCAGGGGAAAGAACAGCGCCTGCCCCAGCCCCCAAAGCGTCCACGCCGCAGCTTGCATGAGAAGGGAAGCTTGCAGGTCGAATGCAGATGCCGCCATGGCGGTAAGGAGTGGGACGGTCAACGCCGTCGAAAGGGCGATTCTTCCCCCCTCGCTTTTCGGGGATCGACGGAATTTCATGCGGACGGCTACAAGGTGAGTGCAGGCGAATACGAGCAGACCGCAGAAAGCGGGTAGAACGGTGAGCGTCGAGCCTACGGCGTCTTGAGTTTTCACGGGGAAGATCAGCGTAGTCACCAGAAACGAACTGTAGAGCATGAAGGATATCGTTGCCATCACGCCGAAAATGCTTTCCGGAATTGCATCGTCGGAGTAGCCGGAATCCGGTTTCTTCGCTTCGTCAGCCATCATTTCCCCCTATGTAGTACCAACGACATGACACGCAAATCGGTTTTTGCCATAGTTCGGCGACTGTGCGAGATCGCCGCCGGGACTATGGTTGAGCGCGTCGAGCGGATGGTTCTTTCGGGTCGGCGGTTCTTCGTAGCTGCCGAAGCATGACGAACTGGCTTGAGTGACATCGGACAGTGTAGCACCATCCGCGAGACTCGACGAGTGCAAGCAAGAACGTAGGAAAAAGGAGGAGTCTATGGGAGATGTGAGAAGCTATACCGATCCTGCAGATGTCGACCGTCATACATCGTGTACGACCGCCGGTCCGATGTTCGTTGACGTGAAAGACGGCAAGATCGTTCGCGTAGATCCGCTTTCGTTTGATCCTGAAGAGGTCGACTCTTGGGAGGTCAAGGTAAACGGCAAGTGCTATCGCCCGCCGCTTACGCTTCCGCTTCTGCCTTGGGGACAGGCGTACAAAGCGATGCAGTCAACCGAAACGCGCGTCAAGTATCCGATGAAGCGAAAAGATTGGGATCCCCATGGCGAGAGGAATTCCCAAAACCGCGGTATCACGGGATACGAGCGCATCAGCTGGGACGAGGCGTACGATCTTATCGTGGAGGAAATGAACCGCGTTCGCGCGACGAAGGGCCCTTCGGGCATCGGCTACTGCGACAGCGCTCACACCGAGTGGGGAAGCTTGCATTTCGTGTTCAGCGACGTGTACCGTTTCTGGCATATGGTGGGCGGTACGTTCATCGAGTTTACCCCGAACAGCTGGGAGGGGTGGGCTTGCGGAGCGCCGTTTTTGTGGGGCGACTGGCAAGGGCACGGTTTGCCGGCGGCTCCCGATTCGCTCCAAGACGTTTCCCGCAACAGCGAGCTCATCATCCTGTGGGGCAACGACCCGCTCATGCATAGCATCTACAGCGGCATCGACACGGCGCGCCTGTGGCAGTACTGGCGCGATCTCGGCAAGGAGATCGTCGTTGTGGAACCGTTCCTCAACGAGACGGGGCTGAACTACGCCGATAAGTGGATTCGGATATACCCCGGTACCGACGGTGCGATGGCTGCGGCTATCGCGTACACATGGATCACCGAAGGCTTGTATGACCAGGAGTATCTCGATACCCATGCGGTCGGGTTCGACGACGAGCATCTGCCTGACGGCATTCCCGACGGCAGTTCGTTCAAGGCGTACATCCTGGGCGAATGGGAAGACGGCATTCCGAAGACACCCGAATGGGCTTCCGAGATATGCGGTGTCGAACCGCGCGTAATCCGAGCTTTGGCACGGCAGTGGGGCACCAAGCCGACTTCCTTGTGGTGCATGCAGGGCGGCGCCTGCCGTCGCGAGTTCGCCCATGAGTTCACGCGTATGATGGGTGTTCTGCAGATCATGCAGGGGCTCGGCAAGCCCGGTGTCGGCGTGCAGGGAACGTGTCTGTCTATTTCGGGTCCCTACGATGGCGTGAACCAGATCGGTCCGACGGGATACGCCGACGGTGGCATGAACGTGGTGATGGAGAAGTACTATCCCAATCCCGTTCCGCAGAAGATAACCTTCCAGAAGTTCAACGACTGCATCAACAACGCTCCCCAGCATTGGCAGGGAGGCCATCAGGATAACTTCAACGCCGACATGTTCCTCGAGCAGATGGACTATCCGATGGCAGGTTGCGCCGAGGTCGAGTTCGTGTGGTTGCACGGCTCGACGCTGACCAACCCGCCCAACTATCAGCATCACATTGAAACCTATCGCAGCGAAAACATCAAGACGTTCGTCGTTGCAGCTCCGTGGTTCGATCGCGATTGCCGCTACGCCGATATCGTGTTGCCCATCACCACCGTGTTCGAGCGCCAGGACATCACCGAGCCCGCTTCCGTCGGCCAGTACGTTCCCCCGTCCTACGTTGGCCTTCGCAACGCGGTCTTTACGCAGAAATGCGTCGACCCCATCGGCGAGAGCAAGACTGACCTGCAAGTTTACACCGACGTGGCAACGCGTTTAGGGTTGGGTGACTACTACATCGAAGGGAATACCGAAGAAACGCTGCTGCGGAAGATGTTCGAGCGGACAAGCATTCCGCTGTCCTACGACGAGTTCAAGGAAAAGGGCTATTACGTGTGACCCCAGCCGGAAAACTACGCGGAGTGCAAACAGTTCCAGAAGTTCTACGAGGATCCTGAGAACAATCCTCTCGATACGCCTTCGGGTAAAGCCGAGATCTTCAGCATGCGCCTGTACGAACACTACAACAACAATTCGGAGATTCCTCCCGTGCCCCATTTCATCCCCGAGCGCGAGGGGCATCTTTCGGAGGATCTGAAGCAGGTCTATCCGCTGCAAATGCTCATGGCGCATCCGAAGTATCGCTTCCATGGGAAGTACAACGACATCGAATGGCTGCGCGAGAACTACAAAGTGTACGGACCGGACGGCTACGGGTACGAGCCCTGCTGGATGAACCCGATCGACGCAGAGGAGCGCGGGTTGTCCGATGGCGATATTGTGCTTTGCCGCAACGATCGCGGTCGTGTGCTGGCGGGCGTCCGCATCACGAAGCGCCTGATTCCCGGAGTCGCGTGGCTGTCCTACGGCGCCTGGCAGGATCCGTTGTCGGAAGACGTCCACTCGATTGACCGCGGCGGCGATGGGAACGTGCTTTCCAACAACGCCCCCATGTCGGTGCACCATGTCGGCGGAGCGTTCAACTCGGTGCTCTTCGAGGTTGAGAAAGCCGATCTCGATGCGTTGCAGGTGGAATATCCTGACGGATTCGCTGGCAAGTATCGCACGTGGAACAGGGAGGGGTAAGCCGATGAAAACGCTATTGATCAATGCGGAGAAATGCATCGATTGCCGCAATTGCCAGACGGCATGCAAAGACGAGCATTGCGATAATGATTGGAGTCCGATCGCTGCGATTCAAGCTCCGAAGCAGTACTGGATCAAAGTTCAAAATGTCGAAGCAGGAGACGGGTCGCGCGTGGAGATGCAGCGCACGCAGCTCGTGTGCCAGCATTGCGCCGACGCTCCCTGCATGAAGGTTGCCAAGGACGGTGCGGTTTACCGCCGCTCGGACGGGCTTATCATCATCGATCCCGAGAAGGCGCAGGGTCAGAAAGCCATTATGGAGGCATGCCCTTACCATGCGGTGTACTGGAACGTTGAGCTTGACATTCCCCAGAAGTGCACGATGTGCGCTCACCTGCGCGACATCGGTCGGGAGCCGCGTTGCGTGACCGCCTGTCCGACCGACGCGCTGAAGATCGTCGAGTCGGAAGACGTAGTTGATTCCACGCTTCTGCCGTCGCCTGTCGAGCATCTTCACCCTGAATACGGCACGAATCCGCAGGTCCTGTATCAGCAGCTGCCCCGGCCGTTCATTGCGGGGGAGACCTGCTCGCTTGATGGGAAGGAGTGCTTGTCCAACGTGAAAGTGACCGCGACCCATCAGATGCTCGGGCTTCGGTACTGCGACGTTACCGATGCGTTCGGCGAGTTCAAACTCAAGGGGCTTGAGCCTGGGTACTACACCGTGTCCTTCGAAAAGGACGGGTATGGCTACAAGGAGCTTTCGAACATGGACGCCTCCGAGTCGATCAACCTCGATACCGTTAAACTTACCGCGCTCGTCTAGGCGTAGCGTGAAGAAGAAAGGATAGGATGCCATGTGTTTTAGACCACCGACCGTTGAAACGGCAAGCCCTGTTTGCCCTGAATGCGGGCACGAGAACTTCATCGGCGTGACGATCTGCGCCCAATGCGGAGCTAATCTCGCTTCGGGTCCTGTAGGAACCCAGTCGGCGGAAAGCCGCGATTGGACGCCGGGTTTGGACTTCCAGCAAAACGCCGCTCCGATGGGGTCTCCGAAGCCGCCGAGCGCACCGACTGCCCCTGGGGCTCCTGCTGCTCCATCGGCACCGAAGCCGCCGAACGCTTTATAGCGATGCAGGCAGGGACGCGCGATCGCGTCCCTGCTTTTTGTTAGGGCTTTAGCCCGTCGGCCGCGCAAAGCGCGGACGATATCAACCACCCGCTATGCGGGTGCGCGACAGATGTTATACAAAATCACCTTCCTATACAATGGCGATTGTTCAGGTCGTCCAGCGAATTAGGAAGGTGATTAATTTGGCGCAACAGTCGCATAGCCTGTCGCACACGAAGTGGATGTGTAAGTATCACATCGTCTTCACTCCGAAGTATAGGCGCAAAATTATCTACAATCAATTGAGGACTAGCATTGGGAGCATACTCCGCACACTATGCGGATACAAAGGCGTTGAGATACTAGAAGGGCACCTCATGCCTGATCATGTTCACATGCTAGTGAGCATTCCGCCGAAGATAAGCGTCTCTAGTTTTATGGGGTATCTGAAGGGAAAGAGTTCCCTGATGATTTTCGACAAGCATGCCAATCTCAAGTACAAGTTCGGTAACAGGAAGTTTTGGGCCGAAGGTTACTACGTAAGCACGGTAGGTCTTAATGAGGCCGCTATTGCAAAATACATTCGCGAACAAGAAAAGCACGACATTGCACTCGACAAGTTAAGCGTTAAAGAATACGAAGACCCGTTCATCAAAGGACAAGGCAAGCTGCCACTTTAAGTGGCTTGTTGCGAGTCAAAAGCTATACGGCCTGAACACAAGTGAAGGCCAGCGTCTTTAGGCGCTGGCTGGTAATCCTTGGGGTTATACCCCTAGAGCAAACCACCCGTTTTCACGGGTGGTTCTGATTGTCGGAGCGTCGTCGGGTTTGCATCTCATCGAAAAAGCGGCAGCTTAATTGCAGGTGCGTATGCGAGCGGGCGATAATGGGGTTGAAGACGAGACGGATCATTCGCGAAGGCAGGCGCGCGTACGCAGGACGGACTCGGCAAGGAGTCGGCATGACGAAAAACGCAGCAAGCGAAACAACCTGATTGCGATGCGCTGTATCCGGTAACCGATCTGGCGGGTTTCTACGAGCGATACGGCTGGCGCTTTCTCGGTATGGTGCGGGGCGATGATGGCTGCCTCGAGCGCATGTACGCCTCTAACCCTGAGTTTTGAACCGTACATTTCCGAGCGTATTTTTCCTCGTCGTTCCCGAAAAACTGCTTTCTTCTGTTTTCTCGTCCGCCGCTTTTGATACTATGGCGTCCCTTATAATGACGAATATGCCGCAGGTGCCGAATGCATGCTGCGGGCGCGCCGCAGGAGTGCCGCGCATAGAAAGGACGACCCATGTTTCGAGAGATACGCAGGAGCAGGCAAGCTCTTCCCGTGGAAGAGGGGAGAGAGATCCTCCATCGCAACACGGCGGGGGTGTTGAGCCTGCACGATGAGCTCTATCCATACGGAGTGCCGATCAGCTACGTTTACGAGGAGAGCTCGCTCGCGCCAGGAGCGCTCTACGGCACTGTTTACTTCCACTGTGCAACCGCGGGCCATAAGCTCGAGGCTCTCGGCCGCAACGACCGCGTGTCGTTTTGCGTGATCGATCAGGACCACGTGCTTCCCGAGAAGTTCACGACCGAGTTTCGCAGCGTGATCGCGTTCGGCGTTGCCCGCGTTGTTTCCGATGACGACGAGAAGCGCCACGGACTCGAGCTGCTGGCAGAGAAATACAGTCCCGGCTACGATTCCGACGGTGAGATCAAAGGCGAATGGAACCACACGAGCGTAGTGGCGATCGACCTCGATTACTTCAGCACGAAAGAGGCGATCGAGCTCGTGCGCGCCCGCGAAGCGCAGCCCGAGGGCGCGGAAGGGTAGCGGCACGGCGGGTTTCCGCTTTGCGCGGCGGCCGATCTAAGTCGATCGTAAGGGGCTATCGAATCTGCTCGAAAGCCCCTTTCTCTTTTTCCCGCGAAACGTCGATTCGACGTATATCACCCGAATCGACGATGCGAACCAACCATTCGGAGGATTTTCCGACTCCTTTTTCTGCAGCACCATATCCCCAGACGAGAAAGCCGCACGTGATGTTTCGGATGCGTCGTCTTTCTTTAGGGAGCGTTTCGTTCGCTTCAGGCAGATGCAAGCGCATCGTCTGGTTCGGGCGGAGCAAAAACGGTATTGCGATGGGAGAAAGCATATGAAAAAGCAAGGACTTACTCGCCGTTCGTTTCTTGGGCTCGGTGCGACGGCGACGGTCGGTGCACTGGCGGCAACGACGATGAGCGCATGCGCGCCGCAGCCGACGAGCCAAGAAGCCCAAGAGGATGGGGTGGCGGCTCCGACAAGCCAACAAAGCGCTGCGCAGCGCAATCCGCAGGACGACTCGTACACCGCTTACACCACCGACTACTCGAATCTTTTCAGCCCGCTGACTGTGGGCGGTAAGACGCTCAAGAACCGCATCGTCAAGGCGGGCGCCACGTCTCGAACCGTTTCGACGGGCGCGGGTTTCTCCGACGATGTGAAGAACTACTACGGTTACATCGCCGAGGGCGGGACCGGCTTGATCTGGATGGATCCGTTCGTTGATTTCACAGGCAAGGCGCCAAGCGGCAATACACCGCTTGCGACCGATGAAGACGCCGCCTTGATAAAGGAGTTCACGGATTACGTGCATGAGCAGGGTGCGCTTATCGGCATGCAGCTCGTGGGCTTTTGGAACCAATGCTCTTGCGACGGCCCCATTACGGCTCCGTTCGAGAACTACCTCGCGACCCGCAAGATGATGAGCGTCGACGACATCCACGCGTTCCAGCAAGACTTCATCAATCGAAGCGTCATGCTGCAGAAAGCGGGATTCGACGGAGTCGAGCTCAACGCCGGGTGCGACCACACGTTTGCCTCGTTTCTCTCGCGGCACTGGAACACCCAGCGCGACGATGAGTACGGAGCGCAGAGCTTCGAGAACCGCGCCCGTATTCTCACCGAGCTCATCAAGGGCATCAAAGAAGCTTGCGGGTCCGACTTCCTTGTTGAAGTTCTCTATAACGGCATCGAAGAGAACGTCGAATACCTGGGCAACAGTGACGATTGCATGAAGGTCGCCGAGGCGATCGAGTTCGCGAAGCTGTTCGAGGAGGCGGGCGCCGACATGCTCGAGATTCGCTATGCGGCTATCGGCTACCATGGCGGCTTTTTCCCCGACACGTTGCACCTGTGCGAGCCGGGCAACACCGGCTACGGGACCGCTATCGATTTCAGCCGTCATTTCGAGGGCATGGTGAACGGATCATACGACGGTGCCTGCGCGCTGCTCGGTTTGGCGACCGAGATCAAGAAGGCTGTGAGCATTCCGGTTGGCACGGTCGGCAATATGGATCCGCGTCTTGCTCCCGATGTCATAGACAACGCGTTAGGCAACGGCGATATCGATTACATCGTGGTCAACCGTGCGCTCATGTGCGATCCGGAGCTTCCCAACAAGCTTGCGGAGGGTCGTCGCGACGAAGTCGCCCCTTGCAATCACTGCATTACCTGCCTGCAGGCGGTGCTTCCTCACCCTGTCACCGTAGGCTGTCGCTGCAACGCTACCTTCGGTCGCGTAAAGGATGGCGGTATCGAAACGAGCGCTCGTCCGGCACCTGCCGAGACTCCGAAAAACGTCATGGTCGTCGGCGGCGGACCTGCGGGTATGGAGGCTGCGCGCATTGCCGCCAGCCGCGGTCACTCCGTTACGCTCTATGAGGAGGATGGTTCGCTCAGCGGACGGATGACATTCGCCTCCGCAGTTAAGGGTCCTCATGAGAAGATCGCCGACTTCTGCGCGTATCTTGAACGCCAGCTCGAGGTTGCGGGCGTTACCGTCGAGAAGGGAACGAAGGTTGATCAGGCGCTGGTAGACGAAGTGAAGCCCGATGCCGTCATCGTCGCCGTCGGCGGAAACCGTCCCGAGCTTTCCATCAAGGGCGCTTCCGACAGCTCCTTGGTCATGAGCATCGAGGATGCAGGGGTCGCTTCGGATATCGCGGACGATGTTGTCATCATCGGCGACAACCACCATGCCATCGACATGTCTATCAACCTGGTCAACCAGGGAAAGCACGTGACCATCCTCTCGCCGCGCACCGAAGAGTTTTTCGATGTCGAGCATCCCTCGTGGATCAGGTACAGTCAGAAGGCTTGGCTCGAAAGCAAGGGCACCGAGATCTTCTACGAGTCGGAAATCGTGGGCATCACCGAGGAAGGGGTCGAGCTAAAGACCACCTATGGAACCACTAAAACCATCACCGCCGGCGCGATCGTTAACTGCCAGGCGATGGAGCCCAACACCGATCTTTTCGATGCGATCTCGAAGAGCTACGAAGCGTACAACGTGGGGGATTCGGCGGAATTCTCGACCATTGCCGAAGCCATCAGCGCAGGCAACCAGGCTGCACGCGCCGTATAATCTGACAATCGGCTATTTTTGCGAGAGCTGTGCGGTTGCTGTCATGCGGCTGTGCGGCTCTCGCGCTTATGCCGCCGATGCGCGTATTGCCTACTGGCTCCTGGAGCCGAAGATCAGGTTGATCATCTCGTCGCGGGTCTGGATCCCCATCTTCTTGTAGATGTGCTTCACGTGGGTTTTGACCGTGCTTGCTGAAATGAAGAGCGCGCGACCGATTCCCTCGTAGGTGCGCCCCTCGATCAGGTGCGTGAGGACTTCGCGTTCCCGCTTCGTCAGACCGAACGTGTCGCCGATGTTTTCGCTGATTGCCTCTGGGACGGGCAAAGCGGTTTCGCGGGAGTCGAGTATCTGATCCTTCGCAAGCACGACGACGTTCCATCCGATGTACAGCATGAGCACAACACCCAGAATACCGTCTACCGCTGTTGCGTCGACGGCGAATGAGACCATCTTCCCGATTGTTACCGCAACGCCGTAGACACCGAAACGCGCGAGAATTGCACTTGCAGAAGATACGCCGTTAACTTGGGAAATTGTAATTAACGCAGTGATCGAACACACCTCGAAAACCGCGAGGGCACAGTAGTAGACGAAGCTCAGGATCCAATCGAACGATCCGAGCTCGCTCGTGTCGCTGAGGAGGAGCGATGCGAGCAGAAGGAGAGTCGAGATTGGAAATGCTATCGCATAGAAGGTAGAGTAGGACTTCACGTCGCCCTTGCCGAATTTCGCAAAGAACACGATGAGAGAGAAGAGGAGCACGACGGCGATCACCGAGGTTGGCACCTCATAAGACAGCGCAGCGCTTTCTCCCCACGATAGCCCCACGCCGAAGCCCACGCATGCCATAGCGACGAGCGGCATCCAGAGCCTTGGTATGAATTCCCTGTTCAAAGGCTGAAACGGTTGAGTCTGATTCATATCGATCCGCCATATGTCGGATGGGGCGATGCGTGCGGCTCGGTACAGCATCAAAAGGCTGATTCCCATGATCGCGCAGAAGATCACTGCGGGAACAATCTTGCCGTATACTTCGACATACGATAGCGCGCGAACTACGGTGCTGATCACAAGTGCGCCCGCCATGGTTACCATCATCGTGGAGAAGTGCAGGCGCTCGTACATGCGCGTCCACATGAGCGCATAGAGGACGAACCCTGCTCCGAACAGCAGGCACGCACCGGTTTGAAATGCCGTAACGACCGATTCGTGCGCCGTCAGTCCCACGAAGTCGATCCCGATTCCTCCGAGAAGCAAGGCTGCTGTAACGATGCAGGTAAGAACGGTGGGTCGGAAGTCGAGCGATTTGGCGAAGTGCCTGACGATGATGTAGATGCCTACGGCAGCGGCAGCGATGGCGACCTGAATGAAGATAGGGTGGAACCTGCCAGCTTGTTCGACGGAGAAGAAAAGTCGGTTGAAGAAGAGATATGCATAATAATAGTATCCCGAAAAAAGCAAAAGCAACGGCATAGAAAGCCGTTTCCCCACTGCGGTCATCCCGGTGCCCCCTAAACAAGCAAGCGTATTGAGCGAATCTAAGGAATATATTACGTGCAGGTTCTTCTTGCAAGTACATCGGCAATGATGATCTTTGCCCGATGCCAAATTAACTAAGGGTTTTCGTGTAACCCTTAGTTAATCCTTGTACAAGTAAGGGTTAGCGTGCGAATTGTTCAAAATCAGCCGGCGACGAACCTCCCCTTGTCGATGATCAGCTCGTCGTCGAGGTAGAGCGTGGGGTTGAGGATGATGCCGTCGTAGTGGCAGTCGGCTTTGTTCGTGCCGCCGAACGAGGTGTTGGTGCCGAAAGCCACGTGCACCGTACCGTAGAGCTTCTCGTCTTCGAGGATGACGCCCGAGAGGATGGCTTCGTCGTTGGTGCCGATTCCGAGTTCGGCGACCACGCCATTTTCGGGGCGGGCGAACAGTATGCCCAGATCGTCGGCGTTTTCGCCTTCCATCGCAACCAGGCGCCCGTCCTCGATCGTGGCGGTAAGCGGGCTTTCGAGCTTGCCGACGCCGACCATCGACCCGTCGATGACCGTCGTGCCGCTACCTCCGCCTTCGACAGGTGCGATGTAGGCTTCGCCTGAGGGGAAGTTTCCGCTCGACCCTTTTTCCCGATACACGCCGGGGCTCGCAACGCCGCACCGTCCGCCGAGGTCGAGCGTGAGCACGTGACCGTCCTTCTCGATGCGGGCGCTCTTCGCGGCGGTAAGCTTTTCGGTCAGGTGCAGCGTGCGCGCTTCTACTTTCGTGTAGTCGGCGCAGGACGCTCCGGCGCGCAGCATGTCCATGGTTATACCGGGCATGGTTACCACGCGCGTTCCTGTAGCGGCGGCTTCAATGCGCGCATTGGTGTGCGTGATCGATTTCGCGGTGGGGCAGAGCGCCACGTCTGCCGCCTTCATTGCGGCGGCGACTGCGGCGGGCGGTTCCTGCCCGGCAACGTCGAGCTCGGGCATCTGCATGACGAGCGCGGTGCGGCCAAGCTCTCGGGCGGCGCGGTAGAACAGCTCGCCCACTTCGGCCGTGGGGTCGTCGGTGACTACGAGCAGGGTTTCGCCCTCCACTAAACACAGGCTGTCGAGGATGATTCGCTGTGCGCGTTCGATAAGTTCCATCAGCGGATTTCTTTCTTATGGCAGTAATAGCGAACAAATGTTTCACGTGAAACATTGCGGTTGCGGGTGCCGTGATCGGCGTTGGCGCAGGCGCCTCGTTCGCGCCTACAGCCGCCGATCACAACAGCTCTTTCGCCGCGTTGGCCAGAACCGCGCGCGGCAGCACGACGGACTTGCCGCTTGCCCGCTCGATCTCATGCGCCATGTCCATCGAATATCCGATGCAATCGAGCACGATCATCGCGGCATCGGTCTGCCCGATAGCTCGTGCGGCGTCGATGCGAGGCTTGGCGGGCCCGTAGGGGGACGCCGCATAGAGGTCGGGCTTTCGTCCGAGCAGTCGCTCCCAGTGGTTTCCGATTTCGGGAATCTGCGCTTCGTCGGGAACGACGACGGCGATCGTTTGCATCGTGCCGGTACCGGCCTTCGCGGCCTTCTTTGCGCCCGCGCCGCCTTCTTCCCCAACCGCGCGCTTTACCGCATCTGCCAGTACGTCGTTGGGGTGGATGAGCGGCACGTCGCAGGCAAACGGGTAGGAAAGGTTCGCCGTGCACAGCAGCACGACGGCACGCGCACCCCGCGAAACGACGCGGTTGATCGCCTGCTGCACGAGCGGCATGACCTTCGCTTGCGATACGACAACGCCGCTTTCGTCGCGCATGCGGGAAGCCAGCACGGCTTCGCCATCCCTAGGTGCGACCAGCGATACGTCGTCCAGCTCGTCGAGCGCCCCCGCTTCGACGATTGCAACATCCGATCCCAAAAGCGGTGCAAGATCGGCGGTCACATCGGTTCGGGGCGCCTGCCCGATTGTCACGAATCCGATAATGTCGCATCCCCGATTCTGAGTGGGGGCGGGGAATTCGGCGCTTGGCGCGTCGGTCGACTTGGCGGAAGGCATGGCGAACAACCTGCTTTACGCCATCTCGTCTTCCGCAGGCAGCGCACCCATCGTTTGCAGGGCGGCCATCGAACCGTAGCGCTTGCCGAACAGCTCGAACTCTTCCGCATCGAAAAACGAGCAGGATCCCTCGCCGAATGCCTTCGCCGCTTCGATCATGAACGTACCCGCTTCGTCGAGGTCGCTCAGATGCGTGGCGCCCGTTGCACAGCCGGGCACGGCGGTCTCGGTGGTGATGGCGACCCCCACGACGGGCGCATCGGTTGCGGTCGCGGGCTGCAGGACCGAGTTGAGGTGATATAGGCCGTTGCCGTATGGCGTGATGTCGGCCATGGAAAGCGCGAACACCTGGGGCTTGCGACCGGTCGCTATCTCCACCAGGTCGAGTAGATCTTCGCTGACGCGCAGGATGACGCCTTGCTTGACCGTGGGGGAGATGGCGAACCCGCGGTAGTTGGCGATGCGGTTGCCCTTGGTGGTGTCCACCACGAGGATGGCGTCGAGTTCTTCGGTGACCTCTTCTTTGTTGACGGCGGCGGTTGCTACGGGCGAGCCCATGAACGGCACGGGCTTGTGCGGCATCGTGGGGGCATGCGGGCACACGTGGGTCGAGATGAACACATCGCCTGCAAGAACGTCGCCCTTTGCGTGCATGTCGATGAGTTTCGCGGCGCAGGCAAGCGCAACGAGCGCGCCATCGCCATCGGACACGAAGCCGATCCTTTCGGGCCGAGCACCCAGACCGCCAAGCCGTCCAAGCAGGCCGATGGTGGGCGCATCGCCTCCCGTCGACTTTCCATGCGCGCCCGGTATGCGGATGCGCACCATATCGGTTTCGCCCTTTTCGCTTGAAAGGGCGTAGGTTTCCACGTTGCATGCGGGGTCGATATCTTCAAGGAACGCCTTAACCGTTTCGCCGCTCGCGGCGGGCGAATCGAGAAGTTCGTATAGGTTGAGCAGATGTTTGAGAAGCATCGGTCCTCCTTTGGCGTGCGTATCGGATCATCTCGCATGAAGACACTTGATTTTACCTCGTATTCCATCGATCTTCATTTGCTCTTCAGGTAAGGTTATATACAATCTCATTTTGCATACATTTGTCTGCGCAGACAGTATGAGTTTGAAAGGTGCGATGCATGAGAAGGATGATCGGTGTCAAGGAGATCGAGGACATGGCGCTCGGCGCAACGGTTCTCGGCGCCGGCGGGGGAGGAGACCCCTACGTCGGCAAGCTGATGGCCATCGAGGCCATCAGGCGCTACGGTGAAGTCGAGCTTATCACCCCCGATGAGGTTCCCGACGATGCCCTTGTTGCGGTTTCCCAGATGATGGGCGCTCCCACTATCATGGTCGAGAAGATCTGCAGCGGAGCCGAGCCAATGGCGACCTACGACGAACTCGTGAAGGAGCTCGGGCAGGAGCCCTACGCCATCTACGCCGTCGAAGCGGGCGGCGTGAACTCGACGATCCCGTTCATCCTGGCAGCCACTCGCCGCATTCCCGTAGTCGATTGCGACCTCATGGGCCGTGCGTTCCCCGAGCTGCAGATGACCACGCTCGGCATCAACGGCGTGAAAGGCCAACCTGCGGTGCTTGCCGATGAAAAGGGCAACACGGTGACCGTGCGCGGCATCGATGACAGGTGGCTCGAGCGCATCGCGCGCCAGGCGACTTCGGTCATGGGCGGTTACACCATCCTCGCGTCGTACCCTTGCACGGGCAAGCAGCTCAAAGATTTTTGCATTCCCAATACGCCGACGCTCTGCGAAGAGATCGGGCGCACGCTCCGCGAAGCGCGCGAGCAGCATGCCGATCCCATCGATGCCGTGCTCGATGTGACGAACGGGTTTCGGCTGTTCCGCGGCAAAGTGGTCGATGTCGAGCGCAAGACCGACGGCATGTTCGTGCGCGGCAAGGCGGTCGTCGACGGCCTCGACGAAGACAAGGGCTCGCGCATGGTGATCGAATTCCAAAACGAGAATCTCATCGCACTGCGCGATGAGAAGCCGGTAACGACGGCTCCCGACCTTATCATGTCGCTCGATATGGAGTCGGGCACGCCGGTGACGACCGAGGGCCTCAAGTACGGCGCCCGCGTCGTCGTGGTGGGCATGCCCTGCGCTCCGCAGTGGCGCACGCCCGAGGGGCTTGCCGTCGTAGGTCCGCGCGCCTTCGGCTACGACGTCGATTACATTCCCGTTGAAGAGCGCATGGCGAAAGGGGGGCGGGCGTAATGGCGAAGGCAACGCGTACCTGGCGTCTTGGAATCGACGTCGGCGGAACGAATACCGATGCGGTCATCATCGATGGCGATCTGAAGCTTGTCGCGGCAACGAAAAGCCCGACGACCGAAGACGTTATGGGCGGCATCAAGGCCGCCATGCACGAAGTGGTGGAACAGGTGGGCCCCGAGGCGGCGGAGAACATCGGATTCGCGATGCTCGGAACCACGCACTGCACGAACGCCATCGTCGAGCGCAAGCGCCTCAACAAAGTGGTGGCGTTGCGTATCGGCGCGCCTGCGACCACGGCCATCAGTTGCATGGCCGACTGGCCCGAAGAACTGAAAAACGCCATGGGCGTGCGCGATTTCATCGTGCACGGCGGCAACGAGTTCGACGGACGCGAAATCAGCGAGCTCGGCGAAGACGAGATTCGCGAGGTCGCCCGGACCGTGCGCGAAGAGGGATTCGAATCCATCGCGGTGACGAGCGTGTTCTCGCCGGTGTCCGATGCCCACGAGAAGCGGGCCGGTGCGATCCTGCGCGAGGAGCTCGGCGAGGATTTCCCGATCACGCTTTCGTCGGAAATCGGCTCGCTCGGATTTCTCGAGCGCGAAAACGCCTCGATCCTGAACGCGGCGCTCCATGATGTGGCGCAGACTACGGCCGAAAGCTTCGCGGCCGCACTCGATGCCGAGGGGCTCCACGACGTTGCGGTGTACCTCGGCCAGAACGACGGAACGCTCATGTCGGTCGATTACGCGAAGCGCTATCCCATCTTCACCATCGCCTGCGGACCAACGAATTCCATCCGCGGCGCATCCTTCCTGACGAAGGAAAAGGATGCAGTCGTGGTCGACATCGGCGGTACCACCACCGATGTGGGCGTGCTCGCCCACGGCTTCCCGCGCGAAAGCATGGTGGCGGTCGAGATCGGCGACGTGCGCACGAACTTCCGCATGCCCGACCTTGTGTCGGTGGGGCTCGGCGGCGGCTCTATCGTGCGCAAGCTCGACGATGGTCGCGTGACGGTCGGTCCCGATAGCGTAGGCTACAAGGTGACCGAAGAGGCGCTGTGCTTCGGCGGCGACACGCTGACGGCAACCGATATCGTCGTTGCGAAGGGCTTGGCCGCGGGCGTCGGCGACCCGTCGCTTGTGGCGGATCTCGATACGGGGCTTGTCGAGGCGGCGTACAAGGAGATCACCCGCATCATCGAGGATGCGGTCGATGCCATGAAGACGTCGGCGGGCGATGTGACGGTGATACTTGTGGGCGGAGGCTCCATCCTCGCGCCGAGCAAGCTCGAAGGCGCAGACCCGGTGCTCAGGCCCGAGAACTTCGGCGTTGCAAACGCAATCGGTTCTGCGATCGCCCAGGTATCCGGACAGATCGCCAAAGTGTTCTCGCTAACCGAAACGCCCCGCGACGAGGCTATTTCCCAATCGAAGGAAAAAGCGATGGCCGAAGCGATCGAGGCGGGCGCCGACCCCGATACGGTCGAGGTCATCGATGTGGAGGATATTCCGATGGCGTATCTGGGCGATGCGCTGTGCATCCGCGTGAAGGCCGTCGGAGATTTGATGCTGTAGACCCATGCGGCCTACGATGCGGCAGGCGAAGCTCGCGAGGGTGTCTCGGTACGGGGTGCCCTCGCCGGTTGGAAGAAACGGGTGCGGCCAAGCGCCCTGTAAGGAGGACCCATGGTCGATAGGAAGATGAACGCGCGCATCGCCCTCGTGCAATTCGAGGGAACGATCTGCGATACGGTCGGCAACACCGCCCATGCGTGCGAGCTCGTTGCCGAAGCAGCCGCAGGCGGAGCCGATCTTGTCGTGCTGCCCGAGCTTTTCTCCACGGGCTACAATCTTGATATCGTGGGTCCGCGCATTCTCGATCTTGCCGAGTCAATCGATGGCCCGACGGTAACCGCGCTTCGGTCGGCAGCGCGGGAAAACGGCGTGTACCTCATTGCGGGGTTGGCCCTTTCCAAAGAGCAGCTTCCCGCCGTTGCCTACAACAGCTCGGTGTTCATCGACCGTTCGGGTGAGCTTATGGGCACGTTCGACAAGGCGCACCTGTGGGCGCTTGAGCGCTTCTACTTTCGATCGGGCAGCGAATTTCCCGTTTTCGAGACCGATTTCGGCAAAGTGGGCATCATGATCTGCTACGACATGGGCTTTCCAGAGGTCGCGCGCATCCTGGCGCTCAAGGGCGCCGAGCTTATCGTGTGCCCGTCGGCGTGGTGCGAGGAAGATCACGACGTGTGGAACTTCAACACGCAATGCCGCTCTCTCGAGAACACCGTCTACCTTGCGGCGGTCAACCGCTTCGGCACGGAGGACTCGCTCTACATGGGCGGCCACACCCGCGTCTGCAATCCGCGCGGCGCGGTTATGGCCGAGCTTGCCGAAGAGGCCGAGGGAATCCTGTACGCCGACCTTGATTTCGATGCCCTCAAGCGATTCCGCACTGCAAGCCCCTACATGCGCGATCGTCGCCCCGAACTTTACGATGAAGTGAAGCTCTTGCCGTAGAGCCTGTTCGGAAACCGCATGGCGAGGGGATCGAATTTCGCCGTCGGCATGCGGTTCGTTTCGGAGGCTAGGCCCTTGCAAAAGATAATATATTAAGGAAAACTTGCGGGGGGGGGCGTCTCTGCTATTGTTTGCAAACGAGTAAATATAAGCGTGCAGATAATCGATCGAGCCGCCGAAAACGGTGAGACCACGTCGATCCATCGGTACCGAATGGATAAGGAAGGGGCCGAGAACCTATGGGCCTTATCGACGACATCGCTGTTAGCGCCGGATGCGAGTATGTTTCTGAATTGAAGTACCATCCCGGGCGTTATCCTGCGTTCGGGGTTTTGCGCGCTATCGAAGCGGGCTCTTACGATGAAAAGGAGTGGAACGAGGCTGTTCGCTACCTGATCGACGAAGAGGCGGACGATTGCGATAGCGATACGTGCAAGAAGCGATTGCTGGAGTTTCTTGCAAGCTAGCCGTCCGGCTGGTGCGATGCCGTCCGCAGGCGTGCAAAGAAAGACCCGGCGCGATCCAAGCGCACCGGGTCTTTTGCATGTCTTTCGAAGCAGGCAGGTTACAGAACCTGATCGGTCTCTTTGAACTCCACGACATCGACCTTTTTGATGCTGGCGTAGATCTTCATGACAACCCAGTACAGCACGCCTGCGAGAATGAGCGAGTTGAGGCCGGGAATGCCGATGTTCAGCATGCTCGTAATCTGGCCTACGGCGAAACCGGCGATCCAGCAGATGATGGCGATCGGATTCCAGTTCTCGACCTTGGCAGGCAACTCGCCTTTGGCGCGTGATTCGTCGAGCTTCTTGCGGCTGCGACGCAGCACGTAGTAGTCGATGACCATGATGCCTGCAACCGGCGGAATGGCAACGCCGAGCAGGGTGAGGAAATCGGTGAAGTAGTTGATGATGCCGATGACGGAGAGCACGGTGCCGACGATGCCGAGCGCCCAGATGATCGTGTTGCGCTTGACCGTCTTGTTGAAGAGCGCGTTGATGAGCGTCATGAGGCCAAGGCCCGAAGAATACAGGTTGATGTCGTTGAGCTTGACCGTCGAGGCGACAACGATGATGACGCCGATGATGCCCGAAGTCGCCATCATGAGATCGACGACGTTCTCGGTGCCCGTGGCGTGCGCGAGCATGACGGCGAGCAGGTTCATGCCGAGTTCGCCGATGAACGTTCCGATAAGCGTCATCCAGAAAACCTGCGTGCCGCCTTTGAGGAAACGCGCGTAGTCGGGCGTGCAGATGGCGCCTGCGATAAAGCCGCCGGCAACCATGGTGGTTGCCGCGCCAAGCGAAAGGGCCGCTCCCGGGGGAGCCATGCTGACAAGTTCGGCCAGCGTGTGATCCTGCAGGATCACCCAGGTGGCGTAGATGACGACGGCGATGAACACCGGGACGAAGATCGTGGCGAAGTTGGCGATCGCCTTGATACCGAACACGACGAGCAGCGTGATGCCGATGCCCGTGATGATGGCCCATACGGGATACTCGAAATCTCCGAGGAAATCGGTGAATCCGACGATGGTTGCCATGCCCTGGCCGAACACGGCGTTCTGGACACCGAACCAGCCCACCATCGAGATGGCGACAACGCCGCCGAAAAGCGCCGATCCGCCTTTGCCGAACCCGGTCCAGCGGGAAAGGAGGCTCGTTGAAAGGCCCTCGTGCGCGGCAGCGGTGCCGAGTGCCCAGCTGACAACCTGCAACAGCACCGAGCCGAGCATGGTGGCCAAAAACGCATCCCAAAACGTCATGCCGAAGCCGAGTGCGGCTCCCAGCATGAGCTGCGATACGCAGCAAATCGCGCCGATCCTGATGAAGAGAATCTTCCAAAATGGCTGCTTCGCTTCATCAGGTACGCGCGATAGCGAGTAGTCGTTATCCATGGCAATACCTTTCATCCGTCTTCCTTACGGATCGTACTGCAGGCGCATGGAGGCCCGCGATACGAATTAGCGTGGAATTATACCCTGTATTTGTTTCGAACACGAGAAAAAGCGCGCACGGGTACGTTCGGCGGATGCCTCTATCATACGGGCTGCACTGCGGTTGGGCGGGCCTGCGGTTTACGAAAGGCGGCTGCCGAGTTCCTTCGCCGCCGCCGCTTTGTCGAAGTTGCCGCCCGTTGCCTGCGTGAGGGCGCCCATGACGCGACCCATTTCCTTCTTAGCGGTGGCTCCCGTTTCGGCAAGCACCTGATCGATCAGGCCGATCAGCGCATCTCCCGAAACCTGCTCGGGAAGGTAGCCCTCGAGGATGGCGACCTGTTCGGTCAGCGTGTCGGTGCGTTCCTGATCGTTGCCCGCTTTGATGGAGCCGTCAAGCGTTTCCTTCGTCTGCTTGATGAGGCGCTTGAGCATGGCATCGACATCTTCTTCAGTGACTTCGCGGCGCTCGTTCACTTCGATGTTCTTGACTTCGCCGTGAAGCTGCCGAAGGATGGACAGGCGCAGCTTGTCCTTTGCCTTCATGGCCGTTTTGATTTCGTCTTGAAGCTCGATGTATTTCATGGTGCCCTCTTTCAGCTTGGGATACGCGGTTGCTTCGGATATCAAATCCCAGTATAACGCAAAGAAGCGCCGCTTCGCGAAGCGGCGCTTCCGTGTGGGCGAGGTGACGGGGCGCTGTTACATATCGACGAATTTATCGTTGACGAGATCGACCTTGTTGGCCTTGTTCTTTTCCAGGATCGCCTTCATGCCGGCCTCGTCTTTGGCGATGTTTTCGCCCTTCGGGTTCGAGGTGATCCGATACCACTGGCCCTTGCTATCGCTGCCAAGCAGCCCCGCGCTGTCGCACACGTAATAGGCGTTCCAGTCGGTTGCGTTCGGATCCTTGTTCGTTCCCGCGTAAAGGAACGAAGAGTTCGAAGTGTTTCCGAAGCTCTTGAATTCGATGTAGAGCGCGCCTTCCGCTCCGTCTTTTCCGAGGCCGGTGACCTTCGGCCATTCGGTTAATCCGTGTTGCAGGGCGTACTGCCTGCGAATGCCGATGTCGCTGGTGATTTGCTTGCCGTCTTCGTCGACGAACTGATGCCATGCTCCGTTGTACGTTTCTTGGATCCAGGCGAGTATCCCCTCGTCTACCCGAAGGCCGTGCTTCGAGCAGCGCACGACGATGTGCCCTTCGCCATCATCGCTTTTGATGGAATAGCTTCCGTCCGTCGGGCAGGCGATGCCGTTGTTTTCCGCCTTGAGATCGGCGAGGCATTTTTCGAATACGGTGCTCGAATTCTTGTCGTCGCCCAGCGTGTAGGCTGCCAGAAACGTGGATTTGAGAGATCGGCGGTTTGCCTCGCAGGTCGCCTCTTCGGCGTTTCCGAGCGCGCCGGCGAACAGGGGAACGGCGATGGCGATGAGCACGAGGAGGATCGCGACCACGATGAGGAGTTCGGCCAGGGTGAATCCGGCGGTATGCTTTTTCATGCGACGCTTGAACATGGCTTCCTCGTTTGACCGCGACAATAGGATGGCGGCACTGTGCTCGGGTATGGTGTTCAGCGCCCGAAGCGCAAAGAGAACCGCATTCGAAATATTACTCAATAAGTCATAATTATTCAATCGGTGCACGCGCGATCACCGTATCCGTACAGATCGTCGAGCATTAGATTGCAGGTTTGTAAGATCATCAAAGGATTCAGCGGTTCTTTGGTATCATTGTTTCGTTAATTACCAATCGCGCGAGAAAGAAGCCGATGAGAGACCTTCCGAAAGATCATCTGAATCCGAAAATCAAAAACGTGTGGCGTATCAACGATGCAATTTGGCTCACGGTGGCGTTTCTTTGCCTTTTCGTGCCGTTCCTTATCGCGCTCGTCGCCGAGCCCGCTCCTTGGATCGGGATCACCCTGGCGGCTATCGCCGCGCTCTACGTGATCGGTCTTATCGTGTGGCTTGTCGTGTTGCCGCCGATCAGGTTCATGCGGTGGCGATACGAGCTTTCCGAGGACTACCTCGACATCGCTCGCGGCATCATCTGGCGCAAGCGCTTCATCATTCCGTTCATCCGCGTGCAGAACACCGATACGCGCCAGGGCCCCATCCTTCGCGCTTTCGGCCTGTCGAGCGTTACCGTATCGACGGCTGCCGGCGAGCATGAGATCCCCGGCCTCGAAACGCACGTTGCCGAACAGCTGCGCGATCGCGCAGCCGAGCTTGCCCGTATCGCCCAAGAGGACGTGTAGGCCATGACCGAAGAGCAACGTCAACCCGAATCCGGCATGCCGCCCGTGCCGCCTGGAGCGGCGCCCGCCCAGCAGCCGTACTCGCAGCCTAACCAGCAGCCCTATCAGCAGCCTGCCCCCGGGTACTACCCCTCCCAGCCGATGCCCGCACAGCCCGTCGGCGGCTACGTCGATCCCGCTGCGGCGGGATGGCAGCAGCCTGTTCAGAACTCGACGGAACCGGTGAAGCATCGCGTGCACCACAGCTATATCTGGCTCGGTAGCCTGCAGGTTGCGGGCATGCTTATCGTGATCGCGTTTTTCTCGGTGTTCTCGTCGGTGATCGGGGCGATCGCCGATGGGGAATCCATCGGGCGCGGCGATGGGCCTGTTTTGCTGATCGTCGGCATCGCCGTCATCGTCGGACTCATCGTCATCGTCGGCCTGACGGCGTTGATCCAGACGCTTTCGTACAAGCATCTTTACTACGAAATCGGGCCCGATGAGTTCAATCTGTACTCGGGCATCTTCAACAAGAAGCGCGTGCACGTGCCCTATCAGCGCATCCAGTCGGTGAACCAGAAGGCCACGCTCGTTCAGCGCCTTGCGGGAGTCTGCACGGTCAACATCGACACCGCGGGCGGTTCGGCCAACAAAGCCGTCGTCATCCCTTATCTGCAGAATTCCGAAGCCGAGCGCTTGCGCACCGAATTGTTCGCGCGCAAGCAGGCCATTCTTTCGGGTCAGGTGTACCAAGACGCCATACCGGGTCAGCCGGGCTCGCAGGCGGGCTATGCGTATCCGGCGGGCCATCCCGCAGCGGGCAACGTGCTCGATATGCCTGCAGAGATCCTGACCGATGTGCGCGGAGTATTCGGGGGCGCCGCCGTCGATACGGGCCGTGTTTCATACGAATACGGCATGAGCAACAAAGAGCTGGTGCTCACGGGGCTTTCGAACAACACAGGTTTCGCGCTCATCATTTTGGCGGCGATCGGATCGGTTGCCGGCCTTGCCGAGCAGATCCTTTCGACGGCGATCGGCCGCATGCTCGTCGACAACGGCATCGATTTCGTCACGAGGTCTTTTGCGGGCAACACCATATGGGCCATCACCGGCATCGTGGTCGCGGTGTTTCTCGTGGTCTGGGTGTTTTCTATCATCGGGGCGTGCATCTCCTACGGCGGGTTCAAAGCGCGCAGGCGCGACAGTCGCATCGAGGTCGAACACGGCCTTTTGCAGCATCGCTTCCACGGCGTCGACATCGATCGCGTTCAGTCGGTCATCGTCAAGCAGAGCTTCATTCGCCGCCTGCTCGGTTACTGCGAGCTTTCGCTGGGCAAGATCGACGCTGCAGCGGAAAACAGCAGCGAGGATCAGCAGAAATCCCTCGCGCCCCAGGGGCTTGTGATCCACCCCTTCGTCAAGATGGATCGCGTTCCCGAGATACTTGCGGGGCTCGTCCCCGAATTCGCCGACGTGCCCACCGAATCGCGGCCGGTTGCAAAACCCGCCCTCAGGCGCGCCATTATCCGTCGCGGCATTTTGCAGGGCAGCGGATTTTGGCTGGCCGTCGTTGTGGCCATGGGCCAGATCGTTGTGAACGCAGTGGTTTCGCCAACCAATCCCGACGCGGTGAGTTTGCTGTTCTTCGTCAACACAGGCGCGATCGTGCTCTACGTTTTGTGCGTGCTGTTGCTTGTGCTCGATGTCATAGGAGCGGTGCTGTGGTATCGGGGCTCGGGCTTTGCGTACAATCGCCGTTTCATGCAGATATCCAACGGCGGCTTCTCGCGCGAAAGCGTGAGTTTTCCGCGTAAGAAAATCCAGTACGGGTTTACGAAAACCAATCCGTTCCAACGCAACGCCCGAGTGGCCACGATCAATGCGCGCACGGCGGCAGGCATCGGCGGTACGACGTTGCGGTTGATCGATGTGACTGAACAGGATGCCGAAACGTGGCTTGATTGGGTCAAACCCGGCGGAAGTATGGTACAGTAAGCAATCATGACTGAACGGCTAAACAAGGATTCAAAGGACAGTCGAAGTACCGCTTCGCACAGGGCTTCCGTGCCTTCGGCTGAGCCTTTGAGCCCCTATTCCCAACCGGGAACGTGGACGCCGTCCCAATTCAAGCCGAACGACATAGCGGGAATGCGCGCCCTGGCCGACGGCCCGACGAACACTTACGGCAACGCGAACAGGAAGAAGCACAACGTTCGCGAATACACGCTCGGCGAAGAAATCGCCAACTCGATCACGCATGGTCTCGGCATCGCGCTGGCCATTGCGGCGATTCCGATCCTCGTCGTTATCGCCGTAGGCAACGGCGGCGGCATCCGGCTGTTCGCTGCGCTTGTATACACGATCACGATGGTGCTCGAGTATACGATGTCGACGCTGTACCACGCCATTGCGGTCGAAGAGGCGAAGCGGGTTTTCAAGATACTCGATCACAGTTGCATCTATCTGTTCATCGCAGGATCCTATACGCCGTTCTGCCTTGTCTCGCTCGCCGACTCGGGCGGCGTCTGGCTTTGCGCGTTCGTGTGGGTCGTCGCCCTTGTGGGCGTGGCATGCGAGGCGTTTTGGGTGTTTCGGCCGCGTTGGATATCGGCTGTTCTGTATCTGCTGCTCGGATGGTGCGTCATATGGTTCCTGCCGGCGCTGATCACTGCGATTCCGGCCCCGGGCCTCTGGCTTCTCGTCGGAGGCGGCGTATGCTATTCGATCGGGTGCATCTTCTACGTGCTGAAGAAGATCCCCTACATGCACTCCATCTTCCATCTGTGGGTTCTGGCTGGCAGTATCCTGCAGTTCTTGGCCATCGCACTGTACGTGCTGTAGTTCAAAGGAGTGACACTAAAACCCATATGGACATTGGCATAAGCATTGTCGTTACCTTCATCCTCGTGCTGGTAAACGGTTATTTCTCCATGTCGGAAATGGCGCTTGTCAACGCAAAGCGCGTGCTGCTCGAGAAGGACGCCGAAGAAGGCGACAAGCGAGCCGAGCTCGCAGCGGGTCTCGCAGCCGATACCAGCCAGTTCCTTGCCACCATCCAGGTTGCCATCACGCTCGTCGGGTTCTTCGCCTCGGCCGCTGCGGCGACGAACCTGTCCGATCCGCTGGCCCAGTGGCTGAGCGGCTTCGGCATCGGGTGGCTGTCGTTTGTCGCCCCGGGCCTGTCTCCGGTGATCATCACGCTTATCGTCTCGTACCTGAGCATCGTGGTGGGCGAGTTGGTTCCCAAGCGCATGGCGTTGGCCGACGCAGAAAAGGTGGCCAAGCGCGTTGCGCGCCCCCTGATGGTGTTCCGCACGATCGCCAAGCCGCTCGTGTGGCTTACCTCCGCCTCCGCCGACGGACTCTCGAAGCTGCTGCGCATCAAGAGCGCCGATGAGCGCCAGGATGTGTCGGAAGAGGAAATCAAGTACATGGTCACCGACAACAAAGAGCTTCTCGACGATGAGAAGCGCATGATCCACGAGATCATCGAGCTCGGCGATACTACGGTGCGCGAGGTCATGCAGCCGCGCGTCGATATGATTCTCGTCGAGGATACCGAGACGGTGAAGCAGGCCCTCGACCGCATGCGGGGAACCGGCTACTCGCGCCTGCCGGTCTACCATGAGGATTACGACAGCATTGTGGGGATCGCGCATTACAAAGACCTCGTATCTCCTCTGATGGACGGCAAGGCCGATGAAGAGGTGGGCAAGTACGCCTACGAGGCCATGTTCGTGCCCGAGACCAAGGATATATACCCGCTCCTCTCGGAGATGCAAACAAATCGGCAACAGATGGCCATCGTAGTGGATGAATACGGGGGCACCGATGGTTTAATTACCCTCGAAGACATCGTTGAGGAAATCGTGGGCGAAATCATCGATGAGTCGGATTCGGAAAGCGAGTACGTAATCCCGGTTTCCGAAAACGAGTGGTCGGTGGATGGACGGTTTCCGACAGACGAAGCCGAAGAGCTCGGATGGCCTGTTACCGAATCTGACGACTACGAGACGATAGCCGGATGGCTGCTCGATCGGATCGACACGGTGCCCCAGATTGGCGACCGGTTCGATATCGACGGGTATTCGTTCAGGATACAGTCCATGCGCCGAAGACGGATATCTTCCATTCGGGTGAAAAAGATCGAGAGCACCGAGATCGATTCAGGGCATGATGCTCCGGATCATCAGGGCGGAAGGGCCGAGTCGGCGGATACGGCCAAAGAACGGATCGAGTAGGGGGATGCTTCGCTTTCCGACGTTGAGGCGGCGATGCTCCTGCAAGCCGCGAGACGAGGAAAGGAGAAGCCGTGGCATCCGAGAAGCGATTGTACCGTTCGCGCGACGCGCTGATCGGCGGCGTGTGCTCCGGCATAGCCGAATACTTCGATATCGACCCCGTCGTCACGCGTATTCTCGCCGTCGTGCTCACGCTTGCTTCTGCCGGAGCGCTCGCTATAGCCTACATTGCGCTCTGGATCATCCTTCCGCTTGCCCCCGATCCTGCCGTACCGCTTGAGGTCCAGCCCGAATCGGTCCATTCCGATACGTACGGCCCTATCGATTTCGATGCAGCGAAACCGAAGCCGCATACGGGAAGCGAGGACCGCACCGCTGCGCATCCGACGGCGCAGGCCGCGCCGTACAGCCCTTATGCGAACGCCGGTGCTTCGTATGCGGGGACGGGCCACGTGCCGCCTGAGCCTCCCAAGCCCTACGCGGACGTAGCGTCACCCCATGTCGCCCGGGCGTCCCGCGTGTCTCAAGCTGCTTACACGGTTCCGATCCCGCCGACCGCCCAGGCTGCCTACGCGCCGCCGGTAGGCGCTCCCGTCCAACCCGCCGAGCCCGTATCGGGGAAATCGGTTCGGGCGGCTCTGTGGCTCGGATTCCTCTGCCTGTTCATCGGGTGTGCGGCCATCCTGAGCCAGTTCATCGACGGCGTTGCATGGTGGCGCTTCTGGCCGCTTTTGCTTGTTATCGTCGGCATTGGAAACGTCGTCATTCCCGCTCCCCGGGGCAGGCGAATGGGGCAGTTCGTCAACGGGCTCATGTCCATCGCGGCGGGTGTGGTTCTGCTGGCCATGTCGCTCGAGATCATCGATTGGTCGAGCATAGTGCCCATGCTCGAAGAACTCTGGCCGCTTCTCGTCATGATGGTCGGGTTCTTCATCCTTGCAAGTGCGCTGCACAATCCACTGTGCGAACTGCTCGCCGGCCTTTGCTTCGTCGGATTCTGCGTTGTCGGCCTCGTCTGGTTCGCCGAACCGGGGTCGACCGATTTCATCACGCTGGCGCTTCCTTTCAAAGAAGCGCTCACTATTGACGTGAATCCCTGGCATTGAGGCGGCGATGTCGGTGAATAAATTTTCCCAGTACCCGAAATCGGCGCAAATAGCCATCATCGTAGGCGTCGGATGCGTCTTGTTCGGCGTTTGGAGGCTGTTCGGCGTGGCGTTCGGCTACGGTTGGTGGAACGCCATCCAACGGGGTTTGGGAACGTTGTTCTCCTATCTGTGGCCCGTCGCGCTCATCTGCGCGGGACTCTACGTGGTCTGGGCCGCAATGACCGGAAGACTCAAGGGCGTTTCCACCGTTGATTGGAAGAAGCCGTTCGGGCGCAGCGTGACCGATAGGCGTATCGCGGGAGTGTGCGGGGGAGTGGCGCAGTTTCTCGGCATCGATCCGGCCATCGTGCGCGTGCTCGTGCTCATCTTGTTCGTCGTGTCGCCGGCGTTTACCGTGCTCGCCTACATCGCGGCGGCGATTTTCATACCGGAACTGTAGGGCGGTTGGCAAAAAGCCGTTTCCGCGTGCCGTGCGAAGCGCGGCGGTCGAAGGCCGAATGGGAGCCGGCCGCCGAAGTTTTAGGCGATTGCGTTTCTTAGCGGCGAAAATTGCGCGCTTCCCTTAAATATAGGTTCTTAAGCACCATAATTCGTTCGCATTTTCCTTATGCGGGGGACCCTGCATTTATAGAACAAACCATGGAGGGGCCTCCACATATCGGCTGGAAAAAGTGGCTGAGAAGGCCGTAATGGAGTAGAATACGACGAGTCAAAACAGCATAAAGGCTTCTGGACAGCAAACTCCCCCTTACAATTTACTACGCTGTCACCGCTTCGGCGGTTGAGTTTTGCGCTGTAAAACGAAAGGCTATTAGGGCTTTGGCATTGAAACGATATAACAAAACGCGGAGGCGTACCGCTGTGTTTGCCGGTTCTGCGGCATGCTTGGTGGTTACCCTGTGCATTACGATTGGGATCGGCACGTCGTTCGCCGGTGCCGGCGGCGTGAACACCGCGGGCTTCGGTCTGGGCGATTCGGTCGTATCCGAGGATGCTTCGCAAACCGAGGCATTGGGCGTTGCGAGCGATACGGGCGTCCGTGAGAGTTCGCAGCTCGCCAATTCCGCTCAGCGCGATATCACCAAGGGCATCGAGGCCATCGAGGCCAAGGAAGAAGCCGATCGCATCGCCGCCGAAGAGGCCGCTCGTGCGGAAGAAGAGGCCCGCATCGCGGCTGCCGCCGAAAAGCAGGCCGAGCAAGTTGCCACCAATCCTCCCGCCATCGATCTGAACGAAGTTGATTTCTCGGTTGGCAAAGAGGCGTTTATCGAAGAATGGACTGCCCGAATCGATGCGTATCTTGCGGGCTCCCCCTTGGCGGGACAGGGCGTGACGTTCGCTACGGCTGCATGGGACAATGGCGTCGATCCGCGCTGGTCTCCGGCCATTTCCAACACTGAAAGCTCGAAGGGCGCCGTGTGCTTCCTTCCGTACAACGCATGGGGCTGGGGCAGCTCTTCCTTCTCGAGCTGGGAAGAAGCGATCAACACCCACGTAGCCGGCCTGGCGAGCGTGTACGGCCATACCATCACCTATTCGGCCGCGCAGAAATACTGCCCGCCGAACTACGATCACTGGTTCTCGAGCACGCTTTCTGAAATGCAGCGCATCTAGCAATCGCCTTACAAACGAAACAAACAAGCCCGCTTTTGCGGGCTTTTGTATATCCTATACTGGATGCATGTTCGCGGTGTGTGCAGCGAAGCGCCGCGGCTGCAAACGTGCGGCATCGGATGTAGTATGGGTGCCGTGCAATCGAAAGGACGGAAATGAGCAATGTTATCGTCGTCGGGTGCGGCCGCGTCGGCTCGCAGCTCGCGAATATGCTATCCGACAACGGAAGCAACGTCTGCGTGATCGACCGCAATCCCGATGCCTTCGCCAATCTGGGCCGCAACTTCAACGGCTCGATGCTGCAGGGAATCGGATTCGATGAGGAAACGCTTGTCAAAGCTGGCATCGAGGAATGCGACGTCGTGGCGGCCGTTACGCAGCTCGACAACACGAACCTCATGGTGGCCGAGGTTGCGGGGCGCCTGTTCGGCGTGCCCCATGTTATCGCGCGCCTGTACAACCCCGACCATGAGCGCGCCTACATGCAGCTCGGCATCGACTATGTGTGCGGGACGTCGCTTGTGGCCGAAGACGTGTTCTCGAAGGTTGTTGCGGGGCACGGAAGCCACCTCGACACGTTCGGGGAATTCGAGGTGCTGCGCTTCTCCTTGAACCTCAACGGGCTGGGAAAGAAGACCATTCGCGTATCCGAAATGGAGCGGGATCACGAAGTGCGCATCATCGCGTTCGAGCGTGGCGACGGATCGGCAAGCTCGATTCCCACGCGCGACAGCATCCTCTACCATGGCGATACGATTCTCGCATGCGTGCGCCACGAGCTTATCGATTCGTTCTCCCAGTACATCCAGGATTAGGGCAGGTGCACCATGTATATTGTGATTGTCGGAGGCGGTAAGGTGGGCGAGTACCTCGCCACCGTTTTGCTGCAAAGCGGAAACGACGTTGCGGTTATCGACGAGAACCTGCAAACCGCCGACCGTCTTTCGGTTACGCTGCAGGGTCGCTATCTCGTTATCCACGGCGATGGATGCGATTCGAAGTACCAGGAGGATGCGGGTATCCGGAAAGCCGATATCTTCGTTGCGACCACCGGACAGGACGACGATAACCTCGTCTCGTGCGAGATCGCTCAGCGCGTGTTCAACGTGCCGCGCTGCATAGCCCGCGTCAACAGCCCGAAGAATCTGCGCATCTTCCGCGAGGTCGGGATCGAATGCGTATCGTCGACCACGCTCATCGCCAATCTCATCGAAGAGGAAGCCCTGCTCGGCAGCGTGAGCATTGCCTCGTCGCTTTCGCACGGCAACGTCATGCTCTCCGAAATAGCCGTGCCTCGCATGAAATATCACAGCAACGAGGCGGGCATCGCCGTCGAGGACATACCCTTGCCGCAGGGCAGCTTGATCGCTGCGGTATCGACGCCCGACGATGTGGAGGTCGCAACGCCGGGGACGTTGCTCTACCCCGGGGACAAGGCGATTGTGGTCGTCGACAGCGATATGGTCGACGAGGTGCGGATGGTGTTCAAAACTTTGTAGTATCCTGTAACGGTCAGGTAAACGGAACGCTTGAAGGGAAACACCTAGCCATGATTGGTCGCTATACGCGCCCCGAAATGGGCGCCATCTGGTCGATGCACAACAAGTTCTCCATTTGGAAAGAGATCGAGGTGCTGGCATGCGAGGCCCAGGCCGAACTCGGCAAGTCCGGCATCACGAAGGAAGAGGCCGCGTGGATTCGCGCGCACGCCGATTTCACGGTCGAGCGCATCGATGAGATAGAGAAGGTGACGAACCACGACGTTATCGCCTTCACGACGAACATGGCCGAATACATCGACGCCGACGTGCCCGAGGGTAAAGAGCCTCCGAGCCGATGGGTGCACTATGGCATGACGTCGTCGGATCTTGGCGATACGGCGCTTTCCTACCAGATCACCCAGGCGATCGACATCATCATCGCCGATGTGAAGCGGCTCGGTGAAACTTGCAAGCGCCGTGCATTCGAATTCCAGAATGTGCTATGCGTGGGTCGCACGCACGGCATTCACGCCGAGCCGATGACCTTCGGCATGAAGTTCGGCAGCTGGGCGTGGGCGCTGAAGCGCGCGCAAACGCGCATGGAGGAAGCCCGTGCGGTTGCTGCGACCGGCGCTATCTCCGGTGCAGTGGGAACCTATTCGAGCATCGACCCGTTCGTCGAGCAGTACGTGTGCGAAAAGCTCGGGCTCGCCCCCGATCCGCTTTCGACCCAGGTGCTTGCGCGTGATCGCCACGCCCAGGTCATGACCGCCCTTGCGGTGACGGCTTCCACGCTCGAATCCATTGCGATGCAGGTGCGCCTTCTCCAGCAGTCCGATGTGATCGAGGCCGAGGAGCCGTTTGCGAAGGGACAGAAGGGCTCGTCTGCCATGCCTCACAAGCGCAACCCCATCACCGCCGAGCGCGTGTGCGGGCTTGCACGTGTGGTCAAGAGCAATGCGCAGGTAGCTCTTGACGATGTCGCTTTGTGGTACGAGCGCGACATTTCGCATTCGGGTGCAGAGCGCGTCGCGCTCGCCGATAGCTTCATCGCCCTCGACTACATGTTCGGGAAGATGCAGTGGATGCTCGACGGCCTGCAAACGTATCCCGCGAAGATGGAGCACAACCTCAATCGCACACGCGGCCTCATCTTCTCGTCGAAGGTGCTTTTGGCCCTTGTCGATACGGGGATATCCCGTGAAGACGCCTACGTGATCGTACAGCGCAACGCCATGAAGGTGTGGGAAGATATCCAGAATGCCGTGGACGGCCCCACTTACCGAGAGCGGCTTGAGTCCGATCCCGAAGCGAACCTTTCGAAAGAAGTGCTCGACGAGATTTTCGATCCATGGGATTTTCTCACGCGCAAGGATGTTGTGTTCGACCGGCTGCAAGAGCTGGAGTTTTAGCAACACGCAATAATTACGCGAACGGATGTTTCACGTGAAACATCCGTTCGTTTTTTGTGCAGCGGGTGCGATTGGAAGCGAGATTTGGCTTCTGTATGCCGGGCTCGCTAATTTGTGCACGCCATCGGCTTTTGGCTGGCGATTTCTTCGATGGTTGTGCTGGCGAGGTATTTTTCGAACTCCGATTGGATGGTTTGGTAGGTTCCCTGGATGAGCTTAGCCGCTTCTTGGTTCGGCACGTTGTCGAAGTTGTCGTTATCGGGCAGGTTGGGTTCGTCTCCCATGGCGCGCGCAAGATCGTACAGGCTTATGTTGCTGGGGCTTTTCATGAGGGAATAGCCGCCGTACTTCCCGCTTTGCGCTTCGAGGATGGAGGCCTGCCTGAGGCGAATCGCAATCTGGACAAGCAAATCGCGGGGGATGTGCATCGCTTCCGAAATTTCGCGTGAGGAGCACTGTTCGTTTCTGAGCGCAAGGTAGAGCACTGCCCTTATCGCATAATCCGTCGTCGCTTTTATCCGCATCGCCTTGCTCCCTTCTGCGCGAGGATGTAGCCGCTGCGCATTCCGATCGGGTGATGACTCGTCACGAGAGCACGCGAGCGGGTAGCGCCCAGCTGTCGAAGCCTCTTGTTGTCTAAGTTGTCCGGTGGATGCGCCTGCTTTCGAGATGGCCGAAAGGTGCGACATCATCATAATCTTATTGTATACGTAACCAATAAGCACATGTCAATAATTATTTACGGCAATGCATATATAAGCAAAAAAATAATCTAACTGCGCCGTCCCGTGCATCCGCAGGCGATGGAATGGCGGCTGCTCGCAGACCGGTGCGATGCGAGCGGGATAAACCAGATGAGCATCCGATTGGCGTGCGCCCGCGTTTGGGCAAACGCTTAAGGGCGGGACTCAGGCGCGTTTTGCCGCCCTTACGAGAAGCATCATGGGGCGGCGAAGCTCGTCCTTCATTTCGGGTACGGCGTCGAGCATCTCATCGGTCGGTTCGGGCTCGACGATGGCTTCGAGGGAGAATCCCGCGTCGATGAGGCTTTGCAGGTACGTGGTAAGGGTCTTGTGGTGCTTCGCGACCTGCTCGCCGAGAAACACGGCATCGCGCCAGCCTTCGGAAAAGTAGCGATCGACGGGCCAGTGCAGCTTGGCGCCGTCATCGCCGTAAAACCAATCCTGCGTTCCGTATGCGGTGAACACGGGGTGTTCGACGGAGAAGGCGAACGTGCCTTCGGGGGCGAGCCAATCGTACACGGAGCTGCATACGGCTGCGAAGGATTCGACGTAGTGAAGGGCGAGCGAGCTGATGACGGCATCGAAGCTTTCCGCATCGAACGAAAGATCTTCGATTGCGGCCCTTTTGTAGACCACGTCGGGGCAATCGGTCATCTCGCGTGCCTTCTCGAGCATTTTTTCCGAGATGTCGGTTCCCAGAACCGTCTTCGCTCCCTGCTCGGCGGCGTAGATGCAGTGCCATCCGAACCCGCATCCCATATCGAGTACGCGTTTGCCTGCAAAATCGGGCAGGAGCTTTCTGAACTCATGCCACTCGCCTGCAGCCGTCAAGCCCCCGACCGAGCGGGGAAACGCGCAGTACTTTTCGAAGAACGCTTCGTCGTCGTACTTGTTCTCTTTCATAAGGCCTCCTTATGCGGTGCGGGGTGCCGGCGGGAATCGGGCGAAACCAATTGCAGCGGGCTTTGGCTACGCAAGGGCGATAGGGGCCCAAACGCGCACGCGGCACAGTTTCTTCTTCGTGCCGTCGACCGCGGTGTCGTTGATGTTCGTGTAGGTGACGAACGTCGATGTCGAACCGGTGGTGGCAAGGTAATCGCCGTAGTCGTCGTGGCCGCTTTCGAGCGGCAGGGCGAAATACGTAAGCGATCCTATATCGACGCCGCAGACGGAGTAAGTCGATTTCACGATGAACCAGCCGTTGCTCCAGGAAGGCGCGGCGGTGGGCGTGCGGGTGAACCGATACCAGGAAAGCCCCTCGTAGTCTTCGGTTCCGTGGGATTGAGCCGGCGTGTACGTGCCGAGGTTCGCTATGCCTCCGCCGTAGTTGTAGATGGCGTCGAACATGAAGGTGAACCCGTTGTCGCCGTAGCCTGCTTCGAGCGGCTTCATCGAAGTTGGAAGCACGAGCTTGTCGCGCACCTCGCATGAATCGGCATCGAGCAAAGTGAGCTGATGGTTGACCGATGACGTATTGGTGCGGGGTGTGATGACGATACCGTCCAGAGATGCATAGGGCGGCGTGCTCATGCGCCCGGTCGAGGAATATACCACTTCGGCCGTGGAGCCGGAGCCGAATCGCGCGCGTTTGAGCAGGGAGTCCTCGGCGGTTTTTTTGCCGCCGAGCGCGGGAAGCACCTGCCAAAACGCGTTCATGCCGACCGCGGCGAGAGTAGGGGTCTCCCAACCCGAATCGCCTTCGTCGACAAGCATCGGCGAGCCGAGCACGCCGTCGTTGAGCGATGCGGTGTAGATGCGCCAGATGCCGTCGAGAATGTTCGCTTCAGTCCAGATGAGCCCTTGCTCGCTTGCTCGAACATCGTAGATATCAAAGCCTTCGGATTGACCGACCGCCTCTTCGAGAACCGTTGCGAGCTCTCCGCTTCCCAGATAGAGCAAGGCGATGTAGGCGAGCGGCTTTGCCGTTTCTTCGGTGGGAAGAAGGCAAGCGGCAATCGAATCGTTGTTGTTCCACAGAAGGGCGCCGTAGGGAAGATCGAAGCTGCCCACCAAGCTGACGTAGTTGGCGAGATCGTCTTCGGCGATGGCCGCCTGGTCGTCGCCGAGGACCGAAACGGCATTTTCGGGCACCTCGAGAACCGAAATGCTCTCTTCGTCGGCACTGGGCTGGGCTGCGCTGTAAAGTGCGAAGCCTCCTCCGGCAAGGACAGCAGCGGCTCCGACGCCAACCGCTCCGTAAAGGAAATGACGGCGAGTGATCAGCGTTTGGCCGTGCGAGGATTGCGGGGGCGTTGCCTTCGGCATTCTAGTCGGCTGCTTCGGCTTGCTCCTCGCATACGCCCGCTTCGCATTCATCTGCTTGGCGTGCGCGCGCTTCGCATGTGTGGGTCTGCGTTCAGGCACGGTTCGACTTTCCTATACAACGGGGCCTCGGTGAATTACGCGCAGGTCGTGCGCTTGAACTCGGCAAATGCCCCCGTACAACGTTTGCGTTACTTTGCACGTTTATTGTGTCATTTACCATACGGCTTAGAGGCGAAAACGCATCAATTGCTACAATAAACGCAAACACGGTCCCGCCTACGTACTTCGTGCGGATTACCAGCGGAAATGACTGAACCGATGAGCTTGAGGAGATATCCATGAGCAACGAAACGCGACGTATTTTATTGGTCGAGGACGAGAAGGCTATCCGCGATGCGGTGACGGCTTACCTCGAGCGTGAGAACTACTGGGTCACAGCTGTCGGAGACGGCCAAGAGGCCTTGGAAGAGTTTTCGAAGCACCATTTCGATCTGGTCATCCTTGACCTGATGCTTCCCCGTGTCCCGGGTGAGCGCGTATGTCGCGCCATCCGCGACAACTCCGATGTGCCGATCATCATGCTGACCGCCAAGGGCGAGGTCGAAGATCGCATCATCGGCCTTGAGCTCGGCGCCGACGACTACCTTGTCAAGCCGTTCAGCCCCCGCGAACTTGTTGCGCGCTCCCGCGCGCTGCTGCGCCGCGTGCATGCCGATTCCGAACCTCAGCGCGAAGTGCTCGAGTTCGGCGAGTTGACGATCGACGTGTCGGGCCACAAAGTGCTTGTCAACGGCGAAGAAATCGATCTGACCGCCAGCGAGTTCAAATTGCTCACTACGCTGTCCCGCTATCCGGGTCGCGTGTATTCGCGCATGGAGCTTGTGGAAAAGGTGCTCGGCTACGATTTCGAGGGCTACGAGCGCACGATCGACTCGCATGTGAAGAACCTGCGCGCCAAGATCGGCGACAACCCGCGCAACCCCAAGTGGCTGCATACGGTGCACGGCGTGGGCTACCGCTTCGAAGATCCCACTAAAGCCGGCCAGTAAGCACGTACTCGGTGGTCAAAAGAGATAATATAGCCGCCGATCCTGACGGCGGCGCGACCCGCCCCCGCTTTTGGTCGAACCTGACGTACACGACCCGCCTGACGGTGTCGTTCGCCGCGATCGCCGCCATGACGGCGCTCGTGGCGATTGGCGTGCTCTCGTTCGTGTGGGAGCAGCATTTCCAGGCTTACACCGAAGCCAATCTGAAGAACACCGCGAGCAGCATCGCGAGCGGGGTCGCCAGGCAGTACGCCGAGCACGGCGGTTACTACGATCCCGATGGGAGCGTGAACAACGAGGTAACCTCGTCGGCTCGATACGTGTACGAGAATTCGAAGGGCGTCGGTATCGTCGTGTACGATACGGTCAACCATCAAACGATATGGGATAGCACGCTTATAGATACCTCAAGCGACGAGGGCGGCAATTCCGATGGACAAGCGCAGGTGCCCACCGGCGTCGATTCCGACGCCCAGTCAGGCGATGTCCCCGCAGACGATCAGGCTGCCGGAGGTACTCCGCAAGGCGATGCGACCGACGCTGCTTCCGGCGAGCAGGCCTCCGGTCAAGCAGACCAAGGCGCCGATGCGAAGACGAATATACTGAAGCAATCGCTCAAACCGTCCGACAACTACGTCGAAGTACCGATCAAAGTCGACAACGAAAAGATCGGATCGGTATCGGTGTGGGTGTACGGTTCGAACACCCTGCTGCTTCCCCAAGATGTCGAGTTCCGCGAAAAATCGTATCAGGCGATGTTCTTCGCCGCAGCTATCGCAATCATCCTTGCTCTGTGCATCGGCTTTCTGTTCGCGCGCAATCTGGTGCGGCCGATCAACCGCATGACGAAAACGGCGAAGGCCATCAAAGAGGGGGATATGTCGGCCCGCACCGAAATGCACGGCGACGATGAGATATCCCGCCTTGGCGAAACGTTCGACGAGATGGCCGAGTCGGTCGAGAAAGACCGCGAGCTCGAGCGCCGCCTCACGACCGACGTTGCCCACGAACTGCGCACGCCGCTCATGGCCATCCAATCGACGGTCGAGGCAATGGTCGACGGCGTGTTCGAAGCCGATACCGAACGCCTTGAAACGGTGAATTCGGAAGTGCAGCGCTTGAGCCGTCTCGTGGATGCCCTGCTGAAGCTTTCGCGGCTCGAAAACCGTTCGACGCCCATGAAGGAGGAGGTCGTTGACGTGGGATCGCTTATAGCGGGCATCGTTTCCACGCATGACGCTTTCGTCAACGATTCGGGCCTTTCGATGGAATTCCATGCTCAGCCGGGTGTGTACGTATACGGCGACGCGGATATGATCAGGCAGGCAACCGCCAACCTCATATCCAATGCCGTGCGCTATACTCCCGAAGGCGGACACATCACGGTTAACGTCAAAAAAGGCGATATCATGGCCTCGATTGCGGTCAAGGACACCGGCATCGGCCTTTCGCCCGAAGAGGCGAAGATGGTGTTCTCGCGGTTCTGGCGCGCCGATGCGGGTCGCAACCGCGAAAGCGGCGGCCTCGGAGTGGGGCTTGCGGTTGTGAAGGAAATCGTGGATCGTCACGGCGGTTGGGTGCACGTCGAGGGCAAGCCCAACGAGGGGGCAACGTTCACGATCTACATCCCGCTCTATGATGAAAACAGGGTGAAAAACCGAGCCAAAAACAAAGAAAAGTCGAAGTCGCGCCCGAAGAAGTAACCCATCATGCTATCGTGTCCAATTATGGTGGATTGCAAACGCATACCCGGTATCAAACGGAGCCTTTAGGAAGGAAGATCAAGCGACATGTCCGGAATCGACATCAAGCCCGATGCGCAGGGAAAAGTGCGCGACCTGTACGATCTCGGCGACAAGCTGCTGCTCGTCGCGTCGGATCGAATCTCGGCGTTCGATTACATTCTCGAGGATGAGATTCCCTACAAAGGGCAGGTGCTCACGCAGCTTTCGTGCTTCTGGTTCGAGCTGCTTGACGGCGTGATCGAAAACCATCTGATTTCCGCTGACGTCAAAGATCTGCCCGAGCAGTTCAAGCCCTATGAAGACTATCTGCGTGGGCGGTTCATGCTGGTGAAGAAGGCCGATATGTTCCCGGTGGAATGCATCGTGCGCGGTTATCTTGCGGGCAGCGGCCTGAAGGAGTACGAGCGTGAGGGCACGGTGTGCGGCATAGAGCTTCCGCAGGGCCTTGTGAATTCTTCCAAGCTCGAAACCCCCATCTTCACGCCTTCGACCAAGGCCGAGATCGGCGATCACGACGAGAACATCAGCTTCGAGCGCACGGCTGAGCTCATCGGCGACGAGGCGGCTGCGGCGCTGCGCGACCTGTCGATCAAGGTGTATTCCACGGCTCGCGACCATGCGGCCGCCCAGGGAATCATCATCGCCGATACGAAGTTCGAGTTCGGGCGCGTAGACGGCAAGATCATCCTCGGCGACGAGGTGCTCACCCCCGATTCGTCGCGTTTCTGGGCCGTTGACACCTACGCGGAAGGACAAGAGCAGCCGAGCTTCGATAAGCAGTTCGTCCGCAATTGGCTCAACGACAACTGGGATCGTACGGGCAATCCGCCCCGCCTTCCGCAGGATGTCATCGAGAAGACGAGCGAGAAGTACATCCAGGCGTATGAGCGCATTACCGGGCGTACGTTCGAGAAGTAGATACCGCCGCGATGTCGTTCGGTGCGCTGAGCGCACGGGCGGCGGATGCGAGCAAGAGCACAACGAGGGAGTTTTACTGCAATGAGTCAAAGAAACCCGATGAACGATCGCTACACGACTGACGACCGTAAGGGCCAGACGCGTAAGAGCGCGGCGAAGATGAAGCCGAAGACCAAAGCCGCTTCGACGGTGCACGTTCAGAGCACGACGAAGACGAAGCAGCAGAAAAAGGCCGAGCAGAAAGCCGCTCGCCAGAAGCAGTCGCAGGTTGATCGCAAGTACTACAATCCTCCGACGCAGGAATACAAGAAGCTTCGCCGCCTGTGGTGGATCCTGCTGGTTGCCGCCATCGCCATGACGGCGTTCTCGTGGTTCGCCCGTTCGCTGTTCCCGAACAACGAGATGGTGAGCTTCGTCGCCCTCGGAATGGCATACGTGCTGATCATCGCCGCACTGTACGTGGACTTCTCGAAGATCCGAAAGGTTCGTCGCGCCTATCAGGAAGAGATGGAGTCCAAGAAGACCAAAGAGGTCCGCGCCGCCGAAAAGCAGGCGAAGGCTGCAGCTCAGGCGAAGGCTGAAAAGTCCAAGGACGAAACGCCCGCCGTCGAAGCTCCGAAGAAGCGCAGTTTGTTCGGCAGCGGGTTCCGGTTGTCGAAGGCGGAATCCGCTAAAGAGGAGAAGAAGGCCGAGAAGGCTCCCGCCAAGACGTCGGGCGATGCGGCGAATGCCGATTCGACCGAGGGCAACAGCATCATCGGCAAAATCAAGAAGGGCAGCGAAGCTAAGGATTCGGCGAAATAGCAGACCGCCCTGGCAGAAACGCGTTCGGGCGAGAGGGTCAGCGGAGCAGCCATCCGAGCAGGCCGAACCTGGACGTGCATTCACATCGGTATGCATGACGAGGAAGGTAGGAGCTCATTCATGGTTTCTCGTGTCTACGTGGAGAAGAAACCCGGTTTCGACGTTGAGGCCCAGCAACTCTGTTCGGAACTGCACAGCATTCTGGGCATCGACGGGCTTGCGGGCCTTCGGCTGGTAAACCGCTACGACGTCGAAGGCATTTCAGACGAGCTGTTCGCCCAGTGCGTCCCCACCGTGTTCAGCGAGCCTCAGTCGGATATCGCTGCGACCGAGATGCCCGATGCGGATGGAGCGGTCGTCTTCGCGGTCGAGTACCTTCCCGGGCAGTTCGACCAGCGTGCCGATTCGGCAAGCGAATGCATTCAACTCATCAGCCAGGGCGAGCGTCCCGAGGTGCGCAGCGCCAAGGTGTACATGCTTGCAGGCGATTTGACCGAGGCGGACGTAGAGGCCATCAAGCGCTACGTCATCAACCCTATCGAGGCGCGCGAGGCATCGCTTGAGATGCGCGAGACGCTGCATATGGCTCAGCCGGTTCCTGCGATGGTCGAGACGGTGGATGGCTTCCTCGGGCTTGACGAAGCGGGCCTTGCGTCTTTCATCGCCGAGCGCGGCCTTGCGATGGACCTTGCCGATATAGTGTTCTGCCAGCAGTATTTCGCCGAAGAGGGCCGAAACCCCACGATCACCGAAATCAAGATGATCGATACTTACTGGTCGGATCATTGCCGCCACACGACGTTCGGCACCGAGCTCAACGTGCACACCATCGATGACGAAGCGGTGCGGGCGGCGTTCGAGAAGTATCTTGCCATGCGCCACGAGCTCGGTCGCGACGAGAAGCCCATCTGCCTTATGGATATGGGCACTATCGGCGCGCGCTACCTCAAGGCGAAGGGCATTCTCACCGATTTGGACGAATCGGAAGAGATCAATGCATGTACGGTGAAGATCACGTGCGATGTGGATGGCGAAGAGCAGGAGTGGCTCTATCTGTTCAAGAACGAAACGCACAACCATCCCACCGAAATCGAGCCGTTCGGGGGTGCTGCTACGTGCGTGGGCGGAGCCATTCGCGATCCGCTTTCGGGCCGCAGCTACGTCTATCAGGCCATGCGCGTAACCGGCGCGGCCGATCCGCTCGTGCCCGTGTCAGAAACGCTTCCCGGCAAGCTGCCGCAGCGCAAGCTCGTGACCACGGCTGCGGCGGGGTATTCTTCTTACGGCAACCAGATCGGCCTCGCAACGGGTCAGGTGAACGAACTGTACCATCCGGGCTACGCGGCCAAGCGCATGGAGATCGGTGCGGTGGTGGGGGCGACGCCGGCTGACCATGTGCGTCGCGAGACGCCGGCACCCGGCGATGTGATCGTGCTTCTGGGCGGTCGCACGGGCCGCGACGGCATCGGGGGAGCGACAGGGTCTTCCAAGGCGCATACGCTGGGAAGCCTTGAGAGCTGCGGTGCCGAAGTGCAGAAGGGAAACGCGCCTGTCGAGCGCAAGATCCAGCGTTTGTTCCGTCGCGGTGATGCCTGCCGCTTGATCAAGCGCTGCAACGACTTCGGGGCGGGCGGCGTATCGGTTGCGGTCGGCGAGCTGGCCGACGGTCTGAGCATCGACTTGAACCAGGTTCCCAAGAAGTACGACGGCCTCGACGGCACCGAGCTCGCCATTTCCGAGAGCCAGGAGCGCATGGCCGTGGCGCTTGCCGCCGAAGATGCGGATGCGTTTATCGCACTTGCTCACGAGGAGAATCTCGAGGCGACTCCGATCGCTACGGTGACAGAGGAAGCGCGCGTTCGGATGAATTGGAACGGCGAAACCATCGTGGATGTGAGCCGCGATTTCCTTGCCTCCAACGGTGCGCCCAAGCATCAGGACGTGCATATTGCGCAAGGCGGCGCTTATGAGCGCGCATGGGAGGGCGATACGCTTTCCGAGCGCATGCATTCGCTTGTGACCGATTTGAACGTGGCATCGAACAAGGGCCTTTCCGAGCGGTTCGATTCCACCATCGGGGCTGCTACGGTGCTCATGCCGTTCGGCGGCAAGCACCAGCTGACGCCGAACATGGCGATGGTCGCCAAGCTTCCCGTCGACGGCGAAACGACCACGTGCAGCGGCATGGCGTGGGGCTTCAACCCGTATATCAGCGAGGCGAATCAGTTTACGGGCGCGTATCTGGCGGTGGTCGAGAGCGTTGCGAAGCTGGTGGCCGCTGGATTCAAGCATGAAGACGCCTATCTGACTTTGCAGGAGTACTTCGAGCGCTTGCGCGATGAGGACAAGCGGTGGGGCAAGCCCGCAGCGGCCGTGCTCGGTGCGCTTATGGCTCAGGTCGATCTGGGCATCGGTGCCATCGGCGGCAAGGATTCCATGTCAGGCAGCTTCGAGAGCCTTGATGTGCCCCCCACGCTCGTGAGCTTCGCAACGGCAGTGGGCTCGGTCGATCGCGTGACTTCGGCCGAGTTCAAGCGGGCAGGTGCGCGGGTGATCGCAGTCAAGCCGCGCTATGCCAACCTCATTCCCGAAGCGGAAAGCATGTGCGAAACGCTGACGCTGGTGGAAAAGCTGATCGGCGAAGGTGGTGCGGCGGCCGTTTCGACGCTCGGGTACGGGTGCGCTGCGGAAGCGTTGTTCAAGATGTGCGTTGGCAACGGCATCGGCATTGCGGTTGACGAGGGCGTGAAGGCCGAAAGCCTCTTCTGCCCCGCTTACGGGACGTTCGTCGTCGAGCTTGCCGAGGGTGCCGAGGCGCCTGCATCGACCGAGCTTACGACCATCGTGGCGATGGGCGAAACGAGCGCCGACTACGCGTTTTCGGCGGCGGGCGAGACGATCGACCTGGCCGAATTGCAGGAAGCGTGGGAAGGCAAGATGGAGCCCGTATTCCCGTATCGCGGTTCGGGCGAGGCAGTCGAGACGGTGAGCTGCGTCGATGCGGTTCCTCTTACGTACAACGGCGCGATCGCGAAGCCGCGCGTCATCATCCCCGTGTTCCCCGGCACCAACTGCGAATACGATACTGTGCGCGCGTTCGAGCGCGCGGGGGCGGTGGCCGATGTTCTCGTGGTGAACAACCTCACACCCGACCGCGTTGCAGAAAGCACCGAAGCGCTGGTGAAGGCTATCAAGAACAGCCAGATCATCATGTTGCCCGGGGGCTTTTCGGGCGGCGACGAGCCCGATGGTTCCGCGAAGTTCATCACCGCGTTCTTCCGCGCACCTGCGGTGACCGAGGCGGTGCGCGATCTGTTGCAGAATCGCGACGGTCTCATGCTCGGCATTTGCAACGGGTTCCAGGCGCTCGTAAAGCTGGGCCTGGTGCCCTTCGGCGACATCCGCCCGATGGACGAAACCTGCCCGACGCTCACGTACAACTCGATCGGGCGGCACCAGAGCCGCCTCGTGCGCACGCGGGTCGCATCGAGCCTGTCGCCGTGGCTTTCGCGCTGCAAGGTGGGCGATGTGCACACCGTTGCCATCAGTCACGGCGAAGGCCGTTTCGTTGCATCGCCCGAGCTTGTCAAGCAGATGAAGGCGGCGGGGCAGATAGCCACGCAGTACGTCGATGCAGATGGCGTGCCGTCGATGGACCTTTCGGTGAACCCCAACGGGTCGATGCTCGCGATCGAGGGCATCACGAGTCCCGATGGCCGCATCTTCGGCAAGATGGGACACACCGAGCGCAGCGGCAACGGACTGTACAAGAACGTTCCCGGCGATCTGTACCAGCCGCTTTTCGAAGGCGGCGTCGGCTACTTCATCGACTAAAGGCGGAATCTCGCATTCCGGATTGTGAAACGAGGGGCTCGCATGGCGGGCCCCTTTGCTCGCCATGAAACACGAACAAATGTTTCACGTGAAACATTTGGCGTTGTTTCGCGGATATGCGAGTTTTCGAGCAGGCGTTCTTGCTGCGGTCGCATATGTGTTTTAGTGTATTCTTCTTCGCGTGAATTGCTGCATGGAATCGGTTGACGAAAGAGGGGTGGGCATGAAATGAGGTCGAGGGCGTCAGTTCTTTTTTGCGAAAGGGCCACCCGTGCTTGATAGGCTGATCTCGTTCTTCCGCTCCGAGGCGGTGCTGTGCATCGCCGCTGTATGCGCGCTTGCTTCGGCGGCGTTCGTTCCGCCTGATGCCGAATATGCATCCTACATTGATACGCGAGTGCTCATAATGCTCTTCTGCCTGATGGCGGCTGTTGCAGGATTGAAACGCGCCGGCTTGTTCGCGGCGCTTGCGCAGAAGCTTCTTGAGGGCAAGCGACCTATGCGCGTCGTCATGCTTACGCTCGTCATGCTCCCGTTTTTCGTTTCGATGCTCGTTACCAACGACGTCGCTCTGATCGCGTTCGTGCCGTTTGCGGTTCTCGTGCTGACCCATGCCGGGCAAGAGCGGCATCTCGCGTGGGTGATCGTGCTTCAGACGATCGCGGCGAATCTCGGCGGCATGGTAACGCCGATCGGCAATCCGCAAAACCTGTTTCTCTATACGTACTTTTCGATTTCGCTGGGCGATTTTCTGCGGGCGCTGCTTCCGTTCGCGGCGCTTTCACTGGTTGTCCTGGGTGCGGCATCGGTTGCCTGGGGCAGGGGGGCGGCAGATGTTGCCCTTCCGCTTAAGCGATCGGGCATTGATCGCCGGCGTGCCATCGTCCACGGTGCGCTGTTTGCGCTTTCGCTGCTTGCGGTGCTTCGCGTGATCGAGCCGCTCGCGTTGCTTGCGGTAGTCGTGTGCGCGCTCGTCCTGATCGACCGACCGATATTCAAGCAGGTTGATTACGGGCTCTTGCTGACGTTCGTTTGCTTCTTCGTGTTTGCCGGCAACATGGGGCGCATCGAAGCGGTGCGCGATCTGCTCGAGTCGCTCATGGGATCCCATCCGCTGCTGACGTCGGTTGCGGCGAGTCAGGTTATCAGCAACGTGCCCGCTGCCGTTCTGCTGTCGGGGTTTACGGAAAACTGGCAGAGCCTGCTCATCGGCGTGGATCTTGGAGGTTTGGGCACGCCCATCGCTTCGCTTGCGAGTCTCATTTCGCTGCGCATTTACCTTCACGTCGATGGTGCGCGCATCGGAAGATTTGCGCTCGTATTCGGGGTAGCCAACGCCGTTATGCTTGCGATGCTGCTGGGGTTGTACGCGCTGCTGTATGTGGTGTAGCGATGCGGGGTTGGATGCCGAATTGGCCGGGGCGTTCCTGTCGTTTTGATCGGCCCGAAAGGGAATCGAGGCCGGGGTTAGCGGAGGATTCCAAGCTGCGGGCAGCATATCGATGCCGTGCTGCCCGCAGACTCATGCATTGCGTGCGTAAGGAAGCTAGTCCTCGAATCCGACTGCGTACCCGTCGATCGTCGTTCCCTTCGCGAGAGCCTGTCCGACAAGGCGCCCGTAGGTCATGCCGCGTCCGTGGCTTGTGCCCGGCAGCGTGACCGGGTAGGAGTTGGCGAAGAAATCGCCCTGCACGTTGCCGATGGCGAAAAGCCCGCCGATGGGCGTGTCTTCCTCATCGAGCACCTGCGAGTTCTGATCGACGCGGAGGCCGTAGGGCAGGGCGAGCAGCCATGCGGAGACGTTGCTCGCGTAGAACGGACCGTCCTTCACCGAGCTGAGGAAGCGCTCGGGTACGCCGAAGTCGATGTCCTCGCCGGTTTCGCAGAACGAATTGTAGCGATCGACGGTTTTTTGCAGCGCATCGTAAGGCACGCCGATGGCGTCGGCAAGCTCCTGCAGCGTCTCGCCCTTGAAGAACGCTCCATCCGCAACCGCCTGTTCGACTTTTTCTTCCAGGCCGTCGATGAACGATGCCGACTTGATAGGCTCCTGCTTCTGGGCGTGCTCGACGAAATGGGAATCCCAGATCGCCCATGCGACGCTTCCGGGCGTATTCATGCGGGCATTGGTGACGATGGGCTCGAATCCGACTTCGCAGCAGTAGCGCATGCCGTCGCGGTTGACCGTGAGCCAGCAGGTATCGAAGCCCGGTCCCATGACCGCAAGGTTGACGGGATGGATGATGGGTGCCGGATAGCAGGGCGAAAGGGCCGCGCCGATCCATTTGCCCATCGTAATGCCATCGCCCATGTTGCCGCCGACGGGGAAGTAGTCGGATTTGTCGGCGCGCAGCGCCATCGGGCAGAAGCACTCCTTCATCTCGTCGTTGTCGGTGATGCCTCCCGTTGCGAGGATGACGCCCTTCGTCGCATTGATCTTCTTATACCCATCGGCATTGCTCACCACGACGGCGGTTACCGTCCCGTTTTCCTTGATGAGCTGCTCGGCTGTGGTCTCGAATTCGAAAACGGCGCCGTTTGCCTGCGCGTTGTCGGCAACCATGCTGATGAAGTATCCGACGTTCCAGGGCTGCTCGGGAAGCGAGCTTCCTTCGGGAAGCATGAACTTGTGGGCGGTACGGAACTGCTTGAAGCGATCGTCGAGCGTATCCCAGTCGGAACGGGCCGTCATCTCGCTGTTGAGGATGACTTCGTATCCGAGTTCGTTCGCCATGTCGATGTAATAATCCATGATTTCGCCGCTGCGTTCGACGAACTGCTTGATGAGGAAGTAGTTCGCTTCGGATTGGCCCCATTGGTAGATCAGGCGTGTGGCAAGCGCTTTGTCGATGTCGACGCCTTCCTCCTTTTGAAGGGAAGAGCCGACGGCCCCGATGTCGGTGCCATGAGCCGTGATGCCTTCGAACTTTTCGACTACAAGCACACTCGCTCCCGCTTCGGCAGCGGCTTGCGCGGCGGTGCAGCCGGCGATGCCTGCGCCGATCACCACAACATCGTAGGTTTCTTCAGATGAGATGTCGGGCAGGGCGGGTGCGGGTTGGAGCCACGCGTGGGCGCCGGTCGATTCCGCTGCCCCCGAGCCGCCGCTTGACCCGGTGCCGGATGGGGCGCTTTCGGCGGGCGGGCATCCCGCGCGGTCTNAGCGACGGGAAAGTGTTTTCTCTTCCATGTTTTCCTCCTATGTTCTCTCCCTCGGAAGCGATTGCCTCCGCTGTTTCGAAGCATAGGAGCACGGTGCGATTGCAGTAAGCGCCCGAGGGGGGTGAAATGCGATAAGTTCGGTGTAACCCCTCGTGGGCTACATGCTTGCAAGAGAAACCTCTATCGGGTTGCCGTGAGCCGAGTCGAAGGTGCGATGCGTGGGGGTCGGACGGTGGCTACATGCCCCGACGTTCGCGTTCGATTCTGGCTTCAACGAGCGCGGTCGCTTCCTTCTTGGAATGGATGTCGAGTTTGGCGTAGATGCGCCGTGTGTGCGATTTCACCGTGTCGTTCGAAATGCTGAACGCTTCGCGGATGTCGGCGCGGTCTTTGCCGACGGCAAGCAAGTAGAAGATCTCCGTTTCGCGGGGCGAGAGGCCGCCCTCCGAAGCGACCAAGTCGCTGCATGTTCTGAATTCTTGTTCGAGGTTTGCGTTCTGATCGGCTTGATTCGTTTTGCGGCTTTTGCCGAACAGGAATGCGAACGCGACGACGAACAGGTACACGACCACGAGTGAGACGATGGATATCGCCTGCGATGCTTCCGAACCCAAAAGGGCCATGGCATCGCTTGCGATCGATCCGATAAGCGAGCTTCCGAGAAACGACAGCAGGCCAATGGCGACGATGATGTACGGCTTCTTGGTCGAGGCTCGTGCCTGGTCGACGCAGAAGACCCACAGAAGAAAATAGAAATAGCTATGTCCGATGGTGAAAACGACGATGGGGAGCGGCAGATCGCCAAGGAATTGCGGAAGGAGCAGGAATCCCAGGGTAAGAAGCGGAAACGATATTTGGCAGACGAGGTAGAGCTCGCTTCCCTTCTTGAAGAACACCGTTGTGATTACAAGGAGCACTCCCGCCAGTGCGATGCCGACGACGGTGGCAACGGTGACTATTTCAACCGAGCTTGCAGTGAACGAGAGGCTGACGCCTCGCATGATGCCGTAGACCAGACCAACGAGTACAGCGAGGCTGATCAGGCTCGACCCTTTTGGCGAAGATGCATTGTCGGGCTTGCGGTGCTCGTCGATGTTCGGGACGTAAGCCGTTTGAGCGTGTTTGAGCAGAAGCCCTGCGCCAAGCGGCATAACGACCGCGGCAATTTGGGCCAGCAGAATGGGCAGGGCCATGACGATGCTGAAGAATACCGCGGTCATAAACGAATAGATAGCCATGTCGAACAAAACGCGACGAGGCTCAAGATGCGAGAGGTGATCGCCCCATACGAGAAACGCCAACCCGCTTCCGATTCCCGTAAACACGGCTCCGCAGAAGGCGAAGGGTAGCGGATCGGTTGCTTCGGAGGAGTAGGCGAGACAGGCCGTGCCGGCGGCCATAAGCAGATGGCATGCCCACAGCGTTGCCGACTGCGCTATCGGAAGCGAGCTTTTCTTCAAGGCGAGCGCAATCGCGAACGTGACGATGGTGATCAGAAGGGAGATTGTCCAAACCTGATGCTGCGAGGGAAAGGGGAGCTGCAGCATCGAGGCAGGGGCGAGCGCGGGCGCGGCGAATACAACCTGAAGCCATGCCCAAAACAGTCCCATGCCCAGAAGGCGGGCAGGATGACGGCGCGTTTCGTCGGCTGCTATTTCGATGAAGCCTTTTACGTCGCCCGAAGCCATGGTTATTTCCCCTTTCCGCCGAGCATGACCGTCACGTCGCGACCGAAGCGGCGAAGAACGATCTCCGAGAGCCGCTTGATGGCTTCGGTAAGGATCGTGCGGGCGGGTTCGCCGGTGTTCTTGTTCGCATCCATGAGAAGCTGCACGGTTTTCGCGCCGCCGCTCAGGATATCGGTGGCGTTTTCCGCGCCCGATGCGGCGATGGCCTCGAACATCGCATCGACGATGACGGCGAGCTCTTCATCGGAAAACGATCCGAGCCATTCGGTTATCACCTGATCAGTGAAGCGGGCGCTGTCGGAGATGCTGTCGACGAACGCGAATCGATCGCCGTTTAGCTGCCAGGTGAATCCGCTATGGGCGTTGATCCCCTTCGCATCGCTTGCGACGACGCGGTAGTTCTCATGCGATTCCATGAGCATGCCCACGATCGAATCGACGGGAACGATCTTGACGATGCGGTCTTTCAGCTTCGCGTATTCCTCGCCGGTGAAAACCGATGGCTTGAATCCCGGTCCGTCGAAATCGTACACGCGCTCTATGCGGGCCTGCACTTTCGGATCGGCGTTGATGGCGGCGTAGACGGCGAGGTTGCCCCCTTTCGAGTGGCCTCCGAGCATCAGGCGCTTCGGCAGGCCCCCCGATGCCGATTCAACGTAGCGGACAGCCTGGTCTTGTGCAGGAACCGGGCAGGTGAACGCCATGTTGAAATCTTCCTTCCAACCGGTAAACGAGCTGTCGGTGCCGCGAAAACCAAGGAATGCGAATTCCTTTTTGTGCACGAACGCCATTGCGGCGAACTGCGTTTGGCGTTCGGTGTCGAAGAGGCTCAGGTAGTCGCGAATGACGATATCGCGGAAACGAGGGCTGGCGGCAAGAGCGATAAGCAGATCCTTCGTTCGCTTCGGCACGAGGCCGATGAACATGCGGTCGAAGAATTCGGCTCGCAGCGCATCGCGGAACGTCACGCCCCGGCCGCTCGGCGAGAACAGGTTTTCCACAATCGTGCCTATATCGGCGAACAGGCTCTTCTCTTTGAGGCTCGGCGCGATGTCATCGAAGCGGGCCATGCAGATTTCCGAGAGAACGAGCGCGTCCACTTCGCCGAATGGTTTCTCGTCGAAGGTGGCGAATTCGGTTTCCAGATAGTCGAGTATGTTCATAGACGCTTTCCGATCCTTGAGCTTCATGACGATGCCGAATGTGCAGATGCGGTATTGTGCCGGCGCTGTGCGCTTGCGTTCGCGCGCGGGTTCCCGAATACATTATCGATGCAGTGCCTATGATGACACAAGCGGTGAAAAAGGTCTTGGGACTTGCTTTCGATAGGTGCTTTCAGGTGTAAAGGGCGGTGGGTCGCCGTATGGCACCGCGTCGGAGACAGCGCGGTTGCGCTTTCCGCACCCCGATGCCCCCTGTGGCGGCGCGACCTTCTGCATCAGCATCCCGTCAAGTCGGGAAGGCTTTGTTTACCAGCAACTTTACTGCGCCATGAACAATCCGTGATCCAGGGTTTGCCCAAGATTGATCAAAGCTTGACATGCGCCTGACGGGGATCGGACAGAGCTTGCTTAGCATGGGTTTTGCAGCGGTTGTTCCAAAGGCGATGATTCTGCGTTGCTCTTCCCATAGGTTGATCCCCTGCCTTTCGGGTCCCGCTACTGACAAAACAACACCAAGCTATTGAGAGAAAGAGAGCCATATGTTTGAAGGCACGATATCCCGACGCCGGTTCGTCATCGGCGGCGCTTCTGTTTTAGCAGCAGGTGCATTGGCTTTGATGACGGGTTGCTCGGCTGGCGGTACGGCGACGGGCGCGGCCGGCACGGCCGGCGCTGCAACGGCGGACGCTGCTCAGGGCGCAACGGCTTCCGAAAAGATCACCATGGTGTGGCTCCCCGACAACTCCTCGGCCGACCTGACGGCATCCCGCGAAGCCATCGGCAATGCGATCACCGCGGCATGCGGACGCGAAACCGAACTCATGACCACCACCGATTACAACGTGGCCATCGAGGCGATCGCGTCGGGCAGTGCGCAGATGGCGCTCCTGGGCGCCGAGGGATACGTGCAGGCGAACAAGAAAAACCCCAAGGTGCTTGCGGCGTTCACCAACAGCGACGAGGATGGAAAGCTCGATGGCGCCTGCTATTACAGCCGCATCTGCGTGGCTGTCGAAAACGCCGATCAGTACAAAGAGGGTAACGGCTACTCTATCGAGAACATCAAGGGCAAGTCGTTCTCGTTCGTCTCCGCCACCTCGACCTCGGGATTCAAAGTGCCTTCAAGCGCCATTGTCAGCGAATTCGGGCTCGATTCTTCGGATCAGCTGCTCGAGGCGGGATCCTTCTTCTCCGAAGTCCTGTTCGGCAATTCCCATGCGGGATCGACGGTCAACCTGCTTTCGGGCGATGCGGATGCGGCGGCGTTCGATGACGTCGATGTCGATATGTATCTCGATCTCGTATCGGGCGAAGCGAACACGATCGGCGCCGTCTACAAGGCGAAAGACGATGCCGAAGCTCCGTTCGATACCGTGCGCGGCAAAAAGTTCACCATCATCGCGATCACGCCGGTTCTCAATGCGCCCGTGTGCTTCAACGAGGATGCGATCGACGAGGAAACCCGCTCCAAGATCGTCGAGTACTTCTGTTCGGACGAAGTTGCCGACAACAAGGCGATCTTCATCGATCCGGAGGACGAAAGCGCTCAGGGAATCTTTGAGAAAGAATCTGAAAAAAGCTGCTTTGTCAAAGTGACCGACGATTGGTACGAACCCATCCGCAAGCTCGGCGCTTAGAAGGCGATTGACTGATGGAGCGGCAGACATTGCTCAACATAGAATCGGTGTCAAAGGCGTATACCGGAAAGGCGAAGGCCCTCGACGGCGTTTCGTTTTCGGTCGAGCGCGGGCAATTCGTTTCGGTCATCGGATCGTCGGGGGCGGGAAAATCGACGCTTTTGCGGTGCATCAACCGATTGATCGATCCGAGCAGCGGAGCCGTCGAGTTTGATGGCAGGGACGTGACGAAGCTGGGCAAGCGCGAATTGCGGCAGATTCGCCGTCGCGTCAGCATGGTTTTCCAACACTACAACCTTGTGTCGCGCTCGACGGCGATCGAAAACGTGCTGCAGGGAAGGCTCGGTTACAAATCGAGCCTGGCGGGAGTTCTCGCGCTCTACTCCGAGGAAGAGAAAATCCGTGCGTTCGACGTCCTCGATCAGCTCGGTCTTCTCGAATTCGCGTATCGTCGCTGCGATCAGCTTTCAGGCGGACAGAAGCAGCGGGTCGGCATTGCGCGGGCGCTCGTGCAAGATCCGCTGCTCATTCTTGCCGACGAGCCGATTGCGAGCCTCGATCCAAAATCGTCGCGTGCCATCATGGAGCATCTGCGATGGGCGGCTGACGATCTGGGCATCGCCTGTTTGGTGAACCTCCATCAGGTCGATTACGCCATCGAGTTCTCCGATCGCATCATCGGTCTCAAGGATGGGAAGCTCGTCTTCGACGGAACGCCTGCCGAGCTCGATGCGGAAGCGATTGCCCGCATATACGGAACGCCGTACGTGAAGGAGCGCTCCGTGAAGCCGCAGGGGTTTTCAGACGTGGTCGAAGCCGATGTCATGGCAGCGGCGGGTGTTGCGTGATGAGTGCGGCGGAACCGCGTTTCAAGGCGGGGGAGGCGCTTGCCTGCCAAGGCGTCGGCGCAGCCCCTTCGGGCGGCGCATCCGCGCCATCGGCTGGGGAGGCCGAAACGAACTTCTTTCGCCGCCGCAGCCTTTCGATCGTCGGTGTGTTCCTCGTGTTCTTGGCTGCGAATGCGGTTGCGGGAGGCTATGTCGGGTTCGACTTCGGAGCCGCTGTCGCCGATATTCCCGCCGGCATTGTTTGGATGGCTGCGAACTTCGTGCCCTCGGCCGAATCGTTTGGCAAGCTCGGCCAGATACTCTCGTCGCTTGCGTCGACGGTGCTCGTTTCCATTGCGGCAAGCTGTGTTGCTGCGGTGTTCGCGTTCGTGTTCGCCGTGCTTGGATCGCGCTCGGTCGGGATCGGCGGGCCTGTTTCGATTGCAGTTCGCGCCGTCGCCTCGCTGTTTCGCAACATTCCCGTGGTTGCATGGGCGTTCATCCTGCTGTTCTCGTTCAAGCAGAGCGAATTCACGGGGTTCTTCGCGCTGTTTTTAACGAGCCTCGGATATTTGACCCGCTGCTATCTCGAAAGCATCGACGAGGTCAGCGGAGGTTCGGTCGAGGCGCTGCGGGCTACGGGAGCAAGCTACTTTTCGATTGTGGCCCAGGCGGTGGTTCCGATGTCGATCACGTCGGTCATCAGCTGGGTGCTCTACATGATCGAAACGAACATTCGCGACGCGACCCTCATTGGAATCCTTACCGGCACGGGCATCGGTTTCGTGTTCGATCTGTATTACAAGAGCTTTCGCTATGACATCGCCGGACTCGTCATTGCGATGATCGTGATTGCGGTGATCGCGTGCGAGGCGATATCGAATTACGTCAGGAGGCAGATCATATGACGAAGCGAGAGGGAGGCGCGTCGCTGCGCGAGACGTCTGCGAAAGCGGTGCTGGCGGCAGATGCGGCTAGCGATGCGGCTGCTTTGCCCGCAGCTGCTCCGTCTCCGTCCGCCCTGCGCGTCGGGCTTGCGGCGGCGGGCGTTCGGCGCAGCCGATCCGGCAAAATCAAAACGCGCGTGATGAATAAGCAGAATGCTGCCGTTGCGCTTGTACTCGGCGTGCTTGCGGGGCTGACGGCGTTCTCGCTTGCGACGATGAACTACGGCAAGGTTTCCTTCTTCGCGGCGCTCTCGCAGGCGGCTGAGGATTTTCTCATGATGATGCTGCAGCCGGGGCTTGCGGGGCATTTCACGCTTGCCGATGTGGTGACGGGCCTTTTCGTATCGTTGGCCCTCGCGGTGCTCACCACGTTCATCGGGGCGGTTATCGCCTTCGTGTTGAGCCTGTTCGCAGCAGTCAATCTGTCGAATAGACCGCTGAGCAACGTGATCAAAGCGCTCATGTCGTTTTTTCGCGCTGTGCCGACGATCCTGTGGGTGCTCGTTTTCACGGTTGCCATCGGACTCGGCCCCGAGGCGGCGGTGATCGGCCTTTTGTTCCACAGCATCGCCTATCTCGTCAAGGCGTACTCGGAAAGCTTCGAAGAAATCGACCCAGGCGTACTTGAAGCCCTGCGCTCGTGCGGTGCCTCGTGGTGGCAGACGGTCTTTTCGGCGGTGGTGCCCGAAAAGATGAGCGAGATGCTCTCGTGGACGTTCATCCGCTTCGAAATCAACTTCGTGAATGCGGTTGCGGTCGGCGCGGTTGCGGGGGCGGGCGGCATCGGATACCAGCTCTTTTTGGCGGGAAGCTTCTACTACAACATCCACGAGGTCGGCTTGATCGTGTATCTGTGCCTTGCCGTCGCCATCGTGCTCGAAGTGGCCTCGACCAAACTGCGGAAACGCTACATCGCCCATTCGTAAGCGGCCGTCATGCGGGCGCACGCAATGAAACATATATGCCAGGCGGCTGCGCTTGCGGCCGGAAACGATGAACCAAGGAGTTAGTTTGAACCGATACGAACGAACGCGCGTGCTTGCGGGTGGAGACCCCGGCGTCGCGCAGGCCATTGCGGCCGAAATCGAGCAGGCGTGCGACGTCGAGGTGCTCGATGCTCCCCGTGAGGAACTTGTTATGGTGAAGGTGCGTGAAAGCGCTCGAAACAGCCTTTTCTATCTGGGCGAGGCGCTCATGTGCTCGTGCAGGGTGCGAATCGCCGACACGATGGGGTTCGGCTACGTGCTCGGCAGCAAGCGCAACGCGGCTTACAACCTGGCGCTCATCGATGCGGCGTTCTCATCAGGCGAAGCGTTCGAGCGCATGTCCAAGTGGGAGCAGCGAATCGAAAAAGAAGCACGGCGGCAGCGCGAGAAGCAGGCGAAGGATCGTGCGCTGATCGAGCGGACCCGCGTTGATTTCTCGACTATGGACGGTGATGCGTGATGGATGCCGCCCTGAGTGAAATCCATCGTATCCAGCGGTCTTTTCGGGCGGTGATGGAGGCGATGGCCCGCCCTGGCCGTCCGACGATGATGCCGCTTGCGGCCGGCGTGCAGAAACGGTATCCGGGAATTCGAAAGCCGCTTGCGACGCTGATCGACATGCTCGTCGATCAGGCGACGACGTTCTCGATTGCCAACGGGTGCGATGGGGCCCTCGCCGATGCCGTGTCGGCGGAAACGCACGCAAGGCGCGTGCTGCCCGATCAGTCGGCGTTCGTCATCGTTCCTGAAGATGCGGACGCTCCTTGCGTTGAAATGGCGGTCGCCCATGCTACGGCCGGGTCGCTTATCGCCCCCGAAACCGGTGCGACGATACTCATCGGCTGCGGACGGATCGCGATGCGCGGCGATGGGGCCGAATCCCCCGACGGCAACCCGAATATGCATTGGGTATCCGTCGAGGGCCCCGGGGTGAAGGAGTCCCATGTATTCGGCGTCGACCGCATCGATTGGGCGTGGGCGCGGAATCGCCGCGAGGACGAGTTTCCCTGCGGCATCGACATCGTGCTTGCAGACGAGCAAGGAGCCGTGGTTGCCGTGCCCCGCACCTCGTTCGTGTCGCTACTGGCTGTTGCGGGAGGTGCGAAGTAATGGGATACGTTGCCGTGCGAGGTGGTCGGGAAGCCATCGAAGAGAGCCTGAACCTGCTTGAGTGGGAGCGCGTTCGGTCTGGGCGAAGCATCGATGTCGAAAGCATCCAATCCGCCTTCCCCGATCTCGTCGACCAGGTTATGGGAGAGAGCTCCCTTTACGCTCCCGAGCTTGCGGCGCTTGCGCTCAAGCAGGCGCAGGGCTCGCCCGAGGAAGCGGTGTTTCTGCTGAGGGCTTTTCGCTCGACGCTCGAGCGTCCCTATGTGAGCAGGACGATCGAGCCGAAGACGATGGAAGTCGATCGGAGAATTTCGGCGGCGTTCAAAGACGTGCCCGGCGGACAGGTTCTTGGGGCAACGCGCGATTATACCCACCGTCTGCTCGATTTCAACCTGCGGGAGGAAGACGACGATTCTCTTCACGAGGCGAAAAAGCGCCTCAAGCGCGAGTGGAAGAAGCGGGTCGTTGCAAAGGCGCGCGAAAAACTCGAAGCGCAGTCGGATGGGAGGGGCTTTGATTGCGAAAGCGAAGGGCGAGATTTCGGCAGGCTTCCCAAGGTTGCCGACTACCTGCGCGAAGAGGGTCTGCTTGTACAGCATGAACCGAACAACGAGGAGCCCGTTGATGTGACTATGGAGCCGCTCGTGTTTCCCGCGCCCCGCTCGGCGCGCCTGCAGACGCTTGCGCGCGGCATGACGCAGGCCGTCGGCGCGCTTGGGTATGCGGCGATCCGCGGGTTCGGCCCGGCGCATCCGACGGTTGCCGAACTGCGCCACGGGATCATCGAGATCGCGATCGACCATCCCCTTGGGTCGGGTGCGGCAGAAGATGCGTATTGCGTGGGGTCGATCCCTGTGACCGAGGTGGAATCGCTGTTCGAGGTGGAGACGCAGAACCCCCAAGGAGAGAAGGAGCTTGCCTTCGAACTGGGCTACGGCATGGTTATCGGCCGGGGAGAAACCAAGGCGATCGCGATGAGCGTGCTTGATAACTGCCTCGAGCAGGGAGATAAGCGCTTTCCGACGCAGGATGAGGAGTTCGTCTTGTACCACGTCGACGGCATCGAGGCGACGGGTTTCATTTCGCATCTCAAGCTGCCCCATTACGTGACGTTCCAGTCGAAGCTTTCGGCTGTGCGAAAAACAAGGGGTGCCGAAGACGGCATCTCGGGCATCTGTGCGGATGCGTCCGTTGCCGAAAGCTCCCTCGCCGCTCAGCAGGCTGTGTCCGACGAGATGCGAACCGCCGGCGCGCCCCATGCGGCAAAAGCCGACGGATCGATCGACTTCGAAAAGGAATGAGTGCAATCATGGAACAGCTCTACAACTTCGCCTTCTTCGACGAGGCATCGAAGCGCGAGATCAGGCGGGCGATATTGAAGGGGATCGCCATCCCTGGCTACCAGGTGCCCTTTGCGTCGCGCGAGATGCCGATCGGACGCGGATGGGGAACCGGCGGCTTGCAAGTAACGCTTGCCATCATCGGTTCGGCCGACGTGCTCAAGGTTATCGACCAGGGCTCCGATGAGAGCGTCAACGCCGTCAACATCAAGAAGCTCGTGTGCGCGACAACCGATGTGGAAACCACTGACGAAACTGCGCGGGCGAGCATCATCCAATCGCGTCATCGCATTCCCGAAGAGCCCCTGCGGGAGGACCAGGTGCTTGTGCTGCAGGTGCCGACGCCCGAGCCCCTGCGCGATTTTGAGCCGAGCGAGGCTGTGACGCGCAGGCTTCATGCCGAGGCCGATTACACCGGTGCGTGGCTTGGCCTTTTCGATCAGATCATCCGTTTCGGATCGACGACGACGGGGGCCGATCATCCCGTGAAGGTCAACGGGCGCTACATCATGGCGCCGTCTCCGATTCCGCGTTTCGACACGCTCAAGCTGCACATGAGCGATAACCTTACGCTTCTGGGTGCTGGCCGCGAAAAGAAGATCTATGCGGTGCCGCCCTACACCGTGGTCGAGCCGCTCGATTTTGCCGACCATCCCTTTTCCGTCGAGGATTTTTCGGGCAAGTCGTGTTCGATCTGCGGCGCGACCAACACCTATCTTGACGAACTCGTCGACGAGGAAACGGGCGAGACGTACTACTGTTGCAACGATACGGCGTTTTGCGCATCGCGCGTAGAGCGCTCGATGGGAGGTCTTGTCCATGGAAACCGTTAGTGCGAGCTGCGTGATCGAAGGCGCCACCGCCGTCCCTCGGCAAGATCGGCATCAGGGCGCGTCCGTTCGTCTTGTGCAGCCACGGGCGAGCGTGCGTGCGAAGCGTATGGAAGAGACGCCCTGCGTATCGGTTGCGGGTTTGTCGCGCAGCTTCGGCGCTGGTTGCGATTACTGCGCCGACCCCGCAGCGCCGCTCGAGCGCAACCGCTGCCCGAAATGCGGCACCGTGCATGCGGTGCGCAACGTGGACTTCGAGCTGTATCCGGGGGAGATCGTCGGAGTTGTGGGCGAATCGGGGAGTGGGAAATCGACGCTCATGCAGTGTATGTACTTCGATCAGGAGGCAAGCAGCGGAGAAATCCTCGTGCAGCCCTATGACAGGGGAGCGCGCAACATCCTCGAACTCTCTTCGCAGGAGAAGCGCCGCATTCGCAACACGGTGTTTGGCATGGTCTATCAGAATCCCTATCTGGGCCTGCGCATGGACTACTCTTCGCTTTCGAACATCGCCGAGCAGATGATCGCTTCGGGCGACAGAAGCGTCTCCCATATGCGTTCGCGCGGCGAAGAGCTGCTCGGGCAGGTGAACATCCCCACCGTTCGTGCAACCGATCCGCCGCGGACGTTTTCCGGTGGCATGCAGCAGCGCGTCCAGATCGCCAAGGCGCTCTCGAACAACCCGCCGGTGCTTTTGCTTGACGAGGTGACCACGGGGCTTGACCTGTCCGTGCAGGCGAACGTGCTCGACTTGATTCTGCAGATCCGCCGTGATTTCAACGTGAGCATGCTTGTGGTGAGCCACGACCTCGGCGTGATCCGCATGCTCGCCGATCGCACCTTCGTGATGCTCGATGGCCGTGTGATCGAGGAGGGTCTCACCGATCAGATACTCGAAGACCCCCAGCATGCCTACACCCAGCAGCTCGTGTATTCGCTGCTGTGAGCAGGCATTCGAGGCACTCGGCTCGGAATACTTTCGAACCGAGTGCCGTTGACGAAAGACCGATACGAAAGAAGGAAGCAAGCTTCATGAACGATACAACCCTCATTATCTCTGGAGGAACGGTGGTCTGCGAAGACGCGGTGCTGCCCGACCACGATGTGTTCGTGCGCAGCGGCAGGATCGCCGCCATCAGGCCGAGTGCGGGATACCGCCTCGCCGACGGCACCGATGATTCGTCCTTGGCGATCGTCGATGCGCGAGGCGCTTACGTTGCTCCGGGTATGATCGACGTCCATTCCGATTTCATCGAAACGGTGGCAAGCCCGCGCCCGAGCGTGGTGATGGACTTGCGCACTTCGCTTTACCAGGCGGAGCGCGAACTGGCAGCCCACGGGATTACGACGATATTCCATTCCCTTTCGGTTTACGGCGCGGCGATCTTCGATCACAAGCCGATTCGCAATTTCGAAAACGTAATGAATCTCGTTGAGGAGGTGTCCGCCATGCGCAGCGTCGAAGAGGCAGAGCACCTCATCCGCCACCGGCTGCACCTGCGCATCGAGATCGATTCGGTCGATCGCTACGATGCGATCAAAGAATGCATCGCCGCGGGCTCGGTCGATATGATCTCGTTCATGGACCATACTCCGGGACAGGGACAGTACAGCGATCTCGGCATTTTCGGCAACACGCTCAAAGGGTATCGCGATATCAGCGACCAGGAGGTGGCGCGTATTATCGAGGAGCAGCAGCGAAGCGACAAGCTCTCGCTTGCCCAGATGACCGAGCTTGCCCGGCTGGCGCGGCGTCGCGGGATCTCGGTTGCGTCGCATGACGACGACGCGATCGAAAAGCTCGATCGCATGGCGGCGCTCGATGCGGCGATATCCGAGTTTCCGATTACCATGGACGTCGCCCATGAGGCGCGCAAGCGCGGCATGCATACGCTTGCGGGAGCGCCGAATGTCATGATGGGGCATTCCCATTCAGGGAATCTCTCGGCGCGTGAAGCGGTGGGGGAGGATGCGATCGACATGTTGTGCAGCGATTACTATCCGGCTGCTATGCTCGGCGCTGTATTTGCGCTTCATCGCATCGTCGGTCTTGATCTCGCGAGGGCTTTTGCGTTGGTAACGGCCCATCCGGCACAGGCCGCCGGCATATCCGACGAGGTTGGATCCATCGCGGTCGGGAAGCGCGCCGATCTCATTGTCGTGAGGGAGCTACCGGTGCGGGGCGCTTCGGAAGACGAGTCCGTTCCCGTGGTGACGGAGGCGTTCGTCGGCGGTCGGTGCGTGCATCGCAGCCTCTATCCCGCGTTCGAGGACGTTTTGGCCGACGGAGACGCTCGTCGACGGCGGGCAGCCGATGCCCCTGTCGCCGCCGATCAGGCGTCCGCCGATCGCGGCGCGCTCGATTTTGCAGCGGCAGAGGATGAGGCTGCCCAGATCGATTTCGAGAAAGCGCAGGCGGTCCGATGAGCGCCGTCGAGTGCCGCCCGGCGCAGGCGGCCGGGGTTTCGCGTGGCGAGGAGACGGCAGCTGAGAACGAGTTCGGGCAGATGTCGATTGACGAACAGGCGGACCAGATGCCGTTGCTCAAGATTTCGGGGCTTTCCAAATCGTTTACCATCCATGCCGTCGATCGGCATATCAAAGGGTGCTCGAACGTCGATCTCGACATCATGCCCGGCGAGTTCGTGGGCATCACCGGGAAAAGCGGCAGCGGAAAGTCGACGATCCTGCGCTGCATCTATCGGACGAATCTTCCCGAAGCGGGCGCCATTCTCTACGATTCGGCTGCATTCGGCAGGATCGATCTTGCTCGGGCAACGCAGCGGCAGATGATCTACCTGCGCACCCATGACATCGGATACGTCTCGCAGTTTTTGAGCGTTTTGCCCCGTCGCAGCGCATATGATATCGTCATGCAGAGCGCCATTGAAACATACGGATGCAACGCCCAGGAGAAGTGCCATCGCGAGACCAAGGCGATGCTGCGCCATTTCGATTTGACGGAAGATCTGTGGGACGTGTATCCGCGGACGTTTTCCGGAGGCGAGAAGCTTCGGCTCAACATCGCCGCCGCCATGATCAAGCAGCCCCGTTTGCTTCTGCTCGACGAGCCGACGGCCTCGCTTGACAACGCATCGAAGATCAAAGTGCGCGAGCTGATCGAGCGGTTGAAGGGGCAGGGCACGACGATGCTCGGCATATTCCACGACCTCGAGTTCATGGAAGGCTTGTGCGATAGGGAGTTCAACATGCAGGAAGGCATGATGGTATGAATCGGGAAGAATGCGGGGATCCCGCTGCGCGCACTGGGCGGGCGTCAGGCGATTTGCGGGCACGGGCCGCGGCAACCGAGGCCATGCTGCGCTTTCTCGAAGATGCGGCTGCGTCGGGTGCGCGGTCGGATCTCCATGTGCACACGACGGTGTCCGACGGATCCGATACCTTTGCCGAAGCGCTCGCCCAGGTGAAGGAGCGCGGAATCTCGCATGTCGCATTCACGAATCACGATACGACGGCCGGACTCGACGAAGCGATCGCGCTCGGTGCCGATTTCGGAATCGAGGTTATCGGCGGCGTGGAGATCAGCGCATGGGATAGCCGCCGCAAGCGCAAGGTGCACGTTCTCGGCTACGGGCTCGCCTGCGAGTCCCCTGCCGTCGATGCGCTTTGCGCTCCGCTTCTTGCGCGCCGAAACGAGAACACGCAATGGCAGCTTGATCGGCTGCTGGAAGCGGGCTATCAGGTTGATGTCGATCGGGTGCACGCGCTTGCGCTGGCATCGACGGCGCTGTACAAGCAGCACCTCATGGCAGCGCTTACCGATGAGCCGTACGCATCGGATGCGTATCAGGGGCTGTATTGCAGCCTGTTCAAAGGCGAAGGGATATGCGCGCGCGATATCGAATACGTCGATGCATGCGATGCGGTGCGGGCTATCGTTGCCGACGGCGGCGTTGCGGTGCTTGCCCATCCCGGCCAGCTTGACAGCTATGCGCTGGTCGGCGATCTGACGGCATGCGGGTTGCGGGGCATCGAGAAGCACCATCCCGACCACGACCTGCATGATCAGGAAGCATGCGACGAGCTTGCCGAACGCTACGGGCTTGTACGCACGGGCGGCTCCGACTACCATGGTCGCTTCGGTCGAATTCCGCATATCGGTTTTGGGTGCGAAAGCTAGAACACGAACAGATGTTTCACGTGAAACATCGGCGAACGCGGGGCATCTTCGGTATACTGGTTGCGATCATTGAAACCGATTGCGGGAGATGCATATGCGATTCGTCTCATGGAATGTGAACGGCCTGCGTGCCGTTATGAAGAAAGGCTTCGAGGAGATCTTCTCGGAATTCAACGCCGATGTGTTTGCGTTGCAGGAAACCAAGCTTCAAGAGGGCCAGATCGATCTCGATCTGGCCGGCTACCATGATTATTGGAGTTACGCCGAGCGCAAGGGCTACTCGGGAACCGCCGTGTTCACCAAGGAGGAGCCCCTCCAGGTCATCCACGAACTCGGCATGCCCCATCTTGATACCGAGGGGCGCGTGGTGGCGCTCGAATTCCCAGAGCTGTGGTTCGTCGACGTGTACACTCCGAACGCGCAAAACGAGCTCGCCCGCATCGACCATCGCATGGAATGGGACGATGCATTTCGGGAATTCTGCAAAGGCCTCGAGGCGGGAAGCCTTCCTGCCGGCGCGCAGGCCGCGGCGCCGAAACCCGTGGTGATGTGCGGCGATTTCAACGTTGCCCATCAAGAGATCGACCTGAAGAACCCTGGCCCCAACCGCGGCAACGCGGGCTTTTCCGATGAGGAGCGCGGCAAGTTCACCGAACTGCTTGACGCGGGGTTCACCGACACGTTCCGACACACGCATCCTGACCTCGCGGGCGCGTATTCGTGGTGGAGCTATCGGTTCAACGCCCGCGCGAACAACGCGGGATGGCGCATCGATTACTTTTTGGTGAGCGATGAGCTCGTTCCGCGCATAAAGGGAGCGTCCATCTACAGCGAAGTTTTCGGCAGCGATCACTGCCCGGTAGCGCTTGAGCTCGACATTTGACGAGCGCGCATTCTCGCACGAAAGCGCCGAATGCGTGCGGTGGGCGCGCGTCTGCGTTGCAGCCAATCCTTGCGCATTCCCGAATTGCGCATTCCGGAATGCGCGGCAGGGAGGCACGGGCGGATGGCTGATGCAGGGCGGAAAAGAAGAAGGGGCTCCAGCGGGTGTGGCTGGAGCCCCTTTCGATTAAGCGTTGTTCTTGCTCGCGAGCGCTTTGCCGCACATGCGACCGAACGTTGCGCATCGGCCGGCGTTGGATCCTGCACCCAGATTGGGGTAGGTGTGCGCGTAGTAGCTACCGGAATCGTTCCCGATGACGTAAAGACCCTCGATAGGCTCGTTTTTCTCGTTTAATGCCTGAAAATCGGTGTTGATCTTTATGCCGTCCAGCGTGCAGAGGGCAAGGCCGCCTATCTTCACGCCGTAAAAAGGAGCCGTGCGCATTTCCGACAAGCGAAACGCCTCTTTCCCGTATTGGGTGTCTTCTTGGGCGTCGTAGAGGCTGTTGTAGGTGTCGACGGTTTTCTTGAATGCATCCACGTCAAAACCCAGCTTTTCCGCAAGCTCTTCGATGGTGTCGGCTTTTACGACTTTTCCCGCTTCGATGTTCGCTTCGATGTTCGCTTCGGTTCCATCAAGGTTGACGGGATCGAGAATGTTTCCGCCTTCACGGATTTCGAGCGTCGAGCAACCGACGGTATGGAAGCGATGGACGTCCTCTTTCCAATTGGCGTCCCATACCGGATACCAGGCACGGTTTCCCTTCATCGACGCTGCATGGACCACATAGTCGTACGGGCTCGATTCGTTGCAGATACGATTTCCGACAGAGTCGACCTTGAGGAACGGTTGGGTTGCGAATTGGAAATAGTCGAAATCCATATCGAACGGATGCCCGATTTCTTGATCGGGCTTCATGATGCCGCGGTCGAAGACCATCGTGGTCTTTACATCGTCGAACCGTGCGCCGGCCCACATGCAGGCCTTGATCCCTTCTCCCTGCGCGTTGAAATTAGCGAAGGGCACAACGCCTACGAGGCTTTTGACCAATTCGCCCTGTAGAGCTTCGTACATGGCGAAATTGTTCGCATAGCCGCCTGTGGCGACGATGACGCCGTTCTTCGCATTGATGCGCATGCGGGTTCCGTCGGAAGTGGATGCGTATGCGCCGACTACGGCACCGTCTTCGTTCTGGATGAGCCGATCCATGCCCGTTTCGTACATGAGTTTTGCGCCGGCGAAGCTGAGAAAATACTCGGTGAGCACTTCGACGGTCGTGGCTTCGCAGCTCCTGTTGTCTTTGCCCATTTCTTCGCGCATGATGATAGTGCCGTGCCCGGTTGGGTAGGCTTTGTAGCGAAGATCTTCGCTGGGCATGTTGTATTCAAGGTCTACCTGAATGTCTTTTACGCCATCTACGCGATCGCAGTACCAGTCGAGGGCTTCTCCGGAATTGTCAGCCCATAAGCGGACGAGATCCATATTGTTTTGGTTGCAGGCGTAGCGGGCGTAATCGTTGAGAAGCTCTTCCTTGTCGATCGTCACCCCTGCTTCTTTTTGCTTGCGGGAATCGATGGCGCCAAGAGCCGATCCGCGTACTCCCGCGCCTGTTTCGTACTTTTCGATGAGCAAGACGTTTGCTCCCTGTTCTGCGGCGGCGCATGCGGCGAACCATCCAGAGCATCCCGCGCCCACGACCAGCACGTCGGTATCGATGGTTTCAGAGCAGTCTTCGTCGGTTATCGCCGGGGCTTCGCCGAGCCAGTCGGCGGGCGAAGGAGTGCTCGATGCCTGGTCTGCCGTCGAGGCAGTGCTTTCCTTGTCGTTTTCACTGGCTTGAGGGGAGCAGCCGGTAAGTCCGATGGCTCCCAGTGCCGTTGCCGCGCCTGTGGCAAGGGCTCCCGTCAGAAACTTACGGCGGTCGATTTTCGGTGATTCCATAGATTCCTCCCTTTTCGAGGGTCCGTTCCTCTTGTATGCATGCTTGCGGGCGAATTGGCGATTCGGACTCCAATGCGCTCCGTCGTGCGATTCACCATAGCGGCATGGTGGCTGGCCCGCATCGCTGCAAAGCGTGGATTTAGGAAAATCAATGGTATCGGGGGAGGTCAGGGGGCATCCCCTTTTTTCAGGGAGTGTTGCGGCACATGCTTTTCAAGTAGAATGGCGTAGCAAGTGGAAGGGGTTATCGGTTTGAGTCTTTCGAAAAGTCTAAATCGGCTCGCAGAGACGGTGAAACTTCGTTATTTGGGCTTGGGGCTTCTGTGGTCGTGGATCTACTGTCTGTGGTTCAGCCCTGCGGTATTTTCGTCGGACAACGGCGATGCTGGCGGGATAACGTGGCTTGTCTCCCTGGCCGCTTCGGCTGCTGCTCTTTTCGTGCTCGCAATACGCCCGGGCCGAGAAAAGCGGCTTCATTCCGCATGGCTCTACGTTGCTCCCATTGGCGTTTCCCTTTCCACGTTCGCACTTTTGCTTGCGTCCGACGGCGTTGTTGCGTGGGCTAGCGCGGCGGTGGGGGGACTTCTCACTGCTTTCTTATGGGTGCAGTGGGGCGAGCTTTATTGCTCGTTGGACGAAGAGGTCATGGAGGCATGCGTTCCGTCTTCTGCCATAATCGTGATAGGATCGGCTTTGCTGTCGATAGGTCTTCCCTCCCTTGCGGCGGGAGTGTTTGTTGCGTTGATACCTTTGGCTTCGGGGGCCTTGATGCTGGTATGCCATGGAGACGAGGCGTTTGTCGTTCCCCCGTTTAAGCTTGCCAACAGCAAGAAAGGTTTACCGTCTTTGCTGGTTAGGCTTGGACTTGTTTCTATGGTTTGCGCGATGGCCTCGAGTTTTATCTTGGCTCTTTCGGAAGAGTCGACCTCGCTTCTTTTCGGTTCGCTTTCCATCCTCGCGGTCGCTATCGGCGCTCTTTTCGCCGTCGCGCTTTCGTTGGTACTCATTTTCTTTGCGCGAAGAATTGATTTTGCAAGTTTGTATCAGTGGGTTGTTCCCATCCTCGTGCTATCGATATGCCTGTTTATTGCAGGGGGCCGCAATGCCGGAACGGTTTCTTTGGCGCTTTCGTTTTGCGTAGCGTTTGCGGTGGATTGCCTGTTCATGATAATTGCGGCTCGAATAACGAAAAAGGGGCTATGCGCACCTGCCGAAGCGTTCGGGATATTTCGCGGGTTCGTGCAGACAGGGTGCTTCGCTGCGGGGTTGATTGCAAGGGCGGCTGTGGATCTTCACATAGAATTGGTGCATATACTGCTTGCTTTCGTATTCGTTAGCGTGATCGCGTTGGTGGCGGTCGTTCGTCTGCAGGAAGAGCTCAAAAACCTTACCAACCCGCCGGTTTCGGTGAACGCGTCTCTTTCGTCAAGCGATGAGGACGCCGTCGGTCGCATGGCGGAGCAGTACCGGCTCTCTCCCCGTGAAGTTGACGTGCTGCGATTGCTCTCCCGGGGAAGGTCCGTTCCTTACATGCGAGATGCGCTTGTCATATCGAAGAGTACGATCGAGACCCACATCAAGCACCTTTATGCGAAAGCCGGCGTCCATTCAAGACAGGAGCTTATCAATCTGCTTGAGAGCTACCGCCAGGAAGCCTAGACCGTACGGAAGGGCTTTCGCAGCCAATCCCCGCGCATTCCCGAATTGCGCATTCCGGAATGCGCGGCAGGGAGGCGCGGGCGGATGGCTGATGGCTACAGCGCAGTGCCTTTGGCGGGGCGGTAGAGGCGGCTCATGTCGACGCCCTCGTGTTCGAGCAGCCAGATCTTCTTATCGAGACCGCCTGCGAATCCCGTGAGGCTGCCATCGGCTCCGACGACCCGATGGCAGGGGACGATGATGCTTATGGGGTTGTGTCCGACGGCGCCGCCCACGGCGAGGCTCGCCATGGTCTTCTTTCCCTGCCGTTGGGCCACCAGACGGCCGATCTCGCCGTACGTTATGGTCTCGCCGTAGGGTATCTCCGTGAGAACGCGCCAGACGGCTTGGCGAAAATCACTGCCGATGGGTGCAAGCGGAAGCCGCCTGATTTCGGGGCGTTTTCCAGTGAAGTACTCGTCGAGCCATTCGCATGCGTCATCTAAAACCGCTGCTGCCGTTCCGTCGTCTGGAGTCATTTCGCCGGGTATCGTACCTCCGAAGTATTTCTGCCCGCTCATCCAAAGGCCGCAAAGGCCGGTTCCGTTGCTGCAAAGGGTTATGCCGCCTATGGGCGATTCGTAGTCGCGGGAAAAATAGGTTGCGCTGTTGCTTACCTTGGTCATGTTCGTCGATCCTTTCGCGTTCGCGTTTTTCCTATTCTAGAGGATGGAGCGCGCTGAGCTAGCTGTTTTGGGACATGCAAAGGGGTAACAGAGCGGTTTGCTTTCGCTGACAACCGAAGCCGGCATGCTCCTGCCTGAACGCTCGAATGTCCGGTTTTTCATCGGGGGTCTTGCGAGTCCATGTCGATTGCGCTTTGGCGGCCGAGCGAAACGATGCTGCCTGCATATAGCCGAGAAGCTACGCGTCCGAAGCCCGGCGACGGGCTTGCGCGAACGGTTCGATGTCCGAAAGCAGCTAGCTACCGCAGTGCCGGCAGTGTAGAATCTGCCCAAACGCGATAGGAGAAACGTATGGGTGCGGCAAGCATATGCAAGGGCGAGGTTGCGTCAGGGCGAAACGCCGTGTTAGGCGAAGCGAAGAGCTCGGGTAGCGAAGAATCCCGCAAACGAGCCCTCTACAAAGCTTTCGAGTCGAAAGACGCCCGCTTCGACGGGCAGGTCTTCGTGGGCGTGTCTTCGACGGGCATCTACTGCAGGCCCGTATGCCCCTATATGCCGAAGTTCGAAAACTGCACGTTTTACGAAACGTCCGCCGAAGCGGAGAAGGCGGGCTACCGCCCTTGCTTGGTTTGCCGACCCGAGCTCGCTCCCGGCAATTCGAGCGTCGATGCGTATGCGAATCTCGCGCAGCGAACCGCTCGGCTCTTGAAGGAGAACTGCACGAGCGGGGAGGGCATGGAGCGGCTTGCCGCCCGCCTCGGGTACACGGGGCGCCATCTGCGGCGGGCGTTCGAGCGAGAGTTCGATGTGACCCCTTTGCAGTATCTTCAAACATGTCGCTTGCAGTTGGCGAAATCGCTTTTAGCCGATACCGATCTTCCCATCTCGCAGGTTGCCGTAGCTTCGGGCTTCGGCAGCGTGCGCCGCTTCAACGACGTGTTCAAACAGAATTATCGGTTGACGCCGAGCGACTTGCGCAAGCGCGGAAACAGGCAGGCGCGTTTCGAAGGAGCCATCGTCATGAGACTCGGTTATCGTCCTCCTTATCGCTTCGACGACCTTCTCGGCTTCTTCCGCCTGCGTGCGCTCGACGGAGTCGAGGTGGTCGGGGACGATTTCTATGCCAGGACGGTGCGCATTTTCTCCGGTGAAGGCGATGCGGTCACAGGTTGGGTGCGCGTATCGAACGATGCCGATCGCAACGCGCTTGCCGTGACCATGAGTGAATCGCTTCTTCCTGCTACATCGCAGATCATGGCTCGTTTGCGCCGTCAGTTCGATACGGATTGCGATCCTTGCGCGGTGTACAAGGGGATCGCTTCGCTTGACGAGGCTGTGTCTGGGGCGGCTGTGCCGGGCACGCGGCTTCCCGGTTGTTTCGACGGGTTCGAAACGGCGGTTCGTGCGATTCTCGGGCAGCAGGTGACGGTGGCGGCGGCGAACAAGCTTGCGGCTCGCATCGTCGAAACGTACGGCGCTCCGATCGACACGGACATCGGGGGGCTGACCCATGCGTTTCCCGCGCCTGAGGAAGTCCTCGCGCTCAACTCGATAGAGGATGCGTTCGGCGAACTGGGGGTAATCAGGACGCGCTCGCGCACCATCGCCGAGATCGCGCGGCTCCTTGCGGAAGGCGAGCTCGATTTCGGCTCGGGGGCGATCGTGTCCGAGCAGATGGAACGGCTGCTTGCGGTTAAGGGCATCGGCCCGTGGTCGGCCAACTACATGGCGATGCGCATCTTGAGCTACCCCGATGCCTTTATGGAAACCGATGCGGGCATCAAGCACGCGCTGCCTGATTTCTCGCCTGCCGAGCGCCTGCGCCTTGCCGAGAAGTGGCGTCCCTGGCGCAGCTACGCCACCATCGCCCTTTGGAATTCGCTCGGCGCGTGATGAGGGGGTTGGGGATTCGTTTGCGGTGAGCGATCGGGGCGCATCATTCGTTGTGGAGTACGATGCGCAGAGAGAGGGGATGACGGACGATCGCCATCCCCTGCATCCAATCGCGAAGAGTGCTGCCCCTGCGCCCGTGCCTCTTACACTTCCTCGAAGAATTCCTCACCGCGCAGCAGCTCCACTTCGAGCAGATCGCCTTCTTGCCACCCGGCTTCGCCGATGGGGGAGATGCGCTGGGCGTTCGACGCCATGCACTCGGCCAGCTCTCCCGCCTTGAAGTTATGGAAGCGCACTTCGTAGCCGTCGGCGGTGCGCAGCAGGTCGCAGCGGCCGATGTTCGCCATCTTCGGCACGCTTCCCGAGGTGGCTGCGGCCTTCGCCATGACCGTCGGGCGCTTGTGCACGGGTATGCCGAGGATGCGCGCGGTGATCGCCTGCAGGCACCACTCGGTCCCGTAATAGGCGGCAAGCGTGGGTCCGGGCAGGTCGACGACCGGCTTGCCGTCGGCAACCGCCATCATGAGCGGTCGTCCGGGCACGGCTGCGATGTAGTGGCGTATCACGCTCCCGCGTTTCTCGATCATGCGCACGTTGAAATCTTCCTCGCCGATTGCGGAGCCGCCGTTGATGACGACGGCGTCGGCGACGGCAAGCGCTTCTTCGAACGCGCGCTCGAGCTCGGCGGGATCGTCGTGGACGATGGGGAATACGATCGGCTCGGCACCGAATTCGATGAGCATGTGCTTGACCATGAGACTGTTCGTATCGACGTTCTGACCGCGGCGCGGTTTGATGCCCGCGCACACAAGCTCGCTTCCCGTGGGGATGAACGCGATGCGCGGCTTGCGGCGCACCGGCACCATGGTGGCGCCTCCCATGCAGAGGGCCGCCAGGTCGGTGGGGCGGATGACGCTGCCTGCGGAAAGCAAGGGCACTCCCGCCTTAAGCGTTGCGCCGGAGGGGTTTACGCCCGACCCCGCCTCGATCTTCACATCGTCGTCGAGAACGACCGACCCGTCGGGCTGAATGGCCGCCTTCTCGATCATGATGACGGCATCGAACTCGTCGGGGAAATCGTCGCCGGTGTCGGCGCGCACATAATCGACGCCGCGTTTCCAGGTGCTCGTGTCGGGCAGCCCGTTTGCGAACGCAGCCGATTTCACGGCGATGCCGTCGAACGACGATGAGCGCACGACGGGCAACGTGTTGGTCGAAACCATATCGCGCGCCAGCACGCGACCGACCGATTCGTCGAGTGAGACGAGTTCGGTTTCCTGCACCGGTTCCCATGCCTTGAAGAAATCGGCAAGCGCTTCTTCCTTCGAGGGAAAGCCGTCCATAATCTTTTCTCCCACAGGTCCTCCTTTACATCCCGCAGAGCAAAATCCTCTCGCTTTCTAGCAAGGATACTCCAAGTTTGAGAATAATTCATCTTGAAATATTATACTCATCAAGATATATTATTCTAATACAAAGATAGTTTGCCGATGCAGGCGGGAACCTGTCCTTCGGGTACAGGGTGCTTCGAAAAGCAGGGGGATCATACGTTTGAAGCTTGAGGGAAAGCGCTTGGGGAAAGCGGGCGGCCGAAAGGCCCTTCCGATCATCACCGTTTTGGTGGTTGTGCTCGTTGCTGCCGTGCTCGTATCGTTTACGCTCGGCCGCTACGATATGACCGTGCTCGACGTGCTCAAGGTGGCAGCCAATCAGATGTTCGGCATGCAGACGTTTCCCGAGTCCACGCATATCACTGTCGTCACCCAGGTGCGGTTCCCCCGTGTGATAGCCGCCCTTGTCATCGGCGCTGCGCTTGCGGCTGCAGGTGCCAGCTACCAGGGCCTGTTCAAGAATCCTATGGTTTCGCCCGATTTGCTCGGTGCTTCGGCGGGTGCCGGGTTCGGCGCATCGTTCGCACTGCTCATGGGCGGCAACATGTATGTGGTTCAGCTCTCCGCCTTCGTATGCGGCATTGTTGCCGTGCTGCTTACGTACTTCGTCAGCACGGCGGTGAGCAAGGGCGAATCGATGACGCTTACGCTCGTGCTAACCGGCATGGTGGTCACGGCTTTGTTTCAGGCGTTCATCACGATGACCAAGTACGTTGCCGACCCCGACGACAAGCTTCCCTCGATCACCTATTGGCTCATGGGCGGCCTTTCGTCGATGCGGATCGAAGATCTGCCCATGCTGCTCGTTCCCGTTGTCGTGGGCATCGTGCCGATGCTTTTGTTCCGCAACCAGCTCAATGCGCTTTCGTTCGGAGACGAAGAAGCGCGCGCTCTCGGCGTCAACACGAAGTTCATCCGCGGGCTGTTCATCTTCTGCGCCACGCTCGTTACGGCCGCTTCGGTTGCGGCGGCGGGTATGGTGGGCTGGGTCGGCCTCGTGATCCCGCACCTCGCTCGCATGATCGTGGGCCCCAACCACAAGGTGCTGCTGCCGGCCTCTCTTCTGCTCGGCGCCCTCTACATTCTCATCATCGACGATCTGTGCCGATGCCTGTTTGCCATCGAACTGCCCTTGAGCGTGCTCACGGCAATCATCGGTGCGCCGTTCTTCATCTATCTGTTGACGCGGGGAAGGAAGACGTGGACATGAGGGAATTTGCTCTTGATGGTGTGACCTGCGGGTACAAGGATACAACGATACTGTCTGACGTGTCGTTCTCGATTGGTGCGGGCGAGGCTCTGTGCCTGCTCGGTCCGAACGGCGTGGGGAAGACCACGCTGTTTCGCAGCATGCTCGGGTTCTTGAAGCCGTTCAGCGGCAAGATCACGCTCGACGGGGACGACATATCCACGTGGTCGTCACGCACGCTTGCGCAGAAGATCGGCTATGTTCCGCAGAACCACACGCCGCCGTTCGCCTATCCCGTGATCGACGTGGTAACGATGGGCAGGCTTTCCCGTATCAGCCCGATCGCCTCGCCGTCAAATCGCGATACCGATAAGGCGTACGAGTGCCTGGAGCGGTTGGGGATAAGCCATTTGGCTGACAAGCTTTACACGCAGATCAGCGGTGGCGAACGGCAGATGGTGCTCATTGCGCGCTCGCTTGCGCAGGAGCCTGAGGTGCTCGTCATGGACGAGCCGACTGCGAGCCTCGATTACGGCAACCAGGTGAGGGTGCTCCGCCAGATCTCGCAACTGGTGAAGGAGGGCATTTCGGTCATCATGACGACGCATTTTCCCGACCATGCGTTTCTCTGCGCCACGAAGGTGGGGCTCATCACGCGCGAATGGGTGCGCTTCGGCACGCCCGATGAGGTGGTTACCGAAGACTCGCTCAAGGAAACGTACGGCGTCGACGTGCGTATCGTCAAAGAGCATACCTGCAAGTGCGGAACGCTCAAGGGGTGCATCCCCATCGTCGAATTCGCCGCAGCAGGAGACGGCGCGGATGGCATCCGCGATCGTATGAGGGGCATTCCATCGTCGCAGAAGCATGTGGCGGTGTGTGCATAAAGTCCGTCGGGTCGTCGCGATGCGGCGGCGGCGGACGGCGCGCATTGTTTCAGACCGCGCGCAGGTGCCAACAAAGGGAGAGATGAAAGGAACCATATGAAACGCAAGATAGCAGCGCTGCTCATGGCTTGCATGCTCGCGCTTCCGCTCGTTGCGGGATGCTCGAGTGGTACGACCGAGCAGAAGCCCGCCGAAAACAAGGATGAACAGCAACAGCAGGCAGAGCCGCAAGCGACCGAGCGCGAGATCACCGATATGGCGGGTCGCACGGTTACCATTCCAACCGAAGTGAATTCCGTGTACTGCGCCGTTCCGACCGGTGAGGCGATGGTTGCCACGCTTTCGCCCGAGAAGATCATCGGCTGGGTGAACGAGCCGTCTGCTGCCGCCATGGAATACTTGCCCGAGAACCTGGCCTCCATGCCCGTTATCGGCGGTTGGATGGGCCAGCAGGTTACGGCCAACATGGAAGATATCATCACGCTCGATCCCGATATCATCATCTATGTGGGCACCGACGGCTCTCTCGGCAATGATGATGTGCCCGATCAGATCCAGAAGGAAACAGGCATCCCGGTCGTCTGCGCGTCGAGCGCGCTTGAGCGTACCGCCGAAGTGTACCGTACGCTGGGCGATTGGATCGGCGAAGCCGAGCGCGGCGAAGAGCTTGCCACGTACTACGAGACGAAGCTCGCCGATGTGGTCGAGAAGATAGACGCCATTCCCGATTCCGAGCGCCCGAGAGTGTACTATGCCGAGAATTCCGACGGACTCGCCACCGATCCTGCCGGGTCGTCTCACACCGAAGTGCTCGACTACTGCAAGGTAACCAACGTTGCCGATGTGGAGATGAAATCGGGACAGGGTCGTACCGAGGTTTCCATCGAGCAGGTTATCGCGTGGGATCCCGAGCTCATTTTGTGCCATTCGGGATTCGTGCTCGCTGACGACATAACGAGCAACCCGCAGTGGGCCGATATCCAGGCCGTGAAAGACGGCGAAGTCTACACGACGCCCGCCGTGCCTTTCAACTGGTTCGACCGTCCGCCGAACGTCATGCGCCTCATGGGTATCCAGTGGTTCGCGACCGTGTGCTATCCCGATATCGACATCGATATCAATCAGGAGACGAAGGACTTCTACAAGCTGTTCTACAAGATGGATCTGAGCGACGAGCAGGTTGAATCGCTTCTGAACCAGAACCAGCTCAGCTTCAACTAACTTTACCGAGCCATGGAAGCAGAGGCCATACAGGAAAACTGCGAGCCGTCTTGCCAGGCAAGGCGGCTCATGGCCATTCCCGGCGTATTCTACGGGGGCGGCTGTTCGTACATGGCATGCCGCGGGTTGATGATGAGCGGCATCGAAGATGTGCTGCTGATCACCCACGGTCCGGTCGGGTGCGCTTATTTTTCCGGGATCAACGGATATCGCGGACCGAACGGTGCGCCGCGTCCTCGGCACATCGCTCGCACGTTTTCGACGCACATGGACGAGACGGATGTCATTTTCGGGGGCGAGGGCAAGCTTGCCGATTCCATCGACGAAGCGGTGGAGCGCTACGCTCCAGAAGCCATCGCGATCTGCGCTACGTGTCCCGTAGGGCTGATCGGCGATGATATCAGGCAGGTGGCACGCGATGCCGCCGAGAGGCACGGCGTCGATATCCTGCCGCTCTCATGCGAGGGGTTCAAAAGCGAACCGGGATGGCTGCACGGGGGAAGGCAGATCCTCGACAATTGGGTCGGTCGCGAAGATGGGAGTGCGGGCGAGTTTCCCATCCATTTCATGAGCGAAGCGTGCGGCGACGATCGCGCACGCGAGATGAAAGACCTTTTCGATCGCATCGGCTACGACGTGGTGTGCTCGCTTATGGGGATAACGACGTATCGCGATATCGCGCGCAGCCACAAAGCGAAGCTTGTGGTTCTCGATTCCGGGAAGGCGATAGATGCGGTGCCTCAGCTCTACCAAGAGCGCTACGGGGCGGGGTTCATGCGCGTGAGCCTGACGGGCATCGGAAACATCGCGGCATCGCTGCGCTCGATGGCCGCGCATTTCGGCGATGCGGATCTGACGCAGAGGACCGAAGAGGTTCTGCGCGCGGAGTGCGCTCGCATCGAGCCCGTGCGCGCGCGATGCCGAGCCGAGTTCGAAAACATGCTCGTTGCCGTTTTCGAGGACATTTTCCGAAGCAATGATTTCGCGGTGCTTTCAAGCGAGCTCGGTATGGACGTCGTCATGGTCGCCCAAGATTACGAGACCGAGGTGTACACCGAAGAGGGGTTCACCGTGCATGCGCCCGTGTCCCGCATTGCCGGCTTCGATGAAGAGGAGAAGGCGCTCTTCGGATTCGATTGCGCCCAATTGGTGCGAAGGCTGCCCGGTTGTCCCGAGATCGATTGCCCGGAGCGCGAGTTTTCATGGCTGCGCGTGAGGCTCGATCGCACCCAGGTGAGCGATCTTCTCGTTCGCCTCGCACCCGATCTGTGCTTTGCAGGCATCGAAGAGCGGTTCAGCTATGCGAGCGCCGCCATGCGCTCGGAGAAGTTTCTATCAGACGAACGGGGAACCGACTACATGGGCTTCGACGGATTCGAGCGGTACGCGCGCGATCTCTCGCAGGCGCGCGACCTTTCACATTGGGTGCTCGAGCGGCCGACGTGGATGAAAGGCGGTGAGAGCGATGGGTAGCGAGGGCAAAACCAGATCGCTGTGCGTTGATCCGCTCAACCCCTGCTCCCCGATCGGCGCCATGTATGCTGCGTTCGGGGTGCACGGCGGCTTGCCGCTTTCCCACGGCGCATCGGGATGCTGCCGGTTCCAGCGCATGGAGCTTGCCAAGCATTTTCAGAAAACGGTGCATGTCCCCTCGACGCTTCTGCGCGACCGGGCGGCCATGTTCGGGGGCGAGCCCGAAATCGAAGAAGCGGTTGAAAACGTGTTTCGCCTGTACGACCCCGAGGTGCTGGTCATCAACACCACCTGCCTTTCCGAGACGATCGGAGACGACTTGGGCGGTATCGTTGACAGGCTTGCGATACCGGTCGGCAAAGCGGTGGTTTGGGCTTCGACGCCGGGATACGCCGGCTCGCAGCTGGCAGGATACGGTGCGACCGTGGCGGCGCTCATCCGCCAGCTCGGCGGCAGCTGCTCGGCCGATGCCGTCGAGGTTGCGAAGGGTTCGGGAGCGCAATCGCGCGATGCCGGGCGCCTCTGTCTGCTGCCGGGGTGGATGAACCCCTGCGATGTCGATGTTGCCGTCCGCTATGCGGAAGCGCTGTTCGACGAAGTGACCGTGCTTCCCGATGTGCGCGGGGTCTTCGATCGCAAGAGCCCCGACGATCCGTCGGTCTACGCGCCTGGCGGCACGCCGCGCGACGAGATCGAACGCATCGGCGAGTGCTCGTGCGGAATGGCGCTCGGGTGCGAGGCAACCTTCGAGAGCTCGCGGGCTTTGTGCGAAGCCGCACCGCATGCGGCGGTCGAAGAGCTGCCGCTTCCCATCGGCATTTCGGCGACCGATCGGCTGATCGGATCGCTCGCGGAGCTTTCGGGCCGCCCCGTTCCCGCATGGATCGCCCGCGAGCGGACGCAGCTGATCGACTGTCTGATGCAGGTTGCCGATCAGCTGTACGACAAGCGGTTGCTCATCTGCTGCGACGCCGATCTTGCGGAAGCGGCGGCCTTGTTCGCCGTTGATGCGGGCATGGTGCCGAGCTGCGTTGCGGTCGGCGATGCTGCTTCCGATTTCGAGGAGCGCCTTCGCAGCGATGGTGCGCTTCCTGATGGGTGCGAGGTGCTCGCGGGCGTCGATCGGCTGGCTGTCGAGGAATTCGTTGCAGCTCATCCAATCGATCTCGTGCTTGGCGATACGCGCAACAAGCGGCTTGCCGCGCGGGCGGGCGCACCGCTCGTTCGGATCGGGTTTCCCGTCGTGGATCGCCCGCTTTCCTACACGCGTCCGATTGCGGGGTACCAAGGCGCTCTCTCGCTTCTGCAGCGCATCGTCGAAGCGCTCTGCGACATCGAAGAACGGGCTTTGGCGCCTGAGGATCTTTCGATCTCCCGATACTTTTAGCAAGACGAGAAGGCGCGCGCCGATGCCAGGTTCAGGTGCGCATGCCGTTGATGGCAGAACCGTTGGAAGGAAGAAAAGACGATGGAAGACGAATCCGACGCAAGAAAAGATGCGAGCGGCTTGCGGGGGGAAGCCCGATCGCTTCGCCAGATAGCGTTTTACGGCAAGGGGGGCATCGGGAAGTCGACCACGAGCCAGAACATCGCCGCCGCGCTTGGCGAGGCAGGGCGCAAGCTCTTGGTGGTGGGGTGCGACCCCAAGGCCGATTGCACCTCTCTTCTGACTGGCGAGCTGTTTCAGGAAACCGTGCTTGAAAAGGTGCGCTCCCAATCGCGCAACGCCGCGCCCAACGCGCCTGTCGAGGGCATCGTGCACACGGGCTTTGCCGATATCGCCTGCGTCGAATCGGGCGGGCCCGAACCGGGCGTCGGATGCGCAGGGCGGGGCATCATCTGCGCTATCGAGCTCATCGAGCGGCAGGGCATCATCCACGAGGGCCTCGACTACGTGTTCTACGATGTGCTCGGCGATGTGGTGTGCGGAGGATTCGCCATGCCGATCCGCGAGGGAAAAGCGCAGGAGATATATCTGGTTACGAGCGGCGAGATGATGTCGCTATACGCCGCCAACAACATCGCTACGGGCATCCTCAAGTTCGCGGCATCGGGCCGAACGCGTCTGGGCGGCATTATCTGCAATTGCCGCAACGTCGAAGGGGAAGTGGAGCTCGTGCATACGTTTGCCGAAGAGCTGGGCACCTCGGTTGTGGGCGTGATCCCTCGCGACAACATCGTGCAGGCGAGCGAGCTCAACAAGCAGACGGTCATCCAATACGCTCCCGAAAGCGAGCAGGCCGATGCGTACCGCATGCTCGCACGCACCATCGAGGCCAACGAGCGCTTCTCCGTGCCAACGCCCCTAACCCGAGAACGCCTGCGCGAGCTTGCGCTTGCAATTGCCCAAGAGGGCATGGATGCATCGGAAAAGTGACGGTATCGCTTACGGCGTTTCGCAAATAGGATTATCGATCCGATGCGGCGGACGGTGCGGACGGCTATGGTTCCTTTCGCAAGAGTAAGGGTTCTTTGAGGGAGGATCATCATGGCTCAAATCACCAAGCCGCTCTACACGCCGCGCTACGTTCCGTCGGGCGAGGAGATGGCCGTCATCGATACGAACAAAGGCGCCATCCGCGTGCAGCTTAACGGAAAGGATGCTCCAGCAACCACCGGCAACTTCATCGAACTGGCATGCAAGGGCTTCTACGACGGCTTGAACTTCCATGGCCGCAAAGAGGGTGATGTGGTGGTGGGCGGATGCCCCATCACAAGGGCGCTTCGGCCCCAGCAGGTGCGCATGGCCGTGCGCGAACAGCTGCGCGGCATCCATCCGGGCGTGGGCGATCCGGGCTACGTCATCAAAGACGAATGGAAGGAAAACCCGAACAACCACCATGTTGCGGGCGCTCTTTCGCTCACCCATAAAACCAAGCCCGATAGCGGCAGCTGCCAGTTCTTCTTCTCGCTTGCCGATCATCCCGAGTACGACGATAGATTCACGGTGTTCGGAAACGTCGTCGAAGGCCTCGATGTCGTGCAGTCGCTCAGGATCGGCGACGAGATCAAGAGCATTGCGATCGAGGGCGCCCATGCGCTTCCCGACGACGATGCTCTTCCCGAAACCATCACCGTGCGAAACGACGAGGGGGAAGAGCAGACGGTGCCGAACCCCGATTACCTTGCCATGCAGGCGCTCGGCAAGCTGCTCGGCAAGAAGGTTGCGATTTAGAGGCTGCGTTTGATCCAGCGCATCAGCCGGGGCCGCTGAATGCGGCCCCGAGCCTCGTCGATCCTATGCATCCGCAGCCTTTCGCGCATTCTCTTCGGGTTCCCACTCCTCGATGAAATCGATCAGCTCCTGTTGCTTGTGGATGCCCGTCTTCTGGTAGATTTTTTCGATATGCGTACGGGCCGTGTTCTTCGCGATATGAAGATCGCGCGCGACGATCGTAAGCGTTCTGCCGCGCGCGAGAAACGCAAGCACCTCTTCCTCGCGCGGCGTGAGCCCGCATTCTCGGGCGATGCCCGAGCATTTCTCTTCAAGGGTAATCGTCGGTTCGCGCTCGATTGCCGGATCGGGTTTGGGCGCTTCGGTTTTCTTGCCGGGCATTTTGATGGCCGTCATCGAGGCGATCGCGCTTTCGGGTAGAACGAGAAACGCGATCACAACCAGGCAGAGGATTGCGATGAGCGCTACCGAGCCGATGCGCACCGCCCCTGAAACGACAAGCGGGTTCAGCACGGCGCTGAGCACGTAGCCCGCCGCCATGCCGGTGAACGTGAACGCCACGCCCAGACCGAACACGTAGGGGGCCGCATTGCGCCCGATCCTGCGAGATATTTCGCCGAACAGAACCCATGAGAGTATGTCGAAAAGCTCGTAGCCGATGCTGGTGGCCAGCACGGAAAAGTAGGTGCGCTGCTCGAACAGCAGCGCCATCGCGATCAGTCCGGCTATCATGATGGGCAGCGAAAGGCGGTAGACGAGCGAGACGTTCATCCTGTCCTTGATGAAAAACGAGATGGCGAGAAAGATTGCTCCCACGATGACGAGGCTGAACGAACCGCTTCCGCCCACCATCTCGAAGGGGTCGAGATCTCCGATGGGAAAGGCGTCGAAGGCGCGGATGAGAAACGAGAACACCATGATCGATACCAGGAGCTTCGCGGAGTCCTTCCCAAGCCTCATGCGATCGCGCAGCACGCCGTGCTCATCGGGGGCGATAACCGCTTCATCGAGATCGTCTTCGACGACGCCTTCGGGCAGGCCCGTCTTCCATTCGATCTTGCACCGCTTGCATTCGAGGACGAGAAGGAGAAGCGATAGGATCGGCAGCACGACGAACGTCAGCTGATTGTCGGTTGACGACATTGCGAGCACGATGCCGGTGATGATTGCCGCGGCCGGCGCACAGGCGAGGGAGAAGAACAGGTTTTGGGCGGCGAACTGCTCGCCCCAGATGACTTGCAGAAGACCCGCGCCGGCGCCTCCGACGATGAGTCCGAGCATGAGCAACGTCGGCGAATCGAGCCATGCCGCCGCTGGAATGCATATCGCCGAGCCGAGTATAAGCCCCGTCATCACATCGGTCAGCCGTTCGTGCATGCGAGGCAGGCTGCCGACGAAGCGTGTCATGGCCATTGCCGTCAGCGAAGCCGAGGCGGCTCCTGCCAGCAAAAACACCCAATCGGTTCGCGGGCCGAAGCTTGCGACCGAAGCCGACAAGCAAGACACGATCCAAGCGCGGCACAGCCCGAATCCGATAATCACGAGCATGTAGTCAACGATGCTTCCTTTGACGTCGAGCCATCCCCTGCCGACGCTTTGTTCCCCATCTCGTGCGTTCATGCCCCTCCTGAATACAAGTGTACAGAGCAAGTCGAGTCCAGTTTACGCAGCATTCTTAACACTTACCAGATCAGTTGCATATTTCCCTCGACTGCGTTCGCACGATACTACCTGCTTTCCAAAAAATAATCACTCGGATTATTGATCCGATTGACTTTCAAAACACCTGATCAAAGGCAAGAAAATAAAAATGTAAAAAATCACATCCGTTATACGGTGCTTCTTTTTCGCACCCTTCCTACAATTGCCCGCATTGCCAGGCCGATCGTCCAACAAGGAGGAGGACGCCGTCGCGAGGGAGCGACGATCACGAAGAGTCGGCCTGTTGATTCAAGGAGGAACTATGAGCGAAGGATTGTCTCGTCGTAATTTCCTGAAGAGCGCTGCCGTTGCCGGTGCTGCTCTTGCGGGATCCGCCGCTTTGGCCGGTTGCGCATCGGGCGGTACAAGTTCTGCGGCAGCTCCGTCAGGGGATTGGCTGCCGAGCTCTTGGGATTACGAGACCGACGTCGTTGTCATCGGATACGGTGGAGCGGGCATGTGGTCTTCTCTCGTTGCAGCCGACGAAGGCGGCTCCGAGGTCATCGTGCTCGAGAAGGCTCCCGTCGAGGGCGGCGGCAACAGCCGCATCAACAACGGCGAATGGACCGTTATCAAAGACGAGAAGCTGTTCCGCGATTACTGCATTGCATTCGGCCATGGCCTGATCGAAGAGGATATGATCGACGCCTACATCGCCGAGGCGAGCCGCCACACCGAGTACGCCGATAAGTACGGCATGACCTACGAGGTTGCCGAGCAGGCTCTCGCAGGCACGATTCCCGAGTACTGGTTCCTCGACGACGGCAAGTACGCCGGTTGCATCGGCGTTTCGAGTGTCGAGGGCTTCGGCATGACCACCTTCCACGAGCTCGAGGCGAAGCGCGACGAGCTCGGCCTTCCCGTCACGCTGCTGTTCGGCTGCACCGACGAGCATCTGATCCAGAACCCCGAGAACAAGGAAATCGTCGGCGTTAAGTTCCTTGAGAACGGCACCGAGAAAACCGTCAAGGCTCGCAAGGGCGTTTGCATGTGCACCGGCGGCTTCGAGTTCAACGAGGATCTCAAGAACACCTATCTGAGCATCTATCCCTTCAAGTTCGAGGGCTGGCAGTACAACACCGGCGATGGCATTCAGATGGTCGAAGAAGTGGGCGCGAAGCTCTGGCACATGAACATGGTCATCTCCACGACCGCTATGTGGACTCGCGACCCCGAATACGATTTCGCGATTTTCGCAGGCCCGCAATCCGATGCGTTCTTCACGGTGAACCGTCTTGGCAAGCGCTTCCAAAACGAATCGAAGACCGGCGGCACCGCGCACAACGGCTGGCATACGCTCATGTCGTTCAGCGATGCCATCGACGATTACGACCGCATTCCCTCATGGCAGATCTTCGACCAGCGAGGCGTCGACGGCGGCCCGATGGGCACGCAGCAGGGCGGCTGGTTCGAGTGCGGCAACTACACCACTGACCTTCCCGACGAGATTCGCGCATGGGACGGCTGGTCTGACGACAATCAGGTCGAGATCGAGCGCGGCTGGGTGCTCAAGGGCGATACGCTCGAAGATCTTGCAAAGAAGATCAAGGACTTCGACCACTGGATGGATTACGAAACGCTCAAGGCAACCTTCGACGAGTACCAGGCATTTTGCGATGCCGGCAAGGACGCCCGTTTCGATCGCGAGCTCACTGCCGAAGACAACAAGCTCACCGAAGAAGGACCTTACTACGCCATCTCGATCTACCCCGGTTCCTGCTCGACGCTCGGCGGCCCGAAGAAGAACGCCAATGCCCAGGTGCTCGATCCTGCGGGCAACGTGATTCCGCGTCTGTACGCTGCGGGCAGCTTCGGCAACTTCCAGGCTCACAGCTACGGCATCACCGGCGGCAACAACTCCGAGAACATGGTATGGGGCCGCATCGGCGGACGCCACTGCGCCAGCCTCGAGCCGTGGGATGCTTCTGAGAAGAAATAGTACTGCAGAAAAAAGCGATTGCGCGGATGGATTGGCATCCGTGCAATGAGCGAAGGTTCGGCCGATCGCGCGATCGGCCGAACCTCGACCACGATAGGAAGACGATGACGAACGCAACAACGAAACCAACGAACAAGGCACTCGCGCTGATAGCCGTCATGGCTCTGACGCTGGCGCTGACCGTTGTCCTGGGATTGGTCGTCGGCTGCTCGCCGCAGGGAGGCTCGTCCGATGCCCCCAAGGGCGAAACCCAGCAGACCGAAAAAGAGGACCCGATGGCCAATCAGGCAGTCGAGTGGACGATGGACATCGATTGCAAGACCTGCCATACCACTGAATCCGAGAGCATGGCCGATACGGGCATCCCGCAGGCATCCGAGCATGCTGGTCTGGAGTGCGTGCAGTGCCATACCGAAGAATCCGCGCTGAAGACGGCCCATGAGGGCGTGACCTACGCGGACAAGCCCGCATCGAAGCCGACGGTCATCACTGTTGACGCCGAGACGTGTCAAAGCTCTGATTGCCACGGCACCATGGAAGAGATGGCGGCGATAACCGCCGACAACCAAGATTTCAAGGACGAGAAGGGCAAAGTCCAGAACCCCCATGACTATCCGAGCAACGAACAGCACGACACGATGAATCCGACGTGCACCGATTGCCACAACATCCACTCCAAGAACCTCCAGAAGGATGCGATGATGTGGTGCGCTCAGTGCCATCACAAGGGCGTGTTCCAGTGCGGAACGTGCCACGAGCTGCGCGAGCGCGCAGTGCAGTAGCGCCGCGACCTCCCTGCAGCGCGTTTCGGCAGCCTTGCGGCGCGTTGGGCGATGCTGCGGGACCGGCCAACGGTGCTCGACGGCGCTGCGGTGCAATCAGGCTGCGCCCGATGGCGCTGCGGCTCAGCCCGGCCGCGCCCGACGGCGCTGCGGCAACAGCCCGACGATTCGGAAGCTGCTTTTCGAATCGGACGGTACGTACGACCCCTCGCGAAAGACCCGGCGCTTTTCCCTCCCTCGCCGGGTCTTTTTGCGCGCTCTGGATGGCCCAAACTGCACAGTTTTTGCCAGATTCATACATTGGGGATGCTTCCAACTGCTCCGAAAGCATCCGATGCAAGCGCGAGAAATGCGTTTGCCCAGCTCAGGAATTGTTGAGGCGTTTGCGGCGAGTTTTGCCCGGCACTGGATTACATCCAACATGTATGAATCTGGCAAAAAACGTGCAGATCGAGGCGCTGCCGGTTCCCGTCCCGCCCGTCCCGCCCGTTCCGCTCGCTCTGCCCGTTCCGCCCGATGGGGTCGCCGCAAATCCGCTTGGCGCGATACATGGCGGGAGCTGTTGCTTGAAGCGGTGGCGGGCATGCTATGATGCTCGAGTGCAATGAGGACAACGGAAAGGAACCGAGCGAACCGACTATGGATGCAGCGAAGATCGAACAGGGAGTACGATTGATCCTCGAAGGAATCGGGGAGGATCCCGATCGCGAGGGTTTGCAGAAGACGCCGGAGCGCGTGGCGAAGATGTACGAAGAGGTGTTTGCGGGCATGACCCAGGACCCTTCCGAGCACTTCGAGACGCTTTTCGACGAGCATCACGAGGAAATGGTCTTGGTGCGCGATATCCCGTTCTACTCGATGTGCGAGCATCATCTGGTTCCGTTCTTCGGTCTTGCGCACGTGGCCTACATCCCTGCGGCAAACGGTCGCATTTGCGGTTTGTCCAAGCTTGCTCGTTTGGTCGATGCTTACGCGAAGCGCCCGCAGGTTCAGGAGCGTCTGACATCTCAGATCGCCGACATGCTGGTTGAGCAGCTCAACCCGCAGGGCGTGATCGTGGTGCTTGAAGCCGAGCACATGTGCATGAGCATGCGCGGCGTGAAGAAGCCCGGCGCCCATACGACGACAAGCGCCGTGCGCGGTGCGTTCGAGCGCAGCCAGGCGACGCGCAACGAAGCGCTTTCCCTCATTTTCGCACCCAGGCGCACGATGTAGCTGCTTTTTGGGTTGCGGTCTTGTGCGCGCGATCTGCGCGCGGCGCCCCTTGGCGGTGTCCATCATCTGAAGATGCCGTTGCGGCAAGGGAGCCCCGTGTTCGCATTCGCGACAATGCGGTATAGTAAATCGAAATGCTCGGCTGTGTTGAAAGGGTTGTCTATGAAGTGCGTCGTATCGGTTTTGGGCAAAGACAGAAGCGGCATCGTCGCTGCGGTTTCGAACGTGCTCGCTCAGTGCGGCGCCAACATCGATGACATCAGCCAGACGATTCTCGACGATATCTTTTCGATGACCATGCTCGTGACGCTCGATATCGAGGTTGCCGATTTCAACACGGTGCAGGAGCGCCTCGAGACGGCGGGCAAAGATCTCGGCGTCCAGGTGATCATCCAACGCGAGGACGTTTTTCAGTTCATGTACAAGATCTAAGGCCTGTCTTTTGTATCTTGCAGGCGGTTTGACGACGGCTTGCGGATATCGGCCTGATTCCAGCTAGTCGTGTTCAAGCCGATTCTTTTCGGCTTCGATTGTATCTTGGAGTTCTCGTTTATTGTGGACGTCAAGTTTGGCGTACGTACGTTTAACGTGCGTTTTAACGGTGTCTTTTGACAAGAAGAGATCGTCGGCGATGCTCGCAATGCTTCTTCCGCGCGAATACCGGCCGATAATGTCTTGCTCTCGGGCGGTTACTCCATATTTTTCGCAGAGCGACGCAAGCGCCTTATCGGTTTGGTTTTCGGAGGCGGATCCGGGTGCGCCGTTTGAGTTATCTGCAGCCGCCTTTTCGGCTCTTTCGGTTCTTTTGAGCAGGGGGTAGAACTCGGCAACGGTGGCGACAACGAATATAAGCATGAAAACGAACGAGAACGCCATAAAGGAAAACTTATCGAGGGAGAGGTTCTCGAAAAAGAAAAGACCGATCACGTTTCCGATTGCGAGCATGACCAAGGCGACGCCTTGACAGACTCCCAAGCCGATTGTGTGATCGACGTTCGTCTTTCCGAATGAGCGGCATGAAACATAGAGCATCGATTGGAAGGCGGCAAGCCAGATGCTCGAAAAGCTCCGGATGAGATCGGTTGCCTCGCTCCAAAAAAATGCAGTGAGAATGAGCACTCCCAAGAAAGCAGCGAGGGTTCCGATTGAAAAGGAGCGTATGGAAACCTTGCCGTCGGTAACGGCCATCACTACAAGGAAAACTGCAAGTGCGAATATGCACCAAGAGCCAATCTGGGGGGTTAGGAGCCAGAGAGACCCTTCGATATTTGCTCCGATCCTGAACCAAACCCCAATCAAAATAAGGAACAGCGCGATTGCGCCAAGGAAAAAGAACGATGGAGAGTTTTCGGTATATTGGCGTACCCACGTTTTCGACCTTGCGATGAAGCCGCCTGCCCCAACATGCGTTGACGGCGTCATGCGCGACAAGAAGCCTTTTTGACGCATTGGGAGATAGATGATGAGCGGAACCGCAATCCCTGCGAATGCGTTCACAATCGGTTGAGTGTCTGTGGCGACGACGAGCATGCCGTAAGCGTACGAGATGATGAAACCGATGGGCACGATGCGGTAAATCGATTTATGGGACGAAAAGGAGTAGAGGCAGTATGCCGAACAGACGATAAGAAATCCCGAGTAGAGACTGTAAGAGATGCTTGCCGCAAGCGACAGCATGACGCCTTGCGATACGATGCCAGTCGTTTTTACTGTGATTGCAAAAATTTGAAGCACGAGCATCGCAACAAAAAGGGGGAGCGGAATCTTTTTCGTTTTGTTGAGCACCAGGGCGAAGAGGATGCAGAAAATTCCTCGAGTTAGAACTTCGACGAATGCGGTTAGCCGCAGATCGAGCAAAGCGTTTGAGAAGCCAATGTAGCTTGTGCCCCAGTACAAACCGAATGCGATGCAGCACGCGATCAGGGCAGCGGTGCTCGCCCGTTTTGAAACCGCCATGTCCCCTCCCTGGCTCTGACGTTCGTTCGCCGAGGTTGAATTGTACCGCATCTTTAGTTTCGAAAAACATCCATTACCGTTTTGGCGACATATACCCTTTTTCGGGTGACGAAAAACTCCTCATGAAACGCGAATGACGAAATACGGGGGACGCATCGATTCCGCTGCGTTTCTATTCTTCACGGTACGTGCAAAAGCATGAACGCGGTATACGTTTCAGGAGGAAAACATGGGAGAAGTAACACGTCGTAACTTTCTTAAGGGAGCATTGGCAGTAGGTGCAGCGGGGATCGCGGGTACGGCGCTTTCGGGTTGTTCGAATGCGGAAGCGTCTGCGTCGAGCGATATGCCGAAAAACTGGGACAAAGAAGTCGATGTCCTGATCGTCGGAGCTGGCAGCGGGTTGGCTGCCGGAGTCAAGGCCGCCGAAGCGGGTTCGGACGTGCTGATCGTGGAAAAGTCGGATCATCCAGGCGGCTTCTGGATGGCTTCGGGCGGTGGCTGCACGATGGGCGGTAACAATATCGTTCAGCAGCGTGCGGGCGAGACCGATGATAACGAGACGTGGTTTGAGGATGAAATGTTCTCGTGCAGCTATCGCGGCGACGCTGACATTATGCGCACGTTTGTCGAGCGCGGTGCCGAGACCGTTCAGTGGATGGAGGATTTGGGTATGAAATGGGGGGATCTGTCCCAAGGGTTCCTCCGCGGGAAGACCAAGCGCGGTTTGTGGCCGGTCGAAAACCCCGGCGTGTACGTTGGCGGTTGGGGCACGGGCAAAAATGCAGGTATTTGCTGGACGCAGGTTTGGGAGAACCGTTTGAACGAACTCGGAGTCCCCATCCTTCTCGAGCATAGAATGACGAAACTTTACCGTGAGACTGGCGGTCCTGTCGTAGGAGCTGAAATCGAAACAAAAGACGGAGTTATCAACATCAAGGCGAAAAAGGGCGTTGTTGTGGCCACCGGCTCTTGGACCGACAATGACCATATGGTGAAAATGTACGACCCTCGGGCGGCAGGGGAGTTTTGCTATGGCGATGGCGGCATCCCTGCTGATGGCACCATGTTTAACGAAGAAACCGGCGATGGCCAGATTGCCATCGATGCCGTCGGTGGCATTCTCACCGACATGTCTTATGTTTCATATCTTTGGATTTGGTTCGGTCAAAAATCATTTTGGAGCTGGGGAGAGGAGCCGCTCGACTGGCGCGACAACAAAGGCTGGGAGCGCGGAAAGACTTTGGGAACGGATGCCTTTTTCGAAAACGGCATTGTGGTGCAAAGCGAAGGAAAACGCTACTTCAATGAGAATCTTGCTAAAAGCGGGGCATGCTTTGCCGGCGGCGGCGAAGAGGGCGCTGAGGCGGCCGTGTTCGACCAAGACGCTGCCGTTGCAGCGATGGAGGCACTTGCAGGTAGGGGCGATCATTGCGAAAACCCCGAAATATCCGAGTTTACAACGAAGTACCTTGAGCTTCCTCAACCTCGCAACGTTTGGGCAATTGCGGATGCGCCGATGGCCGAAGCCATCAAATGGCCTATCGAGGAGATGGCGAATCCCAACCCGCGGACTGGCTCTCTGCTCGACCCCGATTGCGTTGCCATTGCAGATTCCTTGGATGAATTGGCCGAAAAGACGGGTCTGCCAGCCGATGAATTGAAGAAGACGATCGAAGCATACAACGGGTACGTTGAATCGGGCGTCGATGAGGAATTCGGTCGGAAACTGCTCCCCGCCAAAATCGAGACAGGCCCGTTCTATGCGGCGCGTGCAAGCCTCATTCGCCATACGGGGCGTAACGGCGCTCGGGTGAACAGCAAATCGCAGGTTATCGATGGTACCGCACGGGTGGACTCCAAGGTTGTTTCATGCAACGACGAACCCGTTATTCCCCACCTGTACGCCTGTGGCGAATGCGGGAACTCCCTTGGCTATCGTCGCACGCACAACAGCCTCGGCCATTATGCTACGGCGGCAATGATCGCTGGAGAAAACGTTGCTCAAGAGGAACCCCTGCAATAGCGGATTCGATTATAGGTTTCGGCGGGCGGGTGCTGCTCCCGCCCGTTTTCCGATTGTTTACGAATAACGAGGTTGAATATGAAGAGAAAACTAGCCATTGTTCTTGTAGCTTGTGCGCTTACGTGCGGCGTCGTGGGAGGATGCGCGCCTTCCGATGCGGGCGAGGGTGGCAAGGCGGGCCAAGCCGAGGGGGCAGAGCAAGCGGGTACGGCGGTCCCTGAGAAGAAGGTGGAGGTAAAAGAGGTTGTCACCGATGAGTGCATCTCGTGCCACCCCATGGATGAGGTTGCCGCCGCATCGGGTGATTACGTTGCGGAATCCGGGGAAGTGGCAAATCCCCATCGGACCGTCGATGAAGATGCTCCCAATCCACATGAGGCGACAGGTAACGAAAAAGTCATCGATTGTGGGAAGTGCCATACGGCGCACGAGAGCGATACCCCTTCAGCCGATGACGTGAAGCTTCCCGAAAACGTGAACTATTGCTACACGAAATGCCATCATCAAAGGACGTTCGAAGACTGCTCCGATTGCCATAACGACAAGTAGCATCGTGTTGAAGCATGTTGGGCGAGCCGGCAACTGCGTTTGTCGGGTGGCGGCTCGCTCGTATTGAAAGCATTTACGGCAACCAGAAGAAGCATGTCGGTAAACGAGGCAGCGCTTCATTTGGCGGTCTGGAGGTTGATCGGTTATGCAGCCGATCGATCCCTGGAAAACCCCACATCTGGTTTCGTTTGCCTGATTGTTAACAAAATCTAGTGGATCGCATAAATATGCTGTGATAGTATGTCTTCTGTCATAATTGATACCAAAAATATAGCAAAAGGAGCTTACTATGGCGCAAACGATCAAGCAGCAGGTGTCCGGCATCGATATCACCATCGCGTATGCGAACGAGGGCGATGCGCCTGTATCCGAAAAAGAAATCAACGCTTACATCGATCGTGCGCGCGAGCTCTATCCTGCCGATACGCTTGAATGGCTCAAGCTGGAGGTCGATGGCGAAGACGTCGGCATCAGCTACGGGCTTGCGCCTGTGCCGTTCGATCGCATCCGTCGAATCACCGGTTACCTGGTGGGAACGATGGATCGCTGGAACAATGCGAAGAGCTCCGAAGAACATGATCGCGTGAAGCACGGAACCGATCGCGCCGAGGCGGCGTTTGCTTGTTCGAACGGGTGCTAGCCGTCCGCTTTCGACGTCTCGCATGTAAAGCCAAGCGAAACGAAGGTGCGGCTCAATTGCTGCACCTTCGTTTCGCTTTGGTGGTGCGGCAATTGTTTTCGGTAGGGTTTCGCCACCCTGAGTCCCATGTTGTTCTCAAGACGTTACCGTCTTGCGTCTATGGCTCCCTGTCGAAAACCTATAATCATCTTCATGGAAAAAGACAATAAGAACCTACATGCTGCCGAATCGATCTTCGAGCCCGAAGTGCACAAGCATCATCGTCGGCGTAAAAAACTCCTCGAGTTCACGCATTCGTCCACACGGGCGACGATGATCATGCTCGGTGCTGCAGTGCTCGCGCTCATCATCGAAAACACTCCGCTGCTTCCGAACTTCAGCGAATTCTGGAACACGTTTTACATCGGCATATCCATCGGGTCGTTCGATCCTCACATCTCGGTCGGCCATTTCATCAACGATTTCCTCATGGCGCTGTTCTTCCTGGTGGTCGGTCTCGAAATCAAATACGAGTTCACGGCAGGGGAGCTCACCAACCCTCGCAAGGCGCTGCTGCCTATCATCGCCGCAGCGGGAGGTGCGGTTCTTCCCGCTCTCGTGTACCTCGCCTTCAACGCGGGGAGCGGGTTCGAGCACGGCTGGGGCGTTCCCATGGCGAACGATATCGCGTTCTGTTTGGGTATTCTGGCTTTGCTCGGCAGCAGGGTGCCCGCCGGTCTGCGAGCTTTTCTCTCGACGCTCACCATCGTCGACGATATGATTGCCATTCTGGTCATCGCTATCTTTTATACGGCGAACCTCAACGTGATGTGGCTTGCGGCGGGCCTTGCGCTGTTTGCCGTGCTGATCGTGCTCAATCGCATGCACATCTACGGACTTGCGCCGTATCTGATCATTGGGCTGGCGCTGTGGGTGTGCATCCTGCTTTCGGGCGTTCACGCTACGGTTGCGGGCGTGCTCGTCGCGTTGACGATCCCGGCGAAATCGCAAGTGCGGCTTGGACGGGTGAGCAACTGGTTTGAAACGAAGGCCCAAAACGCCGACGAGCGCTACGATCCGGGTCAGGCTGACATTGCGCAAAAGGAATATCTGGTTGAGATCAGGCAGATCGGCCGCGTGTCCCGTATGACCATCCCGCCGATCACCCAGCTCGACTATCTGCTGCATACGCCCGTGTACTTCGTGATTCTGCCGCTGTTCGCATTCGCAAACGCAGGAGTGCTGCTGACGGGCACCGATCTTGGAGCGCTCATCATGAGCCCGGTTACGATCGGGGTGTTCTTCGGTTTGCTTGTGGGCAAACCGGTCGGCATCTTCCTTGCCACATGGCTTACCGTCAAATTGAAAATCAGCGATTTGCCCGAGGGCGTGTGCTGGGGCCACATCCTCGGCGTTTCGGTCTTGGGCGGTGTCGGCTTCACCATGGCCATCTTCGTCACCAACCTTGCATTCGCCGATCCGACGACGATCGCTTCGGCTAAAGTGGCGATTCTCGCGGCTTCGTTGGTTGCTGGGCTCATCGGGTTCTTCATCCTGCGCCACGAGGCCCTGTGCGCCGATTGCGGCGACGAAGACGATTACGAAGACGAGGTGGCCGTTGCGCAGTAACCGCGTCCTACTTGACGGTTGCCTTTGCTGGTTCGGGAAGCTCGGCGGTGCAATGGGGGCAGCGGGTTGCGCCTTCGGCAACTTCTTCGAGGCAGTACGGGCATTTGGGAGCCTCTTTTTCTTCCTTATGCTTGCCTTTCGCCGAAAGATCCTTCGCCTTGTTGAGCGCTTTTACGATCAGGAACACCACGAACGCGATGATGAGAAACTGGATGACGGCGTTGATGAAGTTGCCGTAGGCGATGGCCGATTCTCCCGCGCCGAGCGGTATGATCAGTTTCATGTTGGAGAAGTCGAGGCCACCCGTCAAACCCGAGACGATAGGCATGATGAGATCCGATACGACCGAATTGACGATGGCCGTGAACGCGGCGCCGATGACGACGGCGACGGCGAGATCCATGACGTTGCCTCGGTTGATGAACTCTTTGAACTCCTCGAGAAACTTCTTCATCGGTTCCCTTTCGCATCGGTTTGCCTGAGGCGGCCGTGCAGCCGATACGGCAAAGATCGCCTTGATTCGATCCGTATGACCGCAGACGGCCGGCGAAGCACAGTATAGGATATGCAATGGTAGAATAAAGAAACGTTTAGCGAACCGATACTTTTACTTGATACAGGTCGAATCAGTGTGAATGCGGTGATCCAGTGACGAAAATCTATACCTATACGCAACCGGTCGATGCCGATATCGTCGATGCGTTCTGCGTGCTCCAAAAAGGCTTTACCGATCAGTTCGTGTTCTACGACAAAACGCGTAAGGCGCGCTTCATGGGGCTCGGGCGCTGCATCGCGCTGTCGAGCTTGCGGGATGTAGAGTACGTCGTGCAGGGCGAAACCGGGAAGCCGCCGATCCTGTTCTCATTCAACCGCTTCGATGCCGAGAACCCGAGTCCCGCCGACGAGCTGTTCGCGTCGTTTCCGCGCCTTTCGCTCATGCTTCCCGAGGTGGTGCTCATCGAGGATGAAACCGGAAAGTATTTGCAGATCAACAGTTTGGGCCCAGTGTATGCGGGTCGCGTCGCCCGCTTTTCCCGCCATATCCGGGAAGCGAAGCCGCGCACGCGCGTGACGATTCCCTTCGAGCTCGAACGGGATTCGCGCGAAGCGTGGGACGAGGCGGTTGCCGCAGGCCTTTCGGCCATCGAGGGCGGCCGCGTGGACAAAGTGGTGCTTTCGCGGCGGCAGAAGCTTGTGGCCGCGCATCCGTTTTCCTCGAAAGACCTGCTCGTGAACCTCATCGACGGTCCCGCGCGCGGGACGGTGCTGCTCTATCGCTACGGCGACGTGTTCTTCTGCGGCTGTACGCCCGAACTGCTCGTGCGCAAAAACGATGCCGCGGTTGAGAGCATGTGCTTGGCGGGCACGTGCGCGGCGGGGACCGACGAAGCGCAGCGCAGCCGATTGGCGGAAGAGCTGCTGCATGACCAGAAGAATCTGCAGGAGCATGCCTACGTAGTCGATTTCATCCGCGAAGTGTTCAGGCGCAATTGCCACGATGTCGAGATTCCCGACCATCCGGGAATCCTTCCGCTCCAGCACGTCCAGCACCTTTATACTCCCGCATCGGCCCAAGTGCTTGAGGGGAAAACGCTCATGGGCCTCATGTCCGAGCTGCATCCGACACCCGCGCTTTCGGGTACGCCCGTCGGTGAGGCGCTCATGCTCATCCGCCAGGTCGAAGCGTACAACCGCGGCTTCTTCGGAGGCGCTGCGGGCTATGTGGACGGCGATGGCAACGGCGAGTTCGCCGTTGCGCTGCGCACCGGTGTGTTCGATGGCGAGATCGGATGGCTGTATGCGGGATGCGGCATTGTTGACGGCAGCGTTGCTGCCGATGAGTACGATGAGATAGACATGAAGCTCAAGACCATTCTGAGCGCGTTCGATGGAGAGTGCGATGCCTGACAGGTTCGAAACCCCGCAGGCTTCGGCGCTGTTTCTTTCCGCGTTCTTCGACGAGCTCATTGCGTGCGGTGTTCGCGACGTGGTGGTAAGCCCCGGTTCGCGGTCGACGCCGCTTTCCATGGTGGCCCATGCAAGCAGCATGAGCCTCTACGTTGACGTTGACGAACGGGGTGCGGGGTTTTTCGCCCTCGGGCTGGCCAAGGCGACGGGACGCCCGGTCTGCCTCATCTGCACGTCGGGGACGGCCGTTGCGAATTACTATCCGGCGGTGCTCGAAGCGGAAACGTCGCGCGTGCCCCTTATCGTGCTCACGGGCGATCGTCCGCCGCGCCTGCAAAACCTTGGAGCACCGCAGACGTGCGATCAGCTTAAGGCGTACGGCGATCACGTGCGCCATTTCCAGCAGATGCCGATTCCCGGGGCGAATCCTCAGGAGATCGCGTTTGCGCGCCAGATGGCAAAGACGGCATTCATCGCTTCTGTCGGGACTCCCGCGGCTGCCGGGGAGGACGGCTCGCCGTTTTACGGATGCATCGGCTCTGCGGGGCCCGTGCATTTCAACTTCCCCTTCGACGAGCCGCTCAAACCCGATCTGTCCGTTCGGGGCTTGTTCGAGATCGGGCGCGGGCCGCTTGCGCCCGACGAGCCGATAATCGTGGCGTCTCCAGAGCTTTCCGAGCGGCAGGCGCACGCTGTTCGCGCGGCGATGGGAGGCAGGCGAACCATCGCGCTTGTCGGCGAGGGCACCTGCTTTAATGCGGGCGACGTCGAGGATCTGATCGCGTGGGCCCACCGCTTCTCGATCCCTCTCTTGGCCGATCCGCTGAGCGGATTGCGCTGGGTGGACGACGAGCTGGTGATCGATGCGTACGACAGCGTGTTCGCGAACGGAGAGCAGCCGAGCATCGACTGCGTGATACGTTTCGGCCGCTATCCCGTGTCGAAAGCGTGCTTCGCTTCGATCTGCGCTCGCAGCGCTTCGGCCGAAGCCGATCGAGGCAATGCGGCGGACGGCCTGCGGTCCGAGGGGGCCGATGGCCGCCCCGTCCAGATCGTGGTCGATGCGGTCGAAACGCGCGATTTCAACGTGGCGACCGATCTGTTCGTACGTTGCGCGCCGATGGCGTTCGTCCGCGCGCTTTGCGGCGATGACGAGGGGTGCAGCGGCGAAGCGCAGGCGGCATATGCCGAGGAATGGATCGCACGCAATCGCGCCGCCTGCGCCCGCATCGGGCGGATCGCCGATGCGGGCGATGATGCTGAGGCGGCTTACGTGGCGAAAGCGCTCGAACTCGCTCCCGAGGGATCGCTGGTGTTCGCTGCGAACTCCATGTCCGTCCGCCTGATCGATGCCGTGTATCGCTCGTCGGGAAAGCGCCTCTCCCTTCTGTGCAATCGCGGCCTTAACGGCATCGACGGAACGGTGTCATCGGCGCTTGGCGCCGCGCAGGCGTACCGCCAGACTACGTTCGTAACCGGCGATCTTACGGCGCTTCACGATCTCAACGCCCTTTCGATGCAGCGCGAGCTTACCGTTCATCACGGCGGCGATGCGGCTTCGAGCATCGTGATAGTGCTGCTCGATAACAGCGGAGGCGGCATTTTCGAAACGCTTCCGCAAAAGTCGGAGGATGCGTATTTCGAGCGGGTGTTCCTCACGCCGCAGCGCGTCGATTTCGAACAGGCGGCGCGGGCGTTCGGCGTGCCGTTCGAAAGGGTGGAAACCGTTCGTGGGTTCGAGGAAGCGTATCGGGCCGCGCTTGGCGTCCCCGGGATCAGCATGATCGAGATTCCCTTCGCCATCGAAGGCACGGCTGAGCGGTTCGGGCGGTATCGCTAGATGGCGGGCGCGAGAGAAAGCTGGTTCGAGCACCTTGGGGTCCGCTATCATGTTGCCGAGTGGGGCGATCCGGATGCTCTTCCCGTCGTGCTGCTTCACGGTTTCGCGCAGAGCGCGGAATCGTGGGCCGAAATAGCCCCGCGGTTAGCCGAAGCCCGATTCGTCGTTGCTCCCGAGCTCGTTGGGCATGGGAAAAGCGACAAGCCCGACAATCCTTCGGTTTACGAAATGGACGCAGTGACCGATATGCTTTCCGCGTTCTTGAGCGAGCGGTTCAGCCGAAAGGCGGCGCTGGTCGGCTACTCGATGGGCGGACGCATTGCGCTTGCCCTGGCGTGCGGCGAGCCGAGCAAGATATCGTCTCTCGTTCTCGAAAGCGCGGGGCTCGGGCCGAAGACAGGGCAGCAGCATGCGGCCATGCGGCATCGCGATGCCGCGCTGATCGAGCAGCTTCTCTCAAGCGATATCGAAGCGTTCATGGACGAATGGCAAAAGCAGCCGATTTTCGAATCGCAGAAGAAGCTTTCTTCGGAGGTGCGCGATCGAATCCGCCGCGAACGCGTGGCGAACGATCCGAGGGCGCTCGCCTACACGGTGCGCGGTACGGGGCAGCACAGCATGATCGACTACTCGACGCACATCAAGCACCTGCCCATGCCGATTTTGTACATTGCGGGGATTCTCGATAGAAAGTACCTCAAAATAGCGGAAAATCTTGCTTACGAAGAAAATGTATCCTGCGTGCTGCTCAACACGGGGCACAACACCCATCTTGAAGATCCCGAAACGTTCGCCAGGCAGGTGGGCGGATTTTTGGACAGGCAAGCGAAGCGCGCAGGTCGCTAAGGGCTAAAACGCATCGGCCGCGGGGTCGGCATGCGCAAGAGGGAAGGATGGAAATGGCCGATATCGCGTGGCAGAAGGGCAAATCCTACCAGGAGATCGTCTACGAGACGTTCGACGGCATCGCGAAGATCTCGATCAACAGGCCCGAACGCCGCAACGCGTTCACGCCGCTCACCGTCAACGAGCTCTACGACGCTTTCACGGTGGCTCGCGAAGATGCTGAAATCGGTGTCATAATCCTTACCGGCGCTAATCACGGCGGCCGTCACGAAGATGAGGCATTCTGCTCGGGCGGCGATCAGAAGATTCGCGGCAACGGCGGCTACGTCGGCGAAGACAACATCCCGCGTCTGAACGTTCTCGATCTGCAGAGGCTGATCCGCATCGTCCCCAAGCCGGTTATCGCCATGGTGAATGGATACGCCATCGGGGGCGGTCACGTGCTCCATATCCTGTGCGATTTGTCCATCGCGGCGGAAACGGCGAAGTTCGGGCAGACGGGCCCGAAGGTCGGCAGTTTCGACGCGGGATACGGTGCGGGGTATCTGGCTGCCATCGTGGGCCAGAAGAAGGCACGCGAAATCTGGTATCTCTGCCGTCAGTACACGGCCGCCGAGGCGCTTGAAATGGGCCTGGTGAACAAGGTCGTGCCGTTCGAAGAGCTCGAGGCCGAAACCGTGAGTTGGGCGCGCGAAATGATGCAATTCTCACCGACTGCGCTGAGGTTTCTCAAGGCATCGTTCAATGCCGCAACCGATGGTTTAGCCGGGCTCCAGCAATTCGCAGGAGACGCAACCCTTCTGTACTATACAACCGATGAGGCAAAAGAGGGGCGCGACGCTTTCAAGGAAAAGCGCCAGCCCGATTTTGATCAGTTCCCCAAGTTCCCGTAGGATCGGAAATACCGTACCGAACCTGCGGAAGCGCGTGTCTGTGAAGCGAGGTCGGAACCAAACGCGTGATACAGCAGTTCGAACAGACGATGCGAAGGCGGCCGAACGACGTATTCTTCCAATACGTCGACGGCGCAGGTGATCGTCGCGCGTTTACGTACGAGGAAACCAAATTTTCGGCTGCGGGCCTGGCTCTTCGTTTACGTGATAAGGGCGTTTCCCGAGGGTCGTGCATCGCCGTCGACATGCCCAATTGCCCCGCGTTCGTGTTCATGGCGCTCGCTGCAGCCTACGGCGGGTTTACGCTCGTTGCGCTCAACCATCGTCTGACCGAAGACGAGAAAACCTCCCGCCTTGCCGATCTGCGCATGTCGAGCGGTTTCGAGGTGTCCCGCGTATTCACCGAGCACGATGTCGCTCGGTTGCTCGATGGCGTTCCCGGCGGTTACGACGTGGCGTATCGGATCGAACACGCCATGGGAACCGCCGCCGGCGCGCAGGCCGTCGCCGACGCAAGGGCGCGTGAGGAACTGCACCATTCGGGGCAGGCATCGCAGGTTCCGAGCGCGCAGGGTCAGGGCCTGTTCACGCGTCTGCTCGGAAAGGGCGGCAAGCGAGGGGATCAGGGCGGTAGGCCCCAAAGGGCAGGCGGGCGCACAGCGGGCGGCCAAGCTGGGGAAATCGATTCGCGGTCCATTGTGAATTTTGCCGAACGGGCGCGCGCGGGATTCGACGAGAGCGCATGCGCCCTTATCATGTTCACGAGCGGCACGACGGGCCGCCCGAAAGCCGTGCCGCTTGCGTGGGGGAATCTCATGGGGTCGTCCGAATCGTCGAATGCGGTGCTCAACCGCCATGGCGAGGGCTTATGGCAGGCGGCGCTTCCGATGTTTCACATCGGGGGATTTCAAATCCTGGTACGCAGCGTGCTCAACGAAACTCCTTTTATCCTGTACCGTCGGTTCGATGCAAAGCGAATGCTTGCCGACGTGCGTGAATGCGGAGCGACGCACGCCTCGGTGGTCGATAAGATGCTGCAAGATCTGTTTGCGGCCGATGACGGTGAAACGCTTGCGCGGTATCGGTGCCTGCTTTTGGGCGGTGCCGCGCCGAACCCCAAAACTCTTGGCCGGGCGGTTGCCGCCGAGGCGCGCGTATACGCCAGCTACGGCATGACCGAAACGTCGAGCCAGATCGCCTCCGCACAGGTGACCTCTTCGACTCCCGGATCGCTCAGGCTTCTTCCCGGCTACGAAGCCCGTGTGGTCAATCCCGATGAATCGGGTGCGGGGCAGCTTGCCGTGCGCGGGCCGGGCGTCTTTGGCGGCTATCTCAACGCGCGAACGCCCACGACGGCGGACGGGTTCTTCCTCACGGGCGACACCGCCACGTGCGAACGGGGCAGGCTCACCGTGTTCGAACGTTCGGGCGATATGTTCGTATCGGGGGGAGAAAACGTGTATCCCGCCGAAATCGAGCGGAAGATCATGAGCGTGCCGCAGGTGAGCGATGCCTTCGTGTTCGGGGCCGAGGATCCCACCTGGGGGCGCAGGCCCATCGCATTTGCACAACGCGATGGGAGCGCCGCGCTTCCGGGCGGGGGCGCGGCGTCGCCTCGCGCGTTCGCGCAAGTCGTTCGGGCGAGTTTGGAGCGGCGCCTGTCGAAACTCTACCAGCCGAAACGCATATTCGTACTCGACGAGTTCCCTCGCACGGGTGTGGGGAAGATCGATCGGGTTGCGCTGCAGCGCGCCTATGACGAGCGGCTCGAGGTCAAGCGCGTGACGCTTTATCGCATCGACCAGAAGCTTGCGACTCCGTTTGCCACGGCGAAGACCACGATGCGCACGCGAGAATCGATACTGGTGGAGGTTGAGGACTGGCAGGGAAGGACAGGTCTCGGCGAATGCGTTGCTTTTGCGACCGATTGGTACCTTCCCGAAACGCTTTCCGACGATCTGCGCGTTCTCGAGGATCATCTCATCCCCCTCGTTCTCTCGCAGGTGTATTTGCATCCGAGCGAAGTGTCGGAGTCGTTTGCCGAATGCGCTGCTGCGAAGGCGTATCCTCTTGCCCGAGGGGCGATCGAGCCTGCGTTGTGGGATCTGTACGGCAAGGTTGTCGGCAAGCCGCTCTGGCAGCTCATCGGCGGTGCGCGCGCAAAGCGCGATGCCGATGCGGCGGTTTCGGCTCCGGCGCTCCAAACGCTTGCGACGGCCGAGGTTCGCGCGGGCGTCGTGCTTGGAGTGATGTCGGTTGACGAGACGCTCGCCGAGGTTGGGCGCTACGTCGAAGCGGGATACGATCGCGTGAAGCTCAAGATCAAGCCAGGTGACGACTATCCGCGCGTGCGTGCCGTGCGCGTCGCATATCCTCATCTCACCATCATGCTCGATGCGAACCAAAGCTATGCCGAGTGGGATTTGCCTGCGCTCAAATCGCTCGATAACTTGGGAATACGCTGTATCGAAGAGCCGCTTGACCCCCATCGGGTGCCGAGGGTCGGTCCGACCGATCTGTTCGCTCGGTTGGCCCGTTTGCAGCGAGAGCTTTCGATGAAAGTGTGCCTTGACGAGTCGGTGGTCACCGAAGACGATCTCGCCCGAGCGCTCGAGCACCCTGAGCTTGCATGCTATGCCGTAAAGATCGGCAAGTTTGGCGGCGTGCAGCCCGCGCTTGATTTTTACCGGGAGGCAATGGCTCGCGGCATCGAGCTTTGGATGGCCGGCATGTACGAGACCGGCGTTTCGAAGCGGCTGCATGCTTCGTTCGAGACGCTGCTCGGCATCAACATCCCTGGCGACATCAGTGAAACGGCGCGCTATTTCGAGCGCGATATCACCGACCCCCCGTTTGCGGTTGAGCGGGGATCGGTCGTTCTGAACCAGAAGGGACATGAGATGGGTCTTGGCTGCGACCTCGACAGAGAAGCTCTTTCGCGCGTTCTCGTGGAACGCTGGGATTACCAATAGCGGCATCCTTTCCGATTCATTACAACGTGTCGCAACCCCATTGGCTTTTATGCGGTTTCGAGTATTATGGATGAGCCAACCATACAAGACGGGGTGATACAACATGAGCGAACCATCAGCGTCTCAGGCCGTGCAAGCCGAAGGTTCATCGAGCGGAGGCCTCGGGATCTTTCGTTTGGTTACCACGGTTATCACGTTGATCGTCGGCGGCGGCGTTTTCACGCTGGCGGGGGATCAGGCTGCGGGCGGTGCAAGCGGCGCGGCCGTTTTGACGGCGTGGGGCATTTCGGCGGTGGGCGTGCTGTGCCTTGTTATGACGTTTTTCGCCCTTTCCCGCGTGAAACCCAAACTCAAAGGCGGCATCTACAGCTATGCGAATGCCGGATTCGGCGATTTTCTCGGGTTCAACAGCGCATGGGGCTATTGGATCAGCGCGCTTTTGTGTACGGTGAGCTTCTCGGCGCTTTTGTTCGGGGCTCTTTCCTACTTCTTCCCGATATTCGGCGGCGGGACGAATCTGCCATCGATTATCGGCGCTAGCATTCTCATCTGGTTTTACGTATTCCTCGTATCGCGCGGCGTCAAGGAAGCCACGGGCGTCAACGCCGTTATCACCATTTCGAAATTCGTGCCGATCTTCGTGGCCATTACGGCCATCATCTTTCTGCAGAAGTTCGATCCGGCGATATTCATGGAGAACTTCACGACGGGTGCCGTGCCGGGCATGCCGTTCTTCGATCAGGTGAGCAGCACCATGATGGTGACCATCTGGGTGTTCGTCGGCATCGAGGGAGCCGTTGCCATTTCCGGTCGCGCGAAGAAAGAGCGCGATGTGGGCAAGGCTACCCTCATAGCGTTCGTGTGCGTGCTTTCGATCTATCTCATGGTGAGCGTGCTTTCAATGGGCGTCATGCCGATGTCCGAGTTGGCCCAGCTCGAGAACCCTGCGCTTGCGGGCGTCATGGAGCATGCGGTAGGGCAGTGGGGAGCCATTCTCATCAACGGCGGCGTGGTGCTCTCCCTCGTGGGCGCGATGCTCGGCTATACGGTGCTTTCGAGCGAATCGCCGTTCGAGGCGGCCGAGCAGGGCGTGTTCATCAAGGCGTTTGCGAAGACGAACAAAAAGGGCGCTCCGATCGTCACGTTGGTGGTTACGAACATCATCGTCGAAGTCTTCTACGTCATCATGCTGTTTTCCGACAGCACGTACCAGTTCTTCTATACGCTTTCGGCAGGCATGATCCTTTTGCCGTATCTGCTCTCGGCTGCGTACTTCGCCAAGATCACATTCACTGAACCGGGTGCGTTTGCAGGCAAGCTCGGCGGCAGCATGGTTCTCTGGCGCATCTTCGGTATCTTCGGCGTTCTTTACAGCTTCTTCCTTGCCTGGGCGTCGGGCGCGGTTGGGCTGACGCTCATGTCGCTTCTGTACGCGCCGGGCATCCTTATGTACATCAAGGGGAAGAAGGAGCGCGGGGAGCCATATCTCAAAAGCGCGGTTGACCGGGTGGTGGTTGCGATTATCCTTGTCGCCGCCCTTGTCTCGATCATCTTACTGGTAACGGGAACGGTGGTTTTGTAGCTCGCAGGAAGATGCAAAGGCGCTACAATAGTCAGGGTATTCATGGGAAACCGCACAGTCGGCTTCCTGTTTTATAGCTGACGATGGGCTGTCTATGCATTCATCAAACAAGGTAGCGAGCAAATCTGACGGCAGAGAAGCGCGGCTTCGGCCGAGCGTGCTCACCATAGGTCTGGCTGCTTTGTTTTCGACGCTTTTGATCTTTTCGGGGGCTATGACTTCGTTTCTCGCCCATGAGGGCGTGAGCGATTTCATAAGTTTGTATGCGCGATCGGCGCTGGTTTCGGTGCTGGTGGTTGCAATTCTGGTCGTCGGCGCGTCGCTTGCGGGCAAGAACCTTCCGATCAAAGTGCTTTCAGGGGTCGGTGGAGTTATCCACCTCGTTGCTTGTGCGTTTTTCTGCTATCTCGTTCTTATGGGAGACCAGGGCGCGGCCTTCACGTGTTTCGGCGGAGCTGCAAGCGGAATCGGCTGCGGGCTCTTGTGCCTGACGTGGGGCAAACTGTTCAGTCGCTTCTCGTTGAGCGGGGCATTGCTCAACGTTGCGGTTGCGAGCTGCTCGGCTGCGATCATTTACGCGTGCATCATGATCGCCCCGACCTTGGCGAGCGTCGGCGTTTTCATGGTGTGCGCAGCTGTGGCCGCAGTAACTCCCTCGCTGTTCGGCGGTGGGAGTGACGGGGCTGCCGAAGCGAGGGCGCGCGGACAGAGGGGATCGTCGTTGCCTGCCTTTTTCGGAGTGGTTGCCGAACCCGCTTTCGGGCTGCTCGTGTTCGCGTTCATCATGGGTTTGACCTGCTACACCTATATGGAATGGTACTCTGATTATCTGTTGGCTTCGTTTTTCGCCTCCTCCATTTTGGTTGTCCTGGCTTTCCTGCGTTTGAAGAAGCCCATCGTTCGTCCGCTGTACCGCAACGTCATTCCGCTGTTGGCGATCATCATGCTTGCCGTTTCGAGTATGAGCAAGGCGGTTGCGGGCGGTTCTGCTGCAGAGATGTTCTGCATGTTTCTGCTGTACTCGTTCGCTGCGACGTTGACCATCGCGACGCTGTGCGCGATTGCCCATGCATCGGAGTTTTCGTCGGACTTCATCTACTCGATCGCGTTGGTTCTGTTCGCGGCGGCATCCCTTATCGGGTTGAGCCTTTCCGAGATCCTCTCTGGTGAGACGATCGGCATTGCGGTGACGGTGGTTACCACGGTATACGCAGCGGTTATGCTGGTCGCTCGCAGCATGCATTCTGGCGATGATTCCGCCGCTGCGGAAAACGGGCTCGACGAGGGCGGCTCCGGGACGATGCGGGATCGATGCGATTCGCTTTCGAGCGAACACGCGCTTACCGAACGGGAAAGCGAGATCCTTGTGCTTCTCGCGCAGGGGCATGCGAGTGCTGAGCTTTCCGAGATGCTGTTTATCTCTCCGAATACTGTTCGCACGCATATCCATAACATGTACCGCAAGCTTGGGGTCGCCTCTCGCGAGGAGCTCTTTCAGCTTATCCGCTCTCGGTAGCACGGGGGATTCTAACCATACTGTTTATCAGGTATAACGAAGTAGTGAATCACCTCGTTGATATGATAGCGGGATAAATAAACGCCTCTACGTATTGTCTAAACATCCCTCGCGTTCGCACAATGCAACCGCTTCGAAGCGAAGCCGCATGCATGATGAAACAAGGAGGGAAAACATGGATGTATCACGACGCAGTTTTTTAAAGGGTGTTGCAGGAGCGGGTCTTGTGGGTGCGACGGCTGGTTTGCTTGGGTGCTCCCCGCAGGAAACGAAGAGCGCGACGGCTCCTGAGCCGACCGCAAGCGCCGAGGCGGCAACGGTGCCGAAGGGCTATGTTTGCAGCGAGGATTGGCTCGGCGCGGCTCCCGTCATCGACGAAGCGGACATTGCGGAAACGAGGAGCTTCGACGTTGTCGTCATCGGCGGCGGGCATGCAGGGACGCAGGCTGCCTTGGCTGCCGCCCAGCTTGGAGCGAGCGTCGCCGTCATCGAGAAGCATAAGGATGGCGAGATCGTCTATCGCGGCGACGATATATGCTCGTACAACTCCAAGCTTTTGGAAAGCTGGGGATTCGGCCCGTACAACCTCGAAGACATCGTGAACGAATACATACGTCGCGCGGCGGGCAGGTGCAACAGCGAAGTCATCCGCTCGTTCGTATACAATTCGGGCGAGATGATGGACAACCTTGTTTCCATCGTTCCCGAAACGTCTACCGTATTCGATTACGAGGGCAAGCAGTGCACGGTGCAGATCGCCTACGAGAAGCCGGATGGAGCTGATTATCCTATCCTGAACGGCGGGCTTTACCAGTGGGCTTCGACCGTTCAAACGCTGAATTCGATGAACGAGGCGCCTGTCGGAAAAAACGGGCTCACCGGCATTACGCGCTTGGCCGAACTTGAGGTTTACTCGCGTGAAGCGGCGGAGGATCTCGGTGCGGTGTGGTACTGCGACGAAAGCGCGCTGGTGTGCACGCAGGCTGCCGACGGGTCGGTGACCGGCGTCATCACGCAGGACGGGGATCGCAAGAACATCAAGTACGAGGCGGCCAAGGGCGTCATTCTTGCGACAGGCGATTTCGGCGCCAACACCGACATGGTCTACCAGCTGTGCGACGAGTGCGGCGAATACGCCGAGCGCCACGGCGTGGATCGCGAAATGCTGACCGGCATGACCGATTGCGATGGCTCTGGACACAAGATCGGTTGCTGGGCGGGCGGCGCCATCGAGGGTCATCCGCGCCCGGTTGCGGGCAGCGCCCCGGTCATCGGATTCGGGCCGTGGGGTTCGACTCCCTGCCTGTGGATGAACTGCCAAGGCCGGCGCTTCATGAACGAGGAATGCAGCGCGCTGCTTCTCGCGCAATCTATCCGCCAGCCGATCTCGCAGGAAGGCATGATGGGGAACTTCGCTGTGATGGATAAGAAGTACATGCAGTACGTGCAGAAGTGCGGGCTTGATCATGGGTCGCCGAACTGGGGCTTCGACCAGGGTATGGAAGCGTTCGACGAAGCGATGCAAGCGACTCCCGAGAACGGCAGCATCAAAGTGACCACGATCGTCATCGCGAGCTACAGCGAAGAACAGAACAAGATGCTCACCTACGACGTGTTCGTGGGCGATACGATGGAAGAGGCCATGAAGAACTCCGGCCTTTCGGGCGACGCGCTCGCAACGGCGCTCGAGACGGTCGAACAGTACAACGAGCTGTGCGCTTCGGGAACCGATACGCAGTTCGGCAAGAGCTCCGATATGCTCATCCCCATTGACGAGGCTCCGTTCTACGTTGCCGTTCAAGCCACGTCGGCTCTGTACGGCCCTGGATTGAACACGCTTGCGGGCTTGTGCGTCAACGGCAACTACCAGGTGCTCACTATGGACAAGACGGCGGTCATCCCCGGCTTGTATGCGGTCGGCAACACGATGGGCGAGCGCTACGGCAACTCGTACAGCTGCCCGTCGGCAGGCAACAACATGGGCAACGCCCTTACGAGCGGGCGCGTAGCCGGAAAGCATGCGGCTTCGGCGTAAGCGCTGCCTAGGATAATTCGGGCAAACGGAAAGCGGGCGGATCGTTTGATCCGCCCGCTGGCGTTGGGATGCTTCTGGGTTTTATTGCTCGCGGCGACGTGCGCTGAGGGCGATGGCTCCGACGGCGACGAGGGCGGCGGCTGCGAGGGCGCAGGCGCCGGGCAGGAGGGAGTCGCTGGTGTTGGCGAGCTTGCCGCCTTTGCTGTCGGGGTTCGCAGGATCGGGCACAGGCGTCGGATCGGGGTCAGGATCAGGATCGGGACCTGGAGCTTCGGGCGTGGTCATGTGCGTGAACACGTAGTGCGTCATGTTGCGCAGCTCGTCTTCGTCGGTGTTCGCGATGGTGCCGGCGTCGAAGTGCTTCGCGAGATCGCCCGTGTAGCGGAAGTCGAGCGCGACGATATGGTGCAGGTTCTGGGGCTGGTGCGTAACCGAATGCGTGCCAGAACCAGACACGTACGCGAGCGCCGTGTCGGCACCGCCGGGCGTCTGCGAAAGCAGGCGGGCGCCCTGGAATTCGACGTCTTCGAACTTCGGGGTGGCGCTCACGGTGTGGGCGGCGGTCGTTTCCCCGATGTTCCAGATGTACATGAACGGATACTGGGCGTGCGCTCCGCTCATCGTTCCGAGCGTCGAGAGGATCGTGAGGAAGTCGGTCGATGTGGTGAAGCTCGTTCCCGCAACGGCGTTGAGGGCGTTGATGAGCCACTGCTTGGTCGAATCGGCGGTGATGGTCTGCCCGTTAACGGGCGCGAAGAGCCCGAGCGCTTTAACCAGGTTGGCGTCGACGCTCGCGGAGAAGTCGATCACGTACGGCGCGGGCAGCGTCTGGGCGAGCAGTGCGTTGATCGCTTCGCCGAGCGAAGCGGCGGCGGGCTGTCCGAACGTGTTCACAAGATCGTCGTTGAGCGCGTCGAGCAGGTCGGCGCGGGTAGCCTGCAGCATCTCATCGGTGACGGGAGTCGCAGGATCGCTGTAGGCGAGCACGGTGGTGATCAGGTAGTCGATCAGCTGGTCGGGGTTCATGGCGAGCACGCGATCGAGCGAGAGCTCTTGCAGCGACTGCACGATGAGCGGCTTGTACCCCGCCCATTCCTGCTCGGTCATGAGGGGGTAGCCCGAGTTGTCCAGATCGGTGGTTGCCATCCATCCCGCAACGGCGAGAAGATCGTCCATGTTCGTGATGTATTGTACGGGCACGTCGGTGCGGCCGAATGCATCGTAGAGGTTGATGTTCGGCCCGATAGTGGCCGCCATGCTGCCGAACAGATCGTAGGCCGTCGAGGCGAAGAGCTTGTCGGTATCGTAGTTCCAGAGCATGGTTGCGATGGAGAGGGCGATCTCGCGCTCGTCGGCGTTGAGCTCGTCGTAGTCGGATATGTCGCCGATATGCACGGGAGAGAACTCGCCGCCGGAAACAGCCAGGTCGGTCTCCATGGCAACGGGCTTGTCCTTGGAGTCTTTGCTGGTTGACGAAAGGGACAGCGATAGCGAGTGGCTGTCGATCCCGTTTTCTATGAGCGTAGTCCAGTCGCTGGGGGAGATGACCGTTCCGCTCGAATCGAACCAGAGGCGCGCTTCTTCCTTTGTGGTTTGAATCCAGGTGTCGGATACGTCTACGCTGATGTAGTCGTATCCGGGCGTCGTCATGTAATCAGCGAAGGGGACGGCGAAAAGATCGGTGGGAAGCGAGGTCAGGCTGTTGCCGTACAGGTATACGAAGCGAACCTTCGGGTTGTTTGCGAACAGGTTCGCGGGTATCTCGGTCAGCCGATTCCCCTCGATGTCCACCGCCTCGAGGTTCGGCAGGTCGGCAAAGGCGTTTCCGTCGATGGTCGCAATGTTGTTGCCGTAGAAACCGATTCTTTCGAGGGAGGGGTTGTTCTGGAATGTATCGGCTTCGATGGAAGTCATCGGGGTGTAGGCGATCGTCAGGCTGGTGATGTTCGGGAAAAGGCGGAGGTCGTCGAGCGATCCGATTGACTGGTAGAAGAAATAAAGGCTCGTCATGGCTTCGAGATCGGCTTCGGTCCAGGGAGCTCCGCCGTTCGTTTCGCCGTACTCGTCGTAGAACGCCTGCGCGAAGCCAGGGTCGTCGAACAGGTCGTCGTAGTCTGCAGCGAACGCGCTCGGTGCGAACGAGCAGGCAAGCGCGATCGAGATCAGAATTGAAAGGAGCGCTTGCTTTGCCGAGTGGGCGCGCTCTGGTCGTGCGGATGCGTTCATGGAGTCCCCTAACCGTGTGGTGACACATCGAATCCAGTATAGCGATTTGATTGTAATATATTACCAAAATTCGGTAAGTGGATACCATAAAAGGGACGTTCAATGTTGGCGCAGGGTCTCTTGAGAGTTCGTGCGGAGACTTGAGCGGGAAGTCGTTGCATGGAGCAGCGGTTGCGCGCGGCTTGTTGACGGACTCCTTCCGTGCGCAGGGCATGCGCGTTGTCGGCAACAGGTTGAAAACCCCTTTGCGCCGATGCTTCCAATTTCTCGAAGTTGAGCGATAATCGATAGCTGCAACAGTCTGCCCAATCCGTCGCCGCAGGCGATGGGCGAAGGAGGAATCGCAATGTTTACGAACGTGATCGTCAGGCGTCCGAGCAAATCGCTGGTGGACGGTATTACTTCAGCACCTGAGCTGGGTAAGCCTGATTACGAGTTGGCGCTCAAACAGCACGACGACTACATTGCCGCGCTCAAGGAATGCGGTGTCGAAGTGACGGTGCTGCCCGCTCTCGAGGAATTTCCCGATTCGTGCTTCGTCGAGGATACGGCCGTCATCACGCGTAAGGGCGCCATCATTGACAATCCGGGCGCAGGCACGCGCAATGGCGAGGCTAAGGCGATGGAGCCGACTATCCGCGAGTTCTTCGACGACGACCATATCGCCTACATCACTGCTCCTGGTACGCTTGAGGGCGGCGACGTCATGATGGTGGGAGATCACTTCTTCGTCGGTCGCTCCGCCCGCACGAACGAAGAGGGCATCCGTCAATTTATCGAGATCCTCGAAGGCTGGGGCCTTTCGGGTTCCGAAGTTCCGCTCGAGTTCGTGCTGCATCTCAAGACGGGCGTTAACTACATCGAGGACAACAACATGCTCGTTTCGGGCGAGTTCATCGAGAAGCCTGATTTTGCGGAATACAACAAGATAGTCATTCCCGAAGACGAGGCGTATGCCGCCAACTGCATCTGGGTTAACGGAACCGTCATTGTTCCCGAGGGATATCCCACCGTGCTCGAGAAGATTCAGGAAGCGGGTTATAAAACCATCACGGTCGATACCTCGGAGTACCGTAAACTTGATGGTGGTTTGAGCTGCTTGAGCCTGAGGTTCTAGCGCTCGTACCCTGCACGGGGTACAATAGGCGCGTACGCAACTTGGCGAATACAGTATGGCGAGCGCCCCCTAGGGGGCGCTCGTGCGTTTGCGGGCGGATGGCGAAGCGCAGCTGTATAGCTAGGTGCAGGGCTCGCTTTCTTCGGGAGCCGTCTCTTCGAGAAGATCAAGCAGCTCTTGGCGAGAATGAACTTTGAGCTTCTGATAGATATGGCTTGTATGGGTGTTGACGGTGTTCATAGAAAGGTGCAGTTCTTTTTGAATGCGTGGCGTTGATCGTCCTTTCGCGATAAGCCGTAACACGTCCGATTCTCGACGTGATAGCTTTCCGACTCGGATGAGCCGGCTGCATCGATCATCAAGTGGAGATTTGGTTTCTCCTTCGTTCTCAACTTTGACGAAAATGGGGATGTTGCCGCGGTCGGTGAAAACAAATGAATAAGTTGCTACGACTAGTATTCCCAGGACAACGGAAATGACGCCGAGTAAGTCGGGAACCATCGATGAAAAATGTCGGTATGCGTGAAACATGCCGAAGCCGAGCAGGAGGTCGAGTGAGAAAGCGATGCGTGTAAGAGAGAACACAAGAGTTGGCGAAGTGCGATAGCGTTGACAGAAATTAAAAGCGATGATCATAATCATGATCTTGAAAAGAAATGCGCCGAAGTTGGTGACGCCGTACATGAAATCGGGGCTATGCTGAGCGTAGGGCATGAAAAGGACGGCTGTCATGGTAAGCAAAAACGAGATGCGGTAAACAAGTGACATTCTATGACTGTGATCGGCGATGATGACGACTAGGGCGATCGAGCAGCATATCTTGACGATGAGCAGCACAAGGTTCAGTCCGCCCGAATAGAAAAGCAGGTCGGAACCCTGTAGGTAGTAGTTACGCATGAACTCGTCGATGAAGCTGATGACAAAGATGCTGCAGCAGAGAAGAAGCAACCCTTTGCGCTGATCCGTTTTCTTCGGGGGAAGCTGGGGCTCGCTGACGAAGGCATCGTTACGAGGGCTTCGAATCAGCAACGCGGCTGATGCGAGGGGCATGCCTGACGCAATGCATACGATAAACCAGGGGCTGAGCTCGGGAATGTATGCAACGGCGGTAAGCACATACATAAACAGGCTGTTCACAAGAACGCTAAGCACGAATCCGATAAGGTCATCCGCTTTACAGAACGCTTGGTACCACGCAACGAAAAACCAGCCCGAAGCAAGCCCGGTGAAGACGCCGGCAATAATCTGCAACGAGATGGCTGTTGCGGTATCTCCCGCCGAGAAGGGGATGGTGAAGGTGCCGATGCCTGCGCATGCGGCGAGAGCTACGACAATCATCTTGTTCTCAAGAAGGTTTTCAAGCCGTTTTGTGATGAAAAGCGCGGGAAGGAGGGAAACGGCGCATACTCCTAGCGATATTTCATATACGCTGACCGACGAATTGTCGGGAAACAGCTGCGGCGCAAAAAAACAGAGCGTTAACCAGAGTTGGCATAGAGCGAATCCGATCGTCATGGGTATGTTCGCGCGGTTCAGCTCGACGGCAAATCGCGAACGGATCGACTGATCGTCTTGTTTTTTCTTCGTCGCTTCCTTTTTGGTCCTCATCAGCCCCTCGCAAACCTCACTAGAAACTAGTGAATTTCTCCCCAAAATATCAAAACCGCACGTCAAAACCACCAGATTGAGTTGCGTTCTTCCCCTAAAAAACTATTTCACATCTTTCCTTCGATGGCAAGTCAACGCCGAATTCGTACGATTGCGCCAATGAATCGCCCGAAATGTACGGGTGGTCGGAAGAAGCGAGAGGAGGAGAGATGAGGGGAACAACGCTTGTGAGTAAGGGGGTTATTGCTTTGCTCGTTGCGGCATTCGCCGGCGCGGCTTTAGGCTGTTCGCCGCAGGGACCATCGCAAGAGAGTGCTGGCGATCGAGGGCAGAACCAAGAAAGCGCCGCCCAAGTTGTATGGTCGCCTGATATGGATTGTACGACGTGCCATACCGAGGAAGCGGCAACGATGGAAGACGGGTCGATGGGAGCATGCGTACACGTGCAGGAGGCGCAGACGGAATGTTCCACGTGCCATGTGGATTCTGCAACGCTTTCGGAGGTGCACCAAGACGCGACGGCTACCGACGTGATGCCGAAGAAACTCAAGGAATCATCTGTTGAGCCAGCCACTTGTCAAGCTGCAGGGTGCCACGATGTGAGCGCTGATGACATGTTAGCTTTGACGGCCGATGTGACCGAGCTTACCGATTCGCAGGGCACGCAGGTCAATCCACACGAGGTCATGGGGCTGACCGCTGGACATGCCGATATTCTGTGTTCGGATTGCCACAGCATGCATAAGGCCAAAGCGAACGCAGCAGACACCTGTGTGAGTTGTCATCATGCTGGCGTATACGAGTGCAATACGTGCCATTAGCTTTGCATGTCGGTTATACATTTTGGAAACCGATGCAGCTGGAAATTAAGAGGTTATGCCGTGCCATAACGGGTGCGTGCGATACATCGAGGGAGAGGAATCATCATGGAGCAAACACGGAGGGATTTCATCAAGGGAGCAGGTCTTGTTGCTGCGGGCGCGGCAGCGTTCACGGGAGTTTCGGCGCTCGCGGGATGCGCTTCTCAGCCAGCTGGCAAACCTGCACAGGAGGCTAAACACGAGTGCGATGTTGTGATTGCCGGAGCGGGAATCGGCGGGCTTGCCGCTGCGGTGAGCGCCGTTGAAGCGGGCGCGAATGTTATCCTTGTTGAGGCTTCGCAGAAGGTCGGCGGAACGAGTCGTTTCGCTGCGGGCGCATTCGGTCCGCGATTCGGGGCTGAGTGGGAGACGGCGTACGCAAAAGCTCCCATGTCAGATCCCGATCTAGGCAAACTCGTCTGCGATAATTGGGGGTCGTATGTCGAATGGATCGATGGGCTTGGTCTTGTAACCGAGGAGCTGGCTCCGGGAAGCCCGTATGTGTGGATGGGCGGTAAACGTCCCGCCGAAGAAGGATCGAAGAGCTATACGGACGAGTACTTACAGCAGTTCGGTGATATATTTACTGCCAAAGGCGGAACAACGCTTTTGGGAACCCGCGCGGTGAAGCTGCTGACCGATGAAAGCGGTGCCGTGACTGGTCTTGTTGCCGAAGACGCTGACGGGTCATTCGCTATTTCCGCGAAAGCCGTGATTCTCGCAACAGGCGGCTGGCAGTGCGACAAGGAGATGTGCACCAAGTACATTGGTCGCCATGCTGATTTGAGCCAAGCGCAGTGCGTTCCCTATCTTGACGGATCGGGCATCAAGATGGGCGTCGAGGCGGGGGCTCAGCTTTCAAGGAGTTTCGGTTCGTTTTACGGTCATCCGCAGCCATGGCCGATGAGCTATCTGAACGGCATCGATACGCCTGAGGGATACGAGGCTGTTGAAAACGTTGACGACGTACACGTGCTGTACTACGGTACTACCGAGCACTCGATCCAGAGCATGGGCATCTACGTCAATACCGAGGGCAAGCGCTTCGTCAACGAGGGCTTGGGATCTTCGCTCGTGAACCAGGAGATCATGCAGCAGCCTATGGCGCGCGCATACCTGATTCTCGACGAAGGCGTTCGCGAGATCATTCGCCAAACGCCATTCTGCAACGCTGCGATTATCGGTGGTGACCGAATCGATCATATGATCGAAAAAGGCATGACGGTTGTCCAGGCTGATAGCATCGAGGATCTCGGGGCTAAGATCGTGGCTGAAACGGCTGATGGCGTGAGCTTCAATGCGGTCAACATGGCGGCAACGGTCGCTGCTTACAATGAGGCTGTTTCCTCGGGTCAAGCAGCAACAATTGAAGTGCCTCATGTCGGCACGGTTCCCGCAACGCCCCTGTCGACGCCCCCATTCTATGCGATTCCGGTCGTTGGCGGCATTATGGCAACGTTCGGTGGTTTGAAGATCAACACCGATACGCAGGTTATCGGAACCGATGCGCAGCCCATCGCCGGCCTCTATGCCGTACCGGGCGCAGCAGGCGGCATCATGAATGGTGATTATTGGTGCGTTATGAGCGGCTATTCAGTGCTCGGTCGCCTTTCAGGCGAGGTTTCCACTGCATATGCGAAGAGCGCTGGGAAATAGCGATCGGTTGAAAGGGGTCAATCCGCACTTCGATCTTGTTCAATGGCGCCGCATCAAGGGATGCGGCGCCATTGCTTGTATCGCAACGAATTCGACCGTTTCTTTCTTTTGTGGCAACAGATCGCCGCCAAATCGCTGTATCTCTTCTGGATATTGCACGATGAGCCTGCAAGGTGCCCGATAACCTGATACAAAAGATAAGGACAATCAAAAACGCTGCTATTGCATTGGGTCGGCATAAGGAACCGACCGCGGCAGTCTTGAAAACCGAACCTAAGGAGACCAGCTTTAATGCCCGTTGCGCTAAGCCTTTTTCTTGTCCTGTTCTTTCTGTTGATGAACGCGTTCTTCGTCGTTGCAGAATTCGCTCTCGTTCGCGTGAGAAAATCCCAAGTCGAAATGGCCGTCGACGAGGGAAGGCGAGGAGCGAAGAATACCAAGCTCGTTGCCGACAACGTCAACGCGTACCTTTCTGCTTGCCAGCTCGGCATCACCCTTGCCTCTTTGGCGCTTGGCTGGTTGGGCGAGCCCGCTGTATCGGAGCTCATCCATCCGCTGCTTGCAGCCATCGGATTGCCCGATGCTGCCATCTCGGCCATCGCCGTTGCCATCGGCTTCATTATCATCACCGCCCTCCATATTGTGGTAGGCGAGCTCATTCCCAAATCGCTCGCGATTTTCAGCACCATGAAGTACGCGCTTTTGACGGCGACGCCCCTCGTGTGGTTTTACCGCATCACGTACCCGGTCATGTGGCTGTTCAACACCATCACGAACGGCGTCATGAAACTCGCAGGTCACGATGTTGCCAACGAGCACGAGGTGTATACCGGTGAGGAGATCAAGCTGCTCATCGATGAGAGCACCGAAAGCGGCCTGATCGACGCCGATCAGAATACCTATGTTGATAATATTTTCGACCTTGGCGACAAAGACGCCGAGGCGATCATGACCCCGCGCACCGAGCTTATCTGCATCGACCTTGAGGACACGCTCGAGGAAAACGTCAAGACGATGCAGCAGTACAAGTACACGCGCTATCCCGTGATCCGCGGCAACAAGGACGATATCGTCGGGTTCGTGCACATCAAAGACCTGTACAGCTTACCTGCGGGTACGACGATGGACGATCTTAAGATCCGCACGATCCATGCGGTTCCCGAAAGCATTCCGATCGCGAAGCTTCTGCAGACCCTGCAGGAAAAGCGCACGAAGATCGCCGTCGTGGTTGACGAGCACGGCGGTACGTCGGGCATTGTGACCATGAGCGACATCATGGGCCAGATCGTCGGCAAGCTCGATGACGAATACATGCACGACGATACCGACGAGGTGAAGAAGCTCGCCGACGGTCACTATCTGGTGGACGGCTCGCTTCCTATCGACGAGCTTTCGGAGCTCATGGGCTTCGAGCCTGAAGAGGCGGGAGATTGCGAAACTGCAGGCGGCTTGCTGTTCGACCTGTTCGGGCAGATTCCCGAGGAAGGCGACAAGGTGTCTGCCGAAGAGGGTGAGACGAAAGTCGATTTCACCGTCAAGAAGATGGATGTTCGCCGCATCGACAAGATCGACATGATGATCGAGCATGTTGAAAAGGAAGAGGGGAAAGAAGGGGAGTAGCCGCTGGGTTGCCCCGACTTTCAGAGCAATGGTTTCGGCGGCGTCCTTTGGGCGCCGTTTTGACGTATGGTCAGCCGATCTTCTCGCCGATGAAGCGTTCGGCGTTGTGCCAGAGCATATCCTCGAGCTCGTCATCGGAAAAGCGGCATCCGATGAATTTTTCGTATTCGCCTACAGGGTCCCAGAGCGGATAGTCCGATCCGAACAGAATGCGATCGGTGCCGTAAAGCCTGCAAAGCTCTCTGGTGCGCTTCTGCCCGACATAGAGGATCGAACTCGATACGTCGAGAAAGCAGCGCTCCTCGCGGAGAAGCTCGAGGGCGAGATCGAGTACCAGGCACCCGCCCAAATGCGCTGCATTCACGATGAGGCAGGGAAAGGTGCGCAGGATCTTTTTGAGTCGGGCCGGATGAGAGCAGGTTCGCTCCCGATCGCCCATGTGCATGATGATCGGGAGCCGACGGCTTTCGGCAATTTCGTAGACGGTCATGAGCCGCGGATCGTCGATATTGACTTCTTGCATGTCGGGGTGGAGCTTGATGCCTTTGAGGCCAAGCTCTACGGCTCGCTTTATCTCCTTTTCCGGATCGGCGTAGTCTTGGTGCATGGCCATGAACCCGGTGAATTCGGGATGCCGCGCGCATTCCGACGCGATGAATGAGTTGATGCTTTCGACCGAATGGGCGCTCGTGGCAACTGAGTGAACGACGAAGTTGGTGATGGGGGAGTTTGCCGTTGCGGCGACCAGGCCCTCAGAGGTGCCTTCGCCTTCTGTGGACATGTTGTAGAAGCCGGCAATGGAGCTTACCGCTCGCGTTGCGATCTTCTCGGGATAGATGTGCGCGTGAATGTCGATTACGGTCATATTCGTCACCTTGCCGTTTTTGCAGCTAGCGCCTGCAAGCTCCGCCTTCCAGGGCTAGCCGTTGACGGCTGATCCGAGGAAGCGTTCCGCGTTGTGCCAGAGCATGTCCTCGAGCTCGTTATCGGAAAAATCTATACTCGTGAACGCGTTGTACTCCGAAACGGGATCCCACATGGGGAAATCGGAACCGAATAAAACGCGATCGGTGCCGTAGAGCTTGCAGAGCTCTTTGGTGCGGCGCTTGCCGAGCCAGAACATCGAACTCGACATATCAATGAAACAGCGTTCCTCGCCGAGGAGATCGTAGGCAACTTCCGGCATCGACCAACCCCCGAAATGCGCAGCGTCAACAACAAGGTCGGGAAAAGCGTGCAGAACGTTCTTGAGCCGTCGAGGATGCGAGAAGTCGTGGCGATAATCGCCCATATGAATGATTATGGGCAGGCGGCCCTGAATCATCTCGTACACCTTCATGAGACGGGGGTCGTCGAGGTTGACTTCCTGCGTGTCGGGATGGATTTTCATGCCCTTGAGACCAAGTTCTACGGCTCGCTCGATCTCCTTTTCCGGATCGGCGTAGTCTTGGTGCATGGCCATGAACCCGGTGAATTCGGGATGCTGAGCGCATTCCGATGCGATGAAGTCGTTGATGCTTTCGACCGAATGGGCGTTAGTTGCTACCGAGTGCACGACGAAGTTGGTGATAGGGGAGTTTTCCATCGAGGAGAGAAGATGCTCCGATGTGCCTTTCCCATACATGGATGTGCTGTAGAAACTGCCGATAGCGTCAACCGCTTTGCTTGCGATTTTTTCGGGATAGATGTGGGCATGGACGTCGATGACGGTCATTGCAGGTACCTCGTATTCGAATGCGTATGCGCTTTTGTTCGATTCGATTGTAATACAGCGAATGTCGCATGGGGCAGCTTTTGGCGGCTTCACCTCATAATACGTACGGGTTGGCATCGGATTTGGCAGAGATTCTGCGGCCTTCGGAGTGGCAATTCCGCACATTTTGTGAAGGAAAAAACAATTCTTGCCAGAAAGGGTCGAGCAGAGTATTATATCTTCTTGCCGCTTTTCCTGTTCTTGATATATCGAATGGATGCAAGTTGGCACCATAGTGCGGGATGGAGCAGTCTGGTAGCTCGCCGGGCTCATAACCCGGAGGTCGTTGGTTCAAATCCAGCTCCCGCGACCAAAATTACAGGTCAGGACGTATGTCCTGACTTTTTTCTTTCGAGCTTCTGTGGGGTTGGACACTGGATATCCATGTAATTTTCTGCGATAGGACGTACGGCTCGATCATGAAATTCAAAGCGTTTCGGATGTGGCTCTTTGAAGATAATGGTCTCTAAAATCTGATCGATAGCACTTCAGAGTGGTTTTTGTCGCAAAAGTTGCTTATTTCGCTACTATTGCAACACCATGAGAAGGAAAAAGCAGCATATCTAACATAGAAGAGCTTGCGGCGTCTAAGAGCGCCTCATCCAATTTGGTTTCATCCAATCGATGAAATTTTTATTCTCATGTCCTTTTCGGGTACTGCAACGGTTGACAGCTGTTTTTCGCTGTACTAAATAGTATGTGAAAATCTGATTTCATCAGGTAAAACACAATTAAAGCAGTTGTAATTGACTCGAAAGGAGAAGAGAGAACGTGAAGCGAAACGACGCACTGAAACGCACAATGTCGATAGTTCTCTCGATGGCCCTGGCGATGTCGTTCGGATTGCCAACGGTAGCCTGGGCATCGGGGGGGGGTGCGCTCTCCGCTGCGGATTCTGCGGCGCCTCAGCTTGATGACGGCAGCGGAGAAGGTCGACTTCTGGATGGGGGCGAGACGGCGTCTTCGAAAAACCCGACGGAAGAACCGAAAGCGCTTGCCGCGGACGACGTCCTTGGCGAGACGGACGATAGCGACGTATCCGCTGCTCCTTTGTCGGCGGGCGTAGCGGAGGTTAGCGGCCAGATGTATCCAACGCTTAAGGACGCGTTCGCCGCCGTTCCGTTCGATGGGACCGAGACGGTTGTCAGAATGCTCGACGACGTCGAAATGATTTCCGACGACATCGTAACGGTGCGAGAAGGCCAAAACGTCGTTCTCAATATGGCCGGACACCGTATCGCCGCTGCAAGCGACGGATTCAAAGGCCGCCCCATCGTGAATCGCGGCACGCTGGTTGTGCAGGGCGACGGAACGATCGATGTGAGTGGAGCCCGGGAGAACGGGTGGGGCTCTATTGAAAATTACGGTACGCTCACCGTGGTCGACGGTACGTTTCGTGGTACGCTTGAGAGCAATTCGGTGAACATCTGGAACCGTGCGGGCGGAAATGCCACTTTCAAGGGCGGCAGATACGACACCAACGCAACTGCCTTGCGCACCGCAGAAGGATCGACGACTGCAATCGAGGGGGGATATTGGGAAAGCCCCTGGTATTCCGTGGTGGAAAACGGCGGAACGATGACCATTTCGGGCGGCGACTTCAAGAATACGTCGTGCAGCGCCTGCGATAGCCATTGGGGCTATACGGTTCGAAGCGGTCTTGAGGCTGATGGGGCATACCTCGCGTTCGAAAGCGGCACGGTCACGGGCGTTCAGGGTGGCCTTGCGATCGTGGGAGGCTCGGCCGACATTTACGGGGGGACGTTTTCGACGGTCGATTGCGTGAACGATTCAACGCATACGGCAACGTTTTACGCGCTTTACGTAGCGGGTGATTCGTACGAGACCTCTGCAACGGTGTACGGCGGCGAGTTTTCGTCTTCGCAGCGCGAGGCCGTGCACGTTGGCAACAACAATGCTGGAGGAGACGGGGGCAACCGGCAAGAGGCCACGATTGTCGTCAAAGGAGGCTCTTTCATGGGTGGCGGCAGCGGGAAAACCGCCATCGTAACGGATAACGTATTGGGCGGCGCGGCAATTTCTGGCGGTACGTTCTCCGCAAAGCCCGCCGACGATATGTTCGCGCAAGGCTACGAGCCGGTTCAGGGGGGAGACGGCAGCTGGGGCGTCGTCGTACCCGATCCCGTCGCATCGATCGGCGGCGTGGATTACCCGTCGGTGCAAGCTGCGATCGATGATGCGGGCGAGGGCGAGACCGTTGCGCTTTTGGCGAACACCGCAGAAAACATAGCGGTGTCTGTCGAGAAAAGCATCGCGTTGGATCTTTCGGGGTTCACGCTTTCCGTCGATAAGCCCATTAGCGTCACGGGGGAGCTTGTTGTCGAAGACAGCAAGGCCGTTGCCGATCCTGCTGTAAGCGATGATTTCGAAAGCGTAACCTATGCAGCGGGGAAGATTGTCAACACGCGTGATGCGAGGGGTTCTGAGGCTGTTGTCGTCGAAGTGAAGGATGGGGGCGTCTTTACCCAGAAGAGCGGGACGATCGAATCGATGAAAAACTACACGGTTGCGGTGTACGGCTCGACGGTTCCCGGTGCGAGCCCTGTTGAAAGCAAGGCGTTTATCGAGGGAGGGTATCAAATTGCTCCTGAGGGAGGGCCTGGCGTTTTTGGCAACGGCGCGTACCTCAAAGTGTCCGGTGGCGTGATCGTCGGCACCGACAATGCCGCCGTTGCGGGCAACGGAACCAATACCGATGCGATTGCGTACGGCGGGACGACAATCGACATTACCGGCGGCACGCTCATCGGCCATATCGTCTCGGACGGATACATCGCCTGCGGCATCTATCATCCCCAATCCGGCGTGCTCAACATCTCAGGAGGCACGATTTACGCAGATGGGGGTGTCGGCATCCTGATGCGCGGGGGCGTGCTCGATATGACGGGTGGAACCGTGATCGCCACGGGAAGCACCCAAGGCAAGGTTGGCGACAGCACGGTTATCCAAGACTGCTATGGCATACAGATTGACGGCAGCAGCAAATACTACGATAGTTCGAACAGCGTGGTGCATATCCAAGGGGGCTCTGTGAGTGCGGCCGAGGGAGTTCCCGCTCTCAACGTTACAGCCGAAGAGGGGGGATCTGCTGAAAACAAGATGGTGGTTTCGGGTGGCGAATTCAGCTCCGAGATCCCTGCCGATTATTGCGCCGAAGGCTTTGAGCCGGTTCGCAACGCGGATGGAAGTTATGGCGTGGTCGAGATCGAGACAACTGCCGTTTCCGCCTATTCTCTGATCGCATACGAGGGCGGTATGGGTGAAAACGCACTCCCCGATCCCGAGTGGGCGTTCGACGTGGACAGCATTACCGTCGACGACGAACCGCTTTCCGATTCGGACGCGCTTCCTTTCGAATGGGAATGGGTTGACGGATCGGGAGCTCCTGTCGATGGCGTTGCCGACGAGGGTGTGTACGAGCTTCGAGCGTGGAAGAGCGCTGACACCGCCGATGCGACGCTGAAGGTTGACGGCACTGTACTTGAATTCGCCGATGACGGCACTGTTGTTGCGGCAGGCAGCGATACAGGTGAGGCTGCAACGGTTGAGGTGCGCGCCGTGGCAAACGCCGATGCTGCGGTTGCTCTCGACCCTTCCGTCTTGCGCCCGGTTTACAATTCGGAAAGCCCTCTGGCCCCTTCTGCTAGCAGCAAGGCTGCAATCAATGCCCTGAGCGTGTCCGATGGCGGATATTGCGATCTGGGCACGATTGAGGGAGGATGCGACGGAGCCACTGATCCTCATGCCCACGTGGCGAAGGGGACGCGCTTCCTAACCAGCGGGAATCCCGCTCTGCCCATTGGCGAAGGATCCAAGATCGGCCTTTTGTGGGATGACCTTCTTCCCGAAGTGCTCGGCAGCCAAGATCGTGTGGAGGTGCTCAACGAGAAGGGGCTTGCCGCTGTCAGCAAGACGATCGATGCATCTCGGGAAACCTCCCATGAGTTCAAGTACGTCGATCTCGTCGACATGGCGAATGGCAACGCGTGGGTAGGCGCCGATGGAGAAGACGTGACCGTGTTCTGGCCCTATCCCGAGGGAGTAAGCAAGGAAGACGAAATTGCGGTAGCCTACTTCGAGGGCTTAACCCGCGATTACACGCTTGACATGGAATCAGCTGACCTCGATGCGGAGATCGTGCAGGCGAAAGCGCATTCTCTGAAGGTTGTGAAAACCGATGCCGGGGTGTTGTTCGACGTTCCGTCGCAGCAGTTCGGTCCGTTCGAGCTTGTTTGGCAGGCTGCAGGCGACGGCGGGAATGCGGTTGCTACCGAGTCGAATGATGAAGGAGACGGTCAGAGTACGGTTTATGCTCTTGCCAAGACGGGAGATACGGCGTTGCCGATTCATGTTATAGGGCTTGCCGCCGTTGCCGGACTCGTTATGGCGGGCGCTGCGGCGTTGCGTCGGATGAAGGAAAGAAAACTCTTGTAAGCAAGCATAGTTCCAGGGTTCTCTTATGGCGTGTTTTGCGATGGGGTGCAGCGAAAGAATCGCTGCACCCTTTTGTTAGGGCTTTAGCCCGTCGGCCGCGCAAAGCGCGGACGATATCAACCACCCGCTATGCGGGTGCGCGACAGATGTTATACAAAATCACCTTCCTATACAATGGCGATTGTTCAGGTCGTCCAGCGAATTAGGAAGGTGATTAATTTGGCGCAACAGTCGCATAGCCTGTCGCACACGAAGTGGATGTGTAAGTATCACATCGTCTTCACTCCGAAGTATAGGCGCAAAATTATCTACAATCAATTGAGGACTAGCATTGGGAGCATACTCCGCACACTATGCGGATACAAAGGCGTTGAGATACTAGAAGGGCACCTCATGCCTGATCATGTTCACATGCTAGTGAGCATTCCGCCGAAGATAAGCGTCTCTAGTTTTATGGGGTATCTGAAGGGAAAGAGTTCCCTGATGATTTTCGACAAGCATGCCAATCTCAAGTACAAGTTCGGTAACAGGAAGTTTTGGGCCGAAGGTTACTACGTAAGCACGGTAGGTCTTAATGAGGCCGCTATTGCAAAATACATTCGCGAACAAGAAAAGCACGACATTGCACTCGACAAGTTAAGCGTTAAAGAATACGAAGACCCGTTCATCAAAGGACAAGGCAAGCTGCCACTTTAAGTGGCTTGTTGCGAGTCAAAAGCTATACGGCCTGAACACAAGTGAAGGCCAGCGTCTTTAGGCGCTGGCTGGTAATCCTTGGGGTTATACCCCTAGAGCAAACCACCCGTTTTCACGGGTGGTTCTGATTTTGTCAAGTGCTACCAAGCGCCGTACCGAGAGAGTATCGGGGCCATCTTGAACAAGTCGGCCGTTAGGCGTCTATTTCGAAGATCAGATCGAGCTTTCGCGGGCGGCCGTGGGCGTCGGTTTCGGTGATTATCGAATCGACGTATCGGTATCCCCTCGCTGCGTAGTCGTCGATGACTGCGCGGTGTTCGGAAGCGAAGGCGAACATGAGGGTTTCGTAGGCGATGCTTGCGTATTCGTACTTTTTCATCGTGGATTTCCTCTCGTCGGGCGATCGTCGGTTGACGTCTACTGAAATCGGCGAGTTTTTGCCGATTGTGGCGGTAGAAACAGAAACCGTGCCTATCGGAATGCGCTGACACGCAACGGAAGCGGAAAACTCCGTCTGATACCATTACTATTCAAGTAATGGTATCAGGCTTTGAGCGCGGCGTCTCGTCTCGAAGGGGATTACGGAACCTCGAGAATCCTATGCCTCGCTGCTTGCGATCTTTTTCCTGATGACATGGTATTCCCGAAAAAGGAAAATCCCCGTTATCGCTACTGCGGCGAGGCTGCCGCCGATGGAGCCGAGGAACAAAGACTGCAGATGCCCGATGTGCATCAAGCTTGGCAGGAGGAAGGGGAACACGGCGAACTTCGTGAGAATATAGGATCCTTGCTGCAGCACGATGAGCAGATTCGCGATTCTCGCTTGTCCCGATGCTTGGAAATAGCTTGTGCCCAGGATGCGCACCATCGATATCGGAACAGTGAGGGCCGATATCCGAAGAACCCAGCAGGCGAAGGGAATATCGTCTTTGCCGAGCCCGAATACGCCAACGAAGAATTCGGGAACGAGCTCGACTGCCGCCCAAAGGGGCAGAAGAGCTGCGAAGCCGCATACGAGCGTCCATTTTGCGAACTCGAGCGTGCGCTTCGGAAGGTTGGCTCCGCAGCAGTATCCGATGAGCGGGCGGGCCGCGGTTGCGACTCCGATCCCAGGCACCAGAAGAAAAGCAACTACGGCGCTTTCTATTCCCGATGCGGCGAGTGCGCCGCTGACCGTTGTTCCGCCGTGCAGAAGCGAGCCCGCGAAAGCGGCTACGAGTACATGCATCGCAAAATTGCAGAAGGCATCGGTGAGGCGCAGGGCGCTTGAGGGGAATCCGAGTGCCACTGTTCTTATCAGGAGCCGAGAGCTCGGCACGGCATCGCGCGCCTTCAGCTTGAACGGCATGTCCCGCTTCAGGAGAAACGCTGCGGTTACGCCTGCGGCAACCGCTTGCCCTGCTGCGGTGGCGCAGGCGGCGCCGGTCGTGCCTCCTTCTAAAACGATAACGAACAGATAGCCGAGCACGATGTTGATCAGAATGCTTGTAGCTTGAATTCCCAACACGCGACCTGGGAATCCTGCGGTTCTCACGTAAGACGAAATGCCAGTGGCAATTGTGGTGAACAGGCTGCTCCACGCGATTATCTGCAAGAAAGGCCGCGCGTGGGGAAGGATCTCTTCGGTGGCGCCCGCAAGGCGCAGCAGGGGGTCTGCGAGCACTGTGGTTGCAAGGGCGAAGGCGAAGGAGAGGACGGCTGCGGCGGCTATTCCCGTACCCGCCGTTCTCGCCGCTTTTTTCGGATCGTTCGCGCCGAGGCTCAACGCGATGACGAATGAGCCGCCATCGCCGACGAGAACCGCCAAAGAGGTTACAAGCAAAACGAAGGGGTCGCAAATGGTAACGGCGGCGACGCCGACGGTGCTGATGGCTTGGCCGACCAGAATGCCATCGATAATCGTGCTGATTCGCATGAGAAACAGGCCTGCGACGACCGGCAACGCGAATCTGACGAGCGCCTGCGGGACGCTTTGGCCCAGAGCTGCGTTTTCGAGCTTGTTCAAAGGTGGTGCCTCTCGTTTAACAAACCAACGCGTGCGCCTTGTTCGCGCCACGCGGCGCTTTCGGGTTCTCTTCACTGCTTCGTGCAGGCGTTTCGGCAATCCCTCAGTTCGCGGGTCGTATTATAGGACATGCGGGCAATCGTTGCCCGAGCCGAATCGAGCCGTGCCGCGTAGGCGGCGATTCGCCTTGTCGACCGTCGTACGGTTCTGGCAACCCGTGGAAAACAAAGCGCGCTGCGGCTGCGGGATAGGCACTACAATGGGTGGCACCGATAGGGTCTCGGAATCCGATGCGCACCGCCGCATTCGTCAAGGGAAGGGCATTGCATGGAGGCTTCTGCAGAAAAAGAGGGTGCCAAGATATCGTGCCATGGTGCGCGGCGCTTCCTTCTCAAGAGGCTGCTGTTCATCCCGCTCGGAGCGATTGCGTTTGCGACGACGCTCTACGCCCAGGGAAACCCCGCCTGGACCGAGCAGGTCTACAGTTTGTCAGCGTATCCGATCGTGTCGACGACGGTTGGGTTTCTGCCCTCGCTTGCAAGCTTTTCAGTAGCCGAGTGGTTAGCAGTGTTCCTTTTGCTGTTCTTCTTGGGATACGTTGTCTACTACATTCGAAAGATGGTTGTGAATAGGAGCGAGCGCGGGACGACTGCGTATCGGGGCGTAGCGGGCGCCGTCGCGATGCTTTCCGTTGTTTACTTTTGCTTCACTTTTACGGGCGGGTTGAATTACTACCGGTATACGTTTACCCATTATACGGGCTACGAGGTGGAGGAGCATAGCGTAGACGAGTTGGAGCAGCTCTGCGTATCCCTTGCCGACGGCCTTAACGAGACGAGGGGGCAGCTGGAAGACGATGCGGACGTTTTCTCCCTTGAACCAGGCGATTTCGAGCGGTATGCGCATCTTTCGGTAGAGGCGGTGCAGCTGCTGGCAGAGCAATACCCGGTGTTGGAGCGGCCGCTGTATTCGACGCCAAAGCCGGTGATTCTTTCCGAGCTGATGTCGCAAGCGGGCATTGCCGGGATATTCGTTCCCTTCACCATGGAATCAAACATCAACGTTAACGAGCCTTTGTTCACCCTGCCCTTTACCATGTCGCACGAGCTTGCGCACCAATGCGGCTTCATGCGCGAAGACGAGGCGAACTTCATCGCGTACCTTGCGTGCAAGCAGATCGACGACCCTCTCGTGCGGTACAGCGGGTTGTACTCTGCGTTCACCCGTTCGATTTCGGCGCTTGCGAAGGTCGATCCCGAAGCGGCGTCGAAAGTGCGGGCCGGTTTGTCTTCGGAGGTGCAGCGCGATATGGAGCAAAGCTCGCGGCACTATGCCCGCTACGATGGCGTGATCGCAGACATTTCCACATCGGTCAACGATACCTATCTGAAAGCGAATAACCAAGCGGACGGAGTGGGCGGCTACGGCAGGATGGTTGATCTGCTGCTGGCAGAGCAGCGGGCGACCGCACGCTGATCGCTTCAAATTCGTGGAGGCTCTTCTTCCAATCCATGCAACGCCGCTCGTTTGCGATATACTATACGAACAAATGTTTTACCTGAGGCGAGCAAAGAGGAGAAGGCGTGTCCGAAGATCGTACCTACGTATGCATCGATCTGAAATGCTTCTACGCAAGCGTTGAATGCGTGCAGCGAGGACTCGATCCGTTTACCGCGAACCTTGTGGTGGCCGACCCTGATCGCACGGAGAAAACGATCTGTCTCGCAATTTCCCCGGCCATGAAGGATCTTGGCATATCGAATCGTTGCCGTGTGTTCGAGATTCCCAAAGACGTTCGCTATACCATGGCGAAGCCGCGGATGAAACTCTATATGGAGACCTCTGCCGATATATACTCGATTTACTTGCGATACGTTTCACCCGAAGACATCCATGCCTACTCGATTGACGAATGCTTTATCGATGCAACGCCCTATTTGTCACTGTACCGCATGACTGCCAAGCAGTTCGCCGCCATGCTCATGGATGCGGTGTTCAAGGAGACGGGCATCTGCGCGACGGCGGGCGTGGGCACGAACCTCTTTCTTGCCAAGGTTGCGCTCGACATCACGGCAAAGCATGTCGACGATCATATTGGTTATCTTGACCAGGCGGAATTCGAGCTCACCATACAAACGCATATGCCTATCACCGACATCTGGAACATCGGACCCGGCATTGCGAAGCGCCTCGCAAAGTTCGGCGTGTACGATTTGCGCGGCGTTTGTCAGATGGACGAAGATGCCCTCTACCGCGAATTCGGGGTGAATGCCGAATATCTCATCGATCACGCCCATGGCATCGAGCCGTGCACCATCGCCGAGATCCAGGCGTACGAGCCGAGCTCCCATTCTATGGGAAGCGGACAGGTGCTGCCCTGCGGCTACAGTTATGATGAGGGGCTTATCGTGTTGAAGGAGATGGCCGATCAGCTGATTTTAGAACTGGTGGAAAAGCATCTCGTTGCCGAATCCCTTTCCCTGTATGTAGGCTATGAGAAAGAGAAGGATGCTGAGGTTCCTGCCGAAGGATACTTTGACGGGGGGCACGGGAGGCGCTCCATTGGTGCGCGGGGCAATATTCCCCATACGGGAGGAACGCGCAGGCAAACCGATCGGACGAACCTGCATTCCAAGCTCATGCCGCGCTTTCTCGATCTGTATCGGGAAACCACCCGAACGGATAAGCCGATCCGCCGCATCAACGTGGGCTTCGGCGGAGTGGTGCCGGAAGAGTTCGCGACGGTCGATCTGTTCACCGATCCAGAGGCCGAAGCGGAAGAGAAGAGCCTTCAGAAAGCGATGCTCGCCGTTAAGGATAAGTTTGGCAAGAACGCCCTTTTGCGGGGGGTGAGCCTGACGGAGAAGGCCACGGCTCGCGAGCGCAACGAGCAGGTTGGAGGCCACCATGCCTAACCGGCGCATATCCCGAGCAGATCAGGCTCGGCAGCAAGGCGGTCGCGCCCCTCGTGCCAGCCGGGCACAGCAGTTCATGCCCTTTGCCGCCTTACGGGGCTACTACGAACTTATCCGCGAACGTGAGTGCATAGTGCAGCCGAAACACGAGTTGACCGAAGAAGAGGCCCTTGCGCTTTCGGGAAAGCTTTCGCGGGTGCAGCGCAGGACGATGGTGCGCATCACCTACTACGATGGCGATGCCTATGCGACTTCGTGTGGGATGGTGAGCGACATCGACGTGGCATCCCGCACGATCACGGTGGTTCGAACGCGTATCCGTTTCGACGATATCCTCGATATCCGGAATGGCGAAGGTATCGAAGATTAAGACGATTCGCTCGGATTCTTGCGCTGAGCCGCGAGTCGGGCTTTTCTTGCTCGCTTCCACACAATCTTGTGCAGACGGCATCGTGGGGGAAACCTATACTGGGCGAAGCGCTGGGGGGACACGGCGCTTGCCTGGCAGGACGGGAGGGGGATGTCGAATACCGCGCTGCGTTCGGTCGCCTTGCTGTTCTTTGCAGGGTTTGTCGCGTACGCCTACAACAATGCTTTCATGGCGCTCTCGCCGCTTTACGTGGTTGAACTCGGTGGAACGATGGTCGACGCTGGACTTCAGGGGTCCGTATTCATGGTCACCGCTATTGCCCTGCGATTCCTTTTCGGCCCTCTAGCCGATAGACATGGTGCCAAACCCGTCATGGTTTTCGGGCTTTCTGCGTTTGCCGCATCGGGATTCCTCATGGCTCTATGTGATCAGATTTGGTGCTTCGTCGTGCTGAGATGCGTCCAATCCGTTGGTCTTGCGGCGTTCTTTCCTTGCGCAACGGCCTTGGTTGCCGTTCTGGTGCCCGAGGGAAAAACGGGATTCTGCCTCGGGCTGTACCGGTTTGTTTCGTCCGCATCGCTTCTGTTCGGTCCTTCTTTGGCTTTTGCTCTCGTAGGGGGTGGCGGCTTTCGCTGGGGGTTTTGCTTTATGGGACTCTTTGCTTTGATTGCTGGATTTGCGGTTTTGGGCATTTCTGCCAAACGTTCGAAATCGTTTGAGACGACCGATGCGGCAGGACGCGCAGGGCTGTCGCCACAACGTGAGAGCAATCTGCGACGGGATGAAAGAAGCCTTGTGCGCATTCTGAAGGAAACCGTCACACGTGCGCCCTTGCTGGTGGGAGGAGTGTTGGGGGCAACCTTTGTCGCGGCCCTGGGATACGGACTCCTCTTCGGGTTTGCTGCCCCGTATATCGCAGGCGTGTTGCCCGATATCAATTCAGGGCTCTACTTCACGCTCATGGGGGTTGGGGGTCTGGCGGCGAATCCCCTTGCGGGGTGGATGAGCGATAGGGCGCCTCGGATGAAGATCCTCGCCGTCTTGTTCGTCAGTATGGGTGCGGGAATAGTTGCCTTAGGGTTTTTGCCGTGGGGTTGCGAGGTACTGTTTGCTTCGGGACTTCTGGTGGGGTTCGGGTATTTCGGCTCTATGACAACCGTGCTTGCGATCATCGCAGCGAGGATTTCCGATGAGTTGCGCTCTTCGGTCTTGTCTTTGCAACAAAACGGCATCGATCTGGGGATAGCATGTGCAAGCGGTGGTTTTGGATTCGTCTTTTCTTTTGTGGACGATGCGGTGGTGGTGTTCGCGTTCCAGGGCGCGCTTACGGTGTTACTGGGATTGGGGATGCTGTTCATGTCCCATGCCCGATGCGGCAAAGCATAGCGGAAGGCTTGAGCTTCCCACCCAAAACTGTGTGGAACGGCATCGGGAACGACCTCTAAGATGCGCTTATCGCGCGAGTAGAAGTAAGGCAAGCGAGGCCTAATGCGGCTTCGCAACCAATCCAGTAGGGGGAAATCGTATGGTGAAACGAGAACAGCGTGCCTCGTCGTCTCTTCAGGCGAACGGTTCGTTGCATGAACTGCGGGAAACCAGTCCGACCGAGTTTATCAAGGATGGCAAACTTACCCGTCGAACCTTTATCAAGGGGGTCGGTTGGATTACGGTGGTCTCGGCGCTTGGAGGTGCCATCGCAGGGTGTGCGCCGAAGGTTACCGAAGAGTCCGAGCAGGGTGAAAACACTGGAGCGGCAGTTGCGCCTACCGAGTATTCGTATGCGTGCTGTAGTTACAATTGCACATCGCGATGCCTCTTGAAGGGTCATGTGCGTGATGGAAAGCTCGTAGCTGTTGAGCCGGGCGAGATGCCGGGTCGTCCCGACTACGCGAACGCCTGCCTGCGTTCCATGTCATATATCGAGCGCGTTCAGAACGAGGACCTGCGTGTCATGTATCCCATGAAGCGGATCGGAGAGAGAGGCAGCGGCGAATTCGAGCGCATCAGCTGGGATCAGGCAATGGACGAGATTGCAGAGCGCATGGAGGAATCGAAGAGCAAGTACGGATCTACCGCCTGCTCGTTCTATTCGTTTACGGGCAACCAATCGAAGCTCGCCATGCAGTCGGCCACGCGCTTTGCCGCGTGCTACGGCGGTACAACATGGGATATCGAAGGGATCATGGGCGATCATGGGGCTTCGATGGGCATGAAAATGGTCTACGGCGTCATTCGCGGCGCTCATGACACCCGCGATTACGAGCAGAATTCGAACATGATCGTCATTTGGGGGCGCAATCTTGCCGATACCCATACGTCTGAACTGCGCTACATCGTGCGCGCTCGCGAGCGCGGTGCCAAAATCGTTTATATCGATCCGCGTTTCAGCTCCACGGCAACCATCGCCGATCAGTGGATACCCATCAAACCAGGCGGCGACTCCGCTTTGGCGTTGGGCATGATGAACTGGATCATTCAAAACGATCTTCACGATAAAGAGTTTCTGAGCAAGCACAGCTGCGGATCGCTTCTGGTCCGCGACGACGATGGTTCGTATTTGCGCGGCGAGGGAGATACCTACATGGTATGGGACCCCGCCCAGAGCAAGGCCGTTCCCGTCGATGCCGAGGGCATTGATGCTCCCATCGAAGGGTCGTTCGATGTGGATGGCGTGGCGTGCAAGCCCGCGTTCGTTCATTTGAAAGAAGCAGCGGCCGAGTACACGCTCGATCGCACCTCGGAGCTTACGGGTGTTCCTGTGGAGGTTATTGAAACGTTTGCGAGGGAATACATTGAGGCGAAGCCTGCGGGCATTCGCATGGGCCAAGGCATGCAGCGCACATTCAACTCCTACCAATCGTTCCGTACGGTTGCAACGCTTGCAGCGGTGGCTGGTTATGTAGGGGTTCGCGGCGGCGGAGCCTCCCATGCCGGGGGTACAAAAGCCAACAAGCCGATCCCCGGCGAGACGGCTCCCGAGTTCAATTTTGACGAATGGGCGGAAACGGGCCAGGAAGCCAATATGGTTAAAAGCTCGCTCATTTACCAGTGTGCCGTCGAGCATGATCCCGTTCCCGTTGACTTTATCTGGTTCAATGTATCGAACTTTCTCAATCAAAGCCCCGATGCCCATCGCATTATCGACGAGGTTTTTCCTCAGATTTCGACGATCGTTGTAGCCGACCCATGGTGGACATGGACGGCGAAGTACGCCGATTACGTGCTACCGGCAACGTCGTTGTGGGAGTATTGGGATCTTTACGATCGCGCTCCGTGGGTGTTTCTGGTGAAGCCTGCCATCGAGCCGCTTGGGGAGAGCAAATCCGATTGCGAGATGATGACGATGCTGGCCGAGCGCGTTGGTTTGGAAAAGTACTGGTCGAAGACGCCCGAAGAGTGGGTGCGCAGCTGGCCGAATCCTGAAAGCTCGGCGTTCGAGGGATTCGATTTCGACGAGGCGATCAAAGAGGGCATGTGGGGCATGCCGACAGGAATTTACGATGAGCCGCTCATCGTGTTTGAAGATCAGACGTACCAGACTCCTACGGGGCGATTCGAGTTCTATACCGAAAGCATGGTTGAGTTTGACGAACAGGTGCCCAGGCACACGCCGGCGCTCGAAGCATCCGACCCCGAGCTTGCTGCAAAGTATCCGCTTATGCATCTTACCTATCATGACCGCCTGAACGTGCATACGCAGCATTGCGACAATCCGTCGCTCGATATCGTGCAGACTGAGCCTTTGTTCCAGATCAATCCTGTCGACGCTGAGCCTCGCGGCATCCAGCATGGCGATATCGTTCGCATTTTCAACGACCGCGGTGAAGTGAAGATGAAAGCGTTTGTAACCGAAGGTATCATGCCGGGAGTGACGGCTGCCCAGGCGGGCTGGACTCCCGAGCACACCATCGAAGGGAACCATCAGTTCCTCAGCCATCTCACTCTGAGCCCCGCCGAGGAGCATTACTCGCAAACGAACAGCGCTTTCAACGACATCATAGTTGAAGTAGAGAAGGCATAAGGGGGAACAATGGCTGAAAAACAATACGGCATGCTCATCGATACGGCTCGATGCGTGGGCTGCCAAACCTGTGTGGTGGGATGCAAGATTCTGCACGAATGCCCCGACGGAACATATCTCGGATATCTTGAAACGATTGGAGCCGATGAGAATTACCTGGTTAGCGGAACATATCCGAATGTCAGCATCACGTTTCGCCCGCATCTGTGCAATCATTGCGAAAACCCGTTGTGCGTTGCAAACTGCCCGACGGGAGCCATGCATAAGCGCGAGGAAGACGGCATCGTCGAATCCGATCCCGAGGTTTGCATCGGGTGCGGGACTTGTGTCCAGGCGTGCCCCTATGGTGCTCCTGCGCTTGATGAAGAAGCGAACCACGCGGTGAAGTGCGATTTGTGCAGGCCTCGTCTTGAGCAAGGGGAAGAGCCTCTCTGCGTATGCAGCTGTCCGGCGGAAGCCCGTGTGTACGGCGATATCAGCGATCCAGAAAGCGATATATCCAAGGCGATTGCGGAAAGGGGGGCAGAGGTCTTGCTGCCCGAAGAGAAGACGAAGCCTTCGGTGTATTATTGCTAAAGAGACGCGCGGGTGCCGAATCGCCATCGGCGCCCGCGGTTGAGGGTGTGGGAGGATGTGCGAAATGGTGCTGCCCCAGTTTATCGATGCCGATAGGTTTTCGGCCGTGTTCACAACCGAGGAGCTTCTTGCGCAAGATGAGATTCCTGTTGCCGTGAAGAGAGTGGAAAAGGGCGAATGTCTTTTTCTTGCAGAGGAAAGACATCGTTTTACGTATCACTTGATCAGCGGCGTTGTGCGTCTGTACCTCACATCGCGCGAGGGCGCCGAGAAGACGCTGTTCTACCATACGGCTGGGACGCAGTTCGGGTTCCAGGGATTCAAACGTAATCGCCTAACCAGGTCGACGGCAATGGCTGCAACGGATTGCGAGCTGCTTGCGATCGACTCCGATGACCTGCTTGCGTTCTGCAACGGGCATACCGATTATTATCTTGCCTATATCGAATACCTTTTCCAGATTATGAATTCGCAGACAGAGGAGATCGCGAACCTTTCGTTCGAGAATGGGGTAAGAAGGTTGGCGGGCTTGCTGTACTCCCTTGCGGTAAGCGACGGAAAGACAATTCCGTACACGATCGATGAGCTTGCGAGCATTATCGGAACCCATCGCAATACGGTGACAAATGCTCTCTCCCATTTGCGGGGGCGGGGCTATATCGCCAAGCAGTTGAGGCCCATTATCGTCGAGGATCTTGCGGGTTTGCGTCGGTATCTCGACGACGAATAGGGCTTCGACGCAAAAGAACCGCATGTCCGAAGGCATGCGGTTCTTGGCATTGCACCGGTCGAGCGGATTTTGCGCTAATTCTGCGTTGAGAGGAAGATCTGAAGCGACATTTGGTCCATCTGGTCTTGGAGCTCTTCAAGCTCGTCAACATGCTGGTCTTCGTCTTTGAGGATTTCCATGAGGATGTCGCGGGTGGCGTAATCGAGGACTTCGCCGGCGAGCACGATAGCTTCGTTGTAGTCCTTGACGGTATCGACTTCCAGGGAATGGTCGTTTTTGATCTGCTCGGGAACTTCCTTGCCGATATTGATATCGCTGAGGTTCGATACGATGGGGGTGCCTTCCAGGAACAGGATGCGCTCGATGAGCTTCTCGGCATGCTTCATCTCGGTGATGGCACGCGTCTTGAAGCTTCCGCTCAGTTTTCCGTAACCCCAGTCCTCGCACATTTCTGCGTGAACGATATATTGGTTGATTGCGGTTAGTTCACCTTCGAGCAGAGAGTTGAGCGTGTCGATGAGTTTTTCATTACCCTTCATGGAAAGGCTCCTTCCGATTGCGTTTGCTAAGCGAGCCGATCTCCTTGTGACCGGTAAGCGTTGCTTTTATTCTTGCAGATAACGCTGGGCGGGTGTGGCGGGCATCCTGCATCGTGGTCGTCGCGTCATTCGAATGTAACCTGTATGTCTTCTGAGTTCAGCGAGGTGAACTCTACGCATGCGACGTGGCAAAAGCGGGGATTGCCGACGGACGGAACTTGAAAACTGCCCTCCCGCGGTTTGGCAACCGATTCGTTGCATGTCTGCAACGGCTTGCCGCGCATGTCCCGATACCTACCAATTGGTAGTACCTTTCGTATTGATCTTGGCAAGATGCCGGGCGTTTCGGGCTATGGCTAAAGGATGTGCATGCAAAATCCCCGGAAAACAACTGCGAACGCGAGCAAGGCGGTAGTCCCTGTTCTGCTTGCCTGCTCTTTTGCGGCTTCGTTCAGCGAAAGCATGATGAGTATATCGCTGCCGAAGCTGGCAGATGAGTTCTCTCTTACGCTTTCCGTTGCAAACTGGGTTGTGGTCGGGTATCTCGTTGTGGCTGCGACAAGCGTTACGCTTGCGGCGTTTTTGCTGAAGAGGTTTGGGTTGCGCGTGGTTTTCTTTCTTGGGGGAGGAGCTCTTGCGCTGGGCAGCGGTCTGGCCATGCTTGCACCTAGTTTCCCGGCATTGTTCGTTTGCAGGTTGTTGCAGGCGGTATGCACGGGGCTTTTCTTTCCGACGGTGACGGGCGTCATCATGATCGTCATCCCGAAGGAAAGCCTTGGCGTCCACCTTGCCATGAACAGCGGGATCATCGCGCTTGGCCTTGCGATCAGCCCCGTTGCATCGGGTTTTATGCTTACCTATTTCGGATGGCGCGCTATGTTTTTCGTGCCGTTCGTCCTCGCGGCGGTTCTGCTCGTTGCGGGGTTTTTCTTGCTGCACGATGTGGAACCTCGAAAGCAGGTTTCGGCTGACTTCACAAGCGCCGCCTTCAGCCTGCTCGGTCTGGGATCGCTTGTATACGGGCTGAGCGAAATCACCCACGATCTCGCTCCCGCCGCCTGCGCACTTGGGGCTGCGGCTGTGATTCTGACGCTGTTCGTTCATCGGCAGCTCGCCTCGAAAGCACCGCTTCTCAACCTTCGTCCTTTCGGGCATCCCCGATTCACCATAGGGCTTTTGCTCGTCATGGTGGGCATGATGATCTCATTTTCCCTGAGCGTGCTTCTGCCCTTGTATTTCGAGGGAGCCCTCGGCCATACGGCCTTCTTCGCAGGCTTGCTGTTGCTTGCGCCCGTTCTGGTCAATGCGATATGCGCGCTTGCAGGTGGCAGGCTGTTCGACAAGCGGGGTGCTTGGCCGCTGCTTCCGCTTGGGTTTGCGCTCTCGCTCGCCGGATTGGCGGGCGTGTGCTTTTTTGGCGAGACCATGCAGACCGGCCTTGTCGTGGCCTTTTGCGCGGTGGCGTATGCGGGGCTCGGGTTTGCAACGACGCCTGCGAAAACGACTGCTCTCGATCAGCTTCCGCCTGAACTGTACTCGCACGGAGCGGCTATTAACTCGACCTTCGTGCAAATTGGTTCGGCAATCGGGCCATCGCTTTTTGTCGGAGTCCTCTCATCTGACGTGCTGCGGGGAACTGCAGCGGGCTTATCCAAGGCGGATGCGTATGCAGCGGGATTTTCCCATACGCTTGCCATTGCGATTGGAATTGCGGCAGTCGGCCTTGTGGCGGCGATCCTTTTCGCCTATACGTTGCGTAGGAAGGCGTGATCCCGTCTAGACGAAACGCAGCTGCACCGCAGCAAGCGGATAGCGTGCGCGATCCAGCATAGTCCTGTGCGGTGCTGCAGCGAAGCTTCGCCGAAGGCGAATCGGTATCTGCCGAGAGAGGCCTAGGCCTCGTACACGATAGCGCCTGAGGTGAATCCGCCGCCGAACGCCACGAGAATCACCTTGTCTCCCCGCCTGATGCGCCCTTCGGCGTAGGCGTCGGCGAGCGCCATCGGGACGCTTGCGGCCGAAGTGTTGCCCGCTTCGGCGATGGAGAGCTGGAAGAAGTCCATCGGAAGGTGCAGTTTTTTCGCTGCGTATTTGATAATGCGTTCGTTTGCCTGATGGGGGACGATGCAGGCGATATCATCAAGAGAAAGACCTGCTCGATCGAGCGATCGATGGACGGCTTCGGTCATGGCTTCTGCTGCGAATTTGAACACGTGGGGCCCGTTCATGCGCAGCGTTTGCCGCGGGTTTCCTGATTCGACGGCTTCGCGGATGGCAAGCTCTTCGTCGATGCGGATGGCCGAGGCGTCTTTCAGCGCGGGGGATTGCGACGAGACGCCCTGTGCATCGAAGGGCAGATCTGTGCCGTATGAGAGGGGGCAGGTGAGGGCGTTCTCGTCATCGTCTGCGTTGACGATGAAACTGCCCAGTATGCCAGGGCGGCTTTCGTCCCATTCGAGCACGGCTGCGCCGGCACCATCGCCGAACAGCACGCACGTATTGCGGTCCGCCCAGTTTGTGAGGCGGGTGAGTCGCTCGGTTCCCACGACGAGCGCCCGGCGAATGGGATTTCGGCCTGCGCTTCCGTCCGCGCTTGGCGCGGAGGCCGCCATCATGGCTTCGGCGACAGTCGCGCTGTAGATAAAGCCCGTGCAGGCTGCGTTGACGTCGAAGGCGATGGCGCTTTTGAGACCGAGGCGGCGGCGGAGCAGTCCGGCGGTCGAGGGAACGATGGAGTCGGGTGTGACGGTTGCACAGATGATCAGGTCTATTTCTTCGGGAGCAAAAGAACGTTCGCTGTGGCCGCCTTCGGTCCAACCGAGAGCTTGCCGTGCGGCTGCTTCGCCAAGATCGGCAGACGACTCTTCAACTGCAATGCGTCGCGATTTGATTCCCGTGCGGGTGGTGATCCATTCGTCGTTGGTATCCACAAGCGCTTCAAGCGCCGTGTTTTCAACTTCAAGTGCGGGGATCGCTTTCCCGCATCCTACTAACGCACAACCCACTGTTGCCTCCTGCTGTCGAAGGCTCGCATCGGGCTTGGTGCAATGGGGCCTTCGGTTCCTTAATGCTTAGATAATCAAAGTAAATAGTGATTCTACTCCAAATGCGATGATGCGGCTTGGAAATGCAGGAATCTCCATGCATGGTTGAGAACCCCCTTGCTCGGTTCGCTTCGGGCAGCGGCGAGGTTTGCCCCGAAGGTCGCAAGCCATGCGAGTCATGAGGGTGGCTGCGACGAACGGCGGCGGCCGATCGGGCTAGTCGTCGATTCCCCAGAGTTCCTTCAATTCCCGGTTGATCTCGTTTGCGTTTGCGGGGATGCCGATATCGCGGGGCATGGGTGTTTTCCTGCCGCGTTTTTTCGCCGGCTTTGCCTGAGCGAAAAGCCTTTCCGAGGGCACGATGTCGACGCCGTGCAACGCGGCCGAGCGGCAGCGGTTAGCGAGTTCGTTGTCGGATGTGACTACGCCGATGCGCTCGGTTGCTCGGCGAGCTTTCGCGACGATGGCGTCATCGGCGGTTGGCAGGCGCGTGTATTCCGATCGGGGATGCGCATGGGCGGTTGCGGAGGTGGCGCCAGCGCCGCTGGCGGCATCCCAGACTATCGTATAGGTTGTTTTCCCCGGCAAAGACGGCGTGCCGAGGCGCAGCCTTTTCTCAAGTGCGGTGCGCTGCTCTTCAAGCGAGAGGTCTTTCGTGGCCGGGTCTCGCCGTGTAACGTTGTAGCCATCTATAAGGTAGTGCATGGGGTCTATCCGATCGGGTCGTATGCGTGCAGCGCTCTATGCGCAGATGCGCGGGTTCCTGGCGCTTCGGGTACAATACTACCACGCGACGGTTTGTCGGTGATGAGCCGCATCATACGATGCGCAAGCAAGGAGTGATGGCTGATGTACCTGATGAGCGATCAAGAATTCGAGAACGTGATCGAGGAAGCCCTCGAATCGATCCCCGAAAAATTCATCGAAGCGCTTGAAAACGTAGCCATCGTCATGGAGGACGAGCCCGATGAATACCACTTCGAAACCCTCGATGAGCCTGACTCTTTGGGCGGCTCTCTCTACGAAGGCGAGCTTTTGGGGCTCTACGACGGCATTCCGCTAACCGAGCGGGATGGCTATTACGATGGCGATATCCCCGATGTGATCACTATTTTCAAAGGCCCTCACGAACGCAGCTTCGGCTCGCGCGAGGAAGTGGTTACAGAGATCGGGAAGACGGTCATACATGAAATAGGGCACTACTTCGGCATCGACGACGAACGTTTGCACGAGATGGGGTATTGATCTGCGGGTAACTTTTATCGATAAAAGATAAAGATAAGCTGTACAATCATAGACATTGACGCTTCTACAAAAGGAGTCCAATGGTATATTGTGCGCATGTGCGTCCCGAAGATGGTCGCAAGGAATCCATTGCCGATCATTTGCACGAGGTAGCGGAAATGGCTTCGGAATTCGCGAGCGTGTTTGGAGCCGAAACTTGGGCTTACGCGGCAGGGCTTGCTCATGACATCGGTAAATACTCCGATGCATTCCAGCATCGAATTCTTGGGGGCGGCCCCGTTGTGGACCATTCGACTGCCGGTGCCTACGAGATTGACGAACTCGGTTTATCTGCGCTCGCTTATTGCATTGCGGGGCACCATGGTGGGCTTCCCGACGGTGGCACGAAGGCGGATGAGCCAGGCGACCCTACGCTTCATGGACGTTTGCTGAAGGCCGCAGAAGGAGGCATTCAGCCCTACGAAGCCTTTCGAGGTGAAATCGACCTCCAGAAGCCCGATACGCCGCGATTCTTCGCTCAATCGTTCGAGCCTTCGGAAGAGTGCTTCGCTTTGGCGTTTTTAACTCGAATGATTTTTTCCTGCCTGGTTGATGCGGATTTTCTTTGTACCGAACGCTTTATGAGCGGCGATGCGCGCGAAGGGTTGTCCGCGGAAACGTTGAGCGAGCTTTGCAATAAGCTCGAGAAGAAGCTCGAATCGTTCTATCCTCCGAAAACTCCGCTCAACGAAGTGCGCTGTTCGATTCTCGACGCATGCGCGCGTGCCGCAGAGGAAGCGCCAGGCGTTTTCTCCCTAACCGTTCCAACGGGTGGTGGGAAAACGTATGCATCGCTTCGGTTTGCCCTCAGGCATGCGACGTCGGGAGCGTCGAGTGCACGTCGCGTTATTTATTGTCTTCCATATGTCTCAATTATCGAGCAGAACGCCGCTGTGTTTCGCGAAGTGCTGGGCGCGAGAAACGTACTGGAACATCATGCGAATTTCGATTTCGATGAACATGAAGACGAGGGCGGAGCCCTGCGGCTGGCAACGGAGAACTGGGATGCCCCCGTGGTTGTAACCACCAATGTACAGTTTTTCGAATCGCTTTATGCAAGCAAGACTTCCCGGTGCCGAAAGCTTCACAACATCGCCGGCAGTGTAATTGTGCTCGATGAAGCGCAAATGCTTCCCACCAAGCAGCTGCTTCCCTGCGTGAGGGCGTTGGCAGAGTTGGTCAGGCATTACGGTTGCACGGTTGTGCTTTGCACGGCAACACAGCCTTCGTTGAATGGGTTGTTCGGCGAGTACGGTTGTGCGGTGCGCGAGATCGTTGCCGATCCGGCTGGTCTTGCCCGGAAGCTCAAGCGCGTGACGTATCGCTACGTTCCATCTCTGTCCGATGAGGATCTCGCTGCTCGCATGAACGGGCATGATCAAGTCTTGTGCATCGTGAACAGCCGAAGGCAGGCGGGAATCGTATACGGATTGCTTGATGACGAAGGGTCGTATCATCTTTCGACGCTGATGCACCCAGTCCACCGAAGCCGCGTTCTCAAAGAGATACGCGAACGTTTGGCAAGCGGCTTGACCTGCCGGGTTGTATCGACGAGCTTGATCGAGGCCGGAGTCGACATCGATTTTCCCGTAGCCTATCGTGCGCTTGCGGGCATAGACAGCATGATACAGGCGTCGGGACGGGTGAATCGCAATGCGCGCGCATCGGCGGAAAGTAGCCTGGTGCACCTCTTTGCGCCCAGCGAGCGGTATGCGCTTCCATCCGATCTTGAGCAGAAAGCGGCGATCGCGCGAGGGATACTGCGGCGGCTTGGCGAAACTTCGGATCCCGAAGGCTCGATTGCCGATGGGGGTTCAGGCGATGATGAAATCGCATGCGACATCGGTTCGCTCGAAATCATCGAGAGCTACTTTACCGAGTTGTACGGATTGCGGAGGGATAATCTCGATGCGAACCACGTTCTATCGAGCCTATCGAGATACCAGAATATAAGATCGATCCCTTTCGAGCGAGCTGCTCAAGATTTTCAGATGATCGAGGACGGGTCGGTGTCCGTTGTCGTACCCGCCGATGAAATTGCCGAGGATATAGCGGCGATACGGCGAGAAGATGCGTCGCGCAACGCACTGCGTCGTATCGGCAGGTATTCGGTTGGTGTTTACGACCAGGATATCAAGGCATTGTTGCGCGCAGGTGCCGTCGAAGCCGTTGCGAAGGGAATGTACCTTCTGCTGGATCAGGCGAGGTACAGCGAAAAAACCGGTTTGGATTGTGTCTCTGAAGAGGGGAAAGGGCTGTTCTTCTAGGAAGTGCACGAGGTGCAAAGGTCTTTCGAATCAACCTAGATTCTGAAGATAGTTTCGTGTTTCCGTACCTTGATAACCGAATACAAAGAAATCGGAAAACTTGATTTGAAGCGAGCCGACAAAAGCGCGGGGACGGATTCAGGGCCTATGCGTTTTGCATTCAGTGTACGAATGGATCAAAAACAATTTCAAGAAAAAGAAAGGAGGTGTCCTTATGGCATATGGAATACAGGTTGAAGTATGGGGGGATCGCGCGCTGTTCACGAGGCCCGAGCTATCTGTAGAAAGAGTAACGTACGATGTGATCACGCCGAGCGCGGCGAGGGGCCTTCTCGAAAGCATCTACTGGCATCCTGGGCTTCGTTATACCATCGATCGCATCCATGTTCTCAATCCGATACGATTCACAAACGTTCGCCGTAACGAAGTGAAATCGAAAGCTCTTGCTAGTTCTATAAAAAGCTACATGGTAAACGGTGGCGAAACTCCCTCGATAAACACGAAAGAAGACATCCAGCAGCGAGCTTCGCTCATCCTGACCGATGTGCGTTACGTGCTCGAGGCCCATTTCGAACTTACCGATCGGGCGAAACCGGAAGATAATCCAGGCAAATTCAAGGACATCATTCGGCGGAGGCTGGAAAGAGGACAGTGCTATTCGATGCCGTATTTCGGCACGAGGGAATTTCCTGCCCACTTCAGAGCGTACGAGGGTTCGCAGCCCCCGAGCGGATTCTACCAGGGAAAGGGCGAACGCGATTTCGGGCTCATGTTGTACGACATGGATTATTCGGACACTCGAAACATCACTCCCATGTTCTTTCGGGCTGTGATGCGCGATGGCGTTATCGATGTATCGGGGAGCGAGGTGTTCAGATGATCCTCCAATCTCTCGTGGAATATTACGAGCAGCTGCTCGAAGACGATCCCGATTCCGTGGCTCCGCCCGGTTGGTGTCCCCGCAACATCGCTTTCATGCTCGAGCTGACATCGGGGGGAGAGCTTCTCAACATTTTGCCTGCCGAAGAGAAGCGCGGGTGGCCAAGAATGGTGCCTGAGCAAGCGAAGAGATCGTCGGGCGTTGAAGCCAACCTTCTGTGCGACAACGCGAGCTACCTGCTCGGCATCGACGCAAAAGGTAAGCCGGAACGGTCGCTGCAGTGTTTCTCCGCATCGAAGGAAAAGCACCTGGCATTCTTGAGAGACCTGCAGTCCGATGCTGCTTTAGCCGTTAAAGCGTTCTTCGAATCGTGGCAACCCGAGAATGCTCTTGACCACGCGGCAGTCAAAGAGGCAGGCGAAGGCTTATTGGCCGGGGGAAATCTCGCGTTTCGGGTGAACGGACGCGAAGTGCTTGATGATGCCGTTATCAAAAATGCATGGGATCGTTCGTATGCGAGCCCTTCTGACGGTGCGGTTGTCATGACGTGCCTCGTAACGGGCGAAAAAGCTCCGATTGCCCGCTTACACCCGTCGATCAGGGGAGTTGTCGGTGCCCAGTCGATGGGAGCGTCTCTCGTCGGTTTCAATTCTCGAGCATTCGAATCTTACGGACGCGATGAAGAGCAGGGCCTCAATGCACCGGTCAGCGAATATGCAACCTTCGCCTACACGACGGCGCTCAACTACCTGCTCGCTGATCGCAAGCATCATATTCGGCTCGGCGATACGACGGTCGTGTATTGGGCGGAAAAAAACGATGCAGCGTGTTCAGGCATGTTTTCTCAAGCATTAGGGGCCCCTTCGATCGATGACGAGGAAACGAACCCGGACGATTTGATCGATGCGATCATGGAGAAGCTCGAAAAGGGATTGTTGTCGCGGGAGGTCGATGTCGATGCGACCTTCTACGTGCTCGGGCTTGCTCCTAATGCTGCGCGTGTGTCGGTGCGTTTCTTCCTGCGGGATACATTCGGCACGATGATCGGCAACGTAGGCAATCACTATAAGCGACTCGACATAGTGCACGCCTCATACGAAAGGCGATACCTATCGCCATACCGGTTGCTTGCAGAAACAGCTAACCCGAATGCGCGCGATCCTGCGGCAAGTTCGGTGCTGGGTGGAGCGCTCATGCGATCCATCATCGAAGACCTGCGTTATCCAGAGGCTTTCTTCAGCAACGCGCTTCTTCGCGTACGGGCATCGCAGGACAACGACGAGCAACGAACGCGAAAAGTCACACGAGGGCGTGCGGCAATTCTGAAAGCGTGTCTTATTAAAAACTACCATCAAAGCGAGGAGGTTGTTACCGTGTCGCTCAACGAAGATAGAGATGATGCACCGTATGTGCTGGGAAGGCTGTTTGCGATACTGGAGAGCATACAGGAGGCGGCGAATCCGACAATCAAGAGAACTATCAAGGCAACGTATTTCGATTCTGCCGCGTCGACTCCGGCAAGCATCTTTCCTTTGATTATCAAGCTTGCTGGGAGCCATCTGCAAAAAATATCGCAAGACAGAAAAGGACTTGCCGTTCACTATGAAAAGCAAGTAGGTACCCTGTGCGACAAGATGCAGGCATTTCCGAAAAGGCTCTCTCTTGAGGATCAAGGCTCGTTTGTTTTGGGCTATTACCAGCAGGTCCAGGATCGCTATACGAAAAAAGAAGACGAACAGGAGGCATAAGCCATGAGCAAGCCGATTGAAAACCGATACGATTTCGTTGTCTATTTCGACGTTGAGAACGGCAATCCGAACGGGGATCCCGATGCCGGCAATATGCCGCGTATCGACCCGGAAACAAGTTACGGGCTTGTAACCGACGTTTGCTTGAAGCGCAAGATTCGCAATTACGTCGAAACCGTCAAGGAGGGCTCGACGGGCTTCGAGATATACATCAAGGACGGCGTCTCGCTCAACTCGAGCGACAACAGAGCTCTCGCGGAATTGGGGGTAGACGCGAAAGACATCAAGAAGCTCAAGAAAGACGATCCTGCAATCGATGGCAAGATACGCGATTTCATGTGCAAAACGTTTTACGATGTAAGAACGTTCGGCGCGGTTATGACGACTTTCGTCAAAGGCGCCCTCAATTGCGGCCAGGTGCGCGGCCCGGTGCAGCTCACGTTCGCGAGAAGCGTCGACCCCATCATCCCAGAGGAGATCACCATCACGCGCGTTGCGATAACGACCGACGACGACGCTGCGAAAAAGGGGACGGAGATGGGGCGCAAATACATCGTGCCGTACGCTCTTTATCGCTGCGAAGGCTATGTGTCGGCTAACCTTGCAAGGAAGACCACCGGTTTCTCCGAAGAGGATCTTCAGCTGTTATGGGATGCTGTAATCAACATGTTCGAACATGACCATTCGGCGGCCCGCGGCAAGATGTCGGTGCGGGGGCTCATCGTGTTCAAGCATGATAGCGAGCTGGGAAATGCGCCGTCGTACAAGCTATTCGATGCCATTAGCATCGCCAAGAAAGAAGGCGTGGAATCGCCTCGTTCCATCAACGATTATGAGGGTATCAGCATAGACGAGTCGGCAATTCCCGAGGGAGTGACCTGCATCAAGATGGTGTAGCCGATGTATGCCGAGGACGATTACTTGGCCTTGTCGGGTATTCAGCATTTTGCGTTTTGCCGCCGGCAGTGGGCGCTTATACATATCGAACAGGTTTGGGCTGAGAATATCTTGACGGTTCAGGGCGACATCATGCACGAACGTGCGCACGATGAAGCGTTTCGAGAACGTAGGGGCGACACACTGATCGTGCGAAGCCTATCGGTCTTTTCGGCTAAGCTGGGGCTTTCGGGCAAATGCGACGTTGTCGAATTTCATCGCAGCAAGGATGGCCATCCTCTCTTCGGGGAGGATGGCCTATGGAGAGAATGTCCTGTCGAGTACAAGCGAGGTCGCAGCAAAGCAACGGATATCGATCGATTGCAGCTATGCGCGCAGGTGCTGTGCTTGGAAGAGATGTTCGGAAGCGATATCGCCGTCGGCTATCTGTTCTACGGAGAGACAAAATCGCGCGAGCGCGTTGAGTTCGATGCATCCCTTCGAAGTCAAGTGATCGAGAAGGTGGCAGATATGCACCGGCTTTACGCGCGAAGGCATACCCCGAAAGTCAAACCAAATGCGGCATGCCGCGCGTGCTCCCTTTTCGACATCTGCGTTCCGAAGCTGCAGCAGCGGCAATCAGTGAAGGAATACATCGCCGCTCGGATAGGGGAAGATGCGCTATGAGGCACTTGCTCAATACGCTATACGTGTTTACCGAGGATGCGTACATTGGGCTCGATGGGGAGAATGCGGTTATACGGCAAAACGAGAAAGAGCTGGGCCGTATTCCGCTCCATACGATCGAAGGAATCCTATGCTTTTCGTATCGGGGCGCAAGCCCGAGTTTGATGGGAGCTTGCGCAGAGCGCGGCATCGCTCTTTCGTTTTTCAGCCCTAAAGGAAGGTATCTTGCAGGCGTACATGGGGAAGATCGCGGGAACGTGCTGTTGCGAAAAACCCAATATGCTTGCTCGGAAGACGACGCTCGGAGCTTAGAGTTGGCGAGGAGTTTCATTATCGGCAAGCTCTATAACTCGCGCTGGGTCCTAGAGCGGGCTACGAGAGACCATGGAATGAGAGTTGATGTCGAAAGGCTAAAGCTTGCTTCGGCTGCCCTAGGGTCATCGATTGCCGAAATCGGTCGATGCGATTCCCTGGATTCCCTTCGAGGCATCGAAGGCGAGGCTGCATCGAGGTATTTCGGAGTATTCGACGAGCTGATTTTGCGCCATAAAGAATCATTTACGTTTGAAGCAAGACGACGAAGACCTCCGACTGATCCCGTGAACGCCATGCTCTCTCTTTTCTACACGGTGCTTGCCACCGATTGTGCGGCAGCGCTCGAGGGGGTGGGTCTCGATCCGTACGTCGGGTTCCTCCATGCCGATAGACCAGGACGCAAATCCCTCTCCCTTGATCTTATGGAGGAGCTGAGAGCCGTCATGGTTGACCGATTTGTTATCTCGGCGATCAATAATAGAATCATCGATCCCACGTGCTTCGACTACCGAGAGTCGGGAGAGGTGCGATTGAGCGACGATGGCAGGAGAGCGCTATTCGATTCATGGCAGGAAAGAAAGAGGGATACGATCGTTCATCCGTTTCTCAAGGAGAAAATCCCCTGGGGCTTGGTCCCCCATGTTCAAGCGCTCCTGCTTGCTAGGGCTCTGAGAGGGGATATGGATGGCTATCCCCCATTCATGTGGAAATGAGGCGTGCTGTGCTGACGGTGATTACCTATGATGTCAATACGGAAGATGCTGACGGAAGGCGTCGTTTGAGAAAGGTGGCTAAACATTGCGTAAACTACGGCCAGCGCGTGCAAAACTCGGTATTTGAATGCGATGCCGACGCCGCCACGATGGCGCGCATTAGAAATGATTTGATAAAGCTCATTGACCAGGATAGGGATAGTTTAAGGTTTTACTATCTTGGCAACTCGTATCGTACGAAAATCGAACACATCGGTGCAAAGCCATCATACGATCCAGAAGGTTTCCTTTCCTTGTGACGCTCGGTGCGAGCATGGGGCGAACAGGGCTTCGCGCAGGAGCTTCGCACCGAAATCATGCCGTCTTGGTTTAATTTGACCGATCTGAAAGCCAATAAGATTAGGGGATATCCCTTATGTTGTGGGATAGCCTGAGAGTAATACAAAATATTGCAGTCACTCCCCGCATGGGGAGTGCGGGTTGAAATTTTATGTCATCCTCAAAGCCTTGGACGTTAACGTCACTCCCCGCATGGGGAGTGCGGGTTGAAATTGCATTGGGTTAGCTCTCATAACGCGCGATCTGGTCACTCCCCGCATGGGGAGTGCGGGTTGAAATTTGAGTACCCAAGAAACTGGCCCAGCATAGGCTTTGTCACTCCCCGCATGGGGAGTGCGGGTTGAAATCGCCCACGTGGAAAAACACAACGGCGTGATCGAGGTCACTCCCCGCATGGGGAGTGCGGGTTGAAATCAAAAGTAAGCGCGCCCCAAAAACGTGAGAAAACGGTCACTCCCCGCATGGGGAGTGCGGGTTGAAATTGAAACGTTCGGCCCCTTGTTGCAACAGGCGGGGGTCACTCCCCGCATGGGGAGTGCGGGTTGAAATAACGCCTGCTTTTCCATGGTTATCATATTTCGTACGTCACTCCCCGCATGGGGAGTGACGCTTGAGATTGGAAACGAACGATCGCTTTGGAATTGCGTCTTCGCCATTTCCTGCACGTAAAGTGCGTACAGAAACCGAAGACGTCGCCAGCGTTTTCTTTGCTTTTGGATTTTCTAAACGGAGGAGCGAGCTTAAGCCTTGCCGAGGTTTTTCCACCGAATGCCTCTGTGGGGTTTCGAGCGGTTCGGTCTGATCTAGATTAGCTCCTTAAGTCCTTCCCGTAGTTTTTCCACAACATCAACGCAGGTGGCAACATCTTTTTCGGGGATGTCCTCGAACAGCATGTCAATTACGTCGCCGATCTTCTCATCGTAGAGCTGCGCGAGTTCTCGCCCGCTTTTTGTCGGCTCCACCGATAATGTGCGACTATCGTTTTCGTCGATGCTGAGAGTAACGTAGCCGGCACGCTCGAGTTTGAGCAGAATCTGTTTGATGTTCTGATGAGAGGCGCCGTTTGCTTCAGAGAGCTCGGTGAGTGAAGGCGGCTCATCGAACGAGCAGAGCGAAGCAAGCAACAGGACTTGGCGGCCCGAGAGGCCGAAAAAGCTCTTTCGCTCGACGTATTTAAGCCTGACGCTGAAGTACGAGAGGCTCCGAAGCAGCTGGCGCTCGGTTGAATCAGTGGGTTTGTACTGCATGGAGTTCCTTTCGCATGTGAGGATGATCTTCCATACTTATATAATAAGTTGCATGAACGAAATTGCCAGAACCGTTGGATGTCTGTAACAAACCATGAACAGTTCGGCGCGATATACTGAATGAGTTAGCCCTGTTTGGTGGCTGACGAGAAAGGCAAGGTTGGGCAAGCGGTGCAGCAGCGCCGGTTCTGGTTATGAAAGGAAGGGACGGCATGGCTCTCAAAAAGATTCTTGTAGCATATGATGGTTCCGATCTCGCTGAAAAGGCGCTCGATTTGGCGCTCGATATCGCGGTGCCTAACACTGAAACGGCTATCGACGTCGTGAATGTGGTGCCGATTCCGCTGCTCAATGAAACGCAGGCGATCAGCTTCAAGGAGATCACCGATCTGATGATTGAAGACGGGGAAGACACGCTATGCAAGACGCACGACAAGATCGAGCCTTTGGGCGATCGCGCGAATACGCTGCTGCTTACGGGCACGGCGCCCGCCTCCGAGCTTTTGAAATTGGCGAGCAGCGGGCACTACGATCTGATCGTGTTGGGCAATCGCGGCCTCTCGGGGCTCAAGGAGTACATGGGAAGCGTGAGCTACAAGGTGTTTCATGGGGCGGATATTCCTGTCCTTGTGGCGAAATAGCACTCTTGGCGCGGCGCGATCGGGCATCGAGAGCCAAGCGGCGTCGTTGCGCTCATGAACTCGGCTGGAAGCGCTCAGTTGCAGCAGCTACGGGCGCTTCTGCGGTAGAAACCTTCGTTCCAATGAACCTCTGACGCCTGCCGATCAGGAGCTATGCGGTTTTTGCGAACAGTATAGTTAGCTGTTACCTAAAAGGGTAGAATAGTCGGACAATTTAATTATCTGCCGCCGGGTAGATCAAGAAACAAAGCATGTGCGCCCCTATCGTTAGGCCTGAGAAGATAGGGGAGAGCGCATGCTTTTTTGTTGGGAGTGGTTTTTCATGAACTGGGTTATCTTGATCATTGCCGGGCTGTTCGAAACGTTTTGGGCCTATCAGCTCAAGTTGTCCGATGGGTTCAGCAAGCTCATGCCGAGCATCCTTACCATCATCGGCATGATAATCAGCTTCGGGCTTTTGGCCCATGCTCTTAAGACTCTGCCCCTAAGCGTTGGCTATGCGGTATGGACGGGCATTGGGATTGTCGGAGCCGCGATACTCGGCATCGTGTTTCTGAAAGAACCGGCAAGTGCAGTAAAGATCATCTGCATTCTTCTGATCGGGGCGGGTATCATCGGCCTCAATCTAACGACGCACGAATAGCGCACGTGCGACCTTCTTCGGCGAGGCTGGGCCTTCGGTTTTGCCTCGCCGAACCGCATGCTGCCGCAGCCCGAAAACCGGGCTGTTCTCTGTGGGCGGTTGTTGCCATAGGGGTCATTGGGGTCTGCCCGATCGTTTGGGCGGCGCTTTCTCTGCTGCGTCAGGCACCTCATGAATGCTATGCGAAGGGCGCTCCCCGAAACGTCGGAGAATATCGCTTCGAGAGATGGGATAATGCGCAAAAGGGAAGAAGCGCCGAATCGTGCTTTTCGGCTCGCGTCGTCGCTTTCTTCGGGCGGCAGCGCCGCATTCGGCACGGCGAAGGGAATCGTTATGGTAAAGGCGCTATCGAGAAGGGCGTTCGCTGCCATCTGCGCTATCGCGCTTGTTTTCGGCATCGTGTCGCTTTCGGCCTGCACGGTAAGCGAAGCCCCGTCGCAGTCCGGGGAACAGCCGCAGTCGGAAGGCAAGCTCGCTATTATCCACACCAACGATACGCACGGCTACGACATGGCTGCAGAGCCGACCGATTCGTCCCCCGGCGTTATCGGCATGGCGGCGGTTGCGCAACTCAAGAAAGACTACGAAGCGCAGGGCTATAACGTCCTTTTGCTCGACGATGGCGATGCGATTCAGGACAACGTGCTCGTTAACCTTTCCCAAGGGAGGGCGGCCATCGATTTCATGAACTCGGCCGGCTATGATGCCATGTCGATCGGAAACCATGAGTTCGATTGGGGCGCTGACAATCTGGAAAAGCTTATCGGCCGAGCTGATTTTCCCGTGTTGGCGGCCAATGTAACCGTGGATGCGACAGGAGAGCCGTTCGCTCGATCAAATGCGGTGTTCGAATTCGACGACGGGACGAGGGTCGGTGTGTTCGGCCTTGCAACTCCCGAAACGCAAACGAAGTCGAGTCCGAAAAACGTTGCGGGCCTTACGTTCGCGGCAGGCGAAGATATGTATCGGTGCGCGCAAGAGCAGGTCGATGAGTTGCGGGAACAGGGGTGCGCGATCGTCGTCTGCCTTGGTCATTTGGGAAGCGTCGGGGGAATCGCCCCGAATCGCTCTCTTGACGTTCTGGCCAACACCGAGGGCATCGACGTTTTTATCGACGGGCACGATCATGAGGTCGTGAACGAGATGGTTAACGGGTCTCTTTTGGTGAGCACGGGGTGTCATACCGAAAATATCGGCGTCGTGCTCTGCGAAGACGGATCGTTTGTCGAAGAGATGGTTGCTTACGGTGCCTATGAAGGAAAAGATCAGGCGACCGACGATCTTGTGCGGGCAACCCATGACGAGGTGAAAAACCAGCTCTCGGAAGTGATCGGGGTGACGAACGTCGATCTGGATGGCGAACGCGATCCCGGGGTTCGCACGCAGGAGACCAATCTGGGAGATTTTGCGGCCGATGCCATGCTTTGGCAGGCAAACCAGGCGAGCGGACAGACGATTGACGGTGCCATTGTAAACGGCGGCAGCATCCGTGCCTCGATTGGGGCGGGGGAGGTCAGCATGGAAACGCTCATGACGGTGTTTCCCTACAACAACAGCCTCAATGTGGTAACGCTAAAGGGGTCGGAACTGCTGGAGATCATCGAGGCGGCAACGTTCTGCCTGCCTGAAGCGTCGGGCGGGTTTCCCCAGGTAGCGGGGATTGCCTACGCAGTCGATACGCTGGCCCCGTACGAAACCGGCGATCAATACCCGAACTCCACGTACTACGCTCCTGCAAATCCCGGCTCGCGTGTGACGATTCTCGATGTGGGAGGCAGGGGCTTCTCGCTCGATGACGAATACTCCATCGCTGCATCGAGCTTCATCACTTCAGGCGGCGATACCTATTATGCGGTCGCGGAGGCATACCAAAAAACGGGCTTTACGACGGGGTATTCCGATACCGATGCCCTTGTCAACTACCTGCAAACCGCTTTGGGCGGCGTCGTCGATGAATCGTATGAGAAACCTCGGGAGCGCATCTTCGTCGCTGTCGAATAAGAGGCGATTTGCTCAAGGTTTACGGTTCGGTACCGCTGGGCAACAAACAGGTTGAGCGCATGTGCGCGGGTGGATACTCCTAGGCGACGGACGGGAGTGCCACGGTATGGATTCGACTCAAAAACACAAGCGCGATATAGCGGCTATCTTTGCCGGCCTTTTGCTTGCCATGTTCGTCAGTTCCCTCTCTGAGACGGTTACGGCTACGGCTCTTCCCACCATTGTCGGAGATTTGGGCGGGGTCGACCATATGGAATGGGTGACCACCGCGTATATTCTTGCGGCGACTATCGTGATGCCCATCTACGGAAAGCTCGGCGATCTTGTTGGAAGAAAGCATCTGCTCATCTTGGCGCTCGGTGTTTTCGTTGCGGGATCGATCACCTGCGGGTTCGTCACTTCGATGGAAGGTCTCATCGTGGGCCGGGCCATTGAGGGCCTCGGGGGAGGCGGGCTCATCATTCTCTCCCAGGCGACGATCGCCGATGTCATTCCGCCTCGCGAACGCGGTAAGTACATGGGAGTCATGGGATCGGTGTTCGCTCTCTCGACGGTGCTCGGGCCGCTTCTGGGCGGATGGTTCGTGCAGGTGACGGGTTGGCGGTGGCTTTTCGGGTTCAACGTCCCGCTTGCCCTGCTCGCCATCGCAGCGGCAGCGAAATTTCTGCCGAAACCGACGCGCATCGAGAGGCGCCCGTCGATAGACATTGCCGGGATGGTGTTCATGGCGATATCGGTTTCATCGCTTGTGTTGCTTGCCTCATGGGGCGGGTCGACGTACGCATGGGATTCTCCGGCCATCATCGGTTTGGCCATCGCCTGCGTGGTTGCCGCCGTCATCTTCGTATTCGCCGAGCGGTTCGCCAAGGAGCCGATCATCCCGCTTTACCTCTTCAAGAACCGCAACTTCGTGCTATGCACGGCGGCCGGTCTGTTCATCATGCTCGGCATGATGGGAACGACGACGTATCTGCCCACGTACTTTCAGATCGTCGATGGGCTCATGCCCGAACAGGCGGGCCTGATGACCGTGCCGATGATGGGCGGCGCAATGCTCATGGCCGTTGTGACGGGCTTTCTTGCTTCGAAGACCGGCAAATACAAATGGATGCCCATAGCGGGATGTTTCGTTATGGCGGGCGGATTCTTTTTGCTGTCGCATCTGTCGGCGGGAACATCGCTCGTTGCGACCGGCGCATCCCTGCTCGTTTTGGGGTTCGGCATAGGACTTGGCCAGCAGATCCTCGTGCTTGTGGTGCAAAACGAGTTTCCGAGCGAAATCGTTGGCACGGCAACGGCGGCGAACAACTTCTTCAGGCAGATCGGGTCAACGCTCGGGGCTTCTTTGGTGGGGGCGGTTTTCACCTCGCGCTTGGCAACCGAGCTGGCAAAAAACATTCCTCCATCGCAGCATGTCGATGTTGACACCATCACGCCCGAGTTCGTGCACGGCCTTTCGGCTGCATTGCAAGAAGGGATCAAATCATCCTACAACGATGCCCTGATTCCGATCTTCGCTTATATGATTCCGCTTCTTTTGGCGGGCGCGATCATCATGATGTTTCTCAAGCAGCATCCGCTTGCAACAAAAATCGACCATCCGGGTCATGGGGCAAGTGCCGAACAGGCGGATTCCGCGGCGGATGCGCGATGATGCGGCAGCTCCGGTGAGAATGTGCTGGTTGCCGATACGCATGGGTCTCCCTTCGTGACGCTCTATCCAGCATAAAGTCCGAAGGGCATGTGCTGGTAGGAAACCGAGCATCGATCGCAAGCCGCGGACTGGAATTTGCTGCGGAGCCTCTTGGTTAGCCCTTATCCATCGGGTAAACTTGAGTTCGTCACGGGAGATCAGCGGAGGCGGATAGTGGAGCTTTTGGAAGATCGCATCAGGCAAGACGGCGTGGTGAAAGACGACGGCGTCCTCAAGGTCGATAGCTTTTTGAATCATCAGCTCGATATCGAGTTGCTCGATGCGTGCGGCGAAGAGTTCAAGCGTCTGTTCGGCGATGCTTTGATCACGAAGATCCTGACCATTGAAGCTTCGGGTATCGGGATAGCCTGCGGAGTTGCGCGATGCTTCGGGGTGCCGGTTGTGTTTGCGAAGAAGGCGCAAAGCATCAACCTCGACGGCGATGCGTATGTGACCCGCATTCAGTCGTACACCCATGGGCGCATCTTCGATGTGATCGTGTCGAAGAAGTATATCGGCCCTGAAGATCATATACTTATCATTGACGATTTCTTGGCGAACGGCTGCGCCCTCGACGGCCTGATCGACATTTGCCAGCATGCCGGTGCTTCCATCGAGGGCATTGGGGTGGCGATCGAGAAAGGTTTTCAACCAGGGGTCGATCGTTGCGCGAAAGAGGTTTTCGTTTGGAATCGCTTGCGATCATCGAAGGCATGGATCCCGAGACCGGCGCTGTCGAATTCCGCTCGCGAATCAAACCGAACCAATTAAGGAGCAAGCATGACCACACGTAGAAACGCCCTGTTGCTGTTCAGCAAACCGCCTATTGCGGGGCTTGTGAAAACGCGTCTCACCGTCTTGAAGGACGGCGTGTTTCAGCCTGATGTGGCGTCGGGTTTGTATCATTGCATGCTGTTCGATGTTGCGGAAATCTGCTGCGACGCGCTTGCCGAGCTCGAGGCGCGCGGTGCAACCGAGGAGGGCGTCATCGACGAGTACGAGCTCGTCATCTCGACAACGCCTCAAAAAAACGTCGAGGTCATGCAACGTATTTTCGATGAGTCGGGTACGTGGCCACGCGACATTCGCATCATTTGCGACGAAGGATCATCGTTCGACGAACATTACAACCATGCTTTCGAGCAAACGTTCGACATGGGCTTCGACACGATCCTTTCGATGGGCGCCGACATGCCTGCGCTTCCGCGATCGGTCGTTGTCGAGGGATTCGACAAGCTTCACGCCTTATGCGACACGCCCGGTGGCGGGATCGTGATATCCCCCGATCAGGAAATGGGCGTTTCCATAATCGGGTGGACGAAGGATACCGCGATGAGCCACGATGGGGTGTTCTACAACAAGGACGGCAAAACAGTGCTTCCTGCCTACATCGATAAGGCGGCAGAGCTGGGGTTGCCGGCGCTCTATCTTCCTGCGGTCGTCGATGTCGATACAATGGGCGACCTGTTCCACAACATCACGCTCGTGCAGGCCATCGAGTACTGCGCGAAATTCGACGACCTGTCGGTGCCGTGGCGCACCGCGCAGGCTCTCCGCGATATCGGATATTCGGAAGTGCGCGTGCCCCCGAACGATCTGCACGATCCGCGCGAGGAGATCGACGGGGCATAGGGGCATGGCTGCGCCCGCCGTACGGCGGGCAGGCGGCGCGTGTCTACACGGTTCCGATTTTCGCGCGATGCTCGCCGACTACATCGCGAACCGATGCGAGCCCTTCGGCGAGAAACGTTTCGAGGTCGATCACCTGCGCTCCGATATGGGCCATATCTTCGATGTTCGCCGCTTGTACCTCGGGCGAGCGCGATGAGGTGCAATCTTCAATGATCACCACGTTGTAGTCCAACGATAGCGCGTCGTAGCATGACGAGCGGATGCAATTCGGGGTGGTAGTTCCAATGAGCACCACGGTACCGATGCTTTCGCTGCGAAGCGTCTGGTCTACGTCGGTTCCGAAGAAGGCGGAGAATCGGGGTTTCACGACAACGCGATCGCCGTCTTGCGGCGCAAGGGGTTCGGGGAAATCGAGCGAGTCCGCCTTCGCGCATGCCTTCGAGATGGGTTTGCCGCCCTCAAGCCAGGTTTCGAACCTCGTTGATTCCACATCGGATCCATCGGATGCGTATTCGCGGCACACGTGAAACACGGGAATACCGAGCCTGCGTGCGCATGCAAGCGCTTTCGAACAGGCGGTAACGGTTGCTTCGGCGCCGGCGACGCACAGCGATGAATCGTGGTCGATGAATCCGTTTTGCATGTCTATGATGAGCAGGGCTGCGGTTCGGGGGTCGATCATGGCTTCTCCTGAATTCTTCGTTTGGCGGGCTTTGCGTTTGGGCGGTCGGGCGCCTGCGGTGCGGGTTGGTGCGATCCGTCGGACTGAACGGCATCATGGCTCGTCAGGTGGTATGGCAGATGGTAAATCGGTTCTTGTCGAAATCGACGATGCCCTCTTTGCGCATTTTCGATAGTTCGGCCGACATGGCGCTTCGATCGACCGAAAGGTAATCGGCGAGTTCCTGCCGATTGAAGGGTATTGAAAACGTGTTCGACTTTGCGTTCTCGGCTTGATCGGAAAGGTACGAGAGCAGTTTTTCGCGTGTCGAGCGCTTTGACGTATGCTCTATTTTCCGGGTAAGCGTATACGCGCGTTTCGCCACGGAGGCGAGCAGATTGCGGACGAGTCTCGTGTGGAATTCGCAGGCAGAGGTGCACAGCGTGGTCACCCGCCTCACATCCATAAGCAAGATGACGGAGTCTTTCGCCGCGATCACGTTGAGATCGAAGGGCAGTTCGGGCTCGCAGGCGTACACTTCGGCAAACAGCTGTCCCGGACCGATCGAGGCGAGAATGGTGCGATTTCCCCAGTAATCTTCCTTTTCAAGCCTAACGGAGCCTTCGAGGACCATGCCCATGGTTGTCGTCGTTTCTCCGACGCGAAACAGATAGGCGCCCTTCTTAAACGATTTCGTTTGTGCATTGAGGCATTGCAGCATCGCTTCGATCTCGTTGCCGAGAATTCCCTTGAAAAGGGGTGAGCGACTGATTACGGGAAGATAGTCGTCCATTCATGCCTTCCGTTGGAAAAACAACCGATATGTTGGAAACAGTATCCTATGGTTTTACCTACCAGGCAAGAGGTAATTCGATGGTCGGCGGGAATCCGCATGTCGGCCGAGAGGAGAGATACCATGGGCGAGATGTTTTGTTTTCAATGCGAGCAAACGGCGGGGTGCGCGGGTTGCACGGGGCATGCCGGGGCATGCGGTAAAGAAGCCGAAACCGCGCTTCTGCAAGACGAGCTGACCGGTACGCTCATCGCGCTGGCCGAGATGGTGCAGCAAAAGCCAAGCGTTCGCACCGAGGCCACCGATGATTTGGCGATGGAGTCGCTGTTCGCGACGCTCACCAATGTGGATTTCGACGATGCTGAGATCAATCGTTTGACCGAGTGCGTGCATGCCGAAAAAGCCCGCATGGCCGGTGAGGCGGAGATCGCGAGCATCCCCGACTATTCGATGCTGAAGCTGTGGGATGCACAAGAGGATGTGCGTTCGCTCAAATCGCTTATCTTGTTCGGGTTGCGCGGCATGGCGGCCTACGCGTATCATGCGGCCGTGCTCGGGCAGCGCGACGAATCGGTTTCGGCGTTCATCTTTGAAGGTCTCGATGCTGTTGCGAACGGCAAAACCCAGGATGAGCTGCTTCCTTTGGTGCTCAAGGTGGGTGAAGTGAGCTTCACGTGCATGGAGATGCTCGACAGGGCGAACACCGAAGCGTTCGGCACGCCTGAGCCCACCGAGGTCACGATGAAGGTCGAAGCGGGTCCGTTCATCGTCATCACGGGGCATGATCTGCATGACCTTAAGCTGCTGCTCGACCAGACGCAGGGCACGGGCGTGAACGTGTACACCCACGGCGAGATGCTTCCCGCACACGCGTATCCCGAGTTCAAGAAGTACGAAAACCTCAAGGGCAACTTCGGTACCGCCTGGCAGAACCAGCGCAAAGAATTCGACAACCTGCCCGCTCCGATCTTGTTCACGACGAACTGCCTTATGCCGCCGGCCTCATCGTATTCCGATCGCGTGTACACTACCGGCGTTGTCGCATACCCCGAAATGACCCATATCGGTGCCGACAAGGATTTTTCCAGGCTCATCGAGCATGCAAGGGAGCTGGGGGGCTTCAGCGAGGAGCATACGTTCACCGGCATCAACGGAGGATCGACGCTCATGACCGGGTTCGGCCACGGCACGGTGCTTTCGGTTGCGGATACGGTGGTCGATGCGGTCAAGCAGGGAGCTATCAGCCGCTTCTTCCTCGTCGGCGGTTGCGACGGCGCACGGCCGGGCCGAAACTACTACACCGATTTCGTGCAGCAGGCTCCCGATGATTCGATCATCCTTACCCTCGCGTGCGGCAAGTACCGCTTTAACGACCTTGATCTCGGCACCATCGGCGGACTTCCGCGCATCATGGACATGGGTCAGTGCAACGATGCGTACAGCGCCATTCGCGTAGCGGTTGCGCTTGCCGAAGCGTTCGAATGCGGCGTGAACGATCTGCCGCTTACGCTGGTGCTTTCCTGGTACGAGCAGAAGGCGGTCTGCATTCTGCTCACGTTGCTGCATCTGGGAATCAAAGATATCTACCTCGGTCCTACGCTTCCCGCGTTCGTGTCGCCCGGTGTTCTGAACGTGCTCGTCGAGAGCTTCGGCATCCGCCCGATCAGCACCCCTGAAGAGGATCTGGCTGCGATTCTGGCGTAACCGCCTGCGGGCGCTCTAAAGGTTGTCGCACAGCAGGAAGCCGGCGAAAGTCGGCTTCCTGGCTTTTGGGATGAGGTAGGGCCTCTGCCGTGTGCTTGCATTTTTGCTGTGAAGCGCGAGAATTCCCTAACGCGATCGCGTCAGGATCAAGCCGCTCATTAACATAATAAGTCGCATTGGCAAAAGCCAGAGACGAAATTATCCGTCGATAAATCAGGATCGATGCGGCTTTGCGGAACGTTTGGCGATGACTTGGGATTCGGATTGCTGATCGGGAGCGTGTCGGCCCTGATTAATCGACGGGCAAACCGCCTGTCTGCAAATCGGATTCGATGCCGGGCTTGGGTTCGAGTCCCGGAGGCCCCTCGCTTCCTGTAGCCCAATCCCCTCGGATGCTGTACTATTCGGGTTGGGGGAGAATCATTGTTCGCTTTCTTGCGGGAAGGCGAACTCGATCTCATGCGAGAGGCCTATGAAAAACATCAGCCTGAAAACCATCTACCTGGGTGCTTTGACTGCGGTGTTCGCCGTTACGTTTTTCATGTTCGTGGCGTTCGACATTCATTCGCAGCAAGAACAAACCGAAGCGGCGCTTCTTGAAGAGGCGCGAACGTTCGCGCGCGAGATGGATGCGGTGTGGGAGTTCATGGATAACTCCCAGTACACCATCAACAACACATCCGATGGCATCTACGAGTTCAAAGGCTTGCACTGCGCTGTGGTGGGCAAGAGCGTCGGTACGATCTTCTCGAAAGACAACGACTATACGATTCGCTACACGAATTACAATCCGCGCAATTACCAGGGCGAACCAGACGAGTACGAACAAGAGGCTCTGACGGAATTCAACGAGAATCCGAATATTACCGAGTATTACGGCATTGCGGAGTTCGGCGGCGTAGAGCGGTTCCGCTACGTTCAGGCCCTTGAAGTCGATTCGAGCTGTCTTGAGTGCCATGGGGATCCGGTTGGAGAAATCGATATCACAGGGCACGAGAAGGAAGGCTGGACCCTTGATTCCGTGGGCGGGGCCATCAGCATCGTCATCCCGCTTGAACAGCAGCAGCAGGTCATGCAGGGAAACGTCATCCGCGACGTCGTGTATTTTCTGCTGCTCACCACTTTGATCGGCATTGTCGTGTATGCAATTACCATGCTGTTCGTAACGCGCCCGCTTAATCGTATGAAATCCGCTTTTGGCGAAATGCAGGGCGGTACGCTTGCCGTGGCGCTTGACGAGCGGCGCTCGGCCAAAGAGATCAGCTTGCTCATCATGCGGTTCAACACCATGGCCGAAGAGCTGCAGGGCATCTATTCGAACCTTGAAGATCAGGTGGCCGATCGAACGGTTGATCTGCGCGAAGCGAACGACGCCCTCGAACGGCAACGTGATGCGCTCGAGCAGCTCAACGAGAAGCTCGAGCAGGAAATGCGATTCAAATCCGACCTGCTTTCCATGGTCAATCACGAGCTTCGCACGCCTCTGACCTCTATCATCACGTTTGCGCAGATAGCTCGCGAGCGCAGTCAGTTGGGCGATGAAACCGAGCGGCATTCGTGGGAGGAGATCGAGAAGAACAGCCAGATTCTTCTGAGCATGATCAACAACATGCTCGATATTGCACGTTCCGACGCGGGGAGCGTGAGGGCAACGTGCGAACCGATGGACCTTGGCGACATCGTAGCATCGGTGCGCACGACCATTGCACCGCTTGCCCGCAAGTACGACGTCGGCTTCGGTACGAGCGTCGCGCCCGACGTTCCGCTTGTAAACGGCGATTACGAGAAGACGGCGCGCATTCTCGAAAACCTGGCGAGCAACGCGATCAAGTTCACTCCCGACGGCGGGACGATTCGCCTTATCGTCGAATGCGATGAGGATACGGGCGGCGTGCGGATTGTGATGCGCGATACCGGAATCGGCATTGCCGAAGAGGACAAAGAGCGCATATTCGACAGGTTCTTCCAGGTCGACAGCACGTCGACGCGCAAATACAACGGCAGCGGCCTAGGGCTGGCGCTCGTAAGGGAGTATGCCGCCTTGCAGGGCTTCGCCGTTTCGGTGGAAAGCGAATTGGGCAAAGGGAGCTCGTTCATCATCGAGATTCCCCGCGAATCGGTGATAGGAGACGGCGATGTATAAGGTGATGCTGATCGACGACGAGGACAATCTTCATGCGGCCATCAAAGAGCTGTTGGTTGCGAACGGTTACGAGTACTGCGGTGCGACCTGCGGGGAGGAGGGCCTCGCCATGCTCGGGTCTGAAAAGCCCGACTTGCTGTTGCTTGATGTGATGCTGCCGGGGATCAACGGATTCGATCTGTGCCGGAAGATCCGCGACGAGGGCAGGCGCATACCGGTCATCTTCGTTTCCGCGAAGAACGACATCGTTGACAAGAGCATCGGGTTCAAGGCGGGCGGCGACGATTACGTGACCAAGCCGTTCAACGCGACAGAGCTCTTGCTGCGTATCGAAGCGAACATCCGCCGCCATAAAGACACGATCGAATTCGCCCATTGCTGCAACCGCGAGGGCGTCGCTTCCATTGGCGATCTCGAAGTGCATTTCGATGAGTACCAGGTGTTCGTGAAGGGCAAGCCGGTGCAATTGACTACCAAGGAGTTCGAGATCGTGGCGTTTTTGGCGACCAACCCCGGCAAGGTGTTCACGCGCAGCCAGATTCAGGAGTACATTTGGGGTGATGCCGATGCGAAGGACACGAACAGCATCACGGTGTTTGTGCGCAAGATCCGCGAGAAGATAGAGGAGAATCCCTCCGAGCCGAAGTATCTGCTCACGGTGCAGCGCGTCGGATACAAGATGGCCGATGCGCTGTAGCGGGTTGTTTGCGCCGGCGTTTACGGCGGTTTGCCGCCACGCGGAATGCTTGCAGGTCAGGATAGCCGCCGCAGGCGCTTTCGGTTTCTCGTTAATATCGGGTTAATAACTTTTTAATCCAAAACTTATTTTCGGTTAATCGCAATAAGCCCCTCTTCTCGATAGAGTTGGATCATGGGAAAACCAGGGGAAGAGTTTTCCTCAACCGATCGCCAGGATCATCCATACCTCCCCCGGATACCTGGCGGGTCTAGGTTGAAAGTCGGACTCGCGACTTGAGACAGAAGGAGAGAACATGCAAGACGAAAAAACGCATGGACTGACACGAAGGAGCTTCATCAAGGGTGCAGCAACGCTGACGGCAGCAGGCGCGCTTGTCGGATGCAGCCCCAAAGCGGAGAACCTGGAAGAGGTAAAGGAGCCCGAGGCGGTTGTTTCGGATGAGATCTACACCGGAGTATGCAGGTCGAACTGTTTCGGCGGGTGCTTGCTGAACGTTCATGTACGGGATGGGCAGGTTGTCCGTACTTCGGCGGGAGATTTTCCAAACCCCGAGTACAATCGTATCTGCTCAAAGGGCCTTACGCAGGTGGCCCGTGTGTATAGTGCCGACCGGCTTCAATACCCTATGCGCCGAACGGGCGAGCGCGGCGCAGGGGAGTTCGAGCGGATAACCTGGGATGAGGCGCTCGATGAGATTACCGATAAATGGAAGGCGATCATCGACCAATATGGCCCCAACGCAATTGCGACATGGATGAACTCGGGAAATTTTGGGACGTGCACGGGGGGCGGTTTTGCCGGCATAATGCCCCGTTTTGGTGCGGTTATGGGATTTTCTTCTATAAAAGGAGATATTGATGCGGCGCAGGGATTTGCGGCGACGAAGATATACGGCGGGATGTCTGAGGCTCAAGCTAACAACGAGCCGACCGACTACGTGAATTCGAAGACATTCATCAACTGGGCGTCGAACCCGACCATCTCGCAACCGCAGATCGTTCACTTTATGCTGGATGCCAAAGAAAACGGTACCAAGCTTATTGTGATCGATCCCGTTTACAACGCAACTGCCGCGAAAGCCGATTGGTACATTCCCATCAATCCTGCAACCGATGGTGTCTTAGCCATGGCGATACTCAATGAAATCATGGTGGCCGGGAATGAGGATCAGGAATTTGTGCGCTCGCATACCGAGGCGCCGTTGCTGATAAAGGAAGACGGCATGTTTTTGAGGATGAGCGATTTGGGGGGTGGAGCCAACCGAAGGCGATGCCGATCCTCTTACTGGCAAGCCGGCCGTCATCGATCCTTATGTCGTATGGGACGAGGAGTCGGGCGGAGCTGTGGCGCTCGAAGAGGCGAAAGCTCCGTCGTACAAAGAAGTTGCGCCCATTGAGGGCATTGCCGTTCAAACCGTGTGGGACAACGCGGCTGAAAAGGTGGCTGCCTGGTCTGCCGAGGTGGCATCGCCCGTATGTGGCGTTTCGGTTGACGACATCAAGGAACTTGCTCGGATATACGTGGAGGAAGGACCCGTCAACACCTATGTGCAGCTGGGGGCCGACCACTATATCAACGGTCACTATAATTACTGGCCCATGTACGCGATCTCTGCGGCAACGGGAAATATTGGCAAGCCTGGCGCTGCTTGCGGCCCTATTTGCGTGTTGCCGAACAATTGCATCGATTTCATGGTGTCGGTGGCTCCAACCGACACCGCTGGCAATCCTGCCCAGGGAGCCGGTCCCAGTTACAATGCCAACAGCGTTCTTGGGATTGTCGATACGGGTAAATTTGGAGATCAGGATGCCGTGATAAAAGGGGTGTATATCGCCACCACGAACCCTGCAACGGTGTGGGCTGATCACGGAAAGACCGTCGATCTGCTGAACAAGATCGAATTCATCGTCGTTGCCGACGTGACTATGACGGAGACGGCGATGTATGCCGATGTCCTTCTGCCCGTTGCGCATTGGTTCGAGGTAACGGATATGCATACGAATTGTCACACGCATCCCTATTTCGTATGGCAGGAAAAAGCTATCGAACCTCAATTCGAATCGAAGAGCGACTTCGAGATATTCAAGCTTCTTGCCGAAAAGATGGGCTATGGGGATTTCTTCGATTTCAACGAAGAAGAGTTTATTGCTATGGGCCTCGACAACGACGGCGCGAAGGCGTTGGGCTTAACAGTCGATCGGCTGAAGGAAGAACGTGCTGTCCGGTTTATGCCTGGAGAAACGTACATCTCATTCGAAGGCGGCAAATTCCTTACCGCAACGGGGAGGGCTAGCTTTTACAAGGAGAGCGTAGCCCCTGCATACAACGTCGGCCAGGATATCGATTTCAGCAAGGAAACATGTTTGTACTGGGAGCCGACCCTTGAGGCCGATAAGAGCAGCGCCGTTCGCGCGCAGTACCCGTTCCACTGCATTTCGGAACACATGCGCACGCGCACTCACAGCCAATGGTACGACGTAGACTACCTCAGGGAGTTCGATCCCGAACCAATTGTCCGGATAAACCCCGATGATGCGGCTGAGCTTGGGATCGTCGAGGGTGATACGGTGAGAATGTACAACGATCGCGGTTCGGTTGTGATGAAGGCGACCGTGAATGCCGGGTACCCGCGCGGTATCGTCGGAAGCCCTCGGAGCTATCGAGAGAAAGAGTTTATCGAGGGGCACTTTGCGAGCCTGTCAACGAATCAATACAACCAAGTCTGCGCAAACCAGGCATTCAACGATGTCGCTGTTGCGATCGAGAAAGCATAGGGTGATGTAAATGACTCGATATGGAATGGCTATCGATCTTAATCGCTGCTTCGGTTGCCAAGCATGTGCGGCAGCTTGCAAGGTGGCGAACAACCTCCCAGCAGAGCTGTCATACAACGTGGTTTATACGAAGACGGATAGGGACTTCAGCACATTTGGGACTGCTGTCGTCAAAGGCGCCGTCGCAAACGACAATGCGGGCGGAACGTATCCTGATTGCACGTTAAGCTACCTTCCCGTGCAATGCCAGCATTGCGACAATCCTGCGTGTTTGGACGTCTGCCCGACTGGAGCTACTCAGAAAGACGAGGAGACGGGCATCGTAACCGTTGACGACGAATTGTGCATCGGGTGCGAATCGTGCATTCAGGCTTGCCCCTATGAGGGAGTGCGTACCCTGATCAAGGGACAGCCCGAGTATTACCTCGATGTGGTGGTCGGAGAAGCTGATGCTCCTGCTCACAAGGGCGGCACGGTCGAGAAATGCACGTTCTGCAAGAACCTGATAGATCGCGGCGAAGTGCCGGCATGCATGCAGCTTTGCCCTGGGCGTGCTCGCTTCTGGGGGGATCTCGACGATCCCGAGTCCGATGTCAGCAAAGCGATAGAGGGACGCGAGTTCATCCAGCTGCACGAAGAGGCAGGAACGGCTCCGAAGGTATACTATCTTCAGTAAATACGATTTGAGCAGGCAGCTCAGAGGTTGATTCTGGGCTGCCTGGTAAGCGGGGTGCGGAAATGGACAAGGATCTACAATTGGCAAGAACCATAGGGAAGGCGGACATGTGCGAGCTTCTTACGCACGCATTCGCATATCCCGACGATAAGCTCGCACATGCTTTGCTGGACGAATCGTTCATCGGGGATTGCTCGTCTTGCTTTGCGGACATCGGTTGCGATGGCTGAGGTGCGGAGGCACTGCCTTTGCCGCATGGTGAATCGGGTGACGGGGTGCTCGCTTTCATGCGTAAAGAATATACGCGGATTTACCTTAGCCCCGTCCGTGTTCTCGTATATCCCTATGAAAGCGCGTTTCTCCATGTTGAATCCGGTCGCGAGGGCGTTCCGGTCCTCTTCCGTTCCGCCGTTACGCTCGACGTCGAAGCGCAGATGCGCGAGGCGGGCGTCATGCCCAAAAACGCCCGCAAAGAGCCGTGCGACAGCGTCTTCCAGGAATTCGAGTTCATGTCCTTCATGTACGGGAGCCTCGCCGCTGCGATCCAAGAGGGCGACGAGGCGGCTTGCGACCTCTGGCAGGGCAGGGTCGAGCGGTTCCTCGACGAGCATGCGCTAAAATGGATGCCCGCCTTCATGGAGCGGACGATCGAACATTCGGGCGAGGGGCTCTATGCTTCGTTCGCGAGGATCGCCCTGGTTTTCCTCGGCATGCTTTCCGAGGAAGTCGTCGAACGCGAGAAGGAGCTCGTATGACGTTTCTCGGAGCGCTGCTGCTTGCCGTGGTTTTCTCGGTTGCGCTGAAGAAGCCGATCAAGAAGTACCCGGTGCTTTTTTACGCGATCGCCATCGCGATCGACGTGCTGTTCATCTGCAACTCGTATATGGCTTTGCCTCGCATCGTGTCGAGCGCCCTGTTCTTGCTCGTCCACAAATGCACACTCTCGCTCGCCCTGTTCGTCGTCGTGATGTACATCGGCGTCTTCGCGCGCGAGTCGAAGGCCAGGGCGTATTTGCTTCCCATCCGCGCGGAACTTTCCATCATTGCGTGGATCCTCTCGCTCGGGCACATGACGGTGTACCTCATGTCGTACGTGCCGCAGGTTATGGGCGGCATCGACCACATGAGCGGCCTCGTGCTCGGGTCGCTTGGGGTCGCACTCGTCTTGTTCGCCCTGCTGCTCGTGCTCGGCGTGACGTCGTTCGCGGTCGTGAAGCGGAGCATGAAGCTGCGCACTTGGAAGCGGGTGCAGCGGCTGGCGTATCCGTTCTTTGGGCTCGTCTACGTCCACCTGTTGCTCATGCTGCTTCCGCCCGCCCTCAAAGGCGGCGAGGCCGCGCAGGTCAGCGTGGCGGTGTATTCGGTGGTCTTCATCGGGTATGCGGTGCTGCGTCTGTGCCGGGCGGCGAAAGACGAAGCGGATTGCAGCTCGGCGCAAATCGAGGCTCTCGACGGGGCGGACCTCGCTTAGCCAGCCCCCGCCTGGCCGGATCCTGCGAAACCGGACCCTGCTTATCCGGATCCCGCTTCGCGGAAGGGCCCCCTAGGCGTGCGGGAGCCCGCGTCTGCGGCGCTGTGAAAAGAGATGGCCGCCGGGGCTGTCTTGCAACAGTTCCTTGCTTCGCCGCCAGCAGGAATCGCCTTGCGTCCAAGCGGCTTCGGAGCGCCGAGTTGCTGTCGGGCGCTCTGCGAAAGCGCTTCAGCGGGGGCTGGTCGGTGAAAACGCCCCGAATTGCACACTATTTCGCGATATGTTGCGTTTGCGGGGCTTTTCGGGCGGCCAAGGGCCTCGAAAACGATGCCTGCGGCAACGGGAAAATGAGAGCGAGTCTGTGAGCAGGCGTTATGAAAAGGCGAGCAGCGCCTGTATTTTCGCAGCGCAACACTTCGGCATTTAGTGTGCAAGCGAAAGCCGATTCGCCGGCGAGCCGTGTCGGCGGCGGCCGATCGTCGCGTTCCCCCTAAATATCCACGCCCAGAAACTGCTTTACCGCGATGCCGATCACAAACGAAAGCGCAGCCACGCCGAGGCTTATGCCCGCCATCTGCCCGAAGCGCTTCTTGAAGGGGAGCCCCTGCGCAACCGAGAGGTAGTAGTTGAAGGCGACGAGAATCAAAAGCACGATGACGATCATCGTCGCCAGCGCCCACAGGTAATGCGCTTCGTCGAACAGAAGGTAGGGAAGGATCAGCAGCGCTACGGTGATGAGATAGGCGACGCCGGTATAGCTGGCGGATTTGAGGGCGTCGGAGCGCCCTTCGCTTTTGGACGAAAGGTACTCGCTCGAAGCCATCGAAAGCGTTGCAGCGATTCCCGTGATAAGCCCCGAAAGCGCGATGAGCCTCGTATTCTGCATGGCGAGCGTAAGCCCGGCGAGCGTGCCGGTCATCTCTACCATTGCGTCGTTCATGCCGAGAACCATAGACCCCACATACGAAAGCCGCTCTTCGTCGAGCATTTCGAGCAGCGCTTGCTCATGTTCTATTTCGTCGGCTCGGATCTCCATTGCCTCGGGCACTTCGACGGCGAGTTTCTCGTAGGCGTCTTTTGCATTGTTTTCGCCGTTTTCCATCAGCTTGACGGCGAAGGTGAATCCAAATATGCGTGCGATGGCGGTATGGAACAGCACTTTGCGCTTCTCGGGTCTCATCTCCTCGTCGGTGTAGTGCTGCCACCGCTTTGCATGGTAAGACTCTTCTTGCGATATGCGCGAGAGTGCGTCGCGGTTTCGCGCGTCTTTCGTGCGCGCTGCAATGCGGCGATAGATTTCCGCTTCGGTCACTTCCCCTTGCTGGAAAACCCGTATCTGAGCAAGCGCTTCAGGTGAAATCGAAGGCTTTGCAGATTCGGTGCTGCTGTCGGACATGGTGCGCTCCTCGTGTAGGTGCCAGGCTCAACTGCATAGGATAACGCGTTCGGCCGTCGGTCGACCGCGTTGTTTACGATTCGTCCCGAAATGGCTTTGGGGCTCGGCGGCCGTCGGTGCATTGGGCGGCGTACACGTACGGGAGCGCTTCAAGCGCCTTCGCGCGTCGGCGCCGCCCCGTCAGTTCGACCGGGCGGCGCCGACAAGGATGGCCGAGCGCTATCGGAGCCGATGTCCGGCAAGTCGGGCATCGGACGAGTCGATGGCTACTCGATGCCGAGTGCGTGATGCGCGGCGATGTAGGCCATCGTGCCGCCGGGGCACAGCGTTGCGCCGCCGCCGAGGTAGGCGCCGCCTGCGATGGAGGCCGTGCAGTTGCCGCAGGCGTACAGACCGCCGATAACCTCGCCGTCGTTGTTGATAACCTGGGCGTTCTCGTTGATCTTGACGCCGCCGCAGGTGCCGGTCATGGCGGGCAGGTACACCGCTCCGTAGAACGGGCCCTTCTCGATGGGGCCGATCATCTGGTTTGCCAGGTCGGGACGGTCGATGTTTTTGAGCCACGCGCTCTTGCTCGACTCTTTTTCGCCACGATGGTAGTCTTCGTCAACGCCGGTTTGCGCATACCCGTTGAACTTGGCGACTTCCGCAACAAGGCCTTCTCTGTCGATGCCGAGTTTGTCGGCAAGCTCTTCGATGGTGTCGGCGGATACGAACCACGAATTTTCGCCCTCGTCCATGCTGGGAAGGTTGTAGGTTTCGGTATAGGTTGAATCGCAGATGAAATAGGCGGGAACATTCTCGTAGGTGAGCGTGTCGGAGCTGAAGTTCTGCATGCTCATGTTGTATACGGGATACGTCGCCGACTCGTCGCCGAAACGATGCCCTCGGCCGTTGACGATCATGCTGTTCGGGTAGCCGCGATAGCGGTTGAAGTCGTTGCCCTTGATATCGAATTGCACTGATGCCGAGGGATCGAACGCATCAGGTTTTCCGGGGAAGAAGTTCGGCATGGCCCAGATGAAGCTCATCAACCCGAGTTTGGCGTTGATTCGGCCGGCAGCGCGATGCCCGTCGCCGGTGTTGGTCTGCGCGGCGTTCGAATAGAAGATGGGCGCGGGAAGGTTCTCGCGCGTCATCTCGGGGTCATGATCGAATCCGCCGGTGCCGAGCAGCACCGCTTCGGCTTTGATGTTGACCTCCTTGCTTCCCTGCGTCGCCTTGACGCCGATCACGTTGCCCTCTGCATCGGTGTAGAACTCGCTCAAGGCGGTGCCCATGAGTATCTCGCATCCGCGCTCCTGCAGCTTCGCCTGGATCGCGTTCCAGATATCGCCCGCTTTGCCGCTCTTCACCTTCGAGTTGCGGCCGTAATTGAGAAATCCCTCGACGTTGTCGTAGTAGTCGTGCGCGCCGCCAACGGCGAATTCGACGCCGGTGGTGTCGCTCAGCCACGACATCATCACGTGTGCGGTATCCACGAACGCTTCAACGGTCGCCTTGTCGGTACGGCCGCCGCCGCATCCCTCGATATAGGAGATCGCTTCCTCGCGGCTGTCGGTCACGTCGACATCGGATTGCCATTTGTTCATGGGCGTCCAGAAGCCGCCGCCTGAGGTGGTGGAGGTTCCGCCGAAGAGCGCATCGGATTTTTCGATGAGCATAACCGATTTGCCCTCGGCGTCGGTTGCGGCGAGGGCGCCGATGGCGGCAGTGCCCGATCCCACGATCAGGAAGTCCACCTCGTGATCCCAGGATGCAGGCGCCGAAGAACCGCTCTCCGCGCTCGCCTCCCCCGATGCTGCCGGCGAGCATGCGGCAAGGCCCATGCTCGCGCAGGCCATGCCCGCTCCGACGATAAACGCCCTGCGGCTCAGTCCGCTCGCTTGGCGCTTCGATGCTGTTTGGTTGTTGGTACGCATCCCTTTTCTCCTTCGTATCGTTTGCACGCGGTTGACGGATCGGCGTCGGATGCAATAGGATCGATGTTCGCAAAAGCAACCTGAGAAACTGCTTTCCGATCGCGCATCCGAGCGCCAATCCGCCGTGGTATGAGCGTGCCATGGCGCAATGCGGGCTGCCATCGCACGCATCATGCGAAATGTCGGCGGCGTGCGTGTCATCCATTTCGAGTGAGGGACTTTCATGAGGGGTTTTCCTGTAGGATCGCAAAAATCATTCGGTTTCGCTTCGCTTGTTCCCATCGGGCTCATCTCATTCGCGCTCACGCGCGTATGGATGACGCTTGCCATCAACCTCCATATCACGATCGGCCCGTCGGCCGACGCCGTTGCCGCCATTCAGGCCCTCGTGACCATAACCATCGTTGCCCGGTTCCTCACCGACGCCGTGCTCGTTGCCTTGGGAAGCAGAATCTCATCGCTCGCATCGCATGCCACGGTTGTCGCCGCCGTGCCCATAGCCCTCTCGTTCGGCACCTTGTTCGTCACGTGCGCCGCCAACGGATGGATCGACAGCTTTGCGCTGCTTGCCATCGGCGCTGTTTTCTGCGGCGTGGGCATCGAGGCCTTCTGGCTTTTATGGAGCGAGCTGTTCGTCAAGATGGATTTCGATGCAGTGAAAACGATCATATTGGCCAAGATCGGCATCGACGCCGTATGCGCGCTTGCTTTGAACTCCATCCCCTTCGACGTTGCTTTTGTAATGTTGATCGTCGTGCCGCTGATCTGCCTGGCCGGATATAGGCTAGCTTGGTCGCTTCGAAGGAGCGAGAGCGCTTCCGGTCAGGCAAAACCGTGGAGGAACATATCGCTTGGGCAATTCGCGCCGATCGGCATCGGTGTTATGCTTCTGTGTTTCGGATTCAACTTCTCCCAATCGGGGTTCCAAGACGCGCTCTCGGGAATCGACAATTCGTATACGCTGGGCATTTGGGTGTCTATTCTGGGGCGGTTCGTCACGTTCGCCGTGATGGCCGTTGCGCTGAAATTCATGAAAGATTACCACTTCGAGGTACTGTTCCGCGCATCGATCCTCATTGCCGCGATTGGCTTTCTTTCCCTCATCCTCCCGTTCGAGGGGAGGTTCGCGTGTTTTTGCGTCGCCGTGATCGTTGCGTCGTTCATTGCGGAAAACGCCATCACGTTGCTTACCGTGTATGCGGCGAAGCATGCGACGAATTCGCCGGTGCAAATCCTTGCCTGGGGTCAGTTGGCGCTTCGCGCGGGAGGCCTGTGCGGCGTTATCGCCGGAAATGCGATTGCGCTCACCATGTCGGCGGGCGTGCATGAAGAGGTGCTGCCGTATTTGGTGTCGCTCGAGGTGCTGCTGCTCACCTTCGCCGCCATGTACTTCATTCGCGAGCAGAGCGTCAACAAGTTTTTGTGGGAAGTCGTCCCCGAATCGTCTGACGAGGAAAGCTCCGATGCTGCAGCGCCTTATACGACGGCGCAGCTTGCCGGTTCGTATGGGCTGACGCAGCGCGAACAGGAAGTGCTGGGATTGCTGCTGAAAGGTCGCAGCATCCCCTATATCAAGGAGACGCTCTACATCAGCACGAACACCGCCAAAACCCACGTGCGGCATATCTACCAGAAAATGGGGATCCATGAGAGGCAGGAACTCATAACGCTCGCCAACACGTTTCGCGGCAAATAGGGCGGGTTTCTTCCAGGCGCGCTATACTCGTAGTTGAACATGATATGCAGGCGGCGGCGATCGCCGTGCGCGTGCGCACCCGCGTTCAATGGGAGGAGCCAGGGCGCTACGCAGGGATGACCGACCAACGCGCACGTTCGCGCCCGCGTTCGAACGGATGCTAAAGGCGATGCTGACCGGCAGGCGGGTCGCGCGTGCATGCAATTGCACCGCAGATGAGGGCCGAGATGCGGCTCTCGCAAAGACAGGAGCACGATATGACAGAGCAGGATCATGCGGATTTCAGCGATTTCGTTGCAACCATCGCCGCGCTTCGCGCGCCTGACGGCTGCCCGTGGGATCGCGAGCAGACGCACGGGAGCATCGCGAAGAACATGATCGAAGAAGCATACGAGGCGGTCGACGCAATCGAGGCGAACGATATCGTCCATCTGCGCGAAGAGCTCGGCGACGTGCTCTTGCAGGTGGTGCTGCAAAGCCAGATCGCTGCCGATGCGGGCGAGTTCACCATCGACGATGTCTGCCGCGATGTGAACGCCAAGATGGTTCGCCGTCATCCGCACGTGTTCGGGAGGGCGAAAGCCGAGAGCGCGGGCGACGTGCTCGCCTTGTGGGATACCGTCAAACTCGCTGAAAAGGGCGACGCCGATGCGCAGGCCGAAAGCACAGGCGCTGAGCGCGAAGGCCTGCTCGACAGCGTGCCAACGGCATTTCCCGCGCTTATGCAAGCCCAGAAGATTTCGCGTAAAGCGGTTTCGGCGGGCTTCGAGTGGGATACGGTCGAAGAGGTGTGGGCCAAGGTCGCCGAGGAAGCGGGCGAGCTGCGCGAAGCGTTCGATGCCGCGCCGAAAACGGATAAAGGCACGGTCGCCGAAACCGCCGAGACCGTCGTGGAGCTCGAATTCGGAGACGTGCTGTTCACCTTGGTGAACGTTGCTCGCAAAATGGGCATCGATGCCGAGAGCGCGCTGCGGGCCAGCTGCGGCAAATTTCGAAACCGCTGGTCGTTTATCGAGGGGGCCGCATGGGCCCAGGGGCGCAAGGTCGAAGAGCTTTCGATGGACGAGATGCAGGCTTTGTGGGATAAGGCGAAAGAGCGCGAAAGGGAATAGCCAACCGGCGGTTGATTGCCCGACTGTCGCAAGTGTTTGTATAGCGAACGGCCTCGATGAGCGGTATCATATAAAACCTATTTAGTCAGCGTTGCAAACGCAGAGACGAGGAGGCGCTCGATACCGGTGGGTGACCCATATGCACACGGGGCAAAGCGACTCAAAAAGCCGTTTGCCGAACAGGTTGCGGCGGCTTCTCGCAACGATGCGATTACGGGGCTCTACGATGCCGACGGCTTTGCCGATACGGTGCGTCGTCTGCTCGAAGAGAACCCGCAGACCGAGTTCATCATCGTCTACGGCGATCTGGATCGGTTCAAGGTCTTCAACGATCTGTACGGAGCAAAGGCAGGCGACGATTTGCTCGCGGCCGTCGGCAGGATGATCGCCGACAGGCTGCCCGAGCACGCCGTGTCGGCCCGCCTGCGCGCCGATCACTTTGTTTGCTGCATGCCCAAGGAATCGTTCGATCCCGTCTTGTTCCTCGCCGAACTCGATGTTTGGCTTGCCGCCTACCCTGTCGACTTCGCCTTTTTCGTGCGCTTGGGCATCTATGCGATCGATGATCCCGCACTCGATGTCGCGCGCATGTGCGATCGGGCGCTTCTCGCCCTGCACGAAGCGAAGAAAGGAGCCGGCGCAAGCAGCTGCGCGCGCTACGACGACAGTTTGCGCGACACGCTGCTCAAGGAGCAGGAGATGGTGGGGGATATGGCGAACGCTTTGGAACAAGGGCAGTTCGGTCCGTTTTTCCAACCCCAGTACCGTTATTCCGACGGATCGATAGTCGGGGCCGAGGTTTTGGCGCGGTGGAAGCACCCTGTGAGAGGTTTGGTGGGCCCCGGCGAGTTCATTCCCATATTCGAACGCAACGGCCTTGTCGCGAAGCTCGATTTCTATCTGTGGGAAGCGGCTTGCAAGGCGCTGCGCTCGTGGCTCGACGACAAGACGATAGAGCGGGTGCCTCCCTTGGCGGTGAACATATCGCGCGTCGACATCTACCGCGACGACCTATGCGATTTTCTCAAATTGCTGGTCAAGCGCTACGATATCGCTCCGGATCTGCTTCATCTCGAAATAACCGAGAGCGCATACATGGAGGCGCCCGAACAGCTGATCGGCGTTGTCGCCGAGCTGCGCGAAGCCGGTTTCAGCGTTGCCATGGACGATTTCGGCAGCGGGTACTCTTCGCTCAACACGCTCAACGACGTGCCGGTCGATGTCCTCAAGCTCGATATGGGCTTCCTTGAGGCACGCAACGATACGCGCGGCGGCATCATCCTCGCTTCGATCGTCCGCATGGCCCGCTGGCTCGATCTGCCCGTTATCGCCGAGGGCGTGGAAACGCAATATCAGGCCGATTACCTGGCGGGAATCGGATGCGATGTCATGCAGGGGTACTTGTTCGCCAAGCCGCTTGATCGCGATGATTACGAGAGTCTGCTGGTCGGGCAATCGAGCGGAGCCGCCGGCCCGCATATGGGAGAAGAGGTTGAAGACGTCATACCCGATGTGTGGGATGCCGATTCCCATTTTGCGCTTCTGTTCAACAGGTTCGTGGGGCCTGCCGTGTTGGCGGAATACAGCCTTGCCAACCAAAATCTTGAAATCATCAGAGGAAACGATGCGTTTCGCAGCTGGTTCAGCGGACGGTTCACCGAGAAGGTGGGGTGGAGCGTCCGGTTCCTCACCGAGCTTTCCGACGGCGATCGCATGGCGGCCGAAGCAACGATAGAGCAGGTGGCTCGCAGCGGCGAGAGCGGCGAATGCGAGGTGAGGGTTTGCGGCGAAGGCGGCGAGAAGGCGTGGGTCCGCATTCGCGTGCGGGCGCTGGCTCGGACGTCGGATGTGTGCTCGCTGTTCCTGCAGTTCGAGCAAACGTCCGAACCGCAGGTGCTGCGGGATCGGCTGAGGGCGACCATCGACAGCATTCCCGGCGGCATACTGTTCCTCGAGATCGGCAGGGGTTCGGCGAAGCTGCTCGACTTCAGCGACGCTGCAGCGGAGATGTCCGATTGCACGCGGGAGGAATTCGAAGAGGCTGCGCAGCCCGATGTGAGGAGCATCGTCGTCAAGCGGGACCGAAAATTCATCGAAGCCGGCATCGATGACATGCGAAATGGCTCCGATCGGTTTGCATGCACGGTTCGCATTTACGGGAAGAAGGGCGGCATCCGCTGGGTGCATGTATCCTCTTCTGTCATGTACCGCGATGAGGAAACGCTCTGCATCGCGGCGGTCCTCATCGACGTCACGAAAGACAAAGAGGTACAGCAGCGGGTGAAGTTGCAGGCGGCAACCCAGATGCGTCTATACGATGCCATGCCCTGCGGCATCTTGCGCTATGCCGCCGAAGGCTCTCTCAAGCTGGTTTCGATCAACCGCACGGGATGCGAGATGTTCGGGTGCGCCAACAGCGACGAGTTCTTCGAAATGGTGGGCGACGACGTGTTCGGGCCGCTCGCGCCGGAAAGCAAAGACGATCAGCTCGCCGCCCTCGAAGAACTCAAGCGCGGCACCTCGTCCATCATGCCGTTCGAATGCAGGGCAATGCGCAAAGACGGATCGATGATCTGGATCGAGGGCTATTCCTCGCTGACCGAAGGCGAGGACGGAACACCGCTTGTTCAAGCTGCGTTCAACGATGTATCGCATCAACGGCTCGAGGAGCATGAGCGCGACATGCGGCGCTACTCTTCGGTGCTGTGCTCGGTGTACGACGAGGTTCTCGAATACGATTGCGTGCAGAACACGTGCCGCGTCGTGTACTCCGCGCACAGGCCATCGGCGAATGCCGAACCCATCCCGATGAAGCTGGCGATCGAGCGATGGTCGAAGCACATTCCCGAAAAATCGGATCGGGACAAGCTGCGCGCCGCCCTCGAGGCCTGTTCGGGCACCTCTGGGCGGGAGCCGTTCGTGTGCTCGTACCGTCTGATGGCAGGGGGTAAGGCCGTTTGGTGCCAATCGACGTTCCTGCGCGTTTCGGATGATTTCGTGCTGTGGTGCAACAAAGACGTGAGCGAACACGTATCGGCCGAAGATCGCCGCATGATCGCGCGCGTTTCCGATATCGTCGGCAAGCTGCCGGTCGGCATCGGCGTCTACCGCTACACCGACGAGGGCGTGTATCCTTTTTACGTAAGCGATCTCATGTGCTCGATGTTCGGTCGCGAGCGATCCGAATACAACGAGATCATCGAAACGGGTTCGGCCCTATCGGTGCTGCCGGTATTCTTGGACGCGGGCGGCGGGATCGCCATCGGGGATATCGTGCAAAACGGCATCGACGTCGAACTTGAAACGAAGCGTCTCGACGGTACGTCGATCAACGTCCACGTGCAAGGCCGTGCGGTGCGCGAAGGCGAGGGCTTCGAGGCGGGCGACGGCGAGGGCGTGTTCATCTACGTCGTCGCAACCGACGTCACCGAAGCGGTTCGCGAGCGCCGCGCTGCGGCGTGGCTCAACGAGCGCTATCGGATTCTCAGCGAAATGACCCATGCGATCAGCTTCGACTACGATTTCGAGAGCGATACCGTGTACTTCTACATCGATCGCACCGGAAGCGGGATGGAGGCGCAGGTCATACCCCGTTACTTTGAGACCTTGTCCAAATCGCGCTGCGGCGTCGTCCATCCCGACAGCATCGATACCGTGCATGCGATGTTCGAACGGGTGCGCAACGGCGCGGAAAGCGGCGCCATCGAATACCAGGCCGATTACTACGGTCGCGGTTACGAGTGGTATCGCACCAATCTGTTCGTGGTGAGCGACGATGCTGGATCGCGCCACTTGGTGGGATTGATCGAAAGCATCCAAAACGAATTCGTTTTGCGCCGCCGCGCGGAGCTCGATGAAACGACTGGGCTTACCAACCACGCTACGGCGAAGGACCTCGTCAACCTTGCCCTGTCCGATCCGCAGGTTCGCGGATCGAGCGTTTGCGCCGTTCTCGACATCGACGATTTCAAGCTGGTGAACGATACGTGCGGCCATATCGAGGGCGATGCGCTGCTCCATGAAGTGGGTACGGTGCTCATTTCGAGCTTCCGCGAAAGCGATATTCTCGGACGCGTAGGCGGCGACGAGTTCATGCTGCTGCTCAAGAACATCGAACTCGAAGACGCCCTGAGCAAGTTGCGGGGTGTGGCGGATCGCATCTCGGAGTATGTGTTGCCCAAGCTGGATGCATCGCCCTCCTTGAGCATCGGAGTATACGCGATCGGCGAAGACGATCTGACGTACCGCGATGCGTTCGTGAAGGCGGATGACGCTCTGTACCGCGCAAAACGGGCTGGCAAGAACCGCATCGTGGTGTATCAGCCCAACTGCATGCCGGAGTGATGCCCAAACGCCGCAAGCTCCCGACAAACCTAAAGATTTGCTGACAATTGGGCCGAGGGCAAGCTTGGAGCGCCGATACTTCGGTATGCTGGAGCGTACTGACGCACATGCGTGCACGGATGCGATCCGTGCCACCGTATAACGATAGGCGGGTTACATGGGAAATACGGTATCGGCCGAGCCGGAGCTCGACCTTGCGGTAGCCGAAGGAAGCGAGATCCTCAAATCGCGCAACCTGACGATCGACGACATCAAGAGGATGCGCGATCTCGAAAGCGCAACGCGCGGCATCATGCAGAAATACCACGCGGCGATGCGTCAGATGGAGGTGCGCTTCGAAATCATCGACGCCGACCTGAGTGCAAGGCAGAACCGCAACCCCATACACCACGTCGAGTCGCGGCTCAAAAAACCGGCGAGCATATTTGAAAAGCTGCAGCGCTACGGCAGGCAGACGACCATCGAAGATATGGAAGCCTACATCATGGACATCGCGGGCATCCGCGTCATCTGCTCTTACATCAGCGATGTCTACAAACTGCTCGATCTCATCAAACGGCAGGACGATTTGACGCTCGTCACGGTCAAAGATTACATCTCCGAGCCGAAGCCCAACGGATATCGAAGCCTTCACATCATCGTGAAGGTACCCGTGTACTTCCTCGACAAGAAGGAGGAAGTGCCGGTAGAGGTTCAGTTCCGCACCATTGCGATGGATTTCTGGGCGAGCCTCGAACACGATCTCAAGTACAAGGCCGTGCGCGCCATCGAAGGAATCGATTCGTTCGACGAGCTGAAGGATTGCAGCCATATCATCGAGGATGTGGAAGCACGCATGCAGATCCTTGCCAAAGCGCTCGAGGTTGAGGAATAGGTCTCTCCCGCATCGGCGGAACGGGCGTGCGGACGCTCCGGTCCCGTCATGGGACGACGGAATGCTGTGTTGGAAATACAACAGACGGCATCACGGCTTGCTGGTACCGTATCTCGAAAACAACCTGGGAGCGTCAGGAGCGGATAATGGCTAAGGAAATGAGAACCGTCATTGCGATCGACGAGGATCGCTGCAACGGTTGCGGGCTGTGCGTGAGGGCGTGCCACGAGGGCGCGATTGCGCTTGTCGACGGCAAGGCGAAGCTTATGTTCGAGCACTATTGCGACGGACTCGGCGACTGCTTGCCCTCGTGCCCTGCGGATGCCATCTCGTTCGTCGAGCGCATGGCGGCACCGTACGATGAAGCCGCTGTCGCTGCGGCCCAGGCGGCCGCCGCATCGGCTGCCCAGGGCAGTGGCTCGGCGCAGCACGGCGGATGTCCGGGGGCTGCCGCAAAATCGTTCTCGCCCCATGCGCCATCCGAGGCGCCGCATGGGGCCTCGCCCGAAAATGCCGCGAGCGAGCTTCGCCAGTGGCCCGTGCAGATCAAGCTCGTCTCGCCTGCCGCGCCGTATTTCGCGGGCGCGGATTTGCTCGTTGCGGCCGATTGCACCGCTTTTGCCTACGGTGCCTTCCACCGTGATTTCATGGCTGGCAGGGTGACGCTCGTCGGCTGTCCGAAGCTCGATGCGATCGATTACGCCGATAAGCTGACCGAGATCGTAGCGGGAAGCGATATCTCATCGGTTACGGTGGCTCGCATGAGCGTGCCATGCTGCGGCGGCATCGAGAGGGCTGCTCGCGAGGGCGTGGCTGCAAGCGGCAAAGCGATACCTCTTTCCGTGCGCACCATAGGAACGGACGGGATGCTGCTCGATTAGCCCCGCGTGTCTTCGCCGTCTTTACGTCTCTCGCCTGCAAGCAGAAGTTGAAGCAGCGCGATTCTTCTCCCAAAAAAACGGCAAACGGTATCATTGCATCGAATGATAATGTCCATGCTCGCATAGGGGGAAATGCGGGGCGCCGCAGGATAGGCGCCCCGTTTGCAGACGCCATGAGAAAACGCATCTACGAGATCGTGCAGCGCGCCCAGCCTGGGGATGCGCTCAGCCGCGCCTACGATGTATTCATCGTCGTCGTGGCGTTCGTCAGCTTGATTCCCCTGATGTTCAAAGAGCAGGATGGCGTGCTGACGATGCTCGACGTGGTAACGGTCTACATCCTGTTCTTCGATTACGTTCTGCGGTGGATGACGCATGATCTCAAGACGGGGCAAGGGGGCTGGAAGACGTTCGCGAAGTATCCGTTCACGCCGCTCGCCATCGTCGATCTGCTCGCCATCCTCCCGTCGCTCGGCGTGCTTCCGCAAACGTTCAGGTTCCTGCGCGTATTGCGCGTTGCGAAGATATTCCGGTATTCCAAAAACCTTATGATCGTGGGAAACGTGTTCAAGGCGGAGCGCAAGACGCTGCTATCCGTGCTCGTCGTAGCCATCGCCTACATCTTCGTGTCGGGACTCATCATGTTCGTCAACGAACCCGATACGTTCGAGCATTTTTTCGAGGCGCTGTACTGGGCGACGACGGCGCTCACGACGGTCGGCTATGGCGACGTGTCGCCCATGACCGATCTGGGGCGGGGAATCTCGATGGCGTCTTCCCTGTTCGGCATCGCCGTCATTGCGCTTCCGGCCGGCATTATAACCGGCGGATACCTTGAAGAAATCCGGAAAAGCCAGGCGGATCATGCGGCGTACTTCCATTCGGCGATACCGGGCCGCTACAAAGGAAAGCCTCTGCATGCCTATATTAACGTGGGGGAGTATGCGAGGGCGCATCCTAAGGTCATGTACTACCTGAAAATCATGGCACTCGGCGTTGCGCTCGATATCGTTTTGTACGATCTCGTTTCATGGCTCGGACTGCCGCTCTGGCTCGATACGGCAGGCACCGCCCTCGTCGCCGTTGTGCTCGAGCCCGCCGCCGCGCTCATCGTCGGCTTCATCGATAATCTGTATTTGGCGATCGTGTTTCAGAATGCGGGCAACCTTCTGTACTTCGCCCTGTCGGCGATCGTCGCTTTGGTCTATGGTATTCTTTTCGCCAAAGGCAGAAAGATTACGGGGCGCTCGATCGGGTTCGCCGTGCTGTTCCTTGTTGTGGCGAGCGCAGTTATCTCGACGCTTCTGAGCTACGCGTTCGACGGCGGCGTCCCCACGCTTGCGGGTACGGTGAACTACTGGGAGATTCTCGTGGAGTGGGGCGTTCCCGCCCCGCTTGCCTGCTTCTTCGCGATCGCTTTGGACAAGCTTGTCGATTCCATCGGCGTATTCGCGATCGTTATGGGAGCGGCCCGCCTCTTCAAGCCGAGGACATTCGCTTCGGACGACGTGCAGGGCCTTCCGAGCGTGGAATTGAAAGGCGGGGCAGCCGTGGTGCATTGCATACCTGAAGCGCCTATCGAGACAGACGAGGATATGGTTCTCGGCATTGATGTGGGTGGAACGTCGACGAAGATCGGCATCTTCACCGTAAGCGGGACGTTGCTTTCCCGCCACGCGTTTCCGACGGTAGCCGTTCGGGCCGACGGATCTTTCGCGAAGCTTGACGAGGGATACGATGCGGTGCTTTCGCGCATCGGCGTAGAATCGAGCAGAATCGTTTCGATCGGCTTGGCGGTTCCCGGCATGATAGCTGCGGAAGACTCGCTGAGGCTCTGCCCGAACGTCGATCTCGATCTGCGGGCGTACAAATCGTATCTGCGCGTACGGTTCGCCCGCGCTTCGGTTCACGTGATGAACGATGCCGACGCCGCAGTGCTCGGCGACATGTGGAAGGGAAGCGCTGCGGAGCGCGGAGCCACCACATTCGCGCTGCTGACACTGGGTACGGGCGTCGGTGCCGGGGTTGTCGTGAACGGCAAGCTGATTTCCGGCAACAACGGGGCGGTGGGCGAAATCGGGCATCTGTGCGTCGATCCTGCGAGCGATGTCGCCTGCGGGTGCGGAAGGACGGGGTGCCTTGAGCAGTTCGCCTCGGCGGGGGCCCTTGTGCGGATGGCGACCGAGTATGCAAGCGATGGGTGGGGCGGCTACGAGAGCGCGAAAGACGTGTTCGATGCCGCAGGGGCCGGCGACAAGGCGGCCCGTGCCGCGATTGAACGGTTCGCCGACCGACTGGCTTTCGGGCTTTCCCAGATGGCATGTTTGCTCGATCCCGAACTGTTCGTTCTCGGGGGCGGTCTGTCGGTTTCTGCGGAGGCGTTCATCGGAGTCGTGCGCGAGCGCTACAGGGGCTATGCGCTCGAGGTTTGCCGTTCGACGCCTATCGTCGCTTCCGCTTTGGGCAACGATTGCGGCATGTACGGTGCGGCGTATCGGGCGATGAAGAAGCTCGGCCCTGCGGGATAGGGCAGCTTGCTGCATGGGGCGTCGCCCGTCTTGCAGTGCGAATTCGGTCATATGGGGTAAAGCCGATCGAACGGGATGGACGCAAGCCGGATGAAGCTTTGGGAACGGTGCCGTGCGGCAAGCCCGTCGGTCCATATTGTGCAGGGGGCTTATCCGCGCAGATATCTTGCTGCGAACCTATTCATGCAAACCGCCGCCTCCGTATTCTTTTTCGACGTGTGGAAAGTGAATATTTTTTATCGATATACAATAATTGACGTGTCGTGGGGCACCCTCTATTCCAATTGATGAGGCATTAGCGTTTATATTTTGTGCACTTGAACAAAAATAGTGCCAAAAGTGATCAAAAACGTTCGTAAAAAAATCTTGCACGTGAACAAAAATATTTCTTGCACTTGCACAAAAATGATGGTATACCATAGGCAAGGGCAAAACTGGCATAGAAAATGCCACGGAGGAATCGGGGATTCCACAAGCACGGCAGAGTCCCTTTGCGTGTTCCTGCAGCCGCGGTACTTATGCTGGGAAGCTGCATCAGGTAGTGCGCCACTTACACATTTGGAAGGCGTCGCCTTCCAGAAAGGAGACTGTCATGGCGAAGATAGTCAACTCTTGGAACGACTGGGATCCGTTGAAGCGCGTTATTGTCGGCCGTTGCGACAATTCTATGATTCCCCCCGAGGAGCCCGCGACTTCCGAGAAGGTTCCCGTTGATTCCGAGATGCGCGGCATGTGGGGCCTCCGTCCGCTCGCAACCGTCGAGCGCGGCAACGAATGCCTCGAGAACCTCGTCAAGATCCTTGAGAGCCGCGGCGTTCAGGTAGACCGCCCGACTCCGCTCCAGTGGAACCAGGCCATCGGCACTCCCGATTTCCGCAACGACTCCATGATGACCTGCATGCCTCCCCGTGACATTCTGCTCACCATCGGAAACGAGATCATGGCTTCTGCGAACTCCTTCCGTTGCCGTTATTTCGAGTATCTGGCTTACTGGCCGCTCATGAAGCAGTACTTCGACGAGGATCCCCAATTCAAGTGGACCCAGGCTCCCCGTCCGCGCCTGACCGACGCTTCCTACAAGCACAACTACTACGACGAGAAGATCTCGCTCGAAGAGCGCCTCATCCGCACGGCCAACAAAGACTTCGTCACCACCGAAGTCGAGCCGATGTGGGATGCCGCCGATGTGATGCGCATGGGCAAGGACCTGTTCATCCAGCACGGCCTTACCACCAACCGCACCGCTATGGAATGGTTCCAGCGTTACTACCCCGATCTGCGCGTCCATGCCGTGAATTTCCCCGGCGACCCGTATCCGATCCACATCGACGCCACCTTCGTGCCGCTTCGTCCGGGCCTGATCATCAACAACCCGGTTCGCCACCTGCCCGAAGAGCAGCGCGCTATCTTCGAGGCCAACGATTGGCAGATCGTCGATGCTGCTCAGCCGGCTCACGACGAGCCGCCGGCGCTGTGCTACAGCTCGGTGTGGCTGTCCATGAACTGCCTCGTGCTCGACCCGAAGACCGTTATCGTCGAGGCTTCCGAAGTGTATCAGCAGGAGCAGATGGACAAGCTCGGTATGAACGTCATCCCCTGCGATCTGCGTGACGCCTATCCGTTCGGCGGCGGCCTGCACTGCTCCACCGCCGACGTCTACCGCGAAGGCGGCTGCGAGGATTACTTCCCGAACCGCGTCAAGGATTCGACGCTCATCCATCCGGAGATGTGGAACGACTAAGTTCTCGCAACCCGCTCGTTTTACTGCTACTACCGATTCAAGACCAGTCGATAGAAAGGGGGTTTGGTCGCTTAAGCGAACCAAACCCCCGTTTTGTTTTGGGGCATACCACCCCTTAGGTCGTTGCATGCTTAAACCCATCGCATGCCGAAGGCGAAGCGGCTTTTCGCACGACTTGGCCTCGATTTCGCCCTGCGATGGGCAGCGCCTCCCGTGCTGCGCATCCGACGACCGCCCTCATTTCCCTGCTACTGGTTAAGGAGGACCAATGGCGGATAACAATGATCTCAACCCCATGGGGACAGAGAAGAAAAACGGGAACGGCAAAGACGGATCCGGCGGATACAAGATGAGGGTGGGCTTCGGTACCATCGCCATGCTGATCTCTGCCACGGGCATGGGCCTCGTACCGCTGTTCAGCCGTTGGGCTACGCGCACCGATATGTTCGACGGTACGGCGGGGTTCAACGCCGGAGATAGCATCGGGGCGCTCATGGCGGTCGGACGCATGGGCATGGGCGTCATATTCTTCGTGATCCTGCTTCTTGCCACCCATAAAGTGCATGTATTCAAGAAGCTCAAACTAACGCCCGCCATAGCGCTCGGCGGCCTCATGATCGGTCTGTCGCTTGCGTGCTACGTGACGTCGACGCTTTTGACCACGGTGTCGAATGCGGTGCTCTTCATCTACATCGGCCCTGTCATCTGCGTTTTGCTGGCGCGAATCTTCCGTAAGGAGCCCATGTCGAAGCTGCAGTGGGTTTGCTTGCTTGCGGTGTTCATCGGCATGCTGTTCGGCAACAACCTCATGGGATTCAATGAAAGCGGCTTTTTCATCGATTTCAATCTGCAAACGTCGACGCCCGAATTCCCCATGAAGGGAATCGGCGATATGTTCGGCCTCGCATCCGGCGTGTTCTACGGCGCGTCCATGTTCTTCAACGGCTACCGCAAAGACGCCGACACCACGGCCCGCGGCGTATGGAATTTCATCTTCGCAGTAGTCGGCGCCGGCGCCGTGACCATCATCCTCAACTCGCTCGGCTCGTCGCCGGATATGGCGAACTGGGCTCTCAATGTGCACTTCACGCCGTTTAACTGGGCCGGCGCCGTTCTTCTGTGGATCATCTGCGGGCCCATCGCCCTCGGGTTCTTGCTGGTTGCCGGGCGCAATCTTCCCGCAGCCGACTACGGGACCATTGCGTATTGGGAGGTCCCCGTCGCGATCTTCGTCGGGCTCGTCGTCTTCGGCGAGGCGCTTACCGTCAACACGATTATCGGCGGCATACTCATTATCGGAGGCGGCGCCGTGCCCTCTATCAAAGGCATGATTGCGGGGCGCAAGCTCAAGCAGCAGGAGGAAATCAGCCAAAAGCTTGCCGCCCATCTTGAAGAGGAAGAAAGCAAAGAAGGGTTGAGCTAGATTCTGCGATACGCACTCGGCCGCGTGTTCCTGCTTACGGTGAACGAGATAACGAAGCGCAGGCGAGCAGCCGACCGACGGGACGGTTGGCTGCTCGGCAGAATAGCGTGGAGGTTGTCGGGCGGTTGAGGCGTTTTATGTATGCTCGGATGAGCAGAAAGAGGTGTGGCACATGAAGATGACGAACAATCTGACCCACATTGCTACCGAGGTCGAGTTCGAAGCTGCAATGAGCGAAGAGGAGCTTGCCTGCGTGTTCGAGCGGCTGGGCATTCCCGGCTTTCCCGCAGAGCTCGACATTGCGGAGCGCACGGAAGATCACGTGCAGATGATGTCGCTCGAATCGCTGCTTGCGTTTGCGAAGGCGAACGGCGCGGGGGCGGTTGCCTACGACGTGACGTACTTCCCGCATGCGGACGACGAAGAGGTTGCTTACCAGCTCAAGCAGCTGGCCCGCGATTTGGAGATCAGCGCCGAAGTCATTCGCGACGTGTGCGCAGATGAGATCAAGGAGTATCTGGCGCTCGACAAGAAGCGCAACGCCGATCTTCCCGTGCACAGCATCGTGGAGGCGTATGTCGGCGGAACCGCGTTCGCCTGGTACGGCATGAATGATTACCCGCGGCTGAAGCGCGTCATCTTGAGCAAGCTCGCCAAGGGCGGCCAGAAGGCGAAGCGTTCGTTCATCGACCGCGTGAGCAGGGCGCAAGTCGAGCTGCTCGAAGATTACTGATTGTTTACAAGGTAGGTCTACTGACTGCACATATTGTTACATGATGACGAGAATCTTAGTTTTTAGGGGTATTATGCTCTAGAGGCAAGGCTATCCATTCCCGTCTTGGAAGGAGGGCTTCACATGAACTACGCGTTTCGCGGAAGGTTCCGCGCGCACATGAACGAGGCCGCACATTTCTTAGGGGATTATCATGAATGCTGAAAAAACCATGGCAACCGAGCCGTCGCTGCGCGAATTTTCCGAAGAAGAGAAGCACAGAACGCTCAAGAAGGTTACGTTCTCGTCGTTTCTCGGGAATTTCATCGAATGGTTCGATTATGCGAGCTACTCGTATCTGGCAACGGTTATCGCGCTTGTCTTCTTTCCGGGCGAAGACCGCTTGGTTTCGGTTATGAGCACCTTCGCCGTTTTCGCCCTTTCGTTTCTCGTGAGGCCCATCGGTGCGATCTTCTGGGGCAACATGGGCGATAAGAGAGGCCGCAAGTGGGCTTTGTCCATTTCGATCCTCATGATGAGCGGGGCGACGTTTCTCATTGGCTGCCTGCCCGGTTACGCGGTCCTCGGCGTCGGCGCGCCGATCCTTTTGCTGGTGCTGCGCATGGTGCAGAGCTTCTCTGCAGCAGGCGAGTACGCCGGTGCGGCCACCTTCATTGCCGAATACGCGCCAAAGAACCATCGCGGCTTCTACTGCTCGATGGTTCCCGCTTCGACGGCGACGGGCCTGCTCGTGGGTTCTCTGTTCGCCACTTTCATGTTCAACGTATGGGGCGCCGAATCGTCGTTCGTGGTCGATTGGGGCTGGCGCATTCCGTTTCTTTTGGCTTTGCCGCTTGGCTACATCACCCACTACATCCGAACGCATCTCGAGGATTCGCCGGTGTACGAGGAGATGCAGCGCAACCTGAAGCGCATGGGTTCAAGCGTGAAGAAGCCCATCCGCACGCTGTTCAAGAAGCATTTCCGCGTGTTGGTCGTTTCGTTCGGCGCCTGCGTGCTCAATGCGGTCGGGTTCTACGCCGTGCTCACGTATTTGCCGAACTACCTTGAAACGACGCTGAGCTACGATGCGAGCTTGGCCTCCGTCATCACCACCGTCGTGTTGGTGGTCTACATCGGCTTCATTTTCCTTTCGGGGCGCATATCCGATCATTTCGGACGCAAGAAGATGTTGATTATCGCATGCGTTGGCTTCATCGTATGCACCATACCGGCATTCATGCTGTTGGGAACCAAGAACTTTTGGATCATCCTCATGGTCGAGCTTATCATGTGCTTGCTACTGACCATCAATGACGGCACCCTGTCAAGCTACCTGACCGAGACGTTTCCCACCGATGTTCGTTATTCGGGATTCGCCTTGAGTTTCAATTTGGCCAATGCCATCTTCGGCGGATCCGCTTCGTACATCTCGTTCTGGCTGATCGACGCTACGGGCAACGATATCGCACCGGCGTTCTATATGGTGTTCATCGCCGTGCTCGCTCTGGTGGCAATGATCATGTCGCACGAACATACGGGCAAGGATTTGTCGGAAGTGTAGGGCCGGCCTGCTGGCTATCGAAGGATTCGAGCGGCTGCATCGTTTGCTTTGCTTGCAGCCGTCGGTTGTTGCCCCGCATGCCCTTTGGGCTGCGGGGCGATCTGCCGTATAATAGGGAGAAATACATGTGCGGGCAGCGGAGCGAACAGAGCGGGACTGTCCGATGGGAGGGCGTATGGGCGAGACGTCGCAAACACCGAAATCTCTGAAGGCGCAAATCACGCGTGCATCGCTGGTGCTGGCGGCGGCGGCTCTTCTGCGCGAAGAGGGGCCGAGCGCCGTAACGTATAGAAGGGTTGCCAAGTGGGCGGGCGCCGCCTCGTCGTCGGTCGGATACTACTTCGATTCGGTGACGGAGCTTTTGCAGGAAGCAGGCCAGCACAATATCCAAATGTGGGCGCAGCGCGCCGAACGTGCGGCCGAGGCGGCTGAAAAACTCACTCCCGAAGAATGCCGCAAGAACTGCGTCGATCTGCTGATCAAGGCATGCTTGCCCGAGGATTCAACCGTGCCGGCAGCGCACTACGCCCAGCTGATCGCGGCAGCCGAATCGGAAGCGGTCACGAAAGCCTACCAGCGGGGCAGGCAGGCTCTCGATGCGGCGGTGCAGCGCATTCTCGATCGGGCGAGCGTGTCGATGTCGCCGAGGCTTGTCTACGCCATCGTCGACGGTGCCGCCGTCGCGGCGATATCCGAAGGCTACGATGTGCACGACACCGCAGCAACGCTGCTTGCCGAAGTCATTGCCGACTATATGAAGTAGGTGTACTGCGGCCTGCTCGACGTCATTTTGGCCCGACGATGCGCTTGCATTGCCCAATTCGTTTCCCATGCGATAATTCGGACGGCGTTTTCCTTATCGCGGTTCTTCCCGTTGCGCTTCTCGCGCAATCTCCCTCTTACGGCAGACGATTCGACGGTTTCGGCGGCAAACGGTCGCTAATGCTATGCTGGCGGCATCAAATATGCGGCGGACGGTTGAACCTATAACCTCGGGACTCAACGATTACAGCTGAGTTTCACGGAGCTTCCGAGACGGTCACGGGTCGACCACGCGAGGGTTAACGATCTCCTGTAGCTCTTGCATGCAATTTCTCAGATGGTAGAACGGGTAAGAACCTAAATTCGTGTGCGCCCATGCAGGCGCGCACCCGTCTGAGAAAGGAGATGATGAGCATGAGCAAATCGAGCGGACCATCCACGTCGTCGGAAAGCGCCCCCATCGGTGCAGTCGGCAAGCCGAGCTTCAAGCGCAGCCTGAGCTTCTTCGGCTTCTTCGCCATCACCGCTTCAATGGTTATGACGGTGTACGAGTATCCCTCGTTCGCCTCGTCGGGATTCCAATTGGTTTTCTTCCTGATTATCGGCGGCCTGCTATGGTTCCTTCCGGTTGCCTTGTGCGCTGCCGAGATGGCAACGGTGAAGGGGTGGGAGTCCGGGGGCATTTTCGCCTGGGTCGGCAACACGCTCGGCAAACGCTGGGGCTTCGCCGCGCTGTTCTTCCAGTGGTTCCAGATTACCGTCGGCTTCGTGACCATGTCGTTTTTCGTTTTGGCCGCATTGGCCTACGTGTTCAAATGGGACGCGCTCTACAATAACCCGCTCGTCATGTTCATCGGCGTTGCCATCATAGTATGGGCGTTGACGTTTACGCAGCTCGGCGGTACGAAATTCACCGCGCGTATTTCGAAGGTCGGCTTCTTGGGTGGCATTCTGCTTCCAGCCGCGATTCTGTTCGTCGGCTTGGCCGCCTATTTTCTGACTGGCGGTGCGTCCCAGATAACGATGGACTTTCACACGCTTATCCCCGATTTCAGCAAGGTGGATACGCTTGTGATATTCGCATCGTTCATCTTGGCGTACATGGGCGTAGAGGCGAGCGCTTCGCATATCAACGAGCTGAAGAATCCGACGCGCAACTACCCGCTCGCCATGATCATCCTCGTCGTTATGACGATTGCGCTTGACGCGCTCGGCGGGCTGGCCGTTGCGACCACGCTTCCCGCCGAAACGCTCGACAGCAATCTTTCGTTCGGCGTTATCGAGGCGTTCAAGGCGATCTTCGTAACGCACCTGGGTGCGGAATGGGGATGGCTCGTCTACGTTGTCGCCGTGCTGCTTGCACTCGGCGTGCTCGCCGAGATCTCCGCGTGGATCGTCGGTCCGTCGCGTGCGCTGCTCGATACCGCGCACGAGGGCATTCTTCCTCCCACGTTCAAGAAGGTCAACAAGCACGGCGTGTCTGTGAAGACGGTCGTTATCCAGGCGGTCATCGTAACCGTATGGGATGCTGTGCTCTGCGGATCGATCGCCCTTTCGGGCGGATCGAGCTCGTCGGTCGGATATCTGACCGCCATCGGGCTTACCGTTGTCATCTACCTCGTGGGATACGTGCTGTTCTTCCTCGGCTACTTCGTATTGGTCTTCAAGAAGAAGGATCTGCCGCGCAAGTTCCAGCTTCCCGGCGGCACGCCGTTCAAGGCTATCTTCGCCGGCATCGGCATGGTCGTGACGATTGCGACGCTCGTCATCTCCTTCTTCCCCTCTTCGGAGCTGACGCCGCAGGCGAACATGGTTTATCAGACCACGTTGTTCGTGTGCTTCGCGGTTTCGGTGGCTTTGCCGTTCATCATCTACGGCCTGCGACATCGCTGGTCGGGTTCGGGAACGCTTCCGCCGACCGGTGGCGATCCGCTTCCTGCAGGCAACGCCGCCGCAGCGCAGGGCATCGGCGGGCCCGATGCGAAGCCGAGTGCTTCGGTGATGGAATCGGCGGCGTTTAAGGATGCGCGCGCCAAAAACCGTCCGGGCAGTTGAGCCCTCAGGTGGTAAGCACCGCGAGCCGGTCGGTTCGCCAGAAACAACGCTGAATGCATTCAACGAGAACATAGAGCAATGTATCAAGAGAAAGGTAAAACAATGAGTGAGAAAAGCACCGTGCTCGAGCAGATGGATGAGAAGACCAAATATCTCACCCCGATCTTCGGATCCGAGGCAAGCGATACCCAGATGCCGCTCGATAAAATGAATCAGGAACCGGTCGAGCCGCGTTTGGCCTACGAGATGATCAAAGAGTACCTCTCCATCGAAGGCAATGCGACGCAGAACCTGACCACGTTCTGCCAAACCTACATGGAGCCCATGGCCACCAAGATCATGGCGGAGACCATGGAGAAGAACGCAATCGACAAAGACGAGTATCCGATGACGGCCGACCTCGAGAACCGCTGCGTTGCCATGATCGGCAACCTCTGGAACGCCGATCCGAGCGAGGAGCCCATGGGCACCTCGACTGTCGGGTCTTCGGAGGCGTGCATGCTCGGGGGCCTCGGCATGCTCTTCCGCTGGAAGAAACTTGCGAAGGCTGCTGGCGTGAACATCTATTCCGAGCGCCGTCCGAACCTCGTCATCTCTTCGGGCTACCAGGTGTGTTGGGAGAAGTTCTGCCGCTACTGGGATATCGAGATGCGCCTTGTGCCGCTCGAGAAAGATCATCTGTCGCTCAACATGGATACCGTCATGGATTACGTCGACGAGTACACCATCGGCATCACGGCTATCCTCGGTATTACCTATACCGGCAAGTTCGACGATGTCGAGAAGCTCGACGAGCTCGTTGAGGCGTACAACCAGGAGCACAAGGATCTTCCGATTCGCATCCATGTCGACGGCGCTTCGGGCGCCATGGTCGCGCCGTTCGTCGATCCCGATCTCAAGTGGGATTTCCGCTTGAAGAACGTTTGGTCGATCAACACCTCCGGTCACAAATACGGCCTCGTGTATCCTGGCATCGGCTGGGTTATCTGGCGCAGCAAAGAGGCGCTTCCCGAGGATCTGATCTTCTGGGTGAGCTATCTCGGCGGTGAAGAGGCTACGATGGCCATCAACTTCTCACGTTCCGCTTCTCAGATCGTGGGCCAGTACTACGTTTTGATGCGCAACGGTTTCGAGGGCTTCAAAGAGATCCAGCAGCGCACGCTCGACGTGGCGCGCTATCTTGCCGCCGAAATCAAGGAGATGGGCCTCTTCGAAATCTACGAAGACGCTTCCAACATCCCGATCGTCTGCTGGGGCCTCAAAGATGATGCGGACGTGTCATGGTCGCTCTACGATCTGTCCGACCGCCTGCGCATGAGCGGTTGGCTTGTGCCCGCGTATCCGATGCCGAAGGATATGGAAGATACCACGGTGCAGCGCGTGGTTGCCCGCCAGGATTTCTCCATGCAGCTTGCCATCAAGCTCGTCGAGGATATGAAAAAGGAAATCGACACTCTGAACAAGGCGAGGTTCGTAACCGGAAACACGCAGGGAGTCATCAACACCGGATTCAACCACGGTGGACGTGCGGCGGTTGACAAGGCTGCCGATGTGCAGTCCTCCCAGACTGCGAAGTAATCGTTTCCGACACCCGGTGCGATAACGGCAGGGCGAAGAGGGGCGCATCCGCGTAAGCGGGTGCGCCCTTGCCGTTCTGCTTGGGATTGCACGCGGGCGCTGCATGCGGGGCAGGGTGCGCGCGGGCGCGCACGGCGTTGCAGCCGGATGCCCGGATAGCTGCCTGCGCTCAATGCGCGTGGGGAACCGGCTTGTCAGCTCCGCCGTCTTGCGAAAACGCGAAATCTCCCGCGTCTACGAGCGCGAGCAGCTCTTCTCGCGATGAGACGCCGATCTTGCGATAGATGTTGCGGATATGGGTGCGCACGGTGCTCACCGAGAGTACGAGCGTCTTGGCGATGAATACGGGATTGTGACCCCGTCCGATATAGAGCAGGATCTCTGCTTCTCGCGGCGAGAGCGATTTTTCCCGCGCGATCTCTTCGCAGCGGGTTTTCAGGAACTCTTCCACCGGCACGGCGGCGACGCTCGTCGTGGGAGCATCGCCGTGATTGCGCGAGAGGGATATGAGCGCAGCGAAGATGAGTCCGGTAAAGTAAAGCGTGCTGATAACGAGAAGCGCGGGTCCGAGGGTGTCTTCGGGGATGATCTGGCTGACCTGTATTCCCCCGAGCGAAATGACGGAGAATGCGGTAAGGGTGCCTCCGAATATGAGCGACGGCGGAAACTCGCGAGCGTGGGCGACGGCACACAGCGCGGCGAGCGCAAGCAGCCCGAGCATAGCGAAGAATACGTAGACCGCTGCGGCCCCGATCCATTGCGGGACCGTGTCAAGCGGAAAGCTGTTGAACACGATGAGCACAAGAGAGCAGATAGGCAGCAGAAGCTGGTAGATGAACGAGAAAAACGGGCGCTTGATGGGAATGAAGCAGAAGGGGATCACGATAAGCGGCGCGATCATTCCCGCGAAGATCTCGATGTCGTAGGAGCCGAACAAGCTGAACTTGCGTGCCGACATCGTGAAGGCGAACACGATGAACCCGATGAACGGGGCGGCGGCAACCGAGGCAAGCCGCTTAAAGGTCTGGATGACCGGGTCGTTGCCCTGTCGCACGGGAAGCGATTCTGCTACAAGCGAATCGGCGGCGACCCCATCGTCGCTCGGTTCTTTTTCCGATTCGGGCCTCCCGTCTGCCTCGAGTGCGATGCCATGGGAGAGCGCTTTGACGATCGGCGTGGATACGCCGATGATGAGCATTAAGAAATACGATGCAAGAAGGGCGAGCCCGTCTAGAGACGAAAGCATGAAAGCCACGAGCGATCCAATGCCGCAGAACACTGCAAGATGGAGAAGGACCCTCCTGATGTCCATCGAGGCAAGTAGCGTTCCCCATGCGACGCAAAGGGGGATGAGTCCGAAGCCGCAGGCGATGCCAGCAATGGCCTTGAGCGGAAGAATCTGCCCCCAAAAGGCATCAATCGCCATGAGCGCGAATCCCCCCAGGTAAAGAACCGTCGAGATCCCGATGGACTTCGACGAGAAGAGTGCGTCTTCTATAGGGCATCTAAACGAGGCGAGCGCTAAGGCGATGCCGGAAGCAAGGGCGCTGATCAGCAGGGGGTTGACGAACCATCCTATGGAGTCGGCGGCAACATTGATCGATTCGCCGAACGTGACAACGTTCGGCGAATAAATCGGTATGGTGGCGAAAAAGGCCGCGAAGGCTGAAAGCTCTGCTCTAAATCGAATGCTCGATCGCATAACGCCTCCCATCGTTCCCTTTCCCATGATACGTCAAAGCAGGTGTCTTCCGCTAAACGAAACGGGTTGATTGAGCTCGAGAGCGGGATTTACCACAAAAGCGTGATGCCGAAACGGAGACGTGTGCGGTTTTACCGAAATAGTGCGATTCCTCGGCAGCCAGCCATTTTCGACAATGGATGCGTGCAATGGCGAGGGCGTCTGCTTGGAAATTGGTTTCCTCCTTCCATCCCTCCCTTGGATCGATTTCCAAGCAGACGCCCTCGCTTGACGGATTTGATGCCTGTAGGAGGGAATTAGCATGAGTGAAAAAGCACTGCATGAAAAAACGATGGAAGAAAAGCAAGCGGGCTTGTCGCGAAGGGCGTTCCTCGGATGGGGAGCCGCTGCTGCGGTTGTTGCCGGGGCGGGGCTTGCGGGATGCAGTCCGGCGACATCCGCCGATGCCGAAGGTTCGGCGAACGCTTCGGGCTCGGGCTCGTCGAGCTCTTCTGCCGCCTCTTGGCGCACGGCCCCCGAAGCTCCTGCCGAGGTCGCCGAAGAAGCGACGTGCGATGTGCTCGTCATCGGATTGGGTCATGCGGGGAGCTGCGCCGCGCGAGCCGCAGCGGAGAGCGGGGCCACGGTGTACGCGTTCGAAAAGCAGACGCAAGATACTCGTTCGTACATGTCGGGCGGGCAGGTAGGCCACATCAATTCCGAGCTTTTGGCGAGCCAGGGCGTCCCCGAGGTTGATGAGCTCGTATTCATGAACGATTGGATGCTGCGCCACAACAACCGTCCGAACCCGGGCCTCATTCGCCGGTACGCCGCCAGCTCGGGAGAATGTTTCGATTGGTTGTTCGGCGATTACATTTCCGATCCCGCGAGCGTCGTTATCCGCCAATGGCCGGCAAACGATGCCTACCAGGAGCAGATTGGAGGCTTGCGCGGTTTTATCGGCTGCGCGCACACTGGCGACTTCATGGTTGAAGCGCTCGATCATTGCGCCGAGGTTGTCGAGCAAAACGGCGGCAAAGTGTACTACGGGACGAGCGGCTACCTGCTCATCACCGATGATGCGGGTGCGGTGACCGGCGCTTACGGAGAGCAATCCGATGGGACGTACGTGAAGGTGACGGCGAGCAAGGGCGTCATTCTGGCCGGTGGCGGCTTCGGCGGCAACGAGGACATGCTGACCGATCTTTACACTGAAAGCCTTGGCCTCAAGCCCGAGGGCGAAAAGCTCTCCGCGGGCATGGATCAGGACGGATCGGGCGTGGCGCTCGGCTATTGGGCGGGCGGCAAGCTCGATCCTTGCATGAGCGGCATGGGCGGTAATTACTTCTATCCGTGCGATTCGCCGAGCGACCCGGCGGGCACGGCGCCGGTGCTATGGCTCAACAGCCACGGTAAGCGCTACTGCAATGAGGGGTTCGGCTCGATCGAGCTCGCCGCTATCCCCGGCGCAAAGGAGCCTTCGGGCATTATCGCGACTGTGTTCGGCAGCAACGTCGATGATTACGTGCATGCGCAAGTCCCTTCGCATATGGCGATAGACTACGCGCATGAGGCGAGCCAGCCGAGCATGTCGGGTCTCCACGAGGCGATGGAAAAAGCGCTTGCCGGAGGCGCCGCGGGTTCTGCAGGCGCGGAAGAATCTTCCGATGGCGCTGCAGGTGGCGGTGCAGATGCTGCGGCTGGGGAAGAGGGCGGCGGAGCCCCTGCTGCTGGCGGCCCCGGCGGTAGCACGACGGTGTACTGTTCGGATGATCTTGCGACGCTTGCGGGATATCTCGGCTACACCGGGGAGGCCGTTGATAACTTCGTTGCATCGGTCGAGCGCTACAACGAGCTGTGCGATCAGGGTCGCGATGAGGACTTCGGCAAGGATGCCCACCTCATGATCAGGATGGAGGCTCCCTATTACGCGTATTGCGCCGAGAAGGAGATCGGCACGCCTATGGTTACCACGTCGGGTTTGCTTGTGAACGAGGATAGCCAGGTGCTCGATCAGAACTGCAATCCTATCAAGGGCCTGTTCGCCGCCGGCAACAACTCCGGTAGCCGTTTCGGGTATCAGTACACCACGTCGATTTCGGGCGTGAGCCTTGGCATCGCCCAAACGCAGGGCTATATGGTCGGGAAGCATGCGGCTGAGCTGTAAGCGGTAAAGCTGGGGTTTCCAGGCGGGTGAACTTGCCTAGCATGCGGGTTGGCGGGCGCGGCGCATCGCATTTGCATCCAGCGAGTGTCAGGTGCATATGCCCAGAGAAAGCGTGCGGCCGGAGGCGAATGTTTCCAGCCGCACGCATGGGTGTCCGGGCGGCCGAGCAGCCGGATGCCCGAATAACTGCCCGGCTCGTCGCCGGTTGCCTAGCTGAACAGCATCAAGCTCGCATACGCGATGATGCCGCCGCATGCGCCGAAGCCGATGACGAGCAGCGTTTTGCGCACCAGATGGTTCTTGCGCTCGCGGGCGGCTTTTTCGCGATCGACGGGCTTGCCCTCCATGAACGCGAGGATCTCGGAATACGTTTTCACGTTGTTCTTCTTCTTGATCCTGTCGACGATAACTGCGCTGACCATGGCGACGGCCCAGAGGGCGAACGGCAGCACCAGGCCGGGAAATCCCCACATGCTGAAGCACGGGCCGATCAGCGCCACGCAGAGCACTACGCAGACGAGCATGATCCATCCGAGCTTGTTCATCTTGTTGGCTTCGACGGTTTCTCTCATGGTTTTGACATCTCCTTTGACTAGTTCGTCTATCGTTACGTCGAAAAGAGCGCTCAGCAGAAGGAGGCTTTGCACATCCGGATAGGTACGGTCGGTCTCCCAGTTCGATATCGTCTGACGCGAGACGTATATCTTCTCTGCGAGATCTTCCTGCGATAACCCGCGGGCCGTACGATGGATCCTGATCTGGTTGCCGAGTTCCACTGCATTCCTTTCGCGATTCGGAGCATGTCATGTCGGGAGATACGATACCACCAAAACGGTTTGACATGAGGGTTTTGGCGCTGTCTAAAGTGTTTGACAGGCGTGGGATCTGGACGTTCGGCGCGTGTGACTCTTTGCGTCGATGGTGTTCCGTATCCCCCCGTGAAGAAAATCGTTACGTGGGTGCAGGTTATTTCGGTTTTGTACGCTTTCTCGTGCTTCTAAAGGCCATGTTCTCGCCATGCGGATGGCCCGATATTGGTAACGTCGGAAAGGTCCCAGATCAGAGAAATGGTCGATTTCCAACATGAACGGCCTCGCCTCGCCTCGACGCCGTGAAGCACGCAAAACCGAAATAACCTGCACCCAGGTCAAGCTTTTTCTCACGAAAGCTTGGGATTCTATTCGATTTGGTGGTGATTCGCGGCATCGCGTGAATACTGCGTTTCGCGAAGAGGTTGGCTCCTTGCAGCGTTCTTTGCGATGATGGGCGGCGACTTCTTGCGCAGAAGGCGATGGCGACAGGGCGACCGCGGCGGCCGCATGATTCGCGCGGGGCGGCATCGGGGTGCGCAGGCAAGCCGAAGCCAAGGCGAAGGCGGCCGGAGCATGTCCGGCCGCCTTCGCAGAGTGTAATCGATGTCGATGCTTACGGTAGCGAAATCGCTATTTCAATATCGTAAAGATGACGGTGGCGAGCGCCCAGAGGAAGAAAAGCGCGCCTTCGATCTTCGCGATGACGTTCAGCGCGGTGTTCTGCGTCTTTTTGCGCGTGAACAAAATCTCTGCGTTGAGCAGAGAAAACGACATGATCATGAGTGTATAGCTGGATACGTTGCTCTGGTTGCCCTGGTACAGCGAGTAGAAATACCCGACCCAGAAGAAAAGCAAGAATACTATCAGCACCGACTGCGACCATTTCTTGAACCTCAGATCCCTCTCGGCTTTGCTTGCTTCCTGCGTGCTGCCTTCGGCCAATTGGTTTTCCGTCATGGTGAAACTCCGTTCTCGAATACGTGGCGAACCTTATGCCGAGAACCTTACCCGTCTTTTCCCGACAGCGCTGCCCAATGGCTTTTGCATCGGGGGTTTTCGGGCCGTCAAAAGTATTTGACATATGCTTGAACTGGGAAAATACTTTAGTTTGGTTCAGGTCCTGCTTGGGAGCGCTTGCAGTCGCCCCGCTTCACCAGACCGCCCCGTCTTGGCGAAGCAGGGCGACTTCTCGGCGGGCGTCGATAGGGGCGTGCGGACGGATGCGTCGATCATCCCGAGATGACAAAAAGGCGCAGCCGAAGCTGCGCCTTTGCGAGGATCGCGTGTTGCGGCTTGTCTATCCGCCGATAAGCGAGGTGAGCGAACTCAAGAAGCTCGACATGTTGCGCCAGCACATGAACAGCGTGATCACGATGATCACGACGCCTGCGATATTCGCGAACAAGTGGTTTCTCCACTTGCCGAGATCCTTACCGTTCGCGCAGTACAGCACGAAGAATGCGATGAAGGGCAACAGGATCGCATTCGCCGCCTGCGCAACCAAGATAAGCTCCGTCGGGCTGTGACCGAGCACGATTGCCATGATGCAGCCAGCCAGAAGCACGATCATCCAAATGACTTTGAACTTGATGTCCTTGAGCGTTTTCTTCCAGCCAAGTACGCCGTTGACCGCATAGGCGGCCGAAAGCGACGCCGTGATGGCCGAAGAGAAACCGGCTGCCAGAAGGCCAAGGCCGATCATCCAGGTAGCCCATGATCCGAGGAGCGGCTGCAGGGCGAGCGCCATGTCCTTGCCGTTGGCGACGGTAACGCCTGTGCCGTAGATGTTTGCGGCGGCGCAGATGAGGATGGCCATCGAAATGATGCCGCCAAGCCCGATGGAGATTACGGCATCGAGGCGCGCATCGGATACTTTCTCGGGGTCCTTCCAGCGCTCTCCGGCGCCCGATGCGTGCAGGAACAGGTTGTACGGCACGATGGTGGTGCCGATGAGGCCGACGGCGGTTAGGATTCCGGCAGATCCCTCGGCGGGCAGCGCCGGCATGAACAGGCCGTGCACGACCGCGCCCCAGTCGGGGCTCGAAGCGAACGCGGTAACGGCGAACACCACGCCCATGAATACGACGATGGCCGTGAGGATAACCTCAACCACCTTGTAGCTGCCGATCCACATGGCGGCGAACGCCAGAAGGCCCAGCACGATGACGATGGGGATCATAGGGATGTCGGGAGCGAATGCCTGGATGCCCAGAATGCCGCCGGTGATGTTGCCCGTTTCGTAGGCGATGTTGCCGACGAAGATGGCGATGAGAACAACCACAATAGCAATCCACATCAGTGCTTTGTTGGGAATGCGATCGCGGATGTTTTCACCCAGACCCTTTTGGCTGACAATGCCGACGCGCGCAGCCATCTCCTGAAAGATGATGGTTGCAACCGTTGCGAAGAGCAACGCCCATAGCATCGTATACCCGTAGTTTGCGCCGGATACGGTACATGTAGTAACGGTGCCGGGGCCGATGAAGCCGGCAGCCACGAGTGCGCCCGGGCCGATGCTCTTCAGACGCTGAACTATCGATGAGCTCATACAGCCTCCTCCTTCTTCTTTTGTCGTTGCGGATACTGCCCCTCATGCATTGTCTCAGCGGAAACCGCGCAAAGCCCCGAGACGGTCGTGAATTAACCGACGCGAAACGCAGAGGCAAAACAATCAGGTTGATTGTACCTGAAAATGCAAGATATTATGCTCACGCAATGGACGAAGGGCGACGCGGTCCCAGTGAGCCGCGAATTTTACCTTGCGGCTCTGCCTGTGCCTCGTCGGTTTGCATTGCAAAGAGCCGTTCGTTCGATTTCGAAACGCAGTGCTGTTCTTCTCCCCCGATCATGCCATAATGGATGCGACCAATAGGCGGGCTCGCAAGCCCAGTGGATTTCGAAGGCTGCAACAACATGCTCGAACAGGCGCAAAAGGCACTCAAGGAATATTTCGGACACCAATCGTTCAGGCCGAATCAGAGCGAGCTTATCGAGCACGTGCTCAAGGGCGATGACGTGCTTGCCGTGATGCCTACGGGTGCGGGCAAATCGCTTGTGTATCAGATTCCGGCCATCATCTCCGACGGTCTTGCCATCGTCGTGTCGCCGCTGATATCCCTCATGAAAGATCAGGTGAGCGCGCTTAACCAAGCGGGTGTGAAGGCAGCGTTTCTCAACAGTTCGATTTCCCCTGTCGAGCAGGCGGAAGTCCTCGAGTACGCCGCTTCGGGCTCGTGCAAGCTGCTCTACGTTGCGCCCGAGCGCCTTGACGCCCCGCGGTTTCTTTCGCTGTGCAAAACGGCAAGACTGTCGCTTGTGGCGATCGACGAGGCGCATTGCGTGTCTCAATGGGGGCAGGATTTCAGGCCCAGCTATTTGAGGATAGCCTCCTTCATAGAAGGTCTTCCCAAACGTCCGCCCGTATGCGCGCTTACGGCAACGGCGACGCCCGAGGTGCAAAAAGACATTGCGCGGGCGCTCGAGTTGCGCGATCCGTTCACGCTCGTTTCCGGATTCGACAGGGCGAATCTGCACTTCGGGGTAGAACGGCCCGATCCCAAGGCGAAGCGCGCCTGTCTGCTGCGTCTTGTTCGCGAACACGCAGGGCAGGCGGGCATCGTATACTGCTCGACGCGCTCTGCAGTCGAAGATGTTTGCGGTCTTCTGTGTGAAAACGGGTTTGCGGCGACGCGCTACCACGCGGGGCTTGCCGCCTCGGAGCGACATGCAAACCAAGAGGATTTCCTGTTCGACCGCAAGCCGATCATGGTGGCTACCAATGCGTTCGGCATGGGCATCGATAAGTCGAACGTGAGTTTCGTCATCCACTACAACATGCCATCCGATGTGGAAAGCTACTATCAGGAGGCGGGCCGTGCAGGGCGTGACGGAAGCCCTGCGGATTGCATTCTCATCTACAACAAGAAAGACGTGCAGACCTGCCAGTTCCTCATCGACAAAAGCTACGAGGACCGGGGCGGAGGTTTCGCCGACACAGGCGCATGGAGCGATTCTGCAGGCGAGTCCGCCCTCGCGGATGCCGATGGCGCCTCTCGCGCGATCTACGATCGAGATTGCGATCGTTTGCGCCAAATGGTCTTCTACTGCACCTCGACCGATTGCCTCCGCTCGTTCATCTTGCGCTATTTCGGGCAAACCGATTCCCCTTATCGCTGCGAGAATTGCTCGAACTGCTCGACCGATTTCGAGGTTGAGGATGTGACGGTCGAGGCCCAGAAAATACTCTCATGCGTGCTGCGTCTTGCGCAACGCGATCGGCGGGCGGGCAAGGCGCTCATCGTCGATATTCTCCGCGGGTCGAAAGCGGAAAAGATACGCGCGCAAGGCTACGACGGGCTTACAACGTACGGCATCATGGGTGCCGTTCCCGCCAAGCGCATCCGTTACGTACTCGACGCGCTGATTGCCGAGGACTACCTTGTCCAGACGGCAGGCGGCTATCCTGTCGTCGAGATCACGGGGAAGGGAGCCGCCTTCTTGAAAGAGCGCGGTTCGTTCGAGATCAAGGTTCCCAAGCGGTTGCCGAAAGAGGAGGTTTTCGTCGAGCCGGGTCGGCGCGGCGAAGCGCGCGGACGGTCGTCCTCTGCGGATGCCGAGCTGTTTGAGAAGCTCAAGGCGCTCCGTTTCGAGCTCGCGTCCGAAGCGGGGGTGCCGGCCTACATCGTGTTCACCAATGCAGCGCTGCTCGATATGTGCGAGAAGATGCCCTCAAACGAAGAGGAGCTGCTTGCCGTGTCAGGCGTCGGACAGGTGAAAGCCGAGCGCTACGGCCGGGCGTTTTTGGATTGCATCAGGGAACATGCCGAACGGCGTTCGGCTGCACCGCCTTCTACTCAACGGGTTTGATTTCGATTCCCTCTGACTCGAGAGCGCTGCGGATCTTCGAAACGAATTCGAGCGCATGGGCGTTATCGCCATGCACGCAGATCGTGTCGGCTTGGATCGCGATGGTCTTTCCGCTTGCGCTTTCGATGGTGCCCTCCTTGACGGCGCGAACGGCGCGCCGCACGGCGAACTCCTCGTCGGCGATGAGCGCATCGGCGCGGCTTCGGGGCACAAGCGTTCCCTCGTCGGTGTAGTTTCGGTCGGTGAAGAACTCCTGGGCGACGGCGAGACCGCGCGCGCGGCCCGCTTCGATGAGCTTGCCGTTCGCAAGGCCGACCAGCACGAGTTCGGAATCGACATCGCAGACCGCTTGCGCGATGGCGGAGGCGAGGTCGGCATCAACCGCAGCGCGGTTGTAGAGCTGCCCATGCGGTTTCACGTGATTGAGCTCGACGCCTTGCGCAGCGCAGAACCCGGCGAGCGCGCCGATCTGGTAAACCGTGAAGGCATACGCTTCTTCGGGAGAGAGGTTGAGGTCGCGACGGCCGAAGCCCTGCAGATCGGGATAGCCCGGGTGCGCCCCAATGGCGATGCGTGCGTCTGCGGCCATGGCAACGGTCTTCTTCATGACGAGCGGGTCTCCCGCGTGCATGCCGCACGCGACGTTGCAGCTCGAAACGAGCGGAATGACCTCTGCGTCGAGGCCGAGGGCGTAGCGACCGAAGCTTTCGCCGAGATCGCAGTTGAGATCGACGGTAAACACGAGGGCTCCTTTTCCCTTCTTGAACAACCTGTCTCGCTATTGTAGCGCAAAATGTCTCTTGCTCTTGGGCTTCCGAACTGGGAAATCCCCTTTTAGGGGAGGTCTTTCTGACAAGAAACCTCCTTCTGAGGGCTATTGCGCTCGAGGGAGGACGCATAGGGTTTTCCCAGCAAGTCAAGCGATTTGCGCGATCCGAAAGGGGAGAAGATGAAACAGGTAACAAGAAGAAACTTTTTGGGGCTGAGCGCCGCAGCGGTATCTGGCATGGCGCTTGCAAGCGTAGCAGGCTGCTCGCCATCTGCCGAGGGAGATTCGGGTATCCAGAATTCTGCTGTGGGTGCCGGCACTGCCTCCGATGCGTCTACTGCGTATGCGGTTCGCGCTTCTGGAGCGGATAGGTTTGCGATCAAGCCCGTGAAGGCATCGGAGCTTGGGGAGCCGTACGCGACTTGCGAATGGCTGGTGATCGGTGGAGGAAATACCGGTCTGTTTGCGGCCATTCACGGGTTAGAGCTCGGGATGGACACCATATTGCTTGAGAAGAATCCGATGACGGGCGGTGCGGGTGTAGGAACGGAGGCAACCCAGCTTTTCAACGATAGCAAGTATTTACAGGAATCGGGTTCTCCCTGCGGCACCTCTGCCGAGGTCTACCATTATTTCCAGATGCAAAACGCATGGCTCTCCGACGGCCTTTTGGTATCCAACTACATCAAGCATAATCACGGGCCGCACGATTGGCTCTACGATAACGGTATGGGCATTGTCTTTTGCGCTTCGGGTGGCGTTGAGGCGCCGGTAGGCGGAATTATGTATGAAGGCATGGGATCTGGCGTCAATGCATTCGTGACCGAAAAATTCGAGGAAAAAGGCGGTCGTCTGTATACTTCGATGGGAGCTACCAAGCTCGTCGTCGATGATAGCGGCGCGGTCGTGGGCGCACTGGCAGACGGAAAAGACGAGAAGGATTTATACTTTTCAGCGAAAAACGTTTTCTTGGGAACGGGCGGATTCGGAGCCAACCCCGATATGGTTGCTTACTATATCGGCGAAGCGGGAACGATCGCATACAAGCGCGATGAGCAGATGGGCATCCCTCACAATGGAGACGGTATCGCTATGGCTTTGGGCGTTGGCGGTGTCGAGTCGCAAGAGATGTGGGCTGCCGCACCTGGGCAGGGGTCGCCGGCAAGCCCCGACAACGTTTGGGATTCTGAGATAGACCGTGCATGTCGCGAGGCCAATCTTTGGGTGAACGAGCGAGGAAAGCGTTTAGGCAACGAGAAGTGGGATGCGATTTCGTCGAATTTCGGTACGGCCTATCGTCAAAATGGAGGCTTTTACTTCAATGTCTTCGACCAGGCTGCCGTTGAGCGCATGGAGACGGAGCCCTTCATCATGGGGTCTCGCTGGGTTATCGCTCCGGAAGGAGATGGGGATCCCATGCCGAGCATGGGAGAAGCGCTGGATGCTGCCGTCGGGGGAGGTGCGGTATGGAAAGGCGATACCGTTGAGGAGCTTGCCTCATCTGCTGGGATCGATGCAGAGGGCCTTGCCGCCACGATTGCCCGCTACAATGAGTTGGCGCGCAACGGCGAAGATGTCGATTTCTGGAAAGACCCCGTAGCGCTTCACGAACTGGCTACCGGTCCTTTCTATGCAATAAAGGTGGTTCCCACCTGGTTTTCTACTCTGTGCGGGGTAAAAGTTGATGAGGATTTGCGCGTAATAGACGCCCAGGGTTATCCCATCAAAGGACTCTTTGCAGGTGGAGCCGATGCCTCGCAGTTTTTCATGACCGAATACAGTCACGGCTTTGGGGGATCATGTTCGGCATTCTCGTACTTCTGCGGATGGTATGCGGCCGAAGTAGCTGAATCTTCTTTATAGTGCTCGAGTTGTTTTGAGCAGCCTGTTTTCTGCTGCGTGAAAATCTCAATATTGACGAAGGGAGCCGTCGGATCTATACAGTCCGGCTGCTCTCTTCGTCAATTAGCGGGACTATAGCTGCGGGCTTGTTTCCTCTCTGCGAAGCTCGTCGTACACGAGGTCTAAGAGCTCTTGCTTGGAATGCACGTTGACCGTGGCGTAGATTGCTTTCCGGTAGGTTTTTACTGTATTCGAGGAAAGGAACAGCGCCTCTGATATATGAGGAATGCTGTGTCCACCGACAAGCAGCGTCAGCACTTCGAGCTGGCGCTTTGGAAGCGAATATCGTTCAGCGATATTTTCACAAGCTTGTGCGAGGTCGGATACCGTGAGCGCCTCTTTGGCGTTCCAGACCTTATTCGACTGCTTTCGAAGGAAAGGCAGGAAGAATGTGGGGATCGTCAAAAGATACAGCAGAAGGGCTGTTATGGCAAAAGGTGCGAGGGCATCGAGGGGGTGGGCCGTTGTTGTGACTAAAAGAATTTCAGGGATTCTGGCCAAATACACGAACCCGCCGAACAGTCCGTAAACGACGATCGCCGACGTGTTCAATTGCTTCGAAATCGAACAGCATGTGAGCATCATCAAGAACGAAACCGTGCAGAAGCAAACGTCTCCGAGAAACAGGACGAACCATCGCTGACTCGGTTCGAAAAATGAAGCTATGAGCACAGAGCTTGCCAGTACGGGGAGCAGCATGCAGTAAGCATTGAACATGCTTACTTTTCTGTTCATGCCGAGATAGATCACAGCGAGCACCGCAAGGGCAACGGCGTTTGCAATTTGGGCCAGCAGCGTTCTGAAAAGGTCTTGCCCTGTCGTGTCTATGTATGTGGTGCTGGCGATCGGGGCAACAAGCGTCAGCACGATTGCGCAGATGATTGGGACGGCGAGGCTGGAGAAAAGTCGCCTGGAGCCTCCTTCGATGTTCGCTGGCGCAGCCTTGTTTCCTGCGACTCGAAGACTTTTGGTATTGAGATGCAGCAGCACGATCGTTGCGGGAACCAATGCGATGGCGAAGATGAGAATACGCCATTCAAATGGGACGAAACAGAAAACAATACCCGAAACTATGGAAAACCCTGATGCGATGAAGAGGAGCAATCCGATTTCCCTCGTTGGTCGCTCTGCAACAATGCGGATCCATTGCATGAATCCCGCCGCAATGCCCACGCCCATGCTCATGCCGTATGCGACGAGGAGTGCGCTGACCTCTAGGCCAAAGTAAAGAGCGGCAATGCATACGATTGCGATGACGAAGCTCCCGAGCGTAATTCGCTCGAAAGCATGCTGGCCGATAGGCCGACGCTTCCATTCGATGAGCGCGGCAACGAAGAACAGGGCGACGTAGGCTCCTTGTTGCGGAATGACGTATGCTTCGACGTTCGCTTCGGGCGGCAAGAGCGGCAGCATATAGGTTGATCCCGAGCATGAGACAAGTATCATCCAGACAGATATTCCCACAGCGTACAACGTGAAATCCGACAAGTGGAATTTGGTCAGCAAGGATTTTGCTCCGTTCGGTTTCTCGGGCTTCCGTGGGCCATCGCTGCCCCTCGATCCGTTCATCGTTACTTTATCGAACAAGCGCTTCGCGCGCGAGCTATTCTTTCAAATCGATGTTCTTCGTATCGGTGATGAGCATGCAGCCGGGTGCATGGGTGATCGCGAATTCGGGCTTGGAATTCATGACGATCGATTGCGGGGTTACGCCGCATGCCCAGAACACGGGAACTTCGCCTTCGCGGATATCGACGGGATCGCCGAACTCGGGATGGGCTATGTCGCGCACGCCGATCGCGGCGGGGTCTCCGATATGCATCGGCGCGCCGTGCACTTTCGGGATGGCGCCGGAAATCTGGACGGCCTTAACCACTTGATCGTGGGGGATGGGGCGCATCGACATGACCATTTTGCCGCCCATAGAGCCGGCAGGCATGCAGTCGATGTCGGTGAGGTACATCGAGACGTTGCGGCCCATGGTGTTGTGGCGCATTTCGATGCCCGCCTCCACCAGTTCCGACTCGAAGGAAAAAGAGCAGCCGATCACGAAGGAGACGAAATCGTCGCGCCAGTAGGCGGCGACATCGGTGGTTTCTTCGACAAGCTCTCCGTGGCGGTAAATGCGGTACTTCGGAAAGTCGGTTGCGATATCGCAGTCGGTCGCGCAGATCGTTGCCTCGCGAGCTCCCACCTCGGTCACCTCGAGCAGGGGGCAGGGCTTGGGGTTTCGCTGTGCGAACAGCAGAAAATCGTAGGCCTGCTCCTTTGGCAGGACGATGAGGTTCGCCTGCGCATATCCAGGGCAAAGGCCGCTGGTGGGGGCCTGGAAGGCTCCCGAGCGAATGATGCGGCGCGCCTCGGCGGGCGTCGCGCGAAGCATGCGATCCCAGACCTCGGCATCAACGCCTTCGGGTTTGTTCGAAACGGTGCTCATCGTTGTTCCTTTCATCGGCTCGGCTGAATTCGAGGCTTTCCGCATTGCTTCTGCGCCATCGGCCAACGGAACCGTCGGGCATGCCGACCGTTCGGGCGCGTCGGTATCGCTATACCTCGCCCTTCAAGAACTGCTCGATGAAGCCAGTATCGGCGGTTCCCGCGGCGAACGTTTCGTTTTCCATGATGGCGTACTGGAAATCGAGATTGGTCTTCACGCCCACGACTACCATTTCCTCAAGTGCGGTGCGCATTTTGGCGATGGCTTCGGTGCGGTCGCGTCCGTGCACGATGATCTTCGCGATCATCGAGTCGTAGTAGGGGGTGATCTGGTAGCCGTCGTAGGCGGCGGTGTCCACGCGCACGCCGTTTCCTCCGGGCAGGTGCATCTGCGAGATGGTGCCCGGCGAGGGAAGGAAGCCGCGGGCGGGTTCCTCGGCGTTGACCCGGCATTCGATAGCGTGTCCGCGCGGGTCGATGTCTTCCTGGGTGAAGGTGAGCGGCTCTCCTGCCGCAACGGAAATCATTTCCTCGATGAGGTCGGTGCGCGTGACCATTTCGGTGACGGGATGCTCCACTTGAATGCGCGTGTTCATCTCCATGAAGTAGAACGTGCGATCCTCGTCGAGCAGGAACTCGACGGTTCCCGCCGATGTGTAGCCGACCGCCTGTGCGGCGCGGATGGCGGCTTCGTTCATGGCGGCTCGAATCTCATCGTCAACGAACGGAGACGGGCTTTCCTCCACCATTTTCTGATGATTGCGCTGCACCGAGCAAACGCGTTCGCCAAGCGCAACGATATTGCCGAAGGGGTCGCCGACGAGCTGCCCCTCCACGTGGCGTGGAT
>NZ_LT962670.1:392873-673869 GCF_900199545.1 Raoultibacter massiliensis
GTGTAGCCGACCGCCTGTGCGGCGCGGATGGCGGCTTCGTTCATGGCGGCTCGAATCTCATCGTCAACGAACGGAGACGGGCTTTCCTCCACCATTTTCTGATGATTGCGCTGCACCGAGCAATCGCGTTCGCCAAGCGAAACGATATTGCCGAAGGTGTCGCCGACGATCTGCACCTCCACGTGGCGTGGATTCAGGATGCACCGCTCGAGGTACATGCTGTTGTCGCCGAACGCGTTCATGCTTTCGCGCTGGGCGATGCTGAACATTTCGATGAAATCGTCCTCGCACGAACTGACGCGCATGCCCTTTCCACCGCCTCCGGCGCTCGCCTTTATCATGATGGGCCAACCTATTTCACGGGCTTTTGCAAGGCCGTCTTCAGCGGAGTGGATCGGGTTGCGCGTGCCCGGAACGACGGGCACGCCTGCATCCATCATGGTCTTGCGCGCTTGGCTTTTGTTGCCCATGCGGTCGATGACCTCGGGGGAGGGGCCGATGAATACGATGCCGTTGTCGCGGCAAAGCTTGGCGAACGTCGAGTTCTCGGATAAGAATCCGTATCCCGGATGGATGGCCTCGGCATGCGTCCCCTTTGCCGCGGATATGATCGAGGCGATGTTGAGGTAGCTGTCGCGCGCGAGCGGAGGTCCGATGCAGACGCTCTCGTCGGCGAGGTAGGTGTGCAGCGCGTGGTTGTCCGCCGTCGAATACACCGCGACCGTTTTGATGCCCATGGCTCGGCAGGCGCGGATGATGCGGACGGCTATTTCGCCGCGGTTCGCTATGAGGATTTTCTCGAACATAGGCTCTCGCTATCCTGCTCGGCTACTGGGCCAAGTTGCTGGTGGCTATGCGGAACAGGGGCTGGTCGTACTCCACCTGGGTTCCGTTTCCGGCGAGAACCTCGGTTATGATGCCCGGTACCGGTGCGGTGATCTCGTTCATCATCTTCATGGCCTCCACGACGGCGAGCGTCTGTCCCGAAAGAACCTCTTGGCCCGTCGTGACGAACGGGTCCTCGTCGGGGCTCGGCGATATGTAGAACATGCCGACGGTGGGGCTGCGTACGAGAATCGACGAATCGTCTTCCGTCTGGTCGGCGGCTGCGGCGTCGTTGCTCTGGTCTTTTCCCGCTAAAAGCGCGCTCACCCGTTCAGCCATGAGCGGAAGCGTTGTGGGGGAGAACGAGCTGTGGCTGCGCTCGAGTTCGATTTTCGTGTCGCCGTCATCGATGCGCAGGGCGGTGAGCTCTGCCTTGTCCATGATCGCGATCAGTTCTTCGATGGTCTTGGTATCCACGCTGGTCTCCTTAAACTTGCTTTGGTCCTGCTGCTAAGAACGGTCTATCCAGAGCTTCTCAGCCTGATTGCGGCGAGCCTGCTCCTCGAGGATCGGCTTGAGCCGCCGTGCGGTGCGTCGAGGTGAGATGCCGTCGGCGCATGGTCTTCTTACTATTTTGGCAAGGCCTTTGAAGTACTTGTACTCCTCGCGGTATAGCGCTTGGGCCTCTTGCACGGTGATGGGGGCGAACCGAATCTTGCTTCCCGGGCGGCACTGCACGAGCTTGGGTATATCGACCGAGGCGATGGTTCCGATTTTCGCATAGCCGCCGGTGGTTTGGCGGTCGGCGAGCATGATGATGGGCCGGCCGTGCGAAGGAACCTGGATGGCTCCGAATGCGATGCCGTCGGATATGATATCCGAGCCGTGTTTCGTCTCGATTTCGGGTCCGTCGAGGCGGTAGCCCATACGGTCGCATTTTGCGGTGGCCTCATAGGGTTGGCTGTAGAATGTTTCGATGCCCCGTTCGGTGAACATATCCTCTTGGGGGCCCGGCACGACGCGCACGATGGTTTCCTCGTTGCCGAACCCGTACGTTGCGTCGTACTCGATGCGGTGCGACCCGAGGTTTGGCAAAAAATCGAGATTCTTAGTCATGAACGGCAGATAGTCGCCCATCTGGAGGCTTCGACCGTGCCAGCCGCCGATACCGAGCTTGAGGCTGGTTGAGCGACTTCCCATCACTTCGGGTACGCGCACCGATCCTCCCGCGATGGCCACGTAGCCGTAGGCGCCGGTTCTCGGCGTCGCGAAATGAAGAATCGACCCGCGTTTGACCATGAGAGCCGAATACATCGGCACGGGCTCGCCGTCGATCGTCGGCGAGAAATCGCCGCCGGTGATGGCGATGAATGTGCTCGTGGTGAATCGCAGCGTGGGGCCGGCGAGCGCGAACTCGATGGCGCAGGTGTTGGGATCGTTCTCGACGAGCAGGTTCGCGATGATGAACGCGCGCCGATCCATGACGCCGCTCGGCGCAAAGCCGCTCCCCATGTATCCGATGCGGCCCGAGTCCTGGATGGTTGTCAGCACGCCGGGCTTTTTGACGACGAGGCCCATGCTACATTCCCTCCCAGATGATCTGGTATTCGTATGCGTTCGCCGAGAGCTGCGTTTCTATGGCGCTGTATTCATCGGCGGAGATCGGCACGAACCTCAGATATTCGCCCGCCGCGTACAGGATCGGCTCTTCCCGATCGGGGTCGTAGGGGCGAAGCGGAGTGCGGCCGATGATCTGCCAGCCGCCCGGCGAGGGCAGCGGGTAGATGCCCGTCTGAGTGCCGCCGATGCCGACCGAGCCCGCCTCGATGAGCGTGCGCGGCGTAGCGAGGCGCGGTGTGCAGATGCGCTCGTCGAGCCCGCCGAGATAAGCGAATCCCGGCAGGAACCCGAGCATGTCGATGAGGTAATCCTTCGAAGAATGGATGTCGATGACCTCTTGGACGCTCAGATGAGCATGGTTGGCTACCGTTTGGATGTCGGGACCGTATTCTCCGCCGTAGCATACCGGTATCTGCACTATCTTTTTCACGAATACATCGGCCGAGTCGAGTCCGCGCAGCTTTCCTCGCAGTCGGTACGACAGCTCGTCGAACGTGACTTCGAGCGGGTTGTAATACACCATGAGCGAGCAGAACGTCGGTACCAGTTCGACGATTCCCTCGATAGGGTCTTCGGTGAGATTCTGGGCGGCAATGCGGATCATGGTGCTGGTTTCGGGCGTGACGGTGTCGGCGAACTCAAGGTTGAGCGCCGAATCTCCTGCTATGGTTATGCTGAAGCCAGCCATGTATGTGCTCCCAGTGTGTCTCCTTGCATGAAAACGGTTGTTTGCCCAGAAAAACCGCATACCCGAAGTACTGTACCACCGTCTCGTTGCCAAAACGCCAGCCGTACTAGAATGGTAACCTTCATGCGTCGAACGGCCGAGGCATGCCGATGCGGCGCCCGACTCCGAATGATTCCGTGAGGGAATTTTAACATATAGGTTTTCTACAGGGGCTGTTCCTTGGCTCGAGCGGCTTCGACGATGTCTATCAGCTCCTGTTTCGAATGGATATCCAGTTTCGAATAGATTCGCTTAACGTGTCCTTTGACCGTGTTGCGCGACAGATAGAGGTTTTCGCACATGTAGTTGATGTCGCGCCCCTTGGAGTAGAGGCCCAGTATTTCGGTTTCCCGTCGGGTAAGGCCGTATTGCTGAGCGATCGAGAAGAACGCCTCGGATTTGTCGGCGGGCGATTCCTTCGCTTCGCCGCCCGTGTTTTCCGCTGCAATGTCGGCATCGGGTATGTCGGTGGACACAGATTGGTCCACCTTCCGATCTCTCCAGGTCAGAATAAGAGCAACGGCGAACACCAGGTATATCAGGAACATGAGGAGAGAGGTCGATTCGAAGTAGCTGCTATAGGAAGGAACGCCGAACATTCCGGGAACGTACAAACCGACGAGGAAGAGCATTCGCATGCATGCGTAGCCGAGCGACACGAGCACCATGGCCACCCGTCGTTGGCTTGACAGCTCGTCGAGGAGCAGCGAGCAGAGCAGGAGAAGGCTCAGTTGAAACCCAGCGCTCAGCACCAAGACGATGGCGTCGAACGCGGGAATCCAGAATACGGTGAGCAGAATCAGGAATATGGACTTGATGGTCAGGCCGTAGTTCCTGCTTTTGCTCGCGTAAGTCCATACGAGGAACACCGCTGAGCCGATGGGCGCCCCAAGGTAGGAGACGACCTCTCCGTAAGGGGAACCGTCGTGGCCCATGGCGATCGCTTCGGCTATCCCGTATATGAACACGATGAGGCAGAATCCGACGGCGGGGCCGAAGAGAACGCGGGAGAGCACTTTCCGATGACGCAGCACCTCGATACCCGAGCGAAACGAGGCGAGCGCCACGTTCGCATTCGATTGCGAAGGCGCTGTGCGGAGAGCCAGGTAAAGCACTGCCGAAACAAGGCACAGGGCCAAGGCGGCTTCGTTGGTGAATGCCTTGTTCAGAAGGGCGACGATTGCGAAAACGGATGATCCGAGGAAGGCTTGCCACCCGAAGACCAGCGCGCCCTTCCTCTCTTGAAAGCCGCTTATCGTTTCGAACCACGATACGAGTGAAAGGGAGAGTCCGGATCCGCATCCGATGCCTGCGCATATCGTAAGCGGCTCGGCGTGCGTTCCCAGCTGCATCCCCGTTGCGGCCAGTCCCGCAGATAAAGCCGCGTAGCCAAACAGGGCGATTCCCGAAGTCGTCCTCTCGCTGCATCGTGCGGCGGCGACCGCGTAGGCGAAGGCGGCGATTGCCGACGATAGGTACAGTGCTTGATTGAAGAGACGGTAGGTCGATTGGTCGGCGTCGGGCATGAGGGTGAGGGGGAAGAAGCATGCAACGAATATGACGTACAGGCATCCGAATCCGATGACGGAGCAAGCAGATGCGTATGTTCGAGATCGAACGATGTCCATGGTCCCTCTTGTGCGTCTGATCGTGCAAAGTTTTCTCACCATAGCACACAAGACAACGGCAATGAAATGGCAAAACCGCAATACCACCCTTCGTGGGTCTATCCGAAAACCGGCATGTTTTGAACAATGGGCCCAAGCGGCGCCGGCGAATCGACGCCGCCAAGGGATGCGTGCGGAAACGGATCGCATGCAGGAAGAGAGGATGAGCTATGAAAAACGGAAGGATATCCCGTCGTGCGTTTCTCGCAGGATCCGCAACGATGGGAGCTGCAACGGTTTTGGGCTTGAGCGGCTGCGCTGCACAAGGCGCCTCTGCCGAGAAAGCCGAATCGGGAAGCGAGAGCGTGCAGGATTGGGCCCGGTCTCTCAACGTCGACATTGCTTCGACGCTGCCGGGCAACACGTCTGAAGACATTGCGGTCGAAGAGACGAAGGAGTGCGACATCCTCGTAATCGGAGGCGGATGCTCGGGTGCCAATACCGCGATCAGGGCGGGCGAGCTCGGCAAGCGCGTCATTCTGGTCGAGAAGACGCAGACGATCGGCGGCGCCAGCAACAAATCGTCGGGGCCGGTTGCCTACAACAGCAAGTACGCCAAGGAGGCCGGCGTCGAAACCGACATCCTTCCCATCGTTAACGAGTGGGTGAAGGATTCTCATTGGCGCGTCGACGCGGCTTCGATCCAGCAGCTCTTGGGCACGGTAGGCGAAGCCATCGACTGGATGAGCGGCAACGGCTGGGAGTTCCAGCCGTGGATGGGGCCGACTATGGTAAAGCTTCCCGACTACGATGCTCGCGAGGACCTGTTCCTTGCGGCGCTTGAGAAGTTCGTAGCGCCGAGCGGAGAGGTTTTGACCGAGACGACCGGCAAGCAGCTCGTTGTTGACGAGAACGGAGTCGTCACCGGCGCCATCGTCGTAGACAAAGATGGCAAGGGCATCCAGATCAATGCTGGATCTGTCGTAATCGCTACGGGCGGATATGCGGGCAATCGGGAGATGGTGAAGACGGTCTTTCGTTTCGATGGCGTGCTCGGGGGGCTCCCCCAGAATATCGGCGAGGGGCTCGAAATGGCCTGGAAGGCAGGTGCCCAGAAACCGCAGAACTTCGGCGGCCAGATGCTGCATCAAACGCTCGCCCGTGCAACGGATGAGATCAAAGACGATTTCGATGACTTCCCTGCGAAGTACCCCATGATCCTCTGCTATGTTGCGCAGGTGCTTAACGTTGGGGCGACGGGCGCACGGTTTCGCAACGAGGAACTGGTTTTAAGCGCCTGCGACTCGGCAAACTCGAGCGCATACCAAGGGTCTTTCCATTACGTGGTCGTTTCGAAGTCGATCATGGACACTCTCGAGAGCCAAGGTCTTGCGGGGCTCGGCGTGGAAAAGAGCCCTGGTCTTCCTCCGGCGTACAAGCCCAAGTTCGAGCTCGACACCCCCTGGGAGGGCATCGCCGAGGTGCTGGACAAGATGGTCGAGAAGGGAGCCGGCTACAAGGGCGACACTCCGCAAGAACTGGCCGAGGCCGCTGGCATGGATCCCGATATCTTCCTGGATCAGATGGCCCGCTACGATGAGTACTGCGAAACCGGCATCGATTCGCAATTTGGAAAATCGGCTGCGAATCTCATCGCTTACGGGGAGGGCCCGTACTACATCATCATTTCGGAAGAGAACAGCCTTGGTTCGTGGGGAGGTTTGCTGACCAACACCGACTATCAGGTGCTGGACTACGATCGCTTGCCTGTGAAGGGTCTGTACGCCGTCGGAAACGAAGCGGGTTCTTGCCTGTACAACGACACGTACGTCGGATCGGGCGTTGCCATGGCCAACACGATCACCTCTGGTTATATCTGCGGTACGAAACTCGGAGAAAATTAAACATCCATTGCGGATGGGCCGCTGCGATCCTTGCCGGTTCGCAGCGGCCGAAATTCGCATGCGCACGTTTTGGCAGAGCCTTCACGAGAGGGATTCAACGAGATCGATGAGCTCTTGGTGGGTGTGCACATCGAGCTTCGTGTAAATATGCTTGACGTGAGCTTTGATGGTGTTGTAAGAAACGCAGAGTTCAGACTGGATGAAGACGCCTGTTCGCCCGCGCGCCAGCAGTTTGAGGACCTCTTCTTCCCGCTTGGTGAGCGAGTATTCGCGTACCAGCGTTTCGCACCGTTCGTAGATCGTGCTTTCAGTAACGCTGTCGGCTTCAAGCGTTGTTTTCGGGGCAACGCTTTCATGCACTTCGGAAATCGCCTTGTCGAAGCTGAAATCTCTGAGAACCGCAATGACGTAGGCGACGAGCGCGAATGTTATTGCGGCGACGACGATGATGACGACCTGGGAATCGTCGTGCCAATACTGGTTCGTGAACCGTCCCGCGTTGGCGCCGATGATCACGCCGATGGCATTGAGCGCGAAACCCCAGGCGAATACCGAGACCGCTCCGTGGGTGTTGCGGCGGGCGAGGGAGCAGAGCACGATCCAGTTGAAGACCTCGAATACCGCTATTCCGGAACTGATGAGGCCGTTGGGTACCGAGAAGCGAACGAGCTGCGAGGCGGGAACCAGGAGAAACCCTGCGATGGAAAGCAGCAGAGCGATGCGGAAGAGGCGATCGGCGGTAATCCATCCCGCCTTCCCCACGATAAACGCGAAGGCTATGGCGAATACGACAAGACTCCACAGCGAGTTCGCGGGTATGCCGCCTATTTCGCCGAACGTGAGCATGAAGCCGTATACGATTCTGAAGAGAAGAAAGCACATGAATATCTGGTGATTGAACGGCACGTACGAAGATGGTTGCGTAATGGCCTCGTCATGCGGGGATGGTTTCTCTCCGAGCTTGACGAGTACGTGCTGGGCCGCGGGATACGAAAGACCTATGATGGCGATGAGGCATGCTGCGTGCATCACGAGCATGATCGTGGAATAACCCGTTGGAAAAACAAGGCTCGCTGCCGTGGCTCCGAGTTCCGCTAAAACAATGCACGCGAGGGCTCTTTTGTCACTCAGTTTGCAGAGCAACAGCCCGACGAAGATCGTGCAGATGCCCCTTGCGATAGACGTGGCGCATGCTCCGGCGGTCAAAACGGGCAGCGATCCGAATACGTTTCCGGCATAGATCGTTATCGGCCCAAGCGCCGATCCTGCTATAGCGGCAAAGAGGAAAAAGCGGGCCTTCAGTATGCGGGGTCGCCATACCGAGGTGATGGCGATGAAAACGAGCGCAATGCCGTTTGCCGAGGTGCATAATTCCCGAATCGACGAGAGATGGACATCGTAGAGGGGGAAGAGGTGGTTGTTGAGCGACCAGTTGCTGAACACGAGCAGACCGAGGGCGCAGAGGCATTGAGCGAAAGTCCGCGTATCTTCGGTCGGGCCTCTTTTAAGGGCGTGTGCTATGTTCGACGGTGATTTCCCCATAACAACAGTGTACTTGATTACTTGGTTGCGCAAAAGGATGGTGGCCTCACATGATATAGGCATTGAACTGGGATTTTCTAAAAATTACCCACTGAGGGTGATGAAGGCGATCCGTTTCATCCGTAGTATCCGCTGCGTTCGGCACCTGCATCGAGCCTGGTTTCGGGCACGCGATGGCTGGTTGTCGTTTTGGATGGAGCCATAGCAGAGGAAGGGATGGGATATGGAATCATTGGGCAAAACGCCGTTTTCGAGGCGAGGGTTTTTGGCAGGCGTTGCGCTTGCCGGCGTTGGGGGAGCATTGGGGTTGTCCGGGTGCTCCCCGCAGGAGCAGAAGGGCCAAGGCGAGACGGCTTCGGCTGAATCGGCAGAGAGCTCGGCGAGCGATTGGCTTGGGTCTGAGCCTGAAATTCAGGAAGCCGACATCGTCGAGACGCTTGATACGGAGATCCTTGTCATCGGAGCGGGTACGGGCGGCCTGTTTGCCGCCTGCGCAGCCGGCGAGCTTGGCGCCGATACCGTTGTTTTGGAAAAGTTCGAAGGCGGGGTTGTGCGCGACGATGTCGGGGGAGTCAATTCTCGCTTGCAGCAGGAGAACGGGTACAGCATCGATAAGCAGGCGTTCGTGCGGGACATGTATCGATATGCGGCGGGCCAGTGCGATCTCTCGCTGTTCGACATCTGGTTCGAGAACTCGGGAAGCGTTGTCGATTGGTATGAAGAGGTTCTCGGTCAATACGGTGTGACGTTATGGCACGAGATGGCCGAAGAGAAGAACACCCCCAACTATCCTCATTGGGCAACGGGGCATTCGCCTGCATGGCCCCAGGATGGATCGCTTAGCGGCTTTTCCGTGCTGAGCGAGTATGCTGAGAAGACCGGGCACGTTACGTTTCGATATAACACCCCCATGGTCAAGCTGATCGTTGAGGACGGCAAGGTTGTCGGTGCTTACGGTAAAGGGGAACAGGGGTATGTGCGCGTAAACGCATCGAAGGGAACGCTGGTTTGCACGGGCGGATACGGGTCGAACGTTGCGATGCAGAAAATACTGCAGCCTCATACCACAACGATATACGGAAGGAACACCTCGCAACCCGGATGCGATGGCGATGGAATCAGGGCCTGCCTTTGGGCTGGGGCGAAGATGGACGAAACGCACACGAGCATGCTGTTTGATCGAACAGTTGTTCCCGTTGGCACCGAGGGCGGGTGCGATTGTACGGAAGGAACGCTGTTCTGGATGGGAAGCCAGCCATGGCTTAAGGTCAACCTGAATGGCGAGAGGTTCTGCAACGAGTCGGGAACATATGATTTCATCTTGCATGCAGATGCGTACCAGCCTTCTCATATGCACGTGACTTTATGGGATTCCGATTACGAAAGCTATGCGGAGCAGTTCGATATGCATGGCTGCTCTCGTCTGTTCCCCTTTGACAACGGAGCGGCACCTAATATCCCGCTCCAAGTCGTTCAAGGGATGAATGCTGATTTGCTTGAGAAGGGCTATATCCAACAGGCGGATACGATCGAAGAGCTTGCCGAGAAGCTCAAGCTTCCCATAGACGCGCTGGTGGCGACTGTCGAGCGAAACAACGAGAACTACGATAACCAATCTGATCCCGATTTCGGGAAAGAGGCGTTCAGGCTCTCTCCGCTCCGAAAGCCTCCGTTTTTCGGGGTTTACAACACGGGCACGTTGCTCTGCACTCTTGATGGCATCGTCATCAACACCGAGGGGCAGGCGCTGCGCGATGATGGGAGCATTATCGAAGGGCTCTATGTGGCGGGCAACGATTCGGGCGGTTTCTATTCCATGACGTATCCTAACCTGACGACGGGAAATGCCTGCGGTCGAACGGTAACGTTTGCGCGTATGATCGCCCAAAAACTCGCCTCATCGTAGAGCCCCGGGTGCTCTTCGCTTTTCTTTCCATGGCTGGATGCCGGAGCGATCTTGGCATCCAGCCGTTTCTGCTCGGACTTCGATCCCGACAGCGCATCAGGGCTTTCGCCTCGAACGATTCCTCTGGTCGTCCACCGAGAAAGGGAGAAACCGATCGAGTCCGATGGTACACTGGATGAATTCGATTTCAGTGGAACATGGAGACAATGGAAAAAGCCCTCTTTATAGCTGCATTCTTCTTTGCGTATACGGTGCAGGCGATCACCGGGTTTGCCGGCAATGTTTTCGCCATGCCCGTGGGCACGCAGCTGCTGGGGCTTTCGAGCTCGGTCGCCATCCTCAATGCGATGGGCTTTTTCGCCTGCGGTCTTCTGACGATCATGAACTTCAAAAGCGTCAACTGGCGAGAACTGGCAAAAATCGTCCTAACGATGCTTCCGTTCGTGCTCATCGGCATTTGGCTCGATACGGTGCTGCCCCTCCATATCCTGTTGCGTATTTACGGCGTGATCATCGTTGCAATCGGTTTGAAGAATTTGCTGCAGAAAAGGCAGAAGTTCCTTCCCGAATGGGCCTTGTGGACCATTCTCGCTTTGGCGGGGCTCGTCCAGGGGATGTTCGTGTCGGGGGGTGCGCTGCTTGTGATCTATACCGTGCAGAAGCTCCAGGATAAACAGCAGTTCCGCATGACGCTTTCTGCGACTTGGGCGATTCTCAACCTCATTTATGCAGTGATAGCGTTCGGCCAGGGGAGTTTCACAGGTGAAGTCGTTCAGATTGTGCTCATGTGCGTTCCCGTTGCCGTGCTGGCCACGTGGATCGGAAACCGCTTGCAGAAAAAGATCAGCCAGGAGAAGTTCCTGAAGCTCACGTACGTGCTGCTGCTGTTCGTGGGCGTCATGCTGCTTGTGAGCGCGTAGGCTGGCCAGCATTTTCGATCATCGATGAAGTTACGGCAGTGGGCGGAGGCGTGCCGCATGGTGCTTGCGTGCCACTCGGATGGGCACCGATCGAAAACAGGTAACTTCTTAATGTGCACACTTTTCCACGATGTGTTGCGTTTGCCGCCTGCTTGCGCTCGCTTGCGGCCCTCAGTTGTTGTCGCAAAGAAAATCGATCTGGGCAAACGCGGTGCATTCTGGACGATAGGGCGTTGTGCCGTCTTTCGAGCGCAACACATCGTGGAAAAGTGTGCGTTGGCCGTCCGCTCGTCGATCGAGGCTTCGGGCCGCTGCCATCGATAAGCTCTGGCTGTCTCTGCGGATCTTTCCCTGAACTAGGTTGGCGTTGGCGTTGCCCGAGCAAGGCGGGGCAATTCGGCTAGCCTTCCCTCGGCGTTTCGAACTGCGGGTCGATATCGCGCATGAGGTCGAAGAGCTCCTCGCGGTCGTGCACGTCGAGCTTCCGGTAGATGTGGCGTATGTGCGCCTTTGCGGTGCCCCGCGCGATGAACATGCCGTCGGCGACACCGCTTGCCGTCTTTCCTTCGAGCAGCAGCGAAAGGGCTTCCCGCTCGCGCGCTCCCAGACCTTGTTCCGCTGCGAACGAGGTGATGAACGAAGAAGATACGACGTCTTGTTCGCCCGGTTTGCCCTGTTGCTTGAAGCGGTATTTTGAATACAGCTGAATGGTTCTGTTGTTGAGCCCGATGAACGTACAGGCGATGATACCGACGATTAGACATATCGATAGCAATGTTCTGAGCGTGCCGCTCTGGTCGAGCGCGCTCATTGCCAACGCGACGGGGCGGCCGAGCAGGCATCCGCCGAATATCGAGAGAAGCAGTAGCGCGGCAAGCTTATGCGGGTCGAGCGCGAAGCGGCTTCCGAGGCTGCAGAATAAAATGATGAGATACGAGATGTTCACAGCGCATCCCATGGTTGCCAAAGAAAAGATGAACGACTCGTCGATATGGAGAAACGAGGCGAAGAGCATGCCTGCAACCACGAGCGTCAGCGCGATGTAGAGCAGCGAGGCGATGTTCACGCGCTTGGAGAACAATGCGACGATGCCGAGCACGAGCGCTGCGGGCCACAGCATGCTCCATCCTGTATCCGTGTGCCACGACTCCAATCCCACGAACGATACTGAAAGCATGAAGGCGAAGCTGAAGAGAAATGCGGTGAGCAGCGGTCCGGCAAGAAACGCGAACGAGGGCTTTTCGGCAGATTCCTTTCTTACAGCAGATTTCGGTCGTTTGTCGAGGGCGCGTGATAGCGTCCAGCCCGAGAGCAGTACCACGGCGGCGTATCCGACGAAGAGTCGATCCCACAGCATGCCGAGGAGAAACCACGATATAAGGCAGCCGATCACGATCGAAACGAGAAGAGAGAACGCGACGGTCTCGACGGCCTGCCCCACGAAAAGCCCGAACCAGAAGATAGCTACTGTTCCGATCAAAAATCCGACCGAGATGGCGGAGGCGATGAGGGCTATGCTGTAGAGGCCCGAAGAGATGGGCGTTGCGGTCATCAGGAACACGAAGCCGAGGGCGGCGAACAGCGAAGATGCTATCAGAATCGGCTTGCGGGCCTTGTCGAGGGCGTGAGGATTTCCGATCACCAAGGCTATCGCCGCTACGACGATGCTCGTGATGCAGATGACGTCGGCATAGGAAAGGCCGAGGGCGGTCGTCTTGTAGCCGTTCGCGTAGTGCGTGAGCGTTACGATCGCCACAAGAAGCGATGAGCCGAAATAGTACCATTTCGTTTCCGCCGCGCATGATTTCAAGGCGTCTTTTGCGGTCGACCACGCCCGATCGATTTTGTTCATAGCGATCCCCCAATGCTCTGCATTGTCCCTGCTTGTATTGTCCCACAGGCTTTCGATTCGCGACAGGAGCGATTGATTAACCTAGGGGGGTTAGCGGGTGGGGTTAGTCGCTTCGGCGAGATCGGCGTTGCTTGGGTCTGGGTTAACCAAGCGGGGTATTCCCACAATGATCGCTGTGAGGCACGAGGGGTGCCTCCCGATCACGGAGGGAGAGTCACATGTTGAAGGAAAGCGAGAACAAGGTGTCGTTGTCGAGGCGCAGTTTCCTTACGGGCGCGGCAGTGCTTGGTGCCGGTGCGGCGATGGCGGGTCTTGCAGGCTGCTCGTCGGGGGGAGATGCCGCCAAACCTGCGGCCGACGATGTGGCTGCGGAACCCGCTGCAAAATCTGCGGCGACCGAGGACGCTGCTGTATTGGGCCAGCAGCCGTGGGAGATTGCTCCCGAACCGATAACCGACGATCAGATTGTCGAGACGATCGACTGCGATATCGCCGTTTGCGGCGCGGGCATCGCCGGGCTGCCGGGTGTGGCTCTTGCTGCCGAGAACGGTGCCAACGTGCATGTGCTCGAAAAGGCTGGCACATACAGCACGGCGCGCTTGTGCACGTGCGGCTTCAACGCCAAGTGCCAAACCGATAACGGTATTACCTACGATCGCGACAAGTTCATTACCGATGTATGGAAGATCACCAACGGCAGCCAGGGTCGTATGTCCTCGTACGGCAAGTGGTTCGACAACAGCGCTCCGTACATCGATTGGCTGCAAGGCGTATGCCAGTCAGTCGGATGCGACATTGTCCCTCAGCAGGTGACGGGGTTCAAGGTTACCAACGACGGTGTCGGGCAGGTTGGCGCGAACGAGTTTTGGGCGACGTACGCCGCGATGATCTACTTCGTCGACAAGGACGGAAAGACGCTTGCCGACGGCGTGAACGTCGACTGGACTGGCATTCTTGCCGATTACGCCACCGACAAGGGTGCGACGATTCACTACAACACGCCTGCCGTACAGCTCGTTCGCGATGAGTCCGGACGCGTGACCTCGGTTATCGGCGAAAACGAAGTAGGCGAATACATCAAGATCAACGCCACGAAGGGTATTCTGCTCGCATGTGGAGATATGGGCGGTAACCGCGAGATGATGGGCTATTACAACACTTCGCTTCTGAAAACGCGCAGCGTAGCCGAAACCAAGAACACCGGCGACGGTCAGATGATGGGCATGTGGATCGGTGCCGACATGGACGATTTCGCCGCTGGTGACCTTTTCCCGTTCGTGGCGGTCGATCAAACCGGTGAGCGCCCGACCTCACCCGATGCGAAATCCTATGCGGCCGTTGCGAACCTGCCGGTGTTCATGGTGGACAACACGGGTCGCCGGCTCATGCCCGAGGACCTGCCGTTCCAGGCGTGTTCGGTCCCCAAGATCACCGCGACCGCAGACGGCTCGGCGTGGAGCGTGTGGGACAGCGCATGGCAGGAGAAGTTCCCCGAGGGCTTCCCTGCGGGCGACTACCTTTCCGAGAACTCGCCCGAGCAGATCGAGATCGACATCAAGAACGGTGTGACCATCCAAGCGGACACCATCGACGAGCTCGCCGACAAGATGGGTGTCGATCCTGACATCTTCAAAGAGCAGCTTGACCGCTACCACGGATTCTGCGAAGCCGGCAAAGACCTCGACTTCTACAAGAACCCGCTATGGCTCACCACCATCGACACGCCGCCGTTCTATGCATCGCGCCACGTTGTGAGCATCACAAGCACGCGCGGCGGTCTGCGCAACGACGAGCGCTGCCGTGTGCTCGACAAGGAGGGCATGCCGATCCCCGGCTTGTACGTGGCGGGCAATACGGCGGGCTCCTTCTACGGCAACGTGTACCCGCCCAACGTGATGGGCTCGGGCATCGGCCATGGCCAGTGCTTCGCATGGCTCGCCGTGAAGGACATGCTCGGCATGGAATACATCTAGTCGCATCGAGTGGACGGCGAGGAGCTAACCATGGATAAGAAGAAACGCGTTTCGCTGACGATAAAACTCGGGCTTGCCGCTGCGCTCGTCGTCGCCCTGATCGCCCTCTGCGCATGCGGCGGCTCAGGCGGCGAAAGCGGCGAGGGGGCTTCGCCTGATGCTGCGGCAAACGCCGATGCGCAGCCTAGCAGCATGATGGCGGTTCACACGCCCGACCAGCTGAAGCTTATCAACGGCGATTGGTCGAAGAAGAACTGCCTCGGTTGCCACTCACGTGATACGATCACGGCACTGACCGAGAACTACGGCGGGGCGGAGGGGTACAACCCCCACGCTGCCCATACCGAGGCGTACGATTGCGGCGTATGCCATTCGATTGAGGGAACGTCGGTTCTCGTGTGCAACACGGCGTGTCACGGCGGCTACCACGGTGAAGGCAATGGGTGGCCGGTTCCAGACGACTGGCAGGAGCCGACCGCCGAAGTACCGAGCGCCGACGGGTCGCCGATAGACACCTCGAAGGTGTAGGTCCGCGAAGCCGATCTTTGTACGAACGACCAACCAGGCAACACGCTGAATGCAGGGAGCCCCGCTGCTGCGCGGGGCTCCCTGTGCGGTTCCTCATACTTCTTGGCAGGGGCCGGGGGCAGACCCTAATCGTTCTTGAGGGGCAGCCAAACGCGGACGGTGGTTCCCTCGTCCTTCCTGCTTTCGATATCGATGCGACCCCCATGGCGCCCGGCGATCCATTGGGCAATGGGAAGTCCAAGCCCCGTGCCCTGCGGATTGACCTGTTGCGCCCGTTCGGAGCGGTAGAAACGGTCGAAGGCGTGGGCGATGGTTTCCGAATCCATGCCGATGCCCGTGTCTGCGATGACCAGTACAGCGTACTTGCCTTCGGGAGCGCACTCGATCGAGATCGTGCCCCCTGGTTGGGTGTAATGGATGGCGTTCTCGACGAAGACGGTTGCCAGCTCCTCGAGCCGATCGCGGTCGCCGAGGACCAACGCGCCCTTCTCGGTGCTAACTTTGAGCTCGACCTTTTGCTGGATGGCAAGCTGCTCGAAACCCTCGTGCATCTGCTCTACCACATCGCCCATATCCACAACCGAATACATGTGGTCCACCACGCTTTCCTCCACCTGGGTGAGCGTCAGTAGATCCGAAAGCGTGTTGCGCATCTTGTACGCATGATCCAGGCTCGTTTGGAGCGCGAGGGTTTCGTCGGCTACGCGGTGCTCGGGATGGCGAAGCACCATCTCTATGTTGGCGAGCATCACGGCAAGAGGGGTTTTGAGCTTATGGGAAGCGTCGGCAGAGAACTGCCGCTGGCGTTCCCAGGCATCGCGAATGGGCGCCACGGCGCGCTTTGCCATGAAATATCCTGCGGGAATCATCGCAACGAGGCTTAGCAGATACGTCACGATGCTGGCGACGATCAAACGATGGCGCGGCACTATCTCTTTGGTGATATCGCGAAACAACAGTATTTCCTCTACGTGGTAGGTTTGGTCCCCTTCGGTGATGGGGACGTCGCAGAGCGTATGGTGCACGCGGTAGAACCGACCGTCGATCTCGGCGGTCGAGTCGCCGAACGGCATATCGCGCGCCAGCAGCGTATCGATATCGTTCTGAGGTATCTCGTCGGTAGGGTGCAGGTTCAGAAGCTCTCCGTCGGCTGTTTTGATGTACAGCACGGGAATAAACGACGTCGACAGGCCGTAGGCGTGATCATCCGGCGACTGATGCTCGTCGATGAAGACTTGCGTCTGATAGTCGGAACGCGAGTCGATGGGAGCGAGTCCGAACACGTAGAACAGCACGTTGAGGATGAGGAGAACCGCGAACAAGACCACAGCCATAACGAGGCAGTTGGAAATCGTCAGCTTACGCGCTGTTTTGCGGGCAAGCGCCTCAGTCAGCCTTACCTGCACGCTAGAAGCGACCGTTGTGCCCATCGAGCAGCGCCTTTCCCCTCGGGTCTTTGGATCTTGCAACTCTTGATGCCGCTAAGCACTCGCAAACTTGTAGCCAACGCGCCACACTGTCAAGAGGTAGCGGGGCTCGGAAGGTACGGGCTCCATCTTCTCACGTATCTTGCGAACGAGCACCGTAATGTTGCGCAGGTCCATGCCGATGCTCTCTCCCCAGATATGATCGAGGATCTGCTCGCGCGTAAAAACCTTGCCGGGCGAGGAAACGAGCAACGCGACGATCTCGAACTCTTTGGATGTGAGCTTGACGGGCTGGCCCTTGAGCTTGACCTCGTATCCATCCAGATCGATTTCGAGGTCGCCGATGCGGATAATTTCTTGGGGCCCCTTTGCGCCGACGGCATGAGCGGTTTCGGCATCGCTCAAAACAGGCGCATCGGTATTGGAAGCGCAACGCCTGATCAGGGCCTCTGCGCGCAAGGAAAGCTCCAAAGGGCTGAACGGCTTGGTGAGGTAGTCATCGCAGCCTGCTCTGAAGCCCACGCTCTTGTCGACGATATCGCTTCTCGCCGACAAGAAGATGATGGGGGTGCGCACGCCGCGTTCGCGCAAGCGCAAGCAGGTCTCGAAACCGTCCATGTAGGGCATGGAAATGTCCAGGATGATAACGTCAGGGCGCTCCGCATCAATGCGATCGAGAACCTCGAGGCCGTCTTTTGCGCCGCAAAACTCGAATCCGTCTTCCAGCATGACGCGCTCGACAACTTTGCGCAGGTCGCCGTCGTCGTCTGCGAACATGACCTTCATGATGCGACCTCCCGTTCAAACATCGGTACCGCTCCGCGTCGTTTACGACGTCCCCCCGTCACGCCACGGTGTATTTCAGAGTATATCAGTTCCAAGGATTCTGATTGAAGAGGGGTCCAAACGAAAACCGGCGGTTCGCTCTGACAGCGAACCGCCGGAACCGCACGCGCTACCGTGCCTGTCCGTAAAGCTTAGGACAGCAGGTCGATGCCGTGTTGAGCGAGTTCGGCGGCCTGGGCGACGATCCCGTGCTGCTCTTCGGGATCATGGGCGACCTTGTTGCCGAGCTTGTGCTTGCCCTCGACGTAGGTCAGGTTGTAGCTGGCACGAGAGTAGTCCTCGCGCGCCTGATCCAGGGCTTCGGACTCCTCGCCGGCGGCCGTAGCCTCCTTGAGCATGTCGCCCAGCTGGTTGATCAGGGCACGTGCTTCTTCGCCCTCGGCGTAGAGCTCGGCCTGGGCGTTGCGTACGAAGTCGCGCATCTGAGCGGCATCTTCGACGCCCTGGGCAGTATGGCAGTCAAGGCAGGTTTCGAGCGCCTCGAGGTTGTCGGTCAGGCGTCCAGAGGCGTTGTGGTTGGTCATCGGCTGGCCGTTGGCGTTCTCGATGGTGGGCATGTGACAGTCGATGCAGGCGAGACCCAAATTGGCATGCGTGCTGTCGTAGAAGATCTCCACATCGGGATGGCCTGCGCTGATCTTCAGGGCACCCGTAGCCTCGTCGGGACCCTTTTCCGCGCTTTCGGCACCTCGCTCGGCGTAGATGGTGTCGATATCGAAGCCGGGGGTGTAGCCGGTATGGCACTGGCCGCACAGAACCGTACCTACGGGAGCATCGGGAATGTAGGTCTCGCGCTTGGTGTCGAACGAGCGGATGCCAGGATTGATCTCGAGGGTCTCGGGATCGGTGTGGCAGACGTAGCAATCGAAGAAGGCATTGATTTCGGGCACGAGATCGGCCAGCGGCGTCGAGCCATCATATACCTGAGACAGCTCGTCCCATTGCGTGGTCTTGCAGGACATGCAGTCGAGATTGGCATGGTCCCACTGCTGCATGTTCTGGAACATGTAATAGTGGCCGGCGCGGACGCCTTTGTCGACGTTCCACCCTGTGGTGGCGTACGAAGCGTACTGGTCGGGGTACATCTGCCTCCATTCCTCGATGGTCGCCCTCTCGTTGGTAGCAGCTGCGGTGCTGGCGTTGTCGGCGGCGGCCTTCCCGGTGCCGCTTGGCGCGCACGCGCTGATGCATGTAAGCGCGAGTAAAGACGCGGCGACGGCAGAAACGATCAGAACTTTCCCCTTGGGCTTAGCCATGTGAACTCCTCCTTTGTATCCCATGGTGCATTACATTTTGGAACTACAGACATTTTAGGAAGCGGGGGAGGTAATACTGATACCTGCTTTATTGAGTATAAGTTGCTTTTTTATTTCCCAATTATTGACACCGCCAAACGGACGGCGGAACCCTTTTTGGTTGCAGGGATTTGTTTCGATTCGCGTGATGGGAAGGGGCCTGGCGAACAAGGGGCGACCCGCGCTGGATGATGCGCGGGTCGCCTTGATGCCGTTTCGGCATGTGCAGGCTGAGGGAGGAGGGAGACAGCCCGCAAGAAATGGTGGTGTTCGTCTGCTCGGCGATGAGCTTCGAACGTGGTGCCCGGAAGCGTGCGGCTGGCAGGTGAGCAGCCGCACGCCGCAGCGATCTTACAGTCCGGCGAGCACGCGGCCGACGAGCATGCCGTGGGTGATGGCCATGCCGTGGCTGATGCCGGGGGCGGGCAAGGGGTAGTCCACGAGGAAGCGACCGCCCTGCGTGTTGCCGACCGCATAAAGGCCCTCGATCGGCTCGTCTTCGGTGTCGAGCACGTTGAAATCGACGTCGGTTTCAAGACCGCCCATGTTCACGAGGATTACCGTGTCGGTCAGCGGGTAGGCGTAGAACGGGCCTTCCTCGATGGGGAACAGGCGATCGGCGCGCTTGCCGAAATCGTCGTCGTGGCCTTTTGCGGCAAGCTCGTTGTAGCGATCGATGGTCGCCTGCAGCGTGGCGGCGTCGACGCCCATCTGCTCTGCAAGCTCGGCGATGCTGTCTGCGGTCTTGCCGAGTGCGTTGGCGCCTTCGAAGTAGCTCGTGAAGCCGGGGGTGTTGCCGTCCTCGTTGTTCTCGAGCGAGATGTAGGCGTTCTTGCCGTACGAGCCGTTCGGAACCTCGGAGCCGCTCTCGACATACCAGTTCACGTTACCGTGGCCGGTGTCCATGTAGCCGATCTGCTCGGTCCACTTCGAGTCGAAGATCTGCCACACCTGTTTCTTGGGGGCGCGGGAGATCTGGTTTTGCAGCGGTTGGCCGCCCACGTCTTCGTTCATGATGCGGTTGCCGTAAACGTCGGTGAGCAAAAACGCGTCCACACCGAGCGGTCCGCCTAAATGGTGGGTCATCGGGGCGTGGGGTCCGTCTTCCATCTTGGCGCCGATCCACATGCCCATCTGCTGGCCGTCGCCGGTGTTGGTCATCTCGCCCTTCGCATCGGTGTTGGGGAAAATGCTCATGAAGCGCGCAGCCCACGGCACGTAGTGCTCCATCATCTCGAGGTTCGAGGCGTAGTCGCCCGTTGCGAGCAGCACGGCCTTCGATGCGTTGATCCTCTTGTAATTGCCGTCCATGTCTTCGACGATGACGCCTTCGACGCGACCGGTGTTGTCGGGGCGTACGAGTTGGCGGGCGAACGTGGAGTACATGAAGGTGACGCCGGCATCTTCGCAGATTTTCACCATGGCCTCGATGTAGGGGCCGTTGTCGGGCAGGCAGATCTGGCAATCGTCGAAAATGGGGTAGTAATCATCGGCGACGTTTGCGGTGTCGGGGTGCGGCCAGTGCATCTTGCGCACGCTCATGCTCTCGCCGTCGTAGGGGTCGGATTCCGCTTCGACGACGTACTTGCCTTCGCTCGGCGCGAGGAACCAGTCGAACGCTTCCCCGGAGTTTTCGGCCCAGAGATTCAGGATGCGCTGGTTGGGGCGGTAGCCGCACTCCTTCATAAGCTGCGCGACGACGGCGTTCTTGTCGATTTCGATGCCGAGGTCTTTCTGGATCTTTCCTCCGATGCAGCCGACTTGGTTCGAACGGTACTGCCATGTCGTGCCCTTTTCGACGACCACGATGTTTTTGGCGCCGTTTTCAACCGCCGAGCGAACGGCGCTGATGCCCGAGATGCCTGCGCCTACCACGACGATCTCGGCATCGATGGTTTCGGCGATGTCGCTGTCGGCAATAGGATCGGGGGCGACGAGGAAGCTTGCGGTTCCAGTAGAGGCGGCAGCCGATCCGGCAGAAGCAGAGCCGCCCGAAGCGCTGCCGGTTTCCTTGGCTGCGGGCGAGCAGCCTGCAAGGCCTGCGCCGGCGATGACTGCCGCCGTGGCGCCGAGGCCGAGAAACGAGCGACGGCTGATGCCGTGCTTGGTCAAGGGGGTTTCTTTCATGGTCTCCTCTTTCTCTTGAACATCCCTCAATGCAACGATCGCACTGTATCCGCCTTTCGCGCCCTCCCGCACCGACTAAAAAGGTTGATTCATCGCCTTTCGATCAACATCAACTGAAAGGGTTGATGCCCGACCTCGGGAAACGCTGCAACTGTTGAAAGGCGGTTTCCGATTTGGCCTGAAAAATCCATTACAATAGGCAGGTTGGATATGCCGGACGGCATCAGGGAGGAACATGCGCGGCTTCTTCGATACGAGTCGAACGTTCACGGTGCGGTATGCGGGCCTGAGTTTTTATTGGGCTTGGGTATTTTTGTCCTTCAACTCATCCGATCTGACGGTGCAGGGCGGCTCCCACGAGATTCTTTCCGTTGTGCACATCGTATCGTCGGCAGCGGCTATGGTGACGTTTGCGATTGCGTTGGTTCTGTACCGCAGGATCATGGCATGCGACTCCAAGCGCATCGGGGTCGGGCTCGTGGCCGGTTCGCTCGTTTCCTGTGCGGGAACCGTGCTTTACACGTTTCCGGGGCTGGCGGGAAACGATGCCCTGTCGGTGCTCGGTGCGGTGATATCGGGCCTTACGTGCTCGGCAATCGTTCTGGGTTGGGGCGTTGCCTATCGCGATCTGGCTGCTCGAAACGCCGTTCTGTTTACTTCGATGACGTTTTTCGGCGCGGCTATCCTGTACTTTGCCGTTTCGCATATGAGTCCAGCTGCTTCGTCCATCGCCGTATCGCTGTTTCCGGTGCTCGCCGCGTCGTCGCTGGCTTACAGCCTGGCTAAACAGGGGATGAATCGGAGCGGCGAGCCTTTGGCGGCCGTTCGGCCCTCTTGGACGGGCGAGCTTGCAAACCTGTTGCGAACGGGGCTGTCGTGGCGCATCGTGGTCGGGCTTGTAGCCGCCTTGTTCGTATGCGGGGGCATGCGCGTCTATTTCGGCGATATCGCACCGGTGGTATATCGCGATCCGGTGCTCATGAGCCTGCCGATTGCGTTCGGTGCGGCGGTGTTCTTTGTTTACGGCATGTTCGTTTCCCGCGTAAGCCTCAATCTTGGGACGCTGTACCGCGTGGCGATGCCGCTGTTCGCGCTGGCCCTTGTGCTGATCGCGCTGTTCGGCGGAGATAACGCGTCGCTTGCGTTCTTCATGATGTCAACGGCGTCGGTGCTGTTCGAGATTCTTACCTGGGCGCTGCTCGTCGAGATAACGCGGACGACGCACTATCCGCCGCTGCTCATCTTCGCGGTCGGGCGGCTTGCGGTGCATGTTGGCATCGTTGCAGGCGAGCTGACGGCCTTTGCGATGATCGGCGATCTGATGGTCTTCGCCATTCTGGCCATCGGAATCCTTTTCGTATCGGCTGGATTTACGTTCGCCGATCGCGATACGACGTTTCTGTTCGAGCCGCCCACGCCCGAGGAGCTTGAGCGTCTTGGCGTCCCGGTCGGCGACGGTGCTTCGGCGTCGGGCCGCCCCAAAGCCGAACCCGCGGTGGAAGCGGATGTGCTTGGCCAGTGCGAAAGCATTGTCGACGAAGACCTTCTGATCCGTAGCAATCTAACCAGCCGCATCGATGCGATGGCGAGGGAGTATGGCTTTTCGCCTCGTGAGAAAGAGGTGTTCGCGCTATGGGTGACCGGACGCGGATCGAAGTACATCCAGGAGACATTCGTGATCTCGGAGGCTACGGTCAAAACGCACGTGCGCCACATCTACGAGAAATGCGACGTGCATAATCGCGCCGAACTCATGAGCAAGCTCGAGAATATTCCCGTATAGCCGCGCGCGGCCGCTGCATACGGGGCTATGCCAATGATGGCCTTGACGGGTAAAAGCACTTCAAATTGCACAATTTTCGCCAGATTCATACGTTCAAGATCTTTGTTTCGCTTGATGCGAGATCTAGGGCTTTGTTGAACTGGGAAAACGTCTCGCTGTTTCCGCGATTTCGAAAAAACTTAGGTTTCAGGGCCTTTCGCATGTATGAATCTGGCGAAAAACGTGCATATGAACCCATAGCCGCCGCCAAACCACCAAACCGCCGTGCGCTCCCATCGCGCGATCGCTTGCGCTAGTTCTGTTTTACGACCAGCACGTCGCAGCGCATGTTCCTGATGAGGAACGTCGAGACGCTTCCGACGAACGCGTACTTGATGTTCGAAAGGCCGCGCTCACCGCATACGATGAGGTCGGGATCGAACGGTTCGATCATCTGCTCGGCAAGCGTGTCTGTGATGCGACCGGCGCGCACGATGAGTTCGAACGAGGGGATGTCGGGGTTGTTGCGCGCCTCTTCCAGGGTGTCGGCGATGTCGTGTTCGAGCCGAGCGGAAACGTCTTCGCACAGAGCCTTGAAATCGGTGCCCGATGCTTCGTAGGGAACCGAGTCGATCACATGGCCGAACGCAAGGTGCGCATGGTTGTCTTCGGCCAGCGCGATGGCCCGAGCGGTCACGGCTTCTTGGGTTGATCCGCCGTCGAGCGCTGCGAAGATGCGGGTGTAATGTTGAGCCATGGGTCATCCTTCCTCGGGCATCTGTCCTGAGCCGGCGATCGCCTGTCGTTCGACCGCCGAAAACGGTTGGGAATATTGTAGCGCTAGTGCTCGCCCGTCTCTATCTCGCGGCACATTTCGATGATGTCTTGTTTCGAATGCACTTCGAGTTTACGGTAGACGTTCTTGATGTGCGTCTTGGCGGTGTTCTCGGAGACGCCGAGCGAGGAAGCGATGTCGGCGACCGAGCGGCCCTTCGATAGAAGGCCGAGCACATCGTGCTCGCGGTCGGTCAGATCGTGCTGCTCGGCCAATGCTGCGCAGGTGGCCTCGCGAGCTGCGTCGAGGGAGGTATCGGGCGGGGAAGCGAGCGGGGCGGCGGACGGATTGCCGGCTGCATCGACGGGCGCGACGGCACGTGCAGGCCCGCTGGTTGCGGGCGCCGCAGGCGGGGATGCGGAAACGACCGATCGGCGCGCGGCGCCCGCTTTCCGTTCGGGGTTCCTTCGGAACACGCACAGAGCGATAATCGAAAGCNGATCATCGAAAGCAGGTAGAGCGAGACAAGCGAAATCGCCGTGATGGAAAGATCGCCCTCGGTGAGCGTTCTGCCACCGAAGTATCCGAACGCTTTGCCGAGCGCTCCGGCAAGCGATGTCGTGCCGAGAGCAAGGCCGAAGCTTGTCGTTGCGCTCAGATCGTGTCGTCGCGAGGTGTCGGCGGCGAGGCACCACAGCACGATGCCCGCAGCATAGGAGCCCGCCCCCACAAATGCGTTCACGATTCCGCCGAAACCGTTCCATATGATGGGCAGCAGCAGAAAGCCCGTCGCCACGATGGGCAGGATCAGCTTGTAGATGTTCTCCAGGCGCATGTTCTGCTTGAGTACGGCTACAGGGGCGACGAGCAGCAGAAGCACGACGGCGCTGCTTGCGAGCGAGAACAGGCGCATGGTTTCGATAGACCCGTCGTATTGACCCGATATCCAGGGCATGAGGCCGGTGAGGAATGCGAATACCGAGGTGCCGAAGATCGGGCGCCACAGCTCGCTGAACGCTGATCGCAGGCGGGGACTGTCGAAGGCGACCGACGACCGATCGGGCAGTTTGATCAGGATGATTGCAACGGCGAGGATCGAGGCGATCACGGCGAAGACGAGGGCGATGCTGGGAATCACGAACGTCACCGCGTACAGGACGAGCGCGGCGGTCTGGCTTCCGAGCACGAACAGATATGCCGTGCGAAGCGGCAGCGCGGCGCATAGCCTGCCCCATGAGATGCTCATGAGCGCGTCTCCCACGCCGAGAAGCGTGCCCGCGGCGATGAGCTCGATAAGCGTTGCGAACGAGATGTCGCCGAAGCTTGTTGTCGAACCAAGTCCGGGCATGGCCAGGATGCCGACGATGAACAGCACGGCGCCCACCTTGCCGAATTGACGCTGCTTTGAGGTGCTCACCAGGGAAAAGAAGAAGCATCCGAAGTAGCCGAAGCCTTTGCTGAGCAGGCTTACCGTCATTACGGCGACGGCTATTTCCTGCGAGGCTCCCAAAAGGCCGGGAAACAGGATGGTGCCGTGGAAACAGATGAGCTCTGCGAAGAGAAACAGCGAAAACCCGAGCAGTCTCAATGCCATCATGCTCGCATGCCCCGCCTGTTCTTTACCGCGGAAACGAGCTCTGCGCGCGAATGGACGTCGAGGTGGCGGTAGATCTTCTGGGTGTGGTACTTCACCGTGCTCGCAGACAGGTAGAGATCCTGGGCGATGCGCGGGATCGTGCGTCCTTCGATGAGCTGTATGAATATCTGGCGTTCCTGATCGGTGAAGCCAAGCTCGTCGGCGATGTCGTCGAGGGTTGCGGGCTTCTCGCTCGCGGATGCGGTCGCTCCGTCTGCGGGAAGAGGCGTTTCGGCATCGGGTTGCTGCGCGTCGCGGCTCGCCCGCTGTCGCCCCAGAAACGATGATGCGGCGATGGCGATGAGGTAGAGGCTTCCCAGCCCGATGAGGGCAACGCCCGCACCTGCTTCGGAAAGCCGGGTGGCGAATACCGAGCCGATGCCCGTTCCAGCCAAAAGGCAGGAAAGCGTCAAGGTGTCGCTTCCCGCGAAAAGCGGCGCCGAAGGCACGTCGGCCGCCCGTGCGATTTCTGCGATCGTGCACGACAGTATGATGCCGGTAAGCATGTAGCCGGTCGTTGCCAAAACTCCGGCCACGGGGGTCGGTATGGCGGAAACGAGTCCGGGCAGAATGAGAAAGCCAAGAGCCGAGAGGGGGAGCGCTATCTTGTAGCCGTTTTCCAGCTTGAGGGGCTGATGAAACGCGAGCGCCGGAATCAGCATGATGACGATGACGGCGGCAGATATGCCCAACACGAAGAACTGCATGCCTACAGGATCGAGCGGATCGGAAGCATGGCTCGCAACCGAACTGACGAAACCGCTGAGGAATGCGAAAACGCCGACGGCCAGCACGCCCTTCCAGAGAAAAGGCGCAATTCCTTTGATTTGGGAACGGGCCGTATGCGCATGGGCTCTAAGCGGCGGGAGCATAACCGCGCAGATGTTGCCTCCGATCATGCATACGGCGAGTGCGGGTATGAGCAGCGAAGACGGCAAAAGCAGCACGAGTGCGCAGAGCACCGTTGCCGCGGCATGGCTTGCGAGCAGGTACAGATAGCTCGTGCGGTAGGTGAGCGAGGGGAGCGTGGTCAGCCATATGAGCCCCATGATTCCCTGAGCACCTCCGAACAGCATGCCTGCCAGGACGGTCGGTGCAGGCGACGCTTCGCTTGCGCTTCCGATGGCAAGCGCAAGACCGATGCAGGCGACTGCAGTGGCGATAGCAGGTGCGAGGCGGCGCGGCAGGGGATTGCGCAGCAGCCGCGAGGCGAACAGCGCGAAGGCAAGGAAGACGATTATGCGCGAAGCGATAGAGGCGTAGGAAAACGCTTCTGCAGCGGATTCGCCGAGGGCTCCGCCTCCGATGAGGGCCGTGTTCGAATGGAACGCCAGTATGTCGGCGAACAGGTAGAGCGAAAACCCTGCGTATGGGGCCGTGATCGTCTGCTTCATGGTGTTGCTCGTTTGCTGCGGCTCATGGTGCAGCGTACTCTTCCTCCCGTGGATGATCATCCCATGATACAGGTGAAGCGGTTTTTTCGCCATAAAGCGCCTCTCACCTGATCAGCCGTTTTGAAATTTAGCCGTTTCGGGTGAGGTGAACGAGCGCTTTTCGAGGCTTTGGATCCTTCGGGTGATGACGGTTTCGGTGCTCGTTCGTAAGCTAGGGGTCGTTATCGGGCAGGCAGACGGAAGGGCTGCGGATCGCTTGAACGGAGAAGGCGGTCGGATGCCCGATTGTGAGAACCGATCATCGAAAGGGGATCATTATGGAAGAAAAGAAACTATCGCGTCGAGCATTCCTGGGACTCGGAGCGACGGCAGCCGTTGTGGCGGGTGCCGGCATCGCCGGGTGCGCGCCGGCGGCCAAAGAGGGCGCGAGCGCTGCTGCCGGTTCGGGCGATGCCGCAGCATCGGCCGCTGCGACCAGCAACCCGACCGAGTTCGTGCCTTCGTTCATGAACGCTCCCGAACCGATCGACGAGTCGAAAGTCACCGAGACGATCGATGTCGACGTGTGCGTCGTGGGCCTTGGCCTTGCGGGCGTTTGCGCTCTGCGCGAAGCAGCCGACAGCGGCGCTAAGGTCATCGGCATCGATAAGGGTCCCGATGTGGGATATCGCTCGGGCGAGTTCGGCACGTTCGGCAGCGAGATCCACAAGCAGCTCGGCATCGAACAGCCCGAGACGCAGGAAGTCGTGAACGAGCTCATGAAGGTCATGGGCAACCGTCCCAACGCGCAGCTTCTGAACTACTGGATCGGCAACTCGGGAGCCGACCTCGACTGGTATATCGGCACCGCAGAGCACGAGCTGCTCACGAGCGATTCCGATACGCCGACCGACCCCGAGAAGCCCTACGTGTTTCCTGAGCGCTGCCCGGTGAACGAGAACTACAACTGGCGTGAGGAGAACTACCCCTGCTTCCCCGGTATGGTGCATCTGCTTCCCGATCACGGATGGGCCATGCACGGTACGCTCGAAGCCGCTCAGGCCTCCGGCGCCGAAGCGCGTTTCAACACCAAGGGCGAGCAGCTCATCAAAGAGGGCGACAAAGTAGTCGGCGTGTATGCGTCCGACGAAGACGGCAACATCATTCGCATCAACGCTTCGAAGGGCGTCGTGCTTTCCACGGGCGACATCTCAAGCGATACCGAGATGCTCACCTACTACGCGCCGCAAGCAACGAAGTACGGCGTGTTCTTCAGCTCGATGGATAAAAACGGCAAGCCCGTCAATACCGGCGACGGCCATAAGATGGCCATGTGGGCAGGCGCTGTCATGGAGGACGGCCCGTACGCCCCGATGACCCACAGCCTCGGCACCAATTCCATCGGCATCGATCCGTTCCTCATGGTGAACAAGCTGGGCCAGCGCTTTGCAAACGAAGACGTGGGAGCCCAGGAGCTTCAGAACCAGATCAAGCGCCAGAAGGATGGCATGACTTACCAGATCTTCGACAGCAAGTGGAAAGAGCAGCTTTCCGTTATGCCCCAGTGCTTCGGCGGCGTGACCCACTACATTCCGCCTGAGGAAGAAGAGCAGTACGCGCACGCCATCAACCATTTCGCTGCCGGATATGCTTCCGACGGCTACTTCCAGGGCGAGATCGAGGCCGGTTCGATCATCCCGGCAGATTCGATCGAAGAGCTTGCCGGCAAGATCGAGGTACCCGCCGACGCGCTCAAGGCGACGGTCGAACGCTACAACGAGCTTGCGCACAAGGGCGTCGACGAGGACTTCTCGAAGGTGTCGACGCGTCTGTTCCCGGTCGAGAACCCGCCGTTCTACGCGGTGCCGTTCGGCGATTCGGGCATGCTCGTGCTCATCGGCGGCATCGATTGCGATCCCGATTTGCATGCGCTCGATGCCGAGAAGAACCCGGTTCCCGGTCTTTACGTTGCGGGCAACACGATGGGCGGCCGCTTCCTGGTCGACTACCCTGTCACCGTTGCGGGCGCGAGCCATTCGATGGCCATGTCGTTCGGCCGCCTCGCCGGACGCAATGCAGCAGCAGGGAAGTAGGTTTCGCCTGCTGCGATAGCCGCAATGCCCGAGGCCGACGGGTGTAACGGCAGATGGATTTCAAAGCCCCGCTGCCAAAAGAGGCGGCGGGGCTTTGCGCTGTTTTGGGACCGGCCGCAACGCTTCGGGTTTGCGGAGGCGGCTTTTCGTCCTCATCCCTCCCTCGGGGGTGGTGGTGCACGCTTTTTGCCGATGTGTTGCGTTTGGCATCGCGTCCTACCGACTAATGGAGCATATTATATATTTTGAACTGGGGAAACGCTTCATGCTGACAGGAAGCAAGCCGGTTGTGGGGCGTCGATGGCCTTCAAAACGTAACACTTCGATGATTTTTGCTCAGTTTGGACCCCCGCCCATTTCTGCGAGGCGAAGATCCCCTCGTCGGCTGTTGCGCGCAAGGAGGCGCCGCTTTTTTGCGCTGCATCCACGCATTTCCGCGGATGGGCGAATCGGATTGACTTTCTTGTTGTCCCAAACTTCTCTGCGAGGGTAGAATATGTCCGGCATAGTAATAGATAAGCAAGGAGGTGAGGTACCATGAAGACGATCGAAAACCAGGTGTACGCGTTCTCGAAGGACAACGAGCCGTGCGAGACCGTGCAGCCAGGCGAAGTGCTGAAGTTCAAAACGCTCGATTGCTTCTCCAACAAGATAACCGGGGAAGATATCACCATGAACGATTTGGATTACGGTTACGACGTTGCGAACCCGGCTGCCGGTCCGGTGTTCATCGAAGGTGCCGAGGCAGGCGATGTGCTCGTCGTGGACATCTACGATATTCAGGTCGCCGATGAGGGCACCGTGGCGACCGACGACCATTGCGGACCGTTGTTCGAGACAACGGGCTACCGTACCAAGAAGATCAAGATCTCTGATGGCATGGCGGATTTCAACGGTGTGAAATTCCCCATAGATCCGATGATCGGGGTCATCGGCACGGCACCCGACGGCGAAGACGTCATCGACGGCTACGTGGGAAGCCACGGTGGCAATATGGACAACAAGCTCATCACGAAAGGCGTGCGCCTGTATTTTCCCGTACGGGTTCCCGGCGCGCTTCTGCAGATGGGCGATGTGCATGCCGCAATGGGCGACGCCGAGCTGTGCGGCACGGGTATCGAGATTCCAGCGGAAATCACGGTCAAGGTATCGCTCGTTAAGGGATTCGAGCTCAACTGGCCCGTACTCGAAACGCGTGACAGCTGGTATGTAAACGCGAGCGCGCAGGAGTACAACGAGGCGCTCGTCAACGCGAGCAAGGAAATGCAGCGGCTTTTGATGGGCGTCACCGGTTGGGATCCCGTCGAAACGTACATGTACATGTCGATCCAAAGCGACGTGGAGATCAACCAGGGATGCAAGCCATGCGAGGTGCAGCTGAGCTTGCGGCTCGGCACGCCGAAGCTGCCGCAGTTCCCGCCGCTGGTTCCGCAGCCGTAAACCATTCCGATCAATGAAGGAAGAAAAGACAATGGAAGAAAAGAAATCATCGGCGACTTCGACTCAAGCAGCCGGTGCGGCGCGCGGTGAGAACATAGAGCAATTCGGCTACAAGCAAGAGCTTCGCCGCGGCATGGGCCTGTGGGACGTCGTGTTGTACGGCGTTTTGTTCATGGTCATCATAGCCCCGCAGTCGATTTTCGGCGCCATTCAGCAGAACAGCCATGGCATGACGCCGCTTGTGTACATCATCGGCTTCATCGCCATTTTGTTCACGGCTATGAGCTACATGCGCATGAGCAAGCGATTCCCCATCGCGGGTTCCGTGTACTCCTACGTACAACGCGGCATCAACCCGCATGTGGGCTTCATCGCCGGTTGGCTCATCCTGCTCGACTATATTTTGGTGCCGGGACTGCTCATCGTCATGGTGATGAACTGGGGCGTGGCGCTTGTTCCCGGCAGCCCGGCATGGCTGTGGGGCGTCGCCTTCATCGCGTTCAACACGTTTGCGAACATTCGCGGCATCCAGATGAGCCGTGGCGTCGACTGGGTTATCTTCGTGGTCGAGATCCTTGCCGTCATCGCATTCGTTGCGCTCGGTTCCATGTTTCTTATGAACGGCGGTGCGAACGGCTTCACGATGGCTCCTATCTATCAGCCCGGCGAGGTCGATGCGCACTTTGTAGCCGCAGGCATCTCCATCGCGGCGCTGTCGTTTCTCGGCTTCGACGGCATGTCGACGCTTGCCGAAGAGACGCACGAGCCCGAGAAGAACATCGGCCGCGGCATCCTGATCGCGCTGTCCATCATCATCGTGGTGTTCGTGGCGCAAACCTATATCGCCGCCGCCGTCCAGCCCGACTGGGCGAGCACTGATCCTGACATGGGATTTTTCGACTCCGTCATGATCGTTGGCGGTGAGCCGTTCTACAAGATCATGCTCGTTGTGAACATCGTGGCTGTCGGTATCGCGAACATTATGAATGCGCAGATGGCGTCTTCGCGCCTTTTGTACTCCATGGGTCGCGACGGCGTGATCCCGCGCGTGTTCGGCAAGGTGCACCCGAAGTACCAAACGCCGTGGTTTTCCGCTGTGTTCCTCGGCGTAGTTACGCTCTGCCTCGCGCTGCCGCTCATGGACCGCATGAGCGATCTCGCCGAGTTCGTGAACTTCGGCGCGCTTTCGTCGTTCATCCTCATCAATATCGCCGTAATCGTGTTCTTCTTCGTTCGCGAGAAGCAGCGTAAGACGTTCGGCGATGTGATGAAGTATCTTATCTGCCCAGCTATCGGCATTGCCATTCTCGTGTACGTGTTCACGGGCTTTGCGTTCATGACCTATGTGGTGGGCATCGCCTGGCTTGTCATCGGGCTCATCATAGGAGCGATCAAATCGAAGGGCTACAAAGAAGTGCCCGATGCCTTCAAGAACCTGGAAGTGTAGGATTTCCGGGGCAACGGGGCAACGGGGCAACGGGGCTTGCGAGCGCGAGGGGGAAGGCGCATGCGATCGAGGACCAAAGCAGCCTACCCTAGCCCAAAAGCCCGCCTCTTCGAATCGAATACCGGTTGCACGAGTCGCCCGTCTTGTTGCGGGCGACTCGCTTGTGTATTCTATCGAGTGCATGAAACGAGCAGAGGAGCAGCGCATGGTGAACGAGAAGATGTACGATCTGGGAAGCGAACCGTCGGCTATACGCGAGCTATTCGCCTACGGGTTGGCGCGCAAAGCCGAGATCGGTGCCGACAAGGTATTCGATTTCAGCTTAGGAAACCCGAGCATTCCTGCTCCCGATGCCGTTAAACAGGCGATCGTCGAGCTGCTTGACGAGCCTCCCATCTCCCTTCACGGCTACACTCCCGCACAGGGAACGCCAGGCGTTCGCTCGGCGATTGCCGATTCGATCAACCGTCGCTTCGGCATGAAGGCGACCTCCTCCAACATTTACATGACAGCGGGAGCCGCGGCTTCGCTCGCCATTTCCATCAACGCCGTTGCCGACGCAGGTGACGAGTTCATCGTGGTTGCGCCGTACTTTCCCGAATACCGCATTTGGATCGAGGCGGCGGATTGCACGTGCGTCGAGGTCATGGCGCGCGAGCTTGATTTCCAGCTGGATCTCGCCGCCATCGAGGCAGCCGTCACACCCAAGACGAAGGGCATCATCGTCAATTCGCCTAACAATCCGGTGGGCTCGGTGTATTCCGAGGAAAACCTGCGCGGTTTGGCCGATGTTCTGCGGGTCAAGCAGGAGGAATTCGGCAGCGTCATCTACCTGATCTGCGACGAGCCGTATCGCGAGATCGTCTACGAGGGTGTAAACGTACCCTATGTTCCTGCGCTCTACGACAACACGATCGTATGCTATTCGTATTCGAAATCGCTCAGCCTGCCCGGTGAGCGCATCGGCTACATATACGTTTCGGAGCGGATGCCCGAATGGAACCGCGCGTACGCTGCCATATGCGGTGCGGGTCGCGCGCTTGGGTTCGTGTGCGCGCCGTCGCTTTTCCAGGGGGTCATCGAGAAGTGCGTGGACGTGCCGACCGACGTTGCGGCATATGCCGAGAACCGCGAGCTTCTGTGCCAAGGACTCGCCGGCCTCGGCTACGAATACGTTGAGCCGCAAGGGGCGTTTTACCTGTGGGTAAAGGCTCTCGAGCCCGACGAGCAGGCATTCGCTGCTCGTGCTAAAGAGCACGAGCTTCTACTGGTGCCGTCGACGAGCTTCGGGTGCACAGGCTACGTGCGCATCGGTTATTGCGTGAGCAAAGAGACCATCGCCAATTCCATGCCCGCGTTCAAGGCGCTCATGGAGGAGTATCGGGGCTAGCGGTTTGGCTGCGTGGCGAAGCTTTCCGATACGTTTTTCCCTGCCGCGTTTCGCGTGATCAGCGGATGTTCTACAGAAGCTCGATGAGCGCATCGACGTCCTCTTCGCGCGTTGCCCAGCTCGTGGCGAACCGGACGACGGTTCGGTTGGCATCGAGCGCCTCCCAGAAGCCGAACGACACCTGCTTCGACAGTTCATCCATTTTTGCATTGTCGAGCACGACGAACTGCTGATTGGTCGGTGAGTCGATATGGAGCGCGTACCCCGCATCGATGAGCGCCGCCTTGAGTTTCATCGCCATGTCGATGGCGTGTCGCGAAATGTCGAGATAGCGGTTTTCGGTGAACAGGGTCTCGAACTGGATGCCGAGCAGCCGCCCTTTCGCAAGCAGCGCGCCATGCTGCTTCATGAGCGTGAAGAAGCCTTTTGCAAGCTCGGGCTTGGTGAAGACGACCGCTTCGCCGAACAGTGCGCCAACCTTCGTACCGCCGATGTAGAATACGTCGCAAAGGCGGGCGATGTCGGCAAGCGCGAGATCGGCGCCTTCTGCAGCGAGTCCGTAGCCGAGCCGCGCGCCGTCCATAAACAGCGGGAGCTTGAATTTGCGGGCAACGTCCGAGACCGCTTTGAGTTCCGAGAGCGAATAGATCGTGCCGTATTCGGTAGGATGGGAGATGTACACGAGGCCCGGTTCCACCATATGCTCGTAGTTGGCGTCGGCGTAAAACGTCGTGCAGAACGAATCGATCGCTTCCGCATCGATTTTGCCGAGCGTATGGGGGATCGTGATCACCTTGTGGCCGCTCGCCTCGATGGCGCCGGCTTCGTGGGTTGCGATATGCCCCGTATCCGCCGCTAAAGCACCCTGGGTCGAGCGAAGCAGCGCATCGATGATCGTTGCGTTGGTCTGCGTACCTCCTACGAGGAAGAACACCTCGGCTTCGGGGCACCCGCATGCTTCCCGAATCAGCGCACGGGCTCGTGCGCAATAGGCGTCGGTGCCGTAGCCCGGCGTTTTCTCCTCGTTGGTTTCCATGAGCTTTTCGAGGATCGCGGGGTGCGCGCCCTCCATGTAATCGCTGTCGAAGTGCTGCATGATGGCCTTTTCTCGTTCATTGCATTTCGGCCGATCTCTTCGGCCGCTGCGTTTCGGATGCGTTCTCGCGTACACAGGACCAGTATACTCGAGTACCGCATGACGGTGGGTTCTCTACGATGTGTACTGCTTCATATAGTCGAGGATTTCCTGGCGCGAATGGAGGCCCGTCTTCGCGTAGATGCGCTTGATGTGGGCGTGCGCAGTTCCCTGACTGATGTAGAGCTCGTCGGCCACGCGCTTCTGCGTGAAGCCGAGCGCATAGAGGGAAAGCACTTCGATCTCGCGTTCGGAAAGCAGGAACTGCCTGCCCATCTCCTCGGCGTTGTGCTGCATGGTTGCCTGGCGCATGCCCGAAAGGCTTTCGTTGCTATCGAGTCCCATGATCTTGACGAGGGCGCTTTGGCGCGAGGTGATCTTCTCGTGCTCGTCTTCGTTTTCGCGTTTCGCAATGTAGATGAACTGGACGAATACCGATTGGGCGGAAATTACCACCAGCACGCCCATAAGCGTGCCGACGAGCATGTCGTTTGCCGAGAGAGGGTAGATCTCAAGCAGGACGATGCGCGCGACGGCCCTGCTGCCAAGCCACACAAGCCAGCAGGCGATGGCGTAGTAGTACGGATCTCGCCATCCGTAGCTCATGAATGCGACGACGGCATACCAGGTGAAGCCGACCATCATGGCGTTGAGCGTAGTGGTGAACACCGCACCGATATCGAGGCTTTCGGGAAACGCTGCATATGCGACCAAGGCCAGGCAGGCAAGCGTTTGCATGATAATCCAAATGCCGACGGTCATCACCTGCCCCTTGCCCTTTACCGCGAACACGATGATCGCTGCGGATAGGGCCATGGTCAACAGCATGTAAGCGACCCGCGTCGCGGTCGAAAATGCGATGGGGGCTCCGTCGGGATAACCGCGCAGCAGGCCGATCACAATCGAGAGCAGTCCGATGCCGATTCCGGTGACTGCGAGAAACTGCTTGTTGGATACGAGCGATTTTGCAAATCCGAAGTAGTCGTGCGCTTTCGTATCGGGCGGAGCGAGAAGAAGCTTGCTCCGATTGCGCGATGCCACGATGCAGGGATACTGCGCGACGACGAACAGGGCGCCGACGGTGTAGGCGATCGCGTGGGGCAAAAGAGCGCAGATGTAGATGATTATCTCGCTGAGGAACAGCGCGGCGAACACGTATACGGCGGTGATGGTGGTTGTCGAGCCGCGCGCCCTGCGAAGCCAGTAGTACAGGGCAAGGGAGCCGAACAGCGTGCACCCGGCGCACAGCGCGAGCTTGATCCCGTCATGCTGGATGCCGAGCACCTCCATGGCGGTCAGCCCGACAAGCGTCGCCGCTTCGAGCGCCGTGCTTGCGGCCATGAGCGCGCCGACCTGCTTTCTGCTGCACTTGGTTTTGCGCACCGCCGAGATGATCCAGGAGATTCCCAGAAAGGCGAGCGCGATGAGCATGCCGCCATCGGTGAATACGCCTTCGTCGGTTTGCGTATAGCTGCCGTAGCTGGCTACGATGAGGCCCGAACGCGCGAATGCCAATCCGAGCACGAAGGGCCAAAGCGGAAGATAGGCTTTGAAGACGTCGGCGAATCCGCTTTTGCCCGGAATCTGATGAATGGTTTCTTCCTGCTCTCGTTCTGCCAAAATTCCTCCCGTTTCATTTGGCACAGCGGGCCGATGCTCATCCCCAAAAGGCTCGGCAGACATCCATTGTAGTGCGCTTTCGGTTTTATACCAGACGCGCATCCACGTTGTGGCTGAACTGTTTATACAGGTAGTTGCCGCTTTAGTAAACGGGCAAACGTGAAAATATCCTCAAAGAGGGGATGGTGGTTTTTGGCGTTCGGACATCATGGGAACATCGAAACGAGCGGAGAAACGAGGAGCACGTGTCGGAAAGAAACGTCTATATCGAACCCGAGGAGCGGGCGGTCATTCGCACCGCCGACGTCTATCAAACCGAAAGCGAAATAGGGACGACGGGGTATTCGGACAAGCTCCTGTCGGTTGTCGCGACGTTCAGCAACAGCGGCGCGCCGGAAGGGTTCAACGCGCAATGCATGGTGGGAAAATCGAAGCGCGGAGAAGTTGCCATGCGCCTGTTCGCCATCGTCGATCCCGCCGAGGATCGGTTTGTGCGCGTTGGGTTCAAATCGCGCGGATGCCTTGCCATGACGGCATGCGCGAGCACGGTGTGCTCGATGCTCGAGGGAAAGACGCTCGACGAGGCGCTTTTCGTGACAGGCGACGATATCAAAGAGGCCCTCGACGGCGTTCCGTGGGATCGCATTCATACCGTGTACTTCGCCGTTGAGGGGATACGGGCTCTGGTCGGCGATTATCTGATGCGCCAGGGTGCGGATGTCGACGAGCTCGACCGCCGCGTGCCATGCGATACCTGCGGCGTCGGATGCATCATGACAGAGCATTGCTCGTTGCGCGACGGGCGCATCGAATTGCAATTCGGACGAGCAGCAGGGTAGGTTGCCATGGAAGAAGAGTTTGCAGTGCTGCAGGAAGGCGCGGATGCGGCAGGTGTGGAGCAGGTTCGCGAAGAGGATTTCACCCCTGAGGAAATCGCCGCCTTTGAAGAGTCCGATCTGCATCATGCCCTCGCGTCGCTTTTCGAAGCGGTGCGCATCTGTTCGGCCGACGGGCGTCTGTCGGCGCCTGACGAGTGGGAAGAGGCCGGCGTCGTTCCCCCTCACCTGAGCGCCGAGGATTTCGAGATGTACGTGTACGACTACCTTGAGGAGCGCAGTGCTTCGCCTAAGGATGAAGCGTCGGCAGAAGAGCCTGCGACGACGTATCGGACGGCGACCCGTGCCGTCGGCGTGCCCCAGCCCATCGCCGCCGCTTCATGCGAGCGCGCTGCGGGCGAGGATGGCGAAGATGCTCCTGAAAGCGAAGACGGCGAAGATTCGGTTCGGTTTGACGAGGCTGGTGCCGAGAGCAGGGGGGAAGGCCTCGACGGCGACTTAGGCGGCCGCGGCGAATGCGAGCACGGCGAAAGCGACTGCAGCGGCGATAGCGGCGACGATCTCGGGTTCGATGTTCCCGAGGGTTTCGAGCTCGTTGAACTCGAAGGGGAGTTGACGCTCGTGCCGATCGAAGGCGCGGACGAAACCGATGAAATCGCATGCGACGACATGGCCGTGCTCGTTGGCAAGCGCAGCTACTATCTGTACTCGAGAGACGTGATGACCGACCGCTACGCGCATTGGGCGTTTCTCGCACGGGAGGACGATCGCATCGTCACGTTCGTCGAATGCGTTCGGGACGAGTCGAGAACCTACCCGCGCCCCATGTCGATCGACGGATTGAAAAACGAACCGTTCAGTATGACCGACGAGGAGATTGTCGAGACATGGGAGGCGATCAAGGAATCGGGCGCTTATCCCGATATCGAAACCACTGCGGCATCGAACGGCGATGTGTTCTTCTATTCGACGGAATACCTCAACCCCGCGTATGCCGCATCGCTGGCTGAATGGCATGCGGTCGAGCGGGGGATGTACCTCTGATCGCCCGGCCGGCGAAAGGGCTTTTTGCGAAACGCCCGACAATGATATGATCTTGGATGCACGGCCCGCTGCGCCCGCGCGGAGCCGGTGCTGCGTTGCCGGCGAGCGAACGGGAGGCGGGACATGTCTTTGGGCAGGCGAACGGTTCGGGATGCGGTGTACGGCGTTGCCGTGGGCGATGCGCTCGGCGTGCCGGCTGAGTTCAAGGCGCGCGATACGTATCGCATCGAGGGAATGACGGGGCGCGGAACCTACGATAAGCCCGTGGGAACGTTTTCGGACGATACGAGCCTGACGCTGGCCACATCGAACAGCATTCGCATCTGCAAGGGAATCGACATCGACGATATGCGCGAGCGGTACCGTGCTTGGCTGCGCGATGGCGCATACGTGCCCGACGGTGAATCGTTCGGCGTCGGGCGCACGACGGCCGCCGCGCTCGATCGCGGACGCGGTCTCGATGGCGAACGCGATAACGGAAACGGCTCGCTTATGCGCATCGTGCCGCTCGCCTTCGTAGACGGGGTGACCGACGGCCAGATCGAAGCGGTATCCGCCATCACGCATGCTCATGCAATCTCGAAACGAGCCTGCGTCATCTACGTGCGAATCGCACAAAGGCTGCTTGCAGGTGCATCCGTCGCCGAGGCGATCGAAAGCGTTGTCGAACCCGAGGCAAAGCCCCCGTTCGATCGCCTGTCGTGCATCGCCTGTCTTTCGCGCGACGAGATCAGGTCGAGCGGCTACGTGGTCGATACGCTCGAGGCGGCGCTGTGGTGTTTGGCTGTCACGGATCGATTCGAGGATGCGGTGCTCGCCGCGGTCAATCTCGGCGATGACTCCGATACGGTGGGCGCCGTTGCGGGTGGTCTTGCGGGCATCGCATACGGATACGATGCCATACCGAGCGAATGGGTTCGGGCGCTGCGCGGGCGCGGGATGCTCGAGGCAAGCCTGTTCTAAGGGAAAAGCCCCCGTTCAACGGGGGCTTTTCACAAGAAGGGGATTTCGGCGGGTCGCTTTACGGCAGCAGCCCGAGCGATTCGAGGTCTTCCTTCACGTCGGTCATGCCGTAGCCTTCAAGGCATTCGGCCGTGGGGCAGCCAAGCGTTTCGTCCCAGCCGAATTTGCCGTACACCATGGTGAGCGCGGTCTGGAAATCGTCGCGATCGATTTTGATCGTGCCCTCGGTGAAGGGTTCGAAATCGGGGTCGTGATCGAATACCCAATCGGTGATGCGATCGTGGTCGTTGCGCAGGTCGTTGTTGCCTATCGAGCCGTCGGCCTTCGTCATGCCGCGCACGGTGTTGGCGCGTTGCAGCGTCATGATGCGGGCGCCGGCCTTGTACAGATCGTCGGTCGTCACCTCTTCGCCGGTGACAGCCTTGTAGAATTTCGCTTCAAGATCGAGGTCGCCGCGGTAATCGCGCTGCTTGGTGGGACTCATGGTCATCGGCCATACCCAGTTGCACAGCGTGAGCGAGTCGTGCAGCACGTCGGTTACGATCGACCACCAGCAGAAGTTCGCCTTGCTATCGTTCATGGGCGTGTAGTTCTTGTCGGGGTCGATTGCGTCGGCGCCGCCCCAGACCTCTTCGGCTATCTGCTGTTTGAGCTCGAAGGGCAGGCCGCATCCCTGGAAGTTCACGGCGGAGTGGATCATGTCATCGCGGTTGAACATCATGTTGTAAACGCCGCCCACTTGGCCGAAACATTCGGTTGCGTGGTGCACGGGCCAGCCGCGGTAGTTGATGAGCGCGCTCGGCTTCTGGTTGAACCAGTCGGTATCGTCCCAGCGCTCGGCCCAGACGTAGGGTCCGTAGGCGAGATAGGCGATCTCGGAATCGTTCTGCGCGATCTTGTTGAGAACCTCGACCATGATGGTGGGATCATCCTCGTAGATGCGGTTCCAATCGAACAGAGCCTTCTCTTCCTCGGGCAGCACGCGGTCGAACACGCCCGCCTTGATGCAGTGGGCGAAATCGCGCCAAAGCTGCGCGTAGTTGCACCAGAGGCCCAGTTCGTCGATGGTCGTGCCGATGATGGTGTTCCAGAGGATGCCCGACTCGGTGTCCTCTTTGATGTCGGTTGCGAGGATGCCGTTCATGTATTTGAAGGGGAAGTTTGCCGCACATGTGTTGCCGGCGGTCGCCTTGCCGCCGAGTTCGCCCGTGCGGTCGATGCGCAGATCGGAGTAGCAATGAATCGGGCAGCTGTGGCAGCCGTTCATCTTGACCGTGTACTTTTCGGCGACCTCCCCGAGGTCGTAAACCGATTTCATGCAGCGGTAGCCCACGGTGTTGAGTTCGCCGGGCTTCGGCTCTCCCACATCGATGGCGCCGCCTTCGGCGATGCCCCATGTAAGGCCTTTGCGGGCGGACCAGCGTGAGCCTTTGTCGTAGTATTCCGCCCATTCCTGCTGGGTCTGGGGTACGACGTGGTTGTTGTTCGATCCGATGATTTCGCGCAGCATGTAATCGGAAAGATCGGCAACCGCTTGCGGGTCGGCAACGTTCACCGAGCCATCTCCTTCGACGACGAGCGCTTTGCACATCTTCGACCCCATCACCGCGCCGACGCCCGCTCCACCGGAGTGGTTGCGCGAGTTGATGATGCAGGAGTAGGGGAGGAGATTCTCTCCTGCGGGTCCGATGGCTGCCACGCATGCCTTGGTGCTCTCCTTGCGGCAGAGCGCCTCGGTGGCTTCGCGGGTTCCCATGCCCCACACGTCGCGTGCATCTTTGATCTCTACCTTTTCATTCACTATGTTGAGGTAGACCGGGTGATCCGATGCCCCCTCCACGACGATCGCGTCGTATCCGGCGAGCTTGATCTTTGCGCCGATCATACCGCCGCAGTGCGCGTCGACGATCAGGTGGTCTTTGGTGAACGTGGAGAGCGAGCAGATGGTCGTGCGACCCGCCAGCGGCACGCCTGATGCCGTTAGGGGTCCCACGGCGAATACGATCTTGTTTTCCGGGGACAAGGGATCGGTGCCCGCGGGCACTTCGTCGTACATGATCTTGTTGGCGAGGCCCATACCCCCGATATAGAGCTTATACGGATCGGTCGGCTCGGTGGTGATGGATCCCGTGCTCAGGTTCACGCGCAGGATCTTCCCGGCCCATCCATACGATTTCTGGTCAGCCATGTTGATATCTCCAAATCTCTTGAGTCCTTGGTTGTGTGAGGAGCAAACGAGATATTGGGCAGCATGGACGAAAAATCGTCGCTTGCGAGTATGCGACCGGGGATGCCCGGCACATCCCCTCTTTGAGGGTAATTCCTCTGATCTGCGACTTTACTCCTAAAGAGGGTAATGCCGTTTTGCACGGGCAGGCACAATCTGCAGTGTTGTGTGAGAAGGCGGACGGGTTTTAAGGGAGGAAAAGGACCCGCGGACGCGGGTTGAACCAACGAAAACGACACTCACAGACGAGTACGTGAGGGGGAGTAAGAGACTATGTCAGATAGCAATCTGCACGATCAGGTTTCACCGCAGCAGGCACCTGAGCCCGAGACGGTTACCGAAACCGAGGCCGCGGAGAAGCGCGCGCGGAAAACGGTGACGCGCCGTCAGGTTCTCGCCATGGCCGGATGCGGCGTTGCGGGCCTCGTTGTCGGAGGCGTTCTTGCAACATGGGGGGTAACCTCCGAGTCGATCGCTTCGGGCCGCATCACCATCCGCACCACGCCCACCAAGATGATCGTGACCGATCGCGCCCGCTGCTCGGGCTGCCAGCGCTGCGAGATGATGTGCACGCTTAAAAACGACGGTCGCGTGTGCCAGAGCATCGCGCGCGTTCGCGTGTGGCCGAACTATAACTACGGTCACGGCGTCGACACCAAAGACGGCGTTTTCGACAACTGCCAGTTCACCATCGAGAGCTGCAAGCAATGCGAAGATCCCCAGTGCATGAACTACTGCCCGGTCCACGCGATCTACTGCGATGAGGAATCGGGCGCGCGCGTGGTCGACGCGGACGTATGCATCGGCTGCGGCATGTGCCACGCGGCCTGTCCGTGGAACATGCCGGTCGTCGATTCCGAAACGGGCGTTTCGACGAAGTGCATTTCGTGCGGCCGCTGCGCAGAGCAGTGCCCCAATGGAGCCATCAAGTTCATCGACTGGAAAGATATCGCCGACCAAGTCATCGCGCAGGGCGTGGTGTCCACGGCGACCATCGTATAGGCGTGCGCGAAGCGTCGACGCGGTGTCGAAGCAGCAGCGGGATGCGCTTGCATGCAACATGGGAATGCTGCAGGTCAAGGCGAGCGAATCCGCACTGCTTTGCATCAAAGACGCATCGGTACGGGTAAGCGCTACATTACGTTGATACAGCGATACACTGCAGGGTTTGGAAGGAGAAAAGGGCGATGATTGAGGACGAGGCCATCTTTTCGATCATGTCGAAATGCTTCGCTCCAATCGATGAGCGCGAGTGGCAAGCGCTCGCGAAAGGCGCGACCTGGTCGGGCTTTCTCGATGGAGTGCGCCGCGCCATGCAGGACGAGAAGACGTTCGGTTGTTCGACCGGCGCGTTTCAGCGCGCAGCCCGGCGCTGCCCGCTGCAGGATTTTCTCTCTGCCGGCGAGGTGAGGGCCCTGTTCGCTCCTCCGAGTTTCGATGAGAAGCGGCAGTTTGCAGCACGCCATTTCGCAGGCGGGTTGCCCGAGTCTGCCGTTCCGGTCGAATCGCTTTACGTTCGATGGTCTCAAAGCGTTTCGAACCAGGCTCCCTTTTCGCATGCGAAAGGTTTGTACCGCGGCGATTCGGCTCTTTACATGAGCGAGTTGATCGAGCGGCTCGGCCTGACGCTGCCCGAGCCATTCGCTTCGTGCCCCGATCATCTTGCCATCGAGCTCGATCTCGTGGCGGTGCTTTTGCGATCGGGCATGCGCGAAGAGGCGCGCTGCTATTTGGCCGAGCGTTTCGAATGGCTGACGGCTTACCGGATGCGCCTCTTGGCCCTGGGAGAAGAGGCGAGCTTTTACGTCGGCTTGGTGGATGTCATTTTGGGCATTCGCGCTCAGCAGGGCGTTCGGCAGGCGAGCGCATAGCGAAAGCGATGGGAGGCCGTTCGGGAGATGGGCGGCGCGGAAGAGAGCCTACGAAAACACGCGACCAAACGCGTGCAGTGTATAGAAGGGAAACAGTTATGTCAGAAAACGCAGTAACCAGGCGAAGCTTCCTGGCCGGCAGCGCGGGCGCGGCGGCGCTCGTCGCGGGTGCCGGGTACCTGAGCTTCGATGCCTGGGAGCAGGCGCATGCTGACGAGCAGGATGCGCAAGGTCAAACGACGACCGCGCATTCGCTCTGCAACGCCTGTTCCACAAAATGCGGGTTCACGGCTTATGTATCGGACGGGCGGTTGTCGAAGTTGATCGGCGACCGGGATCATCCTTATGCGCAGGGCAAGCTGTGCGCTCGCGGGTACGGATATTCCCAAATCGCCTATTCCGAAGACCGCCTGACCGACCCGCTCAAGAAAATGGAAGACGGAAAATTCGAAGCCATCTCGTGGGAACAAGCGTACAGCGAGATCGCCGACAAGCTCATGTCGCTTATCGATGCGAACGGCCCCGAGGCCGTTGCGCTCGTGCAGGATCCGAGGCCGTCGGGCAAGTACTACACGAAGCGCTTCATGGATGCGATTGGGAGCCCGAATTTCTACACGCACGGCGCCGCGTGCAATCTGTCGAAGGAAAGCGGGTTCACGCAGGTTATCGGCAAGGGCAACTACGAATCGGATATAGAGAACGCCAAGATGGTCATGTTCATCGGGCGCAGCTACGCCGACGCGATCCGCCCGAGCTCGGTGATCGCGCTGCAGAAAGCGCATGAAAACGGCGCCAAGGTGGTCATCGTCGATCCCCGGTGCAACAACACGCGCATATTCGCCGACGAATGGGTGCCTATCAATCCGGGCACCGACCTTGCGCTCGTGCTTGCGATGTCTCAGGTACTCGTAAGGGAAGGCCGCTACGACAAGGAGTACGTGGCCGAGAACGTGAGCGGCTTCGACGAGTGGGCCGCCCAGGTTGTCGAATACACTCCCGAATGGGCTGAAAAGCAGACGGGAATACCCGCCAACACCATCACGAGGCTCGCCCTCGAGTTCGCCGATGCCGCACCGGCTGCCTCGATCGAGCCGAGCTGGCGCGGGGCTTTCGGCTGCGCATACCAGAACTCCGGCGAGACGGCGCGCGCCATCTGCGTGTTCAACACGCTTTTGGGCTGCTGGAATCAGAAGGGCGGCGCTCTGTTCACGCCGAGCGTTTCGGCGGGAAAGGTCGACGAGGAAAAGTTCCCGCCCGTTCCCAAACCCGAGGGCAAGCAGCTCGGCGCCGCGGAATATCCGCTCGCCCTTGCAGGCATGGGATCGAACGTCTACGCTGCCCAACAGGCGAAAGAGGGCGCGATCAAGGCCATGATCTTCTACAACTCGAACATGGCCGCCGGGTATTCCAACACGCGCTATCTTGCCGAAGCGCTCAAAAACCTCGAGCTTTGCGTGGCGATTGACGTGCAGATGTCCGAGACGGCGATGCTCGCCGATTACGTGCTGCCGGAGTGCAGCTACCTCGAGCGCATGGAGCTTCCCGAGTTCATCGGCGGCATCGTGCCCGCCGTTGCCCTGCGCGATCAGGTGATAAAGAAGGTGCATCCCAACACGAAATCGGTCGATGAGATATTCTGCGAGCTCGCAGAAGCATGCGGCGTGGGCCAGTACTTCGGCTTCACGGTTGAGGAGTTGGCCGATGCGCAGCTCCAAAGCGTGGGCCTTTCGCTCGATGCGCTCAAGACGACGGGCGTCGCGTATTTCTCCGATAAGGAGTTTTCCTACGGCAAGACGCCCGAATGGAAGACCCCGACCGGAAAGATCCAGTTCACAAGCGAAGCCGTCGAGGCGGCGGGCCTGCCTGCTGCGCCGATGTGGATGGAGCCGGCCGTTATGCCGATTGGATTGCAGCTGCGCCTTGTGGGCGGCAAGCAAGCCATTCACAGCCACACCCAGACGGCGAACATCGAAGACCTCATGCAGATCACCAAGGATTACGATCTTACCCGCGTGTGGATAAACGCCGACGTTGCCGAGCAGCTGGGCATCGCGGATGGCGATGAGGTAGAGGTTTCCAACGAGGAGCATACGGGACGATGCCGTGCGAAGGTGACCCAGCGCATCAACCCGACGGCGCTCTACATGCCGAGCCACTACGGTTGCTCGTCGCCCGATCAGCACACCGCTTACGAAGTCGGGCTTCGCCAGATGGATTTCGTTCCGTTTAGGATCGAACCCGGATACGGGGCGGCGTGCACGCAAGAGGCGCTCGTCTCGGTGAAGAAAGTAGGTGCATGATGGCCCGCTACGGAATGCTGATCAATACCAAGAAGTGCATCGGGTGCTATGCATGCCGAGTTGCGTGCCAGCGGCAGAACAAGCTGGGTCCCGACGAGCCGTTCATCCGCTACGAAGAACATGAAACGGGGGCCTATCCCGAGGTGGGCATCGAGACGGTGCCGCTGCAGTGCATGCACTGCGAAGACGCCCCGTGCGTATCGGTCTGCCCGACAGGCGCCGCCTACAAGGGCCCCGACGGCATCGTAGGCGTCGATCATGGACGCTGCATCGGGTGCAAGTACTGCATGGCGGCATGCCCCTACCAGGTGCGTGTGCATAGTCACGAGACAGGGACGGTTGACAAGTGCCGCTTCTGCGTCGTGAGCTCGGCTGAATCGGGAACAAAGATGTCGACCTGCGTCGATGCGTGTCTCACCGATGCGCGCATGTTCGGCGATCTCGATGATCCCGAAAGCGATATATCCAAGGCAATCGTGAAGGAGAACGCCCAGCCGATCGCGGGCGACCTCACGAAGGCCAAGATCTTCTATGTGAGGTGATGAGCGATGTCTTTCGAACCTGTATGGGGTGCCATCATCGCGTGGTATCTGTTCTTGGCGGGTCTCGGCGGCGGCGCTTTCGCCACCTCGGCCTTCTTGGGGTGGAAGCACCCCGAAGCGGTGAACATGCGCAAGATCGCGCATATCATAGCGCCCGTCGTCGTGATCATCGGCTTGCTGCTTTTGATGGTGGATGCCGAGGGCGGCCTGCATAACCCGCTGCGCTTTGCCTTGCTGCTCACGAACTTCGGATCGGTCATGACATGGGGCGTGGTGTTCCTCGCCGGATTCGTCGTGATCTCGCTTGTGGCGGTTGTGCTCGACTTCCTCAAGCGCTCGATCCCGGTGTGGCTCGACATCGTGGGTACGGTGTTCGCGGTGTGCGTGGCCATCTACACCGGTGTGCTTCTGGGCGTATGCAAGACGTTCCCGCTGTGGAACAACGCGCTTCTGCCCATCCTGTTTCTCGTGTCGGCGATGTCGGCGGGTGCGGCGGCCGTGCTGCTCGTGTCGGTGTTTCGCCATGCCGACGAGTTCAACATGGTGGGCGTGCTCAAGAAATTTCACTTCTGCTTCCCGATCATCGAGCTCGTGCTGCTCGCGTCGCTCATGTTCATCACGTCGTTCAATTCGGAAGCGGGCTGGAATTCGGTCATGAGCCTGCTCATCGGCGAACATGCGCTGCTGTTCTGGATCGGGCTTGTGGCAGTGGGCCTTGTGATTCCGACTGCCCTCGAGACGTGGTTGCTGTTCTTCAGCCCGCGTGAATTCGAGGAGAGCCGTAAAGCGCACTACCTGTCCGCCGCGTCCGATGTGGGCGTGCTCGTGGGTGGTTTCCTATTGCGCTATCTGATCGTGATCGCCGCGTTGCCGGTGACGATTGTGGTGCCGATGCTGTAGGCGTTGGCAAGCTTCGGGCTGCCCGGTTCGTCCGGGCAGCCCGGGTGCGTTCGGCCGGGTTGGGCACGTTCGGACACGGCTGGCTGAGTTGGGCGCATCCGGGCAGTCCGGGTGGCCTCGGGCAGGGCCAGGCGCCCTCGGCGCTCCCACGCACTCCCGTGCCCTACGGGTTTGGCGCCCCGGACGACCCGGCTGTCTGGACCTGTCGGTTTGACCCCGTTTGCCGCGTTTCCGAGGCCATGCTGGCACAAAAATGAGTTTTGGCATGGTTTTTGTTGTTTGGAAAATAATTGACCTGCGGTTATGGTATGGGTAAGTACCGAGGATCATCGAGGTTTTTGATTGCCCATAGGGTGAAGCCCAATCTGCCTCAAAACGCCATTCTCGATACGATGAACGGCTTTTGCGTGTGTTCCCCCGAATTCACTTTTGTTCAGGCGGCTGCGATCTGCGAGCTGCCGAAGCTCATCGAGATCGGCTACGAGCTGTGCGGGACGTACGACTTGTCAGAAGGAAGGTATCGCGAATGCGCACCGCTCACAACCGTCGAAAGGCTGACGGCGTTCGCAGGTGCGGCGGATGGGGTGCACGGGGTGAGGAAGGCGCGCCGCGCTTTGAGGTATGTCGCGGAACGATCGGCATCGCCGCGGGAAACCGTTCTGACCATGCTGCTCTGCCTGCCGTATGGATTCGGTGGCTATGGGATCGAGATGCCGCTTTTGAACCATCGGGTCGATGTCGTCGGCGATGCCCTCAAAATGACTTCCAAGAAGTACTGCGTTTGCGATCTTTTCTGGCCCAAGGCGAATCTCGTTATCGAGTACGGGGGGAGGAGTCGCACACCGGGATCGAGCGCGTATCGAAAGATTCGATGCGCCGCGACGCGGTGGCGGCGATGGGGTACACGGTGATAACTGTAACGAAATGGCAGATCAACAGTGGAAAAGACATCAACGGGATAGCGCATGTGGTGGCAGGGCGCTTAGGCAAGCGATTGCGCTATAAAGATCCGGAGTTCACGCACAAGTGCCTTGAGCTGCGCCGGTTGCTGCTCGGCAGGGAATAGCTCAGTCCACCTTCTTCCGTGCGGCTTTCTTTTCGCTCGTCATACGCTTGTCTTGCAGCCGACGCTCTTTGGCGCGGCGGGGGATGCGCGTCTTCTTGCGGATTTTCGGCGGTTGGGCTTTGCGCTCGAAGATCATCCGCAGCTTCTGAAGGCAAAGCTGGCGGTTCCGAAACTGGCTGCGCGATTCGCGCGCGGTAACCGTGATGCCCGTGGGCAGGTGCTTCATGCGCACGGCGGAATCGGTGGTGTTCACCCCTTGGCCGCCGGGCCCTGTGGCGCGAAAAACCGACACCTCGCAATCACGGGCGACGTCATCGAGCGATTGCGAGGCGAAGCGGGCGAAATCGCGATATGTCGGGCTCTCGTTGTCCATTCTCCTATGGTAGCAGGTTGCGGGGTGCCATCGCCAAGCTGCTACGGTTACGGCTCTACGATATTGAAGAAGAAATCGTAGGTTACCAGATGCTCGGTGAGCTTTTCGATTACGGTGGGATCGCCTTTTATCTGGACGCTCTTTGCGATCGAGTCCTCGTCGTTTGTCAGGATGGCGAACATTCCGAGGCGCGGCAAGGTGAGCGTCGCGTCGGCATCGTCGGACTGTACGCCGCGCTGATACAGGACAACTCCAAAGCGCATGGTGAGCAGATAGGGGTCGTCATCGGTGAAGGCAAGGTTCACGGTGAGATCCGTGCTTGCAGCGGCGTTGGCGTCGATAAGAATGCCCAGATAGTCGAGCATCATGGCCACGGGCATTGCGCGCTGAACGTCGGCCGAGCCTTTTGCGCGATAGGCGTCGTCTTGCGTGGTGCCTTCGCGAAGCTCCTTGGCGCCCGAGAGATACACGTTTCTCCAGGTGCCCGATTCCGCTCGGTAGGCAAGCTGTTCGAGCGCGTCGGCGCACAGCAGGCGAGCGCTTGTGTTGGATGGATCGGCGAATACGAGCGTGTTGGTAATTTGAGCAACCCATTGGTATTCGCCTGCGTCGAAATCCTTTTGGGCGCGTGCGAGAACGGCATCCGTGTCGCCGAGGTACTCCACCAGCTTCTTGGCTGCGTCTTCGGGTGCGAGCGGGTGGAGGTTCACGGGGTTCGCGTCGTAGAAGCCCATGTATTTCTGATAGACGGCGCGTGCGTTGTGCGCAACCGTGCCATAGTACTGTCGCGTGTACCATGTACGCGCAAGCGCGTCGGGCAGCTCGATCATGTTCGCTATTTCGGTGGAAGTGTAGCCTTGGTTCAGATACATGAGCGCCTGGTCGGCGATGAACTTATAGACGGCGGCGGTGTTTTCGAGGTACTCGTTCACGACGTCGTTGCCGAAATGGGGCCAGTTGTGCGATTGGAAGGTGAGTTCGGCTTGCGATCCGTACCGGGCCTTCGTTTCCATGAGGTAGTTCGCCCAGGCGTTTCCGTCGCGAACCTCGGCGCCGCGCAGCGTGTACAGGTTGTGCAAAGTGCCCGTGCAGTTTTCGGCAACCCACAGCGCGCGGCGGCCGGGAAACCACGTGTTCATTTCGGCAGGGGCCTCGGTGCCGGGCGTCATCTGGAATTCCATTTCGATGCCGTCGATCGTGCGCGTCTCGCCCGTGTAGGTAATCGTATCGTTCGGCGACAGGTAGGAGACGGTGCCCGTTGACTGCCCGAGTCCGATGCCGATGGAAAGCGCGCCCTGTTCCCCGCGGTCAAGGAACGCTCCGTACTGATAGCCTGCGCGGCGCCCCATCGCGTTTCCCGCGTACACGTTTTCCGCAACCGCATGCTCTTCGAATCCAGATGGCACGATGATGGGAATCGCACGTTCGGCCACTTCTTCTTCGGTGACGATGCCCTTGATACCGCCGTAGTGGTCGACATGCGGGTGGCTCATCACAATGCCCATGATCGGGCGCTCGCCCAGGTTTTCGGTAACAAGCGCGAAGGCGGCTTTGGAGCACTCGACGCTCATGAGCGGATCGAACACGATCCAGCCGGTTTCGCCGGCGATGAACGTGATGTTCGTCATGTCGTAGCCGCGTACCTGGTAGATTCCGTCCATCACTTCGAAGAGGCCGTACAGGTGGTTGAGCTGGGCGTTGCGCCAAAGACTCGGGTTTGCCGTATCGGGCGCGCCTGCGGGGGATCCGTCCTCGGCATCGAGGAAGGCGTACGCCTTTTGGCTCCAAACAACCTTGCCGCTCTCGTCGACGATTTCCAGTTCGGCGGGGGCGGCGATGAGGCCCTGGGTGGCGAAATCGCGTTCGCGCTCGTCAGAGAAATCGAGCAGCGCGTAAACGGCGGCGTTGGCTTCGGCCGTGGTGTCGGTGGCGCCTTTGGCATCGGCTGTGAGCTCAAGCGGGGAAGCTTGCGTCGGTTTTCCATCCGCGTTTTTGCTTTCGCCGTCCGCGCAGCCGCATAAAGCGGCGCCCGAGGCGACAAGGGCCCCGGTTGCGAAGGCTCCGGTTACGAATGTGCGTCGATCGATGGCTGTACGGGTCATAGCTGCTCGCTTTCGTTCGGTGCGGTTGCGCAGATGCCGCTTGGCGGTTTTCCTGCCCAACGCTTGCCGGCCCTGTCCTTGTGCTTGGAGTATCGCACGGCTGCAAGGCCCGAGATCGTGAGGCCCAAGGCAGTGACACCAAGGAAGAAGGCGAGCGGCGGCGTTCGTGTAGGCGGCAAGGCGGGCTAGGGGTTGCTTCTTTATACGAACATTCCTTTGGGAGGTCCTGGCTGAACGCGGTCCTCAGCTCGAGGCGGCGGCGCTTGCCGATGCGCTCGGCGTGCACAGCGCCATGGATGCGGTGCTTAAGGCTCGCGATTTGGGGCTGATCGAGTAGGGGTGCGCTCGGGCGTTTCCGCATATTCTGCGAGCCGTTCGCTGCGCATGCGGCTCAACTATTTGCTGCAATTGTGAGAATCGGCGCAGAGTCCTTTCTTTCTAAACGATAATAGGTATCATTAAGAAATACGCAACAGATAACCTGAGTGCAGCCGATGCAAGGTAGCTGCACGCCAACGAAAGGAAGGGATTGACGATGGACGAGAAAGTCTACGAGCTTTTGAACGACCAGATCAACAAGGAGCTGTATTCGGCGTACCTCTACATGTCTTTCGCAGATTACTACGAGGACGAGGGGCTGTCCGGGTTTGCCAACTGGTACATGATCCAGGCTGCCGAAGAGCGCGACCATGCGCTGATCTTCCGCAACTACCTGCTCGACAACAGCTGCAAGGTTCAGCTCAAGGCCATCGATCAGCCCGACAAGACCTTTTCCGCCTACATCGAGCCGCTCGAGGCTGCGCTCGAGCACGAGAAGTACGTTACTTCGCTCATCAACGACATCTACGAAGCTGCCCATGACGTGAAAGACTATCGCACCATGAAGTTCCTCGATTGGTTCATCGACGAGCAGCTTGAGGAAGAGGCGACCGCCGACGACATGATCACGCGCATGAAGCTGTTCGGCCAGGATGCGAAGGCACTCTACGAGCTCGATCAGGAATACGCTGCTCGCACCTACACCACTCCGAGTCCGCTTGCGAGCGAGGAATAGCTTCAAAGCAATTCGACATCGCACTTCGAGGGCGGGAGACGCAGTCTGCGTCTCCCGTTTTTCTAGCTACTTCACAGCTTTGCTCTGTTTGCGCCGATGCTTGCGCATATTGCTGAACATGCGGGCGTACCACGCGCTGACGACACCGGAATCCTCCTCAGCCATTCCTGAATGGATATCGCGCGTGAGGGCATCGAGCTTTTCGAACATCTGCTTGGCGAGGTGCTTTCCTTGCGGCGTGCATGAGAGTACGACCTTGCGTCCGTCGCCTTCCTCCTCCTGCTCGCTTACCAGCGTGCTCTCAAGAAGATGGCTCTTGCAGAGCGAAAGGGCGCTGCGAGGGAGGAGGAGCGCATCAGCGATCTCGCTGGATATCAGCTTCTCGCATTCAGACAGATAATAGAGCACGCAAAAGTCATTCAGCGAAAGATCGCTTTCGTCGCGAAGGGTTCGGGTCCAGCGATCGACGATGATGCGCCAGAAGATGAAGTGGTCGACTGAGATGGGCAGATCGGTGTGCGGGAGGTCTCCGAATGGTTCGACCGCGAATCCCCTGATGTGGTTCACATCGTGGCGCATTCCCTTTTTGAGCACGTCTTCGAAGTCGCTTTCGGGGAGTGCTTCCCAAAGGGATTCTTTCATCAGCAGGTAAATATCGCGGTTCGCGCGCTCGGCTACGGTGCGGCCATGTTCGGTGAGCTGGACGAGCATGAATCGCCTGTCTTCCGGATCATTCAGCTTGGATACGAAACCTTTGTCTTCAAGATCGAGCAGCATTGATCGTACGGTTCGGGGTGAGAGCATAAGCAGTTCGGCAAGCGGTTCGAGAGCGAGCGGCTGCACTGCTTCATGCATGGCGCAAAGAAGCGTAAGCTCGCTGTAGACCAGTTGGCCTTCGGCCCGCAGATAGCCGGTGAATAGACGATCTTGCTCGGCAAAAAACGTGCAAAGCCGAACGCTGAATCCTATGGAATCTCCTATTCTCATGACCCCTCCCGTCCTTGCATTATGCCATACATGTGTGCCGAGACTACGGACTGCCATGCAGTTCGTAGTCTCGGCGAAAGAGGCTTCAACCGATTGGGCTAGACAGCCTTTATATACTCTGCGGCGCTATTTGCTGCTTTGCGGCCTGAATTCACATTGTTGCCCATCTGCGTGCCGGGCATATTCTGCGTGTAGACGTTGCGCCAGAGCATTGCGCCGTCGAGTCCGACGGCGTACAGCCCGGGGATCGGCATCTGGCTGCTATCCAGAACTTCGGCGTGCTTGTTGGTCATGATTCCTCCGTCGACGACGACGAGCAACGGGACGACTTTCGCCATGTAAAACGGGCCGGTTGTAAGCGGCAGCATGAATTCCGGGCTTTTGCCGAAATCGAGATCGGAACCGATTTCGCAAAGCTTGTTGTAACGTACGACCGTTGCTTCGAGTTCGTCGGCATCAAGGTCGAAGTGCTCTGCAAGTTCGCTGATTGAATCAGCTTGGAAGATGCTGTCGTCGTTATCCCCTGAAAGCGCCGCTGCGGCTATCTCGGCATCGGCAGGATCTGCGGTACAGGAATCGAGAAGCGACTGATCGAAGATGGCATACGTTTCGCGATTGCCCTTACATGCTGTGGCTTGGGCTGCCATGTTTATGTAGCCAAGGTCTTCGGGCGTGAACCGGTCGCCTGCTTGATTGACCCACAGGCACGGGCCCATCGATGTCAATCCGAAACCGCCGTTCAGGGGGCTGTTATACGGGGCAGAGGTGTCGGTTCCGAAAGCTTTGATGGCGTTGAACACTTGATCGGCAGAATTACTCAGGTAGTCTTTGGCACCCGCCGACATGGCCATACGGTAGCCGTCGCCTTCGACCGATGGCACACATTGGAAGAGCATCTCATCTACCTGCTCTTGAGACCAGCCCTGCTGCATCAAAAGCTCTCGATTGCCGCCAATTCCGCCCGAAGCCAGTATGATCGCCTTTGCGTTTATTTGGATAGACTCCTTTGCGGTGTTTTCAGCGTAGAGGCCCGTTGCGATGCCGTCCGCTATGATGAGCTGCTTGGCGGTCGTGCCTGTTCGGATTTCGACACCTGCCGCTTTAGCGGCTTCTTGCATGGGCGGAACGTATCCGACGGCAGCGCATTCGCCTTCGAACCAGTGCGCGGTTTCAAAAAGCCCACCGGGGGAATAATTGTCAACGGTGCCGTTGAATTCCACGCCGCATTCTTCCAGCCAATCGAAGTTGGCGGCCGAACTGGTTACCATATCGATCCAAAGCGACCCGTCGACGCGATATTGCGATTGTTCAAGTTCTTTAGCGACGATGTCGACGGGGTCGATTTCAATCCCCTTTTCCCGCTGAAGCCGCGTGTCTATGGCAAATATGCATTCGGTGCCCATGCCGTTGCCGCCGATTTCCCCCGATTTCTCCAAAAGGATCACGCTGTTTCCGTTTTGCCCCGCTTGCACGGCGGCGGCTAAGCCTGAAATGCCGGCGCCGACAATGACGATGTCGGTATCGATCGTCTCGACGATGTTGTCTGGAGCTGTCGATGTCGCTGCTTCCGCTTCTTCTTGCTTGGCGTCGCCTGTGTCAGAATCGGGCTTCCCGGTTGAGCAGCCTGCAAGCCCCCCGACCAGCAGGGCGCCTCCCACGGCTAATCCGGATAGAAATCCACGGCGCGAGAGGCCTTCTCGCATGGCTTCGGTGTGTTCAAAATCATTCATAATTCCCTCCTGTATTCCTCGGTACGCTGCGGGCTTATCTGAGAGTCCCTGAGCATTTCTAACGATACGGAGGATTCGCGGTTTATTCCATTGTCGGATATCGGACTATCGGCTTTAAAAACACCTGTTCAAAGTACCGAAGAAGAAATCAGAACTCACAGATGGTTCAGATGCGGGTCGTATTTGCCGCGCATGCTGAGTCCGTGCTGCACACTGCCGCGCGCTTTGCACTTTGAACTTGCTTAAGAAGAGCAGGTAGGTGGGTATAAAAGCCCGATCGCTAACGCCGCGATCGGGCTTTGGGCCAAGGCTTGATGTGGTGGATCCAGTAAACCTATTCGCTTCTCAGCGCTTCCACGGGGTCTTTCCTGCTCGCTGCGCGCGAGGGAATGAGGCCCGCCAAAAACGTGAGCAGCATGCTGATGGCTACGAGGATGAGCGCGGCCTCCCAGGGAAGCGATGCCACATCCTTCACATCGAAGAGCGAGTAGACGATGGCGTTCGCGGGGATGCAGGCGAGTGCGGTCACGCCGATGCCGATGGCTCCCGCCACGAAGCCGACGATAAGCGTCTCGGCGTTGAACACGCGGCTGATATCGCCTTTGCTCGCGCCGATGGAGCGCAGGATGCCGATCTCCTTCTTGCGTTCGAGCACCGAGATATAGGTGATGACGCCGATCATGATCGAGGAGACCACCAGCGAGATGGCCACGAAGGCAACGAGCACGTAGCTGATCATGTTGATGATATCGGTTACCGAGCTCATGAGCGCGCCCACGAAATCGGTGTACGTGATCACCTTGTCCTCTTCGCCGTCGGCTTTCATTTTGTCGTTGTAGCCGTCGAGGATGTCGATGATCTTCGCTTTGCTCTCGAAGTCGATGGGGTAGATGTCGATGCCGGAGGGCTTGTCGAAGCTTGCATATCCGAGCTTCTTCAGGTTGTTGTCGTAAGAATGCTCTTCGACTCTCATGAGCGACATCATGAGCTCGGTGAGCTCGGTTTCATCCATGTTCATCTGGAAGGCGTTCTTGAACGCTTCCTCGTCGATGTGCATGGCGTTGGCCATGTTGGAAGCCATCTGGTTCATCGATTGCTGCAATGCCGATGTCACCTGCGATTGCAGCGACTGCGCCATGAGGTTCATGTAGGTGGTCATGGTCGTCTGCACGTAGTTTTGGAGTGCTCCCGCAACCTGGGCTTCAAGCTGATCGGTGTCGACCATGCCCTGGAGCCCCGCTGCGATCTGCGCCTGCACTTCAGGGCTTGCAAGATACTGTTCGGCGGTCATCGGGTTGTAGTCGGGATTGGGGATGAGGTTGCCCGAAGCGGGATCATCCGGATCGAGGATCATCGGCGGCACCTGCGTGGCATACTGCTGCAGGTACGCTGCATAGCTCTGCATGATCTGCGCCATCATGCTCGCCACTTGATCGGTGGGGATGTCGATGTCCATGGCATCGACGATGGAGCCCATGTCGGGTTGGGGCGCATCGGGCAGATTAGCCGCAGCGCTTTGCAGGTCGAGCGAATTGGACATGTCCACGGCAAGGGCGCTCTCGTCGATGACGAACGCCGATTGCAGCGCGTCGCCGTCGATGGTGAACAGCGAGTTCATATCGAAGCTGTTGTCCGCTTCCTCGTCTTCTTCGGTAAACGATTTGCCCGAGAACACGTCGATCGTCGGATCGGCAAGCTGATCCTTCACGATCTGCGTGTCGGCGGACTGCTCGATCACGTGGTCGGTGAGATCCGACGTGTAGTAGATGCCGGTTGAAAGCGCGGTGATGGTGGCATCGGGCTTCGGCATGACGATGCCGCTGATTTTGAGGTTTTCCCCGGCGTTGACGATGTCCTTCATGTAGGCGGCATCATCGGTCTTGTCTTTCCAGACGCCGTATTCTTCGTCGTATTGGTAGTATTCGGTTGAGCTGACCAGCTTGAACGATACATCGAGAATGTCGTCGTAGGAAATCGCCATGCGATCTTCGGGAACCTCGACGTCCTCCTCTGCGGCGAACTGCTTCACCATCTCGTTGAGCTCGTCGGGATCGCGCAGCCCGAGCGTGTACAGCAAGAAGTCGCTTACATTGCCGTTGCCGGTGAGCACGACGACCAGCTCGTCATAGCTTGTCGGCCACGAGCCCGCTACCACGTCGTACTGTTCCTCGATGAGACGGCGGTCGTCGGCCATCTCGTAGAACGTATCGGTGCTCATCGACATCGACATGAGGCTGTTGGAACTGGTGTCCGATCCGAGGCCGAGCGCCGAGAACGATTTGTCGGGGTTCACCTGGCGCACGCCGTCTTCGGTGTCGGCGCTGAAGATCTGGGGCGTGACGTCGTAGGAGTACTGGATGGAATTCACGTATTGGTCGATGTCGCTCTGCCCGCTATCGAGGTATTCCTTGAGGGAGGCGAGATCGTTGCTGCCGATGCTCGAGAACATGCGCGTGATCATCTTGGTCTCGCGCACCTGGCCTTCTGCCGTATCGGCATCATCGTCTTGGGTGGCGCCTGCGGCCGAGCCCATCATCATGGAGGTCAGATCGAGCCCGGTGCTTTGGATTTGCAGCGGGTACTGCGAAAGCGTGTCCTCTTCGACGCTCTTGATGTAGTTGTTCACGCCGTTGGCGAGCGCGAGGATGGCTGCGATGCCGATGATGCCGATAGACCCCGCGAACGCCGTCATGAGCGTGCGGCCTTTTTTGGTCATGAGGTTGTTGAACGAAAGGGAGAGTGCGGTGAAGAACGACATCGAGGTCTTGCGCGGCGCCTTCTCGCTTTGGTGCTCTGCAATCTCCTCTTCGGTGGGATCGTACGGGTTGTTGTCGGAAGTGATCACGCCGTCAGCGAGGTTCACGATGCGCGTTGCGTACTCCTCGGCGAGTTCGGGGTTGTGCGTGACCATAATGACCAAACGGTCGTTGGCGATCTCGGTCAGAAGCGCCATGATCTGCACGCTCGTTTTTGAGTCGAGGGCGCCCGTCGGCTCGTCGGCAAGCAGGATCTCGGGATCGTTGATAAGCGCACGCGCGATGGCGACGCGCTGCATCTGGCCGCCCGAGAGCTGGCTCGGTTTCTTGTCCATGTGGTCGCCGAGACCGACCTTCTTCAGCGCTTCGGCCGCGCGCTCGCGTCGTTCGGCGCGGGAAACGCCCGAAAGCGTGAGTGCGAGCTCGACGTTGGCCAGCACGGTTTGATGGGGGATGAGGTTGTAGCTCTGGAACACGAATCCGATGCGGTTGTTGCGATAGGTGTCCCAGTCGCGATCTTTGTACTGCTCGGTCGAGATGCCATCGATGACGAGGTTGCCCGAATCGTAGTGGTCGAGGCCTCCGACGATGTTGAGCATGGTGGTTTTGCCTGAGCCCGACGGCCCGAGGACGGCGACGAATTCGTTGTCGCGAAAAGATATCGAAATGTCGTCGAGGGCAACCTGCGAGAAGCTCGCCGTGGTATACGACTTGCGGATATCGATGAGTTGGAGCATGATGCGCCTTTCCGGCTCGGGATGCTTGCATATGGTCAACCGGCTCGAGCCGGATCTGTTGTTCGGGAATCCGCATTGTTTCGTTGCGGCTGCGGCACCAAAGGATCGGCACCGGGCTCGCGTTACAAATTCCTCAAAGGCTGGAGTTCATCCTAAACCGAACAGTTTAGTGGCTAAACTACTTTTGGCCGTGTGTGGCAAAACTACACAGATTTGTCGCTCGTTTGTTACCAAAGTGCAACTTCGGATGATCGAACGTGCGGCAGGAGGGTGTCGGCGGCTATGCGTCAACGGTTTGGCGAGTCGAGGTAACAAAATGGGCGTTCTCCCTTTAGGTTCCCGAGGAAACGGGATATAATCGGCCTGCCCGACAGTGTTTCAAATAACGCAGTTTTATAAACAAAGACTATCTTCGCCAAGTTAGTGTCTGAGCTTTATAACCTGCAAACGCCCGTCGCTTCGGCGGGGGCTGGTAGGCAGTAGAGCGCGATGAAAGCGTACTGTCGGTATTCCTTTCGGCAAGGCCGGGCTTCGTGCCCGGCCTTGTTGTGCAAGACGATGTGGTAGACGATTGCTGCGGGGGTAGCACGGTAATGGATCGTAGTGGGGAAAACGGCGCGCTGCCGCCGGAAGGCGCGGGTGCAGGGGATGCTTCGGGCGGTGCGGGCGTCGAGCCGCCTTTTGCAGCTGCCCCCGAATCTCTTCGAAACGCGTTCGGCTTGCGCCGTTGCGCAGGCGTCGAGCGGGTGCCGCTGTACCGTTCGCGCGAGCTGACCGAAGCGACGGCAGACGACATCCTCCTCATGCGAAGCCTTGGTATCGCGACGGTTTTCGACCTGCGCAAGCAGGCGGAGCGCGATTTATCTCCCGAACCGGCTATCGTGTGCGAAGCGTTCGACGTGCGCATCTGCACCGTCGACTTGCAGGATGACGAGAATCGCACGCGCGCGACGATGGCGCCCAACGTGAAGGCCGCGTACGGCAAGCCGGGACAGCGCATGATCGATCTGTACGGCATCATGGCGACCCATGCCGGCGAAGTGCGCGAAATCGTTCGGCAGATCCTTTCGGCAGACGAGCCCTGCCTGGTCCACTGCGCGAACGGCAAGGACCGCGCCGGCATCGTGTGCGCCTGCGTCCAGCGCTTCTACGGCATCTCCCGCGAAACGATCGTCGAAGACTACCTTGCTACCAATGTATGCAACGAGGCGATCAACCGACGCGATTTGAGGCGGTATGCGGGCATCATGCAGCCCGAGGAAGTCGAAGTGCTCGCGGCTATGTTCGAGGCCCGCATCGAATATCTCGATGCGTTCTTCTCTGCGATCGACGAGCGCTACGGTTCGTTCGGGGCATGGATGGGCATGTAGGAGCTTGGCTTTCGCCGCCGAGCCCGTGCCGAACCCCTGAAAGCAGGTAACACGAGGGTAAACGCTTGCGCGATCGCGTTTTGGAAGGCGTACACTGGCGTGCATACGGAAATGCGAAGGAGGTGCGGCGTTGCAGGATGCGCTTGTGTGGGCTGCGGCTGGAACGGGCTTTACGTTTCTCATGACGACGATAGGCGCCGCCGCCGTGTTTTTGTTCCGCAAGAAGGACAGCGCTCTCATGCAGCGGCTGTTTCTCGGATTCGCAGCCGGTGTCATGATTGCGGCATCGGTGTGGTCTCTGCTCATTCCCGCCATCGAGTCCGCCGAAGAGGCGGGTCAGATCGGATGGATACCGGCGGCGGGCGGATTTGCTCTCGGCGTGGCTTTTCTCATGGGGCTCCATGCGCTTCTTCCCCATATTCATCCTGGCGAGAAGAAGCCCGAGGGTCTGCCTTCGAAGTGGAACCGGCCCACGCTGCTGTTCACGGCGGTGACGCTGCATAATATTCCCGAAGGCATGAGCGTCGGGCTCCTATTCGCAATGGCGGCTCAGTCGGGCGGCGATCCCGCGATGTTCGGCATGGCGGCAGCCCTTGCGCTCGGCATCGGCATCCAAAACGTTCCCGAAGGCGCGGCCGTTTCGCTTCCGTTGCAGCAGGAGGGCATGAGCGCGCCGAAGGCGTTTGCCATGGGAAGCCTGTCGGGACTGGCTGAGCCCGTGTTCGGCATCCTCGTCGTGCTGTTCGCGGCGGCGATTTCGCCGTACATGCCGTGGATGCTCGCCTTTTCCGCAGGCGCCATGATGTACGTTGTCGTGGAGGAGCTTATTCCGGAAGCGCATCTCGGCGATCGTTCTAATGTGGGTACGCTGGGCGTTATGCTCGGTTTTCTCGTAATGATGATCCTTGATGTTGCATTAGGGTAGAATGCCTGAAACGTTTGTATTGGAAGGAAACCCATGGAAGATTTCGAATTCGTATCGCCGACCCATTTCGTATTCGGACGCGATGCCGAGCTCAAGGCGGGGCGTATGCTCGCCGAGCGCGGTGCCCGCAAGGTGCTGCTGCACTACGGGGGCCGCAGTGCCGTTGAAAGCGGGCTCGTCGACCGCGTGAAGTCTTCGCTTGCCGATGCCGGCGTCGAGTGCGTCGAATTGGGGGGCGTGCGGCCCAATCCCGAGATAACGCTTGTGCGCGAGGGCGTGGCGCTTAGCAAGGAGCACGGCATCGATTGGGTGCTCGCCGTGGGCGGGGGATCGGTAATCGATTCGGCCAAGGCCATTGCCGTGGGCGCGCATTACGAGGGTGACGTGTGGGATTTCTTCGAGACGAAGCAGCAGACCGATGACGTGCTGCCCATCGCCGTGGTGCTCACCATTCCGGCTGCAGGAAGCGAGGCGTCGAAGAACACGGTGGTTTCCAACGACGAACTCGGGCTCAAATCGGGCTATCCGAACAACGCGCAGCGTCCGAAGATCGCCTTTATGAACCCCGAGCTCACCTTCACCCTTCCTCCGTATCAGACCGCCGCGGGCCTCACCGATATGTTCTGCCATCTGCTCGAGAGGTTCTTCGACGACGTTGGCTCCGTTCCCGTGACGGACAACCTGAACCTTTCGCTTATGAAGACGGTTCGCGCAGAGGCTCCTCGCGTGCTCGTCGATCCGGAAAACTACGATGCACGCGCGAACGTCATGTGGGCGGGCATGCTCTGCCATCAGGGGCTTGCCGGTGTCGGTCGCCACGAGGACTGGGCGACGCACGGGCTCGAGCACGAGCTTTCGGCGCTCGACCCCGACATCACGCACGGGGCGGGCCTCGCGGTCATGTTCCCCGCATGGATGGAATACGTGTACAGCGAGAACCCCGCCCGCTTCGCTTATTACGGACGCGAAGTCTTCGGCCTTGCGCCGACGGGGGACGTCGAAGACGACGCCCTCTCGGCCATCGACGAGACGCGCGGTTTCTTCGCCTCGCTCGGCATGCCGACCACGCTTGCCGAGCTCGGTATCGAAGAAGCCGATATAGAGCGCATGATCCCCACCCTCAAGGCAAACAAAGGCGAGCCGTTCGGAAGCTTCATGAAGCTTAGCATGGACGATGCTCGCGAAATTTATCGGCTGGCGTTGTAGGAGGCAGGTATGGAGCAGCCCGAAACCGTTGAATCGTATTTGAGGACCCTCGAATTCAAGAAGAAGAGCTTCGGCGGATGCGACGAAGAAGATGCCCTCGCGAAGGTTCATGAGGTTGCGGCGCTCTACCAAGCCGAGCTTGATCGGCTCGACCGGCGTGCGAAAGCGGCCGAGCAGCGCGCCGCCGATTACGAGCGCCGCCAGACCGAGGTTCGGCAGCTCATGACGGCTGCTCAAAACATGAAAGATGCCATGCTCGAAAAGGCCGGGGAAGATTCGCGGCTGGCTGTTTCCAAAGCAGAGAGCGAAGCGCAGAAGATGATTGATCGCGCCGCTTCGGATGCCGAGGACATTCTTGCCAAGGCAACGGCCGATGCCATCGTGATCGTATCCGAGGCGCGGGATCAGGCTGAGGGCATGCGCATTCGGGCCGAACAGGAGGCCGAGGCGTCGCGGCGAGAGCTGCAGGAGACGACGGCGGCGTTGCTTGAGGCCCAGATGCAGGTGAAGGCTGATGTCAAGCGCCACACCGATACGGCGTACGCGAAGGCCAAGGTTGCAAACGACAACCTGGGAAAGATCGTCGAAGCGCTCGCCGAATTGCGCGACAGCATCTCGTCGTAGCGATGGGAGCCGTTGGCCGCGCGCGGCTTTTGCGGTGGTGCGCCGCGATTTTCGCGACATGCGGATAGGCGGTGCACGGTTGCGCGGCTTTTGCGGTGGTGCGCCGCTCGGCCGCATAGGCGGGCTCGGAGTGGCCTGTTCGGTGCGATTGCGTCGGCGGGTGCGGCTGTTGGCCTGCGCTGCGCGGTTTGCGGTGTCGCTGCATGCGTCGCCCGCTCGAAGCGCCTCGCGGAGCAAGGGAAGCTCTTCCTTAGCTAAAACGCCGCTCTGAATGGCGGTCAAGGCAAGCTTCTGTCGAGAATACGCGCCGTTTCGGGCGTTTCGGGGAGCGCCTTCGCGATTCGGGTTTTCGCGACCTGCGCAAACGTCGGCAAGAGAGCGATCCGGACGCGGCGAGGCCGACAGAAGCTTGCCTTGACCGCCATTTTTGGGCCTGTTTTCGATAGGGATGATCTTATCGAATTATGAAAGGGTGCGATGGCGGTCGTCGGCAGCAGCAGATGCCATCGCACCTCCCCCTCGTTTCGCGCTGAGGGACGTGATGTTTCACGTGAAACATCTGTTCGTGTTTCGTATTGGAAACAGGCGACGAAGCGGCGAGTGCGTGCTAGTCTTTGTTGCTGCCGAGAATGGCGTTGACGATCCCCGAGACGATGCTGATGACGATGCTCGCCACGAAAGCGCTTCCGAATGTTGCGATCTCGATGCCCGATTGGAAGATGCCGTTCGCGAGCCAGGCGGCGATGTAGATCATGAGCGTGTTGACCACAAGGTAGAAGATGCCCAGCGTGAGCACCGATATGGGCAGGCTCAGGATTTGCATGAGCGGCTTGATGCTTATATTGATAAGCGAGAGGATCAGCCCGAATATGGCGATGGAGACCCATGCCTCGTTGCCGCCGACCGTATCGATGCCGGGAACGAGCCAGACGGCGACGCCGACGGCGATGGCGGTGACAAGCCAGCGAATGATGAACCTCATGGAGTCCTCCTAACGATGAATGCCCAGGATTATGGCATGCAGCACTCGGCAGCGGTGCGTTTGGTTTTCTAGCCGTTACTTCGCGCGATGACGCGCGCCCGCTCGCCGAGCCGGTCCGTTTGTGCCACAATAGCCGCTATGAATACAAAGAAGACATCACGCAAGCAAACCGGGTCGGGGGGCAAGAAGCGCTCCCGCGCATCGGTGCAGCAAAACGGCGGCCCTGCGCAATCTCGATCGAAAGGCGCCTCGGCCAGGTCCCGCGTTGCAGCTGGAGCGCGGCCGCAGGTGGCAAAGGAAGCACCGGCTTGTCCCGTTGAAGACCGCTGCGGCGCATGCCAGCTCCTGCACGTTCCCTACGAGCGGCAGCTGGCAAAGAAGCAGGAAGCCATGGCCGAGCTGTTCGACGGCCTTGCCGTCGAATCCACCGTGATGCATCCCATCGCCGGCATGGGAGAGCCGTATCATTACCGCAACAAGGTCGTTTCCCCCTATGCGCCCGGCAGGCGAATCAAGCCGAAAGCGGCAAAGGCGGCGAAAGGCGACAAGCGCGCCTCGACGCGCGAAGACAAGCACGCGCCGACCCATGAGATACTCTGCGGCATGTACGCGGCGGGCACGCACCGCATCGTCCCCACCGATGCCTGCCTGATCGAAAACCGCACCGCGAAGAAGATCATCCTTGCCGTGCGCGACCTCATGCCTTCTTTCCGCATCGAGCCGTATCGCGAAGATGCGAACACGGGATTTCTACGCCACGCGATCGTTCGGGTGGGCCACACGAGCGGCGAGGTACTCGTGACGCTCGTGACGAACGGAAGGCAGTTCCCGGGCTCCAAAGCGCTGGTGCGCGAACTGGTCAAGCGATGCCCCGAGATAACCTCGATCGTGCAGAACGTGAACACGCGGCAAACCAACGTGATCCTCGGCACCGACGAGATTCGCCTGTACGGCCCCGGGTTCATTCTCGACAAGCTGTGCGGCTTGAGCTTCCGCATATCATCTCAATCCTTCTACCAGGTGAACGCATCGCAAACCGAGGTGCTGTATCGCCGCGCCATCGAGCTCGCCCGCCTGACGGGTGACGAAACGGTGATCGACGCGTACTGCGGAACGGGTACGATCGGCCTTGTCGCCGCTTGCGGCGCAGAGCAGGGGAAGGGTGCCAAGCGGGTGATCGGCGTCGACGAAACCGTTTCAGCCATCCGCGATGCGCGCGCCAACGCCCAGCACAACGGCATCGAGAATGCCGAGTTCGTGGCGTGCGATGCGGGGATTTTCATGCGGGATCTTGCTGCGGAGGCAACCGAGCGGATCGATGTCGTTCTTATGGATCCGCCGCGGTCGGGCGCGACCGAAGACTTCCTCAAGGCGCTCGTTGCACTGAGCCCCCAGCGCGTCGTTTACATCTCCTGCAATCCCGAAACGCAAGCTCGCGATGTCGCCTATCTCGTCGAACGCGGATATGCGGTCGAAGCTGTTCGGCCCGTCGACATGTTTCCCCATACCGAGCATGTAGAGAATATCGTGGTATGCTGCAATAATACGTAAACCACTTATATTTAATGGGCTTTGCGAAAGGCGCAGCACATGGCAGAAGGCAACAACGGGGCAGCCGCCCACGGCGGCGAGAAACGCTCCTCGCAGGCTGATGACGATAACCAGGCAATCGAAGGATTCGTGCTCAACGCCGTCATGGACGGCATGAAATCCAACGTCTACATAACCGATCCGAAAAACGATCGCATTCTTTTCATGAACAGAACCATGAAGGAGGATTTCGGCCTCGAGCACCCTGAAGGCGAGGTGTGCTGGAAGATTCTGCAAAAAGGCCTGCGCGAGCGCTGCTCTTTCTGTCCGGTGACCGAGCTCATGAAGCGCGGGGCTCCTTCCGTCATCCAGTGGGAAGAGGAGAGCTGCGTTACCGGCCGGTCCTATCGCAACTACGACAGCCTGATCTCGTGGCTCGATGGATCGCTCGTCCATCTGCAGCAATCGATCGACATGACCGAATGGAAAACGGCGAACCTCGACGAACTGACCGATATGATGACCCGCCGTGCGGGCAAGGAGGCGCTCCAATCGTCGCTCGAGACTGCGGCGAAGGGCAACCGGGTCATTTCAGTGTGCTTGTATGACATCAACCATCTCAAAGATGTGAACGATCGGTTCGGACACGCCGAAGGGGATCGTCTGATCCGCGTGATCACCCGAGCCGTGTCGAAGGTGTTCAAGAGGGGCGATTTCGGGTTCAGGTTGAGCGGCGACGAATTCATCGCCGTGATAAACGCCGATGCCGTTGAAGCGAAGCGGCTCCTTGAATCGGTGCTCGCCGAGCTGTGCGGACTCTCGCGCACGCAGGCGTATCCCTACCAGGTGAGCTTCTGTTTCGGAATCGTCGAGGTCCTGCCTGGATCCGATCTGACTTTGGCAGAGGCGATCGCCCGTGCCGATCAGCGCATGTACGATCAAAAGCGCCGGTTCCATATAGAAGAAAGCGAGCGCAAGGCGCTTGCCGAGCAGCCGACGCCTTCGGATGTCGAGACGTTCGAATACAATGCCAACCGTTTGCTCGACGCTCTCGTGAAGAGCACTGACGATTACATCTACGTATGCAATATGAAGACCGGGATCTTCTGCTACCCTAAGGCGATGGTCGAAGAGTTCGATCTTCCCGGCCAGGTTATCGAGAACGCCGCCGCTATCTGGGGTGCGAAGGTCCACGAAAACGACAAGCGGGTCTTCCTCGAATCGAATCAAGAGATTTCCGACGGGCGGACGACCTCGCATTGCGTCGAATACCGCGCAATCAACCGCCGCGGCGAATGGGTATGGCTGCGCTGCCGCGGCCATCTTGTCCTCGATGCGCGTGGAGAACCCGAGCTGTTCGCCGGGATCATCACCAATCTGGGGAAGAAGGAGAAGATCGACCATCTGACCGGGCTGCTTTCGCGCTACGAGTACGAAGAGGCGGTCAACTGCCGTATCGACGATTATCCCGACCGTCCGTTCGGCGTCATGGAGCTGGGCATTGACGATCTGCGCCACATCAACGATCTGCACGACCGCACGTTCGGCGACGAGGTCATACGCATCACGGCGCAGAAGATCCAATCGCTGCTTCCGCCGACCGCATCGGTATACCGCCTCGATGGCGACGAGTTCGGCGTTATCATCGACGAGGCAGACCACGAGGCGCTCCATCGGTTCTACGGCGTGATTGACGAGAGCTGCCAGAGCTTGCAGGAATTCGAGGGCAAGCGCTTCTACTGCGCGCTTTCGGCAGGATGCGCCTGCTATCCCCGTGATGCCGATAACTACCTCGATCTCGCGAAGTACTCGGGTTATTCGCTCGAGTATGCAAAGGCGCATGGCAAAAGGCGCTGCGTGTGCTTCTCTCCGGAAATACTCGGAGAGCGTGCGCGCGAGCTCAAGCTGGTCGAGCTGCTGAGGGCGAGCATCGAAAACGATTTCGATGGCTTCAGCCTGTGCTATCAGCCCCAGATCGATACGAATTCGGGGACGGTCACGGGCGCCGAGGCGCTCGCCCGCTTCCAGTGCGAGGAGTTCGGAGCGGTGTCGCCCGTCGAGTTCATCCCGCTGCTTGAGAAAACCGGCCTGATCATCCCCATGGGGAAATGGGTGCTGTGGACCGCCGCGACCCAGTGCAAGAACTGGATGGCGATCGACGGCGATTTCGTGATGAGCGTCAACCTGTCGTATCGCCAGATCGACAGCGATTCGCTCGTCCCCTTCATCGAGGATACGCTTCAGGAGACGGGTCTTCCGGCGAAAAATCTCGTCATCGAGATGACCGAAAGTTATTTTGCCTCCGATGAGGATCCCGTGCGCACTGTGTTCGACCAGATCAGAAGCTTGGGCGTGCGCGTTGCCATGGACGATTTCGGGACGGGTTACTCGGCGCTCGGCATGTTGAAGAAGTCTCCGGCCGACATCGTGAAGATCGACCGCATGTTCGTGACCGATGTCCAGGCGAGCACCTTCGATGCGACGTTCATCAAGTTCGTCGTCGAGCTATGCCATGACGTCGGCATCGAAGTATGCCTCGAAGGCGTCGAAACCGACGGCGAGTATGCGGCGGTGAGCGCCATGGGTCTCGACTACATCCAGGGATTTCTGTTCGGACGCCCCTATCCGCCCGACGAGTTTCGCCGCCGATTCTTGCCGTAGAGCCGTCTTTCGATAGCCATCGGGCCGAAAGGGCCCGCCTGATCCGATCGGCGGGCCTGCTTGTTTCATGGGTTCACAGTGGTATGCGCATGCGGGCGTGCGGTACAATAAGGGCTTCGATGAGACAGGAGCCCGCATGGATGAACTATCGCACGCAATTGGCAAAACGCACCTGATCAAACTCAACAAGCTCTCGGATGAAGTCGGGGCATCCGTGTACGTGAAGTACGAGGCGGCCAATCCGGGCGCATCGGTAAAGGATCGCGCGGCCCTTTCGATGCTCGATCGTGCCGAAGAGCGGGGAGAGATAGTTCCGGGCAAAACAGTGCTCGTCGAGCCGACGAGCGGCAATACGGGCATCGCCATCGCAATGCTTGGAGCGGCGCGCGGATACGAGGTCGTCTTAACCATGCCCGAATCGATGAGTCGCGAGCGCAGGGCGCTTTTGGCCGCATACGGTGCGACGCTTGTGCTGACGCCCGCCGCTGCTGGCATGGCGGGGGCGGTTGCCCGTGCAGACGAGATCGTTGCGGAGAACCCGAACGCATGGGTGGTCGGGCAGTTCACGAATCCCGACAACCCGCGTGCGCACGAAGAGCATACCGGTCCCGAAATCGAGCACGACCTCGGGGCGGCTCCCGATTTCATCGTGGCGGGGGCGGGCACGGGGGGAACGATTTCGGGTCTTGCCCATTATTTCCTTTCGCGCAACGCGCAAACGCGCTGCTATGCGGTCGAACCAGCCGAAAGCCCGCTCATATCGCAAAGCATGCATGGCGATCCCATCGAGCCTGCCGCCCACGGAATACAGGGCATCGGGGCGAACTTCATCCCCGCAACGCTTGACATCGCGGCTCTCGATGGCGCCTTGGGCGTTTCCACCGAAGACGCTATCGGGCAGGCGCGCTGGCTTGCCGTCGAAGAAGGTCTTCTCGTCGGTATTTCGTCGGGGGCCAACATCGCAGGAGTCCGCAAGCTTGCGGCCGAGCACCCCGAGGCGGCGGGATCGACCATCGTCACGATTGCGGTCGATACGGGCGAACGCTACATCTCGACGCCGCTTTTCGACGGAATCGGGTAGCGCCGTCGAGTGCCGTGCGCCGGGCGGGATCGGGCGGGAACCAGTGGGAAATCGAAAGGAAGGGCATATGGGATACGCCGAGGATATTTTCGAGCAGGCGAAGCGAACGATCGCCGAACATGAGCTTGCATCGGGTGATACGCCGGTGCTGCTCATGGTTTCAGGCGGCTCCGATTCGACGGCGCTCGCCTACCTTGCCCGCGATTTGCGCGACGCAGGGGAGGTTGGGCCGATCGCCATGCTGCACGTGAATCATCAGCTGCGAGGCGATGATGCCGACAAGGACCAGGCGTTCGTCGAAAAGCTTGCCGAGCTGCTCGACATACCGTTGTTTTCCTGCGAGATCGATATCGCAGGCGAGGCGCGCAGAACCGGCGAGAACGTCGAGGCGGTGGCGCGCCACGAACGCTATCTTGCGGCGAACGAAGCGCTTGAAAGCCTGTGTCTGCACGGGGCAGCGCCCCTATCGGATGGACGCATATTCACGGCGCACACGCAGGATGATCGCGTGGAGAACTTCTACATGCGCTCGATCGTGGGCACGGGTCCGGGCGGCTTTCGCTCCATGCTGTACCGCAACGGCCCCATCGTTCGGCCGCTCATGGATGCAAGCCGTGCCGATCTGCGCGCCTACCTGGAAGAGCGGGCGGAATCGGGCCTTCCGACGCTGCGTGACGAATCGGGCGACCTGTGGCGCGAGGATGCGACGAACGCCCATACCGACCGGTTCCGTGCGTTCGTGCGACACGAGATCGTCGCGCGCGCCAAAAAGCGCAATCCTCAGCTTCTCGATACGCTTTGCAGGACCATGAACCTGATCGCCGATGAAGACGATATGCTCGATGAGCAGGCGGCGAAGATCGTCGAGCGCCAGGTGGCGTGGTTGGAAACCGACGAGGCCCTCGGCACCGACCATTCGGCGGGCTGTGTTCTTTCGCCCGAATTCGGCTGCGAGCCCGTGCCCTTGCAGCGGCGCGCTTGCATGGAAGTGCTTCAGCTCATGCTCGGCGCCGACGCCCGTGTGGAAACCGCGTCGGTCGAAAGCGTGCTCGCCGGCTTTGCCGAAGGCGCGCCCATCGGGGGTTACACGAACAACATCCAGGGCGATCTTGCCGTGAGCGCCAACAAGCGCGGCGTACGCATCGAGCCGATGGCCGCCTATCGAGCCCGCCGCAAGAAAGCGTAAGGGTTGCGCTACAATAAGGCCTATGGATACCGAACAGAACAACCAACCTGCCGACGCACCTCAGTCGAGCGCTGCTTCGTCTGGGGCTGAAAGCCCCGAATGCGCGGCTGCAACCGACGGCTCCGCGCCGGCCTCCCAGCCTTTCGAACCCGATCGCATCGATGTGATCCTCGCTTCGGGAAGCCCCCGGAGAAAGCAGTTGCTCGAAGAGGCGGGCGTTCGCTTCACCGTGCATGTCTCCGAGGTCGACGAAACGCTCGAGCCCGACCTGCTTGCCGAGCCGGCCGAGGGGGCTAAGAAGCTCGCCGAACGCAAGGCAGGCGCCGTAGTGCAGGAAGTGCTCGCGAGCGATTACCGGGGCGCTGCCGTTGTGATCGGCGCCGATACGATGGTGGTGCTTGACGGGACGATCTTCGGCAAGCCTCGCAGCCTTTCCGATGCAAAGGGCATGCTGCGCAAGCTTTCGGGCAACACCCACGAAGTGGTGACTGCCGTATCGGTTTGGATGGTCATGGCTCCCGAACCCGAAAAGGTTTCGCTCGGCTTCAGAACGTTCAGCGATTCAAGCCTCGTCACGTTCAAAGATTTGACCGACGACGAGATCGCAGCCTATCTGAAGTGCGGCGAATCCTTCGACAAGGCGGGCGCTTACGCGGTCCAAGGCGAGGGTGCGAAGCTCGTCGAGCGTGTGGAAGGCGAACTCGATACGGTTATCGGGCTTCCGGTCAAGCGGCTTATCAGGGAGTTTCCCGACTTGCTCGAAGGCGAATAAGCCCAGCACAGTAAGGCAGGAGCCCCTAAATGTGAAAATCGTGGGGCTGGTGCCGTGTTACCGGATTGTGAATTAATCCCAACATCGTAATGATACACTTATCGCTTGTGAAGGAAGGCGGAACGACCGGTGTCGGAACTGCGGTTTTCGTTCGGGTCCCGGCTCGTCGTTCTGAAGGCCCGCGAATGCGGGCTCTTGTCATCGAAGAGGGCTGGCAGTGCACGAAGACATACAGGAAGTTTTGTTCTCAGAAGAAGAGATCGCCGCACGGGTGGCTGAAATCGGCGCCCAGATCACGAATGATTATGCGGATGCCGTGGCGCAAGACGGACAGGGCGTTATCCTCATTTCCGTACTGCGGGGCGCTGCAATCTTCATGGCCGACCTCGCTCGCCAGATCGAACTGCCGCTCGAGATGGACTACATGGCCGTCTCTTCGTATGGAAACGGCGCGAAGAGCTCGGGCGTCGTGCGCATTCTGAAAGACCTTTCGTCCGAGATCGAGGGACGCCATGTCATCGTGGCGGAGGATATCCTGGACAGCGGTCTGACGCTCAAGTACTTGATGAAGAACCTTGCTTCGCGCAAACCCGCATCGATCGAGGTTGCCACGCTGCTTCGAAAGAAAACGCTGCAGCAAGCCAAGATCGATTGCAGGTACATCGGTTTCGAATGCCCCGACCAGTTCATAGTCGGCTACGGGCTTGATTTTGCGGAGCGCTATCGCAACCTGCCCTACATCGGCATTTTGAAACCCGAGGTTTACTAGGCATTTACATCTGCTTCGGCAGAGCAAACTCGGCAAAAGAAAGACATAGGCTACATGGCAAACCAACAGCAAAGACAACCGCAACCGCCTAGCACGAGAACAACCATAATCTCGGTGGTTCTGTTCATGGTCGTCGCCTTCTTCGTAGGCAGCCAGTTCATGAACATGTCGAATACAACGCAAACCGATTCGCTCATCACGTCGGAATTCGTCCAGGCGGTAGAGCAGGATCGCGTCAACAAGGTTATCTACAACGCCGGCGATTACACGGTAACCGGCACGTATTATCCTGCGATCACTTCGGGATCGACTGCATCCGCCGCGTTCAATTCGGCGTTCGATGCGCTCAACGCGAAGCTCGGCATGGTGAAGAACCCGCTCGACGGCAAACCTCTGACGGGCGTAGCCACCGAAGAGCTTTCCATCAAAACGCTCGGCACCGAGCGCAACTACACGTCGACCTACGTCGGCCAGGATTCCCTGGGCCAGCTGCTGGCCGCCCACCCGAACATTCAGTACGAGATCAGGCTGCCTTCCGGCTTGCTCGAGGTTCTCGGCACGTTCTTGCCGTTCATCCTGCTTGCTGCGCTCCTGTTTTTCTTCTTCACCCAAATGCAGAAGGCGAACAACTCGCAGATGTCGTTCGGCAGGGCGAAAACCAAGAAGACCGCCGAGGAGCGTCCCGACGTCAAATTCTCCGATGTAGCCGGTGTCGATGAGGCCGTGGAGGAGATGACCGAGATCAAGGACTTCCTCGCAAATCCGGCGAAGTACCAGTCGATGGGTGCGAAGATCCCTCGCGGCTGCTTGCTCGTGGGCCCCCCGGGCACTGGTAAAACCCTGCTTGCCCGCGCGGTTGCCGGCGAGGCGGGCGTTCCGTTCTTCAGCATTTCCGGTTCCGATTTCGTCGAGATGTTCGTCGGCGTCGGCGCCTCGCGCGTGCGTGACTTGTTCCAGCAGGCAAAAGAGGCATCGCCTTCCATCATCTTCATCGACGAGATCGATGCGGTCGGCCGTCAGCGCGGCGCGGGTCTCGGCGGCGGCCACGACGAGCGCGAGCAGACGCTCAATCAGCTGCTCGTCGAGATGGACGGCTTCGACTCGAACGATTCGGTCGTGCTCATCGCTGCAACGAACCGCGCCGACATTCTCGACCCGGCGCTTCTGCGTCCCGGCCGCTTCGATCGGCAGATCGTCGTCGACGCGCCCGATGTGAAGGGTCGCGAGAAGATCCTCAAGGTTCACTCTAAAGACAAGCCGATCGGCAGCGATGTCGATCTCGCCAAGGTCGCCAAGCTCACACCCGGCTTCACGGGCGCCGATCTTGCCAACCTCATGAACGAAAGCGCGCTTCTGACCGCCCGTCGCGGCAAGAAGATCATTACGCAGCAGGAGGTCAGCGAATCGATGGAGCGCGTTATCGCCGGACCTGAGCGCAAGGGTCGCGTCATGGACGAGAACACAAAGCGGACGATCGCCTACCACGAAAGCGGACATGCGCTGATCGGGCACCTGCTTCCCAAGGCCGATCCCGTGCATAAGATCTCGATCATCTCGCGCGGCCGTGCTCTCGGCTACACCCTGTCCATCCCGAAAGAGGACAAGGTCCTCAACAGCTTGGGCGAAATGCGCGACGAGCTTGCCGTGTTCCTCGGCGGGCGCGTTGCCGAAGAGCTGTTCTGCGAAGACATCACCACCGGCGCATCCAACGACCTCGAGCGCGCAACGAAGATGGCGCGCGCCATCGTAACGCAGTACGGCATGAGCTCCGACCTTGGCACCCAAGTGTTCGGCCAGCCGAACCACGAGGTGTTCCTCGGCCGCGATTACGGCAATACGCAGGATTACTCCGAGCAGACCGCGCGCCGCATCGACGACGAGGTTGCCCGCATAATGAAAGAAGCGCACGATCGCGCCTACGACATCCTGTCTAAGAACCGCGAGCAGATGGACCTCATGGCGAGCGTGCTGCTCGAGCGCGAAACCGTCGAGGGCGAGGCGTGCGAAGCGCTTCTTGACAACACGTGGTCCGATTACCTCAATCGCGAGAAGGACATCATCGCGAAGAAGGAAGCCGAAGAGGCCGAAGCGCGCCGCAAGGACGAAGAGGCGATGGCGGCGGCCGAAGCTGCCCGCAAGGCCGAAGAGCAGGCGCGTCTTGCCGATCCGAACTGGCGCAGCGCCGAAGTTGCCCCTGGCGACCAGGATCCCAACGACCCCGGTCGGCCGGCAGCACCGGGCGGTCAGGGTTTCTTCAGCGAGCTTGAGAACCGCTTTCAGGAAATCCTCGACGATTCGGCGATCGATCCGAACGCGAAGAAGCCTGCCGGCAGGCCGCAGGAGCAAGCGGGAGAAAATCCAGCCGAGACTCAGCGGGAGCAGGCGGACGACAAGCTGGAAAGCCCGAGCGAGAAGAGCGAGAAAGATGGCGATAAATAGACGATGATGTGGTCGTGCTCTGATTTCGAATTCGATACAAGGATGCCCATTTTGATGGGCATCCTCAACGTTACGCCCGATTCGTTTTCCGACGGGGGAGAGCATGCCGATTTCGAGGCCGCCCTGTCACATGCGATGTCCATGGTCGAAGAGGGTGCCCGCATTATCGACGTGGGCGGCGAATCGACGCGTCCCGGTTCTGACGAGGTCCCTCTTGAAGAGGAGCTTTCGCGCACGGTGCGGGTGGTAACCGAGCTCGCCGCACGCGGAATCTGCGTGAGCATCGATACGCGTCATGCCGAGGTCGCCCGTGCGTGCGTCGAGGCTGGCGCATCGATCATCAACGACGTCTCGGGCTTTCGGGACCCTGCGATGATCGAGGTTGCGAAGCAGTGCGCCGCGGGCGTCGTGGTCATGCATATGCAAGGCGAACCGAAAACCATGCAGGATGCCCCCGTCTACAACGATGTGGTCGAAGACGTGAAGCGCTACCTTGCCGAGCGTGCGGCAGAGCTCGAGGCTGCGGGAATCGCGCATGAGCGCATCTGCATCGATCCGGGTCCCGGATTCGGCAAGACTCCGAAGCAGACCAACGAGCTGCTGCTGAACATGCAGGAGTTCGCCCGTCTCGGCTACCCATTGATGGTGGCGGTTTCGAGAAAGAGCCATATCGGCGCGCTCTACGGCATCGACGACCCGAAAGAGCGGGACGAGGTTTCGGCTCGGCAAGCTCTTGCGGCCGTCGAGCTGGGCGCAAGCATCGTGCGTACCCATAACGTTGCGTGCACGCAGCAAGCGCTCAAAGATCTGAGGCCCTATTGTTTCCTGGGACTCGGATCGAACGTTGCGCTTGTCGGCAACCCCGGGGAAGAGCGCGAAGCGAAGATCGCCGTATTGAACGAAGTGATCGGGAGTTTGGTGGCCCTGCCCGATACCCAGCTCATCGATGTCTCGAGCTTCTACGAAAGCGAACCCGCCTATCTTGAGGACCAGGATTTGTTCGTGAATGCGGTCGCTCTTATCCGCACGGGCATCGGCCCTCACGACCTGCTCGCCTACCTGCATGCGATCGAAGACAGGTTCGGGCGCACGCGCACCGTGAAAAACGGTCCGCGCACCTGCGATATCGATATCCTCGATTATCAGTGCTACGTGTGCGACGATGAGAAGCTGACGCTTCCGCACCCGCTGCTTGCCGAGCGCGATTTCGTGGTGAAGCCCCTGCTCGAACTGCGCCCCGGCCACGTGCTTGCCGACGGTGCTCCGGTTGTCGAGGATACCGTTTCGGTGGGGCGCGCCGTCAAGCTCGACCAGCGTTTCTAAGGTTAATCCATGCTCGATGCCCAGGCGATAGCGATGGCTGCGAGACCGACTCGGATTCCTTACGCATGCCGCTGCTTCGACGAGATCGATTCGACGAACGAAGAGGTAAAGCGCCGCATCGAGAAGGGCGAACCCGAAGGCACGGTGGCAACTGCGCTCGTGCAGACGGGCGGGTACGGCCGCCAGGGCAGGCGCTGGGCGAGCCCTGCGGGAAGCCTGTATCTTTCGCTGCTGCTTCGCCCGCTTGATCACGGTGTTGCCGCGAAGGATCTTCCCACGCTGAGCCTTGCCGTTGCGCTTGCGGTCCATGACGTGCTCGCATCTTTTTCCGACGATGCGGGCGTTGTCGTCAAATGGCCCAACGACGTGCTGTGTTCACAGGGAAAGCTCTGCGGCATCTCGCTTGAGGCCGTGCGGCGGGCTGTGTGCATCGGTATCGGCATCAACGTGTTCGAGCCTGCCGAAGTGCCCGAGCTGACCGGTTCGTTCGGGCCTGCGTATCTCGAGCGCATCGCCGATCTCTCCGTTTTGCATCGCCTTAAGGGCGAGGACGCCTGCTCGGATGCCTTGCCATTCGGTGGCAAACGCGCCTGCGCAGCTGCATTCGATGACGCAGGGCGCTTGTCCGTTGGCGCCTGCAGCGTGCTCGAAGATGTTGCCGGGCGTTTGCTTGCTTCGGTCGATCGCCTGTACGCGCAGTGGTTGCACGGGGGGTTCGCCGCACTTGTCGACGAGTACAACGCCCATGCTTATCTGACGGGCCGCTCGGTCGGCATCTCCTCGATGAACGGAGACGTCGTTGCTCGAGGCGAGGTCGTTCGCACGAACGAGCGGGGCTGCTTGGTGCTGAGGGATGCCGGGGGAGCCGAGTGCGCAATAGCGTCGGGCGAGGCGCACGTCGTTCTGTAGCGCCGCCGGTGGGGCGCGATGTGAACGGAGGCGTTGCCCGCATGTTCGTCCGAGGGGTTCTTGCGATTCGCTTCCATATGTCCATCCGCTTCCCGAAACCATCCGAACATCGATGTGACGAGGGTTGATGCGCTGCATTTCTTCCAATCCGCACGCAGAAGAGTAAAATAATGTTTTTCGGAGAAGAACGCATGCACAGCACGGAGGGTACCGAAGCATATGTCAGCCGCAGCAGCACAGAAGCCGTCGACCGACGCGCAAACGTCGATGGATCAGTCCGGTCCCGAATCGGGAAAGCCGGTGCGCGATGATAAAGTGGGGCGCATGGGAACGGCCTCCATCCCACTGCTTATCACAGAATTCGCCGTTCCCGCCATACTCGGAATGCTCGTCAACGGAGCCTACAACGTTATCGACTCGATCTTCCTCGGACAAGCCATGGGGGAGATCGGCCTTTCGGCTGCGACGGTAGCCAACCCCATCATGACGGTGTTTCTGGCCATTGCGATGCTGGTCGGAAACGGCGGTAACGCGCTTGCGGCATTGAGGCTTGGCCAGGGCAGGCGCGACTCCGCGGAGAGGAGCTTGGGAAACACGGTTTCTCTCAGCATCTTCTTCGCAATCGTCATTGCGCTGTGCGCAGCGAGCCCCGTAGTCCTCGACTGGCTGCTCACGCTTTCGAGTGCAACCGACGAGGTTCGTCCTTACGCAGCTTCGTTCATCCGAATCATCTGCTTCGGGTTTATCTTCCAATGCATCGGCATGGGTGTGAACAATTTCATCCGTACAGCAGGCGCACCGAACCGCGCGCTCGTGACTATGCTGATCGGCGCCGTGTTTTGCACGGCGTTCAATTATCTGTTCGTTATCCGATTCGGTTGGGGCGTCGAGGGAAGCGCGCTTGCCACGATCTGCGGGCAGGCCATCTCGTGCGCCACCGTTCTCTGGTACTTCATTATGACGAAAAACGTGCCGCTCAAGTTGAAACTGAGCGCCATGGCCCCCGACCTCAAGGTCATCGGCACCATTCTTTCACTCGGTTTGGCGAGCTTCGTCGTGCAGGCAGGCATGGCGATCGTCAGTTTCGTGATAAATCTGCTGTTGGTGAAATACGGAGCCATGAACCCCATCGGAGCCGATGACGCCCTCGCCTCGATCGGCGTAGTGCAGCGTGTTGCGATCTTCGCTACGCTTCCCCTCGTGGGCGTGTCGATTGCAATCCAGCCTTTGCTCGGGTTCAACTACGGAGCGAAGCTGATCGGTCGCGTGCGCAAAACGTTGTGGTACGGCATTGCGGCCGCTACTTCGATCGGCGTGTTCATGTGGGCGATCGTTCATCTGTTCCCCGAGGCGATCGTCGGGGCCTTCGGCATCAAGCATGCAAACCTTGTCGAATTCACCGTGTTTGCCCTGAAAGTGCAGCTTATGATGATGCCGTTCATCGGTTTTCAGATCGTGGGATCGAACTATTTCCAGGCAACGGGCCAACCGCTCAAATCGATCATTCTCTCGCTGACGCGCCAGATCCTGTTCCTCATTCCGTTGCTGTTCGTTCTGCCTGAAATGCTTCCGCAAATGCTCTCGCAGTTCACGAGCCTCGATGCGATTTACTTTGCAGCCCCCATGGCGGATTTCCTGTCCATTTTCACTACGGGGGTCTTCATCGCATTCGAGATGAGGCGCCTTGGGCGGCTCGAGCGAGGTGAAATCAAGGCGAAGTTCTAGGCCTCGCGTCACCCTTGGCGCGCTTTCGGGCTTGCGGTCGGATCCGCCTTCTGGGAATATGCGTGCCCGAGGAGGCACGATATGGTTGAGTTGCATACGAAGAAAAAAACGGCGACGCGTGCTCGGTCGCTTGCGTTTTGCGGGTTGACGATTGCGCTTATGGCGGTCTCGGCGTGGATATCCGTTCCGCTTGGACCCGTTCCGTTCACGCTTCAGACGTTCGTCATGGTATTCGCTCTGATTGTGCTTACACCGGGGCAATGCTTGGCATCGATCGGGTGCTATTTGGTTATCGGCGCCATCGGAATTCCGGTGTTTTCATCGATGCGCGGGGGTCTTGGGGTCGTTCTGGGACCAACGGGCGGGTTTCTCTGGGGGTTTTTCGTCGGGGCCGTCGTGGCACTTGCGGTTATGCGCATCCTCGAAGGCTCGGCCCGAAAAGAACAAAGCGCCTTGAGCGCCCGCTTGGATCCGCAAACGGGCGCGCGCGTTCGCCGGAGCAGGGAGCTTGCGGCGAGTTTCGTCGGCGCTTTTCTGTTCGTCGTCGTCATGTACCTATGCGGATGGGTGCAGCTCATGGCTATATCGGGCATGGGTCCTGCGGCCGCCTTCGTTACGGCGGTGGCGCCGTTTATCGTGGTCGATCTTGTGAAAACGATCGTGGGTGTGCTGACGGCCCGGGCTGTAAAGCGGGCGATTCGATAGAAACATGCAACCGCAGCATGCTGCCGTGCCGCCTCTTCCAGCTGCCGGCATCTTGCGGATTGCCTGCTTGCCGCCTGGGCGAAGCGCTGCGGGGCGGATCGCTTCGCCCGGGATGCTTTGGCGATCTTGTTCGGCTACACCCACATTTGGTTCGGCTTGCGAACGCCGGCAACCGGTCCGAGCTTTTCGGAAATCATGGCAGCGACGGGAGCGGGAAGGCTCCGCGCGTCTTTCGGACAGACTGCAACGCAGCGCATGCATTGGAAGCAGCCAGCCTCCGTGGTGTTCGGCGCACTGCGCGGGATCGCTTCGACGGGACACTGGGCCGCGCAGATGCCGCATAGTATGCAGTCGTCGGAAACGGTGGGAACCCATGCGGCACCAGAAGCTTCCTTGTAGGGGCGATTGCCGGGAACATCGGGGGTCGAAAGGGCATCCTTCGCTGCCGCTTTTTCGGCAACAAGGCGAGCGAATTTCGAGACATCCTCAAGGTCGCTCGCGTCGGGGCGCTTTGCCGCAACCGACGGGAGCATGGAGTGCCGGGCAACGAATGCGCCCGATGCGATGATTGCGAAGCCTTGGCGCGTGAGCACATCGTTGAGTTCGATAAGCGCATCGTCGAAATCGCGGTTTCCGTAGACGACTGCGCTTGCGGCGACAACTCCCTTGCCATCGAGGCGCTCGATCGCTTCGATGGCCGGGGCGGGCACTCGCCCGGCAAATACGGGAACGGCGAAAAGGGCGAGGGAGGTTTCATTCTCATCGGGATCGGGGATCGGGCGGCTTCCCCCATGGATGCCAGGGGCTGCAAGATCGACGAAGGACGCATTTCGGTCGAGCGCTCGACCGAACGCCAGCGCGATCTGCTTTGTCGATCCGGTAGGGCTGAAGTGGTAAACGGACACGCTCATGCGCTTTTCCTTTCGAAACGGCATCAGTTTGCTTCGATGATTCCATCACTTATTATACTCCGAAGCGTATTGCGCGTTGACAAGCGAAAACAATGTTATGTAGTATATGAAACTATCATGTAGGTACTTGCAGAACGGGGATGCCTTTGAAGAAGGCCCTTCTCATGGTTCTCGGTGCGGCGCTGTTTGCATCGGTGTTGGCGCTGCTCGGCTGCGCATCTGACAATGCGGCCGAAGCCTCGGGAGCCCAGGGCGATGCCAACGCGCCTCTTTTCAGCAGCATCACCGCCGAAGAAGCCAAGCGCATGATCGACGAGGGCGGAGTGACCATCGTCGACGTTCGCAGCGAATCCGAATATACCGAAGCTCATATCCCCGGGGCGATTTCGATACCCTTCGACGAGATCGGATCGAACAAGCTGGGCGTACTGCCCGATTATGGCGAGCGCATCATCGTGTATTGCCGCACGGGTGTTCAGAGCAAGCTTGCCGTGGGCAAGCTCGAGGATATCGGGTACACCGATGTTTACGATTTGGGCGGGATTAGGGATTGGTCGTACGCAACCGAGCGGAGCGGACCGATCGGCTAGCTTCCACCAGCCATAACGTATGCGCAATGGGGATACTAACCAGAGTAGTATGCCCCATTGCGGCTTTCCTCACCTTATTTTTCGTATGCACTCCGCCGTTTTTCATTTCATGCTCTCGATTCGGACGCATCGACGTTGGCGGATGCTGTCATCAGCGTTCACGACGAGGAAGGATGGGAGTGAGAGTATGGATAAATCAGAAGGCATCAAGGTTCCGCACGAAAAGCCGTATCGCTATCAAGAGGGCGAATACACCGTAACGCGTGGGAGCGCTTGGTCGGGTCCGGGATGCCATCTCGGCTGCGGTGTGCTTCTCTACACCGATAAGGACGACAAGCTCGTCAAGGTTGAGGGCGATCCCGAGAATCCGTTTACGCAGGGCCGTTTGTGCGTGCGCTGTCTGGACATGCCCGAGATCGTCAACCACGAGGATCGGCTCAAGTACCCGATGAAGCGCGCTCGCGAAGACCGCGGCAAGAACAAATGGGAGCGCATCACGTGGGACGAGGCGTACGATATCACCGTCGAGGAGTTCACGAAGATCAAGGAAAAATACGGTGCCGAATCGGTCGTGTTCATCCATGGCACCGGTCGCGATATCGCTCCGTGGCAATCGCGTTTGTGCTGGTCGTTCGGTTCTCCAAACTATGGAAACGTGCTTTCGGGCAACGCCTGCTACCTGCCGCGCGTCGCGGGCATGGCTGCGACAACCGGATCGTTTTGGGTGGCAGACGTCTCGCAGCATTTCGTGGATCGCTACGACAATCCCGATTGGGTCATGCCCGAAGTGATGTTCATCTGGGGCAACAATCCGATCATCGCCAATTCGGACGGGTTCTTCGGCCACTGGGTGATCGATCTGATGAAGATGGGGATGAAGACGGTGGTCATCGACCCGCGCGTCACGTTCCTGGCGGCGAAATCCGATCTTCATCTGCCTATCCGCCCAGGCACCGATGCCGCACTCGCCCTCGGCATGCTCAACGTCATCATCAACGAGGAAATCTACGACAAGGAGTTCGTGGATCTGTGGTGTTACGGCTTCGAAGAGCTCAAAGAGCGCGTCCAGCAGTTCCCGCCCGATAAGGTGGCGGAGATCACCTGGATCCCCGAAGAGAAGATCGTCAAGGCAGCCCGCATGCTTGCCGAGTGCAAACCTGCGACGCTGCAATGGGGTCTTGCGATCGACATGACGCGCGAGGCGATTCCCGCCGGTCAGGCGATTGCCGCGCTCTTCCAGATTACGGGCAACGTCGACAATCCGGGCGGCATGGTGCCCCCTGCGGAGATCATGGCGTATTCCGGCGGATGGGGACGCGACCTCTTGCCCCCCGAGCAGGAGCCCAAGCGCCTCGGCCTCGACCGTTACAAGCTGCTCCAGATGGGCTTCAAGCAGTCTTCGCCCGACGTGCTGATCGAAACTCTTGAGACGGGCGATCCTTACGAGATCCATGGGGCTCACTTCCAGACCACCAACGGTCTTGCTTGCATGGCCGCCGATCCCCAGCGTGTGTACAAAGCGTTCAGCAAGTGCGATTTCATCGTATCGGTCGACCTGTTCATGACGCCGACGATCATGGCGCTTGCCGACGTGGTCATGCCTGCGGCGACGTTTGCCGAACGCAACGGCATTCGCGTGGGCGACGGCCCGCAGCGCGGCGAGGTCATCAACAAAGTCACGCAGATCGGCGAATGCAAATCAGACATGCAAATCAATCTCGAGCTTGGCAAGCGCCTCAATCCCGAGGCGTGGCCGTGGGATACGCCCGAGGAGATGTTCACCGAGCTTCTGAAGCCGACCGGGTTCACCTATGAAGAACTGCGCGAAGCGGCTCCGGTGTACCTGCCTGTCGAATACTACAAGTACAAGACCGGCAAGATGCGCGCAGACGGCCAGCCCGGCTTCCAGACGGCTACCGGCCGCATCGAACTGTGGTCGACGTTCTACAACGCCGCCGAACTCGATCCGCTGCCTTACTTCGAGGAGCCCGATCCGGGTCCGGGGTCGACGCCCGAGCTGTTCGAGCAGTATCCGCTTGTTTTGACGACCGGCGCTCGCAACTGGAATTACTTCCATTCCGAGCATCGCCAGATCGAGCGTTTGCGCAAGATGCATCCCGACCCGATCGTGCAGGTTCACCCCGACAAGCTCAAGGAACTCAACATGGTCGACGGCGAGTGGGTATGGATTGAAAACCAGAACGGCCGCGCTAAGATCAGGATCGAAGAAACTCCCATTCTGACCGACCCGCGCATCGTGGCCTGCGACCACGCGTGGTGGATGCCGGAGGCGGATCCCGAGAAGTTCTTCGACGTGTTCGAGTACAACATCAACAACCTTATGGTGTACAGCCCGGGTAAGAGCGGTTTCGGCTCGAATTACAAGACGAGCATCTGCAAGCTCTACAAGATCGAGGATGGTGAATAGTCCCATGACGAAATACGGTATCCTGATTGACTACGAATGGTGCACCGGTTGCCACACCTGCGAGTTCGCGTGTCAGATGGAGCATCAATACCCCGTTGGACAGACCGGTATCCTTGTGAACGAAATCGGTCCTTGGAAGATCGAGGAAGATGTGTGGCAGCTTGCCTACATGCCGGTTCCGACCGATCAGTGCGATCTGTGCGCCGAACGCACCGAGATGGGGAAACTGCCCACGTGCGTATCTCACTGCCAAGCGAAATGCATGGAATACGGGACGCTGGAGGAGCTTTCCGCCAAGCTGGCTGAGAAGCCGAAGCAGGCGGTATTCGCTCTCGACTAAGCTTTAGTGAGGCGGGTGCTGCATTTCCCGAAGGGATGCGGTGCCCGCCGTTGCGAAAGGAAACACGATGGACACCATGGTTTTGGTGGTAGCGGCGATAGCGGTCTGCGTCGTGATAGAGATGATAGGATTTCGAGCCTACAAGCGTCACAAGGCTAAAAAGGAATCCCAGTTCACGAAAGAGCATCTTGCGGAAGTCTACGATGATCTGCAGGCTGCGCGCGCATTTTGCCTGGCGGCCAGACGTCAGTACAAAGAGCTTGCAGCGTATGCCCGCGCGAATCATCGCATGCGCGACGCCGCCGTTCTCGAAGCCATGGAAGAGGGGGAGAAATCCCATTTGTCCGAAATAGAAAGCTTCCGAGAGCGGTTGCATGCCGAATCGATCGATCCCGCAATCATGCAGGTTGCGGGATCGTCGCTTGACGATGCGCTGCGTTCCTTCGCCAAGAAGATAGACGAGTGGGCAACGGAGACGTGCTCCAATTTTTCGGCGCGTGCCCGCTTGCGCGGATACGGCGATATCGCACGCATGTACAAGCGCATGCAAGAGGTCGAGAGCCTCTACGCGGGTATCTGCCTCGACATCGCCGAGGGCGTGGATGACGGGTTAAACGATCTGTCCCGATGCCCTACCTGTGGAACCATCGTGACGGGAAGACGTCCTGCTTTTTGCACCGTCTGCACGCAGCCGGGCTTCGAGTTCGTCGCCGTGCCTCCATCGGAGGATGAGGGGGATGCTTCGGGCAAGCAGGAAGACCTTTCGGCAAAAGCGGTCGGCTGCGCATCGGCGTCTGAATAGCAGTTCGATTCGAAGGGAAGGCGGACAACCCGCCTTCTTTTCGTATTCTGGGGCCGTTCTCCCCTCTTTCCCGCTGTTCGGCTGATGCGCGAAGGCGGGCTCGTTTCGGCTTTTGCCGGTTGCCTTCTGAGGAGGCCCGATCCATGGATGCCGTTCAATTCGAGGATGTTGTCCAATTCGAGCGGGTTGCCCAGCCTGGGATGTTGTCCTGTGCGGTGCTCTTTCGGGTTGGATCATCCATCGTATCGCATCGTATCGTCCTGGCTATTGCACCCAGCGGGTTGCGCGCTAAGGCCGGGCGTGCTCTTAGCCCGAAAGAAGCGACCCCGGACATTCAGGAAAGTCCGGGGTCGCGCTGTTCGTCGGGCTGTGCGGCTTGCGGTTAGTAGCCCAGCATGCTCACGATCGGAGCGAGGATGGTCGCATGGAGAACGACCATCGCGATGGTGGGGATAATGCCGGCCTTGAAGAAATCGGCCATCTTCCACTGGTTGTACTTGAAGGTCATCATGTTGTTGCTGTCCACGCCGAGCAAGAACGTGCTGTTCGCGTTGAAGGCGATGATGACGGCGAACACTGCTGCGGATACGCCCATGCTCGGGCCCATCGCTGCAAGCGGAATGAGGCTGATGGCGATCAGCGCCGGTCCTACGGGAATGATGAGGCGCATGAGCGGCAAGGCGATGGCGGTTGCCGCAACCACTGCGAAGGCGCTCACGGCGAGCTTTCCAACGGTTGCGCCGAACAGCCAGCTTGCAGCGCCCTGTTCTTTGATGCCGCCTGCGATCGATTGGACGCAGCCGATCAGAAGCACGATACTCCACTGGACGCTTGCGATGTACTCTTTCCAGTTGAGGACGTCGATGCCGGGGAGGAAGAACACGGCGAGGCCTGCAACGGCGATGGCGGTGGCATCCCAGCCGGTCCAGTTGCTTGCAATCCATGCCACAATCATGGCAAGCAGGATGACGAGAACCTTCTTGTCGAATCCATCGAGCTTGCCGATGGAAGCGCCGTTCTTCTCGATGGCCATCATGGTCGCTTCGGAAATGCGGTCGGTTTTGAAGATGAGCGAAACCGACAGCCAGCTGACGATCAGGACGATGATTGCGATCGGGGCGCAGATGATGATCCAGTCGAGGAACGAGATGGTGAACCCGGCGTTGGCGGCCAGCATGTTGAGCGTCATGATGTTAAGAGCAGACCCTGCGGGCGTGATCATGCCGCCCATGATCGACGCGTAGGCGATACCGATCATGAGTGCCTTGCCGAGGTTCGCGGCGTGTTTCGCATCGCCGTTCTGCTTCTCGAGATCGATGATGCTCGACATGGCGATGCCGGCGAAGAGCGCCGTGCAGGGCAGGTTGGAGACAAACGCAGAAACGACGGCTGTGGCGAGCATGAATGCGAGCACGGTCGTTTTTGCATTGCCCTTCGTGAGGTGCATGAGCGCGAAGACGATCTTCGTCGGTATCTTCGTCTTGAGGAGCGCCGAAGTGATGCCGAACGACGCGAGGATGAAGAAGATGACGTTGCTGATGAAGTTGGCCCAGACGCCCGGGGTGCCGTTGTAGGCGAATATTCCAAATCCGGGCATAAGGCACATCAGGGCGAGGCCCGATATTGCCATCGGTATGGGCTCGGTGACCCACAGCACGATGCCGGCGACCATGATTGCGATGGCCATCTTCCCCTCGTAGGTCAATCCCTCCGGAACGGGAAGGAAGTGCGCGATGATAAGGATCACGATTGCGACGCCTATCAAAGCGAGGCGCTTGCCGAGCGATTTTTCTTGCGTGTTTTGTTTTGTTGCAGCCATGTGATCGATCAACCCCCTTAATAGATTAGTACACGGACACTGCTTGCACTGCGGCTACCCGTCCCCTTTCTCGCACGCCGCCGCAATGGCGCATTCTTGATGCATCTACTTTCCGTGTTTTCGCCCTCGAGTGAATCCGCTTATTCTCACTAAAACGTACGACGATCATCAAAAAATGCGCCTGATAGCTCGAAGCGAGATAAATCCTACTCTCGGTAGTACGGTTTTCGGAGCGGATTTTGCAGGAGCGAGATTCGCGCTTGGGGCTGCCTTTCTTGTTCAGATCCGTTCCGCTTGGCCTCCGTTCGCCCGGTTCTTGGCAGAGCTGGTTTTGCCATTCGGTTCCGATGCGTTTCGAAGTCGATCCGCGCCCGTTCGATGCATGGTGCCGATTGATTGGGAATATGATATATTGTGCGACTCGGTGGCGTGGGGGTTCGGCGAGTGCTTTGATGGGAGAAGATGGGTGCGCTCGTGCGCATGTGAGGCTTTTAGCGCACTGTTTGCACAGGTCATTGCTTACTACCTTCGGTAGTATCCCCGTGTTTTCCCGCGATGGTACTCATTTTGCGATGGAGCAGGAGGTGTTTTCCGTTTCCAAGCCTGATTCGTCGCCGACCGCTCGCGGGTATCGTTTCCTTCGGAAAGCCTTGGCATAAGTTCTCTTTGTCCAGAGCCGTTCACGTGTTGCACGACGAGTAGGGAGGATCGATCTGCAATGAAGGAAAAACGTTATGCGGCAGATGGTGGGTCTTCGGTTGCGAAGCGGACGCTTTGCATCGGCATCGCGGTAGTTCTCATTCTCGCGGCATGGCTCGGTCCTACTCCCGAGGGGTTGGGCGAGGCGGGGAAGATGTCGCTTGCGCTTATGGTGGCGGGCATTTTCCTGTGGGTAACCGAACCGGTGCCCGTGGCCATTTCGGGCTTGGTCATCATGATCCTCATGCCGGCATTCGGCATTCTCGAATACAACGCCGGGGTATGGGCGGGGTTTGTCAGCAGCGTCATCTTCTTCATCATGGCATCGTTCGGCATCACGGCAGCGCTTCTCAAGACGAAGGTGCCGACGAAGATCGTCTTCGCGCTCATGCGGTTGACGAAGGGCAATTCCCGAGCGACGGTGCTCGCATTCATGGTGGCTGCCGCAATCCTGTCGTTCTTCATTTCCGATCTGCCCTGCACGGCGCTGTTCGCCGGCATCGCGGTGAGCAGCATCCTTGAGATCGAGGGGTGCGAGAAGGGCTCGTCCAAACTCGGCAAAGCGCTCATGATCGGAATCACGTACGCATCGGTGGTCGGCGGGCAGGCCATTCCGTCGGGCAGCGCGATGAACATCATGGCCATGAACGTGCTCGAGGCTAATACCGGCATTGCGATCTCGTTTCTCGATTGGACGCTCATCTGCATGCCCATCGCCCTTGTCTTGTTGGTCGTATGCTGGTTCTCGGTGACGCTTGTGTTCAAGCCCGAGCCGATTTCCGAGAAGACGATCGCCTGCATCGAGAAAAAGGGTAAAGAGGTGGGGAGGTTCGAGGCGATCGATTGGAAGGTGCTTGCCGTTATGGCCGTCGTCTTCAGCCTGTGGATTGCAAGCAACTGGACGGGCTGGGATGCCACCGCCATCGCCGTGCTCGCCCTCATCCTCTTCTTCGTACCGGGAATCGACGTTCTCGATTGGCGGGAGTACGTGGCCGCCGTTTCGTGGAACATCGTGCTTCTGATCGGCTGCGTGCAGTCGATTTCCGGCGGCGTGAAGGAGCAGGGTGCGGCGAGCTGGCTGTTCGGTTCCACCGTCGGCAAGGTTGCGCTCAGCGGGACTGCCATCGTCGCCGCGTCGGCGGCGTTGCTTCCGCTGCTGCGCCTCGTCATCCCCGTGGGGCCGGCGTTCATCGCGATCAGCCTCATCCCGCTGTGCACCATAGCCGGCGCGATCGGCGTGAGCCCCGTCGTATTCGCCGTCATCGTTGCGGTGAACGCATCGACGACGTTTCTCATGGGCGTCGACGGAAACAACATGCTCTCGTACCGATACGGCTATTGGAAGATGGTCGACTTCTTCAAGGCCGGGGTCATTCCGACCGTTGCCATGGTTGCCCTGCACGCAACGGTGCTTATGCCGCTGGTGGCTTTGGCGGGATACTAGGGTCGTTTCGGTTGCGGCACCCTGCAGCGTAGGCAGGCACCGCTCGCCGCGCTTCAGCGGGGCATTGCGAGGCCCTCGCATCGGGCATGCTGCCTCTGATGCGAGGGCCTCTTTGTCCTTGGACCGTTTCTAGCGAAATACGACTTCGGTGGAATCGACGATGGTGATGAGCTCCTGTTGGGAATTGACGCCCATCTTCTGATAGATGTGGTACACGTGAGTTTTGGCGGTGTATGCGGAAATATTCAATTGTTCGCTGATGAACTGGGCGTTGCGTCCTTTGGCGAGGAACGAGAGTATCTCGGTTTCTCGATTGGACAGGCCGTATTCTTCGGCTGCCTTCGTGCATCGCTGCTTGAAATGCCCACCTTCGGCGATTTCGTTGTCGAAGCTCTTATCGGCAAATGCGTTGTCTTTGAACGGGACGAACGCCGCAAGTATTGCCAAGGCCAAAACAAGTCCGAGGCCTACAAAGGGAGCGAAATCGAACAGGGCGGCATCGGCGCCTTGGATCGCAAGGCATGCAGCCCAGCTGATAGCCATGCCGAGCGGCAGCACGAGTTGTCCGCGGGCGATGCGCCAAAACGGCGAAGGTTGGCCGCTTGCGAACCCGACGAGAGCCGCAAGGTTCGCGAAGTCGAAGTAGATGTAAGAACCCAGTAGAAAGAGGCAGCATGGCGTTTGAAACGACTCGTCGAGAAAGGCGAGGCCGAGAAACCCTATCGCGACGAACAGGAGCGTGAGTTTTTCGGCGATTCCGAAGGGAATGTAGCGCTTGATGAGCGTCGTGCAACCCATCTGCACCAATCCTCCGATGGCAATGGCGAGCGCCGCAAGGGCCGGCTCGAGGCTTTCGATGTTGTAGGAGAGGTGGTAGATTGCGAATCCGAACAGAGCGCCGAAGACCGCAACGGTGAATCCGGTGAGAGGGAAGAGCTTGGTCTGTTCGACAGGTTGCTCGGGCATTTTCCCGCTGCCCGCAATGTGCGCGCGCAGGTATGCGAACGTGCCTAGCGAGCAGATGGGAAGCAGCAGCAAGGCGGCTTCGCCGTAGGGCGATGCAAGGTTGCAGGAAAACAGGTAGATGATGGCTCCGAGAACGGCACCCGATGCGAGGAATGCGCCGACATCCTTTTGCCAGGCGACCATGAACACCTTGGGCCATTCGAGAAAAATAAGGGAAAACCCGCCGCCCGCAAGAGCCCAAACGGCGATATCGAACCCCACGGGAGCCGATCCTGGGCTGGCGATGAGGTTCAGTACGCCCAGTGGGAGCGTAAGGGCAAGAGCGATGAGCGGTATCGGGTCGGGGCTATGCCGATCGAACAGGTTTCGCTTGAGGTAGGCGAGCATCATGACGGCGAGCATGCCGATGAGAAATGCCAGCTTGACCGCCATGGACGCTTCGAGTCCGAGGTGCTGCGCGGTGCCTGGGCCGAACATGAGCAGGTAAAACCAAGCCCAGAAGAACGCAAACCCGACTGAAGCCATGGGGAGCATCGTTCTGACATGTGCCTTTTTGAGATTCAAGTCAATCAATGGCATAAGCTTCTCGCGTATCAGATAGTGGGGATCGTCATTGATGATTATAGCCGATTGCCATCATGTGTTGTCGAGCTATCGAAGCCTGGGCACATCGGCCGGAAGACCCTCTGTGCCCAGGGGATGATGCGAACCAAAAAGATAGTTTGAACAGCAGATCTACAATTTCATCTACTGCTTCGGGGGAGCGGCGGGAGCTTGGGGAGCCCCAGGAGCTTTGGGTGCCCCTGGGGCAGCGGGTGCTGCTCCCGGTGCACCTGGAGCACCGGGCATGCCGGGCATAGCGGGACCCGAAGGGAGCTCTGCGCCGCATTCGGGGCATGTCGTGGTTCCCGCGGGGCAGGTTGCTCCGCATTTCGGGCAGGTCGCATCAAGGGATACTGCAGCTGGTCTGAAGCACATGGTTTTCTCCTTGCATCGGTGACTGACGGATTGCTTCGATGCTAGGTGCTTTGCCGCGTTCCCGAAACGCAAGGAAAGAGGTATTCGTTCTGCACGGGATACGAATGTGGGTAGTATGAGGGGGTAAGCAAGGTATCACTCTGGGAATATGAATGATTTGAAATGGGAAAACGCAACTACTCCGACGCCTGTCTTCCGCCGTTGGATCTGGCTGCCTCGCAGAATGCCTTGAACAGCGCGCCGTCGTGTTCGGTGCGGGTTGTCGTGATGCCGATTATCATGGCGCTACGATACGGCGATCGAGGGAATGGCGACGATGAAGCAGGCGCCGCCATCGGGCAGGTTGAGCGCTTCGACGGTGCCGTCGTGCGCCTCGACGACCGATTTGACGATGGCGAGGCCGAGGCCCGTGCCGCCCGTGCCTCGACTGCGCGACGTATCGGCGCGGTAAAAGCGGTCGAACAGACGCTTCGGATCCACATCGCCGAACCCGGCGCCGTCGTCTTTGACGGCGATCACGGAATTGCCGCGTAGGCCGAACAGCTCTATGGTGATGTGTCCGCCCGGCTCGATGAAGCGACTCGCGTTCTCCACGAGGTTTGAAAGCACCTGTTTGAGCCGATCGGGGTTGCCGAGCACATCGGGTGCTTCGCCGATTATCTCGGTGATCGCGCCCCTGTCGCGCAAGATGGGATCGAGCGCATCGAACACTTCTCGCGACAGCATTTTGAGATCGACGCGTTGCAGCTCGTAGCGCACGCTGTCATCCTCGATGAGCTGCAGGGTGAGCAGGTCGTTTGAGAGACGGCCGAGCCGCTCGCTCTCGTCGATGATGATCTTGCAGAATTTGTCGTGCAGTTCGGGCGGCAGATCGGGGTCGAGCAGCATTTCGGCATTGCCGTGGATGGCGGTCAGCGGCGTGCGCAGCTCGTGGGCGACATCGCTGATGAATTCGGCTTGGCGTCGTTCCCGGATGGCGAGATCGGACTGCTGAACGAGCGCTTTTCCGGCAAGCTCCCCGAAATTTTCGGCGAGGCAGTCCGCCTCGTGCAGGCGTCCGTCGGGGACTATGCGCACGTTCGTGCTGCCCGAACAGAACGCCTTGACCTCTGCGCAGAGTATACGCAAAGGCTCGGAGAGGAAGTGCCCGATGAGCAAGCTGATGACGAAGGTGATGCAGGCGGCGGGCAGCAGCAAGACGAATGCCTTGGCGGGCGCATCGAAAGCGATGACGCAAACCAGCACGACGATCGTGCAGGCCAGAAGCGTCAACAGCGTCGAAAGGAGCGAAAAATATGTCTGCAGCCGTTTGATGGCGAGCCTTGACGCAGCGTCGGGCTCGGGCGGCTATTGCTTGAAACGGTACCCGTAGCCACGCACCGTTTCAACGAGGCCGGGATCGTAACCAGCCGCACCGATTTTGTCGCGCAAGCGCTTGATGTGGGTATCGACGGTCTTCGTTTCGGTCAGGTACTCCCATCCCCATGCATCGCGAAGCAGGTCTTCGCGGGAAACGACCTTGCCGGCGCTCTTCATAAGGCTGGCAAGCAGTTCGAACTCGCGCGGCGTCAGATCGATTTCGCCGCTTTCACCCGAGGCGGTATGGGCGTCTTCGTCGAGGGTGATGCCGCTTGCGGTGATGGCATGGGTCGTGCCCGGGAAGTCGCCGCCGTTGCCGCGACGCAGAAGGGCGCGGACGCGCGCGATGAGCTCGCGGACGCCGAAGGGCTTGGCGAGGTAGTCGTCCCCGCCGATTTCAAGGCCGACAACCTTATCGAGTTCGGTATCGCGTGCCGAAAGAAACAGAACCGGCGCAGTCGTTTTGGCGCGAAGCCTGCGGCACAGCTCGTATCCGTCCATGCCCGGAAGCATGATGTCGAGCACGAACAGATCGTAGGGGTTCTGCATCGCGAGGGCGAGGGCGTCTTCTCCGTTGTCGACGACATCGGTGTAGAAACCCTCCTTCTTCAGGGCGTAACTTACGAACTCGGTGATGGACGGTTCATCATCCACCACGAGGATGCGACTGGGAGATTCGTTCATGTCCGACCTTTCTGAACAGGTATCAACGCCGATGGGCGTCCAGTGATTGCTATAATAGCACTATAGACAGAATGGTTCTCGCCCGGGGGGATTGTCAAAAACATGTTACTTGCTATAGACGTTGGCAACACGCAAACGGTATTGGGCCTGTACGCTGGCGATAAGCTGCTTCATATGTGGCGCGTGGCCACCAACAAACTGCATACTTCCGATGAGCTTCGCATCAAGGTCAAGCCGCTGTTCGAATCGGAGGGCATCGATGCATCCGAGGTCGACGGCGCAGCCCTCGCATCGGTGGTCCCCACGCTGACGGAGTCCTGGCATGATGCCATGGTGACCATGCTCGGCAAGGAGCCGGTCGTCGTCGACGCCCAGATGGCGGGCGATCTGTTCAAATCGACCTATGCGCATCCGGCTGAGGTTGGAGCCGATCGCGTCGCCGATGCCGTGGCGGCGAGGGTTCTGTTCGGCCCCCCGTGCGTCGTCGTCGATTTCGGCACGGCCACCAACATCGAAGTCATCGACCGAGACGGCTACTTTATCGGCGGCGTCATAGCCCCCGGCGTAGAAACGTCGGCGAACGCCCTGTTTTCTCGGGCAACCAAGCTTGCGGCCATCGACCTCGTTGATCCGAAAACGGCGATAGGCGGTTCGACCGAGGAAGCCATTCAGGCGGGTATCGTGTACGGCGAGGCCGATCGCGTCGACGGGCTCATGCGTCGAATTTTCAAGCAGCTGGGTTACCAGACGCAGGTTATTGCAACGGGCGGCTTGGCCGAATCGGTTGCCCGCATCTCCGAGACCATCACCGTGGTCGTGCCCGAGTTGACGCTTGATGGCCTTCGACTCATCTACGATGCACGCAGGTAGCGGGATTGCGGGAACGGCAATCGTCTGCGCGAGGATGGCTGCAGCGGAATTCGGAGGCAGAGCCGCTGCGTATGCTGAAAAGCGCATCGATGCGAAAGACCGCTGACTTCGCTCTTCGTGGTGCGCTTGCACTCTGATTGCCTGTACTGCTGTTCTTTTGTTGTATGCCCCTTCCTATACTTTTCCATGCTCGCCGTACTGAACATAGTGGAAAGGAACATGTAATGAAAGAATTCTCGGGACTCGCCAAGGTCGGTTACTTTTGCATCGGGCTTTTCGGCGGCCTTCCCGGCGTGCTCGTTGCCTGGCTTGTCGGCCATGACGGCTGGGGTTGGAGCGAAGGCGGCAAGAAATTCGCGTGGTTCGGCTGCCTGTTCTTCTTCATCGTCGCCATCGTCCTCTCGCTGACGGGCGGTCTCATGGCGCTCATTGCCGTGATGACGGGCAACGCAACCGTCACGGTGTCGTAAAAGCTGCAACGGCTTTCGCTTCGATTCCGGCGCCGCGCGTGATAACACGGGCGGCGCTTGTCTTGCGGGCAGCTCTTGCTTCGCATGGGCGCAGGGCGGCGCATGGCGCGCTGTTGGCGGCATCTCGTTCCCCCTCGGCTGGTCATCTTGTGCGCTTGGTGGAATATGGTGTGCGCATTGCATACCGAACAAGTAGAATTGCCTGTATCCAGTGCCCACGGTTTTGGGCGTTCAGACGAGAAGAAACGAGAGAGTGAGGGCTCGACGTGTTGAGCGACATTGAAATTGCCCAAGCAACAACCCCGAAGCATATCCGCGAGATCGCCGAAACCGCCGGCGTTCCCGAGCAGTACCTCGAACTGTACGGAAACTATAAGGCCAAGGTCGATTACAACCTGCTTGCCGACGAGGAGCGCGCTTCCGGAAAACTCGTGTTGGTGACGGCGATCAATCCGACGCCTGCGGGCGAGGGCAAGACCACCACGACAGTCGGCCTTTCCGATGCGCTCGCTCAGCTCGGGAAAAACGTGGTCGTCGCCTTGCGCGAGCCGAGCCTCGGTCCGGTGTTCGGCATCAAGGGCGGCGCTGCGGGCGGCGGATACGCCCAGGTTGTTCCCATGGAGGACATCAACCTTCACTTCACGGGGGATTTTCATGCGATTGGCGCGGCGAACAACCTGCTTGCGGCCATGATCGATAACCATATCCAGCAGGGCAACGCGCTCGGCTTCGACGTGCGCAAGATCTCGTGGAAGCGCTGCGTCGATATGAACGATCGCCAATTGCGCTACGTTGTCGACGGGCTTGGCGGCAAGACCAACGGCATGCCGCGCGAAGATGGCTTCGATATCACGGTTGCAAGCGAAATCATGGCGATCTTCTGCTTGGCGACCTCCATCACCGACCTCAAGGAGCGCCTTGCGCGCATCGTGGTCGGCTATACGGGCGCCGACGAGCCCATCACGGCGGGCGATCTGCGCGCGCAGGGCGCGATGGCCGCTCTCCTGAAAGACGCTCTCAAGCCCAACCTCGTGCAGACGCTCGAGGGCACGCCCGCATTCGTGCATGGCGGGCCTTTCGCCAACATCGCCCATGGGTGCAACTCGATCATGGCGACGCGCATGGCCATGGCGCTTGGCGATTACTGCGTGACGGAAGCCGGTTTCGGCGCAGATCTGGGGGCCGAGAAGTTTCTCGATATCAAGTGCCGCCTCGCCGGGCTCAAACCCGATGCGGTCGTGGTCGTCGCCACGGTGCGCGCGCTCAAGAACCACGGCGGCGTGTCGAAGGATTCGCTCAACGAGGAGAACCTCGAAGCCCTCGAGGCGGGTCTCCCGAATCTCCTTCAGCACGTCGAGAACATCACCGGCGTTTACAAGCTGCCTTGCGTGGTGGCTATCAACCGGTTCCCCACCGATACCGAAGCAGAACTCGCGCTCGTTGAAGAGAAATGCATGGAGCTCGGCGTGAACGTCGCCCTTTCAGAGGTGTGGGCCAAAGGCGGCGCGGGCGGCATCGCGCTTGCCGAGGAGGTCGTGCGTCTGTGCGAAGAACCGAACGATTTCACGTTCTGCTACGAGGACGATCTCTCGCTTGCCGAGAAGATCGAAGCGATCGCCGCGCGCATCTACCATGCCGACGGCGTCGATTTCACGCCAGCGGCAAAGAAGGAGATCGAGCAGCTCGAATCGCTCGGATTCGGTGCAATGCCGGTGTGCATGGCGAAGACCCAGTACAGTTTCTCCGACGACGCCTCGCTGCTTGGGGCGCCGCGCGGATTCCGCATTACGGTCAAGAAGGTCAAGGTGTCTGCGGGCGCCGGGTTCGCAGTTGCCCTCACGGGCGATATCATGACGATGCCGGGGCTTCCGAAGGAACCTGCGGCGTGCCGCATCGACGTGGACGAAACGGGGAAGATCTCGGGACTGTTCTAATCTGCATCATCGCCCGTTCGATCGGGCTCTTGAAAACGGATGCCGCTTTCGGGCGGCGAATCGACCGAGCACGACAGGAGACGAGCATGCTCGATACGACATTCATCATGGATTTGGCAAGCAAGGCGCCAACGCCGGGCGGCGGAGGCGCGAGCGCCTACGTCGGCGCCCTTTCGTCGGCGCTCGGTTCGATGGTGGGCAATCTGACGGTGGGCAAGAAGCGCTACGAAGCCGTCGAAGCCGATACCTACATCGTGCTGGAGAAGCTCGCCGACGAGCGCACGCGGCTCATCGGGCTCGTCGATGAGGATGCACGCGCGTTCGCGCCGCTTGCCGCGGCGTACGGCATGCCGAAGGCGACGCCCGAGGAGCTGGCCGAAAAAGACAGGGTCATGCAGCAGGCCCTCGTCGGCGCCTGCGAGGTTCCGCTCGATATAATGCGGTCGTGCGCCCATGTGATCGACCTTTGCGAGTTTCTCGCGTACAACGGAAGCCGCATGGTGCTTTCCGATGTCGGCGTTGCGGTTGCCTTTGGGAAGGCGGCGCTGCTCGGAGCGAGCCTCAACGTGTTCATTAACGCGAAAGACATCGCCGATCGCGGGCGCGCAAAGGCCTATATCGAAGAAGCCGACCGGCTCGTAGACGGCTCGGGTGCGCTTGCCGACAAGCTGTACGCATACGTGCTCGACGAAATCAGATAGGTGGATCATGGCTGAACGTCTTGCCGGGAAACCGGTTGTCGAAAAGATCGCCGAGGAGCTGGGTTCTCGGATAGGTTCTCTTGCGGAGAGGGGCGTCGAGTGCGGGCTGGCTCTTCTGCGCATCGGCGAGAGGCCCGATGACTTGTCCTACGAGCGGACGGCGGTGAAGCGCGCCGAATCGCTTGGCATCAAGCTTCGCAGGACCGTGCTTGAGGACGGCGCGTCGCAGGATGAGATAGAGGCGGCGATCGATGGCATCAACCGAGACGCATCGGCGCACGGATGCCTTATGTTTCGCCCCCTTCCAGGCGATATCGACGAGCAGGCCGTGTGCGATACGCTGAAAACGGAAAAGGACATCGACGGCATCTCTTCCGCGGCGTTGGCCGCCGTGTTCATGGATCGCGACTTCGGTTTCGCCCCGTGCACGGCTGCGGCGTGCATGAGGATGCTCGATTTCTACGGCATCCCTCTCGAGGGTGCCCACGTGGTCGTAGTTGGGCGCAGCCTGGTAATCGGCAAGCCGATTGCCATGATGCTCTTGCGCCGCAACGCGACGGTAACGCTGTGCCATTCGAGGACGAAAGACCTTGCGTCCACCATGCGCGCGGCCGATATCGTAGTGTGCGCGACGGGTCGTGCGCGCATGTTCGGCCCCGATTGCTTCTCGCCGGGTCAGACGGTGCTCGATGTGGGCATCAATTTCGATGATGACGGGAATCTGTGCGGCGATGTGGATTTCGATGCAGTCGAGCCGATCGTGGGCGCCATCACCCCCGTGCCAGGCGGAGTCGGATCGGTGACGACCTCGGTGCTGATGGCCCACGCGGTCGAGGCTGCCGAGCGCAGCGTCGGCGTCTAGCATGTTCAGCAGGAAATTCGTCATAGCGGATCCCGGTAAGTGCATCGGGTGCAAAACGTGCATGGCGGCATGCTTGCACCGTCACGATGTCGAGGGCGACGTGCCCGTGCCGCGTTTGCAGCTCGTATTGACGCGTACCGTTTCGGCGCCGGTGGGGTGCCATCACTGCGTCGATGCGCCCTGCGTCGAGGCGTGCCCGACCGGGTGCCTGTATTCCGATGACGAGCGCGTGGGCGTGCAGAGGGAAAAGTGCATCGGCTGCCGCAACTGCATCCTCGCGTGTCCGTACGGCGCGGTCGACATCGCCACCGAGCTTCTCCCCGCTTCCGAAGAAGATGGGGAAGGGGAGACGAAGAAGGCGAAGCGCCGCAGAAACCGCAGGAAGTCGACCGTTATCAAGTGCGACCTCTGCGAGGGTTCGGCGCAGGGATCCGCATGCGTGAAAGCGTGCCCGACGCATGCTCTCAGGCTCATTGACCAGCGTTTTCTGGAAAAGGGCGCTCAGAGCAAGCGCAAGGAGGCGGCGAAGGCGACGGCTGCGTACTCGACGCTGCGCCTGAACGAAGATTTGGGCGGAAGGTAGGCCATGGAGAAGCACATAACCGTATGTCCGTACTGCGGAGCGGGCTGCAAAATGAATCTGATAGTGGAAAACGGCTATGTCGTTGAGGCCGAGCCCGCCGATGGCGTTACGAACCAGGGGGAGCTTTGTCTGAAGGGCCTGTACGGCCACGATTTCATCAACGATACCAAGATACTCGTACCCCGCATCCTCCACCCGATGATCCGCCGGGAAAAAGGCGGCGAACTTGAACGGGTAAGTTGGGACGAGGCGCTCGACTTCACGGCTGAGCGCCTCAAGCGCATCATCGAGGAGCACGGAGCCGAAGCCATCATGCTTACCGGTTCGTCGCGCGGTCCGGGCAACGAGGCGAACTACGTGATGCAGAAGTTCGTGCGCGCATGCTTGGGCACCAACAACATCGATAACTGCGCGCGTACCTGTCACGCCGCTTCGGTCATAGGGCTCATGGAATCGGTTGGGTCGGGCGCCATGAGCGTGAGCATTCCGCTGCTTGAGGAAACCGATTGCATCATGCTCATCGGGTACAACCCGGCGGCCAGCCATCCCATCGTCGCAAGCCGCATCGTGAAGGCGAAAGAGAGGGGTGCGACGTTGATCGTCGCCGACCCCCGCGTTATCGAGACCGCGCGAATCGCCGATCTGTACCTTCCGCAGAAGAACGGCTCGAACATCGCGCTCCTCAACGCGCTCGCCTACGTGATCGTTGCGGAAGATCTGGCCGACTGGGAATTCATCGAGAACCATACCGAAGGGTTCGACCGATGGTGGGAGGTCGTGCAGAATTACGCTCCTGAAACGGTTGCCGAAGCGGTGGGCGTGCCGTCTGATCAGATCCGACAGGCTGCTCGCATGTACGCAACGGCCGAAACCGCCGTCATCGGGTGGGGCATGGGGGTCACGCAGCAGCGCCAAGGCGTCGACAGCGTGCACGCCATCGCGGCGCTTGCGCTTATCACCGGGCATATCGGCAAGCATGCGAGCGGGCTTGCCCCGGTGCGCGGTCAGAACAACGTGCAAGGATCGTGCGATATGGGCATGTGGCCGAGCCTCTATCCCGGATACCAGCGCATCGACGACGAGGCGGTGCGCGAGAAGTTCGCCCGCGCCTGGGGCGTGCCGGTTGAAAAGCTGTCTCCCATCGAGGGTCGCAAACTCACCGATCTGCCGCACGGTGTGGCCGATGGCAGCATCCGGGCGTTCTACAATTTCGGCGAAGACCCGTTGCAAACCGAACCCGACACGGCCCAGATGAGGCGCACGCTTGAGAGCCTCGATCTGCTCATCAGCCAGGATATCTTCATGACGCAGACTACGGCTTTGGCCGATGTGGTGTTGCCCGCTACATCGTGGGGTGAGCACGAGGGCGTGTTCACCGCTTCCGACCGGACCTTCCAGCGCTTTACCGCCGCGGTGCCGCCGAAGGGCGAATGCCGCCACGATTGGGAGATATTCCAGGATCTATCGTGTCGCATGGGCTATCCCATGGCGTATGGGTCCACCGAGGAGATATGGAACGAAATCCGCGAGCTGTGCCCGTTGTTCTTCGGTGCCACCTACGAGAGGATGGAAGGCGTCGGTTACGCCCAGTGGCCCGTTCCCGAGCTGGACCACCCCGGGTCGCCCGAGCTGTACGCGGGCGGTGCGTTCACGACTTCAGACGGAAAGGCGCATTTCTTCGCGACCGAGTACGCTTTGCCAACCGAGTTGCCCGATCGGGAATACCCGCTTGTGCTTTGCACGGTGCGCGAAGTGGGGCATTATTCATGTCGCTCGATGACCGGCAACTGCAAAGCGCTTGCGGCGCTTGCCGACGAGCCGGGTTACGTGCACATGAGCCCGGTCGACGCCGAAGCGCGCGGAATCGACGAAGAGCAGCTCGTCTGGGTGTATTCGCGACGCGGCAAGATCATCTCGCGGGCGGCGGTCGATGAGCGCATCAACGAAGGTGCGGTGTACATGACCTACCAATGGTGGGTCGGCAAATGCAACGAGCTCACCTTGCATGTGACCGATTCGCAGTCGGGCACGCCCGAAGACAAGTACAGCGCATGCCAGGTGGAGCCCATCGCCGATCAGCTGTGGGCCGAGCGCCATATGCAGGAGCTGTACACCCAGCTCAAGGATCGCCTGTTCAAAGAGGCGTCCCACCAGGATGCATCCGCCGAACCAGGGGAAGGCGACGCGCCGTGCGTCGAACCTGCCCGCGAAGGCGCGAGCGATCAAAGCGATGTGACCAGGGCGCGCGAACAAGCGATCGCCGAGGCCGAGAAGGCAGCGCGCAAGGCCGTCGAGGCCCAGAACGCCCGACTGGCGCTTGAGCGGGCGTGGGGATCTGAGGAGACGGCCGTTTAGGCGGTCGAGAGAACGGCTGCTCGGACAGCCTTTGGGCGAAAGGGAGAGCGAGGTGGGAGTGTGAACAGGTTTGTTATCGTCGATCCTCATCGGTGCATCGGATGCGACGCTTGCATCGTCGCATGCAGCGAGGGTCATCGAAAGCTTGCCCTCCGTCCTGCCGCGCGCATATCGCTTGTCAAAACGCGCGACATCTCGGCTGCCGTCACCTGTCACCAGTGCGAGGGATCGCCCTGCTTGGCGGTATGCCCCTCGCATGCCATCGTCCAGGAAGACGATCGGCTGCAGGTTGTCGAAGAGCTGTGCACGGGATGCCTCGTCTGCGCTCTTGCGTGCCCGTTCGGTGCCGTTCATCCGTCGATGCCTTCGACTTCGAGGCCGCGCGGCGAGCTGTTCGGGCAGACATCGACCTCTCGCTCGTCGGGTCTGCTCCGCCAAAAGGAGACGGGCGATTATTCCTGCGTCGCGATATGCGATCTCTGCGCCAAAACGCAGGGTGGACCCCGGTGCATAGCGTCGTGTCCTACCGATGCCCTTTCCCTGGTCGACGAGGAATCGCTTGAGCTTTCGAATCGGAAAAAGAGGCTCGGGGCCATCGACAAGATGATGGTTGCCCTGCGCGGGGCCGATCGGGGGGTGGCGGATCATGGTCGATGAGGTTGGAAGCGGATCTTTTCCCTTTCGGGAAAAAATGCTCCGCCCCTGCGCCAAGGGCAGGCCCCATCATGATTTCGGCGCCTGCATCGCGTGTGCCGCATGCGCGGTTGCATGCGAGCCCCGGGCAATCGGCATCGTCGTCGACGAGGACGAGGGAACGCTTGTGTGGGCGCTTGATTTCGAGCTGTGCACCTCATGCGGTGCGTGCCATCGCGTATGTCCGACCGGGGCGATGGGCCTTTTGCCCGATACCGATCTGGCCGACGAAGCCGAGCCTCCGAAACGGTGCGTGTTCGCGCTTGCGGAGTGCGACGAGTGCGGTCGTTACTACGCATCGCGAAAGGAGGTCGCATACGCGAATCGATTGCTTTCGCGGCTCGACCACGCTGATGCGGCCCTTGCCCGCTCGATGACTGCGATATGCCCCGAATGCAAGCGGATCCGCGATGCGAAAGCTGCCGACAGACGAACGGGCATGGGCGGCGTTCGGTAGCTTTTGTGCTGCATGCGGTACGGAAATCGGCTCCGGCACCGTTCGGCTTGCGTTGGAACCGAACGGCAGCAGACCATGCTGACCTTGTGCAAAGCTGGCCTAGCGCTGGCGGTTGTCGTATCATAGCACCCATGGCAAACGGACTGACATACGTGAGGCAAACCACTTCGACCGAAGCGACCAAGCAGCTGGCAGCTACGCTTGCGCCGTACCTCAGACCCGGCGACGTGATCGTGCTCAACGGCGATCTCGGCGCAGGCAAGACTCAGTTCGTCCAAGGGGTGGCGGCGGGCCTTGGCATAGGCGGCCCCGTTACAAGCCCCACGTTCAACATCCTGCTGAGCTACATGGACGGTGCGCTTCCCCTGTTCCATTTCGATCTGTATCGGCTCGATGGTTCCGATCAGCTTGAGGACATCGGCTATTTCGAGACGGTCGATGGGCCGGGCGCCACTTTCATCGAGTGGGGCGAGAAGTTTCCCGAGGCCTTGCCTTACGGATATCTCGAGATCGATATCACCGTCAACGAAAGCGGCATACGGCTCGTGCAGGCCCATTCGTTTGGGGAGCGCGCACGAAACCTGCTGTTCGTTTGGGCGAAGGATTCGAAATCCCGCCTTGCGCAGACTCAATAGGATGAAGCGCGCAATGTACGTCGGCCGATGCGCCGCAACTTCCGAAACAACAGAATCGAAGACGTGAACACAATGAGCGAACCAACCCATTCTTACATTCTCGCGTTCGACACCGCAAACGAGGTTATCGCAATCGGGCTCGGCGTTGCCGACGAAGCGGATCGAAGCATTTCCGCCGTCTCTTCGGTGGAGGTCGAAGCTCGCCGCGCATCGAACACGCAGCTGCTGCCCCGAATCGATGCGCTGCTTGCCGAGCAGGGCGTGTCCAAAGGCGATATCGTTTGCGTCGTCTGCGGTCGCGGGCCGGGTTCGTTTACCGGCGTGCGCATCGCCATGGCCACGGCAAAGGGCATCGCATCGGCCCTCGAGGTTCCCCTGTACGGCGTTTCGACCCTTGACTCCATAGCGTGGAACCTGCACGATGCGGGGTTGCGCGGCCCGGCCGTCGTGGTTGCAGACGCCATGCGCAAAGAGGTGTATCCCGTGCGCTACGAGCTGGTTGACGAGGGCATCGAACGCCTGGAAGCCGACAGCGTGGTCAAGGCGGAAACGGCGGCCGAGATGCTTGCGGTTGGAAGGGGAGCCGCTTCGGCCTCCGCCGATGGAGGCGGTGTTGCCGGGTCGTCCGATTCGGTTGTTGGCGCGAACGCCCCGGCTTCGATCATCGCGGGCGATGCGCTCAAGAAGTACGCCGAACTGTTCGAGCTATGCGGCGCATTCGCCGACGAGGCGCTTTGGACGCCGACGGGAAAGGGCCTTTTGCGTGCGGCGCAGGAGGCGTGGCGCGCAAATCTGCTCGATCCGTTCGATGCCGCCTTCGGCAACCCCGCCTTTGCGCTTCCGGTGTATACGCGGCTTTCCGACGCCGAGGAAAACGAACGCATTCGCCTGAGTAAAAACGAACCGAAGAACCTGCGCACAGGCGTTCAGAATGCCGGCGTTCGGCGCGACCAGCAGCCGTCTGCGCATGATACGGCCATCGAAAACGCCCGAGCGGATGAAAGCGGCATCACGTACCGCCCGCTTGATGCGGCGCATGCGCATGCCGTCGCCGAGCTTGAATCCGAGCTGATGGGCACCGACGCGTGGAGCGAGGCGCTCGTTCTCGACGAGCTGCCGCGCAAGGATCGCGTTTGGTGGGCCGCCTACGGTACGGATGACATGCTTGTCGGATATGCGGGGGGCTGGATCGTCGACGGTCAAGTGCAGGTGCTCAAGGTTGCGGTTGCGCCGGCTCAGCGCCGCCGCGGCATCGCGCGATCCCTGCTTGCCCGAATTGCAAGCGATGCCCGCGATCTTGGAGCTAAAGCATGCTCGCTTGAGGTGCGCGCGTCGAACGAAGGCGCACGGGCGCTGTATGCATCGCTTGGCTTCGAATCGATTGGAACGAGGCCGAAGTACTACTCCGATCGGGAAGATGCGGTCATCATGGAAGGCCCTCTGCCGCTCGATCACCATGATGTTGCGGGTATGGAGTTGCAGGTTCACGGCGGGAAGGCTCTTCGCGTCGAAGATGGCTGCCCGCCTGTTCGATGCGATGCGGAACGGAGGCTCGACGTCTTTGCCGCCGCATCCGATGGCCGTGGCGAGCGCATCGAGGCAGCGGCACCTCTCGTTCTCGCCATCGAAACCTCGTGCGATGAAACGGCGGCTGCCATCGTCGACGGATCGGGCCAGCTCGTTTCCGACGTGGTTGCTTCGCAGATCGATTTCCACGCACGTTTCGGAGGCGTGGTTCCCGAGATCGCAAGCAGAAAGCACATCGAGGCGATCTGCGGCGTGACCGACGAATGCCTCGATGTCGCGGCCGCTCGAATCGGCGTGCCCCGGCTCAGGTGGCGCGATCTTTCCGCAGTGTCCGTGACCTATGCGCCCGGGCTTGTGGGCGCGCTTGTGGTGGGGGTTGCGTTCGCGAAAGGCGCTGCGTGGGCAGCGGATCTGCCGTTCATCGGAGTCAATCACCTCGAAGGGCACATCTATGCGAACAAGATCGCCACGCCCGATATCGCGCCGCCGCTCGTGGTTTCCCTCGTTTCGGGAGGCCATACCATGCTCGTGCACGTCAAGGCTTGGGGCGATTACGAGACGCTCGGCTCGACGCTCGACGATGCGGTGGGCGAGGCGTTCGACAAGGTTGCCAAAGCCATGGGCCTCGGTTATCCGGGGGGTCCGATCATTTCGAAGCTTGCCGTCGAAGGGGATCCCGGGGCGATTGATTTTCCGCGGGCCATGCTGCATTCGGGCGATCTCCGTTTTTCGCTTTCGGGTTTGAAGACGGCGGTGATCACGTATCTCAGAAACGAAGAGGCGGCTGGCCGCGAAGTGAACAAGGCGGACGTGGCGGCGTCGTTTCAGCAGGCGGTCATCGATGTGCAGATAGCGAAAGCGGAGATGGCGCTCAAGCTTACCGGCGCAAAGGAGTTTTGCCTGGGCGGCGGCGTGGCGGCCAATCCTGCGCTTCGCGCCGCCTACGGAGTCATGTGCGAAAGGCTTGGCGTGCGCCTGACGCTGCCCCCGATGAGCGCCTGCACCGATAACGCCGGCATGATCGCCCTTGTGGCGCTCGACCGTTATCGCGAGCAGAAGTTCTTCGGCCTCGACGCCGACGCCCAAGCTCATGTAAACCTCGATGAGCCGTACTAGGCGAATCGGGAGAATGCTGATGGCGAAACGATGCTTTCGATGCACGGTTTTGAAGCCGCTTTGAGGATGGGCCGTGCATCGGATCGGTAGGAGGCCTTGTGCAGGAAGCGTTTGACTCTGAAAAAGAACACGGGAGGGCTTTATCTGCCCGGACCATGGAGGTGCTCAAGGGCAATCTGCTTCTGATTATCGGAAGCATCGCCTGGTGGGGGAGCCACTATCTGTTGCTCTGGAACGCCCGTATCGCCTCGGCCGATTCCCTGGTCAGCGGATACGATGGCCGATTCGTGTTGACGATCGCGGGGACCGTCGTCGCCTTGGGGCTGGCAGCCCTCGTTTCTCGGCGCAAACCGCAGTTCTCGTTTGCCGGCTGGCGCGGTTCGTATGCGATCTTCGCCGTATGCGCTTCGGGTGCGCTCGGCCTGCTTGTTCTGCCCACGCTAGGCGAGGCGAGCCCTTTGGCAACGGCGGCCGGTGCAGTGCTTTCGGGCGTAGGGAACAGCTTCATGCTGCTTCTTTGCGGCGAATTGCATGCTCGCATGGGGGTGCGGTTCATGCCGCTGGCTTTTGCGATCGAGACGGTCGCCGGAGTTGCGGTGTTCTTTCTTCTTTCCTGGCTGCCGGTAGTTGGGGAGATGGTTGCGTCTGCCCTGCTTGTGATAATAGCCGCGGTGCTTTACTATGCCTACGCCCGCTCATCATGCGTTTCGTCGGCTGACTCGGCTCGTGCAAAAGTCGATATGACCGTGAAGCCGTTGGTGGTTCTCGCCATGTTGACTGGGTTTGCCTATGGGCTCGTTCGTACGTTTGCAATCGGTGGCCTTGGATCATCCGGAACATCGGCGGGCATGGAATCGGAATATATAGGCACCTGCATCTGCGCGCTTCTTCTGGTTGCCGTTTTCCTTCTTCAGGATCGGCAATCTCTCTTCGAGCAATGCCTTCTTTTCGTCGTGCCCCTTGTTGCCACGGGTATGCTTTTGGTTTCGCTGCACGGCGTCATCGATGTCGTGCCGACGGCCATCAACACGGGAGGATTTGCCTGTTTCTTCAATCTTATGTGGTACTTCGCCGCAGTGCTGGCTGTACACGATAAGAGGAATCGACTTCCTTTCCTGATCGCGCTGCTGTTCTTCAGCAGCCAGCTCGGTCAATTGCTCGGCGCGCTCGTGCCGGCGCAGTTTTCGAATGCGTTTTCGAGCGGACTGACGTATCTTCTCCTGTTGGTGTCGACGCTTTTCATGTACTATCGCGCAAAAACCGCTCAGAGAAGCATACGCAAAGACGACGTTTCGGAAAGCGCGTTTTTGGCCGGGACCGAAGATCGCTTGGAGGACGGTGCGGCCGATCTGTGGATCCAACGGTTCGGATTCAGCTCGCGCGAGGCGGAGATAGCGATGCTGCTGGTGCGCAGGACGCCCTACAAGCAAATCAGCGCCGGATTGTTCATTTCGGACAATACGGTGAAAACCCATGTTCGCAACATTTACCGGAAAGCGGGCGTATCTTCGCGCGAGGAGCTTGTCGAGACGTTGCGCGACATCGCGAAAAATGGGTGAAAGGGCGCAGTAGAGCTTGGATATTCCCAGCTCAAAGGGCTCGGGGAAAATCACACGTAATTCGCGATTGTCGGTGGTCGATCCCGTTTCTAGAATCCTTCTGCAGGTAATGGAACACACCGAATGGAGGGATTCGCCATGCGTGAAACCAAAGGAAACCTTGATCGTCGCACGTTCATGAAAGGCGGCATCGTTGCGGCTGCCGCCGCAGCAACGGGATCGTTGCTGGCATCGTGTTCGCCGCAGGCAACCGGGGGTGCTGCAAGCGCTGACGGCAATGCGGAAGATTCGAAAGCCGCGGCTTCGCCGGTTGCGGTCGGGTATGCCAACCCAGATGGGATCGGCATACCCGTTACCCCGGATTCTACGGAAGATGTGGATGTCGTCGTGATGGGCTCGGGCATGGGCGGCTTCACGGCGGCTATGCTCACCAAAGAACAGGATCCCGATGCGACGGTGGTCATGCTGGAGAAGCAGAATGCGTTGGGCGGCAACACCAATTTCGCCGAAGGCGGCGCCGGATATCTCAACATGTCACCCGAAGAGGCGCGAGCTGCGGTCCAAGCCGAAATGATCCAGCGCAACTTCGTCGTCGATCCCTCGCTGTTCTACGCGCTTCGCACGCAGCAGGGGGATTGCGCCGATTGGCTGTTCGGCAAGCATGGGGTTAAGATCGAAGACTACGGTAGCGGCCAGCCTCTCTACGAAGGCGGTACAGGGGCTTCGGCCATCGCCACCTTGACGCCTCAGGCTCAGGAGCTCGGTGTTGACATACGTACCGAAGCGCGCGCTTTCGCGCTTGTGTTGGACGATGATTACACCGTTTCGGGTATCCAGTACAAAGCGGCCGATGGCAGCGTGATTCAACTCAACGCAAAGGCTGTCGTCATCGCTTCGGGCGGCATGAACACCAACCCTGAGTTGCTCGACCTCTACTCGAACGTGGATTTGGGCAAGGTCATGCCGTTGGGTACCGGACAAGATGGGGACGGGCATCTTATGGTGGAGCAGACGGCGCATGGTCGAACCGGGTTGCAAACCATCGACGGATTCTTCGCCGGCATCGGTACGGCCGACGATCCGTGCGGCTTCAACTCCGATCTCAATACCGCTGCAGGATTTCAGTTTTCAAGCATGTTCGTGAACCAATACGGCAATCGGTTCTACGACGAGTCGTTCGGTTTCAACACCGGCTCCCAGCTGTTCTTCACCTGTATCCCTCAGGTCATCCTATCGCAAAGCCAGGCCTTTTCGGTGTTTGACGAATCCTATATTCAGAAATGGGAAGATGGACAATGGCAGAACGGCCATAACGGTTTCGACAGCGCTACGAAAACGGGCACGCCGCTTGAGATTCGTTCGGAAATCGAGAGGGTGAAGGATAAAGACTGGTTCTACCAAGCCGACACGATCGAAGGTCTTGGAGCGGCGATCGCCGCCGATGTGGAAAGCTTCGATGTCGATGCGTTCGTCGAAACCGTCGATGCCTACAACGCCGCTGCAGATGGCGCCGCAGATGAATACGGGAAAGCGCAGGAGTTCGTTTGGCCGCTTCGAACCGCCCCGTTCTATGCGGCGAAAGCTGGCGTGAACGCCTACAACACCAACGGCGGAATCCATATCAACGCCCATGCGCAAGTGGTGGATCCCGACGGAAAAGCCATTGCGGGCCTGTACGCTTCGGGTATCGCCACTGCTGGCTGGGACAGCCAGGTATACGGCGGCGGAACCAATCAGCCGGTGGCCCTTTGGTGCTCCTGTGCGGCGGCGCGCCATATCGTGGAAAACCGCCTTGGAAAGACAGTTGCCGAAGACTGGATGGGCGATGTGCCCATGACTTCGATTCTCGGCGAGGGCTACACTAACGCCAATCCTCTCGGTTAGGCTATACTCTGGAACGAAATCGCACGAATACGGAGCAGCCGATATTTCGCTTGCCGGCGAATCGGCTGCTTCGCGGTTGATGACGTTCGGGGGGGGGGAGGCCGTATGACCGAGTGGGTTCTTGAAACGGAGCGCCTTGGGTTGCGCAAGCTCGCCGAAGGAGATTTCGCCGATCTCTGCGCCATTCTGCAAGACGAGCAGGTTATGTACGCCTACGAACATGCGTTTTCCGATGAAGAGGTTCAAAAGTGGCTCGATAATCAGCTCGGGCGATACGATCGAGACGGCTTCGGGCTTTGGGCGGTGATCCTTAAAGAGGGGGGATCGTTTATCGGCCAATGCGGCCTTACCATGCAGGAATACGGGGGCGAGCGCGTTGTGGAAGTTGGCTATCTGTTCGCGCGGGCGTATTGGCATCGGGGGTACGCAACGGAGGCGGCGCGGGCTTGCCGCGATTACGCCTTCGCAGAACTCGGCGTCAACGAGGTGTTTTCTTTGATCCGAACGACCAATGAAGCCTCGAAGCGCGTTGCCGTGCGAAACGGTATGGTGCCGCGAGGCGAGTTCTCGAAGCACTACCACGGCATCGATATGCCTCACATTGCCTATTCGGTTACCCGCGCCGAGGCAGGGCTCGTGTAGCGCCCCATTTTCTCATCGGGGTTTCGGCATGGCGTGGATCGCGCCGCCGGCAAACGCCTCGAACGCTTCGCCGATCGCCTCTTCGAATGTGGGATGAGGGCGTATGGCGGATTTCATCTGCTCGATCGTGAGGCCGTTTGCCACGGCGAGCGAAAGCTCGCCGATCATATCGGTTGCGCGGCCGCACATGAGCTGGGCGCCGATGATCCGATCCGATTCGTCGGCCACGATCTTCGCAAAGCTTCTGCCCTGTCCGGTGATCACCGATTTGCCGTTGCCCGTCATGGCGAACTTGCCCGCACGTGCGGCGATGCCCGCTTGCTTCGCCTCCGCCTCGGTCATTCCCACGCTGGCGATTTCGGGGGAGGAGTAGACGCAGGAAGGTACGAGTGCCGGGTCGAACGAGACATCCGCTCCCGCGATCGTTTCGACGGCGACGATGCCTTGGGCCGATGCGGCATGTGCAAGTTGCGCTCCCGCTGCGGCGACGTCTCCGATTGCGTAGATGCCCTCGGCCGATGTCTGCATGCGTTTGTCAACGGCTATGCGGCCTCGGTCGAGTTCGAGTTCGAAGCCTTCGGCGAAAAGGCCGCCGATCGCGGGTGCTCTTCCGGTCGCGACGAGCACGGCATCGGCATCGACGGTTTCGGCGGCGTCCTTTACGGCGTATCGGACCGAGAGGGATCCGTCGGCGGCGCGTTCGATGGATTCGACGAGCGCGTTTGCCGCGATGGCACAGCCTCGCTTTCTGTATAACATCGCAAGGCTTTGGCCGAATTCGCGATCCATGGTCGGCAGGATGCGCGGCGCGGCTTCGAGCACGGTGACATGGGTTTTGAGCGCCGCGTAGATCCCCGCGAACTCCATCCCGATGACGCCGCCGCCGACTATGACGAGGCGTTTGAGCTCCGGGATGGTTTCGAGCATGTCGTCGGAGGTGAGAACCCCATCCTCCCCGATGCCCGCGATGGGCGGCTTCGCCGGGGCCGATCCCGTTGCGATGATGAGGTGGTCTGCGGAGATTTCGGCTATGGTGCCGTCGGGCTGGGAAACCGTGATGCCGTCAAGCCCTGCAACCGTCGCCGTTCCCCGCATGAGCGTGATGCCATTGGCTGCAACGAGGGTTTCGACGCCGTCTCGAAGCGATTCGCGCACTTCGGCGGTGCGCATGCGGAGTGCGTCGAAATCGACGGCAGCTGATTCGATGCGAATACCGAGGGCTTCAGCATGGGATATCTCGGAGAACAGCTTGGCGGTGTGGAGGATGGTTTTGGTGGGGATGCATCCGCGGTTGAGGCACGTGCCCCCAATGTCGTCGCGTTCGACCAGCACCGTGTTGATGCCGAGTTGAGCGGCTCTGATTGCGGCGACGTAGCCGCCGGGGCCGGCTCCGATGATTGCGAGTTCGAAGTGTTCCATGCGATTGCGTCCTTTCGGTCGTGCTGTGTTTTGCATCGATGTCAATGCGTGCATTATGCGAGGCCTATCGTGCCGGTGCGCAGTGCGTGCCGTGTCAGAAGTCGCTGCGGAATAGCCCGAGGCAATCCGCGCGCATCGTCTGCTGTTCATCTGTTTCCGGCTCGAGGGCCTCCAGGCATTTCCCGATGCCGTCTTTGTCGTAGCGGCAGCCCTCGAGGGAATCGGATAGCCGGGCGATGAATTCGGCATCGAGGGCATCGGAGAAGATGCTGGCGTGTTCGATCTCTCCTCCTTTGATGGAAAGCTCGATGTCGAGGTTTCCCCAGGCGAAGCGATCGCCGAGCGCATGGTTGAACGGCGCGGTGTGCCCGAAAATCCATGCGTGCGAAGCGAACCGAGCGCGCCTTTGCTCTATGTTGCACTCGTCGAGCCGAGCGGGATCCAGCGGTTTTGCAGGTGTTCCGCATGCTTCCGAAAACGCCTCGACGAGTGCGATCGAGAGCGTTTCAACGGTGACGCGGGAATTGAGCGAGGCGAGGTTCACAACGCGCGAGCGAACCGATTCGACTCCCTTGGCGGCGAGCTTCTTCGAATCGGGTTGCAGGTAGCGGGCAAGTTTTCCGGTATCGACATCGATCATGAGCGTTCCATGGTGGCACTTCCTCTCGTTCGAGCGGAAGAATGCATTGCCCGAGAACTTCGCCCCATCGACGGTTGCATCGTTGCGACCCGATACGCGCGCAGCAAGTCCGAACGACTGCACGGCGGCGCACATGACGTTCATATGCCGAGACACGTCATAGGCCTCGCCGCGTGCGACGAAGGTGAAGTTCAGGTTGCCTATATCGTGAAAGACTGCGCCGCCCCCTGAAAGCCGACGGGCGATCCTTCCCCCGTCGGCTTCGAATTCGGCGATACGGCATTCTTTCCAGGGGTTCTGGTTTCGCCCTATGACGATGGTGTTCTCGTTCTGCCAGAGAAACAGGATGCATTCCCCGGGCAAAGCGGCATCGACGAGGGCTTCTTCGGTGGCGATATTGCGATACGGATCGGTTGACTCGCTGATGAGAAAGCGCGGCATCGGCGCATGGTCGAACGCGGAGCTGCCCGGCGCCTTCGTCGTTTCGTCGTGGGCCGTCATCCTTTCGCGCCGTCGCTTCCGCCGAAATCGCGCGCATCGGGCATCCAGCGCACGACGGGGTTGCGTGCTGCTCGCACTTCGTCGGGTCGGCCGATGCGGGTAGTCAGGGGCGCGTTATGGAGCGCTTCGGCGTTGTCGTGCGCTTCGTCCCAAATCGCAAGGAACGCTTCGGCGGCTGCATCGAGGGTTTCGCGGCTTTCCGTTTCGGTCGGTTCGACCATGAGCGCTTCGTGAACGATGAGCGGGAAGTACATCGTGGGCGGGTGCATGCCGAAGTCGAGGAACCGTTTCGCGACATCGAGCGCGCTTGCGCCGGTCTCTTCTTTAAGCGGACCGATGTCCATGACGAACTCGTGCATGCAAGGACCGGCAAAGGGGATTGCGTAGCGGTCTTCGAGTTTGCTCATGAGGTAGTTCGCATTGAGGACGGCGGTGCGGGCGGCTTCGGGGATGCCGTCTTTGCCGAGCGCGAGGATGTAGGCGAGTGCTCGGATCGCCACGCCGAAGTTTCCGTAGAACGATTTCATGCGGCCGATCGAGCGTTCGGGGTTGACGAGCGCGTATGCTCCGTCGCGCTTTTCTACGATGGGTGCGGGCAAAAAATCCTTCAGGTGCGCTTTGCATCCGACGGGGCCCGATCCGGGACCGCCGCCGCCGTGGGGCGTCGAGAAGGTTTTGTGCAGGTTCAGGTGCACGCAGTCGAATCCCATGTCGCCGGGTCGTGCGATTCCCATGATGGGGTTGAGGTTCGCCCCGTCGTAGTAGCACAGGCCGCCCGCTTCGTGCACGATCGAGCATATCTCGATGATGTTGGGATCGAACAGGCCGAGCGTGTTGGGGTTGGTGAGCATGAGTCCGGCCGTATCGGGTCCGACGGCTGCCCTCAGCGCCTCAAGATCGACGCCGCCGCTTTCGTTCGAAGGCACGTTGACGGTGTCGAAGCCCGCCATCGAAGCGGTCGCGGGGTTGGTTCCGTGGGCGGAATCGGGCACGATGATCTTGGTTCGCGCATCGTCGCCGGCCGCTTTGTGATAGGCGCGTATGAGCAAAAGGCCGGTGAATTCACCCTGAGCCCCCGCTGCGGGTTGCAGGGTGACCGCGTCCATGCCGGTGATCTCGGCCAGGAGGTCGCATGCCGTTGCCATGGCTTCGAGTGCGCCCTGTACGGTGCCTTCGGGTTGCAGGGGGTGTATGTCGGAGAATCCGGGGAGCGCAGAGACCTCTTCGTTGATGCGCGGGTTGTATTTCATGGTGCATGAGCCGAGCGGATAGAAGCCGTTGCACACGCCGAATGCCTCGTCTGCCAAGCCGTTGTAATGGCGGTCGAGATCGACCTCCGCCACCTCGGGAAGCGCGGGCGCCTCGGCTCGGCGGAATGCCGCATCGGGCAGCGCTTCGGGCACGTCGCATTCGGGCAGAAGGGCAGAGGCGCGTCCCTGCTTCGAGAGTTCGAATACCAGCTTCATCTCACTGCGCTCCTAACCATGTCAACCAACTCGTCGATCTGGGTTTTCGAGTTTAGCTCGGTGGTGCACCACAGGATGCCGTGCTCGGTTGGCAAACCTGCAAGCACTCCTCGTTCGGCGAGTCCTTGCTCGAGCGCGTGCGGATCTATCGGGCAGGAAGTCATGAACTCGTTGAAGAACGGCGAATCCCAGACAAGCTCGAATCCTGGGATTTCGGCTAGACGTTCGGCGAGGTAGTGGGCTTTCGAGCAGCTGAGCTCGGCGGCTCGGGCAAGACCGCGGGGTCCCATGCATGCGAGGTAGGTGCCTGCGGCCAACGCGCAGAGCGCTTCGTTCGAGCACACGTTCGACGATGCTTTCTCGCGCCGAATATGCTGTTCGCGTGCTTGCAGGGTCAATACGAAGGCGCGGTTTCCCCTTGCGTCTTCGGTTTGGCCGACGATGCGCCCCGGCAGCTTTCGCATCAGCTGCTTCGTGCAGCAGATGATGCCGAGGTACGGGCCGCCGAATGAAAGCGGCAAGCCGAGCGATTGCCCTTCCGCAACGCAGATGTCGGCGCCCATCTCGCCGGGGCTCGCGAGGATGCCGAGCGAGACGGGGTCCGCCGACACGATGGCTTTCGCGCCGGCTTCGTGAATCGTCTCGATGATCTCCCCAGTGTTTTCGAGCACGCCGAAGTAGTTGGGCTGCTGAACGATCGCGCACGCCGTTTTGTCGTCGAGGGCTTCGGCGAGCGCCTGCATATCGGTTGCTCCGTTTCTCATGGGAACCACGACGACTTCGACGTCGCGCCCCTCGCAGTACGTCCGCACGGTTTCGATCGTCTGCGGATTCACGGTTTTCGAAACGACGACGGTCGAGCGCTTTCGGTCTTGGCACATGAACACCGCTTCGGCCGCCGCCGTGGCGCCGTCGTAGAGCGATGCGTTCGACACGTCCATGCCGGTGAGCTCGCAAACCATGGATTGGTACTCGAATATGGATTGAAGGACGCCCTGGCTGATCTCGGCCTGGTAGGGCGTGTACGCGGTGACGAACTCTTCTTTGGCGATTACGGTTTTGACCAGTGCGGGCACGAAGCGCCGATAGGCGCCTGCCCCCCGAAAAACCGAGCGGAACACGGTGTTCTTCGCTGCCATGGCGCCAAGGCGGTCGCGAAGCTCGAGCTCGCTCAGTCCTTCCGGCAGCGCGAGGTCGCGCACGCGGGCTTCGGCTGGCACGACGGCATAGAGGTCGTCAATCGATTCGTAGCCGAGGTCTGCGAGCATCTGCTCTCGCTCGGTCGAGGTTGACGGGAGGTAGTTTCCCATACGGCGAACCCTTTCTGAATTCTTGTTTCGAGGCGCAGCGCGTCAGGCGCCTGCGAAAACGCACCGCATGCGACCGAAGGCCGCGCTGCGCTGCGGTCGCATGCGCTATTTCGAGCAGAGCTCTTCGTAGGCGGGGGCGTCCATCGTAGCGACGGCTATCGTTGCGGGCTCGACGCGGATGAGCCAGGCGTCGTAAGCCGATTCGTTGATGAGCGCGGGGTTGTCGAGCAGTTCCTCGTTGATTTCGGTTACCGTTCCGTCAACGGGGCTGACCACCTCCGAGACCGCCTTGACCGATTCGACGTCGGCGAACGATTCGCCTCCCGAAACCTCGTCACCGGGCTCTGGCAGGTTGACGAACACGAGATCGCCAAGCTCGCTTTGCGCGTACTCGGTCAACCCGACGGTTGCGGTTTCTCCGTCAAGTGCGACCCATTCGTGCGATTCGGTGTACATGCGGTCAGCTGGATGGTTCATGTCGTTCCTCCTTCGGGTTGCCGGGTATTCCGGCTGCTGTCAAAACGTGCTGTGAATCCGGTGCGCATCGGGCTTTTCGCCCTGCTTCGCGATGAGCGGCTTTCGCTTGTGCGCGAGCGCTAGCGCTTTCTTTTGTAAAACGGCATGGGCACGACTTTCGCCGCGATTTTTCTTCCGCGCACTTCGACTTCTATTTCGTCGTCGATTGCAACCGAACCCGCCTCGACGAGCGCCATGGCGCAGGCCTTCTTCAGAAAGGGACAGTACGTGCCGGAGGTGGTGTTCCCGATGGCTTTGCCGTTTGCGAATACCGGTTCGTGCTCGCGGACGATGCCGCGCCCGGTCGCCTCGATCCCGATGCGCATGCGGGAAGGCTCGCCTTTCGCGGCGATGGCTTCCTTGCCGATGAATGCGGGCTTGTCCATCTTCACGCCGAAAGAGAGGCCCGCCTCCATCGGATCGACGGTCTCGTCCATTTCGTGGCCGTACAAAGGCATGCTCGCCTCGAGGCGCAGCGTGTCGCGGGCGCCGAGTCCGCAGGGGATCAGGCCGTCGTCTTTTCCTGCGTTGACAAGCGCTGCCCAGATTGCGGGCGCATCGTGCGGGGCGCAGTAGATTTCGAAGCCGTCTTCCCCGGTGTATCCCGTGCGGGAAACAAGGCAATCGCGGCCGGCAACCGAAACATGGGGCTCGAACGTGTAATACGCATCGGGCAGCGTCGCCCCATCGGCGATACGGGCGGTGATCGCCGATGCGAGCGGGCCTTGGACGGCGATTTGAGCCACCTCGTCGGAGAGGTCGCGCATCTCGGTGTCATCGAGCAGATGCTCTGCCATCCAGGCGATATCCTTGTCCTTGTTGGCGGCGTTCACCACGGCCAGGAACCGTTCGTCGTCGAGGCGGTACACGATGAGGTCGTCCGCCATTCCGCCGTCTTCGTAGCAGAGCGCCGTGTAGCGGCAGCGCCCGTAGGCCATGTTGCTGAAGTCGTTCGTCATGAGGCGGTTGAGGGTTGCGAGCGCGCCCGACCCCTCGAACAGGACTTCTCCCATATGGGACACGTCGAAGATTCCGCAGGCGGTGCGCACGGCAAGGTGTTCTTTCATGAGGCCGGTAGGATACTCGATAGGAAGCAGATAGCCGGCGAAGGGCACGATCTTGCCCCCTGAGGCAATGTGGACGTCGTACAGGGGCGTCTTCTTTTCCATAAGCCAAAACCTTTCAGGTCGGTGGGCTGTACGCAAAAAGGCGCGCTCGGGATATGCCCCCGAGCGCGCCTCTGTCTCCATACCTGAAAGATGAACCGTGCGGGCGAACCCGCGGGCTTGCTTCTTCGGTGCCGATCGAACGGCTTTCCAGAGGTTTGTCGGATTCCAGTCCTTTTGCCTGAGAGTTTCTGCCCCTTCGGCTTCCGCGAAAGCGGATATCTCCCGGAATCGTCATCCAAACGCTTTGTGCGCGATCAGAATACCACGCCGGATGCGTGTCGGGAAGCGGTTGGGTCGCGAACGGTTCGCCATTGGCACCATCGGGGAGCGGGCAAGGCGGGCGGTCGCCGCGCGCATCGCCCCGTCTTTATCCGATCTTAATGCGAGCGCCGTTACCTTAACTTCGCCCTAATGTGCAAGGCCCTAATCTTGAAACCGGCTCGGGCACCCGTGCGCACTGGCGCCCGACACGCAAGTGGAAAATTGGAAAGGTTGGAATGAGATGGAAACAGTTGCCGGAATCATCGGCGTTCTAAGCATCGTCGCGATGCTTTACCTGTTTTACGTGTTGTTGAAAGGCGGTGATGAGCGGTGATGGACGAACTGCTGGAATACGGCATATACCTTGCCCTCCTCGTTGCCTTGGCGATCCCTTTGAGCGGATACATCAACAAGGTGATGGCTGGCGAGAAAACGCTGCTCGGCCGCGTGCTCGTACCGGTCGAAGGCGTCGTGTACCGCATGATCGGCGTCGAAAAGCGCGAGAACATGGGTTGGAAGCGCTATCTGGTCTGCGCTCTCGCGTTTTCGGCGGTCTCTTTGCTCGTGCTCTGGATCATCCTCATGGCGCAAGGTGCGCTTCCGTTCAACCCCGAAGGGTTGCCGGGGCAGACATGGGACCTCGCGTTCAACACGGCGGTGAGCTTCGTGACGAACACGAATTGGCAAGCCTATAGCGGCGAAAGCTCGCTCAGTTACTTCTCGCAGGCCATAGGCCTGACCGTTCAGAACTTCGTAACTCCGGCCGTCGGCATGGCGGTTCTGTTCGCGCTGTTTCGCGGCATGGTCGCCGAAAGCAGCGAGGGTCTGGGATCGTTCTGGGTGGATGTAACGCGCGGCGTTCTGTATGTGTTCATCCCGCTGTGCCTGGTCATGTCGATTGTAGGCATCGCCCAGGGCATGCCGGAGAACCTCTCTGAATACCAGGAAGTCGATCTGGTGGAACCGGTTGGCATCGATGCGGACGGCAACGCCGTTTCCGCCGACGATCCCGCTGCGGTCGACATCGTCGACAAGCAGGTCGTTCCCATGGGCCCGCAGGCAAGCCAGGTCATGATCAAGCAGCTCGGCACCAACGGCGGCGGCTATAACGGCGTGAACTCGGCGAGTCCGCTTGAGAATCCGACTCCGCTCACCAACATCATCCAGTGCATCGCCCTTCTGCTCGTACCCGTTTCGCTGCTCTTCAGCTTCGGACGGTTCGTGAACGACCGCAAGCAGGGCAGGGCCGTGTTCGCTGCCGTGTTCGTCCTGCTCGTCGTGGCACTCGGAATCATCGCCTTCTTCGAACAGACGGGCACGCCCCAGCTTGCGCAAAACGGCGCGGTTCTCATGGGCACGGAAGGCCAGTCGGGCGGCAATATGGAGGGCAAGGAAGTCCGCTTCGGCGTAACCGATTCGTCGCTGTGGGCTGCGTTCACGACGGCGGCTTCGAACGGTTCGGTCAACTCCATGCACGATAGCTACACCCCGATCGGCGGCATGGTTCCCATGGTGCTCATGCAGCTTGGCGAAGTTATCGGCGGCGGCGTCGGGTGCGGTCTGTATTCCCTGATCGGTTTCGTGATCCTCACGGTATTCATCGCGGGTCTCATGGTTGGGCGCACGCCCGAATACCTCGGCAAGAAGATCGGGCCGAAAGAGATGCGCATGGCGGTTATCCTGTGCATTACAACGCCGTTCGTCATCCTGGTCGGAGCTGCGGCGATGAGCCTTGACCCGGCGACGGCGGCAAGCTTGAACAACCCCGGCGCGCACGGGTTCTCCGAAGTGCTCTACACGGCAACTTCGACGGGCGGCAACAACGGATCGGCATTCGCCGGCTTCAATGCGAATACTCCGTTCATCAACGTGGTTACCGGCCTTGAAATGCTCGTCAACCGTTTCGTGCCGATTGCGGCGACGTGCGTGCTCGCCGGAAGCCTCGCTTCGCGCAAAAAGGTTGCTACCACAGCTGGCACGCTTTCGACGAGCAATGCGATGTTCGTCTTCCTCCTCATACTGATCATACTCCTCGTAGGCGCTCTGACGATGTTCCCGGCTCTCGCTTTGGGCCCCATAGCCGAACAGCTTCAGATGGTCTTGTAAAGGTAAGGTGCAAGGGTCAATGGCAACTGCCACATTGAAACAATACGATACGAAATCTCAGGCGCGTCGAGCCGTTCGCGAAGCGCTCGTGAAGCTGAACCCCAAGGATCAGGTGAAAAACCCGGTCATGTTCATGGTGTTTGTCTCGGCGGTCCTTACGACGGCTCTGTTTCTGCTCTCCCTTTTCGGCGTATCCGATCAGCAGCCCGGCTTCATTTTGGCGATCGCCGTCATCCTCTGGCTGACCGTGCTGTTCGCAAACTTCGCGGAGGCGCTGGCCGAGGGGCGCGGCAAGGCGCAGGCCGATTCCCTGCGCGCCGCCAAGCGCGATGTGCAAGCGCACAAGATCACCCAGGGCTTGCTTGCGGCTGGGGCGCATGAAGACGATCCCGTTGCGCTGTACCTGGCGCGCGCCGAAGAGGTCAATTCAGCGACGCTCAAGAAGAAGGATTACGTCTTCGTCTGCGCGGGCGAGCAGATACCCGCAGACGGGGAGGTCGTGCAGGGCGCCGCATCGGTAGACGAGAGCGCGATCACGGGCGAATCGGCCCCGGTCATCCGGGAATCGGGCGGCGACCGCTCGTCGGTCACCGGCGGCACGACGGTGCTTTCGGACTGGCTGGTCGTCTGCGTCACGCAGGAAAGCGGCAAGAGCTTCCTCGACCAGATGATCTCGATGGTAGAGTCGGCCTCGCGCAAGAAGACCCCCAACGAAATCGCGCTCGAGATCCTGCTCGTTGCGCTTACGATCATCTTCCTGCTCGTTGCAGCATCCCTGTTTACGTTCAGCGGTTTTTCGGCAACCCAGGCGGATATCGCGAACCCCACGACGATCACCTCGCTCGTGGCGCTGTTCGTGTGCCTTGCGCCGACCACCATAGGCGCCTTGCTCTCGGCCATCGGCATTGCGGGCATGAGCAGGCTCAACAAGGCGAACGTGCTCGCCATGAGCGGGCGCGCCGTCGAAGCCGCCGGCGATGTGGACGTGCTTCTGCTCGACAAGACCGGAACCATCACGCTCGGCAACCGCCAGGCGAGCGAGTTCATCCCCGTCGACGGGGCGACCGAGAAGGAGCTTGCCGATGCGGCACAGCTCGCGAGCCTGACCGACGAGACGCCCGAGGGGCGCAGCATCGTCGTGCTCGCCAAGGAACGCTTCAACATCCGCGAACGCGAACTGGGCGGCGCGGGCATGGTGTCGATCCCGTTTTCCGCGACGACCCGCATGAGCGGCGTCGATTTCGAAGGGCACGAGATCCGCAAGGGCGCGGCAGATGCGATCAGGTCCTATGTCGAAAAATCCGGAGGAAGGTACAGCGATGAGTGCAAACAGAGGGTCGAAGATATCTCCCGTGCAGGCGGCACTCCGCTGCTTGTTGCTCGCGATCATCGTATTGTGGGCGTCGTCTATCTGAAAGACATCGTCAAGCAGGGCATCAAGGAGAACTTCGCGAGCCTGCGCAAGATGGGCATCAAGACCATCATGATCACCGGCGACAATCCGATGACCGCCGCCGCGATCGCCGCCGAGGCGGGCGTCGACGACTTCCTCGCCGAGGCGACGCCCGAGGCGAAGCTCGACATGATCCGCCGCTACCAATCCGAGGGCCATATGGTTGCCATGACGGGCGACGGCACCAACGACGCGCCGGCGCTCGCCCAGGCCGACGTCGCCGTGGCCATGAACAGCGGCACGCAGGCTGCCAAGGAGGCGGGCAACATGGTCGACCTCGACTCGTCGCCCACCAAGCTCATCGACATCGTGATGATAGGCAAGCAGCTGCTCATGACGCGCGGGTCGCTCACGACGTTCTCGATCGCCAACGACGTGGCGAAGTACTTCGCCATCATCCCGGCGCTGTTCGTGCCGCTGTATCCCGCGCTTGATGCGCTGAACGTCATGCGGCTTACAAGTCCCGAGACGGCGATCCTCTCGGCGATCATCTACAGCGCGCTCATCATCGCGGCGCTCATCCCGCTTGCGCTCAAGGGCGTGAAGTACCGCGAGGCGTCGTCCCAGAGCCTGCTTTCGCGCAACCTGCTCGTTTACGGGCTCGGCGGCATCATCTTGCCCTTCGTTGCGATCAAGGCCATCGATATGCTGCTTACGGCGTGCGGGATGGCGTAGCGGACGGCGTCGAAGCGGTGCGCGGCGATTCATCTGCCGCGCACCGCGAAAACCCTGCGAAAGCGATTGCGGTCAACGTGAAAGGAAAACGCGATCATGAAACACTTCAGTATTGGAAAAACGCTTGGGAGAACCGCCGGGTTCTTCGCGATCATGACCCTGATCACCGGAGTCGTGTATACGGGCGCGTGCTTGGGAATCGGGCAGATCTTCTTCCCTTACCAGGCCAACGGCAGCATCATCGAGGTCGATGCCGATGGGGACGGAGCCAACGACAGCCGCTACTGCATGTTGCTCGGCCAACAGTTCGAGGATGCCGATCATATGTGGGGCAGGCCGACGAACTACAACCTGTCGACCTTCACCGACGATGAGGGTAATCCCGTTGCGTGGGCGGGCGCATCCAACCTGACCCCCGCGGGCGAAGAGTTCGAGCAGCTGGTTGCCGAGCGCGTGGAGAAGATCAAACAAGCTCATCCCGAAAGGGGAGACAAGCCCATTCCGAGTGATCTTGTGACGGTTTCGGGCAGCGGACTCGATCCCGACATATCTCCTGCGGCTGCGGAGTATCAGGTGGAGCGTCTCGCGAAGAACACGGGCAAAAGCACCTCCGAGATTCGCGATATCATCGACGCGTGCACCGAGCAGCCGGTGTTCGGAGTTCTCGGCGATGCGCGCGTCAACGTTTTGAAGGTGAACCTTATGCTCGACGGGGTGCTATCATAGGCGAATCGCAGTGGGCGGCACCGTTTCGTGCGGCGTTGCGCCCTGCAAAAAGACGAAGCGAGGATATGCGGTATGGTTGACGAGAGCGGTTTCGAGATCAGGCGCGATCCCGATGCGATTCTGCGCCAGATCAAAGAAGCCGAGCGCAGCGACGAGCCGGGACGCGGCAAGCTCAAGATATTCTTCGGTTACGCGGCCGGCGTCGGCAAGACGTACGCCATGCTCGAAGATGCCCATGCGTTCAAGGAAAAAGGGCTCGATGTGGTGGCGGGCTACATCGAGCCGCATACGCGCGCCGATACGACGGCGTTGCTCGACGGGCTCGAGCAGATCGACTGTCGCACGATCGAGCATCGGGGAATACGGCTGCGCGAATTCGATCTTGATGCCGCTCTTGCGCGGAAGCCTCAGATTCTGCTCGTCGACGAGCTCGCCCATACCAACGCGCCCGGCAGCAGGCACCGCAAGCGCTACCAGGATATCGAAGAGCTGCTGCGCGCGGGCATCAACGTGTTCACCACCGTGAACGTCCAGCATCTCGAGGGTTTGAACGACAAGATATCGGCGATCACGCAGGTTCGGGTTGCCGAGCGCATTCCCGACTCCGTTTTCGACCGGGCTGATTCCGTTGAGCTCATCGATATAGAGCCCGACGATCTGATAGAGCGCCTCAATGCGGGAAAGGTATACGTACCCGATCGCAGCTGGGTTGCGCTCTCGAACTTCTTCACCAAGAAAAACCTCGCCGCTCTGCGCGAAATCGCTCTGCGCCGCATGGCCGACCGCATGACGCGCACGCCCTCCGTCGACGGGGCGGCATGTCGCGTCGAGGCGGGCGAAGACGTGCTGGTGTACGTGACGCCCGATGCGGGCAACGTAAAGGTCATCCGTGCAGCGGCCAATATGGCCGAAGCGTTCCACGGCGCCCTGACCGCACTCGTCATCGAATCGTCGGAGAGCAAGAAGCTCGGCCCCGAAGAGCGCGCCCGCTTGCGTTCGAACATCGATCTTGCCGAAGAGCTCGGCGCGCATGTCGTGACCATGCACGGCGACGACGTCTCCGTGCTCATTTCGCAGTACTCCATAACCGCGGGCATCACGCAGCTTGTGCTGGGCAGCGCTTCGGGCGGCAAAAGGCTGTTCAGTCCGAAGGAAAATCTGGTGAGCCGTCTTTCGCACCTGTCATACGGCGCGGTTATCAACGTGGTGCCGGTGAAGGATCTTCCGATGCAGTTGAGTCGGTTTCGTCCTGCTACGGGGTTCAAGCTGACGTCGGGGGATGTCGTCAAGGCGTTTCTGGCGGTTGCGGTTGCAACGGCAGTCGGTTTGCTGGTGCATGGGTTCGGCCTTGCGTCGTCGGTCATCCTCATGGGCTACATGCTCGTGATCCTGCTGTTCGCGACGCGTGCCGACGGGTTTTTCTATTCGGTCATCGCCGCTTTGGGAAGCGTGCTCGCGTACAACTTCTTCTTCACGGTTCCGCGCTTCACCCTCGATGCGTACGGCATCAACTATCCCTTTATTTTCGGATTCCTCATGGTGTCCACGCTGGTGGCCTCATCGCTTACCGTGCGGGCCAAGCGGCAATCTGAGGCGACCGCGCGTCGCGCGTACCGCACCGAAGCGCTGCTCGAGAGCAGCCGCGAGCTGCAGGCGGCAACGTCTATCGAATCGTGTTTCGCGATGGCTGCGAAGCAGATCATGAAGATACTCGATCGCCCCGTGGTGATGTACCAGGCTTTGCGCGACGGCCGCCTGTCGGCTCCCGAAGTCTACGACGTTCCGGGAAGCGGGGGAGGCGATGCCCGCTCGGTCGATCTCGTCTCGCCTTACGAAGTGGCCGTTGCTTCATGGGTCGCCTCGAACAACGAGCGCGCAGGCGCGACGACGAACACCCTTGCCGAAGCCCGATGCCTTTATCTGCCCATCAGGTCGAAGGGCACGGTGTACGGGGTTGCGGGGCTCGTGATGGAAGAGGAGAGCGAAGACTTCGGTTCGTTTGAGAAGAATCTGCTCATCGCCATGCTCGATGAGTGCGGTCAGGCATGCGAGCGCATCGTGTCGGCGCGTGAGCGCCATGAGATGCGCACGAAGGCGGAGAAGGAAGAGCTTCGCTCGAATTTGCTGCGAATGATCTCGCACGATCTGCGCACCCCGCTCACGAGTATTTCCGGCGATGCCGATATGCTGCTTTCCGAGGGCGGGCGTCTGAGCGACGAGCAGAAGCGGCGTATGTACGAGGATATCTACGAGGATTCGACCTGGCTCATCAACCTGGTCGAGAACCTGCTGTCGGTCACGCGGATCGACGAGGGGAGCCTGCAGCTCGATATGGAGCCCGAAATCGTGGGCGATATCGTGCGCGAGGCGGTGGCGCATACGAATCGGAAAGGGGCCGCCCACGATATTCGCGTCGATGTTCCCGACGAGCTGCTCATGGTGAAAGCCGATGCGCGCTTGATCATGCAGGTCATCATAAACCTGGTGAACAATGCGATATCCTACACGCCCGCGGGTTCGCGCATCGAGGTATCGGCACGGCGAGAGAAAACAGCCGATGGGCATGCGGTGCGCATCGCGGTTGCCGATGACGGCCCCGGGGTCCCCGACGCTGACAAGGAGCGTATTTTCGGCATGTTCTTCACCGGGTCGGAATCGGGTCTTCTCAAGGAGGGCGGCGATGCCCATCGCAGCATGGGGCTCGGGCTTGCGCTCTGTCGCTCGATCGTGCGCGTGCATGGAAGCGATCTGGTGATTTCCGATGCGGACCCCCGCGGCAGCGTGTTTTCGTTTATGCTACCCGAAGCAACCATGGGCGGCGATCTGGGCGAGCGTGGCGACGGCTCGGCCGAGGGCGGCTCGACGGCCGAAGATGCGGCTGAAAGGGGCCTGCCGGGCGCCGGCCTGTCAGGCGTTGGCGAAAACGATCGAAAGGGTTAGGCGAATGGGCGAATGCGCACGGACGATCCTCGTTGTCGAGGACGATGCGGCGATCCGCAACCTGGTGGCCACCACGCTCGACGTGCACGGCTATCGCCACCGCGTGGCTCCGAACGGCAATCGCGCCCTGCTCGAGCTGACCTCTGCAACAGATATCGACCTGGTGATTCTCGATCTGGGTCTGCCCGATATGGATGGGGTCGATATCATCCGTTCGATTCGCGGCTGGTCGCATATGCCCATCATCGTGCTGTCGGCTCGCAACGAAGATGCCGACAAGGTAGAGGCCCTCGATGCGGGCGCCGACGACTACCTTGTCAAGCCGTTTTCGGTCGAAGAGCTGCTAGCCCGCCTGCGCGTGGCGCTGCGAAGGCTCGATGCCGGGATCGCAACCGAAGAGGAGGCGGTTTACGAAAACGGCGATCTGCTCATCGATTACCGCGCCGCAAGCGTGTCGTGCGGCGGCGTGGAAATTCATCTCACGCCCATCGAGTACAAGCTCTTATGCCTGCTCGCACGTAATACGGGCAAGGTGCTCACGCATACCTACATCCTCAAGGAGGTGTGGGGCACGGCGCTTGCATCCGATATACCATCGCTTCGGGTGTTCATGGCTACGCTGCGCAAGAAGATCGAGCCCGATCCCTCCCATCCGGTCTATATCCAGACGCATGTCGGCATCGGCTACCGCATGATGCGGGTAGGGGATTCGGCGTAACGGGAAGGCGCCCGCCTCGTTGCTACGGGGTGGGATTCTCCTCTTCTTTGGGGTAGACGATCCATGCGACGATGAACGAGGCGGCGATGCATGCGATTACGCACCAGAGCGTCACCGCGAAGCCGAAGATGTCGTTGATGGCCCCCCAAGCAAGGCAGGAAAGCCCGATTCCGATATCGGTGGCCAGCAGGTACAGGGCGTTGGCTGCTCCCCAGCGATTCGAAGGCGTGTTCTTGACGGCGACCGACTGGCTGATCGGCATGCTGACGCCAAGGCAGACGCCGTAAAAGATCCCGGCAAGATAGAACAGCGCATGCTGTGCTTCCGAGGCGAAAAGCAGCAGGTAGGCGATGATTCCGCATACGACGGAGACGCCGAACACCTTGATCGGAGCAACCCTGTCCATGTACGTGTCCGATTTCAGGCGCACGATGATCATGCTGATGGCGGAAACGGTGAAGAACAATCCGGCGTTGCCGATGCCAATCGATGTTCCGTACAGCCCGATGAAGAAGATGCCGAATCCGAATGCGGGGCTGATGATGGCCATGGGCAGCGCGCCCGGTACAGCGCGCGCTTCGAGCACGCGGCCGATGCCCCGAGGGATGGACTCGTCTGTCCCAGGCGCATCTGCAGAGACGCCCTTCTGCGGCGAGGCGGCTTGTTCGGCGGTTTCGTTCGGGCTGATGGCGACATCGTGCTGCTTGTGCTGCCGGGCTTCCCACCGCATCCGGAACACCGAGGTCTCGGGAAGCTTTTCGGGGTTTCGTTCGTAGCGGCAGAACAGGGTGAGCACGAGGGCGGCAGCCGAGATGCATGCGCATCCGAAGTACAGGTTGCCGGGTGCATCGGTCGATACCAGAAACAATCCCAAGGCGGGTCCGATCGACATGGCGAGCGCCTGCCCGAGTCCGTAGTAGCCGATGCCTTCTCCAAGCCGCGAATAGGGCAGCACGTCGGCGGCGGCTGTAGCGGCGGCGGTCGTCACGGCGGAAAAGCCGATGCCCTGCAGGATTCGGTAAGCGACGAATAGGGATAGTTCGTCCGATACGAGGGGCCCGGCCGAGCCTGCAACAAGGAACGCGGCGCCGATCGTCATGGTGAACGCGCGGCCCTTCGAATCGATGACAGGTCCGCAGACCAGGCGCGCCGCACCCGCTGCGATGGAGAACACGGCGGCAAGCAGACCCGAAAACAGAGCCGTTCCGCCTCGAAGGTCGATGTAGACCGAGGTGCCGGCGTTGACTGCCTGGCCAACAACGAAGCAGAAGAGCGCCAATCCGACGATCAGGACGAATACGGGCGTCCAGAGTTTCGGCCGCGGCGAGCGGTTCGTATTTCGCTTGGGGGTTTCCATATGCCCATCATACTCGTTAAGCGGCGCATGTGATCATGCCGATAGGCTGAAATTACATGTACGCCCGCCGAACAGCGCATGATGACGCCGGAAGCCCTCTATTTGACCGCAGTATGCACTGCGGCGATGCCTCCTGTGAAGTTTCGCCACGCGACGTCGTGGAATCCGGCATCTTCGAGCATGCCGGCGAATGTCGTTTGATCGGGGAAAGCCTTGATCGATTTGCTCAGGTACACGAACCCTTCCTTGTCGCCGGTAATGAGTCCGCCCCAAAACGGGATCATGTGCTTGAGGTAGAATCCGTACAACGCCCGCCAAACAGGGTTGGGTGGCGTTGAGAATTCGAGGCACACGAGCGTGCCGCCAGGCTTGAGCACGCGGTGGATCTCGCCCAGCGCGCGATTCCGATCGGGCATGTTGCGAATGCCGTAGGCCATGGTCACGATATCGTAGCTGTCGTCGTCGTAGGGGATGTTCTGGGCGTCGACCACCTCGAAATCGATTGGCACGCCGCATCCCGATCCTTCGTCGTAATGCGTTTTCGCCACCTCGAGCATTTCGGGAACAAGATCGGTGATCTGGATATGCGCAGGATGCGCAGAGCAGGCGATGGTGAACGAGACGTCTCCCGTGCCCCCCGCGATATCGAGGATGCTGCTCTCTTCGGTGATCGGGGCTGCTTCTATCATGCCTTTGAGCCAGCCTTTGTATGCGCCGAAGCTCGATATGGCATTGAACCGCTCGTACTTCTTGGCGATGGCGGAGAATATCTCGTACACGCGCTGCGACGAGATCTCCGCGGGCGCTTCTTTGCCGGTGGCGGTATCGATGGTATGCGGTTCTGCGGTGGTTCCTGCTGTCATGACGTCCTTCCGGCAGTTCTCTGCGCGATTGTCTTCGGGCAATCACCGATGATACCCGAACTGAGCGGTTTTGCCGAGAAAATGTGCTGCTTTCGGGTGCGAGCCTTCGGCGTGCGCCGAGACGTTTGCGGCAGCCGATCGCAGCCGTCTTGGCGCGATCGGCGAAATGAAAAGTTCTCGGCTCCGAAAACTGCCCGAAACATTGCGCCGATAGTTTGGTAACGGCAAGTTAATCGTGTGTATTGATGCGACCTCGTGATATTGTATCGGTCTATAAAACAGAAAGACCGTTGCTCGGCATCGAACACGCTGTCTGCGAAAAGGCAACAGGTGAGGAGTGTTAACAACATGGCGAAAGTTTCAGAAAACTACGGCACGATGGTTTTCAACGACTACACGATGCAGGAGCGCTTGCCCTCTGCAACGTACAAGACTTTGGCGAAAACCATCAAGGAGGGAAAGCCCCTCGACGAGGAGGTTGCCAACGTCGTCGCCCATGCGATGAAGGAATGGGCGATCGAGCGCGGGGCTACGCACTACACGCACTGGTTCCAGCCCCTTTCCGGCATCACTTCCGAAAAGCACGACAGCTTCCTCGATCCGACGGCCGACGGTCGCGCCATCATGACGTTTTCGGGTAAAGAGCTCATTCAGGGCGAACCCGACGCATCGAGCTTCCCCTCGGGGGGCTTGCGCGCAACGTTCGAGGCGCGCGGCTACACCGCTTGGGATCCTACGAGCTACGCGTTCATCAAGGACGAAGTGCTCTGCATCCCCACGGCGTTCTGCTCCTATACCGGCGAGGCGCTCGACAAGAAGACGCCGCTTCTGCGTTCGATGAGCGCGATCGAAGTGCAGGCGAAGCGCGTACTTGCGCACTTCGGAGACGGTGACAAGCATGTGGTGACCACGGTTGGCTCCGAGCAGGAGTATTTCCTTATCTCCGAAAAAGACTACGCGCAGCGCCAGGACCTCGTTTTGACCGGCCGCACGCTGTTCGGCGCACCGCCGTGCAAAGGCCAAGAGCTCGAAGAGCATTACTTCGGAGCCATCCGCCCCTCGGTCAACGAGTTCATGAAGGAGCTCGACAACGAGCTGTGGGCGCTCGGCGTGCCGGCAAAGACCAAGCACAACGAGGTCGCTCCCGCGCAGCACGAGCTCGCGCCCATCTACACCAACACGAACCGCGCCATCGACGAAAATCTGCTTACCATGGAGAAGATGCGCCTTCTGGCATCGCACTACGGGCTTGTCTGCCTGCAGCACGAGAAGCCGTTCGAGGGCATCAACGGTTCGGGCAAGCACAACAACTGGTCCATTTCGGCAGGCAAGGTGAACCTGCTCGACCCGGGCGACACCCCTATGGACAACCTGCGTTTCCTGGTGTTTCTCACCGGCGTCATCCAGGCCGTTGACGAATACCAAGAGCTGCTTCGCATGTCGGTTGCCTCTGCGGGCAACGATCATCGCTTGGGTGCGAACGAGGCGCCGCCTGCGATCATCTCGATCTTCTTGGGCGACGAGCTCGGCGAGATCGTCGATGCGCTCATCGACGGCCATGAGTACTGCAACGCCGAGAAGGTTGCCATGGACTTGGGCGTGGCGGTGCTGCCGAACTTCCTCAAAGACAACACCGATCGCAATCGCACGAGCCCGTTCGCGTTCACCGGCAACAAGTTCGAGTTCCGCATGCCCGGTTCGGCGGTGAACCTGTCCGATGCGAACATGATCCTCAACACGGCCATGGCGAAGAGCCTTAAGGAATTCGCCGATGAAATGGAAGGCAAGGAGGGTGCCGAATTCGAGGCGGCCGCCATCGCTTACGTCAAGCGCACGCTCACCGATCACCAGCGTATCATCTTCAACGGCAACGGCTATTCCGACGAATGGCCGATCGAAGCGGAAAAGCGCGGGCTTGCGAACCATCGCACGACCGCCGATGCCCTGCCATGCTACATCGATCAGAAGAGCATCGATCTGTTCGAAGAGTTCGGCGTGCTCAACGAGGCCGAGGTGCACAGCCGCTACGAAGTGAAGCTCGAGAAATACAACAAGCTTCTGAACATCGAAATCCGCGTGATGAAGCGCATGGCGCGCCGTACGTACTTGCCCGCTATCAACGAATACATCGGCGAGCTCGCTTCGACGCTCAATTCGATCAAGGCGGCGGCTCCTGGAGCCGATACGACCCAGCAGGAAGAGACGCTCGGCAAACTGCTCGACGGCGTGGCGAAGGCGTTCTCGGCGCTCAAGGCGCTCGATACGTTCCATAAGGAAGTCGAGGCGCTCGAGGACGAGCAGGAGAAGGCGAACCGCTACGCGCACGAGGGAACGCCGCTCATGGAGGCGCTGCGCACCGAGATCGATCTGCTTGAGAAGCTCACCGATCGCGATCACTGGCCGGTTCCCACCTACAACGATATCCTGTTCTACGTTTAGGGCAGTTCCGGTAACGGGAAACGGAACAGCGCCGCCCGTTGGCTCGGGCGGCGCTTCGTCGTGGTACAGGAATGGCGTTGCGGACGGAAGCGGGGTGATATGGATACGCAGAAAAGCAAAGAAGGCTATCGCGCGGCGCTCAACTGGCCGCTGCTCATCGCCGGCATCTCCTATTGGGGATACGTTAACCTGCTGTTTTCGTTTTCGAGTATTCACCCGAGCGAAGCTGCCCCCAGCGGTCCCGATGCCATATGGTTCTATTCGCTGTTCGGAAATCTCGTGGCCCTGTTCTTGGCGGCCCTCAGGCCGAGCAAAGAAGCGCATGCGGTCGGAAACGCTGCGTGGGTGACCGTCTCCTGCGCTTTTCTGGTAGTGGGTGCCTCGATGTTGTTCGCGATCAAACTGCAGTTGCTCGCTCCAGTGCTTCTTCCGCTCGCAGGCGCTCTGGCTGGTTTCGGCACGGGCTTCTCCTTCGTCTTCTTCGCAGAGCTTTTTTCGGGTATGCGGCTTCAGATGGTGCTGCTCTACGCAGGTGCGCATCAATTCTTCGGCGTCCTGCTCTATCTCGTCATCGCGCTCTTGCCTCCTGCTTTCGTCCTCGGGTTTACGGTTGTGCTGATACTGGTGTACGGGTTTTTGTTCGCTCGGCTCGGGAACTCCCAGAAAGGAGCGCCCGGCGCGCTCATCGACCGCGTGGTCGTGCAAAGCGACGTGACCCTTCCGGTATTCGTCGTGGCGGCGTTGTTCGTCGGCGCTTGCTATGGGCTCGTTCGGGCGCTCACGATAGGTTTCACGCCGACGATGACCGTGCTTTCGCCGACGGACTCCCTCGGCGGCTTGGCCGGCGGAGCGTTGCTGATGCTGAGCGCGCTGTTGTTCATTAAGAAGAATCCCGCGGAGTACCTGTACCAGATCGCCATTCCGGTTCTTGCTCTTGGGTTGGTGACGGTGCCGTTGCTAGCGTCGGGGATTCCCGTCGCTCTGCCGATCCTCTTGGCGTGTTCGTCGTATTTTTACGGGCTGCTCTGGTTCTTCGTCGTGCTTGCATGCGCGAACTCTACGACGTCGGTTACGCGTATCGGTGCGCTGTCGTTTTTCTGCTTTCAGCTCGGTCAGCTTATGGGCACGATTCTGATCGGCGCGATACCCGATGTCGCCATGGGGCTGTACGCCGTGAGCGTGGTCGCTCTTTTCGCGGCAGTCGTTCTTCTCGTGCTCGTTTTCTCGAAGCAGAAGAAATCCGAGCTCTTGTTGCTGAAGAAAGCCGAAGAGTCGAAGTTCGAACTCGGCTGCGAGCGGGTGGTTCGGGCATTTGCGCTCACCCAACGCGAAAGCGAGATATTCCGACTGCTTGCCCTCGGCGTCAATGCCAAGCAGATCGCCAAGCGCTTGGTGCTATCCGAGAACACGGTGAAGACCCATATTCGCCATATTTACCAGAAACTGGGAATCCATTCGAGAAGCGAAATGGAAGAGCTGCTCGACGAGGAAACCGCTGCGCTCGGCCGTGATGGCGCCTCGATCGGATTGCCCTTTTCGTAGCGCACGTGCACCGATTGGTCCGAACCGCCCATAGGTATCGTGATCAGCTCAAACAGACGTATCACCCTTGGGTGGTGATACGTCTGTTTTTAAGTTCATCACTGAAAAGCGAGTTACAGACTCCCTTGCTTTCCGCATAGTGCACGGTGAAACGCGATGGTGCGTTTCCGAAAGGGAAGCGAAAGAAGAAAGAGGGAGATATGGGTAACAAAGCATGCGTCGATCGCCGCGGGTTTCTCAAGGGGTCGGTTGCCATTGGCGCGGTAACCGCGCTTGGCGCTCTTGCGGGGTGCAGTCCTCAGCAGGGGGGGCAGCCGGAAGCAGCTTCTGCGGCGGCATCGTCTGAGGGGGTTACCGCTTCTGTCGTGGAAGGCAAATGGGCGTTCGAGATTCCCCCCGAGCCGATTGCGGAGAGCGATATCGCGGAAACGGTGGAAGACGATATCATCGTCATCGGAGCTGGGGTCTCGGGCCTTGTGACGGCGCTGGCTGCGGCGGAAGAGGGCGCGTCGGTCACGCTCATATGCGCGGGCACGGCGCCGGTTGCCCGTGGCGGTACGTTCCATGCGTTCAAAAGCAGGCTTCTTGACGAGGTCGGGTTGAGCGATCCTTACGGCGCCAATATCGGCGAGTTCTTCAAAAAGGAAATGATGGCATCGAGTTGGAACATCGATCAGCGCAAATGGTATCGCTTCTACAATCATAGCGAAGAGACCATGAACTGGCTGCTCGACAAAGTGGAAGCTGCGGGATACGAGTGCGTGATCGAGAATTTCGTCGCCGATGAGAGCGCTGGCGTCAACACGTCTGTGGTCGGCGGCCACAGCTTCATGGGCGGGGAGATCGTATCGACCGGCATGGGCGGACCTTTGGTCGTTGAGGTTCTGGTTGCCGAAGGCGAGCGTGCGGGCGTGAAGTACCTTTATTCGACGACTGCCAAGCAGCTTGTCCGCGAGGATGACGGTGCGGGCCGGGTGAGTGCGGTCATCGCCGAGAACCCCGACGGGGCGTACGTGAAGTATGCAGGAAAAAAGGGCATCGTCATGGCGACGGGCGATTTTTCGGGAGACCGGGAGATGGTCGCCAAATACTGTCCGAGCGTACTGCCGTTTCTGAACGACAACAAAGACACCTACGACGCCCAGTTCCAGTTCGGCGGCTTGATGCCCGGCGACGGTCACAAGATGGGACTCTGGATCGGCGCAGCGTGGCAGCATAGCTCGTTGTGCACGCCCATGGTGTTCACGGGCGGCCCTGGTGCCACGGCCTCGCCATCGACTGGGTTGTTGCTTGATGCCCGAGGAGAGCGTTTCGGCAACGAGGATATGACCAACAGCTTCTTGGCAAACGCCCTGATGCAACTTCCCGATCAGGCAGCCTATGGAATCTGGGATACGGGTGCGGCGTCGTTTTTCAAATGGCCTGCGGCGGCGCCGTACGGGTCGGGTACCATGACGCCCGAGGATGTTATCGCAGGGTGGGAGACGGCTTGCACGCAAAGCAACCCCACCATGGTGAAAGGCGAGACCGTCGAAGAGGTTGCTGAGCTGCTCGGGCTGCCGATTGACGAGGCGGTCAAGGCGGTGGCGCGGTACTCCGAACTTGCCGAGGCCGGCGTCGATGAGGATTTCCACAAGAGGCCGCAGCTGCTCAGCCCGATCACGACGGGCCCCTTCTATGGGATGAAGTACAAAGGCGAGGATATGCTCACCATCATGGGAGGACTGCGCACGAATGCCGACATGCAGGTGTGCGACGCCGACGACAACCCCATCGAAGGGTTGTATAACGTGGGAACGATGGTCGGAGACATGTACAGCAATCTCTATACGCTGCTGGTGCCCGGTTTCAATCTGGGGTCCACCTGCTTGACGTTCGGGTATCTGACCGGCAAGTCTTTGGCCAAGGCGTAGCCGGGCGCCTTCGGAGAATCGGAGCAGCTCGCTTTTTGCGTGATAATGCGGGGGCTCGACCGGGACGGTTCCGGTCGAGCCCCCGCTTGCGGTATGCGCCTGTTCGGTAGGCCTGCCTGTGGGCTTCCAAAGCGGGTTGTGCAGGGGAGGCGTCCTGAGACGCTTGATCCGCCCTATTGAGCGACATCGGGATCGCAGGCGAGTTTCGCATCCCACGCGACGACGAACACGGTGCTTTCGGCTTCCGAGCTGCGGGCGGAGATGGTGCCGCCGTGCTCCTCGGCCACCTCGCGTGCGATGGCAAGGCCGAGGCCGTAGCCTCCGATGCTGCGTTCGCGCGCCTTGTCAGCTCGGTAGAAGCGGTCGAAGATGCGAGGCAAGTCCGCCTCTGGGATCGGTGTTCCCGAGTTAGCGACACGCAGTTCGATGCGCTGCGACGTGCTTGCGAGTGCGACCTCGATGCGACCGCCATCGCCTGCGTACTTGTACGCGTTGTCCAGAAGCGTGCTGATAAGCCGCTCGAGGCGCAGAGCATTGCCCGTGATCCAGATGCCTTCCTCGACGTTTGAAGCCACGTCGATTTCCCTCTCGTAGGCAAGCGATTCGAACTGCAGCAGGTTGCGCTCGACCATGTCGCTCAGATTGATCGGCGTGTGGATACGGTCTCTCTTCGGCGCATCCGTGCTTGCCAGGAAGAGCATGTCTTCCACCAGCTTCTGCATGTTTTCGGCCTCTGTTTCGATCGCCTCCACCCATTGGCTCTGGCTTGCCACGGTTTTTTCGGGGTGCTTGAGCAGAATCGAAGCATTTGCAAGCATAACGGTAAGCGGCGTTTTGAGCTCGTGAGATGCATCGGCGACGAACTGCTGCTGCTTGTTCCAGGACTCTTCGACGGGTTTGAGGGCCCATTTTGAAAAGAAGAGGCTGATTGCAAAAAAAGCCAGCAGGGCGATGATGCCTACGCCGGCAAGGGTAAGGGCAAGCGTCTGCCATTCTTCGGCTGACCCTTTGTCGGCGAATGCGACGAAGGCTCCGTTTTCGTTGGTGTGTTTGACGTAGAAGAGGCCGACCGGGTCGAGCAAGCCCGATCCGTCAGGAACCGAGGCGATTTGCTCGGCTGCCTGCAAAAGCACATCGTCGGTCATGGAGGCGGTTGTGGCGTCGGAGACCGCAGCAAGCGTCCCGTCTGATTCGATCTCGTATACGGCAACGGGGATGAAGCGCTTGCCCTCGCCCTTTCCGCCGATTTCGAACGGCATTCTGCCGTCGGTTTCGGCGGACGATTCGCCCGACCGATCGCTCGTGGCGGGGGAAATCGCAGAAGCGAGCGGTTCTTTTTTTGGCATGGTGTCATGATCGATTGCGGATTCGAGCGTTGCGTAAACGTCGGCAACCGCCTGTTGGTAGTTGATGACGCAGATGATGGAGAAAATGGCAAGCAGCACAACGGCTACCATCGCCATGATGATGGCCACGAATTTGACTCGGAGCTTTTTCAGCGTGGCGTCTATGAAGCCGCCCTCGCTTCGGATCGGGAAACCTCGGCGGATGTGCCGCTCGTTGCCTGGTCGCCGGCATTATCGTTTCCGCTTTCGGCGACAAGCCGATAGCCGGCTTTGCGCAGCGTTTCGATCACCGCGCGAGAGCCGAGAAACTTGAGCTTTTTCCTCAAAAACGAGATGTACGCTTCGACGTTGTTGTCCTCGGCGCTCGATTCGATGCCCCACACTTTGGCGATGAGCGTTTCCTTCGAAATAACCTGGTTGGGGTTGAGCATGAGGATCTTCAGGATGGAGAATTCCTTCAAGCCGAGATGGATGGTTTTCTTGCTGCAGGAGAGATCGAAGCTTTCGAGGTTCAGTGAAATATCGGCGAATTCCACGGTTTCGAACACGATTTCGCCCTGTCGGCGGGTTAGCGCCCGCAGATGGGCGAGTAGCTCGGCAGGCGAGAACGGCTTTGTCATGTAATCGTCGGCTCCGCTGTCGAGTCCGGTGATCTTTTCGGGGATAGCGTCGCGTGCGGTAAGCATGAGAACGGGCGTGATCACTTTGCGGCGGCGCAGCTCGGCCACGACATCGAACCCGTTCATTTTGGGAAGCATTACATCGAGGATGATGACGTCGTAGATATCGCTCTCGCCGTAATCGAGGCCGGAGGCGCCATCGTGAACGAGATCGACTCCATAGCCGTTCTCTTCGAGTATGTGCCCAAGGGCGGCTGCGAGGCGCGCGTCGTCTTCGACGACGAGGATCTGCATGATGTCGCGCTCCTTTCCGCCGGTCTTGCGGGCTTCGGCGTTCGTGTTTATCGTGCCGTCTCCATTGTAGCCGCTTGTCTTAAATTGCCCTGAAACTCCATCCGCCCCGTGAACGGATCGCCGGTGTTTTCCGCATTCAGGGCAATTTAAGGTAGCAGCTTTAGCATATTCCACGATCGGAACCTCCGCATGCCTTTCGAGTGCCGAGGTGCCGTCAAGGGAAAGGAAAGACGACATGACTACGTTTTCAGATGTTTTCGCACGCAAGGAGATGAAGTACCGCCTGAAGCCCGGGCAGCACAGCCGCGTGCTTGCTGCGGTCGAGGAGCGCCTCGAGCTTTCGGAATTCGGGTTTTCGACGGTGCGGAGCCTCTATTTCGATACGCCTGAATATGGGCTGATCGAGCGCTCGCTCGACAAACCCCTCTATAAGGAGAAGCTTCGCTTGCGCGTGTACGGCGAGCCCGCCGACGATGCTCAGGCGTTCGTCGAGATTAAAAAGAAGTTCAAGAGAATCGTCTACAAAAGACGCGTATCGATGACGCTCGCGGCGGCTCGGGCATATCTATCGGGCGAATCCTACGAGCGTGCGTGCGCCGCTAATCCACTTGCCGACCCGCTGGCGGCGGAGCAGTCGCTTTCGGGCCGGAGCATCCAGATAGCGCACGAGATCGATTTCTTCCGCGAGCGTTATGGAAGGCTCGCTCCCTCGATGCTCGTTGTATGCGACCGCAGCGCATATGCCGATCCTTCGGGCAGCGAGCTGCGGATCACCTTCGATACCGGCATTTCGGCCGACCCGAATGCGAAGGCTCTCGCAGATTCCTGCGGGTTGGCTCCGCTGATCGGTCCTGGTGAGGTGATCATGGAAATCAAGAATGCTGGCCCTTTGCCCTCATGGCTTGCTGCCGAGCTCAGCGCGGCGCATGCATACCCGCAGTCGTTCTCGAAATACGGGACGGCATACCTTTCGCTCTTGGGAGGGGCGCCGTTGGCGGTGCGCAGCCAGGTGGCGGTTTCGGCTTCGGAGCGCGGATGTGCGGTGCGGGGAGCGGGCCCTTCCGTCGCACGCCTCGCGCAAGAATATGGAAAATCAGGACGCCACACGGGCGTTGCCGATGTCGATCGCGGAGGAGCGGTCGTCGGTAGGCAGGTGGGCGCGAAAGCGATCCGCGGACGTCATGCGCGCGTAAACGAGAGGAGCGGGACCTGTGCTTGATTCAATGTTCACATCGGTATTCGGAACGAGCGAGGCGCTTGTCGGCAGCGTTTCGTCGATCGATTTTCTCCTATGCTGCGGCGTATCGATTGCGCTCGGCTGCCTTGTGGCCCTCATCTACATGTTCAAGCACAACTACTCCAAGAACTTCGTGGTAACGCTTGCCCTGCTTCCGCTCATCGTGCAGATGGTCATCACGCTCGTCAACGGCAACATCGGCGCGGGCATCGCCGTCATGGGCGTGTTCAACCTTGTTCGGTTCCGCTCCATCCCCGGCAGCGCCAAGGATATCGGCAGCGTGTTCTTCGCAATGGCGATCGGCCTTGCTACGGGCATGGGATATCTGTGGCTTGCGGCTGCATTCACCGTGATCGTGGGTATCGCGAACGTCGTGTACGTTATCTCCCCGTTCGGCAAGAAGAAGGAGCCGGGAAAGTCGCTCAAAATCACGATTCCCGAAGATCTCGATTACACGGGCCTCTTCGACGACGTGTTCGATCGCTATACCGCGGCGCACGAGCTCATCGAGGTGCAGACCACCAACATGGGAAGCCTCTTTCTGCTCGAATACGAGATCCGGCTCAAAGGCCCCGAATACGAGAAGGGCATGATCGACGAACTGCGCTACCGAAACGGAAACCTCAAGATAACGTGCGGCAGAATGGCCGCCGCAAGGGATGTGCTGTAGCTATGAGAACCCATCTTCCATATAAGAAAACACGCAAGACGGTTGGAGCCTCCATTGTGGCAATCGGGCTTTCGGCAGCGCTGTGCCTGCCGGGATGTTCGACATCGGATGCCACGAGCGCCGACACGGCGAGCGTTTCTGGTTCGTCGGTCTCGTCGGATACGACAACGGCGAGCAGCGATGTCGTATCGGCTGCCGATATCGCAGGTATGGATTTCGAATACACCGATCGCGATCAGGATTCGACCTACGATGAAGCGTCTGCCACACATGTCGCGCTCTCGCAATCGGGCTCGACGGTCGAGGGGTCGGGAGCGGTTGTCGACGGTTCGACGGTGACGATAACCGACGAGGGAACCTATATCGTATCGGGCGAGCTGACCGACGGGCAGCTTGTGGTGGAAACCGACGATACCGTGAAGGTGCAGATCGTGTTCGACGGCGTAACCATCCACAACGAAGACGGCCCCGCCGTCTACATCAAGCAGACTGATAAGTGCTTCATCACGCTTGCCGACGGCTCGAAGAACACGCTGACAGACGGCGCGGAGTATGTGCTCGAGGATGATTCCGACGAACCGTATGCAACGCTGTTCAGCAGGGAAGACCTGACGATCAACGGGTCGGGCGCGCTCAGCGTGACGAGCTCGTATCGGCATGCCGTTTGCTCCAAAGACGATCTCGTAATCACGGGCGGCACCTATACCGTGGATGCGGTCGAGGACGGGTTGCGCGGCCGCGATTGCGTGAAGATCCTCGATGGAACGTTTAGCGTTGTCGCCGGAGGAGATTGCATCAAATCGAACAAGGGCACCGATGAGGTGCGCGGATTCGTGTCCATCGACGGCGGAACGTTCAACCTTGTGGCGGGAGACGACGGCATACAAGCGGTCACCTACCTTCGCGTCACGGGCGGAACAGTGGTGATCGACGCTGCCGACGATGCGATGCACAGCGATCTCGACGCCCTGATTTCGGGTGGCGATATCACCATCAACGCGGGCGACGATGCGGTGCATGCCGAAACCTCGCTCGCCATCGACGGCGGCATGATCGACATCCAAAGCTGCTACGAGGGCTACGAGGCCGAGAAGCTCTACATTAACGGCGGCGACACCCATATCGTCGCAAGCGACGATGCCATCAACGCCGCTGCGGCCGAAACGCCCGCCGACAAGGCGGCGGCGGAAGCAAGCAGCACGAGCGCTTCGGATAGCGCCGCAGACGGTGCCGCAACTGCCGAAGATCCCGACGCGGCGGGGGGGGAGCCGCCGACGGGCGAGGGGGCAACCACCGACGGTGCAGCTATCGCGGATGGCGAGATGCCGAGCGGGCCTGACGGAGCCGATGTCGCAACTGGCGAGGTGCCTGCGATGCCCGAAGACGGAACCGCGCCTACGGGTGAAGCGCCAACGGGCGGCATGGGTCCGGGCGGCGGGTCGTTCGGGGGATCGAACGAGGAATCCAGCGAGCGCATGCAGAACGGCGGCATGCCCGACAACGCGTTCGCCGAGGGTGGAGCCACGATGGGCGATGAGAACTGCCTCATCCAGATCACAGGCGGCTACACGGTGCTCGAAGCCGATGGCGACGCAGTCGATTCGAACGGATACGTTGAAATCACGGGCGGCGTGCTTTTGGTCTCGGGGCCCACGAGCGGCGGCGACGGCGCATTCGACTACGACCTGTCCGCAACCATAACGGGCGGAACGGTTCTCATGGTCGGCTCGACGGGCATGGCGCAGAACTTTACGAGCGGCGAGCAGCCCTTCTCGTTCAATACGATAAGCGGCAGTGCGAACCAGTCGGTCGCCATCACCGACGAGGAGGGCAACGTGCTTGTATCCTACACGCCGACCAAGCAATTCGGCATGGTGCTTGCAAGCTCGCCAGCCTTCGAGGAAGGCGGCACCTACCAGCTGGTCGTCGGCGGCGCGGTTTCCGGCGCGAACGCCGATGGCTACACCGACGCGGGCGCGGTTTCCGGCGGCATCGCAACCGAGATCACCGCTTCGACCACCGCGACCGGCGGCATGGGCGGCCTCGGCAGGGGAGGAGGCGGCATGCCCGCCGGCCAGGGCGGCGACGTTCAGCGCGGCATGCGCTAGACTGTTGTATGCTACAGGATCTCGTCACGCATGCTGGCTGCGCGATCGACGAGATCCTGTTTTGTATGTACGTTTGCCTTGCGATAGATGCTCTTTGCATGCGATTGTACTGTGCTGTCGCTTACATAGAGCAGTGATGCGATTCTCTTGTACGTGTTGCCCTCCAAGAGAAGAGTTAGAACTTCGGTTTCTTTGTCGGTGAGTCCGTATTCGCCTTTCATCATCGTGGCGACGACTGCGGCCTCTGAGCCGCCCGCGTCTGCTTGTTCGCTGCGCGGCAGGTATTTGACGACGATGGAGGAGAGAAACCCAAAAAGAAACACGCCAAGAAGGAAGCCCATCAAAAGGGATAGAAGTCCCCAGAAATCACTGTATGAGACGCTGAAGAGGGAAGCGCAAAAGGGAACAGCAAGATAACTGATGAAACTGCTTGCCGCTGTCGGGAGGACGAATCTGATAAGAATGGTGGCTTCCGGATTGGTTTTCGGCGCTGCTTCGATAAGGACAAGCATATACAGCAAAAGCGAGAAGCACGATTTGCTTGTTTGCATGAGACCCGTTCCAGCGAAAAACCAGCTTTGCTGAAATATCGTTGCGATGAAAATTCCCTCAAACAATACGACGGCCAATACGACTATGAGTGAGAACTTGATTCTCTCCATATGTTTTGACAGGCCTATGATCACGAGAAGCGATGCCGTGACGCCAATGTTGAGCGTGTCGCGGATTAAGGTATCGAACGAGGGTTGGTACGAAACTGAGCCGAGATTTATAAACCCGGTGGCGATACTGCTCACCAGGAAAAGGACGAGTACGAGAACATAGAGACTGCCTCCCTTCCGAGAGCTCCCTGATGCTTGGTTGCAGCTTGGAGTTTTGGCAGAAACTTGCCGTGAGCACGCATACCATGCAAGAGCTGAGAGCGCTGGAGCTCCGATTGGTCTGATGAGGTCGAAGGGCGAAGGAAGGTATGAGAGATATCCGATGAAGAAGCTGACGGTGTACGAGGCGGCAAGAACAAGCAGCAAGCGCTTGGGCGATGCCCCCATTTCGCGAATCAAGATCGAGCCCCACGCAAAAGGCAACACCACATAGGCGCATGCAAGGGCAATGGAGTCTGCTATGAGGATGCCGATATGCGGTGTTCCCGAGAAAAGAAAAACCACCAAGCTCAATGTGCTTGCCGCGAAACAAGACGCCATGGGGAAGGCGTTGGAGGTCAAGCGTCTCTTCGCTCCTTTTGCCGAAGCGAATGCGAATCCTAAAGAAAGAACGACTGCCGTGGCAATAAAGACCCATAGTTCGATTTGGCTTTGGATTTCCCCGACAGTCGAGGGAGAGAAAATAAAGCCGACCACGCTGTTCCTCAGCATTGGCCACCAAAACGCCATGCCGAGCGTTGCGAAAACTATAGTTTTGCGCTCCCCTTTTCCCATAGTGAAAGAATAGCACGGCTTGTCCGCTTTGGCTCGATTTGCAGCTGCAGATTTGGCGTGGCGAAAAGGCACCAGAGCAAAATTACATGTTTTATGGGAGGCGTTTCCAGACCCAAAAAGGCTTTTATGGGATGCCCTCATCCTTTTGGAATGGGAGCATGCGATTCGCCGATGCAGCTGTGTGCTTTCGGGCTCTGCCGCTGTGGGGATGGATATGATTCTGCGGACTAAGGAGGATTCATCATGGAGGGTATGTATACAAGGAGAGGATTCATCACGGGTTCGGCGATTGCCACTACGGGCATCCTGGGAGCCTCCCTGCTTGGGGGATGCAGTCCCCAAGCGTCGTCGGCAGGAGAGCTCAAAAGCGACGGGGCCTTTGAAAAGAGCGTGGATTGGAGTGCCGAATACGATGTTGTCGTAGTTGGTTTCGGGGGAGCGGGCGCAAACAGCGCCATCGCCGCGGCCGACGAGGGGGCGAAGGTTCTTCTTATCGAGAAAGCGCCCGAATCCGAGGCGGGCGGTAACTCGATCGCCTGCATGCAGTTGCTGTGCTGGTCGGAGGATCTTGATGATGCGATTTCCTACGTAAAAGCAATGCGCGGCGACTACAATACGCCGAGCGATGCCATCATCGAAGCATACTGCAAGGAAATGGTTGAAAACAAAAAATGGATAGAATACCTCGGCGCTGAGGAGCCTGCGTTTGTCGAGGGGAAGATCGAATACCCCGAAATGGAAGGGTCGGAATCATTTAGGGTGATAACTGTTCATGAGGGTCGTGGCGACGGTGCGGCCTACAAGCTGTTTCGGCAGGCTGTAGCGGATAGGTCCGATAACATCGACGTTTGGTATGAGGCGGCTGGTACGCATCTTATTCAGGATCCGCTTACGAAAATCGTTCACGGTATCGAAATCGAAGTCGATGGGCAAACCGTAAATGTTCGTGCAAGGGGCGGTGTGATTTTGACCACGGGTGGCTACGAATCGAACGATGAAATGCTCGAAAGCTACAATGGGTATCATGGATGGAAATCGCTTGGCCGCTCTCTCCATAACACCGGAGACGGCATCAGGATGGCCATGGAGGTGGGATGCGATCTATGGCATATGGGAAACATGCAAACGAACAATTTCGAGTTCGTCGATCCCGATACGCTTGACTGCACGTGGAAGTACGATAGCGATTTAAAGGGCATTCTCGTTGGAGGGAACGGTACGCGGTTTATCAGTGAAACGGATACGGGAGCCACTAATCATGGGCACCTCAACTATGCCGGCACATGGCATGTCCCCGTTTTGCCTGAAGTGACATATGAAGTCCTTGATCAAGCGATATTCCAAAAAGGGCCGCTGTATAAATCGTGGTCGTCTGATGGACGGGAAGAGATCGAAAAAGGGTGGATTCTCAAAGCGGAGACGCTTGAAGAGCTCGCTTCTCTTATGGGATTCGATGAGGAGGCTGCCCAAAACCTTATCGCCGAGACGGAAAAATGGAATCGTTTCTGTGCGGAAGGAGTTGATCTGGCCTTTGGGAGAAAGGGTGACCTGAGCCCGATCAGCGAAGCTCCGTTTTATGCAGTCAAATTAACTCATACTTTGGTGAACACGCAGGGCGGGCCGGTTAAAAACGAGAAGGGCGAAGTGCTCACGCCCAGAGGCGAAGCGATTCCCCACCTGTACGAAGCAGGCGAGTTAGGGGACATTTGGTCGAACCATTACCAAGGGTCATGCAATCTGGGGGGCGGTATGATATTCGGTCGTATTTCCGGACGAAATGCGGCTGCCGCAAAAACCGACAACCTGCAGGAGTCGGTTATGGATGGCATGCCCAATTTTGCGCCTTCCACGTTGGCGGTGTTTGGGCAAGAGGTTGATAAATCGCAGTACGAAGTTGAAAGCGGTGAAAGCATCGGCGTAGCTGAAGGGAAAAAGGGCCCGATTGTTGTGAGGGTTTCTTCAGATGGGTCAGCGATTACTGGTGTGGAAATACTTGAGCAAAGCGAAACGCCATCCATCGCCGGCGATGCCATCGTGTCGATCCCTGCGGCGATAGCCGAAAAGGGGACGCTCGATGTCGATATCGTTTCGGGCGCGACGATAACGAGCAAGGCGATTATTGCTGCGGTGGAGGATGCTTTGGGCGGCGAATAGCTACGATATGCGGCTTTGTTCGGTCGATAATGGCCAGGCGGGCAGATCTCCGCAAAGAGGTTCTGCCCGCGCTGCCGTCCGCCAATCTGTGCCTTTCGTTGATTAATTCTCCCGCTGCCAGAAAACTTCTCTCGCTTTAGCCGATTGGAGTACAATGAACAGATTCATCAACCTGCCCAAACGGCGAGAAGAGAAGGGATCTGGGATGGCTGACATAACACCAGTCGACTACATCTGGAAAAATGGCGAGATGGTGCCGTGGGCAGAGGCCAACACGCACGTACTCTCGCATTCGCTCCACTACGGTTCGGGTGTATTCGAGGGTATTCGCTGCTACCAGGATCCCGATTCCAAGAAGAGCTACGTATTCCGCCTGCGCGACCATATGGAGCGTCTGCACCGCAGCTGCAAGATGGTTTTGATCGACCTGCCGTACACGGTGGACGAGCTGTGCGATGCAACGGTGGAGCTCATCCGCAAGAACAACCTGCCCGCCTGCTACATCCGCCCGATCGTGTACCGCGGGTACGGCGTCATGGGCGTCGATCCGACGGGCGCTCCGGCCGATGTCGCCATCGCCGTATGGCCGTGGGACAGCTATCTTGGGGCAGACGCGCTTGAGAACGGCGTTGCCGTGGGCGTGTCGTCATGGCGCCAGCGTTCGAACAACGCGATCCCGCCCGCGATCAAGGCCACGGCGTCGTATATGAACTCGATCCTCGCCAAGCTCGAGGCGAAGTCGCATGGGTATGCGGAAGCCATCATGCTCAACGAGGCGGGGCTCGTGTGCGAAGGCACCGGCGAGAACCTGTTCGTCGTCCGCGACGGCATCCTTTCGACGCCGCCGCTTTCCGACGGCCTGCTCGAGGGCATCACGCGCGACACGGTGCTGTGCCTTGCCGATGATCTCGAGATTCCGTCTGTCGAAGAGAGCCTGACGCGTTCTGATCTCTACATTGCCGATGAGGTGTTCATGACCGGCTCCGCTGCCGAGCTGACTCCCATCGGAAGCGTCGACGGTCGCGTGGTCGGCAAGCCCGGCGACATCACGAGGGCCTTGCAGGAGCGTTTCTTCGATCTTGTGTACGGCCGCATCGAGGAGTACGCAGACTGGCTGATCGAGATTTAGAACCGATCATGAATCAGAGCGAAGCCGCTTGTGCACCGTTTCGGCGGATTGCAGCCAAGCGGTTTCGTTTTCCCCTTACGTGCAGGCGCTCTTTCGTTGCGACCGCGTCTGCGCGATGAAGCAACCCGCCGATCCTAAAGGGAGCGAAGCCGCATGGAACAGCGCATACTGACATACGACAGCACGCTACGCGACGGGGAGCAGAGCGAGGGCATCACGCTTTCCCTCGAAGACAAACTGCGCATCGTCGAGCGGCTCGATGCCTTCGGAGTCGATTACATCGAAGGCGGCTACCCGGCTTCCAATCCCAAAGACATCGCATTCTTCAAGCGCGTGCAGGATATGGATCTCAAACACGCGAAGATCGCCGCATTCGGATCTACCTGCAAAAAGGGTACGGCTCCCGAAGACGACAGGGGCCTTGCCGATCTGCTTTCGAGCGGAGCGCCGGTCGTCACCATCGTGGGCAAGACATGGGACGAGCAGGTGACTCGCGCGCTCATGACGTCGCTTGATGAAAACCTGCGAATGATCGGCGAGTCGATCGCCTACCTCAAATCAAAGGACGTGCGCGTCGTGTTCGACGCCGAGCACTTCTTCGATGGATACAAGGCGAACCCCGATTACGCCATGGCGTGCGTTTCGGCGGCAAGCAGCGCGGGAGCCGATTCGATCGATCTGTGCGAAACCAACGGCGGCGCCCTTCCCTTCGAAGTGGAGGAAATCGTCCGTGCCGTCACCGAAGCCCTTCCCGGCCAGCAGATCGGCATCCACTGCCATAACGACACGGGCTGTGCGGTTGCCAACACGCTTGCCGCCGTCCGTGCGGGCGCGACGCAGGTTCAGGGCACCGTCAACGGGTTCGGGGAGCGTGTGGGCAACTGCGACATCCTCACGACCATCGCCGATCTTGAACTCAAGATGGGGCTGTCGACGGTGGGTCCTGAGAATCTGCGGCAGCTTACGGCGGTATCGCAGTTCGTGGCGGAGACGTGCAACATGTCGGTTCCGACGCATCACCCCTATACCGGTGCATCGGCGTTCGCGCACAAGGGCGGCCTCCATGCGAGCGCCATCGCCCGTTTCCCCGAAGCCTACGAGCATGCCGACCCCCAGCTTGTCGGAAACACGACCCGTATGCTCGTCAGCGAACTTGCGGGCAAGGCTTCGCTTGTCGCAAAGGCGAAGAGCCTCGGCATCGATCTTTCCGATAAACCTGAAAAGACCCAGGAGATTCTCGACACCATCAAGGAGCGGGAGCACGAGGGGTATTCGTACGAAGTTGCGGACGGTTCGCTTGCGATTCTGCTGCAGACGCATCTCGGCAGGTTCAAATCCCATTTCCGGCTCGAGAGCTTTCGCGTGATCGTGGACGACTACGAGGATTCTGGCGCTCGGGCGAAGGATGCCATGAGCGAGGCGACGATCAAGATCCATGTGGGCGATCACCGTTTCGTGGCAACAGGGGAGGGGACGGGTCCCGTTGGCGCTCTCGATACCGCACTGCGCATGGCGATCACCGAGTTCTATCCCGAAGTCGCGGGCATCGAGTTGGTGGACTTCAAGGTGCGCATTCTCGACGAGAATGTGGGAACCGATGCGATCACGCGCGTTGTCATCACTTCGCGCGATGCGAACGGCGTGTGGGGCACGATCGGCGTTTCCGAGAATATCATCGAGGCTTCGTGGAACGCGCTCGTTGATTCAGTCGAATACGGTTTGATGAGGATGGGGAGATAAATGAGCGATCTCAGAACACCCGAGGTTGAGAACCTCGCTTTCGCACTTGCGAAGATCGATGATCCCGATACCGTGTTCGCGCTTCTCGAGGACATGTGTACGATTCGGGAGATCAAGGAAACCTCCCAGCGCCTCGACGTTGCGCGATTGCTTGCCGCGGGCAAGTCCTATTCGGCTATCGAGCAGATAACGGGTGCGTCGGCGACGACGATCGCACGCGTGTCGAAATGCCTCTCGTACGGCTCGGGCGGCTATGCGGCCGCTTTGGAAATCCTCAAGGAGCACGGCGAGTAGCGTCCGTTTCGGAGGCGGCGAATCGCGCTCGAGGATCTCGGCGGACCGCATATCGCACGCAGGGCATTTCACGGCAAGTCTAAGGCGGAGCCCTCCGTTGCACCTCCTTGCATGCCAAGTAAACATAAGAACTTCTATATATGGATAAATCTTGTATTATGGTAATAAATTATATATTTTACTCGGAAGTACGCGATAATACGGTATATTTACTATAAAATAAGTATCAATTAAAGGGGATTCTTTTGGAGCGAGGCGGTGGCACGGTATCGGGCAAACACGCTGATTCGGTTTATTACCGTGTCCTTGACGACGCTCTGTCGCTTTCGGAGAAGATCGAGCAGATGGGCAGGAAGCGGTTCGACGAGCTGACGGGAAGGCAGATCATGTTTCTTGCCATGATCAGCTCGTTCGACGAAAAGCCCTCCTTGGGAGATATGGCGCGCAAGGCGCGATGCTCCCATCAGAATGCGAAAACGGTGCTCGGGGCCCTGCACAAGAAAGGGTTCCTCGATTTCAAACTCGATGCCGACGATCAGCGCGTTTTGCGCATCCATCTGACGAAAAAAGGGAGAGTCGTCGGCTTGCGTGCTTTGGAAGAGCTCGACAGGCTGGTGAGCCGCATCGGGGAAAACGTCGATCGCGAAGCCGCCGAGGCGTTCGCCGATGTGATAGCCGAGCTGTCCGAAGTGTTCGGCGGCACGTTCTCGCTTATGGGAGACGGCCAAGAGGAGCAGGCCGCATTGTAGCGAGCCGTTTGCCGTTCTCGGCCGACCCGTTTGCCCTTCGCATCGTTCGGTCGCGGCACGAATGCCGGGATCGCCGCAGCGGATGGCGGCATCCACGATACAATAACCTCTCAATGAAAAGGTGCGCCATGGCGGCGGCAGGCCGAAGGGCCGTGCGCGCAGGCGCAATCGTGCGGCGAAGCGCCGCGTGAGGGGAATTTCAATGAGCATATCGACAACGATGCGCGCCCTGCGGGGCGGCGTTGCGGCGATTGGAAAACCGATTCGGATGGCAGATGGCGAAACCATGGAAGACGAGCCGGATAAACAGGGCCCGAAACGTATTGGCAAGGGGCGGGTTGGGAGTTTTCTCGAACGCAAGAATATCGAGATATCCCCAAAGCGCTACGGGGTCGATGCTCTTTCGGCCATGGCGCAGGGTCTGTTCGCGTCGCTTCTGATCGGGACCATCCTCGCGACGATCGGCGAGCAAGCGGGCGTCGAATCGCTTGTTACCATCGGCGGCTTTGCGAAGGCGGCCACGGGGTTTGCAATGGCGGTGTCCATCGGCTTTGCCTTGCAATGCCCCCCGCTCGTTCTGTTCTCGCTAGCGGCTGTGGGCGGTGCGGCGAACGACCTCGGCGGCGCGGGCGGTCCTCTTGCCGTGCTGATCGTGTGCATCTTCGCCGCTGAAGCGGGCAAAGCGGTTTCGGGGGAGACTAAAATCGACATCCTCGTCACCCCCATTGCGACGATCTGCATCGGCGTCGGGCTGTCGCTGTGGTGGGCGCCTGCGATCGGCGCTGCCGCGAGCGCGGTGGGCGGGGCCATCATGTGGGCGACCGATCTGCAGCCGTTTCTCATGGGGCTGATCGTTTCGGTTCTCGTCGGCGTTGCGCTGACGCTGCCCATCAGCTCGGCTGCGATCTGCGCCGCCTTGGGTCTCACGGGGCTTGCCGGCGGGGCGGGGGGTTGCGGGTGCGGGGCCCCGCTGGGCGGGGTTGGGGTGATGGGGGTNTCGTCACCCCCATTGCGACGATCTGCATCGGCGTCGGGCTGTCGCTGTGGTGGGCGCCTGCGATCGGCGCTGCCGCGAGCGCGGTGGGCGGGGCCATCATGTGGGCGACCGATCTGCAGCCGTTTCTCATGGGGCTGATCGTTTCGGTTCTCGTCGGCGTTGCGCTGACGCTGCCCATCAGCTCGGCTGCGATCTGCGCCGCCTTGGGTCTCACGGGGCTTGCCGGCGGGGCGGCGGTTGCCGGTTGCTGCGCCCAGATGGTCGGGTTTGCGGTCATGAGCTTTCGGGAAAACGGCATCGGGGGTTTGGTTGCCCAGGGCATCGGCACCTCGATGCTCCAGATGGGCAATATCGTGAAGAACCCGCGCATCTGGATTCCCCCTACGGTCGCGGCGGCCATCACCGGTCCGCTTGCGACATGCGTGTTCGGCTTGCAGATGAACGGTCCTGCCGTTGCGTCGGGCATGGGCACGTGCGGCCTTGTGGGCCAGATCGGCGTGTATACGGGATGGGTCGGCGATGTGGCCACTGGGCTTAAGCCGGCTATAACCGCGTTCGATTGGCTGGGTCTTTTGCTCGTCTGCTTTATCCTACCCGCGGTTCTCACCTGGGCTATCGGTTTGCTTCTGAGGCGTTGGGGCTGGATTAAGCAGGGGGATCTCAAGCTCGATTTGTAATCGGTTGCAGCAGGCTGCCGCAACTGGACGTGCCATTTACCCAGAAATATTTGTAATATGTTCTCTAAGAGAAAAAAAGCATGGTATTCTATGTAAGATATTACTATCTGATGAAAGGAACACCATGCCATCAGACACTGCGTTTCTTCGAATTTCGAGGCGTGCGCTTGCCTGCGCAACGGTGCTGTGTGCAGCGTTGCTTGCGCTGTCGTTCGCTCCGACCGCCCACGCGACGGTGACACTTGAGGGGAACCCGCCTGAAGCGCTTGCCGATGCGGGAAGCAACGAGCTGTTCAGCAAGCGAACGTATACCGAATCGACCATCCCGTACGCTTCCGAAGGCCGAGCGTACTATCTGCTCACGCAAGATGCCGCCTACGCTTCGTACGGCCTCGACGATACGACCGCGGTTCAGTACGGCGGGCAAACCTACACATGCCGCGTCATATACCGTGCTGACGGCTTATTCAGTTCCGGCGGTGGCTTGACGGCTGCGGGCGGCTTGTTGAACGGACGAGCGTATCCGGCCGAAGGCGTCACCATTTTCGTCGAAGGCGGCACCTTCCATAACCAACACGAGAACAACTACACGGCGCTTTCAGGACCCAATCTCGCCATCGTCGGGCTGACCGACCCGAGCGGCGATAATCCAGCAGTCTTCACCAAGGCTCCGCGCACGGCTGCAAATCCCGGTCTCGAGCGCTATCTGCTGAACGACCCGAACATGCGCTACGAGAATCTCGTGTTCGACGGACAGAACAACGGCATGTCTTCGGCGAGCAGCCGAGGCCACTACTTCATTTCCGTTTCAGCGGGCGATAAGCCGTTCTATATAAAGAACTGCACGCTTAAGAACGTCGGCTCGTCAAACAACCGCTCGGCGATCAACCTGGTGCTTGCGAATACCGGGCAGGTCAACCTCGAAAACATCACGATCGACAACATCAAAACGAGTGCCTCGTATGCCTACATGCAGCTCAATGCCGGCACCAACGTCAACGTCGATACCATCACGTTTCTGAACGCCAATTCGACGAAGCGCCTGTACTTCGATCACACGACGGCAGCCACGGTCGGTCAGCTTCGCCAGGCGAACGCGGTGTTCAGAGGCTCGCTTGTGACCGACGGGGCAAACAACTACGTAACGGTGCGCAGCTACTTGCTGGGAGACCTTACGCTGCCTTCCGATTACCGTTATGCGGTCATGAATACGAGTTCGAGCAGCTTTACAACCGATACGATCAGGGTGTACAACGATCTTGCGAACATTGCCGACAACGCTACGAGCCCGATTTACGACATTGTCGATAAGACGTGGATCGTCAGATCGGGAAGCGCTTACCGCAGCGTCGAATCGCAGCTGCAGGGCATCAACACGGTGCTCACTCGGGCGGCGCAGGCGTATCCCGCCGACGGCACGACCATGAGCGCGACGTTCGGGCGCGGATGGACCACGAAGGCATACATCAAGCTCGTGGCCGACGAAAACGGAATCGTGCCCTCGTTCAAAGTCCCTGCGTTTTCGGGAGCGTTTTGCGATACGACGGAACCCTACGTGCTCATCCGCGCGGTTTCCGATGCGTCGGTTCCGTTCTCGCAGGCTATCGACGAGGCGTCTCTGGTTCCGTTCGGCAAGGACAGCTCGGTCGAGATCGATGCGGCATCGGCCGATAAGGTGCGTTTCTTCGGCATCGATTTCCACGGGGTCGATCCCGTCATCGAGAACAACCCGCGAATAACCCTCGAGCGTGCGCACACGGGCATAGCATCCGCTTCGACCGATCCGGTGTTCTCCAATGCGACGGACGATTCGTTTGCGGCATGCCGGTTTACGGGTTTGGTGAACGATCTGGCCGTCACATCGCCAGTTTTGAGCAGCGGAAAAGCTACGGTGGAGTTGAAGGACGGTCCGTTTACAGCTGCGGCTGTGCCGGGTAACGTGTTCGCCTCGCAAGGCACGGTGTTGCCTGCAACCGAATCGGCCTTCGCCGACGATCCTTCGCTTGCGTGGGAGTCGAGCGATCCGAGCGTTGCCGCCGTCGACCCTCAGACGGGGGAGGTGACGCCGCTCAAAGTGGGCACAACCACCATCACGGCGCGTGCCAACGACATGCATAATGCAGGCGAGCTGGAAAAGCCGGGTGCATCGTTTGAGCTTGAGATTCTCGATACGCCCGATCCTGTCGATCCACCCGACCCGATCGACCCTGTCGACCCGATTGACCCGGTTGATCCGACCGATCCTGTCGACCCGACCGATCCGGCTGATCCAGCCAAGCCGATTGAGAAAGCGAAAACGGGTGGCGACAAGCTCGCCCAGGTGGGCGACCGCGCTCCGCTTGCGGCGGGTGTTCTTGCTGCGGTGGCGGCGGGAGTTTGCGCGATCGTTGCCATTCGCAAACGAAATCGGGCCTAAATGGTTTCATGTGGATAACAATATGTTGATAGCACGGCATCAGATTGCATAAGTAGCGGGCTTTCATATCCAAAGCGCCCATCATTAGTCGTAACACAAAGATTACGACCGAAATGGTGGTTGCTATGAAAGCCCGTACAAAAAGAACAGTGCTTGCCTACGCGATGGCGGTACTGCTGGCGTTGAACCTTTTACCGCTCTCTGCATTTGCGGAGGCTTCCGATGGGGAGCGGACCGCTCAGGCGGTAAGCGATCGCGTATCGAATTCGCCTGTCGGGTCCGGCGATGATGCATTGACGGACCCGACAGCAAACCGGCAAACAGTCGAAGCCGCCGATGAAGTGCCTGCCGAAGGCGCTTTGGACGACTTTTCCGAAGAGAGCAGCGGGGGGTCCCCGTCAATCGATGACTCGGATGGGGTTGCTTCGGGCGGCGAATCAGACGGGGCAGCTTCAGGATTGCGGAACGGCTCGGAATCGGCGGATCCCGAAAGATCCGCCGATTCCGATGACGGCGCGGCGCTTCTTGCCGCCGATCCCGTCGATATTTCGACGTTGCTGCCGCCAAGTTCCAACGGCACCATTCTCGGCGGCATGACCGTCGAGATGCGCGATGCGAACGGCAATCCACTGCCTGCAGGCCAAGATCCTACGATTGATTCGATCATTCACCTCGGCTTCCCGCTTTCTATTCCTGCAGATACGACCGACCAGATAAAGGCGGGCGATTATTACTCCTTCGAGCTTCCCGATGCGGTAACCGTTCCGGCGGGCATCAAAAGCGTCGCTTTGGTCGATCCCGATGACGCGAGCATCGTATATGCCAATTTCACGGTGTCACCCTCGAAGCCGGGCACGCGCGCGGTTGTGACCATTACGTTCACCGATGCCGTAACCGGCAAAGGGGACGTGACGGGGCAGATGGGTTTTTCAGGTGGCCTCAATGCCGATGCGATCGGCAAGCCCGGCGAAACCGAGATAAAGCTTCCTTTCGAGAATAGCGTTCCCCCCCGCATCGATCACCATCGTTCCTGCAACCGACAGCGACGTGAGCAAATCGGGCAATTTCGATCAGCCTCGCAATCCTACAAGCATCTCCTGGTCGGTCGATATCAACAAATCGCTCAAGCAGATGAATAACGCCTCTGTCGCCGAAAGCTTTCCTTCGGGGCTTACGTTCGAAGGCGTCGAGGTGTACCAGGTTCCCGTCGATTTCTACGGCAACGTGATCGGGGAACCGGGGGATGCGGGCTGGACGAAGCTCGATGCGGTTGGCTATACGGCGTCCTCCGACGGTACGAAGGTGACGCTCAACAGCCCCTATGATTCGACGAAGGAAGCTTATCGGTTCGTTTACAAGACGACGATCGAAGATGATGTCAAGGACCTGAGCGGGGGAGACGTCGCGTTTACCAACAAGGCGGTGCTTCATTCCGACGATACGGGTGCGGACGGCCTTCCGGCGCAAGCAACGGTTAGCGCCAACTTCGGAAAAATGATCGACAAGAAAGGCTCAACCTACGATCCCTCGACGAGGCTCATTACCTGGCAGGTTCAGTACAACTACGGCGGGCGCACCATACCGGCAGGCGACGCCTGGGTTGAAGACATCTGCGATTACCCCGATTTGGAGTTCATTGCCGATTCTGTGACCGTGCAGAAAATGAAGTTCGATTCCAAGGGCAACGCCGTCGTTGAAAGCGGTTTGTCCGAAGGTGCGGGAGCCGGCCAGTACACGTTTTCGCAGGATCTCGGTAGCAAGAGCATCAAGGTGGGGTTCAACAGCGACGTCGATTACCCTGTCCTCATCACGTATCAGACTAAGGTCACCAGCGTGATCGATGCGAACAAAACTTACGTCAACACGGCGATCACCTCGGGAAATCCGCCTTCGATCGCACATGATCGGATAACGGTCGGCCAGCATAACCTGGTCAAGACCGTCGATGGCGTGGACATTGCGAACAAGACGATCACGTGGAAAATCGACATCAACAAGAGCCGCTATCCGATGCAATCCTTCACGCTCACCGACACGCTTGTGCTGGGCCTGTCGCATACGATATCGAACGGTGCGAACATCGAGGTTCATGACGTGACCGCGGGAAAGGTTGTTCCCGAAGCGGGCGATTTCACCGGTGATGGGTACACTCTTCGTCTGAGCACCGATTCCTCGGGAAACCATATAGGCTTCAACCTGGCCTTCGTCGGCTCTTACGGGAGCACCGATCACGAATTTGCGATCACATACAAGACATCGTACGACGCCATGCACAATCCTCCTGACGGTAGCCAGGAATTCGTCAACATCGCAAGTTCTTCGTGGTACGACGCATCCGGGGGTCACCACTCCAATACCGGTCGGGCATCGTATCGACCGACGCCTCCCGACGGCAGCAACGGCATGAAATCGGGCTCGTACAATGCCGTCGACAAGAAGATCACTTGGTCGGTTCTTGTCAATTACGCCCGGACCGGACTGAAGGGAGCTTCGATATCGGATATGATCCTTCCCGGGCAGACGTTCGTCGACGGCTCGCTTTCGGTGCACTCGTACACCATTCGCTCGAACGGAACGACGGTCAAGGGCCCCGAGCTTACTGCCGAGCAGATGGCCTCTCTCGACGTGACGCTGCCGAGCGACGATAACGAGCAGACGCTCACGGTTGGGTTCCCCGATGGCGACGAGCTGTATTGGATCGAGTTCGACACTTCGGTCGAGGGCACGGTCATCGAAGCCGCCTACGACAACGTTGCCATTTTGCACAACGAAGCGGAGAGCGTGAAGGACACATCGCTCAAGGCGAAGGTTTCGGTGAAGCACGGAGGATCTCTTGCCGAGAAAAGCGGATACCAGGATTCTGATGGCGCGGCGGTATGGAGTCTGACGGTGAACCCGAACAACTCCAAGCTGTCGGACGTGCTTGTAACGGATACGCCATCAAGCAATCAGTTCGTCAATCTCGATTCGATTGCGATTAACGGCACGACTGTCGACAAAGCGGGCAATTTGACGCTCGACCCGTCGTCGGTGCTTGTCAGGGATACCGACTATACGGTTGATTACGTGCAGGACGAGAACGGCGTGTGGCAGCTGAAGATAGCGTTTGCCAATACGATCGACAGCGCCTACATCGTTACCTACAAGGCAACTCTGTACGCCGATTCGAGCGTGCCGCTGAGCCAGGCGACCAACACGGCCACCATCACGGGGAACAATCTGAAAACCGTTACCGACAATACGACAGGCAGCATCCTCGTGCAGCTTACCGACGGCAGCGGAATACTTAAAGGTACGCGCAAAGACCTCATTCTCCATAAAACGGATCTGGGCGGCAATGATCTGCCTGGGGCGAAGTTCCAGCTTTTCAATTCGCATGGTCAGCCGATCGGGGGAGTCGTATCCACCGATGAAAACGGCGCGATTTCCTTTGCCGGCATAGTGACGGGAATCTACACGCTCAAAGAGGTGGAACCCGCACCCGGCTACACCATGTCGGAAGAGCTTGCCGCGGGAATCACCGTTTTGCTGGAAGCCGATTCCGGTCCGGTGGAGATAACCAACGATTTAACCGAGGTGAAGCTGGTCAAGCAGAACACCGAAGGCGCAGCAGTCGGGGGGTGCGGAATTCTCGCTGGAGCGTTTTGACGGCGGCGCCTGGAGCCCTGTCGCATCGCTGCCCGAGCCCCTCGATCTCGTTTCGAAGGCGGACGGCTCCATTGTAATTCGCGGACTCGAACCCGGTCATTACCGCTTGAGCGAAGTGGCGGCGCCCTATCCCTACGTGCTGGGCGAGCCGCGCGAATTCGATGTATCGTACCGCAGCGACGATGTGAAGATCGTCGATCCGGTTGATCTGGGCTCCTACGTTAACGAACGATTCGCCGCAACGCTCAACATCCTCAAAACCGATGTCGATGGCGCGCCGCTTGCCAAAGCGGAGTTCGAGCTTCGGGATCCATCGGGCGCGGTTGTCAAAGGCGGCATCGTCACCGGGTCCGATGGGCGTGCATCGGTCGCTGGAATCGACGAAGGGTCGTACGTGCTCGTAGAAACGAAGGCGCCCGAGGGCTATCAGCTCGATCAGACTCCGCATGAAATCGAGGCCGTGTACGATCAGGCGGGGCAGACGATAGAAATCACCCTCGTCAACCTTGCCGAGCCGATACCGCGCATTCCCGACGTTACGAATCCGCCCACGACTCCTCACCCGGCAGATTCTCCGAAGATGCCGACCCCAGTAGGCGGCCTTGCCCGAACAGGGGACGGGTATCTGGCCGCCGGCATCGGGGCGTTTGCGGCGCTTGCCGTGGTTGCCGCTGCAGCAGCGGGAGCGCTTGCCCTTCGACGGAGGCGTAGCGCCGGCGAATAACGGCGAGTGCATTGGTTGCTTCTGAAAACGAGAACCCGGTTAAGACGGCCGGGTTCTTTCTTATATATAAGTGAAACAATAATGGTTATGCAACGGGGCGAAAACGCGCAGACCACGGGCGCACCACGGGGGCATAACGCGGAAATTACTAACGTAACAGCAGGTCAATCGGTAGTTTGCAGAACGCCCATAGGTCTGTGAACCACTGGTCGGATGGAGTAGGGTGAGACAACACCAAAAGAAGCCCCGTCAAAAAAGACGGCGTCTTCGACCGAAGAGAAAAGAGGACGGTATGGGAGCTTTCAGACGACTCGCCTTTTTCGTTTACGCTTTCGCGACCATACTCGGCGTCGGTTATCTTGCCCTTCTGTGGTTCTCGTGGGAGCCGCTTATGCCGACTGCAGGATGGCTTGCGGGTCAGCAGTGGTTTTTCGTGTTCGAGGCGGTTCTGCTCGGTATCGTGCTTGCAGGAACGCTCGTCGTGCTCGTTCGCGCGATAGCTGCACCGCCTACTGCATCGCGGCTGCGCATCGAGCGGGATGCCGGTACGGTCGATATAGCCCGCGATGCGATCGTGTCGACTGCGCGCGACGCAGTTGAATCTCATCGAGGCCTCGCGGTGAAAGACGTGCACGTGAAGATTGTCGGGAAGCGCGATCCTCGGGTGAGACTGCGCATGAAAGTCGATCCTGGTCGCAGCGGCATGCTCGAACAGCTCGGCAGCCGTCTGACCGACGAGGTGGCGGCATCGGTTAACGCTTTGACCGGCCATCCCCTTGATTCGCTGCGCATTTCCTTCGCCAAGCCGGATGGCCGCCATGCGTCTCGGACATCAGCCGTTGCTGCTGCTGCGGCCTCGCCTGCCGCGCCGATCAGCCCCACGGAAGCTTCGGCTGGCCGACTTTCTGGCGCTTCGGACGGCTTTGGGACGACGGGCGCTTCCGAATCCGTCTATGCGCAGGCTGCGCCGAATGCTTCGGTTGCGCCGGAGGCTTTGAGCTTCGACGCGGAGGATATGGCAGACGAGGCAGTTGCCGGCGCTGAAGGGGCTTCATTCAACACAGTGGCGGCCATGTCGCGATAGGAGGTACGCAATGACGCAATCAGCAACGCTTATCCCGCCCGTGCAGGCGCAGTCGGTACAAGGTGCGCACGATCGATTGGGGTATCCGAACATCTCGTTCGAGCCCGATCGAAGCGATGCGGAAAAGCCCGAAGGGAAGCCCGTGCGCGCGGCTTCGCAAGAAGAGCTGTTCCCCAACGCGAAGCACGCGTGGTTTTCGTACTACCGCACCCACCGTAACCAGGTGGTCTGCGCGGCCGTTGGTCTTCTTGTGGCGGCGGGGTTTCTCATCATCGGATTTTGGCCAACCTTGCTTCTGGCGGTGTTTGCATCCGCAGGCGTTTTGTACGGACGCTACAAAGATGGAGATCGCAAGACGGCTGCTGCCGTCAGAGGCATCATCGATCGGTTGGACTAGATCATAAGCAAACGCAGAGCGAAAGGAGCCAGTTATGGCGCAGGAAACAATGAGCACTTCAAGCACCATGAGCCCGACGAACCAAGGCATCGGCACCGCCCCGGTGGCCGAACCCGAGTACAAGCTTGTAATAGACGAGGTGGTCGTTGAGAAGATCGCCGCATACGCGACCCAGAAAATCGACGGCATCGTCGAGATGAAGGGCAACCTGCTCTCCACCATCCAGGAGGGGCTCGGCGGGGAAGACCGCACGAAAGGCGTCAACGCCGATATCGAAGACGACCAGCGTGCATCGGTCGAGCTTTCGGTCATTCTCGAGTACGGCAAATCGGCCGTCGAGGTGTTCGATCGCATCAAGAAGGTCGTCGGCAAGAGCATCAAGGAAATGACCGGTCTCGATGTCGAAGAGATGACCGTCCATGTGGTCGATGTCATGACGCGCGACGAATACAAGCAGAAGCAGGGCGACGATCGTGCCCAGAACGTTAAAGCCGCGTAAGCCAATCGGAAAAGGAGCATGCAATGACGTATACAACAGGAGAAAAGCCGGGTAAGGGAACCTATCGCTGCCTGCATTGCGGACAGCTCGTAGAGCTCAAAAGCGACGACGACCAGCTGCCGCCGTGCCCGAACTGCCATCATGAGAAGTTCGAGAAGGTGTCATAGCCGACCGCATCGTCGCGAGGCTGGAAATCATGCGGGATGCGGGCACGGCGGCATCCCGCATTTTCATGCGCAGTCGCCTTCGGTTCGTGCATGCAAAACGAAGGTATCTGCTATGATGAACCAAATGAGATACGTCGCCGCTTTGCGGAGCGAACACCCTTGAAGGAGAGACCATGCCAACGACCTTATTCGTCAACGCCTGCATGCGGGGCGCGCAATCGCGAACGCTCGAACTGTGTCGCGAATATCTGGCGGCAAAGCAGGATGTGGTGGAGGTTGACCTGAGCGCCCTTCGGCTTGTGCCGTTCGATGGCGCTGCCGCCGGTCATCGGTACGATCTTCAGAAAGCCGGGCGGTGGGACGATCCCGTTTTCGACCTGGCCAAGCAATTTTCTTCCGCCGATGAAATCGTTGTGGGCGCTCCGTACTGGGACCTTTCGTTCCCGGCGGCGCTCAAAACCTACATCGAGCATGTTTCGGTGTGCGATATCACGTTCCATTATACCGAGCAAGGCCAGGCGGAGGGAATCTGCAAAGCGCAGACCCTCACCTACATAACGTCGTGCGGCGGTTTTGTCGAAGGGGCGAATTTCGGCTACGAGTACATGTGCGGCATTGCTTCTATGTTCGGCATCCCCGAAACCCGGTTCGTTGCCGCCGAAGGGCTCGATGTCGTTGGAATGAACGTTGAAGATCAGATGAACAAGGCGCGCTCCATCATTGCCAAGCTGAACGGGCGATGAGCACTGAAGTTTCGCAGTCGCTGTCCATTGCGATAATGGTGCAGCGTGCGCTCAATCTGGTTGACGAACGCTTGGTGGATCATGGGCTTCGTGTCGCGCTGAGCGTCGATGCCATGCTCGAGCGCAGCGGGAACCTTTGCGCCGACGACCGACGCGACGCGCTGCTTTTGGCGCTGTTTCACGATATCGGAGCGTATCGGACCGAGGAAATCGATCGGATGGTCGATTTTGAAACGGAGTCGGTGTGGGAGCATTCGGTGTACGGGTATTTGTTCCTGCGCGAGCTCTCGCCCCTGTCGCGCCTTTCGGAAGCCGTGCTGTACCATCACCTGCCGTTCGGTCGATTCGATGGGATTGATCCGGTTGTCGCCCATATCGCCCAGGTGATTCACGTTGCGGATCGGGTCGATGTGTTTGCGCTCTCCCATCCCGACGGGACGCGCGAGCAGCTGTACCTTCAACTTGAGCAGGCGAAAGGCGCCTTGCTCGCTCCCGATGCCGTCGATCTCTTCCTCGAAACCGATAAAGCGGTCGGCCCGGGAGGCCTCGTGTGCGAGAATGCGGGCATCGAGCGGCTCTTAGGCGCGTATCCCATCCCCGACGGCGATGCATCTGCGTTTCTCAAGATGCTCGTCCACGTGATCGATTTCAGAAGCCGCCATACCGTCGCCCATACGATGACGACGGCGCAGATAGCCTACAGCGTTGCTATCCGCCTCGGCCTTCCCGAAGACGCCTGCGAGGCGATATACAACGGAGCCATGGTCCACGATCTTGGCAAAATCGGCGTTCCGCTGACCATATTGGAAAAGCCGGGAGCGCTCACCTCTGACGAGCGCGATGCCATGCGCATGCACGTCGATCTGACCGAGCACATAATCGACGGGTGCATCGAATCGCGGGTGGCGCGCATTGCGCTCAGGCACCACGAGAAGCTCGACGGCTCGGGCTACCCTCGCGGCTTGTCCGCTCCCGATTTGTCCGAGCCCGAACGGATCGTTGCCGTGGCCGACATCGTGAGCGCGCTGGCTGGGACGAGAAGCTACAAGGAGGCATATGCTGGGGAACGGGTCGTTTCCATCGTGGGAGGCATGGCGAGCGACGGGCTGATCGACCGTCGGACGGCATCGACGCTCATCGGCGACTACGATGCCATTATGCGGGAGGTTGATCTCGTTTGCGCGCCGATCATGAGCGCCTACGAGCGCATACAGGAGGAGTATGGTACCCTTATCGCCAAGTTATCTTGAAATTGCGCGCCGAAGTGCGCTGATGCAGGCGATGAGGAACGGTAATGAAGAAGCTTTTGATTGTTGTTGATTTCCAGAACGATTTCGTGGACGGGGCGCTGGGCTTTCCGGGTGCCGAGCTGCTTGAGGACCGCATAGCGGCCAAAATCGATGCGTATCGGGAAGCCGGCGACGAGATTGCGTTCACGCTCGATATGCATGGCAAAAACTACCTGAACACGCTTGAGGGCAAGAGCCTTCCGATCGAGCACTGCATCGAAGGCACGCCGGGTGCAGAGCTGTACGGATCGATCGCCGAACGCGTTGGGGCGTGCGATCCTGTGTTCGAAAAAGCGGCATTCGGGTCGAAAGAGCTGTTCGGGCGTCTGGTTGCGATGCAGAAAGTTGCCGATGAAGTGGGCACGAACCCCTTCGAGAGCATCGAGCTCGTCGGCCTGGTAACCAATATCTGCGTGATTGCGGAAGCGGTGCTTGCCAAGACGGCATGCCCCGAGGTTCCGGTCATCGTAGATGCGTCCTGTACCGATTCCTACGACAGGGAATTGCGGGACAAGGCGTTCGACGTCATGGAAGGCCTGCAGATTCAAGTTATCAACCGGTAGCTCCCATCATCGGCATCGCTGCAGTTCGTTGCGCGCATCGCGGGCGAATGATTCGAGGATGAGCTGGCAGCGGGTTCCTATCGGCGTCGTATTGTGTTCGAGAAAACTCGGCACGTCGGCGATGGGGAGTGTGAATACCTCGATGAACTCGGAGGGCTCGGGTTTGGGTTCCCGTTCTTTTTTCACGAAGGCGAACACGACTTGCACGCTTTCCTCCGAAAGGCCCGTGGACGAATAGCCTGACTGGGGAAGCGGGTGGAATTTCGGCTTTCCGTCAATGAGGTGAAAGCCGTACCCCGTCTCTTCGTACAATTCGCGCTCGAGGCATTCTCTCAGATCTTCGCCCTCTTCGATAAGGCCGGCGGGAAAGGCTATGCACCAGCTGTTGAGCGGATAGCGAAACTCGCGGATGAGCACGAGTTCGTCATCGGCTGTGCGCGGGACGATGCAGATGGCGTCGGCCTGCTGCGTGCCCGTTCCCGCTCTTTCAAGCTCTTTGCGATACGCATCCAATCCTTTTCGGGAAACCGCCTCATAGGTGTAGGGGCTTCCGTCTGGCATCGTGTACGTCAGCTCGTATTTCTTGATCCAGCCGTCGCTCACCTGCTTGATGTCGCGCAGGGCGGGGGCGGATCGGTTTGCTGGTTGGTCAGGGGTGGCGGTTTGCTCGGGCGCGGGTGCGTCTGCCATGGCGATCTCCTAGAAATCGAAAACGGATCCGACGTTTGCGGCGATGCAGAGGTCGGCTTGTCTGTCGCGCGGGGTGGGCGTGCGGTTGATGATGGCCAGATGGTCTCCCGTGAAGTAGTCGATGAGGGTTGCAGCTGGATAGACGGCGAGCGAGGTGCCCGCGATGATGAGTGTGTCGGCTTTCGCTATGGCTTCGACCGAAGCTTGGAGCGTATGCGAATCAAGCGCCTCCTCGTACAACACGACATCGGGTTTGATGATGCCTCTGCATTCAGCACAGTGCGGGACGCCGTCTTCGGCCTGCTCGTGCAAGGCGAGAAGCTCGTTGACGCTGTGGGGCTTGCCGCATCGCATGCAGAAGTTGCGCAGTACGCTTCCGTGCAGCTCGTATACCGTTTTGCTGCCTGCGGCCTGGTGGAGCCCGTCGATGTTCTGGGTGATCACGGCTCGCATGATTCCCTTCCGTTCGAGGTCGGCGAGCTTTCGGTGCGCTTGGTTGGGCTTCGCGTCAACGAACACCATGCGATCGCAGTAGAAATCGAAGAACTCGGGGGGATGCTCGTCGAAGAAGCTTCTGCTGATCATGACTTCAGCGGGGTAGGGGTATTTTTGAGCGAACAGGCCGCTGGGGCTTCTGAAGTCAGGAATGCCGCTTTCGGTGGATACGCCCGCTCCTCCGAAGAACACGACGCCGCCTTGCGGCGCTTCGGCAATCCATCGCCTGAGCGTCTCGATGGCTTTTTCCGTTTCGTCGTTTTCGGCTGCCATATGCCGTCCTTTCCCGCTGCGTTCGCGTGCGGCATTGTCTGCCGCCGACGCAGTGCCGTGCGACCGCATTCGATACGGGCAATGATAGCAGGTTGTTCGCGTTGCGTGTTTGCTTTGATCGCGCGCGTGCAAGCAAAAAGCAGGGCGGCCGAGCGACCGCCCTGCATAAACGAATCCAGCTTCGGGCGATCAGCCCTCGATCGAGATGACTTTCTTGGCATCTTCCTCTTTGGGTTGTTCCTTTTTCGGAACCGTGATCTTCAGCAGGCCGTCTTCGAATTTCGCCTTGATGTCATCCTCGGAAATGTCTTCTCCGACATAGAAGTTGCGGCTGCATTTGCCGCTGAAGCGCTCTTTGCGGATGAACGTGCCCTCTTCGCTTTTCTCCTCCTTCGATGATTCGGTGGAGGCGCTGACGGTCAGGTAGCCGTTCTTGAGCTCGGCGGCTACGTCGTCCTTCTTGAATCCAGGCAAGTCGATGGTGAGCTCGTAGGCCGCATCGGTTTCCTTGATATCGGTTTTCATCAGGGTTGGTGCCGGCTTTGCCAACGCGGTCGCGTTGTCGAGGAACGTTTCGAACGGATCGAGCATCAAACCGTTGATGAAATCCTTGGGTCGTCTTGTAGGTACTAACATTGCGATCATCTCCATTCTTTTAACGCGGGCTGCATCGAAATGGCATCGCTTCTGTCATGGGTGTTTCGCCCGCTTGCCGTGTACGATTCCAGGTATACTCAGAGGTGTTCCACCCGTCAACGGTTCGGGGTCATTGGTAACTGTTTTGTAATCTTGATCTGGGCGCATGATACAATTACCACATGGATAAACCACTGAACAGCACCGCGGGTTTCTTTCGGATCGGACTTGTTTCCGATACGCATGGGCAGCTTGATCCGAAGGCGTATGCCGCGCTTGCGGAATGCGATCACATCATCCACGCAGGCGATATCGGGGGTCCCGACATCATTCGAAGCCTCGAGTCGCTTGCTCCGGTAACGGCGGTGCTCGGCAACAACGACTACGACGAATACGGAGCGGCGGTAGGTCGGTTCGCTCATCCCGTGATCGGAGGCGTCCGGCTTCTTGTGGCGCATTACCCGCAGGATGTTCGCATCGGGTTCTCGGGCGGTCCGGGCATTGCGCCGGGAGACCCCATTCCACAGGTCTGCGTACACGGCCATACCCATGTACCCGAAATCATCGCGGGCGCAGATGCCCGTCCCGCCGATTACGTGATATGCCCTGGCGCCGCGTTTCGCCCGCGTGGCGGCTTTCCCCGTTGCATCGGGTACCTGTTCGTCGAAGGAGGTCGGGTGCTCGGTGTGCGCATCGAATCGCTCGACGGAGACGTCGTGTTCGAAACGGGCGATCGAAACTGAGGGCGGCGGGCTTGGCCGCAACCTGAAAAGCGGCGTGCGGCGGCATCGTGCGTGCGCTTCGGCAGCCGCTTTTCGCCAATGCCGTCGGGATCAGCAATCGACTTGGACGATCTCGCCTGTTTCGGAGTCCATGATCCAGCCCGTTACGCGTACGAGCGGCGGCATGACGGGGTGCTCGCGCACCATCGCCACGCTTTCGCGCACGGCTTTTTCGGTATCCCCGAATCCCGCAAGCCATCGGTTGAAATCAACGCCGCAGTGCTCGGCGAGCCTGATGCGGTCTTCGGCGACGCCTAGGCTTTCCATGGCTTCGACCATCGATGAGCCGTCCATATGCTGGGCGCCGCACGAGGTGTGGGCGACTATCATGACATCTTCGACTCCGAGTTCGCATACTGCGATGAGGAGCGAGCGCATAACGCTGCCGAACGGGTGCGACACCTCCGCACCTGCGACTTTGATGATCTTCGCATCGCCGTTCTTCAGGCCGAACGCGGCGGGAAGCAGCTCGGTGAGGCGCGTGTCCATGCAGGTCACGATGGCAAGCTTCTTATCGGGATACTTGTCGGTGCGGTAGCGCTCGTACTCTTTGTTCGCTGCGAACTCGCGGTTGTGCGCGACGAGCGCCTGTATGGTGGGGGAGAGGACGTCGTGCGGTTCTGCGACGGCGGCGCTTTGTTCGGATACGTTGTTCTCGTGCATGGGATACCTGGCTTTCTTTGCTGAAGCACCCAGTGTAGCGCAACGCCTTCGGCAAAGGAAAGGCGCTCCGCGAACGGAGCGCCTTGGATTCGCTGGTTTTCGGTTTGCTTCTGATTGGCTTAGAAGGCGGTGAACTTGTCCTTCGTGCAAAAGCAGATGGGGCACTTTTCGAAATCTTCGCCCTTGTGGATGTAGCCGCAGATGGGGCAGAGGTAGAACGTATCGTCGTCGGCGGCGTCGAGGTTGTTGTAGGCATCGAGGTAGCGCTCGGCATGCACGGACTCGGCGAGCTTGGCGCGGGTGAACACCTGGACTGCCTTGGTCTCGCCCTCTTCTTGGGCCTTCTTGATGAAGGCGGGATACATGTCGGAGGTCTCGTAGATCTCGCCACAGGCGCCCGAGATGAGGTTCAGATCGCTGGCTTCGGCTGCGGGGGCATCGGCGGAAGGCTTCTCGTAGTCGGGATCCATCTGCGAAACGAGGCCGTACTCGAGGCCGATGTGGATCTGCTCGGCGGCTGCGGTTGCCTCGAACAGGCGGGCGATCTGATCGTAACCCTGCTCTTTGGCGGCCTTGGCGAATGCGGTGTACTTGGCCGAAGCGCTGGTTTCGCCCGCGATGGCAGCCTTCAGGTTGTCGAGCGTCGAACCGACCACGGTCTTGCTGTCGCTGACGATGTTGAAATTGGTGGAGTTATCGGGTGAAGGGATGGCGTCGCGAAGCTTCATTGTCATTGAGCTCTCCTCTGTGTTGTTATTGGGTCTCGTCTCTTATTGAGAACGTATCTCGATAAGGTATACTACACCGTCCAATCGAGCATTTCAAGAGCAGGATGGGAACTGCTTGCGACTTTTCCCGAGTTTGCACAAATTCTGCGAATGAGCTTTTTGCCGGTTCGATGCGATTTCGGGTGGGCGGAGGCGCCGATGTGCGGCGGGCCTGCGATTGCTTTACGCGCGGTCGGGCCTGTCGTTGCGGGAAAGGGCGACCGCTTCAGCGGTCGCCCGGAAGATGAAGCGCGGTACGTTCGGCTATGCGGAAAGGCGCTCTGCCGCAAGTCTACCCGATGTCGCCGCCCAACCTTGTTGCGATCCCGAGCATACGTCGACATCGTAATTGGAACCGTAGAGCCCGGCGGCATCGCCTCCAGCAGCGAAGAGCCCTGCGATAGCATGCCCATCGGTGTCGATCACTTGCATGTTTTCGTTGACGCTCAGTGCGCCTACCGTTGTGAACAGGGTGGGGGTGATGACGGCCCCGTAGAACGGAGCCGTCTCGATCGACAGCAGCTGCTCTGCTGGCTTGCCGTAGTCTTCGTCGGCGCCCGTCGCGCAGAATTCGTTGTAACGGGCCACGGTTTTTGCGAGCGTATCGGGTTCGAGCCCCAATTGGTCTGCGAGATCCTCGATAGTGTCGGCCTTGACTATGCCTGCGCACGATTCGATACCCTTGCGGCATTCGAAGGGTTGACCGACGAATGCCCCGAGGTTCGGCATCGGGCAGAACGGCCCTTCCTGTTCGATGTGGTCGATGTAGGCGTCGTCGAATATGACGTAGTTGGCCGCATTGGTGGTGAGGACGTTGCCTGTTGCGGAAAAGTCGCTCGTGACCGCTTCGTTGAAGTAACGTTCGGCCGATGCGTTGACGCGCATGGTTGGTTGCATGGTTAGAACGAAGTTGGGTATGTCGGAAAATGCGTCGGTGCCCTCTATGCGTCCAGTGTGGTACATGACGGCGCTTGGAATGTGCGTATCGGCATTCGCGGAAGCGGTTGCCGCGATGATGCCATCGCCGTCTCGTCCCGTCATGCCCCAAACATGAACCGAATCGTAGGGGCGGCCGGTGAACTTCTCGAACAACTCGGCGTTGTTCGCGTAGCCTCCGCTTGCAAGGACCACCGCCGGCGCTTCGATGAGCGTTTCGCTGCTTCCCGACCCGATGTAGACGCCTTTGACGGTTTTGCCATCAACGGCGAGGTCGGTCATGGGAGCCGATGTCCGGAACTCGACGCCGAGCGATTCTGCGTTTTTCTGCAGCACTTCAAGAACCGTCTGCATGTGCGTTGGAGCACCGGCCTGGTCGGCAGGCAGGTGCCATACCGGATAAGAATCGCCGAGCGCCACGACTGACGAAAACGTCACACCCTGCTCTTCGAGCCAGTCGATGGTTTCGCCGCAGTTGTCGATAAACGAGCGGACGACGGGACCGAGGCAGGCGTAATGGTGGTAGTTCATGGTGTCGGCGAGCACGGCGGCTCGGTCGACTTCGATGCCTTGTTCGGCTTGGTAGCGCGATCCGATTCCGCAGAGGCCTTCGGCGAAAACGGATGTTCCACCGAGCCCTGAGTTCTTTTCAAGGCACACGACTTTCTTACCGAGCTCAGCCGCCCGCAAGGCAGCGCAGGTTCCGGCTGTTCCCGATCCGACCACGACGACGTCGAACTGTTCGGTAGAAGCGGGGTTGTGCTTTGCGCCGGCCGGTTGACTTGCTTGTTCAGTCTGGTCTTTTGCCGGTGTTTCGCCGGCGGGCGAGCAGCTGATCAGTCCACCCGCTACGATGCCTGCGCCTGCAAGCAGCGATCCCGATAGAAACGATCTTCTTGATATGCTCATAGGTATCTCCTCCTCATTTGGTACAGTGTACCATATAATAGTGGTACACTGTACCAAAGTCAATACCCGCAAGTTATGGGCGACTCGACGGGAACACCGTGATGCCATCGGCCAAGCGGCTGGCCTTCGCTATAATGGGCGATACGTTAGAAAGGCGAGGTACATGGCTCAAGCTGCTCGAAAGGGCAAATCGCTCACAAATGAAGAACTGGCGAAAGCGGCGCTCGAATACGTTGACGAAGAGGGCGTGGACGCGCTTTCCTTCCGCAAACTGAGTGATAGAACCGGCGTGCCCACGATGACCATCATGAACCGTTTCGGTTCAAAGTACGACCTCATGAAAGCCGCTTTGGGGGTTATGCTTGATGAGACGATCGTCGAGCCGGTTGCGGGGGAGACGTGGCAGGAAAGTCTGCGCCGCGTCGCTCGCCTGAACCGCGCCATGGCACTCAAGCACCCGAAGGCGTTCATGATGTTCGTCCTCGTGCCCATATTCGAGTCCCCTGTTCTCGAGTTTACCGACCGCGTGTTCTCTACCCATGAGAGCCAGGGGCTGCCCGAGGAGATGCCTGCGGTGTTTCTGTCGATGATGCATTCGTTCCTCCCCGGTTTCCAGCTTGCCGAGGCTTATGCGAATCGGGAGCGCGATCGGGTGGGTGCTGGCGCGTCCGCCGAAGCGATCGAGCGATTTGATCTTTTCACCGAGGAATCGTTCGACCGAAATATCGAAATAATCATAGCGGGATTGGCTGCCTGCTACGATCTGCCTCGGGAGTAGGGCAACCTGGCTCGGAGCGTTTCGCTTGCCTCTGTTCCCAAGTTGTCATCTTGAAGTTTCTGTGCCGGCTCCTTTATTTGCCATTTCCCGAGGATAATGGTAGGGAAATAAGAAGCGCATTGCTCATGGAATCACGTGCAACGGTTGCAGTAAAATCGGGGTATGCGCGAAGGAAGGGAACGTTATGGAACGTGAAAATGCATGGAAATCGTACTCCGAGCAAGATCTTGCTGCGGTCGAGACATTGGCTCAGGGGTATATCGATTTTCTTTCCACCTGCAAGACCGAGCGCGAGTGCGCCCGTTTTGCCATCGACCTTGCGGAGGAAAACGGTTACGTCGACCTCAAACAGGTGATCGAGGAGAAGCGCCCGATTCGGCCGGGTGATAGAATTTGGGCGCATGCGCAGGGAAAAGCGCTCATGCTCGTGGATGTTGGAGCCGATCCGTTCGAGAGCGGTCTTAATATCCTGGGCGCTCACATCGATTCGCCTCGCCTTGACGTCAAGCAGAATCCGCTGTTCGAGTCGAACGGATTCGCTCTGATCGATACGCACTACTACGGCGGCATTAAGAATTACCAGTGGGTCACGGTTCCGCTTGCCATCCACGGCGTAGTCGTGAAGAAAGACGGGAGCGCCGTCGATGTCGTCGTCGGCGAGGCGGCGGATGATCCTGTGTTTTGCGTGACCGATCTCCTGATCCATTTAGCCTCGAAGCAGATGGGCAAGAAGGCGAACGAGGTTGTTGAAGGCGAGGATCTCGATATTCTCGTGGGCAATCGTCCGCTCGTTATCGAAGGCGACGATGGGGCCTCTGCCGCCGCCGATAAGGGCAGCCCCGAAGCGAAGCGCGCCAAGCTTGCCGAAAAGGAACCCGTCAAGGCCTATCTGCTCGATCTTCTCGCCGAGAAATACGGCATCGAAGAAGAGGATTTCCTTTCGGCCGAACTCGAAGTGGTCCCCGCGGGAGCCGCGCGCGATTGCGGTTTCGATCGATCGATGGTGATTGGATACGGGCAGGACGACCGTGTGTGCGCCTATACGTCGCTGCTCGCTCAGCTCGCCATCGAGGAACCTGCGAAAACGAGCGTGTGCATCCTCGTTGATAAAGAGGAGATCGGAAGCGTCGGGGCGACGGGCATGGCCTCGCAGTTCTTCGAGAATACGATGGCCGAGATCATGGCGCTTGCCGGATCCCCCGGCGATATCCCCCTGCGCCGCGCTCTTGCTTCCTCGAGCATGCTGTCTTCCGATGTGAGCGCTGGGTTCGATCCTGCGTACGCGAGCGTTTTCGAGGCGAAGAACTCCGCGTTCCTCGGGCGGGGACTTGTGTTCAACAAGTACACGGGCAGCCGAGGGAAGAGCGGGTCGAACGATGCCAGCGCCGAGTACATGGCGCGCATCCGCGCCATCATGGATGAAGCTGACGTGGCGTTCCAGACTGCCGAACTCGGCCGCGTCGATGCGGGCGGTGGCGGCACGATCGCCTACATTCCGGCGAAATACGGCATGGACGTCATCGATTCGGGCGTCGCGGTGCTCTCGATGCATTCTCCTTGGGAGGTATCATCGAAGGCCGATCTGTACGAGGCATACAAGGGGTACAAGGCGTTTCTGCGCGGGGCGTAGAAACGCGTAAGAGGGCACGGCATTCCGAAAGGCGAAACGGGCGTCCTGCGAGGTGGGCGCCCGTTGTGTTTTTTTGCGATCGCCGATCACGCGCGCGGCGGTTCTGCGCCCATGCGAGCGTGCGGTTGCATGGGTGCAAAAGACCGTCGGCCGCAGAATATTTCTCCACATTCTCTGTGCTTGGTCGCACTTGCGCTTTGTCGTGGCTATAATAGCGGGTAATACCTGAGTAACGGCCCGCCGCCGATCGGGAAAGCTGGTCGCTGTCCGCGCCGTGCAAACCTCGACCGCAGTCCAAGAAGGAGTTTCGTCCATGGCTTACTATTTCGACGAACCATCGCGTACGTTCAACGAGTACCTGCTGGTTCCCGGATTCTCTTCGTCAGAGTGCATTCCTGCAAAGGTGAGTTTGAAAACTCCCCTCGTAAAGCACAGGCAAGGGGAAGAGCCTGCGATCTCGCTCAACATCCCGATGGTTTCTGCCATCATGCAATCGGTTTCCGATGACGGCATGGCCATCGCGCTTGCGACCGAGGGAGGCCTTTCGTTTATCTTCGGATCGCAGACCATCGAAAACCAGGCGGCTATGGTTGCGCGGGTCAAAGATTACAAGGCCGGTTTTGTGACGAGCGATGCGAACCTCGCTCCCGACGCAACGCTCGCCGACGTGCTTGCCCTTAAAGAGGAGTACGGCCACTCGACGATGCCCGTAACCGACGACGGCTCTGCCCACGGCAAGCTGCTCGGCATCGTGACAAGCCGCGATTACCGCATATCGCGCATGGACCCTTCCGAGAAGGTTGCGGATTTCATGACGCCGCGCGAGCGCATGATCGTGGCCGCTGCGGATACGAGCCTCAAGACGGCAAACGATATCATCTGGGACAACAAGCTCAACTCGCTTCCCCTGGTCGATGAGGAAGACCATCTCATGTACATGGTGTTTCGCAAAGACTACGATTCCCATAAGTCGAACCCCTACGAGATGCTCGATTCCCACAAGCGCTACATGGTGGGGGCGGGCATCAACACTCGCGATTACGCCGAGCGCGTGCCGGCGCTTGTCGAGNTCGTTGAAATCCGTTGAGGACGCTGGACCGGGCAGCGTAAACGCATGAATCTGATGGAAACTGTGCAATCTGATGGCGCTCTGCCGACAGGCTGGGATTGGCGTCGCTCCCCAAAGCGTCCGACGGCTTGTTCGCTGCAGCGTTTCGCTTACTTTTTAGAGTGGTTTCCCGTGTGAGTTTTCGTCCGTGCGCCGTGGCTGGCCGTGCGGGCTCTTCTGCCCTCGGGCGCGAACTCGGCATCCTCGCGGGCAAGGCGCTTTTCGCGCGCGGCGTTGCGAGCGGTATGGGCGCCGGTTTCGGCTTTCTCGGCTGCCGTCTGCCGCGACATCTCGTAGCGGATGCGGAAGTATTCCCATATCAGCAGCACAAATAGGATACACATGACGATGAGGTAGCCGATGATGGCGCCCGGCAGCCCCGTGAAGTTGATGAGCAGGATGGGGATGAACAGCGAGAACCCGAAGGTGATGAGGTAGAGCTTCATGACCGCCTTCTGGCGACGCAGCACCGTGATGACCTGGTAGACGAATTCAATGGCCGCCGTCACGCCGCCCGCTGCAAGCATGATGAAGCACAGATCTCTGAACGGCATGAAATCGATGCCGTACAAGAAGCTCATGACGGGCAGCCCGATCGACCCCATGATGAGCGCCATGAGGAGCGTGAGCACAACGATGGCTGCAAGGATCACGACGATGATGAGGTCGAAGCGCTTCCTCTTGGCGGGATCGGCCCAAACGTTCGCCATGCGCAGCAGCAGGGGCTTGTAGATGAATCCCGCCGTCAGCAGAATGCCGTGGGCAGGGAAGTAGAGCGCGTTGAAGTACAGCTGGCTGTCGTAGGAAAGCACGCCCTCCATGACGAATTTCGGCATGTTGTCGATAAGGTTGTACATGAACAGCGCCACGAACAAGGGAAAGCATTGCTTGAGCAGGTCGAAGACGCTGCCCATGCTCCACTTGCGCGATTTCGGCGTTTCGAACAGCGCAAGCGGGAATGTGAGGAACAGGAAGGTCGCTGCGGCGGCGATGGCCATGGCGATGCTTGCAGCCGAGAGGTTGCGCGAAACGAACAGAACGACGGTGAAAACGACGAACACCACCAGCGAACGGAATGCTTGCGAAATGCCCGCAAGATAAAGCTTGTCCACCTGCTGAAGGCGCCCTTCGTATACATCGGCCAGGCCGTCGATCATCTTGTAGAGGTACACGCCTATGCTGATGAAGAGCATTTGATCGGTATACCCGCGGATGGCGCAGTAGGCAAACCCCGCTGCAATCATGATGATGCAGGTGAGAATGCGGTTTATCTGATAGTCGGAAAACGAGTGCTCCTCGCCGATATCCGATACCTGGTAGGTGCGCACGCCGTAGTTCGCGACGAACATGAGCAACAGGCCCGTGACGAAGGCGAGCGAGAACATGCCCGCCTGCTCCACGCCCACAAGCTGCGTTACCACGATGGTGAGCAGCGGAAAGACCATGCCCCATGCGCCGACTCCGATGGTGTTCCACACAAAGTCGCGCGTGGTGCGATGCGCGGCGTATTCCTCTTCCTGCTCGGCGAGCGAGCGGTCGGATACGGCGCCGAGCAGGCGGTTGCACCACCCGTTAACCGTGCGCGTGACGAAGTTGGGCTTGCGCTCCTTGCGTTTCTTTCCGCTGGTTGCCCACCCTGAGGGGCCGAAGGCCTTCCGGTTCGCCTGCACCTGCGTCTGCGGCTCGTCGGTTGAGCGTGCGGCGCCTAGATCGTGCTGCGCGCGCGTACGTTGCGCGGGCTCTTCCGCGCGCTCGCGCCGCATGGCGGCGGCTTTGCCGAGCTGCCGTTTGCGGGTATTCGCTTTTTCGGGGTTGGACGGGTGCTGATCTACCAACGAGCCCGCCTTCTCTCACGCATTGTGCACAACATGCCGGTGTTTGCGACCTTCTTCGATCATCGGGGTTCGATTACTTGGAAAGTATAGTTCATTGCGCGCTGCCTCCCGACAAGCACATCAGCAATCAACAAACCGTCCGCAACGTATGGCTGGCGCACGGCGGGCGGGCGTCAACGGTCGGATGTCGTAATGGGGCGATTTCTTCTCGATGCAGAAAGGGAACGCTATACTGTTTTTATGAAAACAAACGAAACATTCGAAGCGTTGCCCGAAAACCCCGTCGTCGCACGCCTGCGCGGCTCGGGGGGCAGCCTGGTCGCGCCGTTCGCGTGCCTCGCGGTCGTTTTGGCGTTCGTCGGCCTGTTCGGTGCTTGCGGCATCGCGTTCGGCGATGAGGTTTCCGATGCCCAAGACGCCCTTTCGGAAGCGGAATCCCAGTTGACGGAGCTGCAGGCCGAGCGCGACGAGCTTGAGGCGAGCATCGCATCGCTTCAGGATGAGATCGACTCGGTGGCTGCTCAGGCGATGGCGGCGCAGCTCGCTTCGCAGCAGAGCCTCGATCGGCTGAAGAACAGCGCCGTTTTTCACTACAAACTCGGAGGCGTTACGCTCTACGATATGGTGCTTTCTTCGGAATCGCTCGCCGACATGCTCGCGACGGTGAACTACCTCGATGCGCTCGAGGCGTCCTTTGCGAAGGACGCGCAGGAGCAACAGGACCTTACGGCTGCCCTGGAAAGCACAATCAAGGGACTCGACCAGAAGAAGGCGGAGCAGAACGCGTTGCGCGACGAGCTGGCTGCCAAGGAAGCCGAGGCCCAGACGCTTGTCGAGGAAGCGACCGCCCGAGTCGACGAGGCGAAAGAGCAGGAGCGGTTGGCGGCTTTGGCCGCTTTGGCCGCCCCGAGCGGATCGGTGTTCGAAACGGGCGCGATCGACGGAAGCTGGCAGCTCGGTTTCGCTTCTGCGTACAGTTTCGAGGATAACGACGGATGGGATGCAACCGCCTCGGGCATACCGCTCGATTGGACTTCCTACACGGTGGCCGTTCCCATCAGCCAGCGCTATCTGCTTGGGAGTTCGGTGGAGATCAGCTACGGCGGCATGAGCCTTGTGGCAACCGTCACCGACGTCGGGGGATTCGCGGGCTACGGCCGTGCGCTCGATCTGGCGCCGGGGGTATGGAGGGCGTTCGGCGCGAGCTCGCCGGGCGATTGGGGTGTGCGTCAGGTGGCGTACCGGTTCCTGTAGGCTCCGCCCCGCAATCGCCGCATGCGGAGATTTGCCCCTGTCTGCTTTGCTCCGTTGCGAATATCACTATAATAAGCACCACTTGTGATTATGCATGCTGCGGGCGTGCTCGGTTCGGCCGAGCGGGTAGGGAATCCGCAGCCCTGACGAGGAAGAAACGCCATGAAAGAATACAACCCGCACGAGATAGAACCGCGCTGGCAGAAAGTCTGGGAAGACGAGGGTCTCAACGCGGTGACGGAAGATCCTTCGAAGCCGAAGAAGTACATCCTCGAGATGTTCCCCTATCCCTCGGGCGATCTCCATATGGGGCATGTGCGCAACTATACGATCGGAGATGTGCGCGCCCGCTATTTCCGCATGCGCGGATTCGACGTGCTGCATCCGATGGGCTGGGATGCGTTCGGCCTTCCTGCGGAAAACGCCGCCATCCAGCACAACAGCCATCCGGCGAAATGGACCTACGCCAACATCGACACGCAGAAGGAATCATGCAAGCGCATGGGCTTCTCTTACGATTGGAGCCGTACCGTCGTAGCGTGCGACCCCGAGTATTACCGCTGGGGTCAGTGGATCTTCCTCAAAATGTGGGAGAAGGGCCTTGTCGAGCGCAAGAACTCGCCGGTGAACTGGTGCCCGAACTGTAAAACCGTGCTCGCCAACGAGCAGGTGACGGAAGGCGAGTGCTGGCGCTGCCACGGGGCGGTCGAGAAGCGCGACCTCACGCAGTGGTACTTCAAGATCACCGAATACGCCCAGGAGCTGCTCGACGATCTCGATCAGCTTGGCGGATGGCCCGATCGCGTGAAGCAGATGCAGGCGAACTGGATCGGCCGCTCGGAGGGCGCCGAGGTCGATTTCATCCTGTGCGATGCAGAGGGAAACGCGCCCGAAAACCCCACGGACGACGACATCATCACCGTGTTCACCACTCGTGCCGACACGCTGTTCGGCTGCAGCTTCTTCGTTCTGGCTCCCGAATACAAGGGGCTTTCGGATCTGGTTGCGGGAAGCGAATACGAGAAGGCTGTAACCGACCTGGTCGCCGCCGCCGAGAAGGTGAGCGCCGTCGAGCGCGCCCAGGGCGACCGCGAGAAGCACGGTGCTTTCACGGGCCGTTACGTAGTGAACCCCATCAACGGCGAAAAAGTGCCCGTTTGGGTGGCCGATTACGTGGTTGCCGATTACGGCACCGGCGCGGTCATGGCCGTTCCGTGCGGCGACCAGCGCGATTTCGAATTTGCCCGCAAATACGATCTGCCCATCATTCCTATCATCCTTCCCGAGGATGACGAACTGTATCCCGAGATCGGCGGCGTCGCCGAGCGCGTTCGCCTGGACGTCCCGTGGGACCACGCGTTCGACGCCGAGGGCATCCTCGTGCAGTCGGGCAAGTACACGGGCATGGTGGGCGGCAAGCACTCCGAGGGCGAAGCGGCGATCGTCGCCGACCTCGAGGCGATGGGCCGCGGGCGTCGCAAGGTGGAATTCCGCCTGCGCGATTGGCTGATCTCGCGTCAGCGCTACTGGGGAAACCCCATCCCCGCCATCCATTGCGAGAAGTGCGGCGTAGTGCCGGTTCCCGAAGATGATCTGCCTGTCGTGCTTCCGCTCGAGGTGGATATCGCCAAGGGCGAGACGCTCAAGGATTGCGCATCGTTCTACGAGACGACCTGCCCCGTATGCGGTGGATCCGCTCATCGCGAGACCGATACGATGGACACGTTCACGTGCTCGTCGTGGTATTTTTTGCGCTACACCGATCCGCACAACGATTCCGCTCCTTTCGATTCGGCGAAGGCGAACCGCTGGCTTCCCGTCGACCAGTACATCGGCGGCATCGAGCACGCGATTCTGCATCTGCTCTACTCGCGCTTCTTCGTGAAAGTGCTGCGCGATATCGGTCTCGTCGATTTCGACGAGCCGTTCCAGAACCTGCTCACGCAGGGTATGGTGAAACTCAACGGCGAGACCATGTCGAAATCGAAGGGCAACACGGTTGCTCCCGAGGATATGATCGTCGAATACGGGGCCGATGCGGTGCGCACGTACATCCTGTTCATGGCCCCGCCCGATAAAGATCTCGAGTGGGAAGAGGACGGCCTTGCCGGCATATACCGCTTCCTGAACCGCGTGTGGCGTCAGGTGAGCGATTTGATGGGTGTTGCTGGCGAGGATACGCTCTACCAGGGCGAAGCGAGCAAGGAAGAGGGCATCGCCGCCGCCGATCTGCTCAACCGGGAACGCCATCGCGTGGTGGGCAAGGTGATCGACGATATCGATCGCAATAACTTCAATACGGCGCTCGCCGCCATCATGGAGCTCTCGAACGCGACGGGTGATTACCTGCGCAAAGTGTCGCCCGAAACGCGAGGCGGATGCGACTACCTGCCGAAACTCGATCGCGATGTCGCCGAGACCATCGTGGTAATGCTTGCGCCCATGGCTCCGCACTGGGCCGAGGAGCTGTGGCATACGGTGCTCGGCCACGAGGATTCGGTGCACGGGCAGCCGTGGCCCGATTTCGATCCCGAGCAGGCGAAAGCCGATGAGGTGGAACTTGCCGTGCAGATCAACGGCAAAGTGAAGAGCCGCATCGTAGTGGCAGCCGATGCTTCCGAGGAAGCGATCAAGGAAGCTGCGCTCGGTGCCGTATCCAACGCGATGGAAGGCAAAAGCGCCGTGAAGATCATCGTGATCCCCGGCCGCCTGGTGAACATCGTCGCAAAGTAACGGCGGGCTTCTGACTCGTCCGAAGGGGGCGCGTCGGCGCGCCGCAGAAAGATCGAGCCGCCTCCCATTTCTTGGACAGCGAGAGATGGGAGGCTTTCTTATGCCAGGCGATCTGGGATTGAGGTGCGATGAACCCGCATCGGGGATACGGGGGTCCTCATTAGGGATACGGGGGTTCGCATTGGGGATACAGTGGGTTCGCATCGGGATGTGGCGGGCTCACCAGAAAAATGCGGCAGGGCGGCGTTGCCATAGAGGCAATGCCTCGCATGCGGCGTCGGGCGCCCCGTTTCGACGCTGGAAGGCGTTTTGTGTTCCTGATTCTTCCGATTTCGGCACAAAATTGGACCTGTGGCAAAATGTAATACATTGATAAACATGAATAAGCAACTTGGTTTTTTCGCCATCAGGCATTTTGTTGATAATCATTTCAGAAACAATAAAGTAATGAATTGCATAATTGCCACAGGTCCAATTTTGTGCCGAATTGTGGTAATGTGAGAACATGGATGTGGTTGTTGGATACGAATCGGCCCTTGCTTTCTGGCGAACGGTCGGCCCTTCGCTTTTGGGCGATGGCAAAGCTCGCCGGAATGCGACGCTGCGCGCGCAAAAGGCGTTGGCGGCTGAGGGCAGGCCGCGGCTCGAAGGGGGAAACCGTCGACCGGCAGGTTGCACGCTTCCCGTGCATGTGCTGGTCGGTCGGGATGCGATGCGCGTTCGAACTAAAAGCGTTGCGAGCAGCGTATGCTCCAGCTTGCCGCAACGATCAGTCGTCGATGCGGGCACGGGCTTTCTTATCTGCTCTCCCGAGTTCGTTTTCTTGCAGATGGCGGCTTCGCTGACGCTGGTGCAGCTTATTCAACTGGGATTCGAGCTGTGCGGCACGTATTCGTTGGCTGAAAACGGCCCCGCTCGCACGCGCAGGGCTCCGCTTACCGCGGTCGCCAAACTCAAGGCGTTCGTCGAGGCGAACCAAAACGTGCCGGGACGCGTGAAAGCGCTGCGAGCGTTGCGCTATTGCATGGATGGATCTGCTTCCCCCATGGAAACAACGCTCGTCTTGTTGCTTTGCTTGCCATACGGTTTGGGCGGGTACGGCATCGAGAGACCTTTCCTCAACTACCGCATCGATGCACCTCTGGGCATGAGGAAGGCGACGGACCGATCGTATTGCAAGGCCGACTTATGCTGGCCGAAAGCCAAGCTGTGCGTTGAATATGATTCGAAGGAATACCATCTTGAGCCAGAGCGCCAAGAAAGCGATTCGAGGCGACGGAACACCTTGGTTGCGCTGGGGTTTACGATGATGGTTGTATCGTGGGGGCAGATTGCGGACAGCGGCGCCTTCAATCGGTTGGCGCAACAAGTTGCGAGAAAGACAGGCAAACGCCTCCGCTATAAAGACCCCGGGTTCACGCGAAAGCACCTTGCTCTTCGCGACGAGCTGCTGGATCCGTTGCGCCCCCCTTGCTAGCTGCTGAGGTTTTCATCGTCTCTCGATGGCTGCCGAAGTTGCGGGAGGCACGGTAAGGCGACCCGATGCGGGCGCCCTACGCGTCACTGCCGTCCTCGTCGGCTGCGGCTTCCACGATATCGATGAGCTCCTGCTGGGAATGGATGCCCATCTTCGTGTAGATGTGGCGCACGTGGGTTTTCACGGTGTTGTGCGAAAGGAACAGCTTCTCCTGGATGACGGGGCTCGTGCGTCCGCGAGCCAGCAGTTCGAGCACCTCCGATTCGCGGTTTGTGAGGCCGAAGCGTTCGGCAACCGTGCGGCAGTTGTCCTCGAGGCTCGGCAAATCATCCGCACCATCGCCGTCAGCCTCGATGGCTGCGGGCACGACGGGCACGATGTCCTGCATGGTCGATTCGAAGCTGAATTTCTTCAGCACGACGAAGCTGTAGAACATGAATCCGAACGTGATGAAGGCCGAAGCCCACAGTATTCCGTCCACATCGCCCGCCGTGATCCCGCTAATGGCTTGGCCGATCAGCGCGCCGATGCCGATGCCGCACCACGAGGCTCCCATGGCGAAAGCCACGGTGGTGATGCCACCGAGCATGTTGCGAGACCCCGCAACCGCCACAAGGAAGTACATAAGCAGGGTGAACGCGCTTGCACCTGCATGAAGGAACACGCTTGAGAACTGCAATCCTCCCATTGCGCCCGATCCGATGAGGACGAGCGGTGCGGTCAAAAATCCTGCGAACACAAGCAACGTCGATGTTTGGAACAGCACATCGGCGTTGAGCCGCATGCGCCCGATCACCACCATGAGGAATACGGCGGTTACGGGGACGAACGAGAGCAGCATCTGGGCAGGCGTCTCGATGGCGGCTTGAAGGTTGAGCGCATATCCGTAGGCGGCGTTGAACAGCAGGATAGATACGAATACGGGGTGCGAAAACGGCAGGTACGACGAGGGATTCGTCACATCGAGCACGATGGGGGAGTCGACGGTGCGGATGGTTTCGACCGTGTCGATCGCGTAGCCGCGCACGAGGGCGAACGCGGCGACGATCGTGAGCGCGTAGAGAGCGAGACCGAGCTCGAACGGCACCGGTGCAAGGGAAAGCGCAAGGTTGACGGCGTAGCTTGCGACGAACGCCGTCGGTATGCAGACGGTGCAGCGGGCGGGACCGAGCTTCATGAGGGTAAGGAAGGTGAGGACCGCGAACCACACCGTGCCGATTCCCCCGAACGGGCTTCCGATAGCAAGCAGCAGCGGGGAGCGCAGGGTGATGCCGAGGTAGAGAAACGCGATGCCTGCGAACAGTGCGAGAAAAGAAATCGCCGACCATGCCTTTTCGCGAAAGACGCTCGGCTTGCGGTATGCGGCAACGCCGAGCAGGAGAAAGAAAACGACGCCGCAATACGTCGACACCTCACGCGCCCCATCGTTGATTCCGATGAAATGGGGGAACAGCAGGTTGTTGAGCAAGAATCCGTTGACGAGCAGCAGCGCGAGGGCGGCGGTGGCCCTTGCCGTCATCGTTGCAGGCGATGCCTTGTCGCTCATTGAAGTTCCTCCCAACCGATTTCGCTACAAGTGTATACGACCCGCATCGGAAAATGTAGGTATGAAATGCCATTTTAGACAGTTCACCCTCTCAGGGCGATCGGCGTTCCGGTTTGCCTTCCACTGGTTGCCGTGCCGAAAAGCTGGATTTCGCGTCCTCAGGGTGACGGCAGAGTCGGCGGGGCGGGATAAGGTTGCGCCATGCGATGCGAACGAAAGCTCGCTCGATCGAAAAGCAAACTCTGTGAAGGAGGGATTCATGGATACCATGAACGAAAAGAGAACAGGCTTGACCCGTCGCGGCTTTATCGGCCTCGGTGCGCTTGCGGCGGCAGGTTCCGTCGTCGGGCTTGCGGGGTGCTCCCCCGCGGGCGATGGCAACCTTGCGGCCGATGCGGCTCCAAGCGATACGGCCGGTGCGACAACCGATTGGCTCGGTGCGGAACCTGAGGCTGGAGATATCGCAAGCACGGAGGAGACCGACTTCCTCATCATCGGCGCGGGCACGGCGGGCATGTGCGCTGCGGGCACGGCTGCCGACCTCGGTTTGGATTTCATCCTGTGCGAAAAGAACGACAGCGTGCAGGAAACGCGCGAGTACCTCGGTGCGGTCAACAGCATGTACGCCGAACAGGCTGGTTACAAGGTGGACAAGGCGAAGCTCTTGAACGAGCTTACGCGTTACGCTTCGGGCAAATGCGACCAGGAGGTCATCAAGGTCTGGATCGACGAGAGCGCCGAGATGATCGAATGGTTCGCTCCCATGATGGAGGCGGCTGGCAAGCCGACCGTGTTCGACATGCCCCCCGAGCACCCTACCGGCGGTACCGACTATTACCTGCCCTATCTGCAGCATGTCTACCTGACTCCCTATACGCCGCCCATGCGAAACGATATTCTCGCCGAGCACATCGAGCAGTTGGGCCACGAGATCCGCTACAAGCACGAACTCGTGAAGCTTCTGCATGAGGGAGGCAAGGTGACCGGCGCCGTTTTCAAAACGCCCGATGGCAACGTGCAGATCAATGCCAAAGATACGCTCTTGGCAACCGGTGGCTACCCTGCCAACCCCTCGATGATGCGCGCGTTGCAGCCTGCCGCCCTTCAATGCTGCACCGCTTCGAGCTATGCTCCCAACAACGATGGCTACGGCCTTAAGGCGGGGCTTTGGGCGGGCGGCATCAAGGATGCCGATCCGGCTCCCATGATCTTCGACCGCGGTGCGGTCGAGCCCGGAGTTGATTGCGGGTACGTGGGCGAAGGCGAGAAGGCGATGCTTCCCGGCACCATCTTCCAGGAAAACATCGGCAGCCAGCCGTTCATGAAGGTGAATCGCGAGGGCAAGCGCTTCGTAAACGAGTCGACGCCCTACGACTTCATGTGCTTTGCGGCGAGCTACCAGCCCGGCGGCGTGTGGTGCCAGGTGTTTGACGGCAACGCCTCTGAAGATATCCTGCGCTTCTCTACGGTCGGCTGCTCGGCCTTCGCGAATCAGATGATGGCCGCGGGCATGCCCATCGACGAGTTCTGCGCCGTTGCGCTCGAGCAGGGCGTGATGGCGAAGGCCGACACGCTCGAAGAGCTTGCCGAGAAGATGCAGCTTCCCAAAGAAGAGTTCTTGGCCCAGGTCGAACGTTACAACGAGATGTTCGACAACCAGGAAGACACCGAATTCGGCAAGGAAGCGTACCGTCTTTCCGCGCTTCGCACGCCTCCGTTCTACGGATGCTGGTTCGGCGGATCGCTTCTGACTACGCTCGACGGCCTGCGCATCAACAAGGATTGCCAGGTGCTCAGCAAGGATGGCGGCGTCATCGAAGGCTTTTACGCAGCGGGCGACGTTTCGGGAAGCTTCTTCTCGGGCAACTACCCCGAATACATCGTCGGATGCGCATCGGGCCGCTCCTCGACCCAAGGGCGTCATGTTGCGCGCTACCTTGCGGGAGACCTCGCGTAGCCGATTCCCTTGCGGTCTGCGCACGGAGGTGCAAGAACTCCTGCGCGAGCGCTGCAATCCACTCCCCGAAGAAGCGCCGGCATCAACCGGCGCTTCTTCTGCGTTTCAGCTTCTGGCCAAGCCTTATGAAAGACCTGTCCCTTTTCGGTAGGGGGCGGGAGAACTTTGCGATCTGCCGCAAACCCTTTGGTATCATCGATCTCATGGCTAAGGATAGGAAACATGGATTGATTGGCACCATAGTGCTTGCCGTTGTCGGGGTGATCGTCGTTGCCGTGGCGGTGGTGGGCATCACCAATGCCGTCGTCGTGAAAACGGGCGGCGATAGGATCGTCTCGATCGAAGAGGCTGCGACCGAAAACGCAGAGTGCATCCTTGTTCTCGGCGCGTCGGTTCTTCCCGATGGAACGCCGTCGGGGATTCTGCAGGATCGCATCGACCGGGGCATCGAACTCTACTTCGCCGGCGCTGCACCCAAGATCATCATGAGCGGCGATAACGGCACGGAATCCTACAACGAAGTCCTCGCTATGAAGAACTACGCCGTTTCGCAAGGCGTTCCAAGCGAAGACATCTTCTGCGATCACGCCGGATTCTCCACCTACGAGAGCATGTATCGCGCCAAACACGTTTTCGGCGTCGATCGCATGATCGTGGTAACCCAAACCTATCACCTCTATCGCGCCCTGTACGCGGCCACGGGCTTGGGCATCGAAGCGGTCGGCGTGGAAAGCGATCTGCATGTCTACGGCGGGCAGCCGTGGTTCGATCTGCGCGAGATACCCGCCCGCACGAAGGATTTCTTCCAAACGCTCATAGCGAACCCGTCCAAGTTCGTCGGCGATCCCATCAGCCTTGCGGGTTCGGGCGACGACGTCGAATAATGCGGCGGATTTGCGCCCTGTCGGCTATCCGTAGCGTTCGATGAGGTCGATGAGATCTTGCTTGGAATGCAGCGCGGTCTTCTCGAGGATGCGGCGCGTATGCGTGCGAATCGTGCTTTCGGATACGTAAAGCGCCCCGGCGATGACTTTTGCCGAGCGGCCTTTGGCAAGATAGGGGAGCACTTCGGCCTCGCGTCGGGTCAGCCCGTAATCTTCGGCGATAAGCTCGTAAACCGATTCGGGCGAATTGGTTTCGCTCTCGGTGCTCTCGGTTCCAGGTGCTTGGGCCGATGCGCTTCCCTGCTCGGTTCCGATCGCCCGATCCGAGTATGAACCGGCCTGCTTTTGCATGTGTTCGAAAGCCGTCCCCTCGGCGTCCTTGGCCAGCGTTCTGGTTTGGCGTCTGCGATAGAGGAGGAACAGCATGCCGAGCAGATAGACGGCGCCGAGGCTGATTCCCACGATGACGAGCGGCGGGCGATCGGGAATCATCATGACGATGTAGCCGATGCCGATGCCGAGCAGCCTCGATATGATCGAGAGCGCTCTTACGAGACCCCCGATGATGAAGCCGGAAGCTGAAAAGTCGTAGGCGGTCGCCACGACCATATACCACAGGATAACGTCGAACGCGCCGAAGCAGGCACTGACGACGGCGTTGAGCAGCACCGAGTTGTCCTCCCAGAAAAAAGGCATGACCACGAACGCCGCCACGATGACGGGCACGATGATGCGGTAGGCCATCGAGATATCGATGCGCTTGCGGCCGAGCAGCGCAAGCGCCGTCAGCGTGATGGCAACGATGAAGTTGAGGAAAAGCGGCATTTGATGAGCCGCATTCACCGACCCTACGGAAAACACGGTCATCTCCCACACGAACCCGAACAGGCACGACAGGATCAATCCCGCGAGGATAAGGCTCCAAAGCGAACTCATGGCCGCAAGGTACACGGGCGATTTATCGTGTTTCGGCGCTGCGAGCGTGACTTCCTTTCTGCTGCGGGCAAGGCAGGCAAGCGCGATGAGGGGAAGCGGCACCATAAGGGCGAGGATGGGAATCCCGAGCTGCTCGTCGGCGAAGGAAACAAGAAGGAAGATCGTGGTTGTAAGCAGGAAGACGGCGGGAATGTAGAACGAGGTGCGCGAGGGATGCATCTGGCCGTACACCTGCGCCCAGCTTCCCCAGAAGTACCCGTACCCGACCCCCGTGACCACCGATCCCGCGATCAGCGTCGGCATCGTCAAATGCACATCGAGCCGTCCAGAAACGTTGAGCAGCACAATGCCGACGATGATGAATGCTGCGAATACCCATGCGGGCATCTTCTCGTAGCGTTTGGGATCGCCTTCGATGATCGACGATATGGCGAACAGCGTCGCGGCGTTCGCGGCGAACGAGACGACGATCACGAGCGTTTCGTTTTCGGGCGTTCCCAGGGCATCGCAAAGCAGAAACGTACTGCGAAACGTGAGCATGCTGCATGCCCAGAAGAAGGCGAGGCCGAGGTGCCTCAGGCGAAGGGTCTTCCAAATCATACGCATGCTGCGCTTGTCTTCGGGTGCGGTTGCCGCTGTGGCCATAAACCCGTCATCCCCCTGCCGTTAGCCATTCTATCTGCGCAAACGTAAATCATCAGAAACTGATGACGATGCTTGCTGCCTCCCAGCATACCATGATCGCACCGCAGGGAAAGGGATTTTTCGATGAAACCGATTGCAGCTGAATGTTTGGAAGCGCTGAGCATGTGCGCAGTGCTGTTCTCGCGCGTCGAGCGCTGCGAGTACTTCGAACTGAGCGATGACAGCGTGTGGGAGAGCCTTGCCAAAACGGCTCTCGCTTATTTCGACGACGTCGAGCATAGGGACGAGTGCGCCCGCTTGGCCGTGCCGCCTGCGCTCCCCGTGATCGAAACCACCCAGAACAATCTGCTCGTCTCGGGCATGCCGCTTGCGGCGCTGCCGGTGGAATCGTTGTACAAGCAGTGGTCGGCGCAAAAGGGCGGCGATCTCGCAGCATCGAAGGGCCTTTACCTCGGCGATAGCGCGCAGCATATGGCGGCGCTCTACAAGTTGCTCGAAATCGAGGTTCCCGACGAGTTCGCTGCGATGCCCGATCATCTTTCGCTGTTGCTCGAATTCATGGTGCTGCTTCTCGAGCAGGGCAACGACGAGGCTGCGCGTCAGCTTGCGGCAGACCATTTCGATTGGCTCGACGGCTACTGCGAACTGCTTGCCGAGCGCGCCCGCGATGCGGCGAGCGTAGAGGCGTATGCGGAAGAGAAGCGCCGCGATCTCGAAGAGGGCATTCTGTTCTATCGGGCGCTCGCCCTGTTGGCGGCGATCGTGATCGGGCAACTTCATTGCAGCGATCGGGTTGAGTAACCGATCGCCTGGAATCAAGAGATAAGGGAGAAAGACGAGATGACGAAGAAGGAGGCAATGCATGCTTGAGTCGAAACTATCCAGGAGGACGTTTCTGAAGGGCTCGGCAGCGGCGGCAGCACTGGCGGGAGCCGGGACGGTGTCGTTTGGGGCATGGCGGGCGCAGAAGGCGGGAGCTGCGGAAAACGCAACGATCACCGAAGCGCCGACGTTGTGCAACGGGTGTTCGAGCAAGTGCGGTTTGGTGGCGACCATGCAGGATGGTCGCTTGTGGACGGTTCGAGGCAGCGCCGCCCATCCCTATTCGAAAGGGACCATCTGCGGACGCGGGCACGGCCTTGCCCAGCTGGCGTATTCCGAAGAGCGCATCACCCAGCCCATGCGGCGCACGGAGTCGGGCGATTTCGAACCGATCAGCTGGGACGACGCGTTTTCCGAAATCGGCCAGAAGGTAAAGGACATCATCGCATCCGACGGAGCCGACGCGCTTGCGATCATCCAGGATCCGCGCCCTTCCGGCAAGTACTATTCGAAACGCTTCATGAACGCGCTCGGCTCGCCGAACGTGTACGCGCACTCGTCTTCGTGCAACTTATCGAAGGAAAGCGCCTACCAGCTGACCATCGGAGCTTCGAACTATTCGACCGACTTCGGCAATGCCAAGATGGTCGTCTTCATCGGCCGCAGTTACGGCGACGGCATCCGTCCCTCATCGGTCATGAGCATCGCCTCGGCCGCCGAATCGGCGACGCGCATCGTCTTGGTTGATCCGCGGTTGAACAACACCGCCATCTTCGCAGACGACTGGGTTCCGATCAATCCGGGAACCGATCTGGCGTTTTTGCTGGCAATATGCAACGTGCTCATCGAAGAAGACCTCTACGATCACGATTTCGTCGAGCAGTACACGACGGGCTTCGAAGAATTTGCCGCTCAGGCCAAGGAGTATACGCCCGAGTGGGCCGAAGAGATCACCGACGTTCCGGCTGAGAAGATAGTCGAGCTTGCCGAGGCTCTTGCGAAAGCGGCGCCGGCGGCCTCTATCGAAGCCGGCTGGCGTGCGGTCATCGGCTGCTCCTACTTCAACTCCTTCGACACCGCCCGCGCGGGCACTGCGGTGAACGCGCTGCTCGGCAGCTGGGGACAGAAGGGCGGGGCGCTCTTGACCTCGTCGCCGAAGGCGGGCTCTCTCTCCGATACGCGATTCGCCGATCCCCCGAAGCCCGAATCCAAGGCCATCGGTGCCAAAGAGTACCCGCTTGCCCTCGCAAGCGCCGGTACGAACATCGCTGCCCTCGAAGGCGCTCTCGATGGCAGGATCAAGGGCATGTTTTTCTACAACTCGAATGCCGCCAAAGGCTATGCTCAGCCCAAGACCTGGGCCGAAGGCCTCGAAAAGCTCGATCTTGTGGTCACCGTCGACGTGCAGATGAGCGAAACGGCCCTGCTCTCCGATTACGTGCTGCCCGAATGCACCTACATCGAGCGCCTCGAGCTGCCCGAGTGGATCGGCGGCAAGAAGCACTTCGTCGGCATGCGCACCGCCGTGCTCGATCGCGTGCATCCTGAAACCAAGACGTGCGACGAGATATTCAACGGCTTGGCCGAGGCGTGCGGCGTGGGCGAGTATTTCCAGTTTACGGCTGAGGAGCTTGCCGCAGCGCAGCTCGAAAGCGTCGGCGTTTCCATCGACACCATGAAAAAGGAAGGCGTCGTGGAGCTTGCCGATCCGAAGTTCGAGTACAAGGTTCCCGCATTCAAGACGGCTTCGGGCAAGTTCGAGTTCAAGACCGACGCCGTAGGCGAAGCGGGCCTCAACCCCGTCATCGGTTACGTGCCGCGCAAGGTATTCCCGAAAGAGGGCGAATTTGCGATCATCGGTGGCAAGCAGGGCATCCATTCCCATACGATGACGCAGAACATCCCGGCGCTGAACGCCATATCGCGCCAGTACAACATGGAGCGCCTGTGGATGAACGCGGCGGATGCTGCCGAGCTCGGCATCGAAGACGGCGACATGGTCGAAGTGTCCTCGAGCGAGCACACCGGTCAGGTAGCGGTGCGCGTGACGCAGCGTATGAAGCCGGGGGTTGTGTTCCTTCCCACGCACTACGGCGGAAGCTCTCCGTATCAGACGCGGGCATATCAGTACGGCATAGCCCTGAACGATTTCATCCCGTTCGACGCCGAACCGGGCGTCGGTTCGATGATGAGCCAGGAGGTTGCGGTAACGGTGAGGAAGGTGGAGGCATAACATGGCACGTTACGGAATGCTTATCAATACGAAGAAGTGCGTGGGCTGCTACGCCTGCCGCATCGCCTGCCAGATGAAGAACCATCTCGAGCCGACCGAATCGTTCATCCATTACGAAGAGCGGGAAACGGGGGAGTACCCGAGCGTTTACAACGAGATAATCCCCGTCCAGTGCCAGCACTGCGAGGATGCGCCCTGCCAGGCGGTCTGTCCGACGCACGCGACTTACACCACCGAATCGGGCGTCGTGCTGGTCGAGGAAGAGAAGTGCATCGGCTGCAAGTACTGCATGGCCGCGTGCCCCTACGGCGCCCGCATCCAGATCGAGGCGACCGGCGTTATCGAGAAGTGCCGTTTCTGCTGGGAAGACGGAGAGCCGGGGAACCCCCCGGCGTGCGTGGGAACCTGCATCTCGGGTGCACGCGTGTTCGGCGACCTCGACGATCCCGAGAGCGAGATCTGCAAAGCGATCGCTCGCTACAACGCCCAGCCGATTGCGGGCGATCTGACGAAAACCAAGATATTCTACGTGAGGTGATGATAATGGTTTGGGGTCCTTTGATTGCTTGGTACCTGTTTTTGGCGGGTGCCGGAGCCGGGGCGTATTTGACGGCTGCGTTCGTTGAGGCGAAATATCCGGATAACCACAAGATGCGTTTAGCGGGCAGGATCATCGCGCCGATCTTCCTCGGCATCGGGCTGCTTCTCTTGATGCTCGACGCCGAAGCGGGCCTGCACAATCCGCTGCGGTTTTTCAACCTCATCGCGAACCCGGGTTCGGTTATGACGCTCGGCGTGTATGTAATCTGCGTTTTCATGCCCGTTGCGCTGGCGGTTGCCATCCTTGACCTGCTTAAGAAGCGCGTGCCCCGCTGGCTTCTGTGGATCGGCGTCGCGGCTGCGTTCGGCGTGGCGGCCTACACCGGGTTCTTGCTCGGCGTCATCAAAACGTTCCCTTTGTGGAACAACGCCATCCTTCCGATACTGTTCGTGGTGTCGGCGCTGTCTGCCGGCCTGGCGGCGACGAGCCTTGTCGGCCTGATTGCGGATCGGGAGCAGTTCGAGCACATGTGGCTCATCAAGAAAAGCCATGTGATCCTGTCGGTGATAGAGCTGATTGTGCTCATCACGATGCTCATCATCGTGCATACGGGATCGTCTGCCGGCGCGGCGACCGTCGATTCGCTTGTGAGCGGCCAATACGCGGTGCCGTTCTGGGCCGGACTCGTGCTCTTCGGGCTGGTGATCCCGTTTTGCATCGAAGGTTATCCGGTGTTCGTCACCAAGAAAGTCGAAACGTCGACTACCTCGCTTGTCCTTTCGGTGGTAGGCGAAGCGGGCGTGCTCGTGGGCGGTTTCCTTCTCCGCTTGCTTGTGGTTCTCGCTGCTCTGCCCATCGCGTTCGTGTGACGTATCAAGTACATGCAGCGAAAGGCACCCGCTTTCCTTTGAAGGCGGGTGCCCGCGTTTCGTGCGTCGGGTTCGTTTCCCTTGCGGGCGAAAGCGGGCAAGCGCGATTGGAGGAGGCCCTTTTCCTGCCGATAAGCTCGGGCGTGCGGTGCGCGGGCTTACGAATGCGCGTAGGCGCCCGCGTGCTTGAGCATGGGGATGGTTGCATGGTCGTTCCAGAACGTGATGAGCGGGCCGGTAAAGAACGCCGAAATCACCGTGAACACCCCGATGGGCCCGCCGACGAAAAACGCGATAGCGGCGACGAGAATATCCTGGGCCATGCGCGCAGGCGTGTAGGGGGCGGGGGTTCTATCGGCGATGATAAGCGCAACGGCGTCGTAGGGAGCCACGCCCGTATCGGTGTTCATATAGGTTGATACGCCGAATGTGAACAGCCCGACGCCGATGACAAGGCAGACGCCCGCTTGGAATATGCTGCCGTCGAGGGGCAGCATCGAGGTGAGAAGCCATGTGAAGAAATCGATGAGGAACCCAACGGCGACCATGTTTATGATGGTGCCGATGCCGATCTGCTTGCGGCCGAATATGAACACGAGCACGAGAAGCGCGATGTTGACGGCCAGCTGGTAGATGCCGAGCGACAATCCGAGAAGGCCGCTGATGCCGATGTTCATGGCGGTGAAGGGGTCGACGCCGACGCCGCCGATGCGGCAGATCGTGGTGCCGAGCGAGATGATCACGATTCCGATGGTGGAGAACGCCACGCGTTTCGCAAGCGCTTTGGTTTTTTCAGAATTTCTGGGATCCATGATGCAACCCTTTCCTGCCGAGGGCGGTTCGTTGACTTCCAGTATCAGCGAATCGGCTGGCGACGGCGGGAACCGTTGTGATGCGGATGGGTTGCGGTTGCCCGAGCGTTATGTTGTTGCCGGGTGGTTATCGTCGGCGGGGTTTTCTACAGCGGCTGGCAGGCGGGGCAGAAGTACACGTTGCCGCCGAGATACGCTTTGCGGGTAATGGGTCCGCCGCAGCGCGGGCAGGGGTCATTCTTTGTCTTTGTCGAAAGAACGGTCTTGTAGCCGCCTGGGTTTCCGAAGAGATCCTTGTCGGTGTCGCGCCCGCCGCGTTCGGTCATTTCGGCCAGCGTGTTTTTGATGCTTGCGAACAGGGCATCGAAATCGCTTCGATCCATGTCGCGAAGCTTCCTTTGCGGATGGATTCCCGCATTGAAGAGGATATCCTGCAACACGCCGTTGCCGAGTCCCGGGATACGCTGCTGAGTGGCGAGCAGGGCTTTAGCCGACAGTTTGTCTTCGGTGCTCTCGACGATGCCGTCGAAGTAGCGCCTGTCGAACGCATCGGTTAGAGGCGAGGGCTTTTCGAATACGACGTTGTAGTAGGAATTGTCGGTGATGCCTTGCGGGTACACCATCATGGCTCCGTACATCTGAACCGAGCAGGTGAAGCCGCTTCCGTCGTCGAACATCATACGGAACTGGTACTTCTTCGGCGGTTTCGCATCGGCCTCGAAATGGCGGATGTTCACGCCCTCGCTTAAGGCGAGGTGCATGTCTTCGATGGTTGCATCAACTATGCCGCCCACTCCTACGCAGGCGTCGAGCGTCTTGCCCACGAGGAGACTCGGGTACTCTTCGGCATCATGGCTGTAGAATGCGAATCCGTGGGCGGTGTGCGCCGCCTCGACCAGTGAGACGGTTCGGCCGGCGAACATGTCGGTCATCTGTCGGGCAACGGTTGCGCTCTCGGGCAGTTCCAGCATGGCGGCTCCTCTTCGCGGGATGATTCGTTCATTATACAGAAGAGGATGTCGTGAATAAGGGAATGTCTTGGATTTTCTTGACAGTCGGGGATTTTCGGCATTCAGTCGAGATCGCTCGGTTCGAACGACTCGATAAGGTCGAGCAGCTCCTGTTTCTTGTGGATGGCGAGCTTCGTGTAGATGCGCTTGCTGTGCGTGCGGATGGTATTTTCGGATACCACGAGTTCCTCGGCGATGCGTGCAACGCTGTTGCCTCGGGCGATGAATTCCATGACTTCCGTTTCGCGTGCCGAAAGCCGGTAGTGGCGCTGGAGCGCGGCAGCCTGCTTGGATATACGGTCGCGGTAGGCGGGCTCTTCCTGCTGGGCGCGCCCGCGGACGCTTTTCTTCGAATCTGCAGAAGCGCCGCCGTCCGGCAAAGCTTCCGTGCCTCCGCGTGTCCGCCGATGCGTCTGCGGCCGTTCTTTGCCAGAGGCGGCCTTACCGAGACGGGGCATGAGTGCGACGAGCTCGATGCTTTCGGCGCCACTGCGGTGTGGAGAGAGGATCTGGCGAAAGCCTCCCTGCCCGATGAAGTACATGAGCCCGAGCAGGTACAGCGCCACTACGGCGACGGCCGCGAGCGGCGGGATGTTCATCATGGCGAACTGCTCTGCGAAGGTTCCTGAAACGAATCCGACATCGTGGAGGAGGTAGACGATGCCGCCGAAGAACCCGTAGATGAAAACGGGATTGATGCCGCGATCGCGCGATGCCTGGGCGCATTGGATCATCATGAGCATGATGGCGCAGCTGTACACTGCGTAGAGAGCGCTGGCGAGCGGGCCCGAAAGCCCTTCTCCGAAAACGGGGAGCAGCACAAACGCCGATATGAGAAACGGGAAGAATATGCGGTAGGCGGCCGTTACGTTGAGGCGCACGTTCTTGACTTGCCACACCAACAGCAAGGCGACTGCCGCAACGAGCGAGGAGCCCATGGAAAGGATGTTGACGAGGGGTCCGATCTGGGGATCGCCGATGGCGAGCGACCGCATGATGCCGCAGCAGAAGCCGAGCGCACCGATGGCGAGCGCGCTGCGCCAATAGTCGTGCAGGATTTGGCGGTAGATGCGCGGGTGAGCGCGGGGGATGTCTTCGAACATCGGTTGGTTGGGGTCGATGGTTCGGCTTTTCAAGACAATGCACAGTCCGAAGAGGGGAAGGAAGACGAGCGGGATCAGGTAGACGGTGACTGCGCCGGGAATCAGGTAAAGCGAGAAATAGAACAGCGAAGCGTATGCAGTGCCGAGTATGAGGTCGCGGTTGCCCGTTTCGGCTTCCTGGCTGGCGAACAGCCGCTGCCACAGCATGTAGAATCCGGCAGACCCCAGTCCGAGCAGCGCTCCGCCAATCACGACGAGCGTCAAAGCGATCTCATCGATGTAGATGGCGCCGATGAGGCAGCACCAGCCGAGGAAGTAGGGTACGCTTGCCGCAACCACGAGGAATCGGCGGGTTGGACCGGGGAAGAAGTACACGCCGAGCGCGCTGGCGAAGTAGCTGAGCGAAACGACGAGCGACTGGGCGAGGAAGAAGCCGAACACGATTTCCTGCGTTTGAAATTCCATGGGCAGAAACGGGAACACGCCGCCCCATACCCCCGCTGCGTTGATGGCGAGAAACAGGGCGTAACCCAGCGATGACACGTTGGGTTTGAGAATATGAAGCAGATGTGCGGTTCCCATGCATCTCCCCTTGTTTCCCGTCTCCTTATAGGAAAGTATAGCGATACGTAGTGGTGCGTAGAACGACGATGCGCAAAATGGAAATCATCTGAGTATCGCCTGAACAGGGATTTCTCAAAATTCGCACGTTTTATGTGACAAGGGGAGTTGGCCGCTTTCTAGAATGGCGACATCTTTCGGCAGGAAAACGGACAATGCGGAAACGGCAAAGTCCTTTTTCGGCAGGAAGGTCGATGCTTGCACGGGAGGCAAGCTATGGGGCAAGACGAGGAAGATAGAGGAAAGGGAGAGAACATGCTTGGTTCACAAAACTCCGCGCTGTCACGCCGCACCTTTGTAAAGGGCTCGGCGTTGGCCAGCCTCGGCGCCGCAGCGTTCGGGAGCGGTATGCTGTTCGGGTGCTCGCCTGAAAGCGAGGCTCCGAAAGAAGAGGCTGCAGACGACGTACTCAAGACGGGCGCGACCACGGTTGGCGCCGAGGAAACGATCACCTGGGGCCACTGCGCCATCAACTGCCCAGGGCGTTGCAGTTTGAAGTTTCACGTACAAGACGACGAGGTCGTGTGGGTGGATACCTACACGAGTTCCGATGCTGGTTTCGACGATCCGCAACCGCGTGCATGTTTGCGTGGCCGCAGTTACCGTCGCTGGATGAACAGTCCCGATCGCATCAACTACCCTATGAAGCGTGTCGGCAAACGAGGCGAAGGAAAATACGAGCAGATCAGCTGGGACGAGGCTATCGAGACGGCGACAACCAAGCTGCAGGAAGTCATCGATAAATACGGTAACGAAGCCGTGTATGTGCCTTACGCTACCGGAGTGTCTGCGACGACGTCGCGACCGTTTAACCGCCTGCTGAATCTGATGGGCGGCTACTTGAACTTCTACAACAGCTATTCAACGGCGCAAATCAGCTGCATTACCCCGTACATGTACGGTTCCAAGGGCAATGGTGGAAGCTCGTTTAGCGCTGCCGAGGATGCCAAGCTGGTGCTCATTTTCGGCTCTAGTCCCACCGAGACACGACAGGGCGGTCTGACTACGCATTACGATTGGGTGCATCTGCGCGAGCGTACGGGAGCGAAGATCTACATGATCGACTACCGTATGAACGACTCGGTTATGGGCCATTCCGAACAATGGCTACCCATCAATCCGGGTACCGATGCTGCGCTTGTTGCCGGCATTGCACATGAGCTGATCGCGAACAACCAGGTTGATTTGGACTTTCTGCACACCTATTGCGTAGGCTACGACGAAGAGACCATGCCCGAAGCCTATCAGGGTAAAAACATGTCCTACCGTGCCTACATCATGGGCGAGGGCTACGATATGGTAGAGAAGACGCCCGAGTGGGCTGCTGCCATCACTGGAATCTCGGCGGATCGCATCCGCAGTCTGGCTGAGGAGATCGCCACCACGTCTCCGCTCTACGTGAATCAAGGCTGGGGTCCGCAGCGCCGCAGCAACGGCGAGTGGACCGCCTGGTCTATCATGGCGCTGCCGTGTTTGGTCGGCCAGATTGGTCTGCCCGGAACGAGCAACGGCACACGCGAGGCGCGCAACAGCCCCTCGCTCGCTTCGATGTCCGCAGGCGAGAATCCGATAAAGACGTCGATTCCGTGCTTCCTGTTTACCGATGCCATCGACCACGGCACTGAGATGACGTCGAAAAACGCAGGGGTGAAGGGCGCCGACGCGCTGTCTGTGAACATCAAGTACATGATCAACTACGCTGGCAACTGCCTGACCAATCAGCACTCCGACATTAACAAAGCTCATGAGATTTTGGCCGATGATAGCAAGTGCGAGTTTATCTTGGGAATCGACACGGTCATGTGCGATTCTATGAACTATTCCGACATCGTGCTTCCCGACCTGTTCCGTTTCGAGCAGACTTCGCAGATTGCGACTGGGTCCGATTGGGGCTATGTCATTACGGGTACGGCGTGCACGACGCCGAAATTCGAGCGCAAAACCGCCTACGAAATGGCTTCCCTCATGGCCGAGAAGCTTGGTGTGCAAGATGAATTCACCGAGGGTAAGACAGAGGAAGACCGCATCAAGGAGCAGTACGAGGAATCGCGAGAGAAAGACGACGAGCTTCCCACGTGGGATGAGATGGTCGAGCGGGGCGTTTACACGCGCGCTTACGATCCGGTCGTATCCATGAAGAAGTTCCGCGACGATCCGGCGGGCAATGCGCTCGATACGCCATCCGGCAAGATAGAGATTTTCTCGGAGAAACTGCTGCAGTTTACAGAGGGTTGGGAGCTGGCCGAGGGCGATACGCTTCCCGGCATGGAAACCCTGCCTCCGATCCCGGCCTATATCCCCGAATGGTACGGCGTCGAGACCACTACCGACGAGTTTCCGCTCGTGTTGGCAGGCTTTCATTATCGTGGGCGAATTCACTCCTCATGGGGCTTTCTCCCCGAGCTTAAGGAGGTCAATCCGCAGGAGGCGTGGATTAACCCGGTCGATGCCGAGGGACGCGGTATCAAGCAGGGCGATACGATTCATGTGAAAAACGAGTTCGGCGAGATTGAGCTTTTGGCGAAGGTCACTCCTCGCGTTGTCCCCGGTACGGTGGCGGTTTCGCAGGGTGCATGGTATGACGGCGACGGCCTGGGCAGCGTTGACAAGGGCGGTAGCATCAACACGCTGACCACCCAGCGGCCATCCCCTTTGTCAAAGGGCAACCCGCAGCATACTAACATCTGCGAAGTAACCAAGGCGTAAGCGGCGAGTTTCGGAAAGGATTATCCATTATGTCTCAATATGCATTCTATTTTGACGGCACTCGCTGCACTGGTTGCAAAACCTGCGAGATGTCGTGCAAGGATTTCAACGATTTGAGTACAGGCATTACATTTCGCAAGGTGCTCGAGGCAACCTTGGGAGAAACGGTGCGCGACGAGAGCGGTGTTATTACGACAACGTGCATAAGCTATCCTGTGTCGCTTTCATGCAATCATTGCGATAGCCCGATCTGCATGGCGAAATGCCCGCAGGGTGCGATTTCGAAAGATCCTGATACGGGCTTTGTGTCCAACGACCTCGAGAAGTGCATCGGGTGCGGAACCTGTGCTCTCGTGTGTCCCTATGGTGCTCCGAAAATCGACGAGGAAGCAAAGAAGGCGGTTAGGTGCCACGGTTGCGCCGATCGCGTCGCCGAAGGGACGAAGCCGGTGTGCGTGGAGGCCTGCCCTGCCCGTGCACTTGATTTCGGCGTGGTCGAGGAGATGGAGAAACTCGGCGAGCGCGCAAACATCGCACCCCTTCCCGATGTGTCGGAAACCACGCCGAATCTCTTCATCAAAGGATCTGCCGACGCACAACCCGTAGGAAGCGCCGAGGTGGCGAATCCGCTTGAGGTTGCGTAAGCGAAAATGCTGAAACGAGACGCGTGGCAGGGACATGCTTTGCCGAAGGTTTGCGTAATCTGCCGTGCGTTTCTCGGTATGGATGCGGGGTGCGCTAGAATAAGCGCGCCCCGTTTTTTACCAACGGGCGCTTTCGGCAATGGCGAGAGGAGGATTGCCCATGTCACAGCAGGCGTTCTTCTTTGATGCAACGCGTTGCACCGGGTGCAAGACATGCGGGTTCGCCTGCAAAGATGCGTACGACCTCGATGCGAAAACGGCGTATCGCAGGGTGTACGAGTATGCGGGCGGCGAGACGACCCTTGCTGGCGATGGGTTTTTCACAACGTGCTTCGGCTATTTCGTATCTGTCTCCTGTTGTCATTGCGGAGATCCCGCATGCGTGCAGGTATGTCCGACCGAAGCCATGCACAAAGAGGCTGACTCGGGTTTGGTGCTCGTCGACGCTCGAAGATGCATCGGTTGCGGATATTGCCATCTGTCCTGTCCGTACAATGCGCCGAAGGTCGATCGCGCAAAAGGCCATTCCGTTAAATGTCATGGGTGCTTCGATCGCGTTATCGAAGGTAAAAAACCAGTGTGCGTGGAATCGTGCCCCGCCCGCGCGCTCGATTTCGGCCCAGTTGAGGAGATGCTGGCGATGGGTGAGCGTGCCGATTTGGCGCCCTTGCCCGATCCGTCGGAAACGATCCCGTTTTTCTATGTGAAGCCCTGCGTCGATGCGCGGCCGTCAGGGTCGAAGGAAGGGCGTATCGCCAATCCGTTGGAAGTGCGATAGCTTGTTACCTGTTTCTGAGATTTGAAGAGTATCCGAGAGGGCGTTTGACATTCATGCGAGAGCCCAAGGTGAGCTCTTTTGAAGATTTTGTTACATTGGCATGTTAAACAGAGTAGAATCATAAGTGATCTATGCGTACGAAACGGGACGAGAGCACAGAAGCGGAGTGAGGCACATGTTTGAGGTTGGAAGCACGATTCTTTACGGTAGCGACGGCGTTTGTACGATTCAGGATATCACCCACAAAGAAGTCGGCGGCATTTCGGGGGAGTACTACGTGCTCGAACCGGTATATCAGAAGAAGTCGACCGTGTTCGTTCCTCTTGACAATGCGCGGCTGATCGGCAGGATGCGATGCATCCTTTCGGCCGAGGAGCTGCTCGATCTCATCAGCGCGGCTCCGGAAGAACCCCTCATGTGGATCGATGACGAATCGGAGCGCAAGCTAACGTACAAGGAGATCATCTCGCGCGGAGATTGCACGGAGCTTATGAGGCTCGTAAGGACCTTGTACCTTCACAAGGAAAAGCAGCTCGAGCGGGGGAAGAAGCTCCATGCGAGCGACGATCGGTTTTTGAAGACGGCCGAGAAGATGATCAACGATGAATTCGCCATGGTGCTTCATATCGAGCCCGATCAGGTTCCCGCCTACATCTCCAAGCGCGCCAAATCGGCCGAGTCGGCACGTCCGTCGCGTTCCGCCCGCAGGGGATTTCTCAACAGGTAAAACGAAAAATCGCATGAATTATGTGATAGCGTCTCGGCCCGGTTCGCTATGCTTTGAGCCGTGGTGGAGCACGGTACGCGTGCGCTACAATGGATGCACGCGCGAGCGTGTTCGAGGAGGAGACCGATGCACGAGAAACTCAAGCAAGACGATTTCCGCGGCCGGGTCGCTTTCGTGGGCGAAACCCTGGGACCGCTTTTTCTGCAGGATCCGGTCAAAGGCGATGCCCAAACGGTATTTGCGGCGATAGCCGATCTCGATCCGCTTCAGGCGGGTTGCGAGTGGCCGTTCGTCGACGATGCCTCTGCGCAGCGCCTTCTTGGCCTCATGGTCGAAGGGCTCGGCAAGGGGATCGACGACGATGCTCTGGTGTGGGAATACCGTCGCCTGTTCGTAGGTCCGGCAAAAAAGCCCGCACCGCCTTGGGGATCTGTCTACACCGATCGCGAATGCGTGGTGTTCGGGGAAAGCACGCTGGCGCTTCGCCGATGGATGCGCGAAAACGGAATCGAGCGCACAACCGATGAAAAGACCCCCGAAGATCATATCGGCCTCATGCTCGTACTGTTGGCCTGGCTTGCTGCAAACAAGTCGGAGCTGATCGAGCCGTACTTGCAGGATCACGTGCTTACCTGGTCATCGCACTTTCTCGATCAGCTGGCAGAAGCAGCCGAGCATCCGTTTTACGAGGGCTTGGCCCTTTTAGCGAAGGAGAGCCTCGAGGGTTTGCAGCGCGAACTCGATCTCGAGGTCGCGTATCCGAGGTACTACCGCTAGATGATGTCTTCCGGTTTTGAAACGGCTCTGGGGGAGATCACGCTCGTTTTGTTCACGACGCTCGCGCCCTCGGGGGCGTTTGCGTTCATGATCATGGCGGGCGTTCTGGCGTGCGGAAAACTCGATGGCGCCCTTCGCCGCCGCATCGATAAGTTCCTCTGCATCCCGCTTTCGGTTTCGATGGTGGGCCTCATCGCTTCGGCGACCCACCTGGGCAATCCGGCCAACGCGCTCTACGTGTTCATGGGCGTCGGTCGCTCCCCGCTCTCGACGGAAGTGTTCTGTGCGGTCATATTCTTGTTTTTGACGGGAGTGTATTGGCTGTATTCCTTTGCCCGCAAGCCGAAGGTTGCTTTGCAGCGCGTATGGGCTGTCGGCATCGTGATTGCTGCTGCGGCGTTCATCACGGCGGTGGCGTTTGCCTACGATGCGGAGACCATCGTATCGTGGAGCACCCCGTTCGTCCCGATCGGCGTGTGGCTCAATGCGATCGTGGGAGGCCCTTTGGTCGCGCTGCTGGCTTTTCGTGCGGCTCGGGCCGAAGACATCGTAGGGCATTGCGGTTCGATGCTGTGCGGATTGTCGTTTGCGGCGGTTACCGCAAATACCGTTGTCTATGCGCTGCAGGGGTTCGGACTGCCCGGCATCGAGAATTCGTTTGGGTCCGCTGCGGAACTCGTGCCTGCGTTCGGGTTCGTTGTGGCGGCTTTTTTCGCTTGCTGTGCGGCCGCGACGGCGCTGATGCATTCGAGCGTGCGTGCTGGTAAAGATTCGGGCAGCGGCCGCTCGCTCGCTTCGTGCGCGCTCGCCTTTGCCGGCATATTCCTTATGCGATTCGTCTTCTACATGATGCATATGACGGTCGGCCTAGGCGTCTGACCGACCGTCGCGATGGATCGCGAAACGGGCTTTCCCGCGGGCCTTGGCCTCGTAAAGGGCGCTGTCGGCGCGACGATACAGCTCGGTCATCTCGGTGCCGTCTGCGGGAACCGCGGCGATTCCCGCGGTTGCGCTCAGTTCGAGCATGTCCCCATCGGGAAGTTCGATAGGCCAGCGCTCTGCGCATATCTTCTCCACCTTGCGCTGGACCGCTTCCTTTTCGACTCCCGAACAGTACACGACGAACTCGTCTCCGCCCCAGCGGCAAACGATATCGCTTGCCCTGAAGGGACGGCTGAGATGCCGGGCGCTTTCGGAAAGAGCCTTATCGCCAGCGAGGTGCCCGTAACGGTCGTTTACCTGTTTGAAATCATCGAGGTCGAAGATGATGAACGCGCCCGAAACGCCCTGATCCTTCGCCTGGGCAAGCGCTTTGCGAATGCTCCGCGTGCCAGCCGAACGGTTGCAGAGTCCCGTTAGAGCATCGCGATCCGCCTTCCTTTTGAGGTCGATCTCGCGGCGCTTCGCATCGTCGATGTCCTCGAGGTAGCCGATGGCGTGGACGGGTCGGCCGTCGCCGTCGAACAGGATTTCGCTTGAAATCTTCACCCAATGCAGCGAATCGCTTCCGAAGTTCGCGACGATTTCGCATTCCGAATTGGTGCCGCCGTCAATGTGCGCGAACATCTGGGCAACCTTTTTCCTGCTCTCTTCGGGAAGCACGTCGAGTGCAAGGATTTCATCAAGCTGGGCTTCCGCCGATCCGCTGCTGGAAATCGGTATGCCGGGGGGCAGCAGGCGTATCGCAAGGCTTTCCTCGGAAAGGTTTTTGAACGAGATCGAGTGCGTTTCGACATCGTAGAGCCAAACGTTGAGATCGGCTTGTTCGATAACGCTTTTCAGCAGCCGGTCTTCGAGTTCGAGTTCCGACTGCATGCGCACAGTTTCCGATATGTCGACGCAGACGCTGGTTATTGCGAGTCTGCCGCTTTTCGTTTTGACTACGCGACCGCGCGCCGCCACCCAGATGACGCCATCGTCTTTGCGGATCATGCGGAACTGCGTGCTGTATTCCATGCCCTCGTAGAAGAAAGCATCGATATTCGATCCGAATCGCCGGTAATCGTCGGGGTGGATCAAGTTTGCCGCGTTGCCCCCGGTTGCCTGTACAAGTTCGGCGTACGAATCGCACCCGAGCATACGGGCCATCTCGCTGTTGGCGAAAAAGAGCGGAAAGCCCTCTTCGCAGTAGCCTCCGACGAGGCCGCTGGGCGTGCTCTGGGCGAAAACCTGGGCGGCGATCCGTTGGTTTTCGTCCGTGATGTCCCCGATCCCCTGGTCTGAGGAGTGCATCCCGATGACCTCGCTCAGCATTTCTTGCGACATGCGCAGCGCATCCTCTTGCTTTTTGTCGTGGGTGATATCGAGCAGGGTCGCATAGAACAGCTTTCTGTTCTCCTCGTTTCGAAGATGGAACGCCTTGAGGCGAATCCAGACGATCTCGCCCGATTCAGAGTAGCGGCGAAACGTGCCGAGAGATCCTGATACGGTGTGTTTTTCCGCGCGTTCGAACAGGTCGAGTACGTGCGCTCTGTCGTCGGGGTGCACGTACTCGAGAACCGCCTTGCGCCGGGCTGCCATTTCGCTTGGATCGCTTTGGGTGGTACGGTAGTACTGCTTGTTGACTTGCAGCAGTTCGAACCGATCGTCCGAAAGGGCGTACACCGCCATGGCGCCGACGATGTTGTCGATGATCGTTCGGCTGGCGAGATCGTTTTTGAAAATGTCGTGGATCTCGATGATTTCGACCGGTTCGTAGTTGATGCCCCGGTAATCGACCATGCCTTCCTGCTCGATGAGCTGTTCGAGCTCGTCGGCAGGCATTGGCTTGTGGAAGAAGTATCCCTGCGCGTAGGCGCAGCCGATGTCTCTGAGGAATTCGACTTGCTCCTTCGTTTCGGCTCCCTCGGCGACAACCGACAGCTCCATGAGGTGGGTCATGCTCACGATCGATTCGAGGATGCTTTCGCTGCGGTTGAGGCTGTCGCCGATCGCATCGAGGAACTTCATGTCGATTTTCACCACGTCGGCTCTGATTTCCCGCAATATGTTGAGGGAGGAGTATCCGCTGCCGAAATCGTCGATGAACACCGAGAATCCGAGTTCTTTGAACCGGCTTACGGCCTCGATCATCTTCTCGTCTTCCGCGTATGCGCTTTCGGTTATTTCAAGATGGAGAATCGATCGGTCGAGACCGTACCTATCGACGAGGTCGGTGATCTCCCGGACGATATCGATGGAGTACAGATCGCCCCGTGAAATGTTGACGCAGGCGGGGATAGGGGTTTTTCCACGATCGATCCAGTTTTTGATCAGCCGGCAGGCTTCCTCCCATACGTAAAGATCGAGGCTTGCGATAAATCCGTTTCTTTCGAGAATGGGGATGAAATCGGCTGGATGCACGAGGCCGCGTTGGGGATGGTTCCATCGGACGAGCGCTTCGACCCCGACGATCTTTCCCGTTCGCGTGTTGCATTGCGGCTGCCAGTGCAGGATGAACTCGTGGTTTTCGAGCGCCCGCTGAACTTCGATGAGGGTCTTGGGGTCTTCTTCGAGGCGATGGGTCATACCCTCGTCGTACCATGCCGTTCGTTTCGCGTAATTGCCCTTGATCGCCAAGGCAGCGGTCATGGCGTGGTCGCAGACGGTGCGAACGGGGATCTCGCTTCCCTGCATGAGACAGGCTCCGATCGCCGGCTGGAATCCTATGCCACGGTCTGCTAACGAGGTGAGTGCCTTAAGCTCGCTTTCCAGGCTTTCGATCTCAACGGTTTCGGACGGAAGCAATGCCACGAAATCATCGCCCCCAAGATACCCCGCAAGCCCCTTATGGGCCACGGCGAGGGTTCTGAGGCAGGTTCCGATCGCCTCGAGCAGCCGATCTCCCGTCGATCGACCGAACCATTCGTTGAAAACCTTGAAGTTTTCGATATCGACATAGAAGAACGCATACGAGCACTGGGGATTTGCCGCTACGAGTTCAGTGGCTTTTCTCATGAACACGCCCGAATTGTACAGACCTGTGACGGCGTCGATTCCTTCGATGTGCTGTCGAAGGGCATCGCTTTCCATCGTGAGGCTTTCGTCCCAATCGTTCGGCGCTTCGGCGATGAAGCACATGAGCACCGGCTCGTTGCCGGCGCCGCGCTTGACCGAGACAATCGTCTGCGCCGCCCACTGCCATCCGCCTCCCACAAGCTTTTTGCGGAACCGTTCCTGCAGCGTTCCGCCCGCTCGGGAAACCCGATCGACCACTGTATCGAATTCCCAGAACTCGATGAATCGATTGCGGTCGTCGGGATGGATCATGTTCTCGACGACGTCCTCGAACATCGCATCGAGCGCGCCTGCGGGAGGAGGCATGACGAACTTTCCCTCTTCGCTGTAGAGAACCTGGTAGCTGTTCTTTTCGATGTTGATTTCGAACAGTTCATCGTAGGTGGCCTCTTGGGAAAGGGCGAAAAACAGGCTCTTGCTGGTTTCATCGATCTCTTGCGAGGAGAACAGAACGCAGGGGCCATGGCCGGGCCATTCTGTTTCCAAGCTGAGAATGTCGAACCATCGTTCGAGCCGCTGGCTGTATATGACTTCCTGATTGAGGGGTTCGTCTGATTCGGGGTGCCAGGGGCAATCGGGGCAGGGAGAATCCCTGTTGCGGAAAGCTTCGTAGCAGATATCTCCAACGTGCCCGCGAGGGAAGAGCTTCTGAGCCGCGTCGTTCATGAAAACGACGCGGTACGAATGGTCGATGACGTACGAATGCCGGTCAGTATGTTTCGATGCAGTCACAGTCAGATCGTTTCGCTCCCTGGGCAGAGGTCCCCTGTATGCGTTCGCTGGCCTTGCTGAAAAGCATACCATGACTTATACGATAATAGTTGAAAACCGGGTTGGTTGGACTGCAGATTGATTGAGAATACCCAGTTGAACGGCATTGGATGGCCGTTTTGCAGCGCTTCTCGTCAATCGTCTTTGCGAAGCGCCGCCTCTATCTTGTCTTCGACGGCATCGATCTCGGCTACGAGAGCGTTTCTTTCCGCGCGCAGCGGCAGATACTCGCTGACGATGATGCCGGCGAAGATGAGTCCGAACCCGATGAAGAGCGGACCAGTGAGCATTTCGCCGAGAAAGAGGACGGAGAACACGACTCCGAACACCGATTCGGTGGCGAGGAAAAGCGAAGCGGGGGCGGGGTCCACATGGGCGACTGCGATGTTTTGCAGCAAGAGCGCGATGCATGAAGCGAAGACGATCAGGTATCCGAGGCTTACGTATGTTTCAAGTCCGAGCTCGGCGAATGCGGGCATCGGCTCGAAGACGAGGGCGGCTGCGAAGCCGAGCAACCCTGCAACGATGAATTGGATTATCGTGAGAACCATCATGTCGCGTCCGCCTGCGTACTTCGATGTGCAAACCACGTGGAAGCTCAAGAACACGGCCGATAGAAGGGTTATTGCATCGCCGAAGCGCAGCGAGAAGTCGGTTGATCCTGCAAATGAAACGCATCCCACGCCAGCCACGCAGACCAGTGCAGCGGCGATGTTGAACTTCGTCGGGCGCGGACCTGAGAGAGCCCACATGAGAAACGGTATGATCACGCAGTACAGCGAAGTGAGAAACGCGCTGTTCGAAGCGGTTGTATCGGTGAGTCCCGTCGAGTTGCTCCAGTAGGAAAGGAAGATGAACACGCCGAGCACGGCGCCCTTTTTCAGATGGTCGAGGTCGAGCGCCTTCTTGAGTCGGGGAAAGAGCACGATGGCGAGGATCAAGCCTGCAAAGGTGAACCGGACGCCGACAAGCCATGCAGGCGGAAAGGAATCGACCGTTGCCTTGATGACGACGGTTCCCATGCCCCAGATGGCAGCGGCGATGAGAAGATAACCCTTGTAGAGCCAGAGGGGCTTTGCGCTGCGCTGATCTGTTGCTGATTCCGACATAGCTCAGCATCATAGCACGGAGCAAGCGCGTTTGCGGCCATGCTCTCGAAAGCCGGGCATTGGCATGGCGGTCTGCTGGTGGGAGGCGGCGCGTTTCGAGGCGAGCGAGCCTTCGGGAAGCCGTCTCGATCATCTTGCCTTGCGATTATCGGTGTGCGAGAATACGACTTGTTTTGAGAATCGGGGGAGATATGATAGCACCAGTCCAGGGAAGTGTCGGCCAGACCATTACGCTCGAAGGATATGCTGATGATTTCGGCAGCCACATCGTCGCAATCGAGTTTTCGCTCGATGGGGGCGCGTCGTGGGCGAGCCATTCCACCGAGGAAAGCAATCCTGATCTCATGGTGCATTGGACTTTCTCCTGGAAGCCCGAAGAGCCGGGAGTCTACCAGCTTAAAGTGCGCTCCGTTACGGAAGACGGTCGCAAAAGCCCCGAGGCGGCGGTTACCGAACTCCATATATCAGAATGAGGGATGGCTCAAAAGCGTCCTCGCACGGAATCGGCCGACCTGTTTGTTGTCCTCGGGTTACAGGCGTAATTGCTCCCGCATTGCGACAGCTGTCTAGCGGGCGTTTGAACCAATGAAAAAGCCAGAAGCATGCAGCTTCTGGCTTGCAATTCCATGGTGGGCGATGAGGGATTTGAACCCCCGGCCTTGAGTGTGTAAAACTCCTGCGCTCCCGCTGCGCCAATCGCCCCTGTTACGTGCGAATAGCCATTCTCGCACAACAATCGATTTTCCGCAAACGCAACTTTGCCGACACCCAAAGCGGTCGGGACATCGACCTCCTTATTCGCCGAGGGGATTTCGAAATTCAAAAAGCATTCTTCGTGCGCGGCCTTGTTCCTCTTGGCCGTTTTTCGTTTTCCGCTGCGCGACAGGGATGGTGGCTTTTTGCTGACGGGACTCCGAGCTTGCGCATGTCTGTTTTGCGCTCAAAACGCGTAAGGCTTTCATGCGATGCGCGTTGGATCGTGCGGCGAATCGTATGCAGTTGCGGAGCAATCCGTGCAGAAAAGGTGAAAGGTCGCAAAGAGCGTGTGCGGATAATCCGTTGGATCGCGATGCAAAACCTCGGACTGCGGTGAAAGGTCTCTCTGCAATGCTGGTGGCGTTGAAATCATCGCGGATCAAGGAGCGCAAATGAGGAAGCCTGCAACGGTCGCCATCGGCATCATATGCGGCATCGTGTGCGCTGGGGCGGTGTTCGCTTTCATGCAGGACGTCAAGGGGGAGGCTGCGGCCGCACGCGCCGAAACCCTTGCCCGCTACGGTGGCGAGCAGATTGAAGTCTGCGTGGCAACGCGCGATATAGCCGCGGGCGAGAAGCTCGACTCTTCGAATGCCACGGAAAAGCTCTGGCTTGCGGATTTGCTTCCTCCCGATGCGGTGCGCTCGGTGCGGGACGTATCAGGCGAGCGGCTCGGCACTCCCATCTACGAGGGGGAGGTCGTTACGGCGAAGCGCTTTGCGCGGGAAGGTCGCGCGATCGACGTCCCCGATGGCCTGAGCGTGCTGAGCGTTCCGGTGAAGGACGTGCAGGCGATAGGCGGTGCAATCTCGGCGGGGCAGCGGGTCGACGTGTATGCGACGGGAGCGGCTGAAACCGAATTGCTTGCCTCTGACGTGCTTGTCGTCTCATCGAGCAACGAAGGGGAAAGCGGATCGGGGGGCGGCTCGATTTCGTGGGTTGCCCTCGCAGTCGAGCCCCAGGCGATCCAAGAGCTTGTTGCCGCTTCGCAGAAGACCGAGCTGTATCTGGTGTTGCCGGGGGGCGAAAGGAAAGGAGCGGAAGATGAAGCCTGAAATCGTGCTGTGCGTCGATTCCGAAAGCGCGAAGAACCCTGAGCTGATCGGACTCGGGGGAGAAAACCTTCTTTCCCAGCCGTGGTTGCGGTTGTTTTGCAGTGCGGTCGAGGCGCGCGCCTACCTCCGCGAAGCCGATGCCGTCAAGGAGGCATGGGTTGCTTCAAGCGACGAGATGGATCCGATAAACCTTGCGGCTGCGCTCAAAAAGGACGCAGGTGCAACGAGCGTTTGCCTGGTGACGTTCGGTGGTGGCGGTTCTTTGAAAAGCCGAGCCAGTGCGGCGGGCATCGATGCGACGTTGACAGGGGCCGATTTCGCCTCTCGATACAGCTCGGCGAAGAGCCGGCAGCCAGGTGCGCCTCGGCTATCCCGGGCGGGCGCCGATCGAAAGCCCGAGGCGGCGACGGTGTGCGAGTCTGTTGGCAGAAGCCTCGATCTTCCCACGGTTGCGTATCCCGCTGGAAGCGGCGACGAAACGGTCTGCCCCATCCAGGGCAATCCGGGGGCGAACCGGCCGCTCTCTGCGTCGGAATCCGTCGCGAGCGAAACGAAGGGCGATGCTTGCGGGGATGCACGAAAGGCGTCTCTGCGGAAAACCGCTTTTCTCATTACGGTTGTGAGCGCAACCGGCGGAGCGGGAAAGAGCACCGTTGCAGCCTTGTCGGCCTTCTTCGCTCAGGGATTCGGCTATAAAACGCTTCTGGTCGATGCGGATTTGCAGGCGGGGGACATGCGCCGCCTTGTAGGCGAGGAATCGCCTGTTGCGATCGACGAGGTCATCGCCGATCGATCCCGGCTCGAGAAGGCGGTACCCCGTGAATCCCAGCCCGCCCTTTTGGCCGCTCCGAAAAAGCTCGAGCAATCGGAGTCTGTGGCAAGCGGGCTTTCACGCGTGGTCGACGACGCGAGTTCGCTTTTCGACGTCATCGTTGCCAACACCTCGTCGCATTGGGACGAATCGCTCGTCCAGCTTCTCGAGCGTTCGTCGCACGTGCTGTTTCTGGTGGATCAGCGCCCTACGTCGCTCGGTTTGAGCAAGCATGTTCTCGAGATGTGCTCGCGGTGCGGCATCGCGACGACGCCGTTCACGTTCGTGGTGAACAGGTGCACGAAAAACGCGTTGATCACGTCGTTCGAGGCGACATGTTCGCTCGGCGGGTCTCGTGCGGTCGAATTGAAGGACGGCGGCAAGGAAGTCGCCGAGCTTTTGGGGGCGGGACTTCCTCTCGAGCTGATCGGCACCCGAAACGATCTGTGCCTGAGCATGGAGCACGTTCTCATCGACATTCTTCCAGGTAACGCAGCGTTGGGCCAGGCGCCCCCTTCTTCATCGCCGGAACGTACGAGGCGCTTCTTCTTGGGACGGCGGAAGGGGAGGGCGGCATGTCTTTGATGGGCCGCGCTCGCTGCGCTGAAGGCGAGGTGCCGGTCTATCCGACTGATCGAAGCGCGTTGGTTGGGCTTCTGCGCGAATCGGTGTACGAACGCATACCCGCAAACGACATTGCCGCCAAAGCGGCCCGTAACCTTCAGCTGGCGAGAAGCGAAGTGAAGAGCGCCTGCAGACAAGCCTTTCAGGACGAGCGATGGGCGACGGTGCCGGTGTCCGATCGCGAAGGGCTCGTGGGGGAATTGCTCGACGGCATGTTCGGGCTCGGCCCGATCGAGGCGCTCCTTGATGATGAATCGGTGTCCGAAATCATGGTCAACGCAACGCAGGCGGTGTATTTCGAGCGCCAGGGCGTGCTTTACCGGAGTTCGCAGAGGTTTGCTTCGGACGATCAAGTTAGAGCGTTGATCGATCGCATAATCGGACCTATCGGCAGGCGCATCGACGAGGCATCGCCGACGGTCGACGCGCGTTTGCCGCAAGGCCATCGCGTCCACGCGATCATTCCGCCTCTTTCGATCGACGGGCCGGTCGTCACGATCAGGAAGTTCACCGCGCATGTGATGACGCTTGAGGAAATGGTTGCAGGAGGATCGCTCGACGAGCGAACGAGCCGCTTGCTCGGATGGGCTGTCGAATTTCGAAAAAACATTGCCGTGTCAGGCGGTACGGGTACTGGCAAGACCACATTGCTCAACGCGCTTTCGTGCAGGATTCCGCAGCAGGAACGCATTATCACGATCGAGGATTCGGCGGAGCTCCGCTTTTTCGAGCACCCCCATGTCGTTCGTCTTGAGGCGAGGCCGAAAAACGCCGAGGGCATCGGAGAGGTGTCAATTAGGGATTTGGTGAGAAACGCCCTTCGCATGAGACCCGACCGGATCGTTGTTGGGGAGTGCCGAGGCGCCGAGGCGCTCGATATGCTCCAAGCCATGAATACCGGACACGACGGTTCGCTGACGACGCTTCACGCCAATGCCCCCGAAGAGGCTGTCATGCGTTTGACGACCATGGTCCGTTACGGCGTTGACCTTCCGGTCGATGTGATCGAATCCCATATCGCAAGTGCGATCGATCTGGTGATTCAGATAGAGCGAGGTGCCGATGGCGTGCGGTTCGTTTCGCAGATAGCCGAACTCGACCATGCGATCGGCTGCAGAGGCTGCTTTGTTCGGACGCTTTTCGAACGGAGCCATGCGGGGGCACCGGGAAGGTGGGAGGCGGTTCCCTCATGGGTCGATGATCTGCCGCAAAGAGGCGTGGCGAAAGAATCGGAGGTGACGCTATGGAAATCGCCGATGCTCTCATGCTGCTAGCCGGATGTGCGGCTTTTTTCGGGGGCGTTGCAATATTCGCCTCGATTGCTCCATCTGTGCGACGCGTGCGCGTGTCGAGTTCTTTTCGGAAAGAAGAAGCAGAGGAGGGCACCGGTTTGGCGCTGTTGCTGAGGCGGGGCGTTCCCTGGTGCATTCCCCTCGCCCGGGTTGCATTGCGGATCGCGTTCCTTGAAAGCGCATTCGATGAAGTCGTGGTGACGGTTCGGATTCGAGGATATGCGACGACGGTGGAAAGGGCCTGCTCGGTTTGGTGCGCCGTTTCGCTTGGCATCGTTGTTGCGGGAACGCTGATCGGCGCCTCGCCCGTATTCGGCGCGGCCCTTGCGGTTTGTCTGAGCATAGCGTGCCGGTTCGCTGCGGAGCGAAACCGGGAGGCCCGCATCAAAGCCATGCGCGAGGAAGTTCCGAACGCGCTTCGCGCGATGGAGTCGTGCTTCTTCGCCGGCCTTTCGCTCATGCAGACGTTTCAGCATCTTGCCGACGAAGCGTCCGAACCGCTTGCGGCGCTTTTCTCGCAGGCGGCTCATGGGCTCGAAGCGGGGCGCACCTCGCACGAGGTGCTCGGCTCTCTTCGAAACCGGGCGAGCATTCCGGAGATCTCCTTCATCGCCATCGCCCTGGAAATCCAGCACGATGCGGGTGGAAGCATGAAGCAGGTTCTCGAGGCGGCGCGTGACTCTGTGGAAAGCGATCTCGAGCTGCGTCGCGCGCTTCAGGTTCAAACCGCGCAAGCCAAGCTGTCCGCTCGAGTCGTAACCGCCATGCCGTTTGTCCTAATGGCGCTTTTCTCTCTTATAACGGAGGATTTCCTTGCCCCGTTTTTTGCGAGCGGCTTCGGGCTTGCGCTTCTTGCGGTGGCGATAACGATGCAGGTTGCGGGCGTCCTTTGCGTGCGGAACATGCTGAAAGTGGGGTTTGATTGATGTGGATATCCCATCGGTTGCAGAGATCGTAGCGTGCGCAAGCGCGGGTTGCATGGGATGCAGCACGTATGTCTTCCTGCGCCGCAAAGCAGTTGTTCGCAGGCGAAGGCAGCGCGTTCGCAGCGCGGAAAGGGAAATGGGCGTTGCCGGCATGCCCGAGACGGAGTGCGGCGGGCTTTCCGCATGGGCTCTCGCCCTTGCTTGCAGGGAGAGCATCAAGCCGACGTTCGCGCGTTCGGCGCAGAGGAGCGATCGCCTTTTCGCCAGCCGATCGAACTCTGGGATCAAAACCCTTGCGCTGAAGGCGGGGCTCGAATCGTCACTGACGGTTTCGGGGTTCGAGTCGGCGAGGGCGTGCTTGTCTGCGGCCTATCTGGCGATCGGCCTTCTTGTCGGGGCGGTTTTCTCGCTCGAGCTTTCTGCGCTGCTCGGTGCAGGCGGTGGGGTCGCGGGTTGGTTCGCTCTTCCCCGTGCATTGAAGTGCGAAGCCGCTTTGCGCAGGGAGCGGCTGGGGCCTCAGCTCGCAGAGATGTGCGAGGTGGTTGCCTTGGGCTTGCGGAGCGGGCTGTCGTTCGACCATGCGTTCTCCTTGTACTGCGAATACTTCGAATCGGGTTTTGCTCGGGACTGCGCTCAGGCGCGCCGGCAGTGGACGCTCGGCTTGGTGCCACGTGACAGAGCGCTGCGCGGTTTGTCCGATTCGTACGATTCGCCCATGCTGTCGAGAATCGTCGAAGGCATGGTCAGATCGCTGCGGTTCGGAACCTCCCTGGCGGAGACGCTCGAGTCGGCTGCGGCGGAGGCGCGCAGCGTTCATAAAGCGGAAGTCGAAGAGCGAGTGGCAAAGGCACCGGTCAAGATGCTTATCCCCGTCGGAGCGCTGATTCTGCCGGCGATGCTCATCTTCGTGCTCGGGCCGATCATGATAGATTTGATGGAAGGGATATAGGTGCAGGTCATGGGCTGGTTGGCAAAGGAATTCAAGCGCAAGGCGATCGAGGAGAGGGTGCGTATCGCACGGCGACTTTGCGATGCGCGCGGGCAGGGCACGACGGAGTACGCGATTCTCGTCGGGGTGCTCGTCGTGATTGCAATAATCGCAATCACCCTGTTCAGGCCGAAGATACAGGAGTTGTGGGATGCGATCGCGTCGGGTATCAACGGACTGTAGGCGGTGTGTGCCGAAGGCCGCTGCAGACGGTGCGCGATTTCGGCTTGCAGACGATCGGGGGCAATCGAGCGTCGAGTACGCCTTGGTCGTTTTCGCCCTGCTGGCGGTTATCGTTGCATGCTCGCTTTTATGGAGGACCCTCGACGAGGGGCTGTTCGTCTCCCATGCGGCAGCAGGTGCGTCCCACCACATCGGGCGAGGGTCGCCTGGCGCCGTTGCCGACGTGCTTCTGTACTGACGATGCTCTGGAAGGAAGACGATGATGCGTTTGATTCGGCTATGGAATTCGAAGAGGCGAACCGAGCTTCGGGCTCGCCTCGCTGGAAGGCGCGGAAGAAGCGGGCAGGCAACGGTTGAGGCCGCGTATCTGATTCCGGTGGTTTTCCTCTGCCTGCTGCTTCTTCTGCAGCCGGGGATACTGCTTTACGACATCATGGTCATGCAGGGGGCTGCGGCCGAGGGCTGCCGATTGCTCGCGACCAAAACCGATGCTGCGGGCGAATCGGCCGAAGCATGCGAGGCGTATGTGAAACGGCGCCTTGCATCTATCCCGCCGCAGGATCAGTTCCACATGCATGCGGGCGGATGTTCATGGGACATCGTCATCGACGGCGATGAAACGTCGGGTCGCGTTCGGGTGACTATCGCGAACGAGGTTCGCCTTCTTCCCCTGGTCGATGCTGCCGGAGTGCTGTTTGGTTTGGTCGATTCGACGGGAGCGTACTCGTTCGAGGTTTCAAGCAGCGCCCCGACGCAGCCTTCGTGGGCAATCTCATCGGAGTTCGGCCTCGATCCCGAAGCATGGGTCGGAGGCGATCGCTGATGCGGGGGCGTATCGGGTTGCACGGCAGCGCCCTATGCGGGTTGGAACGCTGCGTACCGAAGCCGCTTGCAGGAAGTGCGCCCGCTCGGCGCACCTTCTGCGATGTTATGCGCAGCGAAGAGGGACTCTCGACAGTCGGTATGGTGTTCGCCCTGCTTATCACTCTATCGCTTATCTTTACGGGTGCCCAAGTCTACGATGTGGAGTCGAAGAGCGCCCACATCCAAAACGTTGCCGATGCCGCGGCGCTTGCAGCGGAAAACGAGGTTGCGGAGTTCTGCATAGTGGTTAGGTTGTGCGATGCTCTGGTGCTGACGATGTCCCTCACGGGTATTGCGACGATGGGGCTCGGCGTCGCCGCGCTTTGCGCTCCGGCGACGGCGCCGCTTGCCGATCGGCTCATCAAAGCGGCGACGGATATCTTCGATGCGAGAAACTCGTTTGCGAGTCGGGCGGCATCGGGATTGAACGGCTTCCAGGCGATTCTGCCCTTCCTTTCGGCGGTGAACGCCTCATCGGTGGTGCAAGCGAATTCCTCGAATGCGGGGGAGGCGGCTTATTTCGGTTTCGCCGTCGTGTTGCCCGTCGAGGGGAGCGAGATCGAGGTGGGGCCGCTCGACGCCGCCGACGATCTTGTGCGGAGCGTTGAGGAAAACGAGGAGCGGATCAAGCAGGCGGCAGAACTCGCCGAGGAGGCAGCAGGCGAGGCGAAGGAGGAGAAGCGAAAAGCGTTTTTGGCCGATTGCGGCAACGATCCTGGTTTCTGCATGTACGAGCGAGCGGAAAGCCTTGCAGGCTTGTCGGGCCTTGACAACCCGTTGTACCGCTCCATCGATACCTGGAGCTTTTCAGTCGCCCTGAAGCGCGCCCAGGCATATTATCCGGCGCGTCTTGCGCAGGAGGCTCCCGAGGGCTCGTCGACAGAGGCGCTCGCCCGTTCGGCGCTTCGCAAGCGGTTCTACCAGTACGCTGTCAGGGAGATCGGAAGAGGCTACGTGCGCGAAACAGACGAGTCGTTCGAAGCGTCCTTTCCCTTGCTCGCGAAGAACACGGAGGAGATGAGGTCGACCGACCTTTACACCGAACCGGTCTATCCGATTTCGGTGGGTGACGAGGGGTCGACTGTCATGCACGCATGGAGCGGTTGCCCGAACGTTTCGGCGGGACAACCATCGAGTTTCGGTTCGATCTATCAGATGGAAACCGGTTCGTTCCAAACGTGCTCGGCATGCGGGTTCACGGCGGCGAGCTTGGGAAAGGTGGCTGCGGCGACAACATCGATAGAGAGCGGCTTCGAATACCATTACCGTATCGTTGCGACGGCCGCCGATGCGTATCAGAAAGCGAAAGAGAAGGAAAAACCCTATGCCGATGAAGCGAAATCGTTGACGCGAACGTTGCTCGACCAAGTCGGGGATGCTTTTTCGGGCGCCGCGTCTTACCGCATCGAAGCGAACCCGCCGGGAAGATACGGCGCCGTCTCGTTTGCCGCGGACGTCTCCGATCTCTCGGCTGCAGCGCGGTTTCCCAGCTCGTTTGTAAAGGGAGGCGATTCGGTTGGAGCTCGTGCGGCCTTGTCGGCGGCCACTCTTGCGAGCGACGATCCAGAGGAGGGAAAAACGGTCATCGCATCGGCGCTTGACTCTTTCGACTCGGGTGCGACCGGCGCTGCGGTGGGCGCGCTCGGCATCGTGGCCGACTTGTGGTCGTCGCTGCTGCTCTTCTATTCGGAGGGAATCGAAGCGCTCCAGCGGGGCACGGAACAGGCGCTTTCCCGTATGCCTCTTGCAAGCGAAAGCGGGCTCGGCACATGGGCGGCGCATGCGCTTTCGGGGGTGCTCGAATCGTTGGGGCTGAATCCGGCAAAGCTCGACTCTCCCAAGCCGGTTCTCGTGAATACGGCCCATGTGCTCATCGCCGATACGTCGGGATTCTCTTCGATGCTGCTGGCCGCAAAAGAACAGGGCATCGTCCTCGGGGATGCCGCCGATGCCGATCTGTACACCACGGCGCTTTCCGTGCTGGAAGCGTCGTCGCTCGATGCGCTGTTCGATTTCGAAGCCGGCATAAAGATCGCTGTCGTCCAGCCGTTCGGCGATGCGGGACCCTCGATTCCCCTGACGATCGCACTGCCGTCATGGGCTACGGCGGCTGCGGGCCAGGCGATCCGATCTTCGGTCGATCGGATGAAGGCGGTTTACGCGCAGACGGGAGGCGTTCGAAGATGGGAATGATGATGCTTCGCCGTGCGCGTTCCAAGGGGTTGCACGATCGTTGCGGGCAGATGACCGTCGAATTCGCGGTTGCCTTTCCGGTGTTCCTGATCGTTGCGGTCATATGCGTGAACGCATTGCTTTTCTTCGCCGATTGCGCATCGTTCGACCGCCTTTTTCGCGATGCCGTCCGCGTGCATGCGGCGTCGCCCTCCTACGGCCAGACGCTCGAAGACAGCCGCGTTTTGGTGCTGGGCACTCTCGAGGAATCGGTGCAGCGCGACAACCTTTCCATCGACGTTGCCGTCGAGTCCCAATCAGGGGGGCATGCGAAGTTCACGGCGACCGAGCGTTTTGCACCGACGCTGTTCGGCCTCGGCCTCAAGTCGTCGGTTTTCGGGGTGGCGTTGCCTCAGATCGAGCACTCGGCGTCTATGACGATCGACTGCTATAAACCGGGAGTCCTGCTATGAGAAGGCGCTGCATGGCGGCATGCGCGATCATCGTCATCGGCTTTGCGGCGGTGCTTGCCATCGATGCTCTCGTGGATTGGTTCGACTGCGCGGCGCAAAACGAAACGCCGAGGTCCGCGCAGACGGTGCCATCGGAGGCTGGCTCGGCGGATTCCGCCGCCGAGCCGGACGGCGGGGTTGCCGATCTCTTCGATGCGGATGGCGCGGCTGTCGGCTCTGAAGGCGATTCGGAAGGGCGGGCCGACGGTTTCGACGGCAGCGCTTTGCCAAAAGGTGCGGCAGATTGGGCTGAAAGCCCTATTGTGCCGACGATCGACGACATCGCGCGGGCACGAGGTTTCGAAAGAACGGTTTGTTCGGAGTTTCTCGAGGAGGTAATGGATCCTGCGGGATTCGACGAGGTGCTTGTGGCCGACGGAGGCTCGGTGGTGGGGCTCGTCGGTCGGGGTTCGGCGGCGCAGACGTTTTCCCGCCTGTCGTGCGAGCTGGCTGACAAGGGGTGGATCGGCGTCGATAGCGGTCTTTCCGGGGCGGGTACGTTCGTTAAGAGCGACGGATCGTATTCGTGGCTCATGCTCTCGTGTACCGATGCCGACGGGCTTGTCGGCGTGGTTATACAGATACGATAAGGAGGAGGATCTCTATGAACGAAAGAGCTGGCTGCGAGGCATCGGAAAAGCTCGAGCCTTCACCTGTTTCGATTGCGGCAACCGCAGCATCTCGAATGCGGGGTTTGCTTGGGACGGAATCTTGTTCTGAAACGCTGTTTTTGATTCCCTGTCGGGGAGTGCATACCTACGGTATGCGGTATCCGATAGATGTCGCCTTCGCAAACGGCGATGGCCTCGTTGTGGCGGTTCGACGCGGGCTTGAGCCGAACCGCCGGGTGATGGGCGGAAAAGCGGTGATGGCGCTTGAAAGGGAACATGACCCGAGCCGGACGTGGTTTAAGGAGGGGGACAGGCTGGCCCTTTCCATCTTTCGGGAAGCGAAACGAGAGGAGTCTCGATGAAGGAATGCCCTGTGTGCTCAGCGGTGACGTTCGACGACATGGATATATGCTACGGCTGTCTCCATCGGTTCGGCGGGGCGGATGCTATTGCGGCGTCTGCGACGGCGGGGGGAAAGGGCGCGTTTGCGGTTCAGCCTGCAAACGGCAGTCTTGCGGGCGGTGGGCCGTCGGGCTGCAAGCTGTCTCCGGATCGCCCTCGGGAACAAGGCGGTACGGATCGGCCCGCCCGCGCATACCGCGTGGAAATCACGCTCGTGCCGATAGACCAGGCTCGGTAGCGTCCTCGGGTTGCTGCGGATCCGCAGCAACGGGCACGGCAACGCTTTCGGATCGCTGTGCATCCCAGGCATCAAGGGTTTCTATGAGGTCATCGATGCAGTCTGCTCCGATTTTCTTGCATATCCTGCGAAGGTACGCCTTTGCGGTTTTGGGCAATACCCCGAGTTCTTCAGCGATTTCGTGGGCATCGAGGTTTTCGAGCAGAAGCAGCAGGGTTTCCTCTTCGCGGGGTGTGAGGGAGAACTCTTTTGCCGCATCGGAGCAGAAGTCATCGAGGGCGACGATCTGCTCGGGTATGGGAAACGCGATGGGCAGCGCGATTTGGCGTTCGGTCGAATGGCTGAGAAGGCATGCCGCGCCAAGCAGGAACAACACGATGCAGCTCGCCGAAAGAAGGGCTGCAAGATGGGGTCCGAGAGCTCCTCCGAACAGCGTGAAGTAACCGATGTTCAACCCGACGAGAAGACCGAGCCATTGAGCGAGCGCCACCCTCGTCCATCGCTCGGCGCGGATAACGAGGATGCTGAGAGGACAGGAGAGGACGACAAGCGCGATTCCGATGCTCCCGAGGACGGCATCGCCGATCCGGGCAGGTGCGAGGAGCGATATCATGCCGATGCCCGCAGCGCACGACACCAGCCCGATGCCCGCGAGTGATCTGACGGTGCTTCGATCAAACCCGTTTTGCACCCTCAACACGATGTTTGCGGGCAGCGAGAGCGGCGAAGCGTCGCCGGGCTCTACCGATGAGGCCGAAGCGGATGCGCTTTCATCGCGCGTGCGGCCGAATGCTGTGCGATACCAGCGGATCGATGTTATCAGGCATGCTGCGAAGCCGCCGGCGCAAAGCGCCGCCTGCAAGCAAACCAGTCCTCTGGCAAGAAGCGATTGGGATACATAGGGGGCAGCGGCGACAACGATCGCGGGCGCGCCGACGGCGAGGGCGAATCCGATTGCGAAGAGTCTTGCGCTCGGCCGTTTGCTGCGGGAGCGAGGAGTAAGCGGCCGGGAGGTGGCCTCCCCGATTGCCAAGAGGCATGCCATGATGTATGCGAAGACCAAAACGAAAGTTAGGGCACCGACTGGTTGATACGAAGCGGGAAGGATGGGTTTGACCGCCAGAAGAACGCCGATCGATAAAAACGGCATGCAGAGCGTGATTCCGAATGAGCAGGCCAATCCCAGCCAGCGAACGGCGCCGATGCGCTCGTCCCGCATCGGCTTGCGGGCAAAAGGTTTTGCCGCCGCCATGGTTGACGGCTCTTCCTGCGCGGTGGAGGATAGGGCTGCTGTGCTTTCTGCTATGGATTCCAGCTCGTGGCTCATCGTGTCCGTTCGGATAGTCCGCCGTGCGATGCCGCCGAAAATGCGACGGCTCTTACCATTATACCTGAAACTCGCCTGCCACCTCGGAATGCTCACGGAAGAGGTGCGATTGGGCAGTGATTCAAGTAAGAGTAGGGGTCGGGGCGAACAGCCGCCCACGGTGAAGGAGCGAGAGAGCTATCGGCGCAAGCAGGCTGGGTGAGCGCTGCGAACCCGCATCGGGTTCGCAGCGGCGGTGGTGCTGGAAGAAGACGTCGCTGCGGCAAGCTCGATCAATGGGCCGCCTGGGCGGCCGCGTTGCCTCCCGCCTCGGCGCTTCGTATCCGAAGGCGCCCGATTGCGAGGGCGATGGCGAAGATGGCCGCCGTGAACAACAGCATGATGCCCATGGCTCCGAAAACAGGCGCAAGGTTCGTCGCGCTGAAATCGCGAAGCGAAGTGATTTGGTCGATCGCATTGCCGTAGTAGAACGTCGGAGTGAAACGCGCTACCGTGACGATCGCGGAGGCGCCGAGGTACTCGAGCGGCACCCATAGGCCGCCCAAAAACGAGAGGACCAAGCCGGTGATGTTGCCGGCGGCGTTCATCACGATCTCGCTTGTCGTCAGTTGGCCGATCAAAAATCCGATCGAAAGGGCGACGGTGCAAAACGCAAGCGATGCCAAGGCTATGAGGCCGAGCGCGATCGGCGAGACGGCTGCAAGCGAATCTCTGAACACCACAAGTCCCAAGACGTTGACCCATGCCCATGTGATGAGGGCGATGATCACGCATGCCGCGGCAATTTGGGAGCTTATCGAGAGCGCGCTGACGGGTGAGGCGAGATCCCGCTTCTTAACCTCGGTTCTGTTGAACGTTCCCATGACTACGGCGATGCAGACGATGATGCCGAGCATGGCGGTGTATCCCGAAAACCGCATGTAAAGGATGTACTGCTGCGAGATCGGCACCGATTCGCCTAGTTGCACCATGGTGACGTCGGTCGAGTCCTCCATGCTGCGCGCGGCCATTTCCACCGCTTCCGCTTCGGTATTCGCGGCCCCGCTTTTCATCAGCGTTCCAACGATGTCGAGGTACTCGTTCACTCGGCCGTTCATCATGTTCGCAGCTATCGATTCATAGCTTACGATCGTGTCGATAAGGGGAGCTTCGCCGCCGTTTTCCAGGGATCGGGCGAAGTCTTCGCCGAATCCTTCGGGAATGATGGCTATGTAGGGCGCGAGGCTTTGGGCGGTTGCGTCTTGGAGGGCCTGCCGCGAATCCTCCAGCTCGACGACCGTTGTGCCTGTGCCGATGAAATCGGCGATGCCCTGCGACAGATCGCTTCCGTCGCGATCGATGACGGCGATGCTCGGGCGGTTCTCGACGAATTCGTCCTGCGGGGCATCGATGTTGCTCGTGCCGATGAACAGGCCCATGAACCCGAGGTAGACGATGTAGATGCTGATGTAGATCGGGTGTTTCGCGAATACGCGGAGCGCGGCCTTAAAGACTTGCATAGCGCTGCCTCCTCATGAAGATCGCCGCTACAAGGGCAAGCACGGCGGTTATGGCAAGTATCACCGTGATGACGGCGAAGAACTGGTCGAGCGTGTCGTAGTAGTACAGGCTGTAAAACAGGTCTGCTACCTGTTTGGACGGGTTTGCCGCCTGGACGAGAGGCGCCGTTCTCGCGAGCTCGTCGGCAAGTCGCTGGCTCGATGTGCCGTAGAGTCCGGCGAACAGGGCGAGCGTGCACGAGAGTCCGGTCAGGATGCCGCTTTTTGCATTCTCGGGCAGCTTGGGAATGCTGCCGATCGCAGCGCCGAGGGCGGTTGCCATGAGCGAGGCCGCGGCCAGCCCGAGCGTGCAGGCGGCATCTCTGCCGCCGAAATCGATGCCGAGGACGAATCGGATGTAGATGAAGCCGATCATCAGGCAGGCAAAAGAGAGCACCCAGCATGCACCAAGGGTTGCCGCTAGCGTTTTCAAGCGGCTTGTTGCACCGACCGCGCGTCGAGCGCCGATCGGGGAGAGGTTGGCCTGAGTTCGGGTGATGCCTACAAGCGAGATGTTCGCTGCCATGATCGCAGAGAATCCGAGCAGCGCATAGAAGTAGCGTACCGATTCAGACGATTTGTTGGCGGTGACCGAAATCTCTTGGGTATAGCTGCCGAGATCGGTGAGCGAGGAGAGAAAGCCAGGGTCGGCGAACGCGCTCGGGTTTTCTTCTGCGATCTGCTCGACTGCCTTTTGAGTGTGGAGGTAGCGGTCGATCATATCCTTCAGAATGGTCTGGGATACGCTGGTGCCGGTTTCGAGTTTCTGGGCGCTCGGCAGATAGAGCTGCGGTTTGCCGTCCGCGCCGACCTGGATGCAGGCTTCGACTTCGCCTTCGTCCATCAGCTTTCGGGCGGATGCGTCGTCTGCAACGAAGTGGGCGTCGAGCACCTGATCGTCGCCCGGTTCGCTGAGAACTTCGATCATCACATCGAAACTCTCGGCATCCTCGAAGGCGCCGTTGTCGACGATGGCGGTCGGAATAGGCTGGAACTCGTAGGCCTCTTCGATATTCGCGAACATGACGAAGAAAAGGCTTGCCAGCACGATGGGAAAGAGCAGTGCCCATAAAAGGACGTTCTTCTCGCGAAGCAGCGCGGCGATGGTGTATTTGAAGGTATTCCACATAGCGGCCGCCTAGTCGCGCAGTTCTTTGCCGGTGATTTCGAGGAAAACATCGTTTAAGGTGGGCGGTTCCGAATACACGCGGCCAAACGCGATGTTGTGGGTTTGGAGCACATGCAGGATGTCGCTGAGGTTGTGCGTGCCGCTCGAACAGGCTATCGTTACGGTTTTCCCATCGCATGAAGCGCGCCGCACGTGGGAAAGCGCCTTGACGTCGGCGAGCGCCGCATCGGAAAGGTCGAGCACTTCGAGTTCTATCTTCTCACCTGTTCCGATCATAGCCTTGAGCTCGTTGTTGGTCCCGCAGGCAAGCGTTCGGCCGTGGTCCATGATCATGATGCGCGTGCAAATCTCTTCGACCTCTTCCATGTAATGGCTCGTGTACACGACGGTCGAGCCCTCGCGGTTCAAGCGCTGGATGCCTTCGAGGATCGAATTGCGGCTCTGCGGATCGACCGCGACGGTCGGTTCGTCGAAGAAGATGAGCTCGGGCTTGTGCGCGATGCCGCAGGCGATGTTCAGTCGTCGCAGCAGACCGCCGGATAGCTTCCGAGGACGAAACTTCACGTAATCCTCGAGCCCCACGAACTCGATGGCCTCGCCGACGAGCTGTCTGCGTTTCGCCTTGTCGGAAACGTAGAGGGCGCAGAAGTAATCGATGTTCTCTCGCACGGTCAGCTCTTCGAACACGGCGACGTTCTGCGGAACGATGCCGATGCGCCGTTTGAGGTCGTAGCGGCTTGGCGCCATGGTCTCGCCGAACAGCTTGATCTCGCCTTTGTCGTAGGTGAGGAGCTGCAGAATGCAGTTCACGGCCGTGGTTTTGCCGCTGCCGTTCGGACCGAGCAGGCCGAACACCTCGCCTGGCTCGATGTGCAGATCGAAGTGATCGAGCGCGAGTACGTCTTTGTAGCGTTTGACGAGATTGTTCACGTCGACGATGTCCATAGTCCCTCCTGAGTGTCGTTACGATCATTGTGCATTAACGCCGCAGGCGGCGAAAGTGACCAGGGTCACTGCCTCCATGACAAATGTCACAACTTTGCAATCGGTTTCCCATGCTGCTGTTTCGTGCGGGTTCCTCGGATACAATAGGCTCATGGAGCGGCTCCTCGACAAAGCCATCGTCATCGCCTGTTGCCTGGCGACGGTTCTGGCCGCCCCGTTTTCAACGGGCATCGTCGTCGGCATGCTGATCGCCTTGACCGTTAGCGGCCTGTTCGAGCTTTCGTCGATCCCTCGGTTTTTTCGTTGGGCGGCGCTTGTCCTGTACTGCGCGTCGGCCCTGTTCGTTCATCAGTTCGTGCTGTTCGTTCCGCTGATCGCCTACGATTGCCTCCGAACCGAGCCCGCGGCGCTCAAAGGCTGCTGGATCGTTCCCCTGCTTGTTGCGTTCGCCTTTCTTCCGATGCAATCGTTCTTTTTCGTGCTGGTTCTCACCATCGCCGCGTGCGGCTTGTCGTTTCGCACGTCTCAAGAGAAAGACGAGCGCGAGCGCTTCACGGCGCTTCGCGACGAATTGAGGGAGGCATCGCTGTCTCTCGAGCAGAAAAACCGCGATCTGCAGGACAAGCAGGATTACGAGGTGACGCTCGCGACGCTCAACGAGCGGGGTCGCATTGCGCGCGAGATACATGACAACGTGGGGCATTTGCTCACGCGATCCGTTTTGCAGGTTGAAGCGCTGCAGGTAACGCATGCGGGCGATCCGTCGCTCACCGACGAGTTGGCGCAGGTGGGTGCAACATTGCACGAAGCACTCGATACCGTGCGCGTGAGCGTGCACGACTTGCACGACGATTCGTTCGACCTGCGGACCCAGCTGACGTCCATTGCTCGCGATGCGCGGTTCCCTGCCGTCGATATAGATTACGATGCCGATTTCGTGCCTGCGCCCATCGGATACTGTTTCATTGCCATCGTGCGGGAAGCCCTTTCCAACGCGGCGAAGCACAGCGATGCGGACCGCGTGCGCGTATCGGTTGCCGAATACCCGGCATTCTACCGCCTGATCGTGCACGATAACGGAAGCAAGCCTCCCACCGACGTGTTGGTTGACGATCTTTCCCGCATCGACGAAGGACGCCGGGGATCGGGCATCGGTCTTCGTACGATGGGGGATCGGACGTGTTCGCTCGGCGGTGTGTTCCGAGCCGAATACCAAAACGGCTTCCGCTTGTTCGCATCCATACCGAAAGGAGAATCATGATGCAGGGGGCTACCGCGATACGGGTCGTGATAATCGATGACGATCCGTTCGTGCAGACATCGCTCAAGACCATTCTTTCTGCGCAAGACGATATCGAGGTGCTTGCGACGGGCGGAAGCGGATCGGAGGCGATTCGCCTGTTCGATGAGCTCGGTCCCGACGTGCTGTTGATGGATATCCAGATGCCGGAAACAGACGGGCTTTCCGCCGCGCGCGGCATCCTCGGCGAGCATGCGGATGCGCGCATTGTCTTCCTCACGACGTTTTCGGATGACGAGTACATCGTGGAGGCGCTTCGCATGGGAGTGCGGGGCTACCTGATAAAGCAAGAGGTTGCCAACATAGCCCCCGCCGTCCGATCGGTTATGGCGGGGCAGAGCGTGCTGGGCGGGGAAGTGGTCGGCAGGGTGGATACGCTCATGCGCGGCGATGTCGGCGGCGGAGCCGGTGCACGTACCGAAGATCGCGGGGAAAAGGGTGCGGCAGCCCGCAGATCCGCAGCTTTGACACGGGGTCTTTCCGAGCGCGAGTACGATATCATCGAGTTGATCGCCCAGGGCTACGACAACAAAGAAGTAGCTGCGAACCTGTTCATCAGCGAAGGCACGGTGCGAAACCACGTAAGCGCCATCCTGCAGAAGCTCGATTTGAAAAACAGGACGCAGCTTGCGGTGTACTTCTACCGGGATCTTTCGAAGGCGGATGCTTAAAGCAGTTCTTCAAGGGCTTTCTCGGCCATGGCGCTCATGCGGGAATCGAGCTCGATGTAAGCATCGAGTATCCTGTCGCCGGCCTCGGTCAGCGTGCTGCCGTGCGCTCCGTCGCGATCGAGCAGCTGCACGCCGAGTGCCGCTTCAGTTTCCTTGATGATGCGCCAAGCCTTGCTGTACGCCATACCCATGCCCTTTGCCGCCGCGTTGAGCGAGCCCGTCTCGCGAACGCCCAGGCACAGGTTCGCAATGCCCCGCCCGAACACTGATCCGCTTTCCGATGCGGGGTTTTCGATGCTCAGACGAATACTGGGCTTTAAAGCGCTCAGATCTGCCATAGGTTTACCTGCCAATCCGGTCTTGGGCGGCCACACCGAACGATCGGCTGGTTACCGCTGGTCCAGAAACTCTGTTATCGCCTGCTCTATGTCTGCGGGCGCACTGTCGATTATATCCGTAAACCTGATTTCCGTCTCGTCGAGATTCGCAAGGTTTGCGGGAATATGATCGATTCCCGTTTCTTTCGCGATGAGCTCGTTGAGTTTGCACCCGCTGAGAGCCGAGACCTCGTCGGGAAGCGCGCCGCCCGGTTCGATGCCGTGCAGCGCCCGATAGACGTTTTCGCCGAATTTCGCCCAATGGGCGGTGCTTGCGATGAGCACGGGGTTTTCGCCGCGCAGGTTTTCGGCGGCTTGGTATGCGACTGCCGTATGGGGGTCGATCAGGTAGTTGTGGTGCTCGAACACGTTCTTTATGGCCGCAAAGCACGCGGCGCTGTCGATGGAATCGGCGGTGAAGTGGTTCCGCAGCTTGGCGAACGTCTCCTCGTCGATGCGAAACGCCCTTCTCTCGCGCAGGTCGTCCATCCACGAACGGATGGCATCTCCGTTGCGGCCCGTCAGTTCGAAGAGCTGGCGTTCGAGGTTCGAGGATACGAGGATGTCCATCGAGGGGGAGGGCGTCAGCATGAACTCGCGATGGGAGATGTCGTAGGTGCCGGTACTGATGAAATCGGCAAGCACGCGATTTTCGTTGCTTGCGCACAGAAGCATGTCGATGGGCGTGCCGACCTGCTTGGCATACCATGCGGCGAGGATGTTGCCGAAGTTTCCGGTGGGAACGCAGACGTCGATCGGCTGCCCCGGGGCCACCTTGCCTTCCCGAACGAGCATGGCGTAACTTGAAACGTAGTAGACGACTTGCGGCAGCAGCCTGCCCCAGTTGATGGAGTTCGCGCTTGAGAGGGCGATCTTCCGCTCGCTTGCGAGCGCCTCGTTGAACTCTCGATCGCCGAAGACGGCTTTCGCACCGGTTTGGCAATCATCGAAGTTCCCACGCACCGCCCAGACCATCACGTTGCCGCCCGATTGAGTTGCCATCTGTTTGAACTGGATATCGCTTACGCCGCCGTGCGGGTACATGACCGAGATGCGCACGCCTTCTTGGTCTTTGAATCCTTCGAGAGCGGCTTTGCCCGTATCGCCCGAGGTGGCGACGAGAATAAGGAAATCATTGTCGAGCTTGCCCTGCTCTTTGAGCGCCGCAGCGCTTGCCGAGAAGAAGCGGGGAAGGCATTGCAGGGCCATGTCTTTGAACGCGCTCGTGGGGCCGTGCCACAGCTCGAGCACGTGCGTGTTGGCGTCGAGGGTGGTGATGGGACAGATGTCCTCGTCGTCGAAGTTCTCTCCGTACGCCTGCGTCATGAGATTTTCGATTGTTTCGGGATCCAGATCGATATCGAACGCCTGGTAGATGCGCGCTGCGCGCTGGGCGTAAGGCACATCCGCGAGCGCCGTGATCTCGCCAAGCGAGAAGCGCGGCAGGTTTTCGGGCACGTAGAGCCCGCCTCCGTCGGCCAGCCCGTTGACGACGGCTTCGGTGAAGGGGACGGGGGCGTCGCAGAGTCCGCGGGTGTCGATGTAGCGATTCTGGTTCATCTGAGCAGTCCTTCTGTCTTGGTGAAAAGCCGTTTCAGTATAGTATGCGCCATGACGGGGCAATGCACGCAACGGAGTTGATTTCATGCAATACGCACGAGACGGATCGGGGCGCCGTCGCATAGCCGGCCGTCTCGCGATGGCGCGATGGAAAACGTCGATTCGGCGAAAGCGAGTGCGAGATCGGGGAAAAGGCCCTTCGACCCCGCCGTGATCCTTCCTTTCGAAAAAGCCGTTTCGGAGGCGTTTTTGCGCGGGGAATCGGGAACTTGCTTCCTATGCGTGCGGGTCGTTCGGGCCGTTCGGGACGCGCTGTTCCGCGCTCGATGCCGCACTGTCCGTCGCAACCTTGATCCAAGGGTCCTCCTTGCGCGCTTCCGCGATGATCTCGTCGCTCGATTTGTGCACCATGCTCACGATGATGGCCACCACGCCGCACAGGAGTCCTCCAACGGGAAAGGCAAGCCAGCTCACGGCGAACCCGCCGTTCAGGCCTTTGATGAAGTTCTTGATCTCGAACTTGTCCATTCCCCCTTGGGCGAATTGGTCGAAGCTCGGTAGAAAGCCCCCTACGAGAAAGACGATGACGGCGAGGATCATGATGATGCCGCAGAGCGATCCGATGATGTGGTCGCGATTGAGCTCTTCGGGCGTTTTGACGCGTGGACCTGGGGTTTTCGGCGATGATCCGTCGGCGATGTAGGTGATTTCAGAGCGGTTGTACTTCGATTTCTGCAGGCCTGCGTAGACGAAAAGCCCCACGGCTATGGCAAGCAGGAACATGAAGGGGCCGGCAATCAGATCCTCGTCGAAGGAGGCGAATCCCAGATCGATGACGTCGCCGTGCTCGGGGGCAAGGCCCACCATGAAGATAATGCCCAGCAAGACGATGCCCACGCCTGCGGCGATCATCAGCGTGAAGCGACGGCCGAATCGATCGAGAACCGCATCGGAGTAGACAGGGTCGATGGCGGCGTGCCTGCGCTTGAATTCGCTATGGTTGAGGCCTGCGATGATGCCGGTGACCACGCCGACGACGAGGAACGAGAGCATTGCGACGGTTGATACGTTGTCGGGGAACCCGAGCGCGTCAAGGGTGGTCAACACGCCGGTGCCCGTGATGATGATTGCGACGGCAAGCGCGGTGGTGATGCTAAGCCGGTTCATGTGCTCGTCGTAGATTTCGGTGTCCCTCTCGTCGGCGATGCGAATGCTGCCGCGCATGAGGTCGTCGAGGTTCGTATGGTAGATGTCGCACAGGGCGAGCAGCTTGTCGGTTTCGGGGAAGTTGATGCCCGCTTCCCATTTCGAAATGGTTTGGCGGGATACGCCGAGCTGCTCTGCAAGGGCTTCTTGGGTGACGCCGTAATGCTGGCGAATGTAGACGAGATTGTCCGCAAAGCTCATGGGTGATTCCTTTCGTGGTTTGTCGTATTGTATCCGAAGCGGAAGGATGCGGGCCCTGCACTCCGCGCTTCGGCATGACTTCACAATACGGTTGCAACCGCGCAACTCCCAGCAATCTGGTGTTGCGTTTCGTTCATTTTCGCGCGCGTTTAGGTTGCGGATATTCTGACCAGGCGTTTTACGTAGCGGGAAAAAGGGAATGCTCCGCGTTGCTTTCGGGCGGGAAAACAGTCGCCCCCAAAGTGCAGCATCTGCCGTTTCCTCCATGACACGGCAGCGGGTTTGTGCGACAATGAACCCGAAAGCAGACGACTCGCACGTAAGGTATCGATACACATGTCAGCCCAGTTCAACATTCTGGCGGCAAATCCGGCCGCCGTTGCCCTATTGCAGCAAGACCTCGGCTTGCCGCATTTCGTCGCCGCCACGCTTGTTGCGCGCGGAATCGATGCGCCTGAGGCTGCGAGGGAGTTCCTTACGCCTTCGCTTGAGCGCGATTGGCTCGATCCGTACATCATCCCGGGCTTGTCCGACGTCGCCGATGCGCTCGAATCGTGCATCGAATCGGATAAGCACATCATCGTGTTCGGCGATTTCGATCTCGACGGCATCTCGGCAACCGCGACGCTTACCCGAGGGTTGCGCGATCTTGGCGGCCGCGTCACGCCGTTCATTCCGCTGCGCTTCGAAGAGGGCTACGGACTGTCGGTCGAGGCGTTCGAGCGCATCAAAGAGCTGTCGCCCGATTTCATCGTTACGGTCGACTGCGGCATCGCGTCGAAAAACGAGGCGGAGGCCATCAAGCGGGAAGGCGTGGGTCTGGCAATCACCGACCATCATGAACCCGCCGATCTGGTGCCCGAGGGCGTGCCGGTGGCCGATCCCAAGTGCGTGCCCGACTGCCCGAGCGCCATTCTCGCCGGCGTGGGCGTCGCCCTCAAGCTCGTGCAGGTGCTTGGCGGGCGCTTGGGCAAGCCGCACCTGTGGCGCGAGTACACCGACCTCGCCACGCTCGGCACCGTTGCGGATCTCATGCCCATGCGCTCCGAGAACCGCGCGTTGGTAACCGATGGCCTTGCGCGCATGAACGAGGCTCCGCGCCCCTGCATCGCCGCACTGCTTGCCACGGCGGGTGTCGCCGATAAGGAGCTTACCGCTACCAACATGAGCTTCTCGATAATTCCCCGACTGAACGCGGCGGGTCGCATGGGCGATGCGCAGGCGGCTCTCGATCTGCTGCTTTCCGACGATTTCGAAGAGGCGAGCCGGAAAGCCGCCGAGCTTGAGAGCATCAACGATACGCGGCGGACCATCGAGGCCGAGCTGTCTGAGATCGCGAAGGTTCAGGCGGCCGAGCTGTATCACGGCCAACGCGCGCTCGTGGTGTCCGGAGACGGATGGCACGAGGGCGTCAAGGGCATCGTGGCGAGCCGGCTCGTCAACACCTACGGCGTGCCCGCCCTTCTGTTCACGATCGACGGCGATGAAGCGCGCGGATCGGGCCGCAGCGTCGGCCAGGTGAATCTGTTCAAGGCCGTTGAGAGCCTGTCCGATCTGCTTACGCGGTTCGGGGGGCATGAGGCTGCCGTCGGCGTCACGCTTCCAGCCGATAAGCTTCCCGAGTTCACCGAGCGCCTGTGCGCTTGCCTCGACGAGCTTCCGCCCGACAGCTTCCACCCGCGCATCGAGATCGATGCGTGCGTTGATCTGTCCGAGCTCACGCTCGAGAACGTTCAGGAGCTTTCGCAGCTTGCGCCATTCGGCCAGGAAAACCCAGTGCCCCGCTACCTTGCCCGCGACGTTACGCTGACGGGCTGCCGCGCGGTGGGAGCCGAGAAGAATCATTTCTCCTGTCAGCTTTCGGACGGGAAGCATTCGGTCGCGGGCATCATGTTCCACTGTTCCGATCTCGAAACGCTCATGCACTGCGACAGCGTGGTCAACGCTGCGTTCGAGGTGCAGATCGACGAATGGCGGGGCAGGCGCACGGTTAAAGCCATGCTTTCCTCGATAGCGCCCGCCCGCGCCTGCGCGGGGCTCGAAGCGTGCCTCAACCCCGAAAACGTGAGTTTCGTGGGCGATCTGTACGCGACGAGCGATGCCGAGATCTGCTCCGATTGCCAGGAAAGCGCCGAAGCGGTCGAAGCCTACGAGGCAAAACGCGATAAGAACCGCAGGTTCTGGGAACGGAAAGCCGCCGAAGACCCCGATGCGCTGCAGGCTGCCGTCATCGAGGCCCTCATCGGGGACGGCAGCCTGCACGAATCGCAGCGCGAAGTGCTCGATGCTCTGGGCCAGGGGCTTTCGACGCTTGCCGTCATGGCGACAGGACGCGGGAAATCGCTCACCTTCCAGGTTCATGCCGCATGCGAGGCGCTGTTGCGCGGCGGGACGAGCCTGTTCGTGTACCCGCTGCGGGCCCTGATCGCCGATCAGGCATTCCATCTCAGCGAAGCGCTCGAGGCGTTCGGCATCGCGTCGGCGGTGCTCACTGGCGAGAACACTCCCGAAGAGCGGCGTCAGGCGTTCGATGCCCTGCGCGAGGGTTCGTGCGACATCGTGCTGACGACGCCCGAATTCCTGGCTTTCCATGCAGACGAATTCGCCCGTGCGCGCCGCATCGGCTTCGTCGTGGTCGACGAGGCCCACCACATTGGCATGGCGAAGGCGGGGCAGCGCGTGGCCTACGCCTCGATCGGCTCGTCTATCGCAAAGCTTGGGAAACCCGTGGTGCTCGCCCTGACGGCTACCGCGAATTCCGAGGTGGCCGAAGCCGTCGTATCGACGCTCGGCATCGAACGCACGGTGCTCGACGGCACGCGCCGGGAAAACCTCGAAATCGACGACCAGCGCAACCTGAAGAACCGCGAGAGCTACCTGGCCAACATCATCGCCGGCGGCGAGAAGACGGTCATCTACGTGAATTCGCGTGAGCAATCGGTGGCGCTTGCGCGGGCGCTTCGCAAGCTTGCGCCGCATATGGCTCCGCTCATCGGGTTCTACAACGCGGGCCTTACCCGTTCCGATCGCAAGCGGATCGAAGAGCTGTTCAGAACCGATGCGCTTGCCGTGCTCGTGGCAACCTCCGCGTTCGGCGAGGGCGTGAACATTCCCAACATCCGCCACGTGGTGCTCTACCACATGCCGTTCAACGAAATCGAGTTCAACCAGATGAGCGGCAGGGCGGGGCGCGATGGCGAGCGGGCGGTCATCCACCTTCTGTTCGGGCGCGGCGACGCTGCCGTAAACGAGCAGCTTTTGCGCGATACGACGCCCGATCACGATTGCCTCGCCCAGGTGTACCGCGAACTGCGGCGCATGCAGCAGGAAAGCGCAGAAGAATATTTCGCTGCGACCAACGCCGACCTCGCCGCGAAAGCGAGCGCCAACCAGCATGCGCCCGTGAGCGCTGCGTCGGCCGCTTGCGGCGTGGCGGTGTTCCGGGAGCTCGGACTGATCGAAACGCACACCGCCTTCGTTTCTGGCGAAGCCATGCGTTCGATTCACGTGAAGGCAGCCGGCAGCAAGGTGGAGCTCACCGATAGCGTGCGGTATCGCGAAGGACTCGGCGAACGCGAGATATTCCAATCTTTCCGCGAATGGGCTATAAAGAGCCAAAGAGAAATATTGCACAAGCGCGTGTCCGGGCCCATCCTTCCCGGCAGCGCAAACCGATAGACGGAAGGGAGGACGCATGGAGCAATCCGAGCGAGGCGAAAGCCGCCGCGCAGGACGCGCTGCGACGAAGGACGTCGTGGTGCCGACCACGGTGCATGCGGTTCCCGACAACGATATGGCAAGCGGGTCTTCCGAAACGGAAGCCGTGCGCGGCGATCAGGCCGATGCGGCTAAGAAAAAACCCCGTAAAGAAAAAGAAGAGCTTATCGGAGAGCCCGCTAAGGCGAACAAGGCGGCCGCAGGCGAAGCCGATGGAGAGCTGCTCGGCCGTGCGCGCGCGACCGAAAAGAGCTTCGCCCCCGAAGCCAAGGCAGATCGCAAACGCGCCGAAACGCCCGAGATGCGGTTCGCCGAGCTCAGGCGCCAAACGTCGGCGTACATGAACGAACCCGACGAGGAGATGCTCGAAAAAGCGTTTCTGTTCGCGCGCGATGCACATGCGGGCCAGTGCCGCAAAAGCGGCGAGCCGTTCATCGCCCATCCGGTAGAGGTTGCGCTTATCCTCGCCGATCTGCGGATGGACGTCGAATCGATCTGCGCGGCGCTTCTGCATGACACGGTCGAGGATACCGACGTTTCGAGCGAGCAGGTCGCCGAACAGTTCAACCCGCAAATCGCCCAGCTTGTCGATGGGGTGACCAAGATCACCCGTATCGAAGTCGAGAGCCTCTCCGACGAGCAGGCTCAGACCATCCGCAAGATGTTCGTTGCTATGAACAAGGACATCCGCGTGATCGTGATCAAGCTTGCCGACCGTCTGCACAACATGCGCACGCTTTCGGCCTTGAAAGAGGATCGCCGCATCTTCAAATCGCGCGAAACGCTTGAGATCTACGCGCCGATCGCGCATCGTTTGGGCATCAACTCCATCAAGTGGGAGCTCGAGGACCTCGCGTTTTACTATCTTGAGCCGAACAAGTTCAAGCAGGTGTCGCGCATGGTTACCGAAAGCCGCGAAGAGCGTGAGAACTACCTCGAGCAGATCATCGACATCCTCCACGAAGAACTCGACAAGGTGAACGTCCAATCGCAGATCATGGGCAGGCCGAAGCACCTGTACTCTATCTATCAGAAGATGACGAAGAAGGGCAAGGGCTTTTCGGAGATATACGATCTCATTGCCGTGCGCGTGATCGTGAAATCGGTGAAGGATTGCTATTCGGCGCTCGGTGCAGTGCATACGCTCTGGCATCCGATGCCGGGTCGCTTCAAAGACTATATAGCCATGCCGAAGTTCAACATGTACCAAAGCCTCCACACCACGGTCATCGGTCCCGCGGGCCGTCCGCTCGAAGTGCAGATCCGCACCGAAGACATGCATCGTACGAGCGAGTACGGCGTCGCCGCCCATTGGCGCTACAAAGAGAAGGGCGGCAAGGGCGATATGGGCCTCGACCAGCAGCTCGCATGGCTGCGTCAGATGGTCGATTGGCAGGACGAAACCAAGGATTCGCGCGAATTCCTTAAATCGCTCAAGGTCGACCTTGCTCCCAACGAGGTGTTCGTGTTCACACCGAAAGGCGAGGTCATGAGTTTGCGGGCAGGTTCGACACCGGTGGATTTCGCCTATGCGATCCACACCGAGGTGGGCAACCATTGCGTGGGGGCGAAGGTGAACGGCTCGATCGTGCCCCTCACCTACGAACTGCAGCTCGGGGATCGCGTCGAGATCCTCACGCAGAAGAGCGCAAGCCCTTCGCGCGACTGGCTCAACGTGGTGAAGACGCCGTCGGCTCGCAGCAAGATCCGCTCGTACTTTTCGCGGATCAGCCGCTCCGACGATTTGCAGACCGGTCGCGACAAGCTGACGCGCGAGATGCGCAAGCACGGTTTGGGAATCTCGAGCGCCCAGAGCATGCGCGCCGTCAAGACGGTCTCCGAACATTTGGGCTACAACGATCCCGACGATATGCTCGTCCAGATAGGCACGAACAAGGAAAGCGCCACGCATGTGGCGAACCGCCTGCTGAAGATTCTCGTCGACCGCGCCGAAAAGGATGCCGAAACCCCCGGTCTTGGTTCGTCGGACATGTCGACGGGCAAGCTTCCTCCCATGCTCACAAGCGTGAAGCGCCCCAAGAAACACGAGGCGCACACCTCCAACGGTATCGTGGTGAAGGGTATCGACGATGTGCTCGTGCGTCTGTCTCGGTGCTGCAACCCGGTGCCGGGCGATGATATCCTCGGGTTCGTGACGCGGGGACGCGGCGTTTCGGTGCATCGGGCCGATTGCCCCAATGCCGTCGATCTCATGCAACACCCCGAACGCATCATCGAAGTATCGTGGGAAAACGCACCGACGCAGAACGCATCGTACAAGGTCGAGGTTTTCATCGAAGCGCTTGATCGCATGAACCTGCTTCGCGATGTTACGGTGGTGCTTGCCGATATGGGGGCTAACGTCCTTTCGTGCACGACTGCCTCGCATCGAGACGGAATGGTGGAGATGCGCTTCTTGTTCCAGGTATCCGATATCTCCTACATCGACAAGATCACAACGAAGCTGCGCGGCGTAGGGGGCGTATTCGATGCGCGCCGCATGCTTCCCGGTGAAACCTCCCGTAAGAAAGGGAAATAGCATGTCCGATAGGTATAAGGTGAACAGGGGCTGCGTTGACATCGAGTTTCTCGTGTTGGGCATGCTTTCGAACAACACGTACATCATAGGCGACGGCAAGGCGACGATGGTCGTCGATCCGAGCTGCCACGCCGACGAGATCCTCGAGGCGCTCGGCGAAAGAAAGCTCGATGCCATCGTGCTGACGCATCATCACTACGATCATGTGGGAGCCGCTCGCGAACTCAAGGATGCAACGGGCGCTACCGTTATCTCGTCGGTCATCGACGCCCCCTTGATCGAAGAGGGCAGCCCCGCGCTCGGCAGCGGCCGGCGGATGACGCCGTGTCCTGTCGATAGCTTGGTCGAAGACGGCGATATCGTTCAAATCGGCGATATGGCCTGGAAGATCATCATGACGCCGGGCCACACCAAAGGAAGCATGTGCCTGTTCATCGATCCCCGCTTCGGCAACCATCCCGAAAACGAGCCGGTGCTCCTCTCGGGCGATACGCTGTTCTGCGCTTCGATCGGGCGAACCGATTTCGAAGGCGGCAGCATGGAGGATATGCGCGCATCGCTCAAGCGCCTGGCTTTTCTCCCCGACGAAACGCTTGTCCTGCCCGGACACAACGACCTTACGACCATCGGCGCCGAGCGCAAGCGGATTTTCGCCCAGTTCGCGTAGGAGCTTCGAGGCGGGGCTCGATCCGTATGGCTTTCGGGAGGCGTCGGCCGTTCGCCTTTCGGGCGATTTCCGTTGTCTCGATGCGCGGCAACGACGACCGGATGGATAATCGACTTTACGAGAATTTTACACAACGGGCCGCCTTCCCGCGAAAAAGCGGGGCATGCGGCCTTTTTCTTTGTAAAAGATACGTTAAACTTATCCCTTGTCTGTGCCATGCCCAGATGCGGTTTAAACATCGTCGGAAGGTCACACGTGGTCATTGAATGGGGTGTATTCCTCACCGAGCTCATGTCCAATCCCGCCTTGGTCGCGGTTACCCTTTTGAACATCGGCGTCATCGTAGTCAACGGCGCAACCGATGCGCCCAACGCCATCGCGACGGTCGTGTCGACTCGTTGCATGTCGGCGAAGGCTGCCATCATCATGGCGGCCGTCTGCAACTTCTTCGGGCTTTTAGTCATCACGCTCGTCTCATCCGCCGTCGCCAACACGATATTCCACATGGTTGATTTCGGGGGAGACCATCATGCGGCGCTCATCGCGCTCATGGCCGCCATGGTTGCCATCATCGTGTGGGGTGCGGCGGCGTGGTTCTTCGGCATCCCCACAAGTCAGAGCCATTCGCTGATCGCCGGTCTTACCGGCGCGGCGATCGCGCTGCAGGGAGGCCTCTCCGGCATCAACGGCGCAGAGTGGATGAAGGTTATCTACGGCATCCTCTTGTCGACGTTCATGGGCTTCGGCTTCGGATGGCTGTGCGCCAAGATCATCGCCAAATGCTGTTCGGGAGCGGATCGGCAGAAATCCGACCATGTGTTCAAATGGGCCCAGATCATCGCAGGCGCAGGCGTAGCGTTCATGCACGGCGCGCAGGATGGGCAGAAGTTCATGGGCGTTTTCGTGCTTGCCATCACCCTTGCAACGGGCATCGGCCAAGCCGATCAGATGATCCTGCCGATCTGGCTGATGGTTTTCTGCGCGCTCAACATGGGCCTTGGAACCGCCATCGGCGGCAAGAAGATCATCAAGAGCGTTGGCATGGACATGGTCAAAATGGAGAAGTACCAGGGCTTTGCAGCAAGCTTCGCCGCGACGATCTGCCTCATCATCTCAACGTTCGGCGGTCTGCCGGTTTCCACGACGCACACCAAGACCACGGCCATCATGGGCGTGGGAGCCGCCAAGCGCAAAAGCGCGGTGAAGTGGGGCGTGGCGGTCGATATGGTTAAAACCTGGGTGCTGACGTTTCCGGGCTGCGGGTTGCTCGGTTTTCTCTGCGCCAAGCTATTCCTCATGATTGCGTAAGGAGCGACTGATGGGCAAGAAGAGCAAGAAGTTCGATTATTTCGAGGCGTTCGAGCGCCAGACCGCGCTTGCGGTCAAGGAGTCGGAACTCCTCATCGAAGCCATCGAGAATTTCACAACGGCCGAGGCCATCAAGGACATCATGCCGCGTGCTCAGGATATCGAGCACGAAGGCGACGAGATCAGCCATGACATGTATACGGCTATCGCGACCGATTTCATCACTCCCATCGAGCGCGAGGACATCATCTCGCTCACGCAGTACCTCGACGACATCGTCGATTACATCGAAGACGTGCTTCAGCGCTTCTACATGTACGACATCCACTTCATGCATGACCGGGCGCTTGAGTTCGCTCAGCTCATCAACAAGAGCTGCAAGGCGCTCGACCATGCGATGGAGGATTTCCGCGACTTCAAGAAATCCAAGACGTTCAAGCAGTCCATCATCGATGTGAACAGCTACGAGGAAGAGGCCGATGATTTCTACATGGCTACGATCCGCGAGCTGCACACGAAGGATCGTGACAACGCGCTGCGTGTGCTCATCTGGTCGCAGGTGTTCGCCCGCATGGAAAAAGTCACGGATGCCTGCGAGCATGCGGCCGACACCATGCGCACGATCATGCTAAAGAACTCGTAACAGGTCTCAGCACTTACGAAAGGCGCAGGGGGCGACAGTCGTTCCGCTTGAGGCACGGCGCGCTCATTCCAATCGATCGAACGTTTCCACCGGCTTCGGCCGGTGGTTTGCTGTGCGCTCGGATCTCGGATCCCGTTGCTATTCGTTTAGCGTGCGGTCGTTCGATGTGCGGGGGTCGGGCGTTTGCGGTTCGAAGGGGTCTTTCGGCTCGGCAGCCGTCTCTTCTCGGATTTCGGAGAGGTCTTTGACGAGTATCCGATCGCTCGGATCGCTTGGCTGCGACGCTTGCTCGAGGTCGGGTTTGCGCTTTCGTATTCGGATGAGCCTGCCGCTTGCCTGCAGCTCCTTTTCCTTTTCGCGTTCGATCTTGCCCTTCGGGGGCTTTACGCGGCGCGCTACGCTTTTCACCGGTCTGGCGACGGCCTTGGTGACCACATCGGAATAGTCGCGCGGCGGTTTCGTTCGCCACCCGAAGAGCAGCGAGGCGTAACGCAGGATGAGCACGAGGGCTACGCATGCGAACGGCGCCCATTGGTCGAGCATATGGCTAAGCGAAGAGAGCTGTTCGGGTAGGTGGTTCTGCTTCATGAGCGCGAACGCGGTGGAGCCGATGAGCGCAGCCGAGCCGTAGAGCGTTCCCGCCTGGAACGCTTCGGGTTCTCGGTTCATGAAAACGTCGCGCATGATGCCGCCGCCGACGGCGGTGATGGTTCCCAGGATGATCGAGGGGATGATGTCGAGTCCGGCTGAGAGGCCCTTGCCCACGCTGATGACCGCCCAGAGCGCAACCGAGATGTTGTCGAGCAAATCGACGATGGGATCGAGGTAGGTGGCGAGCTTGCCGAAATAGAACACCACGACGCCGGCTATTGCGCAGGCCAAGATGAGCGTCGGCTTCTGAAACGCGTAGATGCCGTAGTTCTGAAGCAGCACATCGCGGATCACGCCTCCGAGCAAGCCGCAGGTGCAGGCTATGCAGACGGTGCCGAATATGTCGTAGCGCGCCCGCACGGCGCTCATGGCGCCCGAAAGGCCGCCGGTTAGTGCGGCGGCCAGCTCGAGCCAGAACGGTACGGCGAGGACGGTTTCGAGCATGGCGCTATTCGTCGTCTACGATGACGAGCGTGGCGGTTGTCGGCTCGCCCGAGAAATCGAGGTCGTTCGTGATGGCCCGGGAGCCTTCCGCATTGAAGCCTTTCGCGGCGAACGCGGCGATGTTGCCCTTCGCTTTTTCGCGGGCGTTTTCGAATATCTCCCAGAATCCCAGATCGCTCGTCTCTCCAGTGAAGGGGTTTTCCCAGGTGGCTCGCTCGTGGTTGTCGAACTGGCTTTCCGTGATTTCGAGGGGGCGATGGCTCATCGAGCGGTAGAACGAATAGGGGCGCACAAGCTCCTCGATGCGGCTGATGACGGTCCGCTTGCTGCCGGTGGGCGAGTAGAAGAGCCCCTGGACGAAGCGGAAGCTGCGAACGGCAGTAGCGAACATGTCCGAGGGAATGAACAGGCCGTACACCGTCATGGCCGCATAGGCGTACATCTTCGAAATCGTTTCGAGGGCAAAATCGCTCGCTTTGAGGATTTCGACGGAAGGGTTGAACGAGGCTATGGTCTGATGGCGAACGGTGAAGAGCACCATTTCGTCGAACTCGCTTTCGATCGTGCCGTGGACCTCGTGGCCGTCTTCGCGGGAGAGGCCGTCGATGCCCGCATCGCAAATCGCATATTGCTGCGCGAACACGAGCGGGTGCATCGACGAGTCGAGCGTGTAGTGGCATAGGAATCCGAGCGCGTAGGCGCGCCCGACGGGGTATTCGTCTTCGGAAAGCACGGAAAGGGAATCCTTGAAGGCGGCGATGAGCTCGGTGGGCTTGACGCTGTGCATGGTCGAACCAAGCTGGTTGAACTCGCGCAGGCTCGGGTTGATAACGGTGTAGAACAGCGGGTCGGGACCCTGGTTCCCCAGAAGAAACGCTTCGTACTCATCGCGCGTTTCGCCGATGGATGCATGCAGCTCGTGGTAGACATCCTGACCGAATGCATCGTGGGTTATGATTGCCGGCATGGACGGCCTCTCATTCTTGTCATTTATTTTACTGAAGCGCCAGCCCCCATCATATACAATTGGGAGAGAGTTGAAAACTTGCTCGTTACGCTCTTGTTGAAAGGATCACACGTGGCTGCATTGAAGTTGACGAAGCAAGAGAAAAGCTGGGTTTTGTACGATGTGGGAAACTCAGCTTTTGTCTTGCTGGCTACTGCGCTTATTCCCGTGTATTTCCAAACGCTCGCCGAGCCGGGTTCCTCGGTGGTGGTGGCTTGGGGCTATGCCGAAACGGTGGCCTCCCTCTTGCTCGCGCTGCTCATGCCGATCCTGGGAAGCCTCGCCGATTTGAAGGGCAACAAGAAGAAGTTTTTCGTCGGGTGCGTGGGGACGGGCGCGGTGGCGCTTGCCGCCCTCGGTCTGCCTTCCACGGCTCTGCCGTTTCTGATCGTCTATGTGGTTGCCTCGATCATGCTCAACGGCTCGATGGTGTTCTACGATGCGTTCTTGGTCGACGCGGCGGCAACCGATTCGCGCTATGACGAGGTGTCTTCGCAGGGTTACGCTTGGGGATACATCGGTTCGTGCGTGCCGTTCATCGCGTCTTTGGCCATTGTTCTCGGCGGCGGCGCCATCGGCATCGACATGGCTCTCGGCATGAAGATAGCGTTCATCATCACGGCTGTGTGGTGGGTTGCTTTCAGCATTCCGCTGATCAGGAACGTTCATCAGACCCATTTCAAAGAGCGAACGGTGCATTTGTTCAAGGATACGTTTACCGGGCTTGTTTCCACGTTGAAGAAGATTTTCAAGGATAAGCAGCTGCGCCTGTTCATGCTTGCTTTCTTCTTCTACATCGACGGCGTCCACACCATCATCAAGATGTCGACGAGCTACGGCACCGATCTGGGCATCGATGCGACGCAGCTCGTGCTGGCTCTGCTGGTTACCCAGTTCGTCGCCTTTCCCTCGGCTATCGTCTACGGAAGGCTTTCGGGCAAAGTGGGAACGAAGCGCATGCTGCTTGTAGGCGTGTTCGCATACCTGTGCATCACGCTGTTTGCGGCGTTCTTCCTCAAAAGCGCGGTCGAATTCTGGATTCTCGCCATTTGCGTGGGTCTGTTCCAGGGCGGCATCCAGGCGCTCTCCCGGTCGGAGTTCGGGAAGCTCATTCCCAAAGAGCATGCCAACGAATACTACGGCTTCTTCGACATTTTCGGAAAGTATGCCGCTATCATGGGAACGTTCCTCGTATCGTTTTTCACGCAGATGACGGGCAATCCCTCGATCGGCGTGCTGTCCATCGCCATGCTGTTCATCGTCGGCTTCATCCTGCTGTGGAGGATGCCCGAAAAGGCATAGGGGTTCGCTTCCGGGCATCGAAAACGCTGGGAGACGCTGTCTGCGCCGAGCGCATCGCTTCTTGATGCGCCGATCGGAGAGGTGCGATGCCGAAGGGCATGGACGGGTGGATTTGCTTGCGCCCCCGTTCGGGTTTTGCCGCGAGCGCGCCGCTGCCGTGCTGATATCGTGCCGCTGCCGTGCTGCCGTCGCACCGTCGTCGTTGTGCTGCTGCCGTTTCTCCGTCGCGCCGCTTGTCGACCTCTTCGCGGGAAGGCAACGCGTCCCGATGTGCACATTTTTTCCCAGATTCATACAAAGCTGTGCCGACATGATGCCCCGGGAAGGAGCTTCCCGATTCGTGATCAGGGAAAACGCTCTTCTGCGCATCGGTAAGCGTCTCTTGGCTTGTTTTTCGGCCTCCGGCATGTATGATCTGCTGATTTTTGTGCATATTGACCCTCTTTCGCCGCCTTCGGCCAGCGAAAATCGGCGAACTCCCACCGTGAGCCTCGTTTTCGTCCGCTTGTCTTGGGGATTGTTCGATAATCGAAGGCCTGCGTGGGCTTGGTCCGTGTACTTTTGCTATAGTGTAGGGTCGTTGGCTTGATATTCAGAAAGACAGAGATATGTCGCTCATAGTTGCAAAATTCGGCGGTACCTCGGTTGCATCGCCGGAGCGCATCCAGATGGTTGCGAAGCGCCTCATCGCAAGCAGGCAAGCCGGCAACGACGTCGTTGCCGTTGTTTCGGCGATGGGTAAGACCACCGATGAATTGGTTGGTTTGGCCAGAGCGCTCAACACCGATCCCCCCGCTCGCGAAATGGATCGGCTCCTGTCGACCGGCGAACAGGTTTCCATGACGCTTTTGGCCATGGCCATCGAAGCGCGCGGCTACCGCGCGATGAGCTTCACGGGGCGCCAGGCCGGCATTGAAACCGATTGCGCCCATGCGCGGGCGAAGATCAGCCGGATTCACGCCGAGCGCATCAAGGAGGCCATCGCCGAGGGGTTCATTCCTGTGGTGGCGGGTTTTCAGGGCATCGATCAGAACGGCGACATCACCACGCTCGGTCGCGGCGGATCCGATACGACGGCTGTAGCGGTTGCGTGGGGCATCGGCGCCGACGTATGCGAAATCTATTCGGACGTCGACGGCGTGTACACGGCGGATCCCCGCGTGGCGCCGCGTGCCAAGAAGCTCGACGAAATCAACTACGACGACATGCTCGAGCTTTCGAGTGCGGGTGCGGGCGTGCTCCAGATGCGTGCGGTCGAGTTCGCGCGCAAGTTCAACGTGGTCATTCATTCCCGATCGGCGTTTTCCGACACGACGGGTACGTTCATCAAGGAGGCGACACCTTCCATGGAAGAAGCGGTCATCACGGGCATCGCTCACGATACATCCGAGGTCAAAGTGACGATTCGCGGGGTTCCCGATATGTCGGGCGTAGCGGCCAAGGTGTTTTCCGCGCTGGCGGGCAACGCCGTCAACACCGATATGATCATTCAGAACATTTCAAAGGACGGCATTACCGACATCAGCTTCACCTGTCCTGGTGCCGATCTTCCGCGAGCGAAGGAAACGCTCGATCGGATCGTCGGAGAAATCGAGGCGCGCGAATACCTTATCGACGATGACATCGCGAAGGTAAGCCTTGTCGGCACGGGCATGAAATCGAGTCCCGGTGTGGCTGCTCGGGCGTTTACGACGCTCGGCGAAAACCAGATCAACATCCTTGCGATTTCGACTTCTCCCATTCGCTTGTCCATGGTGGTCGACGCCGCCCAGGCGGCGGCTGCCGTGCAGTGCCTGCATACGGCTTTCGGGCTCGATTCCGATAGCGTCTTCGAGGAGACGCAGCTTTCGGCCGAAGAGATTGCGGCCAAGATGCAGAAGGGCCGATAAAGGCGCAAGGCGGCTAAGATGAAAATGAACGTGCGCAAACGAGATGCGCACGTGCGGAAGGGTGAAAGATATGTCTTGGAGTAAAGCGATGCCGGCGAACCCCGTGGTTGCAGTCGCCGGCGCGACCGGTGCCGTTGGCCAGGAGTTCATGCAGGTGCTGCACGACCTCGATTTTCCTGCTTCGGAAATTCGCGCGCTCGCATCGGCGCGGTCGGCGGGCAAGAAAATCGAATTTGCCGGATGCGGACAGGTTCCCGCAGGGGAGCTCATCGTGCAGGAGATGACGCCCGAGTCGTTCAAGGGCGTCGATATCGCGCTGTTCTCGTGCGGGGCGGGCATCTCGAAGGAGATGCGCGAGGCGGTCGTGGCGGCGGGCGCTGTGATGATCGATAACTCGAGTGCGTTTCGCATGGACGAGGACGTGCCGCTCGTAGTGCCTGAAGTGAACCCCGACGATGTCTCCTGGCACTCGGGCGTGATCGCGAACCCGAACTGCTCGACTATCCAAATGGTCGTCGCGCTGAAGCCGCTCTATGACATCGCTCCCATTAAGCGCGTGGTCGTTTCCACCTACCAGGCGGCAAGCGGCGGCGGTGCTCCGGCGATGGAAGAGCTTTACAGCCAAACCAAAGATTTCCTCAACGGCGAGGAGTTGAAGGTCGAGGTGTTCCAGCATCGCATCGCTTTCAACTGCATACCCCATATCGATGTGTTCATGGACGACGATTCCACCAAAGAAGAGTGGAAGATGGTCGTCGAGACGAAGAAGATCATGGGCGATGAGAGCATCGCGGTTGCAGCGACGTGCGTTCGCGTACCGGTGCTGCGCTGCCATGCCGAATCGGTCAACGTGGAATTTTCGGGCGAGGTGAGCGTCGAAGCGGCGCGGGAGGCCTACGAGACGGCCGAAGGGATCACGGTCATGGACGATTGCAGCTCCAACACCTATCCCATGCCCGGCTTGCTTGCGGGCACGAACGACACGTTCGTCGGGCGTTTGCGCAAAGATCCGACGGTCGAGCACGGGCTTGCGCTTTGGGTTGTCGCCGACCAGATTCGCAAAGGCGCTGCCTTGAACGCCGTGCAGATCGCGCAACTGCTTCTTCCGTAGCCGCGCCTCTGCGCGTCGCAAGCGATACCGCGAGCCCGCCATCCGGCGGGCTCATTTGTTTTGGCGGGGCCTTCCGAAGTGGAAGTCCTCGTTTTCGGGCGAGAACAAAAGAACCGAGAGCAGAAACGCTCCGCATAGCAAAATGAGAATACCGAATATCGTTGCAACCATGAGCGGCTCCTTCCTGTGACCTGCATCATAGACGAGGCCGCATAAGCGAAGCGTTAAGGTTTCGCGGCGAGGATTAGAAACGCGTAAAGATACGAGCATGCGCCGTCGTGTGCAAATAATGTGCGGCGAATAACAGAAGTTCGCTTTCGCTATACTGAATGCATCAAACGTACGGAGGAGGATTGATGGAAGAGGAGCTCAAGGGCCTTTCTTCTTCGGATGTCGCTGCGCGCGTCGCCCGGGGCGATGTGAACGTCGATGCGTCGGTCAAGACGCGTTCGGTCAAGCAGATCATCGCCTCCAACGTCTGCACGCTGTTCAATGCGATCAATCTCGTTCTCGCGTGTTTCGTGCTTGTTACCGGGTCGTACAAGAACATGCTTTTCATGATCGTGATCGTGTTGAACACGGCGATCGGCATCATTCAGGAGATTCGCTCCAAGCGCACGACCGATCGGTTGAGCATCATCGCAAGCACGAAGGTCGAGGTTGTTCGTGACGGCGTTCGCCAAGAGATAGCCGTCGACGAAATCGTGCTCGGCGATCTCGTCGTGCTTGGCAGGGGAGATCAGATCCCTTCGGATTCAACGGTGGTGCACGGCACGTGCGACGTGAACGAAAGCCTCCTCACCGGCGAAAGCAAGCTTGTACGCAAAGAGCCCGGCTCGCAGCTTATGAGCGGCAGCTTCGTGAACGCGGGAACGGTTTATGCCCAGGTGACGCATGTGGGCGCCGATAATTACGCCGCGAAGATCAGCGCCGAGGCGAAAGAGCACAAGGCTGTCAACTCCGAAATCATGAACAGCCTGAACGGCATCATCAGGTTCGTGAGCATCATCATATTCCCCCTCGGTGCCATACTTTTTGCGCGCGAGTACTTCACGGGGGCCTATATCGAGCTCAACCAGGCAATCCTTTCGACGGTGGCAGCCCTTGTGGGAATGATTCCCGAAGGGCTGATACTGCTCACCTCGACAGTGCTTGCCGTTGCGGTCGTGCGCCTTTCAAAAAGCAAGGTGCTTGTCCAGCAACTGTACTGCATCGAAACGCTGGCGCGCGTCGATACGCTGTGCCTCGATAAGACCGGCACGATCACGACGGGAAAGATGGAAGTCGATCGCGTGGTTACGCTGGGCGATTGCGGCATCGACGAGGCTCACGGCGCGTTTTACTCAATCGCTGGAGCCGATGAGGATCCCAACGAAACCGCGCAGGCTATCATCGATTACTATCAGGATGTCATACCCGAGCCCGGCGCCGCAAGGGTTGGGCGAAAGCGCGCGAACGGTCCCGCGCAGCCCGTGAAGCGCCTTGGCATCAAGCGGGCCATCCCGTTCTCCTCCGACAAGAAGTGGTCGGGGGCGGTGTTCGACACGGGTGCGAGCTATGCGATGGGCGCGGCGCAGTTCGTACTCGGCAAGAAATACGAGGCGGTGCGCACCCAGGTTGAGGAGCTTGCGCAGAACGCGCGCGTCATGGTGCTCGCCCGCGTCGAAGGGTTTGACGGAGATGGGAAGATGCTCGGCGATCCTCAACCTCTCGCCCTCATCGCGATCAAGGACCAGATCCGGCCTACGGCCGAGCAGACGATCAGGTACTTCATCGATCAGGGCGTCGATCTTAAAGTCATATCGGGCGACGATCCGCGTACCGTTTCGGGCATAGCGCAGATCGTCGGCATTCCCCATGCCGATTCCTACGTTGACGCTACGACGCTGCTTTCCGACGCGGCGCTCGAAAACGCGGCAACGTGCTATCAGGTGTTCGGGCGCGTGACGCCTGAACAGAAGAAGAAACTTGTGCAATCGCTTCAGGCAGCCGGCCACACGGTGGCCATGACGGGCGACGGCGTGAACGACGTGCTTGCGCTCAAAGCATCGGATTGCTCGGTTGCGATGGCCGCTGGTTCCGATGCTGCGCGCAACGTGGCGCAGCTTGTGCTTGTGAACAACGATTTCGCCTCGATGCCCAAGGTCGTTGCCGAGGGAAGGCGGGCTATCAACAATTTGCAGCGATCTGCATCGCTCTTTTTGGTGAAGACCGTGCTGTCTATGGTGCTTGCCGTGTGCTTTATTGTTTTGCCGTGGCAGTATCCGTTCCAGCCGATCCAGATGACCCTCATATCGGCGTTCACGATCGGGTTGCCCTCGTTCGTGCTTGCGCTCGAGCCGAACAAGGATCGCGTCAAAGGGAAGTTCCTCGTCAACGTGATCGTGCGTTCGCTGCCGGGTTCCATCACGGCGATTCTCGCCGTGCTCGGCCTCAACATCGTGTCGTATACGACGCTCGGCCTCGATTATGCGCAGGTGTCGACGATGTGCGTGCTTGCGACCGCATGGGTGGGCCTGCTTCTTATCGTGCGTCTGTCATTTCCGTTCACGCCGATCAGAGCTGCACTTATCGTCGTTGTCATCGGTGGCGTGATCCTCGGCGCGACGGTGTTCCCGACGCTGTTCGGCATCGAACCGTTCACGCAACCGATGATCGTCGCGTTCGCGGTTGCAGCGCTTGCGGCCGTGCCGGTGTTCAACGTGCTGTATCAGGCCTTCGGCTCGTGGCATGCGAAAAGGCAGGACGAGCTTGTTTAGCGGATCGATGCGGCGAAGCCGGCTCTTTGGCGCCGCGGTATAATGCTGTCATGAAAAAAGTCAGACTGGATACGCTGCTCGTGGAGCGGGGCTATTTCTCGGATGCCGATGCGGCGTTGCGTGCCGTGCTCGCCCATGAAGTCAAGGTGGACGATGCGTACGCGACGAGTGCGGCTGCCAAGGTGGATCCCGACGCTTCCGTGGTCGTGAAAAACCGCAAACGATTCGTCTCGCGCGGGGGGCACAAGCTCCAAGGCGCGCTCGATGCGTTCGGGCAGGATGCGAGCGGTTTGCGCTGCATCGATATCGGATCGTCCACAGGGGGTTTCACCGATTGCCTGCTGCAGGCCGGGGCCGAATCGGTTGCATGCGTCGATGTGAACTACGGACAGCTTGCCTGGTCGTTGCGCCAGGATCCACGGGTATCGGTTTTCGAGAGGACGAACATCAAACTCGCCGATCCTGCTGAGGTAGGGGCGCCGTTCGACTTGCTGGTCGCCGATCTGAGCTTTATCGGGTTGGCCCAGCTCGCCTCTGTGTTTGCTCGATTTTCGCATACGGGTTCGGTGTTCATCGGGTTGGTGAAGCCGCAGTTCGAATCGCGTCCAGGCGAAACGGAGGGCGGCGTTGTTCGAGACGAGGCGGTGCGCGAGCGCGTGATAGAAGAGGTTCGAAGCGCTCTGCTTGCAGCTGGTTTCGAGCCGACCGGTGTGGTTGAATCGCCCATCAAGGGGCCCGAAGGCAACGTCGAGTACCTGGTGCGCGCGGTGTACGGCCGCTGATCTTTCAGGCCGTGCAAGCGGGCGGACCGACAGGCGGCAGACGGGCAGGCGGTGGCCGATATCTGCAATGCTCGAAATCCGACGCCTAGCTTTCGCGGGCGTCGGCGGCCCTGCGCCCGAGCGTCCGCTTCATCTCCGCCTTATCTGCATACATCTCCCTGTCGACGCGACGTAGCGTTTCTTGCGGGTCGTCTCCTGCGCGGTGCGTCGTGAGCCCGTAAGCGAATCCGACCCCGTTCTTTTTCGTTTCCTCGAGCGCAGCAGGGAGGGATTCGATGACCTCTTTCTCGTTTTCAAGAGAGGAGAGCAGCATGAATTCGTCTCCGCCCGTGCGGTAGAGCTCCGCGCTTCTGCCGAGGGATTTTGCAACCGTTTCGGCGAAGAGAACCAAAGCGCGGTCTCCCGCTTCATGTCCTTCGGTATCGTTGATGTTCTTGAAATCGTTGATGTCGAGCAATCCCACGAGCATCGGTTTCTGCGATTCGCTTGCCTTACGGAATTTGAAATCGAACATCTGCCTGTTCATTATGCCGGTCAGCGGGTCCTTCGAGAAGTAATTGATGTTCTGTAGCAGATAGTACGCCGAAAAGCCGATTGCCGAGGCTGCGTAGTTGAGGAAATGGAATCGGAAGACGATTTCGAGTATGACGGTGGTTAGCAGTACGGCCATCATGGAACGAAGTATGCATACACGATCGTTTTCACGAGACCCCCTCTGAGTAAAGTTAAGTCATTATAGGGCCAAGGGCCTTCCTCGTGCGTGTAAATATGATCAAACAGACCAATATTTATCTCGAGCGATTGCGTGCTATGGCCGGTCCGCGCCGATGTGTGGCGATATGCCGATGACCGAGACGAAAACGCTTGTTTCGAACAGCTGCGAAAAAGGGGGACGCGAGCATGCTCGGGCGTAGCCTTTGGCATTCGGTTGTCGAAGCGCGCGGATTGAGCCCGCGCGCTTCGACTAGTTCTTCAGGGAATTCAGCGGGGCGGGGAATCTGCCTCCGCGATGGGCGAAAACGGTACCTGCGTACTGGTTGACGGGCATGACGGGCGCATAGCCCAAAAGGCCGCCGAAATCGAGCCTGTCTCCAACCGTTTTGCCGATGGCTGGAATGATGCGCACCGCGGTGGTCTTGTTGTTGATCATGCCGATGGCGCACTCGTCGGCGATGATGCCGAAAATGGTTTCGACCGTCGTGTCGCCGGGGACAGCGATCATGTCGAGCCCAACCGAACACACGCAGGTCATAGCTTCGAGCTTCTCAAGCGAAAGCGCCCCCTGCTCGGCAGCGCGAATCATTCCCGCGTCTTCCGAGACGGGGATGAAGGCGCCCGAAAGGCCCCCGACCGAAGAAGAGGCCATAACTCCGCCTTTCTTAACGGCATCGTTGAGCATGGCGAGCGCGGCTGTTGTGCCCGGTCCGCCGCAGGTGCCCACGCCGATGGCTTCGAGGATCTCGGCAACCGAATCGCCTTCCGCCGGGGTGGGGGCAAGCGAGAGGTCGAGGATGCCCTGGCTGACACCGAGCCGCTTGGACGCTTCGCGCGCCATGAGCTCGCCTGCGCGGGTGATCTTGAACGCCGTGGCCTTGATGGCTTCGGCGACGCTCGTGATATCGGCGTCTTTCGGCATGTCGGCCAGCACGGCGCGCACGACGCCCGGACCCGAAACTCCCACATTGACGACGGCATCCGCCTCGCCCGATCCGTGAAATGCGCCGGCCATGAACGGATTGTCCTCGACCGCGTTGCAGAATACGACGAGCTTGCCCGCTCCGATGCATTGGCGATCGGCGGTAGCTTCGGCGGTAGCCTTCACGATGCCGGCCATTTTCAGCACGGCATCCATGTTGATGCCCGCGCGCGTCGAGCCGACGTTGACCGAAGAGCACACGTTGTCGGTTGCCGATAGGGCATGGGGGATGGACTCCATGAGCCTGATGTCGGCGCTGGAGGCCCCCTTGTGCACAAGGGCGGAAAAGCCGCCGACGAAATCGACACCGACCTCTTTGCCGGCGCGGTCCATTGCAACGGCGATGGGGGTGAAATCTTGAGCATCGGTTGCGGCGCAGATCTCCGCGATTGGCGTAACCGAGATGCGTTTGTTGATGATGGGGATGCCGTATTCGCGCTCGAGCTGTTCAGCGGTGGGTACGAGCATTTCGGCTGCGCTTGTCATGCGGTCGTAGACCTTGGCTGCCATAACGTCGATGCTTTCGTGCGTGCAGCCTCTCAGATTCAATCCCAGCGTGATCGTGCGGATGTCGAGGTGCTGTTTGCTCACCATCGCAAGGGTTTCGCGTATTTCGGCTGGTGTGATCTGCATGGGGTCTGTCCTTCTCTTCGCAAACTATGGTGTTGTCCGAAGCGCTCGCGCCGCTCGGCAACGCGCTACAGCATAGCAAATAACCCGAGTTCGGTTACCGAAGACGAGACATTATCCCTCAATCCCCCAAGACCTTTGTGCACCCGTTAAACAGGGCGCGTGCTGACTTCGCCGTAGGGAAGCTCAAGCGTGCTTTTGTCGGGAAGTTCGATGACGAGTTTGAAATCGGAGGTAATATCGATCGCCTTGGCGCGAACGCGCGAACCGTTGTGCGTGATGACGAGGGGCTTTCCTAGAAGAAAGCAGCGGTGTCGGTACTCCTCGTAATACGAGCGCGACTCGATATCTTGGTACAGATCCCAAAACTCAATCAGAATCCGGGCGGCAAGTTCGCTTCGCACGGCACCTTGCCCATCGTCTATGAGGGCTCCCGCAACGTCGATGAGGTCGGCGGGGAAGCCGCCTTGGGGTCTCTTGACGTTTATTCCGATGCCGAGCACGGCGTGCTCGAAGCGTCCCGATTCCATATCGATGGAGCCCTCGGTGAGGATGCCCGATACTTTTTTGCCTTCGCAGTAGATATCGTTCACCCATTTGATGAGCGCTTGTTTGCCGGTAACGCGCTCGATGGCCCGAGCTCCTGCGACGGCTGCGGCGGTCGTCAGGTATTGCGCTTGGTCGGCTTGCAGGCGGGGGCGCAAAACGATGCTCAGGTACAATCCCGTCGAAGCAGGCGAGTAAAATGATTTTCCAGGGCGGCCTTTTCCCTTCGTCTGTTCTTCGGCGATGATGACCGTGCCTTCGCGCGCTCCTTCGAGAGCCCGTCTTCGGGCTTCCGAATTCGTCGAATCAACGCGCTTGCGCACGGCGATATCGAAAGGGTGATCGCATGGAAGATACCGTCCGATGCTCTGAGGGGAGAGAAGGTCGTTTTCTTGGGAGAGCGCATAGCCTTTGTTGGTTGCGGCTGTGATGGTGTAGCCCTCGCGGCGCAGCGACTCGACGGCTTTCCATACCGCATTGCGGCTGACGCCGAGGGATCGGGCGAGCTTTGCGCCCGAAATATGCTGGCCTAAGCTATCTTCCAGCATTCGGAGCAGTGTGTCTTTGGTCGATGTCATGCGCCCTTCCGATCGGTATACGCATGGTAGGAGAGCGTCCGTTTCCTGTCAACGTTACTAGGGGGCAACAGGTGACAATCGGACTGGCTCGGGCTATGCGCAAGCCAGTCCGATCGATGCGCGCGGGCTTCGATGCAGGGGCGGTTTAGCAACGGGGGCTCGATGCGACCCTTTCAATAGCGTCGAACACCGAAGACAGCGCGGGGATGTCGACCCTGAGCGCAATGCGCACGAATCCTTCTCCCGCCGCTCCGAATGCGCTTCCGGGGATAACGGAGATGCGCTCCCTCGCGAGCAGCTCGGCGGCGAATCCTTCGCTCGTAAAACCGGTCTTTCTGATATCGAGAAACAGGTACAGGCTGCCGCTTGCAGCCGCCGCATCCAAGCGCTCGATCCGCCTGACCCTGTCGAGTGCATAGGCCATGCGTTTGCCGTAAACCTCATGCACGCGTCCCTCGATCTCCTTTCTCAACCGAAGGGCATGCAGCGCCGCTCGCTGCGAAACGATGGGTGCGGTGAACACGTTGCCCTCGTTGACTTTGCGCATGGCGGCGATGACGTCGGCGGGAGCGACGACGTATCCGATTCTCCATCCGCTCATGCAGTAATCCTTCGAGAACGACTTGACGGTGGCAACGCGCCCCTTTGCCTGCTCAAGCTGGGCGAAGGGAACGAAGGGCGACCCGAAGTCGTAGGCGGTGTAGATATCGTCGGCGATGAGCAGCAGATCGTGCCGCGCGCATACGGCGAGCAGGGGTTCCATATGCGTGCGGGTCAAGCACGCGCCGGTCGGATTGCAGGGCGTATTGACGATGACGGCCTTGGTCTTCGGCCCGATCGCCGGTTCGAGGCTGTCGACATGGGGGATGAACCCCTGATCGGGATCGGTTTCGACGATGATCGGCTTGCCGCCTACAGCCTTGATCTGATCGGGGTAGGGCGGGAAGAACGGCGAAAAGACGACCACTTCGTCATCGGGGTCGATGATGGCGGAAAGCAGCAGCCACATCGCGTGGCAGCCGCTTGCGGTAACCATGGCCTGGCCGTTTTCAACGACGATGCCGTAATCGTCGCGCCAGACCGAGCGGATCGCTTCGAGGAGTTCGGGATCGCCGAGGGCGGGTGCGTAATGGGTGAAGCCGCGCTTTGCATCCCCGAAAGCCCCTGCGATGACGCGCGGGTCGGTATCGAGATCGGGGTCGCCGAGCGATAGGTCGATCACTTCGTCGAGAAGGGCCGCATCGGACGCGGCCATCATGGCTTTGAGCCCATCGCTTCCGAGCACCCGTTGCGAAGAAAACCGTTTCATGCTTGCTCCCGGTCTAATCGAGGCTGTCGAGGAATTCGGAAACGAGTTCGAGGCCGCGTTCGAGCTGCGCGGTGTCGGCGGCGAAGCAGTATCCGATGCGCAGCCATCCGTCCATATCCATGGCTGAGCCGGGAAGCAGAAGCACGCTCTTCTCGTCGAGCAGCCGCTTGCAGAACGTTTCGCTATCGATGTCCGCGTCGTAGCGCAGGAATGCGGTTGTGCCTCCCTGCGGTTTTACGTATTCGATGCGCGGTTCGGATGCGACCCACGCATCGAGGACCGCGGCGTTGTCGGCGACGATCTTGAGATTGCGGCGCAAAAGAGCTTCACGGTTCTCGATGGCCATCGTTGCCAGATAGTCGTCGATCATGCCGCAACTGATCGTGTTGTAATCGCGTCTGTGGCTGATGCGCTCCACGAGTTCCTGCGGAGCGGCGACCCAGCCGAGTCTGAGCCCGGCAAGCGAGAAGGTTTTCGAGAACGAACCGACGCTCACCCCCTTTTCGTAAAGGTCGGCCATGGCGGGGGCGAAGTTCTGACCGTAGGGAGCGTGCGTCAGGCCGCGGTAGGCTTCGTCGCAGAGCACCCAGGCATCGTGTTCGCGTGCGATGGCGACTATTTCGCGCATGAACGCTTCATCCATGACCGCTCCCGAAGGATTGTTGGGGTTGTTGACGCAGATGAGATCGACTCCGGCTTCTGCGAACGCGCGCATCTCGTCAAGGTCGGGCAGAAAGCCGTTTTCGGGCTTGAGCTGGCAGATGCTTACCGTTGCGCCCAGCGATTCGGGGATCGAGTAGAGCTGCTGGTAGGTTGGCAGCACGCTGATGACGCGATCCCCTGGTTCGACGAGCGCGTTGATTACGAGGTCGTTTGCGCCGATGGCTCCATGGGTAATGGAGATATTGGAGATGTCCATCGTTTCGTACAGGCCGCAGATGCCCGACCTGAGGCGATCGGATCCTTCGATGGCGCCGTAAGTGAGTTGCATCGACCGGATGTCATCCCAGACATCGTCGCCTCTGCCGGCGAGCGCCACCAGCTCATCGACGGTAAGCGATTTCACGCATGTTTCGGCAAGGTTGTACGTGCAGTCGTTTTCGTAGGCGTTCATCCACATTTCAACGCCGAAGTCGCGGATTTTCATCGGTATCCTCCTATGGAACGATTTGGTTTTTCATCAGGATGTTCGTGCATTTTGGGGCTTTGCCCGAGCCGGCGGACGTGGCGAATGCGGGCGGGGCTGAGGCCGAGGAAGGAGTCGAGGGGCTTCGTCGTTTGAAGCGGGTTGACGCGGTGCGTTCCGCGTCTGCCGAAGGCTTGTTTGCGCGGAAGGCGGAAAGGGAAAGAAGCCGAGAGCTGCTTGTTTCCAGACAGGGTTTTCCCGTGTGCGGAAAGCGGTTTGGGCGGTGCAGGGAGATTGTCGATCGGTGCTGAAAAAGGCATGAATCGTAGCGGCGCGAGCGCCGCCGGTTAGCATACTTGTTCTGACCTCATATCTGATCCTTTCATTCGATTCGTGCAGACACGACCCATTATAAGCCGATCGCCACCGCAATGGGAGCCCGGATTGGAAAACGCATTACCTATAGGAAGCTATGGAATCGAGGGGAGCTGCGGGGCCGGCGTTTCTTGCGAAACAGGTGAACGTATGTAACAGATACCCCGTTTCGGTTGAGAAATCGCTTCCTTTCCCCTACAATACACTATTGAACAAAGTGTTGATTATTGATCTAAATGTTCATTATTAAGATGAGCAGGGGCAATGCGCATACGGTGCCGTGCAGCCTGCGGAAGGAAGGTGTCATGGCCGAAGCCGCAGCGGCGCTTGATCGCGCAACAGCGGAAGGGCTGGCGGGAATCGAAGGCAGGCGGGTCCCCGTCGCATGCACGGTCGACAGGCGCATCACGCGCTCGAAGAAGGCGCTGCGCGATGCGCTCATCGTGCTTATGGAAGAGCGCGGGTTCGATGGCATCACCGTGAACGACCTGTGCGTCCGCGCCGATTTGAATCGGGGCACGTTTTACAATCATTACCAGGATAAGGAAGACCTCCTCGAAACGTTCGAGGACGAGATCATGGAAGAGCTCGATCGCTTTCAGGCCAAGATGAAGGACCTGAGCTTGAAGGAGATACTCTACTTCCAAGTTAAGAAGAAGCCCCTTCCGTTCCTCGTAGAGCTGTTCGATTACCTGCGCGAAGAGGGCCGTTTCCTCCATGCAGTGCTCGGGCCGGGCGGCGATGTCGGCTTCGGTCCCCGTCTGCGCGATTCGGTATGCGGCAACCTTATCCAGTCCATCCTCCACGAACGCTATCGGAACGATCCAACTCCGTTCGTGAACTACTACATTGCGTTTTTCGCATCCGCCTACCTCGGCGTGATCATGCAGTGGATCGAAACGGGTATGCGGGAGAGCTCGGAGGAGATGGCGCTCATCGCAATGAGGCTTCTTTTCATCAAGCCAGGCGAATCGATAAAGCTTTAGACAAGCAGTCAGTATGCAGCTGAAGGAGAAAATCGTGACCACCGAGTCCGTACAACAGGGAAACGAAATCCTGCACATCGGCATCGATGTGGGGTCGACCACCGTGAAGCTGGCGATTCTCGACGACAAGAACGCCGTCCGCTATTCCATATACCGTCGTCATCATGCCGACGTGCGTGCGACGATCATCGAGGTGCTCGAGGAGGCGGCGCGGGAATACGGCGATAAAGCCATGACCATCGCCATCACCGGATCGGGCGGGCTGCTGCTTGCCCAATGGCTCGGCATCGAGTTCGTCCAGGAAGTCATCGCAAGCAAGACCGCAGTTGAAACCTTTATTCCCAAGACCGACGTGGCCATCGAGCTCGGCGGTGAGGATGCGAAGATCATCTACTTCGACCAGGGTATCGAACAGCGCATGAACGGTACGTGCGCAGGCGGTACCGGCGCGTTCATCGATCAGATGGCGGCGCTGCTCAACACCGATGCGGGCGGCTTGAACGAGCTCGCTCAGAACCATACGACCATCTATCCCATCGCGAGCCGCTGCGGCGTGTTTGCGAAAACCGATGTGCAGCCGCTTTTGAATGAAGGTGCCCGCAAAGAGGACATTGCGGCATCCATCTTCCAATCGGTCGTGACCCAGACCATCTCGGGCCTTGCGTGCGGCCGCCCCATCCGCGGCAACGTCGCGTTCCTCGGCGGCCCCTTGCAGTACCTGCCCGAGCTGCGCAAACGTTTCTACGAAACGCTCAGCCTCGATGACGAGCACACCATTGTTCCCGAAAACGCCCATCTGTTCGTTGCCTGCGGCTGCGCCCTGGCGGGCCACGAAGCAAAGGCGGAGCGCCTTGAGGACGTGGTCGGAAGGCTGAAAAACCTCGGCGACATCCAAGGTTCCGAGGTGGTCAGGCTTGCTCCGCTGTTTGCGAGCGAAGCCGATTACGCCGAATTCAAGGAGCGCCACAGCGGCGAGCGCGTGCGCCGCGGCGAGCTTATGGAGTACGAAGGGGTGGCGTATCTCGGCATCGATGCGGGATCGACTACCTTCAAGGCTGCGCTCATCGCGGAAGATGGAAGCCTTCTTTGGACGCATTATGCGAGCAACAAGGGCGACGTGCTCGGATGCGCGAAGTCCGCTCTCGCCGATATGTACAATGCGCTTCCCGTCGATGCCGAAACGGGCGAACCGCTCGTGCGCATAGGGCATGCGACCGTCACCGGTTACGGCGAGGGGCTTTTGCTCGAGGCGCTGCGCGTCGATTCGGGCGAAATCGAAACGGTCGCCCACCTGCGCGGCGCCCAGGAGATGCTGCCCGGTGTCGAGTTCATTCTCGATATCGGCGGTCAGGATATGAAATGCCTGCGCGTCAAAGACGGCGTGATCGACCACATCATGCTCAACGAGGCGTGCTCGTCGGGTTGCGGAAGCTTCATCGAGAGCTTTGCCACGGGTCTCAATCTCGATGTCGCGAAGTTCGCAAGCACGGCCATCGAGGCGGAAAACCCCGTCGATCTTGGCAGCCGTTGCACCGTGTTCATGAACAGCCGCGTCAAGCAGGCGCAGAAAGAGGGCGCGACGGTTGGCGACATTGCAGCTGGCTTAGCGATTTCCGTCATCAAGAACGCCCTGTTCAAGGTCATCAAAATTCGCGATCCCCACGATGTGGGCGAGAAGGTCATCGTGCAGGGCGGCACCTTCCTGAACGACGCCGTGCTGCGCGCCTTCGAGCAGCTCTCCGAAGTGAACGCGGTGCGCCCCGACATTGCGGGCAACATGGGCGCCTACGGTGCCGCCCTCCTCGCGCGCGATCGCTACGACGAAGACGTTCTTCGCATGGGCAGCCGCGGGACCGTGGAAACATCGATGCTATCGCTTGCCCAGCTCGAGAGCCTCAGCCCGACCCACCGCACGGTTCGCTGCAAGGGCTGCTCGAATTCATGCCTGCTGACGGTGAACGATTTCGGTAAGGATGAGGCGACTGGAAAACACCGCCGTTTCATTACGGGTAACCGATGCGAGAAGGGTGCGGGAACGCTCGACGAGAGCAAGAACGTGCCGAACCTCTACGAGTACAAGAGCAAGCGGCTGTTCGACTATGCGCCGCTTGCGGCCGAAGAAGCCCCTCGCGGATCGGTCGGTATTCCGCGTGCGCTCAACATGTACGAGAACTACCCGTTTTGGTTCACGTTTTTCACCCAGCTCGGATTCCGCGTGGTTCTTTCCGACCCCTCGACCAAGAAAACCTACGAGGCGGGCATCGAATCGATGCCGTCCGAAAGCGTGTGCTACCCGGCCAAGCTTTCCCACGGCCATATCATGAACCTGCTCGACAAGCACCCCGATTTCATCTGGTTTCCCTGTTCGAAATGGGAGCGCCAGGAAGACGAAGGCGCCGGTAACCACTTCAACTGCCCGATCGTTGCAAGCTATCCCGAAGCCCTGCGCCTCAACGTTGACGAGCTGCGTGATTCGGAAACGGTGTTCCTGAATCCGTGGTTGCCTTACGATCAAAAAGAGCACCTCAAAAAGCGCCTGTTCGTGGAGCTTGTCGAAGAGCATCCCGAACTCATGGGCGCAGGCGTTGCGGCTCCGACGCAGGCCGAGGTCGATGCCGCAGTCGATGCGGCCTGGGCCGAAGACGAAGCCTTCAAGCGCGACATCCGCGCCAAGGGCACCGAAACGCTTGCCTGGATGGAGGAAACCGGTACGCACGGCATCGTGCTGGCCGGCCGTCCGTACCATAACGACCCCGAGATCAACCATGCGATTCCCGAGCTTCTGACCAGCTTCGGCCTTGCCGTGCTCACGGAAGATTCGGTTGCTCATCTGGGAACGCTCGAGCGGCCGATCCGCGTGGTCGACCAGTGGATGTACCATACGCGCCTCTACGCGGCCGCGAAGGTCGCCACGGAGCGCAAGGACCTCGATCTCATCCAGCTGAATTCGTTCGGGTGCGGGCTCGATGCGCTCACGACTGACCAGGTGCAGGAGATCCTCGAAGCGGCCGGCAAGGTGTACACCGTGCTCAAGATCGACGAGGTATCGAATCTCGGAGCTGCGCGCATCCGCGTTCGGAGCCTGTTGGCCGCGCTGAAGGACCAGGCCGACGAAGAGGCGGAATCCGCAGACATGAACCGGGGCTGTCCGGCGGCAAGCGCCATCCTCGAATCGCTTTCGGTTACACCCGAAGCCGCGCTCGACAAGAAGACCGGGGCGACCGAAGGGCGGATCGCTTCCGAGCTCGCGGGTGCGCAGGTCGTTCCCGATACGTTTACCGAGAAGGCCGACCCCCAGGCTGCCGAAGCCCTCAAGCAGCGCGAGGGCTCGCCGACCGAGTTTGCACGCGTGCAGTTCACCGAGGAGATGAAGGAGCAGGGCTATACCATTCTCGCCCCGCAGATGGCCCCGATTCACTTCGAGCTTCTGATCGATATCTTCCACAGGTTCGGATACAACCTCGAACTGCTTCCCTCGGTCGATCACGGTGCGGTCGATGCGGGCTTGAAGTACGTCAACAACGACATCTGCTATCCGTCCATCCTTACGACCGGCCAGGTTATGGAAGCGGTCATGAGCGGACGCTACGACACCGACAAGCTGGCCATCATCATCACGCAGACCGGCGGCGGCTGCCGTGCAACCAACTACATCGCTCTCATCCGCAAGGCGCTCAAATCGGTGGGACTCGAACATATCCCGGTCATCTCTCTTTCGTTCAAGAAGCTCGACGAAGAGAATCCGGGCTTCAAGATCACGCCGAAGATGCTCTTGCAGGCGATCTACGCGCTCTGCTACGGCGATCTGCTCATGATGTGCCTGTACCGCACGCGTCCCTACGAGGTTGAGAGCGGCAGCGCGACGCGCCTGTTCGACTACTGGATGGACACGTGCAAAAAGCAGCTGGCCAAGGGTACGACGCGCGGGGATTTCAAGCGCACCGTCCGCAAGATCGTCGAGGATTTCGATACGCTGCCGCTTGAGGGCGAGGGCACCAAGCCCCGTGTCGGCGTGGTGGGCGAGATCCTCGTCAAGTTCCATCCTACGGCGAACAATCAGATCATCGACGTGATCGAGCGCGAGGGATGCGAGGCTGTCGTTCCCGGCCTGATCGAGTTCTTCCTGTTCGGCATCGCAGGCGCGATCTTCCAGAAAGATCCGCTCGGGCGCAGTTCGAAGGGGGCGTTCGGCAGCCGCATCGCGCTCAAGGTGCTCGAGAAATTCCGCTCCCCGGTGACGAAAGCCCTTGAGAGATCGAGCCGATTCGAGCCTCCCGCGAGCATCTACGAGCTCGCCGAGTATGCAAGCGAGATCCTTTCCCTGTGCAACTCGATGGGCGAGGGATGGCTTTTGACGGCCGAAATGGTCGAACTCATCCGTACGGGCGCGCCGAACGTCGTGTGCACGCAGCCCTTCGCGTGCCTGCCGAACCACGTGGTGGGCAAGGCGGTTATCAAGGAACTGCGCCGTCGCTATCCCGAAAGCAATATCGTCGCGGTCGATTACGATCCGGGCGCTTCGGAGGTCAACCAGCTCAACCGCATCAAGCTGATGATTTCGGTTGCGAAGGCGAACCTCGCTGAAAAGGTGGGCGAGGCGAAGGCGACGCGCGACGCGTTCGTGAAATCCGAGAGGCCGGCACCGGAAAGCGAAGCTGTGGGTAACGTGGAATACGAAACCGAGAAGGCGTAAGCGCTACACGGAATCAAGCTGTCTCGGCTAATCATCCAAAGTGCACCTGTCGGCGCATCAACGGGCCCCACGCGTTGATGCGCCGATATACTATGAGCAAAAAGCTTATATTTGAGGTACCATAAGGGTGATGCTGTTGCTCGGCGATTTTGCCGACCGATCAGGGATGGCCGACGTGAAGAAAGCTGCGAGAAGACTCGATGTGTCCGTCGATTCCGGGTTTCGCCCCCGGTCTTCGATGCTGACGCGGCGCTCTTTCGCAATGCTGGCCTGCGCTGCCCTGGCATCGGGGTGCTTTCCTTCGCTGAGCGGATGCTCTTCGGGCAAGAACGTCGTCGTCGACGCCCCCGAAGTCGAAGAGGCTGCCGTCCGTCTCACGTTTTTCGGATTCAAGTACGAATCGCTGAACGTCGTCGCCATCGAGGGCATTCTGCGCGCTTACATGGACGCGCATGCGGATGTATCCATCGTTTACGAGGGCGTTAAGAGCCGCCCCTATTTCGACGCCCTTGGAAAGCGCCTCTCGTCTGGCTTCGGCGATGATGTGTTTATGGTCGACCATGATACGGCGCTTGCGTTCGAGGAGGCGGGATACCTCGCCGACCTCTCGGATCTTCCAACGATCGACCTGATGAGCGATCTCGCTTTGGGGCAAATGCGATCCGAGGGCGTTATCGATTACGTCCCCACTTCGATTTCCGCATTCGGTTTGTACTGCAACACCGACCTGCTTGCATCTTACGGAATCGATGTTCCCGAAACCCTTCCCCAGTTCGAACGGGCCTGCGAAGCGTTCGCTGCGGCAGGGGTCGTTCCCCTTGTCGCCAATAACGACATCTCGCTCAAAACGGTGGCCATCGCCTGCGGTCTCGCTTCGGTTTATGCGAGCGACGGCGAGGCGGCCATCGCATCCTTCAACGACGATCCGGCGTTGCTCGCCTCTGCCCTTCGCAAGGGGTTCGATGTTGTCGAGCGCATCGTCGCCAACGGCTGGGTGGATGCCCCGCTTGCGCTCGAAACGGAAAAAACAGCCGATGACCTCGAGCAGTTCGCAACGGGCGCCTTTCCGTTCATGCTCACCGGGGCATGGGCCGCTGCTCGCATGCGCGATCTGGCTCCCGAGCTTGCCTTTGAGGTGCATCCCTATCCCGTGCTCGACGATCGATCGGTTCTCGTCGTGAATGTCGACACCCGCGTGAGCGTGAACGCCGACAGTCCGCACGTGGACGAGGCAAAGGATTTCGTGTCGTTTTTCACGCAGCCGGATTCGATCGAGAGCTTCGCGGGCAGCCAGTGCTCGTTCAGTCCGCTGAAGGGCAATGCGGCTCCCGGGGAGCCATCGGTGCAGCCGCTTGCCGCGGCGTTCTCCCAGGGCGGGGCGGTTATCGCCTCGGACGACAATCTGCGTTTCCCCATTTGGGAAAACGCGCGCCAGTGCGTCGTGGCGATGCTGGGCGGCGCCACCGCCCAAGAGGCCGAAGCGATGCTTCTTTCCCTGATTACTGCAGAAACCGGCGATGCTTCGTGAAACTGCGCGCGTCGGTTACCGTGACAACCGTTTTCGTTACTCTGTGCATCGTGGCGGGGTTGCTTGCGTTTGCGGCTTTCGTGCACGATTCGCTGTGGGAAAAATCGGTGACGGATATCCTCGAGGTGACGACGCAAGGCCAAAACGCGCTCGATACGTATTTCGAAAAAGACCTCGATACACTCGATCTGTTCGCTGACGAGCTGGCTGCGCAGAGCTCTTCCGATGCAGAGATCGTCGACGAGAAGATCGCGCTGTTCGACGGAAACGATAGCGAATCGACCTATCTGTGCGTTGATCTCGAGACGGGGGAAGTGCGGCGAACCAGCAGCGGCGACCACGCGGTAACGATCACCGAAGAGCAGTTTGCCGAGATCGAACAGCATGCCGAGCGCGGCGTTCAGGATCCGTTTCTCGACGAGGCTACCGGAGTGAAGTCGATCGGCGTCTACGAGAAGTTCACGTTTGCCGACGGGGTGCCGGGGCTCGTGCGCAAGTCAAAACCGCTGCAGGAAGTCGCCGATCGGTATTCGCTGTCGTTTTTCGCCAACCAGGGGTTCTCGTATGTTGTGAACGCGGGGGGGGGCGACATCGTAATACGATCGGCTCATCGCAACAGCAACCGCACGATTACGAGCATTTACGATATCGTGGGTGAAGAGGGCAACGATCCTGAAGTGATCCAGTCTTTTCGATCGGCTCTCGAACAGGGAAAGAGCGGCGTGGCCCTGTTTACCTACCTTGGGGAAGACTACGTGTTCTGCTATGCGCCGCTTGACAGCACCGATGGCTGGGACCTCGTTTCGGTCATTCCGAACAACGTGGTCATGGAACAGGCGAATACGATTCTCGAAGCGACGTTCGCCCTGTGCGCCGCCGTGCTCGTCGGGTCCGTTATCGTGCTTGCGATGTACTGGCGCACGAGCAGCACCCATCGCAGGGAAATCGAGCGCATGGCCTATTTCGACAAACTGACGGGGCTCTACAGCAGCAGCAAATTCGAACTTGAGGGCAACGCCCAGCTGAATGCGTGGCGCGAGCGCTCCCGCCGCTTCGTCGCCTCGGCCGATGCGACGGGCCATCGTGCTGCCGGCGGTTTCGCGGTTGCTTATCTCAACATCGCCGACTTCAAGCTTATCAACGATGTCGATGGCTATCGCCGCGGCGACGAGGTTCTTTGCGAAGTCGCAGCCATTCTCAAAGACGTTTGCGGCGGCGATGGCTTTGCCAGCCGTACTGCCGCCGATCATTTCATCATGTTCTGTTCGTGCGGCAAGCCCGCCGACATGGTTGCGCGATGCCGTGAGATCGTCAAACGCGCCGAGGACATAATCGCTGCCGGAAGGCCCCTTTCGCTTCATGTGGGAGTATGCTGTTCGGAGGATTCGCCGGATGCTGCGGTGAACGAGCTGACCGACCGTGCGCGCATGGCGAAAACCGAGGGTCGGCAAACGGGAGAGAACGTGTGCATGTTCAACGCCTCCATGCGCGATGCGATGCTGCGGAAGGCCGATATCGAGGCCGCTATGGAGGCCGCGCTGGCTGCGGGTGAGTTCTTCCCGATGATCCAACCGAAGTTCAGCACCGATGGCACGTGCGTTCTCGGCGGCGAAGCGCTTGTGCGATGGAGCAGGCCGGGGGAGGGCGTAGTGGGTCCGATAGAGTTCATTCCTCTTTTCGAGCAGAATGGATTCGTTCTCGAGCTTGACGAGTACGTGTTCCGTGCGGTTTGCCGCGATCTGAAAACATGGATCGACAAAGGCAAACCCGTTGTCCCCATCTCCATCAACGTATCGCGACTCCATCTGTACCAGGCCGATTTCGTGGCGAGGTACATCGGGATCAAGGATGAATACGGCATACCCGACGGCATAGTAGAACTCGAGTTTACCGAAAGCATGGTGCTCGAGGATATGGATAGCGCAATCGATGTGATCGATCGGTTGCGCGCGGCGGGATTCGGCTGCTCTATCGATGATTTCGGGTCGGGAGAATCGTCGCTCAACGCGCTGAAGGATCTGCCCGCCGACGTTTTGAAGCTCGATCGCGCCTTCCTGTTCGATCGCACTGCTTCAGACAAGGGCAAGGTCGTGGTGAAAACCATCATCGACATGGCGCAGAAACTTGAAATGAAGACGGTCATGGAAGGCGTCGAAACCTCCGAGCAGCTCTCGTTCATCCAGACCACCTCGTGCGATATGGTCCAGGGATTCGTTTTCTCGAAGCCGCTTGCGGTTGAGGAGTTTTACCGGCTGCTCGATGACGGACGGTAGAGCCGACGCCTTTCTGCGTTCGTTTAGGCTTTGTCAACCGCCTCCTTGACGGCATCGCCGGCGTCGTGGGCGACCGTTTTCGCAGCTGCCGACGCCTTCGAAGCCTTTTCCTTCGCATGGGAGACGGCTCGGGTTGCTTTTTTCTTTGCTCCGCCGATTGCATTCGAGGCGCTTTCGGCCATCGCTCCGGCGGTTTCTTTCGGCCCGTTGCCGAAGATCTTCGATCCCACGATAAAGGCTGCGCCGATGGCGGCTGTAAAAATGAGTACGTTTTTCATAGTGTTCCTTCCGTTGTTGCTTAGAACCGCATGGTGCTGCGTGCGGAGATGGCTTTCGCTCTGCGGGCGAAGAGCCTTTGGAAAAAGCCTTGCTTGTAAGTCCAGAGGTTGACGGCGAATGTTCTCGATACGGGGTCGTACATGGCTCCTCCTTCCAGGGCTGCGTCGGCAACGGTGCCGAAATCGTTTATCAGACCCTATCAGATCGTGGCTGGCCAAACGGTCTGGCATATCGATTGGAGATGAGGTGAAAGCCGTCTGTGAAGGAGCCGTTGGCTAATGCGGCGAGCCGATACCGTATCGTTGCCAGGATGTCGGGCCGCCGTCTCAGGCGGACAAACTGTTTCCTTTGGCCTGCGCCGCCATGCGCGCGGACTGACGCCGGGATGGCTTTTCTTCGGTGGCGAGTCCTATGATGCGGCCGCTGCGGTAGCGGATGGGGCGCTGTTCGGCGGGCTGGTGCGATGGGCGGGCTCGAACAGGCAAAGCGGTGGGGGTTCGAAAGGCAAGGCGGGCGCCCGTAAGAGTTTCGCTGTTCGGGCGCCCGTGCTTCTTTGTTGTTCGTGCGGCAGTTTCGCGTCGCGTCGCCGATTCGGCTTGCAAGCGGATTTACGCGTCGTGCTCGGCGAGCCACTCGTCTTTGCGGTAGCCCTCGGCGTTCTTGGTTTCCTCCCAGCTTGCGGGATGGCTGGGAACGAGGTCGCCGGTGAGCGCGTGGATGGTGGCGTAGCGCCCTGAGGTCATGCACGAGCCGCATGACATGTTGCCCATGTACAGCGACCAGTCTCCGTCGCCGCACATGTCGCCCGCGCCGAAGCCGACGGCGTAGAGGCCGACGATCGGATTATTCTCCGTGTCGACGACCTGGTAGTTGGCATCGACCTTGATGCCGCAGCACATGGCGGTGAGGCGGATCCACTGGTGGATTCCCCAAAATGGCGGCTCCACGATGGGGCTGAGGTACTTCTTCTCCTTGCCAAAATCGGTGTCTTCGCCCGATTCGCACAGCTCGTTGTAGCGGGCGACGCTCTCTTTAAGGTTCTCGGCGGGGATGCCGAGCTCTTCGGCCAGTTCGTCAAGTGTGTCGCAACGATGCGTATCGATGAGGTCGGTTATGACTCCCGTGGGATTTTCGACGGCGCCGGGAACGTACTTGAGCAGAGATTCGCGATCTGTCGGCTTGTAGCCCCATTCGGTAGCCGCCTCCACGTAGTTGTTGTCGAAGATGCGGCAGAATTTGCCGGGATCCTCGGCATCTTGGTATCGCAGCGTCTCGTCCCAATAATGCATGGGAACCTGCTCGTTCATGAATCGCTCGCCGTTTTCGTTGACGGCCAGAAACGGGATGTCGATCATCATGTAGGGGCCCGCGTCCATGTCGTGCATCTGCTTGCTGTGCCCGACGGGACTCATATAGCCGCCTGCCATCGCCGACATGAGGATGCCGTCGCCGGTCTTGTTCGTCTGTTTGCAGGTGAAGCGGGAGAGGTCGGGCGCGAAGCGCGAGATCATCGACTTGTTGTTCTGGTAGTCGCCCGTTGCGAGGATGACGCCTTTCGTCGCGTTGAATTTGATGTATTTGCGGTCTTTGGTTTGGCCTACAACGCCTGCAACGCGATCGCCGTCCATAACGAGTTGTACGCCGGGCGTGCTGTAGTACATGTCGGCACCAAGTGTTTCAGCGTAGTCGGCGAGCGCGCGCACGAGGTTTCCGTTGTTCTCGGGCTTTACACCGAATGCGTTTTTGGTCTGCGTGACGTAGTTTCCGTCGGCGAATTCGAAGTGGAGCGACCAGGAGTCGACGGGCGGATATCCGGCGGCCTTCGACTGCTTTGCCATCCACATTGAGGTTTCGCCCGAGTGATAGGCGAAGAAGCGAGCGAGGTCCATGTTCACGCGGTAGTTGCACGATTCGCGCCAAGCCTGAAGCCATTGCAAAACGCCGACTTCAGTTGATGCTTCGAGGCAGATGCCGCCGTCGCCGCCGCCTTGCGCGATGGCAGTGGATTCCTTTTGTAGGCAGGCGACGGTTGCGCCTTCTTCGAGTGCGGTCAAGACGGCGGGCATGCCCGCCGTACCCGCTCCTACGACGACGATGTCATAGGTTTTCTCTTCATCGAAGCTCGTGATCGGTTCGAGGATGACGCTCGAATCGTCGAAATCCGCCTGCGTAAAGCCTTCGGGAAGCGAAGACGTGTCCGAGTCGACGGTGGCGTTGGCGCTTTGGCTTGCAGCGCATCCCGTTAGGCCGAAGGCTGCTATTCCTGCGGCTCCCGCGACGGCGGCTCCCGTTGTCTTGAGAAAACTGCGGCGACTCTGGTTGAATTCCATGGTGCATCCCTTCCTTATGTACGATGACGATCGGTGTTGCATCTTGCGGCCTCCCACGGTTGGGACCGCATTCCGGTGCGCATTCATCATGCGAGGCGAGGCGTTGTCGAACCAGCTCCAGAAGGGGGCAACGCCCTCCCCCTAAAAGGGGTGTTTTGGGTTTGCGTACTTCGAGGTACGCAGAGAAGCGGGAAAAACGCTACACTTCGTAGCAGTGCAAGAGCAAGGAGGTGGGTGTGGCTTCTGGTGTTCGCGATCCGCAAGCGAAAGCCTCTCGAAGCAAAGGCGGGCTGTGGCTCCATTGGTCGTATTTCGGGCTTTGGACGCTTTATGTGTGGCGGCTTTGGGTGAGCAACAACAATTCGAATCTGCCTGACGGGTTCGTGTGGCAGGGTTTGTTCGGCGTTATGTCGGCTGTTTTCATCGTGGCTATCGGGATTGTTCTGGGTTCGGGCCGAGCGGGCAAGGTAGCTTTGGCGGTCGGGACGTTGGCTGCGTGGGCACCGGGGTGCTGCATGGCCGTTGCGACGGTGTTTGTGGCGATAGCGAATATGGATGCTGCGAATACGCTGTTCGGTGGTGCGGCCATGGTTGTGGGAGGCGCGGGGATTGCCGTCGCCTATCTGCAATGGGGCATTTTCTTTTCTCGGATAGACGTAAAGCGGGCAGTGCTCTATTTGTTTGGAAGTGGGATTATCGCGTCGGTTGCGAAGATGGCGCTGTTCTTCCTTCCGTCCGTGGCGAGCACTGCGGCGATAACCGTTTTGCCCCTCGTGTCCTCGTGGTGCATTGGACGCTCGTTGCGCCATGTTCCACCATACGAGCCCGTTCGCATTCGCTATAGTGCGAAAAACTATGCGAGCCTTTGGAAGGCGGTCATCGTGATCGTCGCTTTCAGCTTGACGAACGCCGTTCTTCTGGCGCTGCTCAAAAGCCCGGCGGAAACATCTTCACCGCTGATATTCTTCGTTGGCAGAGCCGTCGAGGTCGTATTCTCGACGCTCGTGCTTGTATGGGTGTTCAAATGGAACGGCTCGTTCGATTTCGTACAGCTTTGGCGGTTCATCCTGCTCGCGCTTGGTACGGTGTTGTTGATGAACGTGTTGCTTGGCGATTTCTACTACGAAGACGCCCTTATTTCGGCCTCGTTCAACTTTATCACTTTGTTCGTCTGGCTTACCTGCGCCGACATCGCCCGGCACAGCGATTTGAATCCAGTGCTCGTGTTCGCTTTCGGGTGGCTTGCCTATGCCGTGCCGTTGTTCGGCGGTGCAGTCGTTGTTCCCGCTTTCGCCTTGGGCCAACTAGGTGATTTCAGAGTGGCGTTTGTTCTCATGTACGCGATGTCGATCGTCGTCGCCGTATGTTTGGGCAATAGGGATTCCGATATGCGCTACATCTTCGCCGATCTCAATGCGCGTACGACCCCACCTGAGGATTTTGCTTCGATCGATGAGCGGTGCAGCGCGCTTGCCGAGCAGTACGGGCTCAGTCCCCGCGAGCTTGAAATCATGCAGATGATCTGCAAAGGCCGGTCGAAAGCCTATATTGCCGAAACGCTCTTCATCGCTGAGAGTACCGTCAAGGGGCACTCCAAGCATTTGTATGCGAAACTGGGCGTGCACAGCAAGCGGGAGTTGCAGGAGCTGGTCGAGGCATAGCTTTCGGGTGCTTTCCCTTGCGTTTTCCGTCGCAGGCGATTTCGGGGTGGCGTTCGTCCCCATGTGCGCGATGCTGGTCTCGCCAGCGCTAGCCGTGTCGGCCCGATCGCTTCGATCTGCACGGTTTTTGCCAGATTCATACATTTTTTAGCACCTGGTGCTGCCCCAAAGTGCGTTTGGGGGAAACCTACGATCCGTTTCCCCAGTTCATAGGAGCGAGAGAACGATACAGGGAAAGCAGGCTGAATCTGCGTGTATGAATCTGGCAAAAACCGTGCAGATTCGCCGCTTTCCGCTGCCGAGCCGCTTTCGGTGTGCGCTTGTTTATCGGTTCGGATCTCCGAGTCGCCGTCGGGCGCCTCGCGAGGTGGCGTCGGTATCGGCGCAACGGCGGAAGGATGCTCTTCGCTGCGGGGTTTGTTGCTCTTTTGCTGTATTGGGTGTTGCATTGTGGAGTCGTACCCGAAAAGAAAGGCGGTTATGGCTCGCGATTTCAGCAATCCCAAGAAGCTCGGCTTCATGCGTTTTCTGCAGGTGGTATTTCTTTTCAACATCCTGCTCACCTTGGCGTTGTCGGTGTTCCTCATCAAGGGCAACTACACGCTCGGGTTCGCAGACGTGCTCGATTACCTGAACCTCATCTTCGAGGCGATGAGCTTTTGGCTCATCTGGCAGCGCAAGCGCGCGGCGCGTGTGCTCATCATTTCGTTTTGCCTGTTCAACATTGTTATCGGTACGGGTGTCAACATCGGGGCGGGCACCTTTGACGTGCTCGACCAAGCGCTGCTTTCCTTCTTCGACATCATCCTGATCGCGTACTTCCTCACGTCGCGCCGCGCGAAGGCGGTGCTCACGGAGCCGTTCACCGCCGCCGCCAAAGGCGAGGAGCTCGAGCGCGAGATCGGCTACTATCGGCCGCGCACCTGGGAGTTTTGGCGCAACCTCATCATGTACTTCTGCGTGTTCAGCGTCGTGGGGCACTGGATGGAGGCAGCGTACTGCACGCTTATCAAATACGGCATCCTGCCGGGCATCTACGATCCCGCCTCGCAGATCTGGTCGGATTGGCTCTATCCCTTTCCCGTGTACGGCGTGGGTGCGGTGGCATGCGTGCTCCTGTTCTACCCCATCAAGAACGCGCTTGAGAAGCGCATCAGGAGCCGCGTGGCCCCGCTGCTCATCAGCTTTGTGATCAATGCGTTCGTGTGCACGCTCATCGAGTTGGTGATGGGCCTTGCGCTCAACATGGACTACGCGCTGTGGGACTACCGCGGCATGTTCGGCAACTTCATGGGGCAGGTGTGCCTGCAGAACGCCGTGGCGTTCGGCGTCGCGGCAACGCTCATGACGTGGGTAATCTACCCTGCGATGGAGTCGGGCTTGCGCAAGCTGCCGAAGGATGCGGTGAACACGGCGTTCGCGGGCATTCTGGTAGGGTTTGCCATTCTCGCATTTTTGTATCTTGCGACCTTCGCGTCTTCCGGCGTAGAGGTGTCTTCCGACGGCATGGATACCACGTTGACGCTCGATCTGGGCGGCAAGGAAGCGGAAGGCTGATTCGGATGCGGCTGATCGGGGGATTTGCGGCTAGCCCGCCCGCTTGTCCAGCCATTCGATTGCATCGCGGATGACGAGATCGCGGTCGAACTCGTTGAATATTTCGTGGCAGAGCCCTGCGTATACGCGAAGCGATTTATCCGTCGACGAGATTTCTTCGAACATGTCGAGGCTGTCTTCGGGGGCGACGAGCCCGTCGTTGCCGCCGTGAAGCAGGATCACCGGATCTGAAAATGCGGCGGCGTTCTCTTTGAGCCAGCTGTGCCCTTGATGCACGGCGCGCAAAAGGCCGACCGACATCTCTTTGGCGACGAACTTGTCCTCCTGATAGGCCTTCACGACCGCTGGGTCGGAGCAGACGCCGTCTCCAAGTTCGTTGGGCAGGTATGAGGCGCTATCGAGGGAGTCGTCGACGAGGGCAAGGCCTTTGTGATCGCGCGTCCATGCGCCGGAGAGCACGTAGCCGGAGAGCTTTTCCGGGTGCGCCGTGCCGTAGCTCGCCGCGCCGAAACCTCCCATGGAATGGCCGATCATGTAAATCGGCAACCCGGGAAACGCCCGCTTTGCCGCTTCGACGAACAGATCGATGTCCTTGACGATAACCTCGCGGTCGGCGAAGTACACGAGCTTTCCCATGGATCGCCCATGGCCGCGATGGTCGAAGCGAACCGTGGCATAGCCGGCGGCGTTGAGCTTGGCGACGAGGTAGTCGTATCGGCCGTAATGTTCGCAAAGTCCGTGCACGATGACGACAACGGCTTTCGGATCGCTCGGTGCATCGTTCTTTCCGCAGAGCAGAACGTTGTCGAAGGTCGCTTCGGTAAATTCTTTGTTCATTGCCACTCCTGTCGGGTCGGTGGATTCTCGAAGGATCCGGTGAAAAACGCACAGTGCAGATGCCGTCTGCTTTCGTTGGGTTCATTCTAGCGTATGGAAGCCGTGGTTATGCGGGCGGTTGCGGTGGCAATGGAGTGGTTTTTGTGCCACGATATGCTGATCCGATGAAAGGAGGCGGCAATGGAGTTGGAATCGTGCACGGCGGCATGTTTGGGCGACGGCCTGATGCCGCTTGCAATCGGCGGAGTCATCGTTGTCGCGCTTGTCGCGCTTGTGATCGCATTCGTGTTCATGAAGCGCAAGGGGTAAGGATACGTCATGTCGCAGACCGGTAAGCTCGTCATATGCCCAACGCCGCTGGGAAATCTCGGCGATATGCCCGCGCGTGCGCTCGACGCCCTGCGGGAGGCCGATACCGTATGCGCCGAGGACACGCGCATAACGGGCAGGCTCCTTGCCGCTTTCGAAATTTCGAAGCGGCTTGAGCGTCTTGACGAACAGGCGCTCTCGAGTCAGGCCGAGCGCATAGTCGATCGCGTGGCGTGCGGCGAGGTCATTGCGTATTGCAGCGATGCGGGCATGCCCGGCGTGTCCGACCCGGGGCTGAGGCTGGTCCGTGCCGCTCAGGAGGCAGGCGTGCCGGTAGAAGTGCTTCCGGGACCGACCGCCGTTGCCACCGCCTACGTGGCGAGTGGAATCGAGAGCGCCCGATTCTACTTCGGCGGATTCTTCCCGCGCAGGGAGGCCGAACGAACGGAGCTGCTCGAACAGCTCAAGCCGCTCGACGCCGCGTTGCTGTTCTACGAAAGCCCGAAGCGGCTTGCCTCGGCGCTTGCCGCGATCGCTCAAGCTTATCCAGAGCGAGAAGCGGCGGTTTGCCGCGAGCTTACTAAACTGCATGAAGAAGTGGTGCGCGATCGGACGGGAGAGCTTGCCGCTCGGTTCGCCGAGCGCGAGCGCGCGGGCGCTCTCAAGGGCGAGATCGTCATCGTTGTCGGCGGTCCTTCGAAGCGGGAAAGCGCGCTTGATGCGAAGCGGGCTCTCGATGCGGCACGCTTGCGTGCTTCCGAGCTCAAGGCCGAAGGCGGGCATACGAAGAAGGATATCGCCGCTGCCATTCAGGCCGAGTTCGGCATAACCCGCAACGATGCCTATGCCATTGCGATCGGATAGGCCGATTTGATGGACGCCTCGCTGGAAGGGCCGGTAGGCAGGCAGTTTGTACGCTACGTGACGCCGAACGTGCTCGGCATGATTGCCATGTCGGCCTATATCCTGGCCGATACGTTCTTCATTGCGAACGGGGTGGGGCCAAACGGGCTCGCGGCGCTCAATTTTGCAATCGTCGTATGGACCGTCATGCAGGCGACGGGCCTCATGCTCGGCATAGGCGGCGCGACGAAATTCCAGGTGTTCAAATCGCAAGGCGATGCAGACGCGGCGAGCCGCACGTTTTCAAATGCGGTCATGCTCGCGCTGTTCGCTGCCGCCGTGTACCTGGTTGCGGTCAACCTGTTCGCTGCCCCCGTTTCTTACGCGCTCGGCGCGGATTCCGATACAGTGGGCCTTACCGAAACATATCTCAGGGTTCTTTTCGGCTTTGCTCCGTTCTTCCTGATGAACAACGTGCTTTTGCCGTTTGTTCGCAACGATGGGAGCCCTCGGCTTGCGATGGGCGGCATGGTTTTGGGCAGCATGGCCAATATTGCGCTCGATTATCTTTTCATCATGGTGTTCGGGTGGGGCATGTTCGGCGCGGCGTTCGCCACGGGCGTCGCCCCGATGCTGAGCATGGCGGTGCTTTCTGTGCATTTCCTCAAGCGCCGCAACACGTTCGAGTTCGTAAAGACGTTGCCTGACGTTCGTTTGATGGGAGGCTTCGCTGTGCTCGGCGCCTCATCGTTCATCGTGGAGATCAGCGGAGGCGTCGTTCTGCTCATCTTCAATCTCATCATCCTTTCGTTCGAAGGTAATATCGGCGTTGCCGCCTACGGCATCGTTGCGAACATCGCATTCGTGGCAACGGCCCTGTTCGTGGGTACCGCCCAGGGGATTCAACCCCTTGCTTCGCATCATTATGCGCAGGGCGATGAGCGCAACCTCAAACGCGTTTTGCGGTATGCGTTGTTGACGGCTCTCGTCATATCGCTTGCTCTGATCGCGGTCGTCTGGGCTCTATCCGAGCCCTTGGCCGCTGCATTCAACCGCGATGACGATCCTCGTCTGACGGCGCTCGCCGCCGAGGGCATGCGGCTGTACTTTGCAGGCTATCTGTTTGCGGGCGCCAACATCGTTTCGGCGGCGTTTTTCAGCGCAGTCGAACAGCCGGGGCGCGGGCTCGCCATTTCGATCGGACGCGGATTCGTAGCTATCGTCGCATTCGTGTTCGCGTTCGCCGCGCTGTTCGGCATGGTTGGCGTGTGGATCACGTTCCCGGCGGCCGAAGCGGCAACCGCCTGCCTGACGGCGTACTTCCTTGTTCGGTTTTCGAAAGCGATGGGGTGTCGGCATGCTGGGTAGAAATGGAAGGGCGGATCGGGGCAAAGGCCCTGCGACTCATGCGCAAAGGGGCAGACGGCCCGTGCGAAGGGGCGCCGGCACAAAGCTCGAGGTTCGAGAGCTTCAGGTTGACGATCTTTCGGTGGCGCTGACCGTCAAGCGCATCAAGAACGTCAACCTCCGCGTGAAACCCGATGGAACGATTTCCGTATCCGCTCCGCCTTGGGTGGGAGATCGTCAGATTGCGGCGTTCGTGCGCGAAAAACGCGGCTGGATCGAGGCAAGAAGGCAGGCGGCTGCGGATTCTCCCCGAAGCCTTGCAGAAGACGCCTCCCCCGAAGAGGTTGCGGCGTGGCGCTCGGTTGTCGAAGCGGTCGTGCCGGCTCTTATCGGCAAGTGGGAGCCCGTTATGGGCGTGCGTGCGGGAAAAATCGCATATCGCAATATGACGAGCCGATGGGGGAGCTGCAACCCTAAGACGGGTCGGATCTGCATCAACGTACAGCTTGCCAAGTATCCGCCCGAGTGCCTGGAGTACGTGGTCGTTCACGAGTTGTGCCATCTGCTCGAGCGGGGCCACGGGCCGCGGTTCAAGGCTTTGATGGACTCGTTTCTGCCCGATTGGCGCAGTATAAGAGCGCAGCTGTGATCGTGAGGCGCCTCCTCGGGTTGTACCGCTGCGAGTGCACCTCGTCCGCATCTTTTTTGAATCCTGCCATAAGGCGAGCATTGCGGCGAAGCGCCAATTTCGTGACGGGCGGGCAACCGAACGGTTGGCAGCGGGAATGCCTGTTCATAATGATGATATGAAACGTGCTGCCGAAACATCCCGTCAAGCCGCAGAAGCGCAAACCGATCTTGCCGAAGGCGAGGTTTCTGACGTGCGTTTTGACGATGCCCCCATCGAAGCGGGAATGCCGAAACGCAAGCGGATGATCGTTCTCGGCGTCATGATAACGGGCACCTTCTTCGCTTCTCTTTCGCAAAGCATGCTCATTGCTGCGCTGCCGACCATCATGGAGCAGTTCGGCGTCGATGCGACGCTCGGGCAGCTGCTTACGACGTCCTATATCTTCACTCTTGGCTTGATATCGGCTATGACGGCTGCCCTTATCGGCAAATTCAACACTAAGTACCTGTTTATCGCTGCTATGGCCTGCTTCGTTATCGGATGCGCGGCAGCCTTATTCGCGCCGAACTACTGGCTTCTTCTCGGCGCGCGCCTTCTGCAGGCCGGGGGAGCGGGCGTGGCCCTTCCTCTTGTGCAGGTGGTTGCGTTATCGGTGTATCCGAAGGAGCAATACGGGCGGGCCATGGGGCTTGTCGGCCTCATCATCGGGTTCGCCCCCGCCATCGGCCCGACGGTTTCGGGCTTCATGATCGATTTCTGGGGATGGAAGTCGATCTTTCTGATCCTGGGTTCTATCGTTGCCTTCATCACGATGGCTTCGGCCTTTGTTCTCACCGATGCGGCGGAGCACGAGCGCGAACGGTTCGACGGGCTTTCGGCCGTACTGTACACGGTTGGATTCGTGTCTTTCATGATCGGCGTAACGGCGGCCGAATCGCTGGGGCTGGGTGACGTGCGCGCATACGTTTTTCCCGTCATCGGAACCGTGGTTCTGTTTGCATTTGCGCGCAGGCAGTTTAAGATCGAGAACCCGCTGCTGAAGCTGCGATGTCTGAAAAACAGGCAATTCGGCATCGCGACTGTGCTCGTCGTGGTTACGCAGATCGCGCTTATGGTGGGAGCCATTATGGTTCCACTGTTCGTGCAGGACATTCAAGGGAAAAGCGCCATGGAATCGGGCCTGACGATTCTTCCCGGCGCCCTGCTTCTCGGTTTTCTGAACCCGCTTACCGGGCGCCTGCTCGACAAATACGGGCCCCGTCCGCTCATCGCTGCGGGATGTGCGCTTCTTATCATCGGCACGCTCGTGTTCGTGAAACTGGGGACGGGGGCTCCCGCCTGGATCGTGACGGTATCGTACGGCATCCGCATCGTAGGCGTTGCCTGTCTCATGATGCCGATGACGGCGCATGGATGCGCGGCTCTTCCCGCCGACGATCTTGCCCAGGGCACGGCCATCATGACATCGTTTCGGCAGGTGTTCGGGGCGATCGGCAGCTCTATTCTCGTTGCCGTCATGACGGGAAACGCCGAAACCGCTACCGGTATCGATCTCTTCGGTTTCGGGGTGAGCTTCGAGGTGCAGGCCGCTGTCGTGTTCGCAGGACTCGTCATCGGGCTTGCTTTCATTCCTCGAAAAGATAAAACTGGCGTAAGACACGCCTGAGGAAAGCGAGCGATATGGGAAGCGATAGACGGAGCTTGATGGAAAACATGGCCTTGGGGGCGTGGTGCGACGTTGCGGAAGAGTCGATCGAGAGAGATCTCGAGCGGGCTCGCGCCCTGGCCTGCCGCTTCAACAGCGAACAGGGCCTTACAACCGAGCAGCGAACTCGGCCGCTAGATCATTTCCATCTGGGCGAGGGTGGTGTTGTACCAATGCTCCCAATTGGGCGGGCAGTATTTCTTGGCCGACTCGACCGAGATCGTGTATCCGTAGCCGCGTGCGAGGCCGCGCACGTGAGCATCGATTGCTTCTTCCCAGCTTGACCAGCTTACGCTGCCCCAGCCCCATGCGTTGTACGGGTAAGCGCAATGCGCGCCCTTCGAGCTTTCGGTGAGTGAGATGGCAGGAGACCAGCGAGGGTCGACGCCGTAGTTCCACGCGGCTTCGGCGAAGGTTTCCCCTGTCCCGCCAAAGGCGATCCCGCCAGATACGCGTCGATGCGGGGCGTCCATTCGCTTACGAACGCCTGCTTGTCGGTCGACCAGTCAACGTCGTTGCTCGGAGGATCGGCAACTTCACTGCCGCCGCTTGGCGATTCGGGTTGCTGTTCCGAGGCGCTGTTCGCGGCTTCGTCGGCCTTTTCCTGCTCGATTTCGGCAGCCTTTGCCGCTTCTTCGGCTGCCTTCTGCTCGGCCGCCGCCGCTTCAGCTGCTTTCTTCTGAGCTTCTTCGCGCGCTTCCTGCGCAACCTTCAGAGCGTCTTCGGCGCGAATCTTTTCCGTTTCCGCATCCTGGCGTTTTTCCTCAAGCGCTTTTTCGGTTTCTTCGAGTTCGTTTTGCATATTCGCGAGCTGGTTGATCTCGTTCACGTTCTTCGTGTAGATGCGATCGATGTACTCGTAGGTGGTAAGGAAGTCTTCAAGCGTGCCCACGTTAAGCAGCATGTCGATCAGCGAATAGCCCTCGTTCTGCAAATTGTAGAGGGCTTTCATGGCGTCGCCGCTCTTCTCTTGCTGGCCGGGGAGCGAGGCGGCGAGCTCGTCGATTCGGGCTCGGGTGTCTTCGATTTGCCGCTCGACCGATTCGAGGTTGGCGACGGCTTCATTGTAATCGAGGGCGGTTTGCTCGACCTTTTGCTGCAGCTCGTCGGGCTCGGCGTCGATTTCGGTGGTTTCGGCTTTGGCTGTGAGGGGGGCGGCAAGAGAGAACGCTAAGACGCATGCGACGATGCAGGCGAAAGCCTTGCGGGCGTCGAACGTTGGCGTAGTGCGTTTGTTAAGTAAGGTAGCCATACGAATCTCGAAGTATACCTGACGTCGTTTTGCGGGGCCTCACCCGTCATGAAAGGCACATAAGCACGGTTGCTTGCGAAGGAGGCTGCGAAGGGCCTTGTTTCTCCGAAGAAAGAGAAAGCCCATCGATCGGCTTTGACGTCTATCGACCATAGGGGATAAACCCTACATTTACCCTGGGAAAAGGGCTATATCGGACGGCCGTGGTATCATTTCCGCGAGGAGACGCCACAGATGGCGTGCTCGTGTCGGCATTCGCGCCGAGGGCGCGCCGCCTTGGTGCGAGGGGAGACGAGATGAAAAAGGCGCAGCTGCCGCTTCAAACATTAGATCTGATCGCAGGATTCATGGTTTGGGTGATCCTGTCGTCGCTTCTGCCGTTCATCAGTCATGACATATACATTCCCGACGATATGCTCGCCCTCGTAACTGCAGTGCCTGTGATACTCGGCTCCGTTTTGCGCATTCCATTCGGGTATTACGCCAATCTTCTCGGTGCACGCGCGGTGTTCCTTGCGAGCTTTATCGCGCTCCTGTTCCCCGTTTTCTTCTTGAGTGAGGCAACGACATACATCGACCTGCTTATCGGGGGAGTGTTTCTCGGTTTCGGCGGGGCGATCTTCTCGGTTGGCGTCACATCGCTTCCAAAGTACTATCCGAAAGAACGCCACGGTTTCGTGAACGGAGTCTACGGATTCGGGAACATGGGCACGGCGGTCACCACTTATCTTGCGCCGGTGCTCGCCGTTCGGTTCGGATGGCAGATTGCTGTGAAATTCTATCTGGGTCTTTTGCTTGCGATGATCGCCCTGAACTTCTTTTTGGGCGATCGCAGCGAGCCTAAAGTGAAGACGCCCATCGTTCAGCAAATCAAGCAGGTGTGGAAAGACGAGAAGCTTTGGTTCTTCTCGCTGTTCTACTTCGTCACGTTTGGGGCGTTCGTTGCGCTCACGGTGTTCTTGCCCAACTTCCTCGTGTCGACCTACGGGATCGACGGCGTGACGGCGGGTGTTCTGACATCGGCGTTCATCGTCGTTGCGGCATGCGTGCGCGTGCTTGGCGGTTGGCTTTCCGATCGGCTGAACTGCTGGAGGCTTCTTGCGGGGGTGTTTGCCGGCATGGCCGCAGGCGCACTCGTGCTTGCCGCGATGCCGGGCCTCGAACTGTTCATGGCGGGCGTGTACATTATCAGCATCGCCTGCGGCATCGGCAACGGCGTGGTGTTCAAGCTCGTGCCGACGTATTTCATCGGTCAGGCGGGGCCCGTCAACGGTATCGTGTCGATGATGGGCGGACTGGGCGGCTTTTTCCCGCCGCTGGTGCTTGCGGCTTTTCTTAGAGCTACAGGGTCCTGCTCGCTCGGGTTCGTTGCGTTTGCGGGTTCCGTCCTCGTATGTTTGGCGGCGGCTGCTTGGCTCGGCAGGTCCGAGTCGCGAAAACACCGTGGTGCCTCCGCCGAATAGCAGGCGTTGCGGCTGTGCCGTGCTAGAATAGCGGGCACGCACCCATACGCACAGGCGCGCGATGTCATCGGTCGCGAGAGCCGAATGAGAGGAACACCATGTCAAAAGGAACCTATTCGTTTACCACGCCCATCTACTACGTGAACGCCGCTCCGCATCTCGGCACGGCCTACACAACCGTTGCGGCCGATACCGTGGCGCGCTATCAGCGCATGAACGGCTACGACGTTGCATTCGTTACCGGTCTCGACGAGCACGGGCAGAAGGTTGCCGAGGTTGCCGGGAAAAACGGCATGACGCCTCTTGAGTGGTGCGACTCCATGGAGCCGAAGTTCCGCGATGCGTGGGATATGCTCGATATCACCTACACCGATTTCGTGCGGACAACCGAGCCGCGTCATGCCCGTACCGTGCAGAAATTCTGGACCGACCTCTACGAGAAAGGCTTTCTGTACAAGGGCGCCTACGAGGGTTGGTACTGCGTGCACGAAGAAACCTACTACGCCGAAAGCGACCTCGAGAAGAACGAGGAGGGCGTGTTCGTGTGCCCCGACTGCAAGCGCCCCGTGCAGCAGGCATCGGGTGAGGAGAACTGGTTTTTCAAGCTCTCCGAATTCGAGGACAAGCTGCTCGCTTTCTATGAGGAAAACCCCGATTTCATTCGTCCCGAAACGCGCAGGAACGAAATCGTCTCGTTCGTGAAGAGCGGGCTGAAGGATCTCTCGATCTCTCGATCCACGTTCGATTGGGGCGTGCCGCTGCCGTTCGATCAGGGGCATGTGGCCTATGTGTGGGCCGACGCGCTTTTGGCCTACATCACCGGTATCGGATACGCCGATCCGGAGCGCGAAGGCGAGTTCGACGCGCGCTGGCCCATGCAGTACCACTTCGTCGGCAAGGACATCATCCGTTTCCATTGCGTGATCTGGCCCGCCATGCTCATGGCGGCGGGACTGCCCATCACCCATACGGTGTTCGGGCACGGCTTCCTTCTGACCAAGGGCGAGAAGATGTCGAAATCAAAGGGCAACGTGCTTTTGCCCGAAGACCTCGTGAAGGTTTTCGGCGTCGATGCCTATCGTTACTATTTCATGAGCGATGTGCAGTTCGGTCACGATGGTTCGATTTCGGTAGAGCGCATGGTGCAGGTGTACAACGCCGATCTCGCCAACACGTGGGGCAATCTGTGCTCGCGCGTGTTCAACATGACCAAGAAGTACTTCGATGCGAAGGTGCCCGAGGCGCCCGCTTCGGCTGCCGAGAACCCGCTGAGGGAGATATCCGACAAGCTGTACGACGAATACGATGCCTGCATGAGCCTCGTGGACTTTTCGGGTGCGGCCGCGGCGGTGCAGAAACTTGCAAGTCGCGTGAACCTCTACGTTGAGGAATCCGCGCCGTGGAGCCTAGCGAAAAGCGAAGAGACCGCAGGCGAGCTCGCTGCGGTCATCTACAATGCGCTCGAAGCCATTCGCATCATCGCCCTGTACATGGCGCCGTTCATGCCCCATACCTCAGCCGAGGTCTACAAGCGCCTTTCGCTTGGCGACGTGACGGCGGTCGAGGATATCGAGGCGGCAACTTCTTGGGGCCAGCTTCCGGCGGGAAACGACGTTGAGACAGGGGATCCGCTCTTTCCGCGCCTCGATGTCGAGGCGATCGACTTCGGCGTCGAATAGGGCGTTAGGTTGTTTGGGCCGCGCAACGGACGATACGGGTTTCGGGTGCGATGAGATGACGAGGATCGATGCAATGACTGAAAAAGCCGAACAAGCCGAAACGCCAACAGGCGAAACGGAGTCCGAAGAACCCGTTTTCTTCGATACTCTGTTCCGCCAAAAGCGAAAGCACGGGAAATATCGTGTGGTAGACGTGCCTGCAACGGGGGCCCCGATAGCGGACACCCACGCCCATCTGCAGCTATTAAGCGACCCTGCGCTCGCGCTTGCGCGCGCAGGCATGCGCGACGTTCGGTTCCTCTGCACGATAGTCGATGTGTCCGAAGACGGGTCGACCACGTTCGACAAGCTCGATGAATGGAAGTTTCAAGGTGCGCTTATCATCAGGCGGCTCCTTACGCGACGGTGTTGAGGGCAGCCCATTCCGTGCGTGCCACGGATTCGAATTGCAGTTGGGTGCCATCCGCATAACGCAAAAGATTACGATGAGTCGCTTGAAGCCGAGCTGTTGCGTCGCTTGGCCGATCCGCGTGTGGCTGCGCTCGGCGAGGTTGGGCTCGATTACCACTACGATTTCTCGCCGCGCCCGGTACAGATCGAGGTGTTTCGCCGGCAGATCGAAATTGCCCACGAAACGGGGCTTCCCCTCGCGCTTCATCTTCGCGAAGCGCATGAGGAGGCGTTTCAGATCATGAACGAAGAGGGATTTCCCGAGGCCGGTGTTCTGCTTCATTGCTTCAACCTCGATTGGGACACGCTTAAGCCGTGGCTCGACAAGGGCTGCTATGCGGCGTTCGGCGGTTCGCTTACGTTCAAAAAGAGCGATGACACGCGTGAAGCCGCGCGGCGAATGCCGCTCGATCGCATTCTTACCGAAACGGATGCGCCGTACATGACTCCCGAGCCCATGCGCGGCATGGAATGCGGGCCCGACCATGTGATATTTACGGCGGCGCGGCTTGCCGAGGTTCTCGGCTGCGCTCCCGGGCCGGAGCAAATCGATACGCTGTACAAGGTTTACGATAACGCTTTGTCGCTGCTCGATCGCGAGCCGACAGCGTGGCAGCGCGAGCATGGCGAGGTTGCGCGATGAACCGCCTTGTAGTGTGCGGCTCCGTTCGCCCCGAAGGAAAAAGCGCTTTGCTTTCGGCGGTGCTGATCGAGCGGATGCACGAGCTGTGGCCCGAAGATGAGCTCAACCTGTTCAGCCTTGCCGAGGATATCGATGTCGATCCGTGTTTGGCCTGCGATTTCTGCAAGCTTGGCGAGGGGTGCATCATCGATGATCCGATGCAGGATCTCTACGGGATGCTCGATGGCGCCGACAGCTTGGCGGTGGTTTCACCGATTTACTTCGCAGGTCCGCCAGCGCAGTTCAAGGCGGTGCTCGATCGTTTCCAATTGTATTTCTGGACTGATTTTCGCCAGGCGAAAAAACGACCCGCCGAGCTGTTCGCCATTGGCGATGGGGGAGACCCCCATGGATACGAGCCGCTGGTCGGCATCCTGAGATCGGCGCTTGCGGTTGCGGGATTCAGGCTCGATGCGGTGCATGATTGCGTCGGAAGATCGTTCGACGACCTTCGCGCCGTTGCCGATTCGTGGGCGCCTGTGCAAAAGGGGAGCGAATGACGAAGCTCTCGCCGCTCGCTTCTCCTTCGGCCACCCGTGCCGTTTTGGAATCCCACGGGCTTGCTACTAAGAAGGCCCTCGGGCAGAACTTTCTCGTTAACGATGCGATCCTCGCCAAGATCATCGATTTGGCGGATGTGGCCGAAAGCGATTTCGTGCTCGAAGTGGGACCCGGAATCGGCACGTTGACGATCGCCCTTCTCAAGCATGCAGGGCATGTGATCTCGGTCGAACGCGACAAGGATTTGCCCCAAGTGCTCGAAGAGACGCTTGCTTCATGGACGGATCGGTTCGCCCTTATCGGAAAAGATGCGTTGGGCCTGACGAGCGCGGACTTGGCTGTTGCGGCAGAGCAGCTCGGCATCATTCGGGGGGATGATGAACGATCGCTTCCCAACAAGTTCGTCGCAAATCTGCCCTATGCGGTTGCCGCAACGCTCGTGCTCGATTACTTCGAACGGTTCGAAAGCCTTGAGAGCGCAACGGTTATGGTTCAGGCCGAGGTTGCCGATCGCATGGCTGCGAAGATCGGAACGAAAAACTACGGTTCCTATACCGTTAAGCTGTCGATGTTCGCTGAGCCTGCAGGGCGGTTTTCGGTGAGTCCCGGCAATTTCTTCCCTCCGCCGCGCGTTGAAAGCTCGGTGTTGCGCCTCAATCGCAGAATCCCCGTTGACGATTCGGGGGCGCCCCTCGATTCCGATACGGTAAAGGCTGCATGCGTTATGGCCGACGCCGCATTTGCGAGCAGGCGCAAGACGATTGCGAACTCATGCAAGACGTACTTTGCGGGCAGGGGTGAGGCGGGTGCGCGCGCGATAGAGGCACTGCCCGCCTTGTTCGCACGTGCGGGCATCGATTCCGGGCGTCGCGGAGAATCGCTTTCCCATGCCGAGTTCGTGCGCCTCGGAACGGAGTTCGCTCGCCTCTAGGCGTCCTCTTTGGCATCTATGGCCGCGCTTCGACGACGTTCGCCGAAGCGCTAGAGCGGCTGGTTGCCCATCGTCTGCTTTATCGGACTCTTTCTCCCGTCGACATCTTTGCTGAACCCCTCCCCCTAGCTTCATCCGCGTGCAAAAGCGATGTTGTAAGCAATTAATATCCTATAGCACTTAATTGATTTGATAAATTAGTAGATATAATCTACTATATGGGAGTTACCAGAATGTAACAATCGCATGAATAAGGGAAAGAGGGATTTATGGAGCGGAAAAGCATGACGCGTCGTGTATTCGTGAGGGGCGCCGTTGCGAGTGCGGCGTTTGTCGGCATGGGAGGATTGCTTGCTGGCTGCGCCACCAATGCTTCAAATTCGAGTACGGCGCAAAGCGACGCATCGGCGGTCGAAGAGCCTGCGGCTTTTACGGTTAGCGACGAAGTCGAATCGCTCAAAGTGGCGACGCTTGGCAAAGATATCAAGATCGCATGCGTTCTCGTTGCGAAGGAAGAGGGCCTTTACGAGGAGGAAAAACTCGACGTTACGTTTGAGACGGTTGCGAACCTTTCCGATGGCATCACGGCGGTTTCCGAAAACAAGCTCGACGTGCTTCCCTTTGGCGTGATTCCCACCTGCACATTCGTTGGGCAGGGCGTCGAAAACGTTTGCGTGTTCGGCGGCACGATCGCCGAGGGATCCGAATGCATAGTGCTTCCCGAAAACAAGGACAGATTCAAAAAGATCGAGGATTTCAGGGGTGCCAAAGTCGGGTTCTTCCCTATGGAGACCGGTCATATCGTTATGCAGGCTCTTGCTGAAAAAGCAGGCATTATGGATGAGATCGAATGGATCATCTACAGCGATTCTAATTCCGCTATAGAGGGTGTTCGCAAAGGCGAATTCGATTGTGCGTTCGTGAATAGCGGCGGCGGGTACATCGCTTCCAAATCCGATATCGCGGTATCCATGCAGCCCGGCGATCTCAAGCCCGATTTTCCGTGCTGCCGCCAAACCACGAACTTCGACAACCTCGAAAACAATAAGAGCGCGCTCATCAAGTTCATGATTGCGAATTTGCGTGCTTACGAGATCATACAGAATGATCGCGAACGCGCCATTGCGGCTCTTATGGGCTATTCCGGGCAAGATCATGAATATGTCGAGAGCCTGATTTACGGCACCGATGTCTACGATGCGGCGATGATCGTTGAGATGGATCCGTATGCCGATGCCGTTTGCGATTTCTACGAGGACATGAAGACCACGGAAAATATTCCCGCTGATGCAGTTTGCAAGATGGAAGAGCACGTCGATACCACGGTATATCGCGCCGCACTCGACGAAATGATTGCGCGCGGCGAAAACGCCGATTTGTGGACCAAGCTCGACGCGGATTTCAAGAGCCATAACACGATCGTATAGCCTGCGATCCGAGTTGGAAGAAAGGCGGATGACGCGCGCTTATGGGTGCAATCGACATCGAGGACGTTTGCTATGCGTACCCGGAATCGGAAACAGGAGAATTCGCGCTTAGCGACGTGAGCCTTGCCATCGCGAGCGGTGAGTTCATCTGCCTGATAGGCCATTCGGGATGCGGCAAATCGACGCTGCTTTCGCTTCTTGCAGGTTTAAGCGCCCCCTCTCGGGGCTTCATTGCAATCGATGGAGCCCCTATCGAGGGTCCGAGCACTTCGCGAGCCATGGTGTTTCAGCATTACTCGTTGTTCCCTTGGATGACGGCCGTAAATAACGTGGCGTTCAGCATTCGTCGCGCCGACAGAAGCGTTTCGAAAAGCGATTCTTTGAAGAGAGCGCATGCGTATCTGGAAAAGGTCGGCATGGATGGCGAGGCCGGCAAATACCCCTACCAGCTTTCCGGCGGCATGCAGCAGCGCGTTGCCATCGCCCGTGCTCTGTCCATGGAAAGCGATATCCTCTTGCTCGACGAGCCCTTTGGTGCCCTTGATGCGAAGAACCGCGCCGAATTGCAGGAGCTGTTGGTTGAGCTTTGGTCGGGTGTCGATCGGAAGAAAACCGTCGTGTTCGTTACCCATGATCTGACCGAAGCGATCCTTTTGGCCGATCGAATCGTATTCATGCGACCCGGCAGAATAGAGAAAACCATACCGGTTGATTTTCCGCGTCCGCGGGATTTATCGGGGCTCGAGCACGATTGTTGCTACCAGGCCCTTCGCTCGGAGCTTCTTTCGCTGTTCTATCTCGATGAGGAGCAAACGGACGGTGCGGGGGAGAAGGGGGTTTGCGATGGCTGCCGATGATCGTGTGGGCGAGAAAGCCATCAGGCGTTCGCTAGGCATCGGAGGGCGGGTGCCGGGTGCCGTGAAAACGAGGGCGGCGAAGCGCAAACGCGTGGGATGGGTCCTGTTTTCACTCGCACATGTTCTCGGTGCGGTGCTGGTTGTGCTCGTGATGCTGCCCGGAAGAAAGACGGTGCCTTCGCCCATCCCCTTTTTAGTTGCCATTGCGCTTATCGAGTGTTTCTATCTGGTTCAGTTCAAGCGGAGGGAAAAAAGCCGTGGCGCGGCCTCGCGGATCGTCGTTTTGCTGTGGGCCTTCATGATCGTATGGGAAGTTTTTACGACCAAGCTCAATCAGTTGCATCCAGTGCTCATGCCCGCGCCTGAAGCCATTTTCAACGTATTCGCCACGCAGTATCCCGAGCTTCTGCTTAACGTGAGTTCGTCGCTTCAGCTGCTCGTCATGGGTGCGGTTACGGCGCTTGTGGCGGGAGTTGTGCTTGGAACGATTGTGGGTTGGATTCCGTCGCTGCGCGATGTTCTGGCGCCGATTGCACGCGTGCTCGCACCGATTCCCTCGGTTGTGTTCGCCCCCTATCTCGTTGCACTGACGCCTTCGTTTCGTGCCGCATCGGCGCTCATAATCTTTCTGGGGGTTTTCTGGCCGACGTTTATCTCGGCGATCAATCGGGTTGCCTCCATAGATCGGCGCATCATCGAATCGGCTCGAATGCTCGAGATGGGCAGTTTTTCCATGGTAACGAAAATCCTTTTGCCCTATATCATTCCCAGTGCGCTCGGTGGGTTGAATATGCAGCTGACGTCTTCGATAACCATGTTGACGTTCGCCGAGATGCTTGGAGCTAGCTCGGGTATGGGGTATTACATTATCAACTACACGAACTTTGCGAATTATACCAACGTGATTGCGGGGATAATCGTGGTAGGCATCGTTGTCACGCTGCTTAACTGGCTGATCAACGTTGTAAAGCGGCATGCAATAAAGTGGCGATGAGCCGTTTGCCGCATTGGCTGAGAGCTTTGAGGCCAAACACTGCGATGAGGGCAATGCGGGGTATGGCATAGCGAAAGGGGTTGCCGCGTGAATGGCAGCCGAGAGGAGAGAGCATGTCCATAGGATTAGCTGTTTGCTTGGTGTGCGGGAACCCGCTCGATTATTTCGAGGAGGCGCAGGAAGTCACGTGCCACATCTGCGGAAAGAAAGAGACGGGGCATTCCGTTTGTTCTTCGGGGCACTACGTATGCGATGAGTGCCATCGCGCGGGCGGCGTCGAGCAGACGATGTCGTACTGCCGCGCATCCGATTCGAAAGACCCCATCGGGATAGCCATGAAAATCATGGACGACAAATCCATTTTTCCAAACGGCCCGGAGCATCATACCCTGGTGGGAGCTGCGTTGCTAACCGCGTATAGCAACGCCGGGGGAGAAATCGATCTTGATCGCGCGCTCGAAGAGCTTCGTGCGCGAAGCTTGAACGTCCCTGGGGGAACCTGTGGTTTTTGGGGCACCTGTGGCGCGGCGGTGAGCGCGGGCATGTATATGAGCATCGTGAGCGGCTCGACCCCGATGTCGCGCGAACCGTGGGCGCAGACCACGCGATTGACGGCGTGCATTCTCGATCGCCTTGCCGACCTCGGGGGGCCGCGATGCTGCAAGCGCACGTCGTTTACGGCCATCAAAACGGCTGTCGAATACACGGATGAAGTATGCGGAGTGAGCATGGAGCTGCCTGAAAAGATCGTATGCACGCACTTCGCGCGCAACAGGGAGTGCTTGCGGGCCGATTGCCCGTATTTCCCGAATCGTCAGAGCGGGAAATAGCGGTTCGAAGAGCGCGAACCACGGCAGATGCTGCGGTAGATATCGAGCTGCAGCAGGGGTTTCGGCAGATTGTCTGCATATTATCAATAAAATGTCATCGAAACATGCAGATTCTGTTAAGCATTGACTCCCATGGTATAATCCCATGCTGTTATTTCTGTAATATGAGTCACATGTGAGGAATGAGTGAGCATGGATTTAGCTAAGCAGGCGAAAATCGTGGATGGAATCCACGATACGTTGCATGATTTCGTCGGCCAGCGGCTGAAGGTGCGCGCCAATATGGGTCGTTCCAAGATCGTCGAGAGCGAAGGCGTTTTGACGCAAGTGCATCCCCAGCTGTTCATCCTGGAAGTTGATCGCAAGCGCGGTCGTACCGCTCGTCAGTCGTATCAGTACGTCGACGTGTTGACCGGTATGGTCGAGCTTTCGCAGGATGGCGAGCCGCTGTTCGAGCCCTTTATCGAGGAAACCCCTATCGACGAGGCGCCGATGGTGCTCGAAGAGGACGCCGAGGAAAAAGAGACGGTTCTTTCGTAGAGCCAGTCCGAAAACAATCATGTTCAACAGAGGCGCCCGTCATCGACGGGCGCTTTTTGCGCTCAAGGCTCTTGCAGGCAAGCTCTTCCGTGCGTGTTCAGGGAAAAATGTCGCATGGGCTTCGATGCGGCAAGCACCGAACGACCGCCAATCTGGGGGTGCGGACAATTTCTTGGACCGCCTAAGCGGCCAGTCCGAGGCTTCTTCGGAATGCATTGGGGCTCATCCAGCCGAGAGATTCCTTGATGCGCGAATCATTGTACCAGTCGATGTAGGCGCCGAGCTCCTCGACGAACTCGGGCATCCCCACCCCTTCCCAGCTCCGGTGGTAGAAGAACTCGTTTTTGAGCCGTCCGAAGAACCCCTCGCACGCGGAGTTGTCGGGCGAGCAGCCCTTCTTCGACATCGAGCGCACGAGACCGGCCGCCTCGCAGCGCTCGATCCATCCCGGCCAACGATAGTGGGCGCCCCTATCCGAGTGGACGACGGGACGCTCGCCGGCGCGCAGGGCGGCTACGGCATCGTCGAGCATGCCGTTGACGAGCGCGGCATCGGGCCTTTCGGAAGCGCGCCATGAGACGACCTTCCCGTCGAAGCAGTCGATGACCGGCGACAGGTAGCATCTGAACGAAGGCAGGTTGAACTGGGTGATGTCGGTGAGCCACAGGTTGCCCGGCAGGGCCGCGCGGAAGTTGCGTGCGACCAGGTTCGGCGGCGCTTGGCCGTTCTCCCCCGCGTACGAGCTCCATTTGGGGCGCTTGGGCTCGTAGCGCACGACGAGGCCCTCCTGGCGCATGATGCGGCGCACGACCTTCTCGGAGATGCGGACGCCCTTCGCGCGAAGGAGCGCGTTCATCCGGCGATAGCCGTAACGGCCCCCGCTCTCCCGGAAAAGCCCTCGCAGGAGCGCTCTGGCGCCGGCGAGGGCGTCCGGCGCGTCCAGCCGCGCCCTATGGTACTCATAGGAGCTCTTCGATATCCTCAAGAAAGCGGTGATCTCTCGGAGGGAGGGCCCTCCGTCCCGCCTCAGCCTCTCGCCTAACTCGGCCTTTTTCCTGTTCGAGATCGAATCCAGGTTCGAGGAGCCCTCTTTTAGGTCGTCCAACACCGCCCTCAGCAGCTGGTTCTCGAGCAGCGCCGCCTCGAGGGCCTGCGGGTCGGCGGAGCCTCCGTTCGCTTGCTTCTTCGCCATGCGGGCGCCCTTTCCGCCCTCCCGGGCGATCGGTTTCGGCGCGAACGCGTCTCCGGCAAGCTTACCCGATTCGCGCGCCTTCTTCCACCAGGCGCGAACGTTCGCCCGGCAGTCGATGCCGAGCAGGCGGGCGATCTCGGCAGGGCGCCTCCCCCTCTCGTAAAGGGCGACCGCCCGGGCCTTGGTCTCGTCGGAGTGGCGCTCGTGGCGCTTGCGGGCGCCGACGTGGCCG
>NZ_LT962670.1:674090-723955 GCF_900199545.1 Raoultibacter massiliensis
GGCTCGGCCAGCGCGACGGCGATCTCGCCGCGCCGCGCCTGATCGACCCATTCCGCCAACAGCCTGCGGGACGGCCAGCCCGGACGCCTTCCGGCTTCCGCGGCCGTCAAGCCGCTTGCAAGGAACGCCTCGACGATCTCCGTCTTCTCTTCTCTGGAATACATGGTGCGGGCTCCTTTCCGGACCGGAATCCGGTCCAACTTTTTGTCCGCACCCCCTCTGCACAATTTTGGCCAGATTCATACAAGCTCGCGTCTGTATTGTTGGCATTCGAAATCTAGAAAAGCGGTATCGCCTCAATGAGCAGGGAAGATGATGCCATGCGCTTCGGGGCAGGGTCGCGCGAAGGCGATTTCTGCTGCTCGAGATGCTTTTGCTTGTATGAATCTGGCCAAAACTGTGCAAAATGATGGCAGAGCTCTTCTCGACGGCGGGTATGCACCTCGCTTTTTCGAAGCGAGGCGAGAGCTGGAAGCTCTTTTCCGAAGAAAGCGTGATTTCATTTGACAAACAGGCGCGTTGCGGGGAAAATACTTTCTCGCGCAATGCGCACTTTCGTGGGGATGTAGCTCAGCTGGGAGAGCATCACGTTCGCAACGTGGGGGTCGTGGGTTCGAATCCCATCATCTCCACCACGGAAACTTGATCGGGGCCGGAAGCGCTGCTTCTGGTCCCGATTTTTAATGCTTATACCATAAGTTGGGTTATAGGACAAAAAGTGTGTCCGATCCTATTATTCACCGATGGTATTCAACCGCTGCGTAAAACTCTCCCCAGGCCACTCCCGACTCGTACTCCTCGGGCGCCCCGTCGTCCCGCCTCTTGGGCTTGGAGGCCATCGCGAAGAGCCCCGCGACCTCGTCGTCGGTGGGCATGACTCGCAGTATCTCCGCTGCCGGCAGCGGAGCCTCGGCGTGCATGTAGCACCACCAGAACATCGCCTTGACTCGCCGCATTCGCGAGAGGCCCCGATGGTTGCGGACCATCTCGCGGAGACGCGCGTTCACGCCGCCCTCGATCACGTTGGAAGTGGAGTCCCACTCGCCTCCGCGCTCCTCGGCTATCTCGATGAACGTGAAGAGCGTCCCCGTTTGGACGAGGCCGTTGAGAGCCCGCCGCGCCTTCCTGAGCTCGCGGTGGACGTATTGCCTCTTTCCGTCCTTGAAGGCGAACTCGCGCAGAAAGGACTCCCACTTCGCGCACCATTCCGCGTACCCTGCGAGCCACTTCGCGGCCGCATCGGCGTCCCTGGCCTTCAGCAGGTCCCTGGCGAGGCCGTAGAGCTCCTTTCCCGCTTGGAGCTTGGGGCGGGAGGTCGTACATCTCCTGACTTGGCGGAACACGTGGAAGGTGCATCTCTGGATGCGGGTCTCGGGCCACATCGCGCGGGCGGCTTTCGCAAACCCCGGCCCTCCGTCCGAAACCGCCATGACGGGAGGCGCGAGCTTCGCCATGAGCGCCGCCCACGCGCCCGAGCACTCGCTCTCGGCCAGGTGCCATGCGAGCACGTGCTCTTTGGTGCAGGCGATCAGCACGACGAGGCCCGAGACCCAGATCCCGTCGAGGAACACCACATCGCAGACCTCGCCAGTGTACGAGGGCAAGGGCCACGTCTCCCAGAATCTCTCCGCTTTCCTGCGGAACGTCCTCGAGGAGCATCCGAAGTCGCCCTGGGTGCGCTTGGAGAAGAGCCACGCGAGGAAGGTCGATAGCGCCTTGGCGGAAGCATCGATGCGGTGCGTCATGGACGCGCCGCATCTCCGTCTCTGCGCGCCTGCGCTCGTCCTGCCGTTGCGCTTCATGGCGCCGCCGCATGCGGTGCACTTCGGGTTATCCATCGGCCGCTCCTGTCCAAGGCGAACTTTTTCCTTGAAAAAGCTACCTCGAGCAGGCGTGTCAAGAGAAGATTGGACACACTTTTTGTCCGGGTGAGAAGTTGGGCCGAATCAACTTTTTGATACGATTTACCTATCCTGAACTGGGAAAATAACCCTTATCCAGACACACTTTTTGTCCTATAACCCCATAAGTCGCATGAGCTTCGGTTGTTTTCGAAAATCTATATAGCCTCTCGGGCTAAGAAATTAGCCCGAGGTCTTTTTCGAGCTGGTTTGCCATACTTCTAATTCTCCGTGAGTATAAAAGATTTACCGTTGCGTCGTCTAAGTCATCCCATCTTTCTGAAGGGAATAATAGTTTTAAATCTCGAATCTTAACTTCTTTGGGGGCGTTCATATCGTAAGTTGGAATATATTTGGTCCGATTTGCCTTGTACTTAATCTCATAAAATGCTTTTTTAAAACACTTTATATCTTGTTGGATTGGCAAATCGTATCGGACTATCAATTTGGTAACGAGCGAATCGAGATGACACAAAAGGCCTATGTCGTCGATTCGAGAATAGTAGTGAAGCCACCCATATCGTTCGAAATTGGTCCCATCTTCCGTAATCCGACAACCTGTTATCCTGTTGTTAACATGGTGAAGAAGGCTGGCAGGATCAGGAACGCCGCGCATTTTTCTCAACTTATCATCAAGGGTTTTCTCAAGTCGCTTCACCGTTGATGAACGAACGGTTAAACATCCTGAAGGTTTGAAAACGTAACCCAAATAATCAAGGGAATCAATTGTAAGGTCTACGAGACGGGTTTTTTCTTCATTGATTGTCAAGCCGAGTTTATCTATGGCCTCTTCAAACTTCGACTGCACCGTTTTTGCCTCGTCGTCGGAGCAAAAAAGCAGTATGTCATCTACATATCGAAAATATGAGACGCTGGGAGCTTTCGCAAAAACAGTATCGAGGCTCTCGACAAAAATATTTGCAAGTCTATTCGATATAGAAAGACCTTCCGGAACGCCTTCGTAGCGTTGCCCTGAGGCCTTCTCTCCGAGAGTAGAAGATGGTGTCTTGATTGCTGCTTCGATCAGCCGTAACACCTCGTTTTTACGAATGCGTTTGCGAATCGTCCGCATGAGCTTGTCATGTGGTATGGACGAGTAAAACCTTTTTATGTCGATCTTGAGGCATCGTGAATATTTGCCTGACTCGACGCATTCTCTGACTCCTTCTACAACGAGTTGCGGTTGACAGGTTTTGCATGCAATACCATAGACATCGTCAAGTACCTGCGACAGTGCTGCAAAAACAAGCCTATCTCGTACCGTTGGAATGTTGAGTTCCCGAGGGATGCATCCCCTCCCTTTTGATGAAAGCAACAAACGATAGGGTGTAAACTGAAAAGAGAAATTCCCTACTTTACGCAGTATGGTCGATATCTCACGGTCGAGGTCATTCGCAAAGCGTACTGGTGTAATGCGATCGAGGCCAACTGCGTGTCCGCCAAGCACTCGTTCGAAGAAGGTGCGTCTTAAGGAAGTTTCAGTAAAATGTACTCGGTAAGCTTCAAAGGCACGCATGTTCCACCGCTGTATATATTATGGATGTCAAGGCTATTAGCATGATAGGGCATCCGTATACAAACACCTCCAACCATCGGCTTCTAAAGCGTTCTAATGGCTTTCTTCCATCGCCCAACTCGTCTTTGGGTAAATCTGATTCAATTTCAACCTGCTTGAAACAGCTCGTAACAAAATCAGTTGTCGTATGGTTTTCCGTTCTCATGAGAACTGAGATGTACGCCTCGCCTATACGATCGGCTCTTTTATCGATATCCTCGTCTTCCGGAACGCTGTCAAGCTCGAGCCAAAGTTTCTGCATTTCTAAATAACTAGACCTCATCTCAAATGCTCTTGAACCGTAGTCTTGCAATGAAGCAAACACGGTTACGATTGTCAGCATGACTGCGAGCGCGATCGCCAGAAAAGACACTAGTTGGAATTCTGGAAAACAAAACGATAGCAGCGAAAACAGAACCATCCAACATGCGTAATAAATGTTCGCGCGTTTGACAAGCTGATCGTATCGCACCAGTCTTCGCTCCGCCTCGATATGAGAGAGTCTCGACTTCGAAATGATCTCAGGTAGATATTCTCTTTTTGGAATTGCCTGCTTCACTGTTCCTCCGTCTAGGGGCAGCGTCGAAAACCTAACCAATACCCCTCTCGGAGTCTTCAAGGTGTAAAACCATAGCTTACCGATATCGCCAATAGGCAATCAACGCAATAAAGAATAAGGAAAATCTCATTTACGTTGACGCTACCCCATATAAAATTATACAACCATTACCGCGAGTCGTGACGGTTTCTTATTGGTTGGCACGATTGCTCTTCAAGGAGGACTCATCACCATTTTAGTTACTAAACTTTCGGGATGTTATACGTACCCTTTGGGAGAGCGTCGCGTTCGCAACATGGGGGTCGTGGGTTAGAATCCCATCATCTCCACAGCGATAAAAGTGAGTTCAGACAGCGAAAATTGTCTGGCTTCGTTTTTGTTTTACGATCTACTTTTGACCAGGATTTGCCGAAATTGTATCAGCAACCTATTTGGTAATAATTGGTTTTTCGGCCCGGGGAACGCTTTTCAGATCGGAGTTGTGGGTTTTTCGTGGACGACTTTCGTCAGCGCCAGGTAGCGCCGATTTTTATGCTGTAACGTTTGCTGAACCAGTCGATGCGTTGTATGCCAACAGGCTGGTATCTGCTGAGTCGAGAGACATGCGCAAATATGAATGTATGAATATTCATATATTTGCAAACGCCGATGTTTGGATTGGTTGGAAGGCCGCGGACGAGGTCTTCGGCTATACGCAGACAAGTTCTAGCTGTTTGACGAATGAATTCAAGTAGCAAGCCGTTTGCTCGTTGTCGATGAAAAGGGGTCTATCCTGGGTGTATTGCCCGCCCTTCTTGTCTTTGGGATATCGAAGGTCGAAGCCGGTGCCGTCGATATCGGAGAGCGCCTTCACGAACAGACCCATGTTTTCGATCGCCTGATGGTCTTCCACTGTTCTCTCGGCGGGAACCATGGAGAGAAAATCTTCCCAAAGCCTCTTGAGGTCGTGGGTGGCGGCTGGGTTGCCGCCTTTTCTCCTGATCGCGCGTTTCAGCGTAAGCTCCATGCAGTGACGGGTCATGTAGAGGACGGGCAATGCGTAGGAATAATTGAAGAAGAATTGCCCCTCTGGTCTGTTCGTATCCTTGCGGCCCTCCCGCGCCAGAACCTTCACTGCTTGCAAGAACGACTTGATGTACTCTTTCTCGAACGAATCGTCCTTGAAGTATTCTTTGGCAAAGCAGGAGAGGTTCAGGAGGGAGAAGTTGGGTATTGTCGGATCGCTGAACGCTTCCATCTGCTTCTTCACCACGCTCTCTGGTTCGTATCGCGGAAAGATACGCTCGCTGAATACCTTTTCCGTCATGCTGCGAAGCTCCTAATCGGTGCTGCCGTTAGTTAGGTACTGAGCATTTTACCATCGGTGGCGAACCGCCGGTGCTGCCCACCCCGAAAGGCAGAAGATGGGTTTTCGTAAATTCGTAAATATGAACTTATGAATTTATGCAAGTTCGCAAATAGGAAAATAAGAAAAGGCATCCGCCCGGCATGATGGGGTTTGCGGCGACGCGCTCAATCCGTCCAGACGTCGGCTTGCCTGTTGTCAGACGGCGGGCAGAAGCCGGTAAAGCCGCATGCCGTCCTGTTCGGCCACGAGCTCGAAGCCGGGCGTGCTCTCATCAATCCTGCTATTCGGGCCCGCAGGGGCGTAGTCGATCTGGTCGAGCTCGCTGAAGCGCGTCGTCGTGCTCTCAGCATCGCTCATCTGCATCACGTAGGCGAGATCGAGCCGTGCGGCCGCCGCGCGCACTTCGGCGGCATCGGACCCTTCTTCCCTGTATTCGGCGATGGCTCGGGAGAAGTCTGCCTGGGCGGAGAAAAGAAGCTGCGACTTGTCCAGGTTCGCGGCTGCGAACGATGCTCTGCTTCGCAGTTCCGCACGCATCTTTGGGTGCATCCCGGAGATCGGTGCTGCTTCCAGGGCGGGAAAAGCCGGGAGGGCTTCTTGCATGCTTGCGCGGACGATCCTGTTCAAGCGCATCTGCCTGTGGTCTAATGAGAGGACTATTGGGCAAACTGAGGATTATCGGGAGTGTCGAACGTGGATAAGAAAGACTGCATCGCGCCCTGCGGGTTGGACTGCTTCAACTGCAGCTGGTTCGAAGCGAATCTGACTGATGAGTTCAAGCGGAAAGAGGCCGAGCGGCTCTCCCTTTCGTTTGACGAGGTCGGCTGCAAGGGCTGTAGGGGCGAGCAAGGGAAATGCTATTGGGCGCAAGGAGATTGCGCAACGTGGTCGTGCGTCGAAGGAAGGGGCGTCGCCTATTGTTTCGAGTGCGACGAATTCCCTTGCGGTTTGTTGGCTCCTACGGAAAAGGGATCCGATTATCCCCACAACATGAAGATCTACAATCTGTGCCGAATGAAGACCCGTGGCATAGAGGCCTGGATTGAAGAGTCGGCTCTCATCCGCGAACGCTATTACGAAGGCGATTTCATCGTGGGCCGCGGCCCCGTTCTCGAAGGCGAATAGCGAACGGCGCAGGCAAAAGAAGCCGGCCTTGCCGGAAGCCTGGATCGACGAGACGGCGTAGGCGGCAGGCATCTTTTCGCTTGCGTGCAAACCTTCGCTCTGGCTCGCTTTCCTATCCTTTCGTTCGGTTCGCCGCTCGAAGCTCGTCTGCCCGTGCGTCGACGATGCTCATGAGTTCTTGCTGCGCATGCACGTCGAGCTTGCGATAGATATTGCGTAGGTGCGATTTGGCCGTGTCTCTCGATATCACGAGCTGCTCCTGCACGAATCCGAGGTTTCTCCCGTGCGCAAGCAGCATGAAGACTTCGGTTTCCCGAGGCGTAAGCTTCGCTTCGGTTGCCACTTCGTCGCATGCTAGCCTGAATGCGCCTTTTGAGAAGGATGTGGCGGCGGGCTTCGCGTCGCCCAGATCTTCCCAGATAGGGTTGCCTTTGATGAGGATCAGCCCGCACATCATGAGCACGAAAACCGCCAGCATGCACATGTCGGTTCCGTTTACGCCGAGCGCGTTTGCGCCCATGCCGGAAAGGTAGCCGACGGCTTGGCCTGCCAAAAGCAGGAATCCGACGGCAGAGAAGAACACCGCTTCTTGCGGGCGTCGGTCGGAAACAAGGTGCGAGCAAAGCGTTTGGACGATGGCGAATACATAGAAGTATCCAGCGGTGTAGAGGATTTCGCCGATGACGAACAGATCGCCTGTCATCTGCGTGCCGTTTTGGATGATGCCTCCATTAAAGGAAATGACGATGAAGGCGAGCGCCATAAACGGGATGCCTATCTGGTAGATGAGCCGCCGATAATTCAGATGCAGGAAGTATGCGGTAAGAAGCAGAAGGGCGAGTGCCAGCAAAAACCCGAGAATGCTGCTGAACCCAACAAAGTCGAGGAACCCCAGGGTACTGAAAACGTTTGCCATCTCGCGCCAGATGCAGAATTGTGCAGAGCATTTGACGATGGTCACCGATTGAAAGATGAAATGCCACAATCCGATTGCGGCACCTTGAAGGAATACCGTGCACAAAAGACGCCAGGGCATAGCCCGAAACGCCCCTTCCCCCCCTGCCTTTCCATGAGCGTCCTTTGCGTCGGCGTCTTGCGCGGCGAGGTTCCGGGTGTCGGAATTGCCGGCACCCTCTTCCTCTCGGCCTCGCGGACGCTTTTTCGTGCTCTTGCTTCCAAGTGTTTTTCCTTCTTCTGATCTTCGGGGAAGCGTAAGCAGAAGTGCGGCGCTTCCGAGCGGAACAAGGGCAAGCAGCATATCCTGCTTGCTCGCATCGAGCAGGAATATGACGATAGCGCCAAGCGAAGCGGCCGCAAGCGCAAGCGAGGCGATCCTGATGACCCGTCTCGAATCGTACTGGGCGATACGGGGGCTCCACGAAGCGAAGAGCAGAGCGGCAAGCGCCCCCGAACAGATGCTTGCGATCGGTTGCATGAAAGCAGACGGGATGTTCGGAACAAACGAGGCGATTGTCACAATGGCGAAAGCCGCCGTGGCGGTTTGCGTGATCACGTTGATGCGTCCGCGCAGCAGCCATGCGATCGCGAAGGTTGCGAGCGCGGCGGCGATGATGATGCTGCGGTCGTCTAGCAAGACGGCGGAGCCGGGTGTGCCCATGGCTGCGCCCAGGGGCTTGACGAAGAGGAACCAAAGCCAATTACAGAACAAGCCGTAACCGAGCCACAAAGGCCAATCGTTCAGAAGCCCGCCAAACGGGCCTGCGCTTCGTTTTTCCTTCATTCCCGTATCCCCCCTTGTGCCCAGTATACGACATACGGGGGCGGGGAGGTCCACCAGGAGTGTGGAAAACGCGTCTCACACCGCTGGTGTGATGTGCAAATATCGGGCTCCCGTAACGTGTGCGCTGTCCGATCAATCAGATAGGGTGGAAGGGGAAAGCATGGAACTGACAAGACGACAATTCGCTGCGCTCGCATCGTCGGCGGCAGGTGTTGCGGCACTCAGTATGGCTGGATGCAGCCCGAACAAAGACAGCGGGAAGCCCGAGGAGGCAGATGCCCACGAGCCTTACGTATCGCCCATGACCGACGGCGAGATCACCAAGGTTCGCACGGCATGCGGCAACTGCCATAACAACTGCGGTATGATTGCCAACGTGAGGGATGGCGTGATCATCTCGCTCGAGGGCGATCCCGAGCATCCGCACGGCAAGGGTTCTCTGTGCCCGAAGGGGCAGGCGTTTCTCGACGTGGTCTACGCGCCCGATCGCGTGACCAAGCCGCTCAAGCGTGCGGGGGAGCGCGGTGAGGGCAAATGGGAAGAGATGGAATGGGATGAGGCTCTCGACTACATTGCCGAAAAGCTCACTGAAATCAGGGACACGTACGGTCCCGAGTACCTTTGCTACAGCAACGGCGCGCCCGTGCAGAACATCGTGCGCAACGCATACTGGGAATTCTATGCGCGCTACGGCACGCCCAATCAGGCTGCCGTGCCCAACCTGTGCTTCGTGCCGCGTTTGGTGGCGCTGAACACCACGTACGGGTTCCGCAACGAGGATGACTACAACAACGCCGATCTCATCATCTTGTGGGGCGCCAACCCGTTCGCATCGATGCGTCCGAGCTCGTTTATGTGCTACGAGAAAAAGGGCTGCCTCTCGTCGCTCATCGACGCGATGGAGCGCGGTGTCAACCTTGTGGCGATCGATCCGGTGTGCTCCGAGACGGCAAACAAAGCGACCACGTGGATTCCCATTCGCCCCGGCACCGACGGCGCGATGGCGCTTGCCATGATTCACACCGTTATCAAGGAAGATCTCTACGACCATGACTTCGTGGAGAAGTGGTGCCAGGGATTCGACGAGCTGTCCTCGTTTATCGAGCAGTACTCACCTGAGTGGGCTGAAGGAGAGACCGGCGTTCCCGTGCAGACCATCGCCGATCTTGCCCGCACGTACGCCACCACGCCGCGGGCGACCATCCACGATGGAAACAACTTCGCGCTGCAAACGAATTGCGTGCAGGCGACGCGGGCCATCGCGATTCTGGAGTCGATCACCGGCCATATCGACGTGGAGGGCGGCAACTGCTGCTTCCCCGATGTCATCGGCAATCCGAAAGCCGTGGAGATGGGCAACTCGGCAGGCATCAAGACCACGGTCGCCGTCGACAAACCTCCGCTGGCGGCCACGTACAATCCCATGCTCGCAGCGGGCATGCCCGCAACGCTTCGTGCGATCGAGACCGGCGAGCCCTACGTGCCGAAGGCGATGATGATGTACCACACCAACGGTGCGATCACGCAGGCGCAACCCCAGCGGACGATCGAGCTTCTGCGCAATCTGGACTTCATCGTGGTGAACGATCTGTTCATTACCCAGACGGCGCTGCAGTTGGCAGACGTGTTCATTCCCGATTGCACGTTTCTCGAGCGCTACGACTATCGTACGTATCCGTCGGCCGAGGGTACGGTGGTGACGCTTCGCCAGCAGGCGATCGAGCCGCGCGACGGCATCATGAACACCTACGACTTCGAGTACGCGCTCGCCGAGCGCATGGGATTCGCCGAAGGATACCCATGGACGAACCAAGAGGAGTTCATCACGTACGCGCTCACTCCCTCGGGACTCACATTCGAAGACCTCAAGGCTAATCCGACGCAGATCGTCGGCAAGCACGAATACCGCAAGTACGAAACGGGTGGACTTCGTCCTGACGGCGAACCTGGCTTCAACACGCCTGACGGGAAGGTCGATCTGGTCGATCTCGCGTTCAAGAAGAACGGTTACGATCCGCTGCCCGCCTACGTGCCCCCGGCGGCATCGGCTTCCACGAAGCCCGAGGTGGCGGCAGCTTACCCGCTGATCGGCATCAACAGGCGCATCGTGTACTACGCTCACTTCAAATACCGCAACAACCCGTACCTGCGCGAGAACCGGCCCGATCCCGTAGTGCTCATGAACCCCGTCGACGCGAAGGATCGCTCGCTTGCCGATGGCGAATGGATCAAGCTCACCTCCCTTTTCGGCGAGGCGAAGTTTCTGCTTAACGTCTCGGAGCGCGTCATGGCTGGCGTGCTGTGGGTCGACGGCGGCTGGGGAGATCCGTGGGCCTACGAAGACAGCAACCTGAACGCGCTTGTCGACGGCACGGAGCTCGATCCCGTATCGCAATCGCCTTCGCTTCACTCGTTTTTCGTTGAAGCAAGCAAGGCATAGGACTCGCAGGAAGAGGAAAGGAATCAGCGATGAGCCATTATGGAATGACGATAGACCTCGACCGTTGTGTGGGATGCAGGGCGTGCTCGGTCGGGTGCACGATGCATAACGGGCTTCCGAAAAACGTGAGGTTCAGCTATGTGAACGAGCAGGAGTCGGGAACGTTTCCCGATGTGAAGGTGGATTATTTGCCGCATGCGTGCATGCAGTGCATCGATCCGATCTGCATGTCGGTCTGTCCGACGGGGGCAACCTACCAGACCGAAGAGGGGGTCGTGCTTATCGACCAGGAGGTCTGCATCGGATGCGAAAGCTGCGTGACCGCATGCCCCTACGGTGCTCGCAAGCTCATGGTTGAGGTCGAACCCAATCACGATGAAGGCATGACGGCCTATGAAGAGACGGTGTTTTCGTACCACAAAGCGAACACCACAGGGAAATGCACCTTCTGTTACGACCGAGTGGCGCAGGGCGAACTGCCGGTTTGCGTGGCCACCTGCCCGGCCCACGCTCGCCGTTTCGGCGATCTCGACGATCCTGAATCGGATGTGGCGAAGGTCCTTGCCGACGGCAACGCCCATACGATCTTCGAAAGCCAGAACATGCAGACATCCGTTTACTATATATACGAAGGCGACCTCGATATCGACGCTATGTTGGGGGCGGGAAAGTAAGCTCGCCCGATTGCATCGGGCCGGGTTGCCGGTAAAGAAAAGCTCTGTCCAAGTAAAGCAAGGCCCTGTCGGAACGGCGAAAAGTCGTTTCGGCGGGGCGGCTGTGGTTTTTGCCACCTTTGTGATGACAAATCTCGAAGAATGTATATAATCTCTTCCATAATTATAGAACCTCTTATATAAATCAAGGGGCTCGAGGATGAGGAGAGAGTATGATCGGGAATGCCCAGTCTTCGCGGGGGACGAGGAAACTGTTCGCCCTGTTCGTGGCAATTTGCCTGCTGCTATCGCTGATACCCGTGTCCGGCTTCGGGTTTGCCGAAAGCATGGATGCGTCCGCCGCTTCCGGTTCTGCCGAGTCGGTCCCGGCCGACGGCGAAACACAGAGTGATTCGCCGAAGGGCGACGACGTCGCTGCGACCGACGAAAACGCAGAGCGGTCCGGCGATGATGATGCGGCAAGCGATGGGGCGGGTCCATCGGACAAAGCGGCCATGGCGGCGCCCGAGTCCGAAAGTGCGGCGGCGAGCGATGGCGGCATCGGCCTTCTGGCAGGCGAGATCGCCTACCTGACCGGTTCGGTAACCACGACGCCCGTCGATCCGCTTTCGGGTGCGAGCTTCAAGATGGTCATTGAGCTGAACAGCAACAGCGCCGGCGGCTCAACGACCGAGGGACTGCGCGACACGAAGGTATCTTTCAAGATTCCCGCCAACGTCGAAATCCAATCGCTTCCAACGACCAACGGGCAGTATACGGTCGAGCCCGCAAATCCGCAGCCAGGTGATACGGTGACCGTCTCGTACAAAAACGAGATCTCGGTCGGATCGCTGCAAAAGCTCGAGTGCTGGTTCCGCTTCCCGGCGGGCGTGAGCCTTCCCAGCGAGTCGTTCCAGCCCGAGATCAAGCTTGAGGCATCGAACGCGTATTCCCATACCATGACGCCCGACGAGGCGAATCCGACCAACCTGCCTCTTGGAACCGTCATGCAGGTGACACCTCAGGACATCAACCCGATCTTTCTTCATACGGCGGAAATCGATTTGATGCGCGAGGCGCACTTGGGCGGCCTCAATCAGAACGGCGCGTCGGTGAAAATCGAGTTCCCAGGTGATGCGGAAGTTCTTTCCGTCGTGTACAAAGGGGTCGAGTACGCGGTGGTCGACGATGGGGCGGGCGGCAAGGTGGCAACCGTGCCCATAGGAACGCTTAACGTGGGCAACCAGGCAACCAAAGAGAAGATCACCGTTTTGTACAGCTACCCGCCGATGACCTCGCCGGGTACCACCGATTACGAGATCAAGGCCACCTATACGGCAACGCGGTTCGATGGAACCCCTATCGCGGAAACGGGTTTCATCAACGAGACGGTATCCCATCAAAACGGCGGCTCCGATGCCAATGCCTTCTTCATGAAGCACGCAACCTACCAGGTGTTTAGAACGGGAGGCCAGGCGCTTACGTTCGAGCTCGACTACACGCCCTACGCCGACATGAGGGACGCGACGCTCACCGACGATCCGATACGCGCAGGGGAGGCTGATTTCTTCGATGCGGTCGAGTATCGAACGGTCACCTGGACGCCGTACGCGATCCTCGATCCTGTCAACGGGCAAACCGTCAGGACGCAGATGCTCTACCAGACGAGCGCGAACCCGGGCACATGGCAAAGCGCAGGCGAACCGAGTGCAGTGGGACAGATCAGCGTTGAAGGCCTGGCGCTCGATCCGGGCGATTACGTCACGCAGGTTCAATTCAAATTCTTCGGCTCGAATGGAAGCGAAGTGCCTGCGGGCTCGAGTCCGGTGAAAATCAGAATCCTCTCCACCACAACCGATGCGATAACGACTTCGGGAACCTCGTACGACGATAACAAGCTTACCAATGGCGCCTACATGACTGGCGAGATCCGTTTCCCAGGCAACTCTTCGTACGTCTCTATCGAGGACGAGGGCGTGAAGAACGCACGTACCGCCGAGACGAACGTTGTGGCGAACAATCCCCAGGTGGGTATCGCGGGGCACGAAAACCCCCTGTCGCCCAACCCGATTATCCCCGGCGAAGAACTCACGTACAGCATCCGCCACTTCATATACAACTCGGTGCTGCGCGATGCGACGTCGTATCTGATCGTCGATCCGAACATCGAGATCCTCGACGTGGCGCTCGACGACCGGTTTCCCGATGCCACATGGTCGGTGACGAAGGCCAGCAACGGCTACCAGCTCGTCAAGGTCGAATGGAACGGCGACATCACGAGCGCATGGACGCAATACGGCATCAGCCTCAAGGGCATCGCGAAGCCGGGTATCGGGTCGAACGCCTACTTCCGCTACCTCGTTGCAAGCGACGATCCGACGCAGCAATACACCAACGGCGGTGAGGCGACGAACTGGTGGCTCAACGTGCTCCCAGCCGACTGGGCGATCATTGATGCGATTCCCGGTCAGTCCTACGGCGCGACGTTTCGGCAGGGATACCCTGTCGACAATGGGTTGGGGATGAACCCCCTCAAGCTTGCATCGACTGATGGGACCGATTACGCGCTCACGCAGGCGGTCGATACCTCGTCGGCACCCAAGACGGGCTATTACTCGCTCGACATCACGAATCCCGAATCGACGAATCTCGAGGAGGTGCGCGTCATCGATATGCTGCCGACTCTCGGCGACGTGATGGCCCTGAGCGACAACGCGAAGAAGAGCACGGTTGCGCTGCAGGTCGACGGTATGACGCTTGCCGATGGCAGTGCGCTGCCGTCTTCGTGCGAGCTGTATTACTCAGAGGATGCGACGCCCGCCACGAACCGCATCGAGCTAACTGACTTTTCGGCACTGTCGGGGGCTACGTGGATTCCGTGGGATGGAATGTCTTCTCTGCCTCCTACCGCGAAGGCCGTTAAGCTCGTGAAGACCGACGGATTGCTCGCGACCGAGTCGTTCGGCATGCGCATGCAGGTAACGCTTCCCCAAAACGACGGCGGTAGCACGCTTGTCGCATGGAACACCATGTCGGCGGGCGGAAAACATGCGGGCGGCTACATCGTTCCCGGAGAGCCGCACAAGTCCGGTTTCTATTTGAGTGAGAACGGCGCCACCGAGAAGCTCGCCGGCATCCTGTGGGAAGATACCGACGGAAACGACCTGCGTGACGCGGGCGAGCCCGTCTTTTCGAACAAGGCCGTGCGCCTCTACGATTGGGATGACAGCTTGGTCGCTCAGACGACAACGGATGTTGATGGGCGCTACGAATTCACGGGACTGCTTCCCGAGCGCTATCGCGTGGAAGTCGACATGCCCGCTAACCTCGAGCTGTCCGACCATCGGGTTGGTTCCGACAAGTCGGTCGACAATGATTTCGTTCGCAGCGATACCTATCGGGCGAGCGCGACGGTGAACCTTGCCACCGAAACGAATCCCCTCAACATCGACGGCGGTTTCTACGCGAAGGCGAGCGTGGGCGATTACGTTTGGGAGGACGTCAACGAGAACGGGTTGCAGGAATCTCACGAACCTGGGTTCGCGGGTGCGAAGGTGACCTTGTACCGCATGGTCGACGGTTCGCCGGTGCAGGCGGGTTCGATGACGACGGGCGATGGCGGGCGCTATGCGTTTACGGGCCTTAAGCCCGGTACCTATAAGGTAGCGGTCGATGCGCTTGACGATTACGTCCCGGCCGCGCATGCCGTCGGCGGCAGCGGTGCTGAAAACGATTCGAAGCTCAAGGACTCGTGGGATACCGAGGAGTTCGCCCTCGAAAGCGGCGATGCCCGCACCGATGTCGACGCGGGTCTTGTCAGGGCGCTCGATGGCACGGTGAAGCTCGTCAAGGTAGACGAGAACGGCGATCCGCTCGCCGAGGCCACCTTCGGCATCTGGGCCGACGGTGCGAACACCGAAACCGATCAGCCGCTTAAAACCGTGGAAAGCGGGTCTGACGGGGCGGTCGAGTTCGCGGACATGCCCGCAGGAAGCTACATCGTCAAAGAGACGGAGGCCCCCCATGGCTACGAGCTCGATGGTGCGGAGTACCCTGCCGATATCGTGAGCAACTCGCAGCTTTTGGTGGATCTCGGCGAGATCGAGAACGTTTTGAGCTTGGGATCGATAGCGCTGACCAAGACCGACGGAGAAGGCGCGCCGCTCGCCGGCGCCACGTTCGGCATCTGGGATGGGGCGGATGATCCCGAGGCGGACGATCCTCTCGATACGGCCGAAAGCGGGTCTGACGGGTCGGTTGTGTTTGCCGATATGCCGCAAGGTTCGTATCTGGTGCGCGAAATTGCGGCGCCGGACGGTTACGTGATGACCGACGAGGCTTTCGCCGTCGAACTGGACCGCTCTACGCTTTCGTTTGCCATCGGGCAGGTTGAGAACCAGAAAGAAGAGGTCGTCGACCCTGACCCTGACCCCGATCCCGACCCTGAAGACCCGAGCGCGCCGACCGATCTCGGCGATCCGTCGAATCCGTCGAACGGCAAGAAGCCGGCTTCCGGTGCGGCGTCTGCAACGGGGGACGGCGTAGCGGCTGCGGTCGGCATTTTGGTTGCCGTGGCCCTGGCGGGAGCGCTCGTTGCGGCACTCGCGCTGGGACGCAAAGCGCATCGCAGGTAGCGGCGGGCGCCCGCGCTGTTGCGGGCGCCTAAGCCGATTGTCCGATTTCTCTCGGCCTCCGCTGGCGAGCTGCCTCTTGCGGCGAGCGGGCGCGGGCGCATGCCGTCGGGCCGATCCGCATCGGCCCGACGAACGATCAGGACGGCTGGTCGGCCTCTATGCGCTTGCGTTCGCGGCAGCCTGCTTGCCCGCAACTCTGCCGAATGTCATGCAGTCGGCGATGGCATTTCCGCCGAGGCGGTTGCTGCCGTGGATTCCACCCGTGCACTCGCCGCATGCGTACAGGTTTTTCACCGGGGCCCCCGTTGCGTCGAGCGCATGGCATTCCACGTCGATTTTGATGCCGCCCATGGTGTGGTGAACGGTCGGCACCTTTCTGCACGCATACCAGGGTCCTTCCGTCAGCTGCACGTCGGCAGTGTTGCCCGCCTTGAACCCGAATTCGTCCTCGGCTTCTCCGGCAACGACCGCATTGTAGGCATCGATGGAAGCTTGGAGCTTGGCGGCGTCCATTTTTGTCTGTTCTGCCAGGTCTTCGATGGTCTCGCCTTTGACGATGTGCCCGAGGGAGAGCATATTCTCGATCGTGGCGCCGTTTGCGTCTGGTTCGGTTTCCGAGGGGTAGCGAACTGTGTTGACGACGATCCAGTACGTTGATTCCGGTTGCGCGAAGATGGCTTCGCACAGCTTGTCGCGTTCGGCTCCCTCGTTGACAAAGCGCGAACCCTCCTTGTTGACGAAGATGCGGTTGCGGCCCGAGGTGCGGATATCCTCCATGAGCCCCGTGCCCGGTGTCCCGCAGGGGTGCAGCTGTATGTCGGATAAGCCCACGAGCTCGACGCCGGCGCCTTCTGCGAGCTCGAGGCCTTCGCCTTGCGCGCAGGGCTTGATGTTGGTGCACCCGATGGTGTCGTCGAGCTTGACGCTCGACCAGACGCCCGTGTTCACCTTTTGCCGGTATTCGACATTGGCTCCGAATCCGCCGGTTGCGATGATGACCGATTTCGCTTCGACGGTCACGGGCTTCTCGCCGCGGAAAGCGGCCTCGACGCCGACGACCGCGCCGTTCGAGTCGGTTGCGAGCTTCGTTACCTGCATCTCGTTAAGCAGGGTTATCTTGTCGGGATTCTTCTCGATATAGGAAACGAACGAGCGGATGTAGGTGTTGCCCGAAGGCGTGGCGGGGTAGTGGCTGCGCTCGCCGAGGGAACCGGTGGCCGATCCAACCTCGTCTTTGAATTCGACGCCAAGCTCCTCCATCCAATGGACGGAATCAAGGGCGTTGTCGGTGAGGTAATGGACCAGCGTCGGATCGCCGAGGTTGTGGCCGCCTTCCATCGTCGAGTTGTAAAACGTCTCGATCGAGTCTTCGATGCCTTGTTTTTCCTGACGCTCCGGATCGACCGCATTGAGCGCGCCTTCGGAAACGTTCGTCGATCCGCCGGTGATGCCGCACTTCTCCACAACGACGACCGTGGCGCCTTCCTGCGCCGCAGATATGGCCGCGGCAAGGCCGGCGCCGCCGCCTCCGACCACGCATACGTCAGCCGTGTAGGTGTCGGCGATCTCTTCTTCGGGGGCCGCTTTTCCTTCGAGGTCCTTAAGCGCGCCGGCCTGGTCGGCGCAATCCTTGACGCCTTGCAGCAGGCTCATGCTCGAAAGGGTCGCTCCGGTTACCGTGTCGCAGTTGAGCGTTTGGTATTCCATCATCTTCGAAGCGATCTCTTCAAGCGCGTAAGCGCCCACGCCGAGCGATTCCTGGCTCGTACCGGTGTCGATTGCAGTGATCGCCGTATCCGAGAACGTCACATCGATGGTGAACGGTGCGTTATGGCCGACCACGTCGGCGCTGTATGTGCCGGCGATCCAGCCGGCTGAGGCCTTCTCCTCGGGTTTGGCGGCGCATCCCGTCAAACCGAATCCCATCAAGCCCCCGTAGATGCCGAGCAGTGCGGCTCCCTGCACGAACGTTCTTCTGCTCATGCTCCCTGACATCATCTGCCTCCTTCCGCCCACTTTCCCTGTGGGCACCGTTTCTTCGCTGGACTCGCGTGATCGAGCCGCTGCGAGCTTAGGTGCCGCTGCGGTGCGCTGCTAGGCTCGAAAGGTATCCTGGCGGCGTCCAAAATGTACCTATTTGCAAACCTGCAGGTAAAACGGCTGTCTTCTGAGCAGCGATCTGGGGGATGAGCCGAAAGCGCGGTCGGCGAATGCTATAATCCCTTCTTCGGGAGGAGGTGTGCATGAGGAAGCAACCACAGCGGTCCGGTGCCGATCCCGATCTGCATACGGGGTCGTTTTCTGATTTCAAGGCGGTGTTTCTGCCTGGCCTATCCGTTGCGTTTTTCGGCATGGGCCTTATGCGGCTGTGGTACCAGTACAACTTCTACAACCTTCATTTCTCAGCCGATTACGGCCATGTGACGGTGGGCGCCAATATCGTGCGGGTCGGCGTGATCGCGCTTCTCTTGTTCCTGTCGTACAGAACGAAGTTTTCGCACGGCACGAAATCCTTGTTCGTGTGGTCGGGCTTAGTGCTCATGACCTTATCGGGCGTGTTTTACCTTGTGGATCTGTTTTTCGGAACCGTGACCTTCGAGGTTGCGCGTTTCGTGATCGGGGGGATGGGCCTTGTTGGCGGCGAGATCATCTGGGTGTTCTTTTTGCAAAGGCTCAAGCCCGGCGAAGCCTTCCTCTACGCTGCCGGCGGATTGGCGCTTTCGTGCTTGCTGTCGCTGGGAGCCGGCTACCTGAGTGCCGAAGTCGTCGGCATACTCAACCTGTTCATACCTGCCCTTTCGGTGATCGCCTACTGGCAATCGATGGCGGTTTTGGATAAGAGGGGCGATCCGGCGGCGGAGCAGTGCGATACGGCTTACAGCGATCGTTATCGCCCCTACGTCGTTCAGCTCGTCATCGCCTTTCTCCTGTATGCGCTTTTGCTCGGGCTTGCGCTCGGCTACCCCGATGGTCGGATCAGGGAGCTGTCTCAAACGGTGCGCTCCATCCATCAGCTTCTCGTGATAGCCTGCATTGCCTTTGCTGTTTGGTGGGTGCTCGTGCGGGGGAGGGGCTTCAGCTTGTCGGCGTATTGGGGTTTTGAAAACGCCCTCATGATAGCCTGCATAGGTTTTTTGATGAGCGGCTGGCCGGGATCCGAAGAGGTGGGGACGTTCTTCGCTACCAATGCGATAACCTGCTTCTACATTCCGCTCGTTTTCTTCATTTCCCTCATAGGAAGGCATTCGCGCAAGGAGACCGCTTTGATATATGGGTTCGTGTACGGCGGCGCGCTGCTGGCGATGAGCATCGGGCGGATCATCGTATACATGGTGGGCCCGACGCTCGATCATGCGCTCTGGTTGCTTATCTGCATGGCCTTTGTGGTTTTGATCGAGATGGTCCTGGTGCTTCGCCCCCAGCCGCAAATTCGGCAGCCGCTGGCTTACGAGCTTAAAGCGCTTCCCGACGCCTTGCCCCCGATAACCGTCAACCTTGAAGAGGAGAACGACCCCTTCGAGCTGTTCGGCAGCTCGTTCGGCCTCAGCGCAGTCGAAGTGGATATCGTGCGGCTGATCGCCCAGGGCAGAAGCCGAGGCGTTATCGCCAAGCAGCTGAGCTACTCCGAAAACACCGTGCGCAACTACACGCGCAACATCTATCGAAAGGTTGGCGTTCATTCGAAGCAGGACCTGCTCGATGCGATCGACGGATTTGGCGGCTAGGGCGGCGCAGCGGGACGGCTGAGCCGGCCAAGGCGGTTAAGCGGCCTAGGCGTATGAGGCGGCGAGTGACCGATGCGGCGCTCGGCCGGGACGGCGGCAGACCCGCGCGGCGCCAGTTGTTTTGCGGGTCGCATCAGGGCGTATCAGCCGATCTGCCTGCTTGCTTGCGGTACCGCATTGTCGCGCAAATTGCGGGCTGATGGATGTGCTGTATCTGCAAAAAGGAGAGGTCTCTATCGAAGAACTGCCTATGACCTGCGATTAGCATGAAGTTATAAATTTTCTTTCCGTCCAATGGTGTGTCGTTTTCTCATGTATGTGCAATATGTTATTTTGTAACAAATTACATAGCAAATAAGGACGCGACATACATGAAGAAAACTATGGAAAGATACGGCACGAAGACGGCGCCGCGGCGTGCGCTGGCGATTTTTCTGGCGTTTGCGCTGGCTTTTTCCTTCACGGGAATCACAGGCGCAGGCGGAATGGTCGCCACAGCCGAGGCGACGGATTCTTCCACGGCGCCCGGTGCGTCGAAAGCGGACGAAGCCCGGCCTTTCGAGTCGAATGCGGAAGATGCTGAATCCGAATTAGGGGGCGGCGAAAATCCGGATGCGCCGAGCGAAGCGGGGCAGGGTGCGGCAGAAGGGGGCGACCTGGAAGACGCCGACGGTTCTGCTGGAGACGAAAACCCCGCCGCAGGTTCGGATGAACCCTCTGTCGGCGAGCTGCCGTCTTTCGATGCGCCCGCCCGGGGCGACGAGGGGATTTCGTCCCAATCTCTCGATGACGAGGGCGAAGGTGACGAGATCTCCCTGCTCTCGACGCTCGAGGCGAACGACTTCGCATCGTTGAGAGCGGCGATCTCCAGCGCTTCGTCGGGTGAAACGGTTTCACTCAAGGCCGATATTCTCGTTACGGCTCAAATAAACCTGGGCTCGACGGCAAAGAGCATCACGATCGACGGTTCGAACCCGGACGGTGACGACTACAAGCTTATCCGCGACTCCGGTTATGCGGGCTACTTGATTCGCGTCGACAACGGCAACGGCCTGACGCTTTCCAATGTGACTATGGACGGGCAGGGCATTTCGGGCGCGCGGGCGCACGTCTATCTGACGAACGGCAGCCTTGTGCTCGGCTCCGGCTCGGTTTTGGAGAACGGCCGATCGGTTGGCCACGGCGGTGCGGTGAACGCGATAGGCGGGAGCGTTACGGTGCAGGGCGGGGCGGTGGTTCGAAACAACACCGCCGTTTCGAGCGGTGGCGGCATCTATGCGAACGGCGGAACCGTGTCGTTGGAGCCGGGCTCTCTTGTAACCGGCAACAGTACGAACGGCGATGGCGGCGGCATCAACGTTTACAACGCGACAGGGGCCTCGTCGGTAGGGTTTTCAATGGCGGCGGGCGCAACGGTGAGCGGCAACCGCGCAAACAACGGCGGCGGTGTGGTCGTGCGCTTGATGAGGTCCGATGATTTCGCGACGGTCGACGGCACGATTTCGGGCAACAGCGCGGCGAACCACGGCGGCGGGCTTTACCTGAACCCCCGCAATGCCCAGGCGCAATCGCTCAGCCTTGCCGGTACGGTTCTTGAGGGAAATTCTGCCGACGGTGCCGGAGGCGGCCTCTATGTCGCCAGCAGCAAGCCGGTTGATTCCCTTGCGCTTACGGGCGTTGCTGCCTCGTCCAACACGGCCAAAACGGGCGGCGGCATGTTCCTGTACCACCGGGACGCTCCGCAAACCTACGATCTCACGGTGGTCGGCTCGCAATTCTCGAATAACACCGCTACCGATAACGGCGGCGGCCTCTATGCGGCATCGGATGGCGCTTTGGACATGACCGTTCTCGGTACGACTGTCAACGACAACAGCTCGGGCAGCCAGGGCGGCGGCCTATGGGCCATCGGCCGTGCGTACTCGGCGAGTTCTTTGAGTATCGGCGACAACTCCGTGGTATCCGGGAACGAATCCGCAAACGGGGGAGGCGTGTACTACCGCACGTTGTTCGCCGCCTCCACGTTCACGCTGTCGGGTGGATCGAGAGTCGAGGGCAATACGGCGAGTGCATCGGGCGGCGGCATCCTGCTGCAGGGTTCGAGCGCGTTTACCGCTGAGGCGGGCAGCCTTGTGCAGGGAAACAAGGCCATCAACGGCGGTGGCGTGTTCGCTTCCGGCTCATCGGTCGATGTCGCCGGTTCGGTGATCGGCAACGAGGCCTCGAGCAGGGGCGGCGGCGTTCTTGTAACCAACGAGGGCTCGCTTTCGGTGCGGAGCGATTCGCTCGTTGAGCGCAACGTCGCCTCGGATGGCGGCGGCGTCGCCGTCGTCGGGTACGCGCAGGGCGCGATTGCCGGCACGATCGAGAACAACAAAGCAAGCCAGTACGGCGGCGGCGTGTACGTGTCTAACGCGACGTACGACGTCAATGCAGGCTCGATCGCGGGCAACTCGTCGGAGACGGGCCTCGGGCACGATCTGTGGGTCGCCCCCGCGTCGGCTGCGGGCAGCGCAGCCGACGGCGGCATCGCCAACCTGCGTGTAGGCGATGCGGCGTTTACCGACAGCGCGGATCGCGACAAGGTGCTCATCGGGGCAGGCACGTCGGGTTCGATCAACTTCCTCGAGAGCTTTGCCATGAAGAATCATCTGCTGCTGCAGAACGCGGGTGCCGATCGATCGACGGCGTCGGTGGCGCTTGGCAAAACGTTGACGCTATCGGGCAAGCTGACGCTCGGGGTTGGCGACGGCATGATGTCGCATCGTTTGACGATCGATCCCGATGGCGGATCGGTGCTGTACAAAAACGATGCCGAAGCCGAAGGCGTTGACGTTTTGACCGGCGAAGTCGTTGCGGATATGTATGCGATGCCTCGAAACGCTGCATCGGTCTACCTCCAATGGCCCGAGGCCGGTCCCGATCGCGTCGGCGAGTCGTTCAGGGGCTGGAACGACGATGGCACGATGCTTCCCAACCGCGGCGTCGGCTCCATCGAGGTTTCAGGCGATACGACGGCAACGGCGCTCTGGGGCGAGTTCTCCGTTCGGTACTTCGACGAGGACGGTGCGACGCCGATCACGGGCATCGAGCCGACATCGTATGCGTTCGGAGCCGAAGAGACGGCGTTGCCCGCGCCGACGAAGGACGGGTATGCGTTCGTCGGGTGGTACGAAAGCGCCGATCATTCGGGAAGCCCGGTGACGTCGTTCTCGAACGCCGATCAGGAAGATAAGGCGTACTTCGCCAAATGGAAGGAGATGCCCATCCCGCCCGGTCCCAACCCCGACCCCGATCCCGGCCCGGAGCCCGACCCCGATCCGGCGCCCGTGCCCGATCCGTCTTCGGATACGGGAGGTACGCGGTTGCCGGGGCCTGCCGCATCAGGCAAGGGCATGGCGGCTACGGGGGATTCGCCTCTCGCGCTTGTCGGCCTCGGTGCGTTGGCCCTTCTCGCAGGCACTGCGCTTCTCTTCGTGAAACGCCGCAACGGCTAGCGGTGCGAACGCATCAAGCGTAGCGGACTGTCAAACGCCGGACCCTCGGGTCCGGCGTTTTTGCGTCTGAACCGAGAATAAAGGGTTTTCCCCTAGTTTTGACTCGTGCAAACTCCCATGACGTAACGTCGCCGCCGTATCCCCTGCCGAATGTGTGTATATTTCGTGATGGGAGACGACGAAAGGAGAGGATATATGAGAAAACGCAACAAACTCGCCCTCTGGTTGAGCTCGATGTGCGCTATCGCGTTGTTCATGGGCCTGGTAGCCTGTGCTCCGCAGGCAGACAACTCGGCCGATCAGAACAAGGGCACCGACGAGCAGAAAGAGGAGCCGAAACAGGTTGAGACCCCCACGCCAGACGAGTTCGGGGTCGTAACCGCCGAGATGTGGAAAGGCATCTATCCCAACGAGTACGCAACGTACATGGAAAACGAAGCGAACTCGCCCGATTCCGGCAAGCACAACTACCTCGAGCTGTACCCTGCGCTCAACACGATGTACAAAGGGTACGCCTTCGCCTTGGGCTATGACGAGGCTTCGAGCCACCTGTATTCGCTCGAGAGCGTGAAGAACTCGCCGAGAACCATCGAGAAGGAGCAGCTCGCCAACTGCATTAGCTGCAAGACCCCGCAGTTCACCAATATGGTGAACACCGAAGGCGAGCAGGTGTACACCGAGAAGTTCAACGATCTCATCAACGAGTTCACCGAACCGATCAGCTGCGCCAACTGTCATGCGAACGATCCCCAATCGCTTACCGTGGGCAACCAGTTCTTCGTGAGGGCCATAGGCGACGATGCCAAGAACGTTCCCATGGAGGCTCAGGTTTGCGGGCAGTGCCACAACGAGTACTACTTCAACCCCGAGACCAAGGCGACTACCAATCCGTATACGGGCACCGATGCGATGACTCCCGATGCCATCCTCGCGTATTACGACGAGCTGGGCTTCAAGGATTGGGAACATCCGGACACGGGTGCTGCGATGATCAAGGTGCAGCATCCCGAGTTCGAGACGATCTACGGCGGCAAGCAGACTCAGATGGCGAAGAACGGCTACAGCTGCTCCGATTGCCATATGGGCACTACCACTTCCGATGACGGCACCGAGTTCGTATCGCACAGCTGGACGAGTCCGCTCGAGAACGAGGAGCTGTTGAACGGCGACTGCAAGAACTGCCATGCCGACCTGAAGAAGCAGGTTGCCGATTGGCAGGCCGAGGAGGAAGAGCGTGTAACGGCTATCAGCGAGAAGATCGAGGACATGATCAACAAGATCGCCGAGCAGAAAAACGCCGGTACGCTTTCCGACGATCAGCTGGCAGAGCTCCAGAAGCTCCATCGGACGGCGCAATTTTATTGGGATTTCGTGATGGTTGAAAATAGCGAGGGAGCCCACAATCCCGACCTGACCTTCGAAACGCTCGATAAGGCCGAGGCTGCCGTCGACGAAGCGCTGGCCATGCTGTAAACCATGCATCTTTGAGTCTCTCCTAATGGGAGGGAGGTCCAACGGGCCTCCCTCCCGCGCAATTACCCCGCCAAGATTGGATATTTTTGCCGTTTCACTCGAAAAAGTGGGGCGTTTCGGGCTAATTCCCCCTAAATGGGTGATAGGTTTTTAAGGTCTTGTCGGATACCATTCCTGTGGTAAAGTGCTTTTGTTTCGTATTGCGGTGCGTTTTGCTGCAATGCCGCGAGGGGCACGACAATGTAAGCGAGAGAAAATGTAGAAAGGGGGTAAAGAAGAGATGAGCGAAGAAGAATCCAAAGTGGAAGCCGCCACTGAAGAAGAAACCGTAGCGACTCCGGAGGCCGCTCCGAAGAAGAAAAAGAAGAAGTGGCCTATCGTTGTTGGCGTTGTTGTGGTAGTTCTCATAGCAGCTGGTGCCGGCTTCTGGGTTTGGCACGAACAGCCTAGCTTCTGCAGCGCCATTTGCCATACTCCGATGGACCCGTACGTCGAAGGCTTCGAGCAGGAGCCGGGTACCGCCGGTGTCGATAAGTACGGCAACGAGGTGTCTAACACCAACGCCATGATGGCGGTTGCTCACAAGATCTCGAAGGACGAAGGCGGAGCAGGCACCGATTGCCTCGGTTGCCACGTTCCGACGCTCGGCGAGCAGATCTCCGAGGGCATGAACTGGATCTCGGGTAACTATCAGTATCCGCTCTACGAGCGCACTGATGAAGATCTGGTCGAGGCTCGCGGTCTTGAGGCCGACGAGTTCTGCCTCAACGAGGGCTGCCACAACCTGACTCGTCAGGATCTGATTGCGGCTACGGCTGACATGGAGCGTAACCCGCACGTTGCTCAGCACGGCGAGATCGCCTGCACCGAATGCCACAAGGCACATCGTGCATCGGTGAACTACTGCTCGCAGTGCCACAGCGATGCCGAGATTCCGGACGGCTGGCTGACGACTGCTCAGGCCAACAAGCTTGAGGGCGTAGCGTAGTTTACGAGAATTTAGCCGCCGCTCGGTTTTCGGGCGACGGGCTGTGAGCCGAAAGGCAAACGGCGAAGACAATTGCATATGCAAGAGGGAGCCCGCCAAGCGCATCTCGCGATGCCTTGACGGGCTCTTTTCAAGAGCTGGGAAGCTCGATGGAATACTAAGACGTTCTGTGCAATACGCTCGAAAGGGCAAACTCGCAGAATCATTCGGTAAATACTCTGTTTTCCTCGCGCGTCGCGCTTCCCAGAGTAAAAAGGTGTTAGACAATTGACGAGGTTATTCGAGGAGGCGAACGTGAACGCGAAAACGAAAAAGCGTATGGTTGTAGTAACCGGTGTAATCGTCATCGTGTTGATCGTCGTACTGGCCCTTGTGGGCGGTTCGACGGCGGCGAAGTCGATTTCCGTAGCGCAGGCTGCCGATGGCAGTCATGCTAACGAACGTGTGCAGGTTTCCGGCAATGTGGTGGAGAATTCCTTCGAGACGACCGGGAACATGTTGACGTTTGCTATTTACGATCCGGAAGGCGATTCGTCCGTCCAACTGCCTGTGAGCTTCGAGGGCGGCGTGGCGGCAACGTTCGGAAACGACGTGACGGCTATATGCACCGGCAAGATCGATGAAAACGGCGTACTGCAAGCAACCGAACTGGTGACGAAGTGCCCGTCGAAGTACGAAAACGCATCCGATGCTTTGAGCGTTGCGAGCCTGCTCGACTATGGCGAGAGCGTGTACGACAAGCCGGTCAAAGTTGCCGGTACGGTGAAGGCGGGAAGCCTCAAGGCCGCAGGCCAGGGCGATCGCTTCATCCTTGTCGACGCATCCGACGGCACCGAGATGGCGGTCCTGTTCGACGGGGCCCTGTCCGACGAGATCGCGGATGGGTCATCCCTCGTGCTGACCGGCTCGCTCAATTCCGATTCGAAGTTTAGCGCGACCGACGTTGCGCTGGAAGGATAATACATGTCGACATACGGTTTGATCGGCCTGCTTATCGCCTTTGCTGGCGTAGCAGTATCCATTGTGTGCCTGCTCGTCGGGCATCTGATGGGCCGCAAGCGCACGAGCGGGTTCGTCGAGACGCTTACTTGGGGAGGATACATCGCCTCTATCCTTTCCGCGGTGGCGCTCACGTTCTGCTGTGCTCTGCTCGTGTTCTGTTTCATGACGGGCGATACCTCCATCCAATACGTCGTTCAGAACCACAGCGACGCCTCGGGCACGCTCGGGTGGCTTTACAAGCTTTCCGGCCTGTGGGGCGGCCGCCAAGGTTCGCTTCTGTTCTGGGCATGGCTGATCTCGGTGTTCAACGCCGTTGTGGCTATTCGCTCTATGAAGAAGATGGATAAGCTCGACAACATGGCGCTGCTCGTCTCCCAGATCGTGCTGGCGGCCTTTGCGGGCGTGCTGCTGTTCTCCGAGTCGAACATGCCCTTTACGGCTATGCCTGCGATGTACTTCGACTCCACAGGCGCGCTTACCAACGGCGCTCAGATCTGGGGCATGAACGCGCTTCTCGAGCACTGGGCCATGGCTATTCATCCGCCTACGCTGTTTATCGGCTACGCGGGTCTCACGATCCCGTTCGCGTACGCCATCGCGGCGCTCATCGTGAACGATCCCTCGAAGGCGTGGGTCGAGCGCAGCTCCCGTTACGCCATCTTCTCGTGGCTGTTCCTCGGCATCGGCATCGGCCTCGGAGCCGTGTGGGCCTATGTCGTGCTCGGTTGGGGCGGCTACTGGGGCTGGGATCCGGTCGAGAACGCGAGCTTGCTCTCATGGCTCGTCGGCGTCGCCCTCATCCACAGCTTCACGGTGTACCGCCAGCGCGGCGCGTTCAAGCGCTGGAGCGTGATGTGCGCCTGCATCACGTTCGCATTCGTCATCGTGGGCACGTTCATCACCCGCTCGGGCCTCGTGCAGTCGGTTCATGCGTTCGAGGGCGATAGCGTCTCGCTCGTGCTGTTCCTGGCTCTCATCGTCTTGTCGGTGGTGGCCGGCATCATCGGGCTCGTTATCCGCTGGAAAAGCTTCGGCCCCTCGAAGGGCGGCGAGGATTCCATCGAGAACATGATGTCCAAAGACGCCGCATACTACTTCAACAACGTCATCATGGTCGTGTTCGCGTTCCTGCTCGCGTACCTGACTATCTCCTCGGCGCTGCCTTCGTGGCTGCCGTTCGGCGGCCAGGCGCTTTCGGCGGGCACCTACAACACGATCGCCCGTCCTCTCGGCATCATCTACTGCATGATCCTCGCCGTCTGCCCGCTGCTCTCGTGGGGCAAGACCGAGGGCAAGCAGTTCTGGAAGCGCGCCCGCGTTCCCGGTATCTGCGCGCTCGTGCTGTTCGTCATTCTCATGGCGTACTTCCTCATGTACCTGCTTCCGAGCTACGATGCCATGGTGGCGGCGGGTGGAAGCACCGCGGCGAGCGTGACCGATTACGGCCCGTCGTGGTACTACAACGGGATGGCCGTTGTCGGCTTTATCGTGGCGAGCCTTCTGTTCTTCAATTCGCTCTTCATGTTGGGTCGCGGTCTGCGGGCTTACAAGAAAAAGCACGGCAAGAACGTGTTCGCCTCGCTGTTCGGCATGTTCAAAGACCATGCGGCCACCTATGGCGGGTTCGTCGCCCATATATCGATGGCCATCATCCTCGCGGGCCTCATCGGATCGTTGATGTTCGTGAACGGNGGTCGAGTACCTGGAGTACGATCCCGAAACCGGCGGCACCAACGACGAGTTCGTCATCCAGGATTTCACGCTCAAATACACCGGCAACTCCATCGATGAGCTCGAGAACGGTACCGATATCCTTTATACGCTCGAGTTCGATGTGTACAAGGGCGAGGAGTTCGTGGGCCATGTGGCCCCGTCGGTCCAGCTTGTTTCGACCACTCAGCAGCAGAAGCTGCTCGCGAGCGTCATCGGGTTTCCGACCGAGGATCTTTTCGTCGTGTACCGCGGCGTGAACACCGACGGCGATTTCGCGCTCGACGTGCGCGTGAACCCGTGCATCTCGCTTGTGTGGGTCGGTTTCGGCCTCATGATGGTCGGCATCCTCATCGCGCTTATCGGCAAGCGCAAGCCCGTCAAGAAGGGCAAGCCCGGCGAGATCGATCCCGGTGACGGGAACGGATCCTCGGGAGGCGTGGTCGCCGTTTTGGAATCGGTCGAAGTAACGCAAGGGGCCGATGGCTCGGTAACCGTCGTATCCGAAGAGGTCGTCGTAACCGAAGACGCCTCAGATGCGGATGCCGAACCCTCTGGAAAAGAGGCGTAGGCACCGTGGGCGACGCTGCCATAACAACCTCGAAGCTCTCGAAGGTCTTCGGGAACCGTCGGGCGGTCGATAATGTGACCTTCGACCTTCCGCAGGGCGCGTTCCTCTCGATCTTCGGGCCGAACGGGGCGGGCAAGACTACGCTTCTTCGCGTGCTCTCCACGCTGTCCCGTGCGACGTCGGGCAGTGCGACGCTCATGGGAATCGATATCAAGGAGGAGCCCGATAAGGTGCGCGACCATATCGGGCTCATATCCCATAACTCCATGCTCTACATGGATCTGACCGCCGAGGAGAACCTGCTGTTCGCAGCGAACCTCTACGGGGTGGAAAACCCCAAGGAGCGCGTGCTCGAACTGCTCGATGCCGTCGAGCTCAAGCATCGGCGCCTCGATACGGTGAGAACCTTCTCGCGCGGTATGACCCAGCGGCTTTCCATCGCGCGCGCCCTCATCCACGATCCAGACGTCGTGTTCCTCGACGAACCGTATTCGGGTCTCGATCCGCATGCAGTCGAAATATTCGACGGCCTGATCGAGCAGGTGCGCGAAGGTCGCACTTTCGTCATGGTGAGCCATGATTTGCAGAAAGGGTTTTCCATGTGCACCCACGCACTCGTTTTGGCGAAGGGCCGCATCGTCGCGTTCGACGAGAAGGAGAACCTCGATTTCGAGGAGTTCTCTCGGATATATCGCGCGACCGTCGGCATGGGGGTGGCTTGACATGGGCGTTTCCGTTACGCGTCCTTCGACGTTCTCTCAATACAAGACCCTGCTGATGAAGGATCTCAAGCAGGAGTTCCGCACCAAGGAGATGCTCACCTCCATGGGTATCTACGCATTGCTGGTGCTCGTGGTTTACGGAGCTGCGCTTGCGCAGACGGCTCAGGTCTTCGATATCCTGCAAATGAGCGGCGGTCTGCTGTGGGCGCTCATCGTGTTCACGTCGCTTCTGGGTTTGAACCGTTCGTTCACGGCGGAAAAAGAGCAAGGGTGCCTTGAGGGAATCCTGCTTGTGCCGCTTGACCGCTCGGTGGTCTTTCTGGCTAAGGCCACGTCGAATCTTTTGTTCCTGCTGGTCGTCGAGATCATCACGGTGCCGTTGTTCTACTTTTTCTTTCTCACCTCCACAACGCCCTCGGACAGTTTCTGGCTCATAATCGTGCCCCTTTTCGTGGGGACGATCGGCGTTGCGGGCATCGGCACGTTGCTCTCTACGATCACCATCAACACGCGCGGGAAAGACGTGATGCTCGCCGTGCTGTTCATCCCGCTCATCTTTCCGCTGCTCTACGCCTGCGTTTCGGCAACGACCGCGGTCATCGTCGGCGGGGAAACGTACATGGACACGTTCACGATGTCGCTTGCGCTGGCGGGCGGCTACGATGTGATCATGGTTTTGCTGAGCTGGGTTCTCTACGATTTCGTCATCAGCGTTTAGGGGTACAATGGCGGGAAATCCGCTTGTCTACGGGGTGGAAGTAAGACGCGGCTTGCCTGCCGCGTAAAGGAGAAAAGGAGTGTTATGGCCGAAAAAGCTAAAAGGGCTGTCAAACTGCCCGAGTCTGGCCAATGGCCCGATCGGGTCGCACCGATCGCACTCGGTGTGGGCGGGCTGCTTCTCGTTATCGGGTTCCTGATGGCGTTTCTGTACGCTTCGCCGGTGAACGGCGCGGCGGTCAGCGAGCCTGTGCTGGTTGGCGATCAGATGGTGACCAACGTCCAGCTGCTTTCGCAGAAGATATTCTACTTCCATATGCCGGTCGCGCTCGTTTCGTTCGTGGCTTTGGCGTTTGCCGGATACTATGGCGTCCGCTTCCTCATGACCAAAGAACAGCGCTTCGATACCTGCACGTCGATCTGCATGGAGATAGCGCTTCTGTTCGTCGTCTGCACCATGATCACGGGCGAGATGTGGACCCGCTTCGAGTGGGGGCTTTGGTGGACATGGGATCCGCGCCTGACCACCTACCTCATCCTCATGATCATCGTGATCGCGTACTTCATCCTGCGCAACGCCATCGACGATCCCGAGCGCCGGGCGACCTACGCTTCGGTCATCGCCATCATCGCGCTTGTCGATGTGCCGATCTGCTACATGGTGACGCGCGTTATCCCGTCGAGCATCCACCCGGTGGTTTTGCGCGAAGGCGGCATGACGGGCGATATGGGCATGACGGTCGGTGTCGTGATGCTCGGTATGGTATTGCTCGGCTTCGCCTTGTACCGCATGCGCTTTCGCCAGGTGAGGCTCACGCAGCGCGTCGAAGCCATCAAAGAGCAGCTCGAAGATTAGGGAAAGGGAAAACCAGTGAACGAAATTCTCGTTGAAATCTATAGCACCGTTATTCCGTCGGCACCGTACATCATTGCGGCGTATGCGCTGCTTCTCGTTGTTTTATTCGTGTACGCGTTCATGATCATGCGCGGTACGAAGAAGGCAGAGGCGCAGATCGCGGTCCTCGAAGAGGCTTTAGCGGAGAAGAACGCAACCAAATAATCGCTGCAGCAAGTAGTGATACAATCGACCGATGCACCCTGCCGTATGGCTCGGCATCGGTCGATTTCTTTATTTCGCAGGGGCGTCCGTCGCACGGCGGCATAGGGCCCGTCGACATTCGACAGGACGCTTGAGATCGAGGAGGAACATGAAGGCTCTCATTCCCGCCGCAGGCATGGGCACGCGCTTTCTGCCCGCAACCAAGGCGCAGCCGAAGGAAATGCTGCTGGTCGTCGATCGACCGGCTATCCAATACGTCGTCGAAGAAGGCTTGGCATCATCGGCCGACGAAGTCGTTATCATCAACAGCCGCGAGAAGCGGGCGATCGAGGATCACTTCACGCCCGCCCCTGAACTCGAAGCCGCGCTGCGCGCCAAGGGCAAGGATGCCTTCGCCGATGCGGTTGCGCATGCGGGAAACCTCAATGTGAGCTACGTGTATCAGGACGAACCTCTCGGCTTGGGCCATGCTATCCGCTGCGCGGCGGAAAAGACCGGAGACGAAGCGTTCTACGTGCTCCTGGGCGATGTCCTCGTACCCGATAACGCAATGCTTCCGCGCATGAAGGAGATATCGGACGAGCATGCGGGGGCGAGCGTGATCGCCGTCGTGCCCGTGCCCGACGACCAGGTCAGCAGGTTCGGCGTTATTGCGGGTTCCGAGGTTGCCGCGGGCGTGTGGAAGGTCGATTCGCTTGTCGAGAAGCCAGCGCTCGAAGATGCGCCGTCGAACCTTGCGGTGTTCGGGCGGTACCTTTTGAGCCCGCGCGTCATGGAGCTTCTGGCTGATGTCGAGCCCGGCGTGGGCGGCGAGATCCAGTTGACCGACGCGCTCGATGCGGTGCTGCAAGAAGAGGAGATGTACGCACTCGTTATCGATCCGGCCGATGGTTTCGATACCGGAACGGTGGAAAGCTGGCTCGAGACGAACAACATCCTGTTCAAAAGGGCGCACGGGTAGGGCGTTGCGTCTGCGCGTTCATTTTTACTCCAGGGGCCGATGCGGCGTTTCGCATCGGCCTCCGTTTTTGCTTAGCTCACGACGTTTTGCGGGTGTCCTTCGATAAACGCGCGGATATTGGCGAACACCGTGTCGAGCAGCCGCGTGCGGGCTTCGTGGGTCGCCCAGGCGATATGCGGCGTGATGACGATGTTCTTATCCTTCGCATCGAGCAGGGGGCTGTTTTGGGTCATGGGCTCCACTGCAACGACGTCGGCCCCGAATCCGCTGAGCTTTCCTGCAATCAGAGCGTCAGCGACGGCCCGTTCGTCTACGAGCGTTCCGCGGGCCGTGTTGAGCAGCATCGCGCCGTCTTTCATCTTCGCAATCGCTGCGGCATCGATGAGGCCGTTGGTTTCGGGGGTTGCAGGTGCGTGAAGCGTGACGATATCTGCTCTGGCAAGCAGCTCGTCGAACCCGACTTGCCGGCAATGCTCGTTTTCGCAGGCGGGCTTTGCCGAACGGCTGTTGAACAGCACGTCCATCCCAAAGGCGTTCGCCACGCGGGCAACCGCCTGCCCGATGCTTCCCATGCCCACGATTCCGAGCGTTTTGCCCGCTATTTCGACAAGCGGGTAGTCCCAGTAGGAAAAATCGATGCTGCGCACCCATTCTCCGTTCATGACCCCGCGCGAGTGGGCGCCTACATGGAGGCAGAGCTCGAGCAGCAGCGCGAACGTCATCTGGGCCACATCCGGCGTGGAATAGGCGGGTACGTTGCACACCGTGACCCCGCGCCTTTGCGCGGCATCGAGATCGACCACGTTGAAGCCCGTTGAGGTGAGGGCGATCAGTTCAAGGTTGGGAGCGGCGTCAAGCGCGGCTTCGTCCCAGGTGATTTTGTTCGAAACGGCTATGTTCGCATCCGCTACGCGAAAGGCGACTTCGTCGGGTGCGGTGCGGTCGTACAGGGTGACCGATCCGAAGGCTTCGAGCTGTTTCCAGCTGAGATCACCGGGGTTGTTGACGTAGGCATCTAAAACGACGATGTTCATACCGGTCCTTTTCGGTTGGCTGCATGCGACTGTGATTCTCTGCCGAAATTGTAGCACTTGCAGACTACGCCTACCGCTATGGAGACATGCTCTGCTGCAGCATCGGAGGTGCGTTCGTCTCGGATGCCGTATGCCGAGCGCGAAACGCGGCGGTCCGATCGGCTTGCAGGGCGAGGGGTGAAACCAAATGCGCCTAGAAAAAGGATCGACCCGGGGGAGAGGGGAGCTCCACCCGGGCCCACAAGGAGGGGATGATACGGTGCCTAGCACCGCTACTGCTTTATGAGGGGTAAAAGCAGTGCAAACTGAAGGGGGGATGAACCTTCTTTGTTTGCGTGATGCCAGTATAAAATCCCATCTTGCAGACGGTATGTGCGACGAGTGTGCGAATTGTGAATTGGATATCAGGACGGTAACAAAGGCCATAAAAATGCTATTTAAACTGGGAAAACACCATTCAGAAGTTTCGTTGATGCTCTGGTTTTGCCTGTGAAGGAACCGTGAAGCCCCTCGTTGGCGCTCCCGATCGGTCGGTTGGCGGCGACGAGCGGTTCCCGCTGGTTTTGCAACGGCGCGTTCTTCCGCTGCCGGGCTTATCAATTGGTCCTGTCGCCGATGGACCCTTTGGCGGGCCCGCCGTTGCCGTCGAAGCGTTCGGCGGTCTTAGGTTGCCGTCGCACTTTGATTTGCCTTGAAAAAAGGATCGGCCCGGGGGAGAGGGGAACTCCACCCGGGCCCACAAGGAGGGGATGATACGGTGCCTAGCACCGCTACTGCTTTAATGAGGGGTAAAAGCAGTGCAAACCGGAAAGAGGGGAGCTTTCCGTTTGCTGGGTACAGTATAAAAGTTAGCATTGAAGAACATATGCATCAGCCGTGAATGTCTTGTGGATTGGCGGCTAAATTGCGGTTAACGGCTCCCTCATCTGGGGTATGTCGATATCTGTTACCGCTCACCCCTTAAATCGTTGCGCTCGCGTTGACTAATTGCGCGCGTGATACGCGTATAGTGTCACCCATGAATTATTCGAAAAGACATACGCCCGAAGCAGGTCGCGCCTCCTTGCCCCCGCAAGGCGAAAACGAGGCGGCGCGGCTATCGGCGACCGCCCAGGCGCCTGCAGCCGCCCAACCGCCCGACGCTGCACGTCCGGTTGAATCACCCCAGCCGCCCGCTCAGAAGAAGTACGGCTTCTTCACGGCTCTGGCGATGATCATCGGAATCTGCATCGGCTCGGGCATCTTCTTCAAAAGCGATAACGTGCTCGCCGCAACCGGGGGCAGCATCGCTCTGGGCGTAGCCGTGTTCTGCCTGGCGGCTTTCGCCATCGTGTTCGGGGGCATCTCGTTCAGCGAGCTCGCCGCCCGCACCGAGGGTCCCGGGGGCCTGATCGCCTATGCCGAAACGTTCGTCGGCAAGCGGTTCGGGGTCGCGGTCGGCTGGTTCACGATCTTCGGTTACCTCCCCTCGATCGTCGTCGTGGTTTCCTGGGCGGTCGGCATCTACACCTGCATTCTGTTCGACATCGATGCGGGCATCGGCCTGCAAATGCTGATCGGCGGGGCGTTCATGATCCTGTGCTTCATCTGGAACATGCTGGCACCGCGGTTCGCGGGGGCCTTCCAGAACGTGACCACCGTCGTCAAGCTCATACCGCTGCTGCTCATCGCATTTTTCGGTCTGGTGTTCGGCGATCCTCTCGCGGGGCTCTCGCAGCATGGCTCCGCGGCGGCGGGGGCTTCTCTCGCGTGGATCGCCGCAATCGGGCCGGTCGCGTTTTCTTACGACGGCTGGATCGTTTCGGCGGCTATCGCGCCAGAACTCAAAAATGCGAAGAAAACCCTTCCGATCGCGCTTGTGGTCGCGCCCATTATCATTTTGGCCATCTACGTCGGATATTTCGTCGGGGTATCTTCGTTTCTCGGCCCCGATACCGTTGTCGCCATGGGCGACGGCCACGTGTTCTACCTTGCCGAACAGCTCTTCGGCCCGCAGTTCGCCCGCGTTGTCGCCGTTGGCGTGGTCGTTGCCGTCATGGGTACGGTCAACGGACTCACGCTTTCGTTCGTCCGTATGCCCTATGCGCTCGCCCTCTCGGGCGACATACCGTTCTCGCGTTACGTCGGCCGTCTGAGCCGCCGCTTCGGCATGCCGATCGCATCGGGCGTTCTGGCGCTTGCGGTTTCGGCGTTCTGGGTAATGCTCCATGTGGTTACGCAGACCGCCGGCCTGCTTCCCAACTCCGACGTCTCGGAAATCACCATCGCATCGAGCTACATACTCTACATCGTCTTGTACGTGCGGGTATTCCTTTTATGGCGGTCGGGCGAGATTCGCAGCCGTTTCAAGGGCGTTGTGGCCCCCGTGTTCGCAACGATCGGATCCCTTTTCATATGTATAGGTTCTATGCAGAATCCGGCGTTCTGGAGCTGCCTTGCGGCAAGCTTTGCCATCTGCGCGGCGGGCGTTGTGTATGATAGGTTCAAGCACAAACCGACCGACAGCTGAGGCGAACCCGAAGGAGTGTCGAATGCCCGATATCGAAATGCGGTTCAACAGGGATATGCTCGTATTGTCTGCACCGGTGGACGAGGTGCTCTCTCGGCAGGGCGTCGATATCGAGCACGACCGCGAGTTTTTGAGCCTGATCGAACCCGAAGCGGTTCGGGAGGCGTATCGTTTGGAATCGGTGGCGGGAGCTCAATGCCTCGTAACGAATACTGCGGGAATAACCGCGGCGCGGCTCGCCCATGTGAATATGGAGGACCGCCCGCTCGAGCTGGCCGAGGCATCGCTGACGGTGCTGCGCTCGCTGCGCCCCCAGCATATCATCGCCGAGATCGGCCCGACGTATCTGCCGATCGACGCATCGAGCGCAACGTCGTTGAAGCAGAATCGCGATCAGTACGCCGATGCCGCGCGGGCATTCGGCGCAAGCGAGTACGATGCGCTGTTCCTGAACGGCATGGTGAGCCTGCCCGACGTGCAGTGCGCCCTCATGGGCGTGCGCATGGTCTACGACGGTCCGGTGTTCGCCTCGATCGACGTCGAGGCGGACGGAACGATCTCACGGCGCGATCAGCCGATCGAGGAAGCGGTTTCGCTCATGGCCGAATATGGCGCGAGCGTCGTCGGGTTTGCAACGGCGGCCCCCCTCGATGAGACGGTCGAGCTTGCCAAACGCGTCCGCGCCATCTGGGACGGACCGCTGCTCGTGCAACTTGCCGTGCGGAAGCATGATCCCAAACAGGGCGTCGCAACGAAGGAGAACCCTTACTACTGCCCCGATGTCATGATCGAAGCGGCAACGAAGCTCCGTGGCGCAGGCGTTCAGTTCTTGCGCGCAACCGGCGCCGCCACGCCCTCCTATACCGGTGCGCTCGTCGCTGCCAGTGCGGGCTTCGATGTCGTCGCCCAGGCGTAGGGATCTCCATGGCGATTGAGAAGAGCCCCGATTACGGCGTCATGCAGAAGCTCGTCGACGATCTGTTCGCCAGCGAAGAGTTCGTGCGGCGCCTTGATGCGGTGCTGATGGCCGAAGCGTACGATCTGCCCGCCGATCTGCTTGAGGTGGTGCAGCTTCTGCCGCCCGGTACGTACAACCGCCAGCGTTTGTGCGATCAGATCAACTCGTCGATCGCAGGGCACGGCTGGGGTTTCGTGTACGGCACGGTCGAATAGGCTCGAACGGGTTTTTGCCACCCGGTCTGTTCGAGCGGTCTACGCGAGATCGTCCTGAGCCGGTTCGAGATGTTTTTTGGTGAACTCGTCGGCAGGTACGGGTCGGTCGAAGACGAATCCTTGGATTACATGGCAGCCCCATGCTTTGAGCTGCACGGCTTCGCTTTCCGATTCTATGCCTTCGGCGACGGTTTCGAACCCGAGGGCGTCGAGCAGTCGGATGACCCCGGTGAGCGTGGTGCGGCCCCGTTCCGAATCGATCGATTCCCCGAAAAAGGCGCGATCGAGCTTGATCGTATCGAAGGGCACGTCTTTAAGTATCGAAAGCGCCGAATACCCCGTTCCGAAATCGTCCATGGCAACCTTGAAGCCGCGCTGCCTGAGTTTGCTGGCCGTCTCGACCAGCTGTACCGTACTTTCGGCCACGATGCTTTCGGTCAGTTCGAGCTTGATGAAGCTGTGGGGGATGCCGTAGGTGTCGACGATCTTCTCTATCCTGCCGATCAGGTCTGCGCTGAACAGGTTCTGCCTCGAGAGGTTGACCGAAACGGGCACGCAGCGCAACCCCGCGTCCATCCATTGCCGCAGCCTGATGCAGGCTCGTTCGAGCATGTAGCGATCCACTCGGTCGACGAACCCGTTCTTCTCGAAGATGGGAATGAACTCGTCGGGCCTGACCAGGCCGAGCACAGGCGAGTTCCAGCGCACGAGGGCCTCCGCTCCGCAGAGCACCGGCCTGTCGCCCCGGATGTCGTACTGGGGCTGGAAGTAGGCGACGAATTCCTCTTTGAGCAGGGCGGTCGACATGATGCCCTCGATGTGGCGCGCTCGCATGGCGCAGGCGACGTTCTGCTCGTCGTAGAAGATGATCCTTTTGCCGGCATGGCTTTTCGTCTGGCGGAAGGGGATGGCCATATCCTGTGCGATCAGGTTGACGTCCTTTTCCTCATCTGCGGTGGAGAGCCGGTATGCGCAGCATTGGGAGACGATCTGGTAGTGCGTTTCGTCCGATCCGATTGCCGAATCGATGCTGTCGAGAAGCGAAAGCAGGCGGCTTTGGGTTTCGTCGGGCGTTTCGGTACGGATGAGCATGAGAAAGCGATCGCCCGTCAGGCGCGCCAAAAGCTCGGCCCTACCGAGGCTGCGCGTAAGGATCTCGGCGACGGATTTGATGAGCGAAGAGCCCTTCTCGTACCCGAAGATCGTGTTGTAGAGAGAAAAGCCGACCAAGTTGAACAGCACGAGGGAGTGCTTGCCGTCAAAGAGGTCGGAGCGAGCGTTGAACTTGGAATCGAAGGCGAGCGCGTTGTCGATGCCGGTGAGGTCGTCTTCGAGTGCGGCGTGGGCAAGCGCTTTCTCGCTGCGGTTTTTGGTTCTGAAGACGACGGCCATCAGGACGATCGCCGTGCATGCGATGAAGACGGCCATGACGATCGAGGCGAGCAGGACGGTGCGGTTCTTGGCTTCAAGGTAATCGCTTGGCAAAACGACGTCGATGAACCAATCGTTGATGCCGATTGGCTGGTAAACGATGAAGCGCGACGACCCGTCGTCGCCTGTGACCGTGGTCGATCCCTTCCAGCCGCCGGCGAGATCCTCCTTCATCTGCTCGAAGGATCGGGCCTGTATGTCGTCCTGCCCGATCGCATCCGTGCCGCCGTAGGCGTTTTCGCCAGTCGAGCGGAACAGGATAGTTCCTTCCGAGTTGATTATGTCGATGTGCCCGTGGCCTTCGAAGAGGCTTGCGTCGATCGTATCCGAAAACGCTGCCACCGAAAGCGTGCCCACGAGCACGCCGATGGGATCTCCGCCCCGATGCTTCACATCGTACACGGGTACGGCGAACACGATCCCCGGTTCGCCCTCCCACGAATCTTCAAGGGGTTCCGACACGTAGTTCTTACCGTCAAGTGCCGCTTGAACGTATGCGCGGTCGGCGTAGTTGTTCTCGGGAAGCACGCCGATTCGGCTGTCGTAGCCGATGCCGTCGCCCTCGGAGTTCACGAGTCCCACGCGCATGAACGCGCCCGAGTCGACCATTTCCCGAAAATGCTCTATGAGGGAATCGGAGTCTTCGATGTTTTCGGCGACGACGAAGGCCGACGCCCCATGGAGCACGCTGAGCTTGTCTTCGATCACGGCGTTGACGCTTGCGCTTTCGACCTCGGCTATTTCCTGCATGAAAAGACCGAGCGACGATTTGAGCTCTTGGGAGATGACGCCGATGCATCCGAAGAGGACGACTGCGATAACCAGGAGGCCGACGGCGAAGGCGAAGAGGGTCGTTGTGGCGCTGTTGCGCGGTAGGGCCGTGTCGGGCGCTTTGCGTGCGGGCATATTCTGCCGAACCTCCGAATGGGTTTCGCATGTGCGTATATCGGGTGATTGCGATTGTATCAGAACAAAGCGAATATATGCGAAAACGGGTTCGCGATGAAATTTTTAAGGAGCGCCGGTGTTTGGCTGCACCGCCTCCGTTGCCGTTTTCCCGCTTATGATACTAAAAGTATGCCATTTTCCAGCGGCATCGCATTTCGACGATAAAAACACAAGCCGAAAAATTCGGTAAGATATTCTTAAACAATCCGATTCGTAACCATTTTCCTCTTGCCTAAACGCATTCGCCAAGCTACCATATATCCACGTCCGAGGGGATGAAGAACACAATATATTGTGGAAAAAACGCTCATAGTTTGTGGAAATCTCTCGGAAAACTGGAAAGCTCGTGGAAAACTACTTGACAAGGCCGAAGGCGCATCCGGATCGGCCTGGTGGCACGCCACTGCTCGGTGGCTGCGCTGTGCTTTGCGTGCAGCGCGGTTATTTTTTGCGCATCAATACGTACATTGCTATCAGATAAGGGAGCGACATGGTTACAACAATCATCAAACGCGACGGCCGCACCGCAGAGTTCAAGCCCGAGAAAATCGCCGAGGCGATCGAGAGGGCGTTCGAAGCGTGCGGGGCCATGCAGGATCGTGCGGTGGCCGAAGAGATCGCTGCGAAGGTTGTTGACAAGATCGAGAGCGGCGCCATCGAAGGTTCTCCCACCGTCGAGGGCGTGCAGGATCTCGTGGAAGAGTCGCTCATCGAAGCGGGTTTCGTGCAAACGGCGAAGTCCTACATCCTCTACCGCGCCGAGCGCAATCGCGTGCGCGACGTGAACAGCCGTCTCATCAAAACCCTCAAAGACATCACCTTCTCGAAGGCCTCCGATTCGGATATGAAGCGCGAGAACGCCAACATCGACGCCGATACCGCCATGGGCACCATGCTCAAGTACGGCAGCGAGTCGGCCAAGCAGTTCTACGAGATGTGCGTCATCGACCCGAAGTTCGCGCGCGCTCATCGCGAGGGCGATATCCATATCCACGATATGGACTTCTACACGCTTACCACAACCTGCTGCCAGATCGAGCTCAAGAAGCTCTTCAAGGGCGGGTTCTCCACGGGCCACGGCGTGCTGCGCGAGCCTAACGACATCGCCAGCTATGCGGCGCTCGCCTGCATCGCCATCCAATCGAACCAGAACGACCAGCATGGCGGCCAATCCATCTGCGATTTCGATTACGGCCTGGCCGAAGGCGTTCGCAAGACCTATCGCCGCCTCTACAAGAAGCACCTTGCCGAAGCGCTCGATCTTCTGACCGAAGTGGGGGACGTGAAGGCGTACACCGAGGAAATGCTCGGTCGTGTCGAGGGCGAAACCAAGACGTTCGCCTCGCTTGTCATGGATGCCACGTTCGCCGCCGCCGTGCGCACGGAGCTCGCCGCCGCAGGCGTTTCCGAGGCTGTGGCCGAGAAGTCCATGGCGTATGCCGAGAAGAACGCGCTCGCCGATGCCGATCGTACGACGTTCCAGGCCATGGAGGCTCTCATCCACAACCTCAACACCATGCATTCGCGTGCCGGCGCGCAAACGCCGTTCTCTTCTGTGAACTACGGCATGGACACCTCTGCCGAAGGTCGCATGGTCATCAAGAACATGCTTCTCGCAACCGAGCAAGGGCTAGGCTCGGGCGAAACCCCCATCTTCCCCGTGCAGATCTTCCGCGTGAAGGAAGGCGTGAACTACAATCCGGGCGATCCGAACTACGATCTGTTCAAGCTTGCCATGCGCTGCTCGGCAAAGCGCCTGTTCCCCAACTTCAGCTTCCTCGATGCGCCGTTCAATGCGCCGTACTACAAGGGAACCCCCGAAACCGAGATCGCCTACATGGGCTGCCGCACGCGCGTCATGGGCAACGTCCACGATCCCGAACGCGAGGTGACGCCGGGTCGCGGAAACCTGAGTTTCACCTCGGTCAACCTGCCGAGGCTCGCCATCCGCTCCAAGGGCGACGTCGATCTGTTCTTCGATCTGCTCGATGCCAAGCTTGCGCTTGCCGTCGGCCAGCTTGACGAGCGCTTCCAGATTCAGGCGCGCAAGAAGGTGTACAATGCGCCGTTTCTCATGGGGCAGGGCGTGTGGATCGATTCCGAAAAACTGAAATCGACCGACGAGCTGCGCGAGGTGCTCAAGCACGGCACGCTTTCCGTCGGGTTCATCGGCCTTGCCGAAACTCTGAAGGCTTTGACGGGCAAGCATCATGGCGAATCGCCCGAGGCGCAGAGGCTCGGCCTCGAGATCGTCGGCCATATGCGCTCGTACCTCGATGCCATCTCGCGCGAGCGTCAGATGAACTACACGCTTATCGCCACGCCTGCCGAGGGTTTGTCGGGCCGGTTTGTCCGTATGGACCGTGCGCGCTACGGGGTGATCGAAGGCGTAACCGATCGCGATTACTACACCAACGGCTTCCATGTGCCGGTGTACTGCGAGATCAACGCGTTCGACAAAATCTCCCTCGAGGCGCCCTACCACGCGCTCACCAACGCGGGCCATATCTCGTATGTAGAGCTCGACGGTGATCCCACTGAGAACCTCGAGGCGTTCGAGGCTGTCATCCGTCACATGAAGAACAGCGGAATCGGCTACGGCTCGGTCAACCATCCGGTCGACCGCGACCCGGTCTGCGGCTACAACGGCATCATCGGCGACCGCTGCCCGAAGTGCGGGCGCACCGAAGAGGAGCACGGCGTGCCCTTCGAGCGCATCCGCCGCATCACGGGATACCTCGTGGGCACGCTCGATCGTTTCAACGACGCGAAACGCGCCGAGGAATCCGATCGCGTGAAGCATGACATCTAGGCCGCTCGATGGCGATAGAAGCTAGCGAAACCCCCGTTGGGAGCATGGTTCCCGACGGGGGTTCCTCTCAAGAACCTGCCACCATCCGCCTGTACGGAACCGCCGTCGATTCCATCGTCGACGGGCCGGGGCTGCGATTCGCGGTGTTCGTTCAGGGCTGCACCCACGCTTGTCCCGGGTGCCATAATCCCGAAAGCCAGCCGGCGTGCGCGGGCACCGTCGAATCCATCGATTCCCTCGTTGCCTCGATCGAGGCGAACGGGCTTGTGGGCGGCGTGACCCTTTCGGGGGGCGAGCCGTTCGAGCAGTGCGCCGCATGCTTGGTTTTGGCCCGCAGGCTCAAAGAGCGCGGCTACGGCATCTGGATATATTCGGGATATCTGTACGAAGATCTGCTCGAAGGAAGACCCGATCCCCTTGCGCCCGATCTGCTTTCATGTTGCGATGTTCTCGTCGACGGCCCCTTCGTCCAAGAGCTCAACTCCTACGACCTCACGTGGAAAGGCTCGTCGAACCAGCGGGTTATCGACCTTGCCGCCAGCCGTGCGGCAGGGCGCGTCGTTTTGTGGCAAACGAGTGACAGTTTTCCCGAAGTGCCCGCATCTTGGTAGCATAGGGGTATGGAACAAGATTTCGACAAACTTGAATCGTTCGTCCGCAGCGAATGGTTTATCACGGCTCTTTCGGTCGCGGCGATCCTTGCGATCACAGCGCTCGTTTCATGGTTTGCCACCAAGTTTCTCCGCAAGCTGCTCCAACAGGATAATTCGCTTCTGCCTTCGAGTTCGATCTTCGTCAACATAGCCCGTGCCGCCGTGTGGATACTCGGCGTGTGCGTGATGCTTGCCACCTGCTTCAACGTGAACGTGAGCGCGGCCATCGCGGCGCTTGGCGTCGGCGGCATCGCCATTTCCCTCGGGTTTCAGGATACGATCTCGAACCTCATCGGAGGTTTGCAGGTCAGCCTCATGAAGATCATCCAGCCAGGCGATAACATCGAGGTCAACGGCGAAACCGGCGTGGTGAAAGACGTCACATGGCGCCATACCACTATCGTGAACCCTCAAAACGAGACGGTCATCATCCCCAATTCCATCATAGGGAAGAACGCGTTGACGAAGCTCCCGCCCACCACGCTTATCACGATCAAGTTCGTCGTATGCTCCGACGGAAGCGACCTCGATACGGTGGCGGCAGCCATCGAGGCGGCATGCGACAAGGCGGCCGGAGCCGTGACGAGGGTGACGCAGAAGCCCAAGGCGATATTCACCGAAGTGACGGGCTTGGGATTTTCGGGTAAAGTAACGTTTAAGGTAGCGAGTTCGTCGAAGGCGGGGGAGGCGAACGACGCGGCTGTTCGCGCCATCGCGCCGATAACGCGCTCGTCCGAAACCCGGCAGAGCGCGTAGGCCGGGCATACGACTAGGAGGAAGCCCATGCAGGAACACCGTATCGTTTCACAAGGACCTCTCCATAATGCCGACGGCTCGCTTGCCGAGCCGGGGTATGCCACAGCGCTTCTCCTCAATTACAACCGGTTCAAGGTTCGGGCTCCCAAGCATCGGATCAAAGAGTGGGATTATTATCTCGTTAACGACGACGAGTACGCCGTTGCGCTCACGGTGGGCGACTTGGGCTACATGGGGCTCATATCGGCTTCGGTTGTCGATCTGGTTGAATGCTGGTACAAAACGACGAGCGTCATCACTCCTTTGCCGCTTGGCCGCTTCGGCTTGCCCGAGCATTCGTCCGAAGGCGTAACCGAATTCGAGAACAAGCGCGTCCACCTTCGGTTCGAAGCGAAAGGCGGCACGCGTACGCTCCGGGCGCGTTTCGATCGGTTCGACGGCGACGAGCCGCTTCACATCGATGCGGTGCTTGATGAGGAGCCGCGCGACTCGATGGTCATCGCTACGCCATGGGCCGAAGATCCGAAGGCGTTTTACTACAACCAGAAGATCGTCGGCATGCGTGCCCAGGGCAGCTTCAGGAAAGGGCTGCTCGTCCATGGGTTTCGACCCGACGATTCGTTCGGCCTCCTCGATTGGGGCCGCGGGGTTTGGACGCGCGACAACACGTGGTTCTGGGCGGTGGCTCAGGGGTGGCAGGACGGCAAGGGCAACCGCACGGTCGGCTCGCATCGGTTCGGTTTGAATCTCGGGTACGGCTTCGGCGATACGTCGGCGGCGTCTGAGAACATGGTGTTCGTCGATGGCGTGGCCCACAAGCTCGGCCGCGTCGATTTCGGCATCGCGGATCGTACCGGCGCCTCCGAAAAGAACGTGGAGCGCAGGTTCGATCTTATGGCGCCCTGGCATATGACCGATGACGAGGGACGGCTCGATCTTGTGTTCACCCCATCGGTCGACCGCAAGGATTACATAAACCTTGCGTTGGTGATAACCGATCAACACCAGGTGTTCGGCACGCTTTCGGGCAAAGTCGTCCTCGATGACGGCACCGAGTTCGTTGTGGCGGGCCTGCACGGTTCGGCCGAGGTCGTGCGCAACAAGTACTGATGCTGGCCGGGGGTTTCCGGCTGCAAGCGCTGACGGTTCGAGGCTTCATACGGCAAGTGCCGGCAAAAGGCGAAGCGGCCTGGGCAAAAAGGCTGTCGCATTCTCGGCCCCCTTTCGCCTGCAAGGCCCTATGCGGCCTCGAGCCTACAGCCCTTCGGCTGTAAACCGAGTCGCCAACGCTTCTTGGTGGATGCTGTACTGCAGAGCCATTTCCTTCGCAACGCGGCCTTGCTTCACCAGTTCGAACAGGCTCTGGTCCATGGTCCTCATGCCCTCTTTGCCGCATGAGGCAAGCACGCTGTCGATTTGGTGGGTCTTCTCTTCACGGATGAGATTGCGGATGGCCGTGTTCGTTACCATGATCTCGAACGCCGGCACGGTCTCGCCGTCGACGGTGGGCACGAGCTGCTGGCTGACGATTGCGCGCAGAACCATGGAAAGCTGGATGCGGATTTGGCGTTGCTGGGTCGGCGGGAAGGCATCGATTATGCGATCGACGGTTCCTGCGGCGCCCGTGGTGTGCAGCGTGGAGAACAGAAGCTGCGCCATCTCTGCAGCGGTGACGGCGGTCCCGATGGTTTCGTAATCGCGCATCTCTCCGAGAAGAATGACGTCGGGAGATTCGCGCATAGCGGAGCGCAGCGCTTCGCCGTACGAGGCGATATCGGTGGGCACCTCGCGCTGGGTGACGATGCAGCTGCCGTGCTTGTGCACGTATTCGATCGGGTCTTCCATCGTGATGATGTGGCCCGTGCGCTCGTGGTTCAGCCGATCGATGATGCAGGCGAGCGTAGTCGATTTGCCTGCACCTGCAGGACCGGTGATCAGCACGAGCCCTTTCTGGAACTGTGCGCAACGTAAAACCTCTTCGGGGATGTGGTAGTCGGCGGGATCGGGCAGCCCGAACGGAATCACGCGGATGACGGCACCGTACGAACCGCGCTGGCGGAAGATGTTGGCTCGGAAACGGCCGACACCTGAGATCGCGAACGAGAAATCGTCGTCGTGGTTGCCGTTGTTTGCAAACAGGCTCATGTCGCGCCTGGAAACAGCGTAGATGGCGCGGACGAACGCCTCGGTATCGTCGGGCGTGAACGGCGCGTCGTCAAGGCGAACCTGGCGACCGCTGATCTCGTAGGACATCGGCAGCCCTGCGATGATGAAGATATCGGACGCTTTGGCATCGACCATCGTTTTCAAGAGTTTTTCGAGTTCCATCGCTTCTCCTAGCCTTTCTATTCGGCACCCGTCCACAGGGTTTCCGGGGCACCCTCGCTGGTTGAGGGGGTGGTTGCCTTCCATTGCTCTATGCTGTATTCGAGGCGGGCGTTTATGCCGAGCTCGATGTCGAGCGTTCTGCCGCTCGGCGAGGTGAACGAGGCCGAGACGGTGGCTTCGTCGATGGAAGCGGCTGCCTTCGTGTCGCCATCGACCGCCTGCACGGCAAGATTCGGCAGCTCGCGTTCAAGTGAGGCCATAGCTTCGCTTTGCGAGCTTTTCGCATAGCGCTCCCTGGCAAGAAAGCCGTCGAGTGCAGCCACGAATTTCTGGGCGGATGCTTCGTTTTCGTAGGTGTCTTCAGTGAACGAAGCCTGCCGCGCGGCGACCGCGTACGTTGCCTGAGAAGTCGTGACGGCAAGCACTGCCATGACGGCAAGGCACAATACGATGATCAACGTGAGCAGGCTGATGGGGCCGATGCGCACGGAGCCGCGCCGTTCGTTCATCGCTGCACCCCGCTTTCGTAGCGCGCCGTTTCGAGCCGGTACAGCTCGGCGCCGTTGGAAAAGACGACGATGGTTGCCCGGTACAGCGTGCCGGCATCGGTCCTTTCGGGTTCGACCGTGCAGGAAACCGAAAGCCCGTCTTCGGTTTCGGTGGTTCCGCCGGCCTGTTCGGGATCGGCGCTGAAGCGCTCCGCGGCATTGGCGGCAAGCACGACGGCCCTCGAAAGTTCTCTGCTTTCGATTCCTTGGACGCTAGCCGCGCCGAACAGCTGCATGAAAACCGCGATCGATGCGAGGAAGAACGCGAGCAGTATAAGCGCCTCGATGACGAAAGCGGTTCCATGCCACGATGATCCTTTGCGGGTCGAGCGCGAGGCGCTCCGGTAGATGCCCATGGTTAGGCCTCCGAGACGCTTCTCAGCGCAACGTCGGCGCTGCCCTGGTCGGTCGTGATGGTGAGAAGCCCGTTGCCGTAGGAGAAGTCGAAAACATCCGATGGGCAGATGACAACTGCTTTTTCGGGGGTGTAGGCCGCATCGGCAAGCGCGTACTCCTCAACGATGTTGCCCTCGTGGCGGTAGATGCGCGTTTCATAGGTGCCGCTGTCGAGCCGCTCGACGAGAACGAGGGATCTGCCTTCCGGACCCGTTCCCGCCGCGATGGCGTCGGCGGCATCGTTGGCCCTCACGTTGTTGGCAAGAAGGGTAAGGCCCAGCCGTGCTTCGTCGGCTCCCGACCTGATATCGTTGAGGTTACGGTAGACGTTCGTGCCTGCAACGACGGCAAGCAAAAGCGCTATGACGAAGAGGGCGAACAAGAGAGCCGTGAACATATGACCCGACGAACCTGCGGCCTGCGGTCTTTTCGCTTCGGAAAAGGGGGCCTGCGAGAGGGCTTTCGTGATGTCAGTGCGTTTCGTCATCGCGGCACCACTACGACGCTTGGCGCGACGTTGTCGGCGAACGCTTCGTAGGTGACTATGTACTCGTCATGATTGATGGCGAGTCCGTACGAATCTTCCAGATGCTGAAGCGAGGCGGGGTAGGAGCCCTCGATGGCGCAGCACTGCATCGCGGAATCGAGGATGGCGTTGCGTATGGATGCAGCCCCCTGTTCGCGCAGGTTCGCACAAGCGGCGTTGTATCCGAGCCAGCAGACTGCCGCGAGCGCCACCGCGATTACGGCAGTCGCCATCATTCGCCTGCGACGGCGGGAGATCATTGCCGATGTCTGCTCGTGATACATGGATGCCTACCCGATCGAGCTCATGATGCCGATGAGCGGCAGCATGACCGAGACGAGCGTTGCCCCCACTGCAATGGTTAAAAATGCTGCCAGAGCAGGCTCCATGCTATCGATTACCCGATCGATCTGCACGATCGCATCATCGAAGAACGTCGAAGACAGGCTATCGAGCACTTCGTCGGTGCTGCCGGATTGCGTACCTATCTTGAGCATGCGGGCGTAGACGGGTTCGAGCACGTTGTTGTCGCCGAGTGCCTGGGCGAGGCTTTTGGCATTGTCGAGATCGATCATCGAGCTGTAGGCCGCCTGCAGCTTCGCTTTGAGCTTGGGATGATCGACCATTTCAAGCGCGTTCTTCATCGTCGTGTCGGCATCGACGCCCGAGGCGGTGTAGGTTGCCATGACGGAAGCGAATCGGCTGACCGCGAGCTGGTACATGGCGCGGCTGGTAAGGGGCAGCTTCTGAAAGGCGCCGATTACGAAATTGTGTCCCGAAGCCGTGCGGCTTGCGATGGCCCCGACAAGCGCGACGATCGTGCAGGCGAGCACGATGGCCAGGGCTATCCAGCCGATCAGCAAAGAGACGTTCACCGAAGAGAAGGAGCCTGCCGTCATGCTTCCGGATAGGCTTTCGAACACCTCGATGAAAACGGGGAGGATCACCGCGACCGTAAAGGCGAGGATGACGCTCATGATGCACAGAAGCGCGGCGGGATAGCTGATGTTCGAGCGGATGCGTTCGAACAGGCGGTTTTCCTCGTCGTAGTACACAGCCAGGCTGCGCAGCACGTTTTCGAGGCGCCCCGATGCTTCGCCGGTTGCCACCATGTCGACGGCATAGCGGGGGAACGATCCCGCATCCTTCATGGATTGAGCGAGAGGCTTGCCGGCGATGAGCCCCGCGTACACCTCGTCGCAGCTGCGTTTGAGCGTTGTTGCGCCCATGTTCTCGCCGAGCATGTGAACCGCTTCGTCGGTCTGGATGCCGGCCGAGAGCATTATGGCGATGCTCTCGCAGAAAGAGCTCAGAGCACTGCTTTCGAGCATGGATGCTGCCATGTAGATACGCTCCTCACCTGTTGCCATCGCTCTCGGGCGATGCACCGCTCGTTGTCAGTACGTATAGCGGTCGGTGTAGGTTGTCCCATCTCCGACATATCCGCTCGCGCCGCCTGCGGCTGCGAACGTAAGGTCTATTCGAGTCCAAGTGTTCGACTCAACGATTACCTCCGCACTCACCCAACTGCCATTAAGATATACCAAATTCCATGCATGGTAAATACCATCAGGGGATACATATCCTGTGATTATTTTGCAGGGAATCCCAAGGCTGCGAAGCATTGCAGCAGCTAAAGAGGCGTAATCGAAACAAATGCCCTTGCCTTGAGCAATAGTTGAATCAGGGTCGGGAACGTAGCCGGTGGCATCGGCGAGCGCGATGGCCTTCTCGGTGTCGTAGGCGATGTTGTCCACGATCCACTCGTAAACCGCACGCATGACGTCGCCCTCGTTGGTCGCGCCGGCGGCAAGTTCTTTCGCTTTGGCGACGCAGGCGCTCTGGTCGGTGTAAGAGCAAAAGACGTTCGGTCGCAAAAACGGCTCGAACTCCGAATCGAGCGTTACATCGGCTGCGGTCGAGTAAAGCTCGACGTAGTTGTTGCCGCTCGTGTTCTGCATGACGCGAAAGGTGTAAGCGCCATCGCCCATGTTGAGCGGGCAGACAAGAGGCGCCCCGTCGCCGTCCAAATCGTAGTTGTAGCTCATATCGCCTTGGATTACCTGGAATTTGAGTCGGCTTTCGCTTTCGGCGGATGCCGCGACGTATCCCTGCGCAAGCGACGAGGTGTCGATGACCGCTCCGTTTTCGCCTGTAGCGGCAGAAGCATCGAAAGCGGCGGTCGCCATGGTGGGGATCTCGTAGGCGGGTCCATTGGTCGTGCCGTCTGCATTCGAGGCGCTGCCGGGTGTCGCGGCATCTTCGGAGTCGCATGCCGTAAGCGAGGGGAGGGCGGCAAGTGCAAGCGATAGCGCAAGCAAGAGGGCGAGCGTCGTCCGCCCTGCCGCGCGAGGCGCCCGGCGCGCCGG
>NZ_LT962670.1:724278-976122 GCF_900199545.1 Raoultibacter massiliensis
GCGTTTCACGGAGGCCTTTCTCGCGTTGTCGTAGAGTTCGCAGTATACAGCCTAATGCGCGATGCGGTTGCGGATATATGGGTTCTGCCGTTCGCAAAAGCGGCCGAACGCGTGCAAAATGCACGGAACGCAATCCCTCACCTGCAATGTTGCAAAATTAGCATCAATTATATGTTTAATAATAATATATAAGTAAAAAGATGGTATAATTTCAACGGGTTTTACCTGTCCTCGTGTTTGTTGGTACGACGGATTGGGATCCTACCATGTGCACGGCGCGAACGGCATATCTGAAAACGTATGAGCGAATCGAAAACGGCTACCAGCTTAAGGTAAGAAAAGGCTGAGGATTCGGTGATACGTATGGGTATGTTTGAGGCATTCGGCAACGCAAAGAACACGGTACAGGGCAAGGCGCTCGCGGTTTTCATGTCGCTCGCACTGGCTTTGTCGTTCATCAGCGTTTCGGCGTTTGCAAGCGAAGGGGAATCCGATCATCCGGATGCGCCCGTCGTACAAGCCGAAAGCGCAGCCGATAAGCCAGCTGCCAATCCGGAGGCGGACGATGCGGCGGCCGGGGCCGAAGAGCCCGCGACTGCGACCGAGCCCGAGACGGCTCCGTCCGAGAAAGCCCCTCGGATTGAATCCGGTTCGGGGGGGGGCGCAATCACCGAAAGCGGTTCCTCCGATGCCAGCATTGCGCTCGAGCTGCAAAACGCTTCTATCGAATATCTCGACCAGCGCATCTCCCTTCCCGCCGATCGCGTCGATTATCCGCAGTCCAGGGAATTCAGGTTCAAGGCATTTGCCGACCAAGGTTACGAACTCGAATCCGTGGCGATGGCGGTCGATGGATTCGAGACCGTGCTCGAACCCGACGGTGAAGGTTTTTACACAATCGGAGCGCCCGCCGTCGCAAGCGGGCTTACCGTTAAGGTGAAGGCGGCCGCCGCCGAAGATTTCTCCGGTGCCGAATCCGAAGATCCGTCTGCAACTCCCATCGATTCCGAAACGGTTATCGAGCCCGAAGGCAATGCCGCCGCCTCAGGCGAGGTGGGCGGGAGGGCCGCCGAGGGTGAAACCGTTGCGGGCGAAGAGGCCGTTGCGGTCATCGCTGATGTGAGCAGCCCCGCATTCGAAGGATACGCGTACGTCGGAAACATCATCGTGAAGGTGACCGCCGGCGAAGGGGCGCTTCCCGAAGGAACTACCGTGCAGGCTTCCGAAGTCGAACGCGAGGATGTGGCCGAGGCCGTAGCTTCCGAAGTCGAAAGCCGGGGCAAGCAGCTGCAGGACATGGTTGCCATCGACGTCACGCTGCTTGATGAAGACGGCAATGCCATCCAGCCCGAAACCCCCGTCAACGTTTGCTTCTTCGACGCCAACGTGGAAGGCGAAGAGGTGGGCGTGTATCGCGTGTCCGACGACGCTTCGACGGTTGAGGCCATCGGGGCCCGTCAGGCCGACGCAGCCATCCAGAGCTTCGATGTGGACCACTTCAGCATTTATGTGGCTGCTGGCGAAGCGTCTCAGTTGGGCAGGGCTTCGCATGGAAACTCCCTGAGTGGTAACACCCTGACGATTGGCAATAACTATGCGAGCGGAACGACGACGTCGCTCGGCTCGTGGTCTCATGCGTTCAACGTCGATAGCGGAGCGGGACTTTCCGATGAGGCTTTGGCATCCGATTTGGCTGAGGAGTTCATCGATGATCTGGGCGGCGGCTACTTGTTCGAAGGGGCATATTATGGGGACATCCAAATCATGCGGTTATCCGTCGACGATTGGCGTGGCGCGCTATGGTACAGTACGCAGGACTCGGGCTATGACTGGAAGAGCATACCTGCATCTAGCGTGGCGAGCATCGCCTTCTACTACAGCGCAGCTGATTCAACGAATTCGCCGTCCGGGCCTTCGCTTACGCTTGACAAAAGCAGTTTGACCATTGCGGTCAACAGCACGGCAACGATCAAGGCGACTACTGTGCCGTCGGGCAAATCGGTATTGTGGAGTTCCAGCAACACGAGTGTTGCAACGGTATCCAGCAAAGGCGTGGTGACGGCAAAGGGCCTTGGAACCGCCGTTGTTACCGCGTCAATGACCGTGAACGGGACTAGATATACCGCTTCGGCGACTGTGAACGTCGTACGCGATAGCCAGGGCGACACTGTGCAGAATGCCTACTTCTATCTCTGGATTCCCGGAGCGATCGAGGGGGCGCAATATCAGGACACGTGGTTGTATGCGGGTTTGGGGCAGATCACGGCTCCGAGCAATCTTTTTCAATACGCGAGTCCCAACCAGATAACCAACCTCAATGGCGTGGTGACCGATTCGGGCGTTCCCGATTATTTCAAAACAAAGAAAATTCAATATGAGGGCCATCTGTATACCTATAGCGCATCGGGGGAGGGCGATTACACGTTCACGGTGGTTTGGGACTACGCCGTCGCCTCGAACGGTGCGAACGACGGCCGTAATTGGTATGGAGAAAACGGTCAAAACACGATAATTTACCCGTCGGGCCCGAATGTAAATTGCTGGCATGTGGATGGCCACGTGATCCTCAATACCCTGGAGAAGGTCACTGTTGATTTTCAGGTGCAGCAGCCCGGAAGCGATGGGTTCGCTTCTACGGGAAAGCCGTATCCTGCTACCATCAGCAAAGGTACGGCCTTGTCGTCTATTTCGATTCCCAATCAACCCGAGACCAAAATTTACAATGGCATCACCTATAACTTCGATGGGTGGTACTACGACCAGGCATGCACCAAACGCGTTGATTTCGCCACCGGAACCATAACCGACCATACGGTTTTCTATGCGCGCTATATTGCCCAGTTCGTGCAAACGATAAGCGTTGACGGTGCGGTGGTTGACACCCAGACAGTCGAGCAAGGCGGAAGCTGGGTTGAATATGAATATGAAGCACCTGATGGGCGTCATATAGCATCGGTTTCGATAAACGGCGTGGAGCAAAAGATCGAAGAGGGTCTTACTTCGTATACCACTGATGCTCTTAACAACGTCAAAGCCGGTCGGACCATCGAGATAGTCACGGAAGCCGATTCTTACGCCGTGTCCTACCGGTTCGCCTCCGACACCGCGGGCATGACCCTGCCCGCCGGGGTCACCGACCAGCTCGGCCAGGCGTCGGTCACGAGCGCCTACAAGTACTCCACGGTCGAAAACGAGTTCTGGGCCGAGGCCTACGAGCCCGTCGAGGTCACCGACCCCGACACCGGCGCGCTGCAGGGGACCTGGACCTTCGCGCCCGGCTGGGACAAGGAGCGCGCCTACCGGGTCGCCGGGGACGTGGCGTTCACCGGCCACTGGACCTACACCGAGGCCGAGGCGCCCATTCCTCTTCCGACGCCGACGCCGACGCCCACCGACACGCCGACACCGACGCCTGCTCCGGCGGCAACCCCTGCGCCGGGCGTGCTGCCCGCCGATGATCCGGTCGCGCCGATTGCCGGGGCTCTCGCTGATCTGGCTGAAACCGTCATAGGCGAAGACGAGACTCCGCTTGCCGAAAGCAATATCAACGATGACGAGACGCCGCTTGCAACGTTCGATTACGTTCACTGCTGGGTGCATTACTACTTGATTCTCGGAATCATCCTTACCGTTTTGTATGGCGCCGGCGTCCTGATTCGCCGGATACGCTTCACGAGCAAGCTCAAAGGATACGAAGACGATATTCTCGGCATCGACGAGGGCGGGGTAGCCGCACCTTCCGCCGCACCGGTGGCGACGGAAGGAAAGGAGGCTTAGCATGAAAAAGAGCAACTGGATCATATTGGCTGTTCTTGCCGTAGCATGTGGGTTCTTCTTGTGGCTGTGGTACTACCTGGATTTCAACCTTGTCGATGATCCGCTTGATTTGCTGGTGGCCATCGCGTGGTGGGCTGTCGTGGCAGCCCTCGTCTTTGGCATTCGCTTTGTCGAGAAAAGGCGCGAGGAGCGCATCCGCACGGCGTTCGTCGCGCCCAACGCGCTTTTCAACAGCGAGGCTGGGTTTGTAATGCTCGGTGGCGGGGAATCTCCCGTGATGGCTCTTCAGCAAGTGCTCAAAGAGTTGAAGTACCATTTCGATCGCGCCGATTTGCCCGAAGGGGAGCGCGCATCGTTCGTCTACATCGTTCGGACGAAGAAGTTCGCTGAGGGAGGCGATGCTTGGGAGGGCGAGGTAGTCGTCATCGATCGCTCCGACAGCGAACCTCTGCCGTTTGCCAACCGCGACGAGTTGCTCAACATCGTGGAAGGCGTGCCGCTGCCGAGCGACACGCCTTCGACTTCGTCGATGGGTTCGGGTTCTGCCGTGACTGTTCCCGTGGGAGTCTAAGGCGTTTGAGAGACCGATCGATAAACAAGAAAGCGAGCCGCGTCCGATGATGCGGCTCGCTTTCTTTGGCTTGGCCGAGCCGGCTAGTCGTCAACCCCGATCATGACGCTCGACGCCTTGATGACGGCGTAGACTTCTTTGCCGACCTCAAGCTCGAGATCCTTGAGGGATCCCATCGAGAGGGTCGAGGTGATCTGCTCGCCTCCTGCGAGCTCCATGATCACGATGGCGTTCACCGCTCCCGGATGAATTGCAACGATGGTGCCTTTGAGCTGGTTGCGTGCCGATAGCTTCATGTTTGATTCCCCTTTCAAACGCCTTGCATGAATCCATTGTAACGGTAAGCTGCGGTTTCTCAAGGAAGTCGTCGATTGTTTCTCAAAAAGCCGTCCCTTTCGCTGTTTTTAGCAAAACTTTACTCAGATTTGACGAACGCCGAACAGGCATTTGATCGAGGCGCGCGACTATGGTTGCAGCACGAAAGTTGCAGTACAAAACGAAAACACCAACGGTTCAACGGTTTGATAGGTTTGAAAGGAAAGAAATGAAAAAGAAGGTTATCGGGGTTTTGATGTGTGCGCTGCTTGCGTTCGGCGTCCTGGGCTTTGCGGGCTGCGCGGGCGGCGGCAGCGGCGATTCGGGCACGAGCGGCTCGGGCGAGGGCTCGTCGTCGGCGAGCGAAACGTCGCCTTCGGGTCAGATTTCGGTGTACTCCCGCGAAGACGGGTCGGGTACGCGCGGCGCTTTCGTCGAGCTGTTCGGCATCGAAGAGAAAGATGCGAGCGGCGAGAAGGTCGATATGACCACCACTTCCGCCTCCATCACCAACTCCACGTCGGTCATGATGACTTCGGTTTCCGGCGACGAGCGCGGCATCGGCTACATTTCGCTCGGCTCGCTGAACGACACCGTGAAGGCACTCAAGATCGACGGCGCTGAAGCCACTGCTGAAAACGTGAAGAGCGGCACCTACAAGATCGCACGTCCCTTCAACATCGCAACCAAAGACGATGTATCCGATGTCACCCAGGATTTCATCAATTTCATCATGAGCGCCGATGGCCAGAAGGTCATCGAGGACAACGGCTACATCGCGGTTGAGGATTCGGCGGCCTCCTACACCGCCTCGGGCAAGAGCGGAAAGATCGTCGTTGCCGGGTCTTCTTCGATCTCTCCGGTTATGGAGAAGCTCTCCGAAGCGTACAAGGCGCTTAATCCCGATGTGACCATCGAGGTGCAGACCTCCGACTCCACGACGGGCATGAACATGGCGACCGAGGGAACCTGCGATATCGGCATGGCTTCCCGCGAGCTCAAGGATTCCGAGATTTCGGGTGGCCTCAAGCCCACGGTCATCGCTCAGGACGGCATTGCGGTCATCGTCAACAAGGGTGCTTCGATCGACGAGCTTTCCAGCGAGCAGGTCAAGGCCATCTATACCGGCGAGGTTGCCAAGTGGGAAGACGCGCTCGCCTAGTGCGGGGCGTTTTCTCGGCCACCAGCAACGGAGCTTGACGCAATGGCGAAATTACACATAAAAGAAGGCGTGGCGAAGGCGTTCTTCATGGTTGCCGCAGGGGTTTCGATCCTTGCGGTTGCCCTTATCTGCATCTTCCTCTTCGCAAACGGCGTGCCTGCCATCGCCCAGATCGGATTGCCTGATTTCCTGTTCGGAACGACCTGGCGGCCTTCGAACGATATCTACGGAATCTTCCCCATGATCATCGGCAGCATTTACGTGACGGCTGGCGCGATGATCGTGGGCGTGCCGACGGGCATCCTGTGCGCCATCTTCCTATCCCGTTTCGCGAGCGGACGCATTGCCCGGGTTCTCAAGCCGGGCGTGGAACTGCTTGCGGGCATTCCCTCGGTCGTCTACGGCTTTTTCGGACTCGTGATCGTCGTGCCGTTCATTCGTGCGACGGCTCCCGACGGCAACGGGCTCTCGCTTCTCGCAGCCGCGATCATTTTGGGAATCATGATCCTTCCCACCATCATCACGGTTGCGCAAAGCGCGCTCGACGCCGTTCCCCAGAAATACTACGAAGGGGCTTTGGCTTTGGGCGCCGATCATGAGCGCGCAACGTTTCGCGTGCTCGTTCCCGCAGCGGCTTCGGGCATCGTCGCCGCGATCGTCCTCGGAGTGGGCAGGGCTATCGGTGAAACGATGGCGGTCATCATGATCGCGGGCAACCAGCCGGTCATCCCCGAGAGCATCTTTTCGGGCGTGCGCACCATGACGGCGAACATCGTGCTCGAAATGGGCTACGCAGCCGATCTGCACCGTGGTGCCCTGGTGGCAACCGGCGTCGTTTTGTTCGTGTTCATTCTGCTCATCACCATGCTGCTCAACGTGATCAAGAGAAGAGGCGAGGTGAAATGACGCCGAATACGAGTATTTCTTCCGAAGCGGTTTCCGAGGTTTCGCTGAATGCGGCGCTCTCGGGCGCCGATGTCTGCGAGCGCATCGAGGCCATGTTCGCCGAACGCGAGGCGGCGCATGCGAAAAACCGCGTGATCGTCTCGCTGCTGCTTCGCCTGCTCGTGTACTTGGGCGCCCTTCTGACTGCAGGCGTGCTCGCGTTCATCGTCGGGTACATCCTCGTCATGGGCGTGCCCTACATCACGCCGAGCCTGTTCGAATGGGAATACACCTCTGAAAACGTGTCGCTCATGCCGGCATTGGTGAACACGCTCATCATGGCGGGCCTTTCGCTTGCGATGGCCGTGCCTCTCGGTGTGGGATCTGCAATCTATCTGGTTGAATACGCGCCGCGCGGAAGCAGGTTCGTAGCCGTTGTGCGCACGACCACCGAAACGCTCCAGGGCATCCCCTCGATCATCTACGGCCTGTTCGGCATGCTGTTCTTCGTGACGGCGCTCAAGTGGAACCTCTCGCTGCTCGCCGGGGCGTGTACGCTCGCCATCATGATCTTGCCGGTGATCATGCGCACGAGCGAAGAGGCGCTGCTCGCGGTTCCTGATGCGTACCGGGAAGGCGGCTTTGGGTTGGGGGCAGGGCGTTTGCGCACCGTGTTTCGCTGCGTGCTGCCTTCGGCTGTGCCCAGTATCTTGGGCGGCGTGATCCTCGGCCTCGGCCGCGTGGTAGGGGAGGTTGCGGCGCTTCTTTTCACGGCGGGCTCGATCGCTCAGATTCCCGGCTTCGCCACCGAGGGCATCGCCGCGGTATTCGATTCGACGCGGACGCTCGCCGTCCATATGTACGTGCTTGCAAGCGAAGGGCTGCATATCAACGAAACGTATGCGACTGCCGTGGTGCTGCTTGTTCTGGTGGTGCTGCTCAACATGTTCGCAACGTTTGCCGCCCGCAGGATGAAAAAAGGAAACAGAGATGACTGAAGTATTGGTTGAAAAGAAGTCTGCAAACCAAGAGGTCCAGGTGGACGGCTCGATCGCCTACCGTCCGCATATCGAAGTCAGGCATGCGAGCGCTGCGAGCGTTTCGGATGCGAACGCCGCCCCGAAAATGGGCGTGTACGACCTCGATCTGTATTACAAAGATTTCAAAGCGCTCAAGCACATCAACCTCGAATTTCCCGAAAACCAGGTGACGGCTCTTATCGGGCCTTCGGGCTGCGGCAAGTCGACGCTGCTTAAAAGCCTTAACCGCATGAACGATCTGGTGGAAGGCTGCCGCATCGAGGGCAAGATAACGCTCGACGGCAAAAACGCCTACCGCGATGTCGACGTGAACGCGCTGCGCCGTCGCGTCGGCATGGTGTTCCAGCAGCCCAATCCCTTCCCGATGTCGGTGTACGACAACATCGCGTTCGGCCCGCGCACGCACGGCATCAAGAGACGCGAGGATCTCGATATCATCGTCGAGCAATCGCTTCGCGATGCGGCGATCTGGGATGAGCTCAAGGATCGCCTCAAGAAGAACGCGCTCGGCCTTTCCGGCGGGCAGCAGCAACGTTTGTGCATAGCGCGCGCCTTGGCGGTTCGGCCCGAGGTTCTGCTCATGGACGAGGCCACAAGCGCGCTCGACCCCATTTCCACGGGCAAGATCGAGGAACTCGTAGGCGAACTCAAGAGCAAGTACACGGTCATCATGGTCACGCACAACATGCTTCAAGCGCTCCGCGTTTCGGATAAAACCGCGTTTTTCCTGCTGGGCGAGATGGTGGAAGCGGGATCGACCGACGATATCTTCACGAGCCCGCACGATAAGCGCACTGAGGATTACGTATCGGGTCGTTTCGGGTAGAATAGCGATTATGATCTACTACGTTGAAGACGACACCAATATACGTGATCTGACGATCTACGCGCTCAAGCAGGCCGGGTTCGAAGCGGTCGGGTTCTCGTGCGCCTCGGAGTTCTTTTCCGCATGCGCAAACCGGGTTCCGCGGCTTGTATTGCTCGACATCATGCTGCCTGAAACCGACGGCATCGAGATACTCAAGATGCTGCGCGAAGATCCCGCCATCAAGCACGTGCCCGTCATGATGCTTACGGCCAAGGGCACCGAGTACGATACCGTGTGCGGGCTCGATGCGGGCGCTGACGATTACCTTGCCAAGCCATTCGGCATGATGGAGCTGGTATCGCGGGTGAACGCTCTCTTGCGCCGCGCAGGCGAGCCCTCAAGCAATACCCAAGATACGATCACCTGCGGAAAGCTGTCCCTTTCGGCTTCTGCGCATACCGTTGAAGCCGATGGGATCCCCGTGGAGCTTACCCTCAAGGAATTCGACCTTTTACGAGCTCTCATGCAGAACAACGGCCAAGTGCTATCGCGCAGTCAGCTGCTCGAAGACGTGTGGGGCATGACGTACGCGGGCGGAACCCGTACGGTCGACGTGCACGTGCAGACGTTGCGTCAGAAGCTTGCGGCCGCGGCGCCCGGCGTCGAAGCGTGCATCCAAACGGTGCGCGGCGTAGGCTACTGCGTGAAAACGCCCTCATGAGGCACCCGCGATGAGTCCAACCCATTTCAGCGTCAAGAGCCTTTCCGGAAAGATATTCAACACCGTCCTCGTTTTCACGATTGCCGTCATCCTGGCGTTCTCGGCGATCATCACGGTGCTGTTCTACTTCAGCTACGAACGGGAAGCCGAAGCGTCGTTGGCAGAGCAGGCTCGCGACGCGGCAACGTACCTCAACGAAACTCCCAGCGACGAGAACGTACCGGCTCTGCTCGCCCAATTCGCCGGCCAAGTTCGCTATACGCTGATAGCTTCCGACGGCGACGTGCTGTTCGATAGCGCCTCCGACGAGGGGGAGGCTGAAAACCACGGAAACCGACCCGAGGTGAAAGAGGCGCTCGCCGACGGGCACGGCAGCGTTTTCCGATATTCCGAAACCCTTAAAACCGATACGCTCTACTCGGCTGTCAAGCTCGACGATGGCAGCGTGATTCGACTGGCGGAGACCCGCCATTCGCTCGTGGCGTTTGCGGCGACCATGATCGGGCCGTTGGCGGTTGCCCTTGCGGTGGTCGTGCTGTCGGTATTCGTGCTCTCGCGATTGCTTACGCGCCGTATCATGAAACCCATCGATGCGCTCAACTTCACCGAGCCGCTTGAGAACGAGATCTACGAGGAGATGGATCCGCTGCTTGAGCGGATCGACGAACAGCAGCGGATGCTCAAGCAGCAAACGCGCGAGATCGCCCGGGCGGAAACGATGCGGCGCGATTTCTCATCGAATGTAAGCCACGAGATGAAAACGCCGCTGCAGGTTATTTCGGGTTACGCCGAGCTCATGAAGAACGGCTTGGTGGATCCGGAAGACAACAGGAAATTCGCCGGCCTCATTTACGAAGAAGCCCAGGCGATGCGTTCGCTGATCAACGACGTGCTCATCCTTTCGCGTTTGGACGAAGCTGCGGTAGGCGATCGCGATCAGGCGATCGATTTGTACGCTGTCGCCCAGTCGGTGGCGAATCGCCTGGTGTCGTTTTCCGATGCGGAGGGCGTGAGCGTGGTGATCGAAGGCGAGTCGGCTTGCATTGCGGGCACCGATACGCTTGTCGAGGAGATGCTCTACAACCTCATCGAGAACGGCATCCGCTACAACCACGAAGGCGGCAACGTTACGGTGAGGGTCGGCAACGATGGCGCCGGTCCGATCGTGCGGGTGTCCGATACGGGCGTGGGCATACCGGAAGAGATGCACGATAAGGTGTTCGAGCGCTTCTTCCGCGTCGATAAGAGCCGTTCGAAGGAAACGGGCGGCACGGGGCTCGGCCTTGCCATCGTGAAGCATGCCGTCATGTACCATGGCGGGTCGATCGAGGTCAAAAGCAAACTCGGCGAAGGAACCTCGTTCATTTTGAGGTTCCCCGAAATGGACGGGGGAGCGAGGGGCCGAAGCGCGGCAACCGGCCGCTGATCGAGCGAACGGATTGCGCACTGTCGGATCGAGACTGGCCGAAGGCCAGGTTCGGTCGAGAGCCGGCTGGGGCCGGGCCGATGCTGAAAGAGCCGGGTGGAAACAAGGCTCTCGGGGCGGAGCCTGCGGGTGGTTCTAAACTCCCTCGAGCAGATCTGCGAGCGCGATGCCGAGGGCCTTGGCTATGGCGAGCAGCTTGTTGATGGTCGCGTTGGCGATGCCTTTTTCGATTTCGCAGAGATAACCCTCGTTGATTTCGGCCATGAGCGCAAGTCTGCTCTGCGTCAGATTCTGACGCTTGCGCTCTTCGGCGATCGCGCGTCCGATCGCTTCTCTTTCGGCCAAAAATTCCATGGTGCGAGGCTACGGTAGGCTTCTGGGAGCAACTTTGGATATAACCGAATAATTCGGATATAATAGAAATTCTCTTAAGTGGCTTCGATCAGGACAGATGTCGAAAAGGAGTCGGCTATGGCGAAAAACGAGGTTGAGTTCACGCCGAACATGGCAACGGCCGTCATCGATGTGCACCACCGCATCACCATGCATCTCAAAGAGGAGCACGGGCTTCCGTTTCTGCCCTGCTGCGTGCTCGCGTCGCTGAGATCGCACGGCGGTACCATGCTGATCCCCGATTTTCCGTCCGCGATGATTTCGAACGAGAACACGGTCGTCGCTGCGGCGATAAGGCTCGAGCAGAGGGGCCTTGTGGAAAAGACCCGCAGGGAAAGCGACCGTCGGGTTGTTGTGCTGCATGAAACGCCCGAAGGCGCGGCGCTTGTCAAGCGCGCGTTCGACGGCGTGTATCGGCAGATGACGACGACGGTGTGGAGACGGTATTCCGATGGGTCGATCGACGAGGTGCTGCAAGCGTTTCATGCATCGGCGGCCGGACTCGGGATATCCGATATCGAGGTCAACCATGAGGTACACGAAACCCTGGCGCCCGCCTTCTTCATGGCGATCGCATCGTTGGTGCGGCAATGGACACAGGCGGCATCGATTGCCGGGAGCACGTCTTTGACGGAATACCGCTGCCTTGCGTTGCTTGAGGATCGGCGAAAGCCGCTGCCGTGTTCGGAGCTCGCCGACACGCTGCTGATCGATCGGAGCACGGTTTCCGCAGCAGTCAAATCGCTGCTTGCCAAGAGGCTCGTGCGGGTCAAGAGGGGGAAAGACGGGCGGCAGCGCATCGTTTCGGCCACCGAAAGCGGGAAGGCGAACGCGGCTCGCGCGAAGGCCGAACTTGAAAAGCGGACGGCAGCCTGCTATGCCGATGCGGCTCCGCAGCTCAGGGCGAAGGCCAACGAGGTCTATACGCGTATGTACATCGAACTTGTCGAGTGGACGGGCGTCGAAGGTTTGCTGATCGTCTGAAACCATGAGGGTCGTTCGCCTTGCTGTATCGTAGCCTCCATAACAATGTAAGAACTTATAATATTGGGGGAGATCCGTCAAATCAGCATGCGGCTCTCGCGTTGAGGGCGCAGTATTCGTCATGAGGGCAAACGCCCGCGCGGGCAGTTCGGCGCTTCGTCTTGCCGCGCGATGATAGCGGAATGCGCTTGACGGCAGAAAGGACCGACGCGCATGGAAGCCATCGGGGGGGCGCCTTGCCGTCGAGCCGCACCGCCCGGGCTGCAATCGAAAAGGCGCCCGTAAACGGACGCCTTCTATAAGCCCCACCCCTGGTCTAGGATGAACCCACCTCAAAAGGTGGGTGCTCGCAGCCGGCTTCCTGGCTTTCGCATCAACGGATGCGAATCTCCATTCCACCTGCTATCTTGAGCTCCCTAAAAGTTAGCATCGGTCCATCGCAAATGTGTGACCGAGGAGCAGAGCGTACCCTGAGTATATGGTTCCTTTTCAAGGAATAAAAGTCTTGACATGAACCTGTAATCTTGCATTCGGGATCTGCGCCATGCCATCTCCATAATGCGAACAAAAGTTTGTGTTTGCGGGCGTCTCACGCTACAATGGGCGGATGGATAATCTGTTCACCGAAATGGAAAACGATGTGAAACGGTCGGTCGCTCCGCTGGCGGTGCGCATGCGCCCGCGTTCTCTCGACGAACTTGTGGGGCAGGAGCAGGCCGTCGGTCCTGGAAGCTGGCTTCGCACGGCCATCGAGCACGATGCTCTGAGCTCGGTCATATTGTTCGGCCCCGCCGGTACGGGTAAAACCTCGCTTGCCCACGTCATCGCCGAAACTACGAGGGCCACGTTTGTGGAGGTGTCCGCCGTCGGCGGTACGGTTTCCGATCTGCGCCGAGAAATCGATGCGGCGGAAAAACGCCTTACGATGAGCAATCTGCGCACGATACTGTTCGTCGACGAGATCCACCGCTTCAATCGCAGCCAGCAGGATGCGCTGCTTCATGCGGTGGAGGATCGCATCGTGGTGCTCGTGGGGGCCACAACCGAGAATCCGTTCTTCGAAGTCAACTCCGCGCTCATCTCGCGTTCGCGCGTGGTCGAGCTCAAAGGCCTTTCCGATGACGATATCCGCGAGCTTTTGGGCCGGGCTCTTTCCGACGAGCGCGGTCTGGGAGGGCTCTACGAGCTCGAAGAGCTTGCCGAAGATGCAATCGTTCTGCTTGCGGGGGGCGATGGGCGCGGCGCGCTCACGACGCTCGAGCTTGCCGCCGGCATGGTGAAGCCCGGTACGAAGAAGAAACCCGCAGTCATCAAAGAGGAATCCGTGCGAGCCGCGACGCCGCACCGGTCGCTTCCTTACGACAAGAACAAGGATATGCACTACGACATCATATCCGCCTTCATCAAGTCGATGCGCGGAAGCGACCCCGATGCGACGCTGTACTGGCTCGCTCGCATGATCGACGGGGGAGAAGACCCCAAGTTCATCGCGCGCCGCATCTTCATCCTTGCTGCGGAAGACATCGGCAACGCCGATCCCCAGGCCCTGCTTGTAGCCGAAGCGGCTTTCAAGTCGGCTGAGGTTATCGGCTATCCCGAATGCCAGCTCATCCTGGCGCAGGCCGCCACCTACATGGCGCTTGCTCCCAAGTCGAATGCGGCGTGCGGTATATTCGACGCTTTGGCTGAAGTGCGCAACGGCCCCTTGCGCAACGTGCCGAACAACCTTCGCGACCGTCATCGCCCCGGATCGGAAGACTACGGCGAGTACAAGTACCCGCACAACTATCCCGGCGGCTGGGTCGATCAGCAGTATCTTCCCGATGGGCTCGAGCGGGGATCGTTCTACCGGCCCGGCGAGCGCGGCTGGGAGGCGTACCGCACCGAGGCGGTTTCGCGCGACCGCAAGCCGCGCGCGTAGCGAAAACGGGAGCTTGCGCGCCGCGTTTGGTTCTGCCTGCTCGCTCGCCTCGGTTTTCCATCCCTTGGCCCTGCGCTTTCTTCATGCAGGTAACATGACAGAAACGCACTATGAACGCACCATGAAAACGGCCTTCCTTACATATAGAATCTACTACCAACGTGGTATAGTTGTGAACTCGAACTGCGAGGAGGAGTTCAATGGATTTCGCTGAAATAGTACAAATCGCGCTTCCGGTCGTTTACGTCTTGGTGGGCGCCGCTCTCGTGTGGCTCGTCATCGAGCTTGTTCTTACGATCAGGAAAACGCGCAAAACCGTCGACGACGTGCAACGCCAGATCGAGCCTACGCTCGCCAACGTCGAGGAGATCACCGAATCCCTCAAGCCCGTTGTGGCGAAGGTCGATCCCCTTGTCGAGCGCGTGTCGCTGACGGTGGATGCGGCCAACCTCGAGATCATGCGCGTTGATCAGATTCTCGAGGACGTCAACGACATCACCGGCTCGCTCTCTTCGGCCGTCGATGCGGTCGACACGGCGGCAAACGCCCCTCTCGAACTTGTGAACAGCGTATCGAGCAAGGTTCGCAACGTATTCAAAACGCGCAAAGCCAGCACCGAATCGGTTACGCTCGGCCACGACAGGAAGGCTCCGGCGGCCGAGCCGAAGCACGGCGTTCACGAGGAGAAAACGGTTGTCGAAACCGCGCAGGATACCGTGAGGGCTGCAGGCGCCGTTGCCCAAGACGCGGTGCATGTTGCGCGCGACGTTGCGCAGGCGGCAAGCGACGGGGCCGACGAAGCCCACGAGCGCACCCAGGAGCGCAAGGCGGAACGCGAGGCTGCGGCCGCCGAGCGCAAAGCGGCGGCGGATAAGGCCAACGACGCCGCTTCCCAGATGGCCGATGCGGTGCATGCCGTTGTCGAGGCAGACGCTTCGGCTGCGAAGGAAAAGTACTTCACCTACGGCAACGACGCCGCTTCCGCGCCCGCGACCGAAGCGAAATAGCCGCTCCCATGCGCAAAGCAGACGCCGCGCTCGCCGACGATGCGAGCGAAGAGACGCCCGAGCGGGAGCGGATGCTGAAGGCCCGCAAGCGCTACTATCAGGTGTGGACCGTAGTCGCCGCTATCTTGCTCACCGGCGTTTTCGCCTATCTCATGAACGTGCTCTCGGTGCCCGTGGGCATCGTCGTGTGGACGTGCATAATAGTATTCTGCCTGCGCACGCCCGTAAACCGACTTGAAAAGCTCGGTTTGAACCGCGGCATAGGCACGACCATCGCCTACGTGCTCATGTTCGTCGTGCTCATAGGGCTCGGCGCGCTCATGTTCTCGCCGGTGTTCGGCGTGGGCGATCAGTTCATGAATCTCGTCCAGTCGATCCCTACGTACGTGCAGCAGATCACCGATTGGTACAACAGCGTCTATCCGCAGTACGAGCATTTGTTCCAAAACGATTTCGTGAAGAACTGGATCAACGATTTGACGAGCTCGCTCGGCGGCTGGGCAAGCGAAACGGCCAAGGTGAGCGCCGAGGGCATCGTTACCGTCGGCGGCACGATTGCGAACAGCTTCATGGTGTTCGGCTTCGCGATGGTCGTGGCGTTCTGGATACTCATGGAGTTGCCGGCCCTGGGGCGCGAGTGCCGCCGCCTCATCGGCACCAAGCACAAGGAAGACGCGGAGATGCTCCACATCACGTTCACGCGCGTGATGGGCGGCTACATCAAAGCGACGCTTGTGCAATGCTTTCTCATCGGATTGGCCTGCGGCATCGCGTTCGCCATCATCGGGGTCCCCAACTACGCGGCGCTCGGCGGCATCACGGGGCTTCTCAACATCATCCCCGTGGTCGGGCCGTGGCTCGGAGGCGCGCTTGCGGCGATCGCCTGCGTATTCGTGAGTCCGCTTGTGGCTCTGATCGCGGTTATCGTGACCATCGCCATCCAGCAGTTCGTGTACACGTTCGTATCGCCGAAGCTCATGTCGAACTCCGTCGACGTGCATCCGGCGCTTGTCATCATCGCCCTGCTTGCAGGATCTGCGATCGGCAGCGCAATGAGCGGTTTTATGGGAGGCCTTGTGGGAATGCTCGCTTCGATCCCCGCTGTGGCTGTTGCGAAGTCGGTTTTCGTGTACTATTTCGAAAAGAGAACCGGACGGCGTATCGTTGCGAAGGACGGGGTGTTCTTCAAAGGCACGCCGACCGAGAAGGAAGGCATGCTCGTCGATCCGCTTGCCGATATGTCCTCGCCGGAGGGTGCGGGCAGGAGGAGGGCTCATCGGCGCGAGCATGCAAGGGGACCGAAAGGTTCCGCCGAACGGGAGCAGGGTAGCCAAGACGGCGAGCCGCCTGCGAGCCAAGGCGAAAAGCCCGAGTCCTCGCAGGGCAGCGGGTCTGCCGGAAACGAAGACGACTGATATCGAGAAAGAGTACGAACGACAATGGAATACATGAGCACTGCTGACATCCGCGAAAAATACCTGCGCTTTTTCGAGGCGAAGGGCTGCAAACGCATGCCTTCTTCCTCGCTGATCCCCGACGATCCGTCGCTTCTGCTGACGAGTGCGGGCATGGTGCAGTTCAAGCCTTACTTCCTTCAGCAAAAGCATCTTGAAGCTCCCTATGTCGGAACGACGACGGCTCAGAAGTGCGTGCGTACCAACGATATCGATATCATCGGCACTACGGGCCGCCATCTGAGCTTTTTCGAGATGCTCGGCAACTTCAGCTTCGGCGATTACTTCAAAGAGGAAATGTGCGCGTGGGCACTCGAATTCTCGACCGAGGTTTTAGGCCTTCCGGTCGAGCGCCTCTACTTCACCGTATTCACCGATGACGATGAGACCATCGAAATCTGGAAATCGCTCGGCATCCCCGAGGAGCGCATTTCGCGCTTGGGCGAAGAGGACAACTTCTGGCGCGCCGGGCCTACCGGCCCGTGCGGCCCCTGCTCCGAGCTGTATTACGACCAGGGTCCTGAATTCGGCTGCGGCAGCCCCGATTGCGCCCCCGGATGCGATTGCGACCGTTATCTTGAGTACTGGAACCTCGTGTTCACGCAATACGACGGCCAGGAGGACGGCACGCTCGTCCCGCTTCCGAAAAAGAACATCGACACCGGCATGGGCCTCGAGCGCATCGCCGCCATCATGCAGGGCGTCCAATCGAATTACGAGATCGATCTCATGCGCGATCTTCTGGCGGTGGGCGAGCGCTTGACGGGCAAGACCTACGGCGAAAACGCCGAGGACGATCTGAGCCTGCGCATCATCGCTGACCACAGCCGATCGGTCACCTTCATGATTTCCGACGGGATCCTTCCCTCCAACGAGGGGCGCGGCTACGTGCTTCGCCGGCTTTTGCGCCGTGCGGTCATGAAGGGGCATCTGCTCGGCATCGAAGGCACGTTCCTGAACGAATACATCGACGAAGTCGTGAAGCTGATGGGCGACGTGTACCCCGAAATCGTAGAGAATCGCGAACTCACCCGTCGCGTCGTTCTTTCCGAGGAAGAGCGATTCGGCTCCACGCTGCGCCAGGGTCAAGCCTATCTCGACGAAGCGCTGTCCGAACTCGACGGCGACGTGCTGTCGGGAGAAACCGCATTCACCCTGCACGATACCTACGGATTCCCGATTGAGGTGACCGAGGAGATAACGAGCGCCCGCGGCATATCGGTGGATCTCGACGGGTTCGAGCGTTCCATGGCCGAGCAGCGCGCCCGCGCCCGCGCCAACGCCAAGGATGCCGACAAGGCATGGTCGACTTACGGCGGCGTCATGAGCGAGATTCTCGAAGAGGCGGGCCCGACCGAGTTTTTGGGCTATGCGAAAGATGCCTCCGACGTGACCGTGCTCGCGCTCGCCCAGGACGGCAAGCGCGTAAGCGAGCTTTCCGCTGGCGAATCGGGCGAGATCGTCTGCGATAAAACGCCGTTCTACGCCGAAAAGGGCGGGCAAGTCGGCGATGAGGGCACGATGGAGGCGCCGGGCGTTTCGGTGACGGTCGCCGATGCCCAGGAGCCCGAGAAGGGCCTGATCGCCCACTCGGTTACCATTGAGGAGGGCACGGTGCGCGCCGGGGATGTTCTGCACGCGGCCATCAACGTGCCGCGCCGCGAGCGCATCCGTCGCAACCATACGGCGACCCACATCCTGCATTGGGCGCTGCGCCAGGTGCTCGGCGAGCACGTGAAACAGGCCGGCAGCTACGTTGCCCCGAACAGGCTTCGCTTCGACTTCACGCATTTCGAGGGCATGACCGCCGAGCAGATCGCCGAGGTGGAGCGCTTGTCCAACGAAAAGATCATGGAAAACCACGCCGTGCGCGCATACGAGACCTCGATCACGTCGGCACGCGAGGCGGGCGTCATCGCGTTGTTCGGCGAGAAGTACGGCGAATTCGTGCGCGTGCTCGATATCGAGGGCGTCTCGCAGGAGCTATGCGGCGGCACCCACGTGTCCGCCACGAGCGAGATCGGCTTCGTGAAGGTGACAAGCGAATCGAGCGTGGGCGCGAATCTGCGACGCATCGAGGCGGTGACGAGCTTCGACGCCTTGGCGTACATGAACAAGGTGGAAGGCGAGCTCAAGGAAACCGCCGCCGAACTCAAGGTTCCGATATTCGATGTGAGCGAACGCACCGCCGCTAACCTTAAGACGATGAAGGAGCTTGCCGACAAGCGCAAGCATAACAAGCAGGCCGCGACTAACGGCGAAGTGCTCGCAGTGCTCGAAAACGTACTCGACGCCGGCTATCCGTTGGTCGTTGCCAACATGGGCACCGTCGATGCCGGCGGGTTGCGCAATGCGTGGGATATCATCCGCGCTCGCATGGCCGCGCCGGGGGCCGTCGTTTTGGCCGCCGATAACGACGGCACGCCGATCCTGCTCGCGGCGGGAACGCCCGAAGCGGTGGACGCCGGGTTCGATGCCGGCGCCGTCATCAAGGCGATATCGCCCGCCATCAAGGGCGGCGGCGGCGGGAAGGCCGCTATGGCGCAGGCAGGCGGAAAAGACGTCGCTGGGCTCGACGAGGCGCTTGACAAGGCCCGCGCCTTGCTGGTCAAGGCGTAAGAGGACGGTTTCCGAACGCGATGAGGGTCATGGCGCTTGATATCGGGCAGGTGCGCATCGGCGTGGCCATCAGCGATCCAGCTGAGAAGGTTGCCACGCCCGTTGCGGTGCTGCCCGCAGCCGAAGTCGTCGGCTATGCGACGCCGTTTCGCCGCCTGCTCGAAGATTGGGAGCCCGAGCTGTTCGTGTGCGGATTGCCCTATACGATGGGCGCCCAAGAGGGCCCGCAGGCGAAGGGCATAAAGGCCACGGCCGAGAAAATCACCGATGCAACGGGCATTCCCCACGTGTTCGCCGACGAGCGGCTAAGTTCGAAGGAAGCCAAACGGAGTTTGCGTGAAAAGGGTTTAGGCGAACGGGAAATGCGCGGAAAAGTGGATATGATAGCTGCGAGCTTATTCCTCCAAGCATGGCTCGATGCTCGCCGTGCTTAAGGCGCGCCCTTCCGGCGCTTTAGCCCAATAGAAAGGTTTTCGATGACCCCTCGTAAACAGGTCACGTATTCGAGCCGTCCGAACCATGCTGCACGCGCGGCGCATCGGGCGGGCGAACGCCAGTTCAAGACCTATGACACGAGCCACATTCGCCCCAAAAAGAGCAAGGCTCCCATCGTGTTCGCCATCATCCTCGCCATCATTGTGATCGGCGGACTGGGCTGGGGCGGCTATACGCTGTTCACCAGCTGCTCCGCTTCCCAAACGGCGGCCGAGACGCTTGCCGAGGGCGAAAGCGTTACGGTGACGATTCCCGAAGGCTCGGGTGCGCGCACCATTGCCGAGCTTTTGCTGGATAACAAGGTCATCGGCGATTCCACCGAATTCGTGAACCGCGTTACCGAGGGCGGGCATGATTCCGCTCTCAAGCCCGGCACCTATACGTTTACCGGGCCCCTCACGCTCGACGAGGTGATCGGGCAGTTGGTGGGCGGGCCGAACGCAAACGGCGTATCGCTGACGATTCCCGAGGGGTATACCATTGCGCGCACGGCCGAGGCCGTTGCCGAGGCGACGGGCGGTTCGGTGAGCGCCGAGGACTTCACGGCCGCTGCGAACAATGCGACGGCATATGAGGCCGATTACCCGTTCGTGGCGGGCGCCTACAACGGCTCGCTCGAGGGATTCCTGTTCCCCAAGACATACCCGATCGAGGGGGATGCGACGGCTGATTCGATCATTCGTCAGATGCTTTCCCAGTACCAGACCGAGGTCGCTTCACTCGATTATTCGCATGCGGAAGAAGCCGGCTTGTCTGAATACGACGTTCTCAAGCTCGCGTCCATCATCGAGAAGGAGGCGGCGGCCGATAACCGCGCAACGGTTTCGTCCGTGTTCTACAACCGCCTTGCGATCGACATGCCGCTGCAGTCCGATGCCACTACCGCCTACGAGGTGGGCAGGGAACCGACGGCCGACGATGTGGCGACCGACGGCCCGTTCAACACGTACACGAACAACGGGCTCACTCCATCGCCCATTTGCTCGCCCGGGCTCGAGAGCATCCAGGCTGCGCTTGCTCCCGAAACGACGAATTACCTGTACTTCTACTTCGTGCCCAACGATTCGGGCGGGTTGGATTACTACTTCAGCGAAACCTACGACGAGCATCTTGCCGCTATCGCCGGCGCGTAGGCTCTGCGGCGGATTCGGCGGTTGTCCATGTCCTTTGTCGAGCCTGAAAGGTACTTCTCCCGCATCTCGATGATCGATATCCAAAAGGATATCCTCGATGCGGGGTTTACCCATGTGCTGCTTGATATCGACAATACGATTCTCACGCGAGATACGCACGAGGTTCCGCGCGACGTGTCGTTTTGGCTGTCGAAGGCGCGCAGTGCCGGACTGACGTTTTGCCTGGTGTCGAACAACTGGCACGAAGGCGTCTACGATTTGGCCCGGCGGCTCGATCTTCCCATCGTCGCCAAGGCGGTGAAGCCTTTGCCGCCTGCGTTCCTCGTTGCCCTTCGCAAGATCGGCGCGAAGCGCAAGACCACGGTTATGATCGGCGATCAGCTGATCACCGATGTGCTCGGGGCGCATTTCCTCGGCATGACGGCTTACATGCTGCAGCCGCTTGTCGAGCAGGACCTCAAGCACACGCTGCTGCTTCGCAACGTCGAGCGGGCGTTCATGGGCGATCGCGAGCCCGAAGGCGCCTCGGTGCAGGCTGCAGAAGAGCTGTCTGACGAGTCGAGCGCACAGGCGATTAACCAAGGATAGGGCGAAAGGATCGCTATGGGCGAGAACCTGTATCTGCTCGGTCATCCGATCGGGCATTCGAAATCTCCGATCATGTACAACGCACTGTACGAAAAGCTCGGATTGCCGTGGGCCTACGAGCCGATGGACTGCGTCGATGCCGACGAAGCGCGCGCATTTCTCGACGCGCGGGAATTTTTCAGCATCAACATCACAACGCCCTACAAGCCCCTCGCGTTCGAGGCGGCAACCGTGCGCGCCGCTACGGCGAAGCTTGCGCGCGGAGCTAACGTGCTCGTGCAGAAGAACGGCGCGCTTATCGCCTACAACGTCGATGGCGAGGGGTGCGTGGATTACCTGGAGCGGGCCGGGGTTCGCTTCGCGGGCAGCCAGGTGGTCGTGTGCGGCACGGGTCCGACGGCTCTCTCGATCCTGCATGCCTGCGCCCTTGCGGGGGCCAAACGGGTTGTGCTCGTGGGCCGCGACAAGGAGCGGGCGCGCGCGACTCTCGAGGCGTATGTCGAGCAATACCGGACGCTCGCTTTCGCGACCGTCGATCCGCCGGCTGCGCGCGAGGGGCGGCTGAGCTTTCGCGCAGCCTACGAACAGGTTGATTTCGCTTTCGGGGGCTACGCTTCGGCGACACAGGTTTTTTCGGCGGCGGATGTTGTCATCAATGCAACGCCGCTCGGCATGACCGAGGGCGATCCTGCGCCGTTCGATACCGCCTTGCTCCGTGGGGGGCAGACTGTGTTCGATGCGGTGTACGGGCATGGAACCACGGCGCTTGTCGCGGGTGCGCAAAAAGCCGGGTGCGCCGTGTTCGACGGGCAGGGCATGCTCGTCGCGCAGGCGGTCGCCACGGCGGTCATGCTTCTGGAAATCGCGGGGGTGGAAACCGGTCTATCGCGTGAAGAGATGTTCGACATCATGGCCGACGCCGCGGGATTCGCTCTGTAGCGGTATAATCACCTTCGAAAGAACGCCGATCGGCGTCAAGGCGACCTGCATGATCGGGACCGAAGCCAGGAGAAGCATATGCACTACATTACAGCGGGAGAGAGCCATGGTCCGGCACTGACGGCTATCGTCGATGGCGTGCCGGCGGGATTGAAGGTATCGCTTCGCCAAATCGATAGCGACCTCGCACGGCGCCAGTCGGGTTACGGACGCGGCGGCAGGCAGGCTATCGAGAAGGACCACGCCGAAATACTGTCCGGCGTGCGTTTCGGAAAAACGCTCGGGACCCCCATTGCGCTGCAGATCAGAAACAGGGATTGGGAGAATTGGACCGAGCGGATGGCTCCGTTCGGCGACGTGCCCGACGAACTGGTGCGCGAGGTGACGCCGCGTCCGGGCCATGCCGATCTGGTGGGCGCGCTCAAGACGAACACCGACGACTGCCGCAACATCCTCGAGCGCGCGAGCGCCCGTGAGACGGCGGCGCGCGTTGCCGCTGCGGGAATCGCCCGCGAGTTTCTCGCTGATCTGGGGGTGGAGATATTCTCGTACGTTACGCGCATCGGTTCGGCAAGGTTCGTCGAGGACGAGCCGATGCTTGCCGCCCCCGACTACAAGCCGCTCGACATCGAGATGAGCGATGTGCGTTGCCCCGACGAAGAGGCGAGCGAAGCCATGAAGGCCGCCATCGATGCCGCGCGCGACGCGGGCGAGAGCCTTGGCGGCACGTTCCGCGTCGTTGTTCTAGGCCTTCTGCCGGGTATCGGGGGCTATGCGACGCCTTCGGAGCGCCTGACTTCGCGCATCGGAGCCGCACTGTTTTCCATCCCCGCCATCAAGGGCGTCGAATTCGGCAAAGGCTTCGCCACGGCATCCGAGGTGGGCTCGCGAGTGCACGATCCCATCATCCAATCTTCGAAGGACGGGTTCTCTCGTTCGAGCAACAACGCGGGCGGTCTCGAAGGCGGCATGACGACGGGCATGCCCCTCATCGTAACGGCGGCTATGAAGCCGATCCCCACGCTTGCGAATCCGCTCACGACCGTCAACATGGACACGCTCGAGGTCGAGGAGGCCTCGAAGGAGCGCAGCGACGTGTGCGCCGTTCCCGCCTGTGCGGTTGTGGCCGAAAGCGAAGTGGCGTTTGTGCTCGCCAACGCCTATCTCGAGCGGTTCGGCGATGCGAACATGACTGACATCAGGGCGGCGGTCAAAGCGTATCGCCAGCGCATCAAGACCATGTCGCGGTAGGCGGATACCCGCATGGCGAACAAGAGGCAACAGCGTCCGATCCATCAAGGGCCGCCTTCCGACCGAGGCAACGCGCAGGGCCCGCAAGGCAAAGGTTCGCCTGTTCAGACGGGCAAGCCGAACCGCCAAGCTCCGAGCCCGAAGGCTCAGGCGGGGCGCCCCAAGCAACGTACGCAGCCGGCGCAGAGGCCTCCCTGCACTCTTGGACGACCCGTGTTCTTCGTCGGTTTCATGGGCGCGGGCAAGACCTCGGTTTCGCGCCGTCTTGCGCGGATGTGCCGCATCTCGTCGATCGACCTCGATACTTATATCGAGAGGCGGGAGGACAAGAAGGTCAAAGAGATTTTCGCAGCGGTGGGCGAGGGGGGATTTCGCGCGATGGAAACAGAAGTGCTTCGCGAATTCACAGCTGCTGAACCCGCGCTGGTATCATGCGGCGGCGGCATCGTGAAAGCCGCTGAGAACCGCGAAATTCTCAAGCGCGGCGGATTCGTCGTGTACCTCAAGGTTTCCGCTGACGAGGCCCAGAGCCGCATCAGCGACCTTTCAACGCGCCCGCTGTTCAACGATCTGGCGCAGGCGCGCAAGACCAATGAGGAAAGGCTGCCCTTATACGAAGAAGTAGCCGATGTCGTGATCGACACGGCAGGCAAGAGCGTGGGCAGAATCGCCGCCGAAGTAAGAGACGTGTTGAAGAAAGAGGGAATCTTGTGGCAGTCGCACGAATAGTGGTCAACATCGCCAATGCCCCGAGCTACGACGTTCGCATAGGCGGCAACCTTGTCGAAAAGCTCGGCGGCTACCTGAGGGAGGTCAACCAGTCGGATACCGCCCTTGTCATCACCGATGAAAATGTCGGACCGCTCTACCTCGCCGCCGCGAAGGCGTCGCTTGTCGATGCGGGATACCGTACGCTTGACATCACCGTTCCGGCAGGCGAGGGGTCGAAGTCCGTTGCGGTTTCGAGCGAGATCTGGACGGCTATGGCCGACCTCAAGCTCGGGCGCGACGTGCTCGTCGTGGCGCTCGGCGGCGGCGTGGTAGGCGATCTTGCCGGATTCGTTGCGGCGACCTACATGCGCGGAGTCGCGTTCGCCCAGGTGCCGACAACGCTGCTCGCGATGGTGGATTCTTCGGTGGGCGGGAAAACGGGGATCAACCTCGAACAGGGAAAGAACCTGGTCGGATCGTTCAAACAGCCGATTCAGGTGTGTGCAAGCGCCTCGGTGCTCGCCACGCTTCCCGAACGCGAATGGGCGTGCGGGTGCGCTGAGATCGCCAAATCGGCGGTTATCGACTCCGACGAGTTCTTCTTCTGGCTTACCGATGCGGCGGAGGCGCTTGCTGCACGCGACGAGGGCGTGGTTGCCGAAGCAATCGCTCGCTCGGTCGTGTTCAAGGCGAACGTGGTTGCCGAAGACGAAACGGAAAGCAGGGGCGTGCGCGAATGCCTCAACTACGGGCATACGCTCGGTCACGCCATCGAGGCGCTTGCCGGGTTCGGCGCGTTCTCGCATGGCGCGGCCGTGGCCGAGGGCATGCGGTTCGCCGCGCGGCTCGGCGCGGCTTGCGTCGGCACTCCGACCGATCTGATCTTCGCGCAAGACGAACTGCTTGACGCGCTTGGGCTGCCTTCGCTCGACTGGTCGGCAAAGCCCGAAGAACTGCTTGCAGCTATGAAGGGCGACAAGAAGGTGCGCGGCGGACATCTGCGCTTCGTGCTTCCGCGAGAAGTGGGGCTGTGGGAAGTGGTCGAGGTCGATGACGAAACGGTGCTCGAGCATCTTGGCGCCTGGGTCCGCTCGAAGGAGACGCAGATCGTGCAGTAACGCATCGATCTTGCCCTGCTTCCGGTCGGGCCAAGCGCTGCCTCTGGATGCCATCTCCGAAGCGCTACCCCGAAGGGCGGCTCTCGAAGGGCGGCTCCCAAAAGGCCGTCTCCGAAGTGCCATCCCAAAGGGCTCCTCCCAAAGGGCCGCCTCTGAAATGCACGCTTTTGCCCGAAATGTTGCGTTTTTTCGGTTTCGCGGGCTGGCCGGCGACCCTCAAGGCGGGAATCGCGGAAACGGCGAATTGCTGAAAGCGATTGACCTGGTTTTATGCCGAGCATGAGTGCGGGCGGTTTTGTCAGCGCGCTTCGGAGCGCAACATTTCGAGCAAAAGCGTGCATCTTACGCGCCGCCCTGCATCCGTAGCGGCGCGTAAGATTCTTCGTGATATACTCGCCCGTGCCGGTGCGTGGCGGGCTGCGGCAGGCTGTTGTTGCGATCGAGATGCAAAGGAGTTTCTGGTGAACAAAATCCTTCTGTTGAACGGGCCGAACCTCAACATGCTCGGAGTTCGCGAACCCGAGGTGTACGGCCGCGATACGCTCGAGTCGATCGAAGCCGAGGTAAGCGCGTATGGAGCCGAAAGGGGCGTTGCCGTCGATTGCTTTCAGTCGAACCACGAAGGAGCACTCATCGATAAGCTCCACGAGGCGCATACGGCTTACGACGGCGTTATCTACAATCCCGGTGCCCATACGCATTACTCGTATGCGTTGCGTGACGCGATCGGGTCAATCGGCACGCCGGTTGTCGAGGTGCATCTTTCCGATATCGAAGCGCGTGAGGAGTTCAGGCGCATTTCGGTGATTGCGCCGGTGTGCGTCGCGCAGATCAAGGGCAAGGGAAAGCTCGGATACAAGGAGGCGCTCGATGTCTTGCTCGAACTCGAGAATCGGTAGGCTTCGCGACCGCATGGCCGACTTGAAGGCCGATGCGATCTACGTCCGCGACCAGTCGAATCTAAGATGGCTGACCGCTTTCGACGGCGTGTTCGATGACGAAGACGCCCATGCGATGGTTGTAACGCCAGGTTGTGCCGTGCTTCACACCGATTCGCGCTACGACGAGGCATTCGGCCGCGCGGCGAAGGGTACCGAGGTGCGGATCGACGGCTCGAGGAAGACCCATGCGGCGTTTGCGAAAGCGGCCATCGGCGATGCGGCTGCGACGCTGGCCATCGAAACGTCGATCGAATTGGGCGAATACCGAAGCCTTGAAAAAGAGTTCGCCGATGCGCCCATCCGCATGCTCGAAACGAGCGGCGTGATCGTCGGCCTGCGCGAGGTGAAAGACGCCGACGAGGTCGCCCGCATGAAAGCAGCCCAGGCTATCACCGATGCCGCATTCGCTCATATCGCCGCATTCGCGAAGCCGGGCATGACCGAGCGCGAAGTGCAGATCGAGCTCGAGGATTTCATGCTGCGCCATGGGGCCGAGGGCCTGGCGTTTTCCTCGATCGTGGCGACGGGCGCCAACGGCGCATCGCCCCATGCCATCCCCGGCGAGACGATGCTCGAGGCGGGGCAGTGCGTCGTGCTCGATTTCGGAGCGCGAGCGCGGGGATACTGTTCCGATATGACGCGCATGCTTTTTCTGGGCGAACCCGACGAGCGCATGAGACGCGCTTACGAGATCATCCGCGAAGCGAACGAACGCGTGGAAGACGCTTTGAGGCCCGGCGTGATCGGTGCCGACATGCATCAACTTGCCGAAGACGTGCTTGTCCAAGGCGGCTTTGGCAACAAGATGGGTCACGGCCTCGGGCACGGCGTGGGCATCGACATCCATGAAGAGCCGGTTTTATCGCCTCGAAACAAGAAGCCGCTTGCGCCGGGTAACGTGGTCACCGTCGAACCGGGCATCTACGTGGCGGGCGAGTTCGGCATGCGTTTGGAGGATTTCGGCGTTGTCACGCATGACGGATTCGAGGTTTTTACGCAATCCACTCATGAGATGGTTATAATATAGCGGCTTTAAGTTACGTGTGGGATGCAGGGCATATGATCCTCGTGTCCTGAATCTGAAAGGATTTGATAGATGGCAATTTCAACCGCCGATTTCAAAAACGGCATCTGCATCGAGTACAACGGAAGACTTTGCACGATCGTCGAGTTTCAGCATGTGAAACCCGGAAAGGGCGGCGCATTCGTGCGCACGAAGCTTCGCGACATCAAAACCGGACGCGTGATCGACAACACGTTCAACGCCGGCGTTAAGGTCGAGCAGGTTCGTCTTGACAACAAGAAGATGCAGTACCTCTACAACGACGGCTCCGATTACTATTTCATGGACAACGACACCTTCGAGCAGATGTCCGTTCCCTCCGAGATCATCGGCGACAATTCGCAGTGGCTCAAGGAAAACGACGAAGCTTCGATCCTCTATGCGGGCGACGAGCTCATCAGCATCGAACCCCAGATGTTCGTCGAGCTCGAGGTTACCGAAACCGAGCCCGGCTTCAAGGGCGACACCGCCACGAACACCACCAAGCCCGCAACGCTCGAGACCGGTGCGACCATCCAGGTCCCCACGTTCGTCGAGATCGGCGACGTGCTGCAGATCGACACGCGTGACGGGCGCTTCATCAAGCGCGTGTAAGCGCAGGGCAAGGCAAGCAAATCATAGAAAAAGGAACGGGTCGTCGGCCCGTTCCTTTTTCTAAGGTGCATGGCTGTACGACATGCACCTCGCATGCTCGGCAGACGGTTGTCAGCCGACTCGAGCGAGGAGAATCGAATCCGACGGTCGAAACGCTCGAGGCGATTGCGCACGGGCTTGGAAGAAGACTCATCATCGCGCTGCAGTAGGGAAGAGGCGACGGGCGCAGCTTTTGCATTGTGCAGTCCCGCCTGCGCCTTCCACCCCTCGAATATGTTACTTGTCCACGAAATCCGAGCCTCCCTGATGGATTCAGTCCGCATTCTTATATAATGCTCTAATGCCTGAATGGCGCGTTGCCGTATGGTTCGGGAAAACCACCGCATAACGAGGCTTTGTGGGTGCCGTTCAGGTCCGTTCTTTGACTATTACCAAGAAGGGGGTGTGAGTTCATGCCAAGACTTCAGATTATGGATACCACCATCCGCGACGGCCAGCAGAGCCTGTGGGCTACCCGCATGCAGATCGGCGATATGCTTCCGATTCTGCCGAAGATGGACCGTGTTGGATATTGGGCCATCGAGGCGTGGGGCGGTGCGACGTTCGATACCTGCCTGCGCTTTTTGGACGAGAACCCGTGGGAGCGTTTGCGTTCTATCAAGGCCAAGACGCCTAATACGCCGCTTTCGATGCTTTCTCGCGGCCAGAACTTGGTAGGGTACAAACATTATTCGCGCGAGATATGCAACCGCTTCATCAAGGCGGCTCACCGCAACGGCGTCGAGGTGTTCCGCGTATTCGATGCCTTGAACGACATTCGCAACGTCGTCGATAACGCCGAAGCCATCAAGGAAAGCGGCGCTCATTTCGAAGGCGCTATCTCGTATACGATGTCCCCGGTTCACACGCTCGACAGTTTTCTCGAGTACGGCCAGGCCATGAAAGATCTCGGAGCCGATTCCATCGCCATCAAGGATATGGCCGGCATGCTGACTCCGTATCGCACCGAGCGCATGGTCAAGGCGTTCAATGCCGAAATCGGCCTGCCGGTTCACATCCATTGCCATTACGTCGGCGGCATGGCTCCCGCAAATATCATCAAAGCGGCCGAAGCGGGTGCGGCGATCGCCGATACCGCTCATGCGCCGCTCGCGTTCGGCAACAGCCATCCGGCGGTCGAGATGATCGTGGCCGCCCTGCAAGAGAGCCGCTACGATACGGGGCTCGATCTCGATCTGCTGTTCGAAATCGCCGAGTACTGGGAAGAGGTTCGCAAGCGCGGCCACTACAAGCGCGGAGTCTCTTCGCTCATCCACATGCAGGTGTACTCCCATCAGGTGCCCGGCGGCATGATGTCGAACCTCGTTTCGCAGCTCGAGATTCAAAACGCCGGCGACCGTTTGGCCGAAGTCATGAAAGAGATTCCGAAGGTGCGCGCCGAGGTAGGCTATCCGCCGCTCGTAACGCCGCTTTCGCAGATCGTCGGCACCCAGGCGGTGTTCAACGTGCTTACGGGCAAGCGCTGGAGCGTTGTGTCCAAGGAGATGAAAGACTACATCTGCGGATACTACGGCAAAGCTCCCGGTCCTATGGACAAGGAGATCGTCAAGAAGGTCGTCGGCGATTCCGAGATCCTGCCTCCCGAGGTGGCTCCCGGGTCTCTTGTTACGACGACGTACGACGAGGTTGCCGAAGAGATAGGCGATCTCGCAAAAACCGAGGAAGATGTTCTGATGTACGCGTTGTTCCCCAATGAGGCGCGTACGTATTTGAGCAAGCACCGTACATCCGAAAAAGTCGATTTTCTGCTGGAGCAGGAATCGAGCGGTACCAAGGAGGACGATTACGTGGATATCAATCAGATTCGCGAGCTGGTTCGCGTGGCCGAGGAGAGCGGCGTCGGCGAGATCGTCGTCGAAGAAGAGGGCACGCGCATTGCCGTTCGCATGCCCGGCGCCGCCCCCGCCGAAGCGGCCGCGCCTGCGGCAGCACCGGTTGCTGCGGTAGCCGCCGCCGATCAGGCTGCCAGCCAGGCTCCCGCATCCGCCGCAGCCGATAACGTCGACCGACCTGCCACCTGGAAGCCCGTTATCGCGCCTATGGTGGGTACGTTCTACGTGGCCCCTGGCCCCAACGAGCCTCCGTTCGTCCAGGTTGGCGATGAGGTAGCGGCCAATCAAACGCTGTGCATCGTCGAGGCCATGAAGCTCATGAACGAGATCGGGGCCGACGAGATGGGTACGGTGCGCGAGGTTTGCCTCGAGGACGCAAGCCCGGTCGAGTTCGGAACCGTGATGTTCTACATCGAGCCTTTGGGAACCCCCGCTCCCGCACCGGAGACTGCCTAATGTTTAGCAAGATATTGATCGCAAACCGCGGCGAAGTGGCGCTGCGGATCATGCGTGCGTGCAAAGAGCTTGGCGTGAAAACCGTGGCGGTTTACTCCACCGAGGATGCCGATACCTATCCGGTGCAGTATGCCGACGAGGCAGTCTGCATCGGGCCTGCCCCCGCAAACAAGAGCTACCTCATACAGTCGAGCATCATCGCTGCGGCGATAAACTCCGGGGCCGAAGCAATACACCCCGGATACGGATTCTTGGCTGAAAACGCCGATTTCGCCCGCGCCTGCGGCGACAACGGCATCGTGTTCATCGGCCCGAGCCCCGAATGCATCGAGCGCATGGGCGATAAGAGCGAAGCCCGCGAAACCATGAAGATGTGCGGCGTGCCCACGGTGCCCGGCTCCGATGGGTGCATCGATACCGTCGAGGAGGCGCAGGAGTTCGCCCGCCGTGTCGGGTATCCTGTTCTCATCAAGGCCACTGCGGGCGGCGGCGGCAAGGGCATGCGCGAAGTGCATCATCCCAACGATCTCGAGGCCCAGTACAAGGCGGCTCGCAACGAGGCGGGTGCGGCGTTCGGCAACGACGGCGTGTACCTCGAGAAGCTCGTTCTGAGGCCCCGCCATGTCGAGATTCAGGTGCTGGCAGACGATTTCGGCAATCGCGTGGCCCTGTGCGAGCGCGATTGCTCCATCCAGCGGCGTCACCAGAAGCTGCTCGAAGAGGCTCCGAGCCCGGCTCTGACCGATGAGATCCGCCGGTCTATGGGCGTTGCCGCACTGAAAGCCGTACGGGCGGTGGATTATAAGAATGCCGGCACGATCGAGTTTCTGCTCGATCAAGACGGGCGCTTCTATTTCATGGAAATGAATACGCGCGTACAGGTCGAGCATCCGGTAACCGAGCAGATCACGGGAACCGATATCATCAAAGAGCAGCTTCGCATAGCTGCGGGCGAGCCGATGAGCTGCGCCGATCGTGCGCCGTTCACGCCGATGGGCCATGCGATAGAGTTTCGCATCAACGCCGAGGACCCCGATCACGATTTCCGTCCGTGCCCGGGTACCGTTACGGTATTCGACATGCCGGCGGGCCCTGGTGTTCGTGTGGAGAGTTACGTTCGTGCGGGCACGAAGATTTCCCCGTATTATGATTCGTTGGTAGCGAAGCTCATTGTATACGGACAGGATCGCGAAGAGGCGATCGCCCGTGGCAAGCGAGCGCTTGACGAGTTTGTAATCGAAGGAATCAAGACGACCATTCCCTTCCACAAGAAGGTGCTGGAAAACGAAGCGTTTGTAAAGGGCGACTTCTCGACTGATTTCTTGGAAACGCAGATGGGAGATGCTAGCAATGGCTGATCTGAACGTTGACGGCATGGCGCTTGCGCCTGGTGTCGTGGAAACCATAATCTCGATTGCTGCGAAAGAGGTGCAGGGCGTTGCCTCCGTCGGTCCTTCCGGCGTGGGCGGCCTGCGTTCCGTTTTCGGATCGAAGCCTTCGACGCAGGGCATCGAAGTCGATGTCGACGACAACGACGCGCTGCATGTTTCGGTGCGGGTCGACGTGTACTACGGCCACGTGCTCCCCGAGGTCGCCGATGCGTTGCGCACCGCTATCTCGGATGCCGTTGCAAGCCAGATCGGTATTCCCGTCGGCAGCGTCGACGTGTACATCGACGGCATCCAGTTCGCCGAATAAGCAATTCATTAAAAAGGTAGTGATGCATGTCTGCTAAGCGACACGAAAGGACCCTCGCGCGCCGCGCGGCGCTGCAGGTCCTTTACCAGGGTGAGATCCTCGACGAATCGGCGGCGGCAATCGTCGCCGATGATCGTTATTTGGCCGACGACGGTCCGCTTCCCGCCTATGCGTGCGATCTGCTCCGCGCGATCGAAGAGCATAAAAGCGATATCGACAGTCATCTCAAGGCGACTTCGGAGAACTGGGCGCTTGAGCGCATGCCGGTTGTCGACCGCTCGATTCTGCGACTGGCAACCTGTGAGATGATGTATGTGGACGATGTGCCGCTTTCGGTTTCGATCAACGAAGCGGTCGAGCTTGCGAAAGATTTCGGGGGCGAAGATGATTCGCCCCGGTTCGTCAACGGCGTGCTCGGTCGCATTGCGACGTCGTTGGAAGAGGAATGCGATGGCAAGTGAGACGAATATCACGTTCGAAAACGTGAAGGAGCGCCTTGACGAGATCGTCGATGCTGTCAACGACGAGAGCATTTCGCTTGACGACGCGCTCGATCTGTACGAAGAGGCCGTCAAGCTCGGCATGCAGGCAAGCACGCTGCTCGAAGAGGGCCTCGCCCAACAGGATGCCGAGGCGGAAGCCGACGGCGGTTCGATCGACGAGGCGAACGCGGCGTCCGTTTCCGGTACGGAGCAAAGCGCCGTGTCGGAAGACGCAGGCGCGGCGGATGCAGACGAGCGGGCGGAAGATGCCGTCTCCCGACTTCAGTAGGTGAGCGTATGGACGACCGTATTCTCGACATAATCAGCTCTCCGAGCGATCTCAAGCTTCTCACCGATGAGGAGCTTGCGCTTTTGGCGACCGAGATCCGCGAGGAAATCGTAACCGTGACGTCCCAGACCGGCGGCCATGTCGCATCGAGTCTCGGCGCGGTGGAGATCATCCTCGCCGCCCATTCGCTGCTCGATTGCCCAACCGACAAGCTTGTTTTCGATGTGGGCCATCAGGCTTATGCGCACAAGCTTTTGACGGGTCGTCAGGATGCGTTTGACACGCTGCGCTGTTACGGCGGCGTATCGGGCTTCCCGAAGCCCGGAGAAAGCGAATACGACGTGCATCCCTCGGGGCATGCCTCCGACTCCCTTTCAACGGCGCTCGGCCTTGCGCTGGCCCGCGATCTGAGGGGAACCCATGAGCGCATCGTCGCCGTGATCGGCGATGCAGCGCTTTCGGGCGGCATGGCGTTCGAAGCCCTCAACCATATCGGCCAAGCGCAGACGCCCATGGTCATCATTCTCAACGATAACGAGATGTCGATTTCGCGCAATGTCGGCGCCCTCATGAAGCACTTGGGCTACATGCGCGCATCGAGCCAGTACAGGCAGACGCGCGATTCGGTTCAAGAAAAGCTCGAGAGCAGCGGTTGGCTCGGCAACGCCATGGCGAACTTCGGACGCAACATGAAGGAATCGATGAAGCAATTCGTGATTCCCCGTTCGATGATTTTCGAGCAGCTGGGCATTCTGTGCACCGCCCCGATCGACGGACACGATATACCGCTGCTCAGGGAAACGCTCGCCAACGTGGTTGACACCGATGTGCCGGTTTTGGTGCATGTGGTTACGAAGAAGGGCATCGGCTACGGTCCGGCGGAGCGCTCGCCCGAGGTATTCCACGGCGTGGCGCCGTTCGACATCGAAACGGGCGCAGTTAAGAAGAAATCGGCCAAAGCGCCCTCGTACACATCGGTGTTCTCGAAGGCCCTCGTCGCCGAGGCGGCAAAGGACGACGACATAGTTGCCATTACGGCGGCGATGAAGGACGGGACCGGCTTGGCCGAATTCGCGGAGCTGTTCCCCGATCGGTTCATCGATGCGGGCATCGCCGAAGAGCACGCCGTCGGGCTCGCGTCGGGCTTGGCGGTTGGCGGCAAGAAGCCGGTCGTCGCCATCTACTCGACGTTCTTGCAGCGTGCGATCGATCAGATGATCATCAACAACGCGCTTCCCGAACTCAACGTGGTGTTCGCCATCGATCGGGCGGGGATTGTCGGCGAAGACGGGCCGACGCATCACGGCATGTTCGATATCGCGTATACGCGCATGATTCCCCACATGAAAGTGCTCGCGCCCTCGAACGAGGCAGAGCTCGTGCGCTCGCTGCGGACGGCGCTCGCTTTCGGAGGTCCGTTTGCGATCCGCTACCCACGCGGTGAAGCCGAAGGCGTCGAGATACCTGCGGAGTCCGAGCCGTTCGATCTGGGAAAAAGCAGGCTTGTGCGCGAAGGGTCCGATGCCGCTGTTCTCGCATTTGGGCGTATGGTGGGCAAAGCGGAGGAAGCTGCGTGCATCCTTGCCCGGGAAGGCATCGAAGTGCGGGTCGTCGACATGCGTTGGGTCAAACCGCTCGATACGGAGGCCATCCGCGAGGCTGCGAAGCTGCCGCTTGTCGTTACGGTCGAAGGCGGCGTGATCGCCGGGGGAGCGGGCGAAGGGGTTCTCGGCGAACTCGCGAGGCTGCAGGCGAGCGTTCCCTCGCTGACGCTCGGCATCGACGACACGTTCGTGAGCCAGGGCAAAACCGATCTGCTACTGCATGATCTTGGCCTCGATGGCGAAGGCATTGCGAAGTCGGTGAGGAAAGCGCTCGGGCGGTAGGAGCCTCCGCGTTCGCTGCCGATGACGTGTGCCGCTTCGTTTGGCTATCCGACGAGGTGGATTGTTTCGTCGAACGTTTCGGCGAGCTTCCAGGGACCGAAGAGATCGGCTGATGCAAACGATGCTTTAGCCGTTCCCGAATTGCCTTGTCCGAGGGTCATCAGATACCAACCGTCTTCGTAAGCGAGGCTGTCGATGGTGGAGAGGTATTGCACCTTCGGCGGCAGATCGCCATAGGGCAGCTGCACGCTATGCCAGGTATCGCCCGTGTCGGAAGTTGCATACAGTACAGGATACGATCCGTCCATCCCGTCGTTGAGTGCGACGATGCCGTTTCTCTCATCGGCCATGGCGATGTCTGCGAGCGTGCTGCTCGTCATGGTGAGGGGAAGCTCTTTTTCCGTCCAGCTCGTTCCTCCGTCGAAGGAGAAATAGCACAGCTTGTGCTCTCCGGCGCCCATCGACCAATCGGTTCCGAGCGCCGCGTAGGCGAAGTCGGGCGAGGTGAACCCGATAGCGCGCTTCGTGATGGCTCGTCCGAATTCCGCGGCAGACGAGAGCGGCACGGTTGTCCACGACGCTCCGTCATCGAAGGTCATCTTCAAAGTGGGTGCCCCGCCAAAGAAAAACGCGATCGGCAATTCGGCGTCGGTCGACACGAATACGCTCTCCGGTGGGAGAAGCAGGCCGTTTCGGTAGAATTCGAGGGTTTCCGCAAGCTCTTCTTCGGTGAGGTCGGACTCGATCCAGCTCTGCCCGTAGTCTTTTGTGAATCGCAGGGTTTCGCCGCTGATCGCATAGTCGCATTGCATGGTCGATTGCTGGTTTCCCGTTGCCGTTTCGGCTTCTGCGGGGTCGAACGCGTACAGGTACTGCTGTCCTTCAATCGTGCTCATCCCATCGAAGAGGCGGATTACGACGTTCGTGTTGCCGTCGCTGACCCCACCTCTTCCTGCATTGTATGCTTGCTGGTCGAGTACGGGAAAGGCCGCGTTGTTTCTGCCGTCGAAGATGGGCGTGCCTTCCGGGATTACCGTATGAGGTTGGTAGCTGACGACGAAGCGGTCGAGTCCGCTGACCTTGATTTGGTCGGCTAAGGGGATTTTCCCGAGTTGCTCGTCCAAGTAATCGAGCGTGCTGTTCGGGTTGGCGGTGTGCACGATGTTCGAGCTGTCGGGCTGCATGCGCTCGTATGAAAGGACGATGCCCGAATAAACGTATTGCGCCATCCCTCGGTAGTTCCCGTTTTCAAACACGTCGAGCGAAAGAGTGAAGCTTTCGACGAAGCCGTTTTCGTCGACCGTAGCTTCAAAGGCGGCAACGGTGCAATCTTGCGGCGTTTCTCCCGATTGCTCGATCAGGTCCTGAAAACCCGATAATCCCTTTTCGGAAAGGGGATAGGAGTTAAGCGAATAGAAGTTATCGCCGCGAACGATGACGCCTGGGTGGATGACCGCAAGAACGAACGCAACGGCTATCGCGATGCAGGTTAGCGCGATAGCCGCGATGATGATCGGTGCCTTTCGCCTCGAATTCGCGGGGCTTTTGCTTTCGCGAGCGTGTCGGGGCTTTGCGGGATGGGCGTCCGTCAGTCGGCCTTTCTCTCCATGATGTAGTCATCCATGACGAATCCGCCTCCGATATCGGTTTCGGCGGCTTCGATCGTTTCGAAGCCCTTCGCCTCGTATGCGCGAATCGCGATGTCGTTTTGCTTGTTGACGGTCAGGTACATGGCGCTGAGGCCGCGCATGCCGCACAGGCGATTGTAGAAGCGGATGACGCGGGTTGCGTAGCCCTTGCCCCGTTCCGATTCGTAGAGGTAGATCTTCGATATGAAGAACCGTTTGGTTTCGGGTTCGACCTTGCCTCCGGTGTAGCCTACAATGCGCTCTTCATCTGCTTCGTCGTCGACGAGAAACCAGTACTCGTATTCGCCGTTTCTGATATCGCGGATGAGCGCTTCGAAGCTTTGGAACTGGTCCACCATGTAGTCGGTCTGGTCTTTCCCTATACGCGGCGGCCAATACTCGTGCCAGATCTCATCTGCCATGGCGGCAAGCTGCTTTATCTGCTCTTCGGTTCCCACGGGTTCGAATCTCATATGCATCCTCCTTGGCGCATGCCCCGGTGTATCGTCGTGTTTCCGTATTGTAACGCGGGGGCTTCCCGTTTGTTAAAAGACTTTTCCGAATCCGTTAACAGTCCCGTTCGAGCCGCTCGCGGCAAAGGTGGCGTGCAATTATCGAGATGTAAAACAACTGATCGGCGAAAACAGAGGAGGCAAGGAAATGTTCGATACAGGTTCGACGGGCTTCATGATCGCTTGCGCGATGCTCGTTCTCCTGATGACGCCTGGTTTGGCGTTTTTCTACGGGGGATTGAGTCGTCGTAAGAACGTCGTGAATGCCATGATCATGGTGTTTGCGGTGATCGGGATCGTCGCTATCACGTGGACGCTTTTCGGATGGTCGTTCGCATACGGCGGCGACGGGTCGATTCCCTTTTTCGGAGGCTTTGACCAGATCGGGTGCTTCGGAGTGGTTCAGGGTGTGCTCGCCGAGGCGCAGGCAGTTCCCGAAGGGGCGGTTTATCCGAGTATCGTCGACATCGTATTTCAGATGGCGTTCTGCATGATAACTACGGCGATCATCACCGGCGCGGTGGCGGGTCGCATCAAGTTCGGCGCGATCTGCGCGTTTCTGGCGGTTTGGACCATCGTGGTGTATCCGCCGCTTGCCCATATGGTGTGGGGCGGCGAGGGCAGCCTGATCGGCGATGCCATCGGTGCGCTTGACTTTGCGGGCGGCGATGTCGTCCATATCTCATCGGGCCTTACGGGGCTGATCCTGTGCCTCATTGCGGGCAAGCGCAAGGGCTTCGGCATGATGAGTTACCGCCCCCACAACGTTCCGTTCGTGGCTTTGGGTGCGACGCTTCTGTGGTTCGGGTGGTTCGGCTTCAACGCAGGATCCGAGTTCGCGGCTGATGGCATCGCCGCTCTTGCGCTGGTCAACACTGTGGTTGCATCGGGCTCGGCGCTCGTGTCGTGGATGGTGGTCGAGCGGTTGAAGGTCGGCAAGCCAACGCTTGTCGGCGCGGCGACCGGCTTGGTGGCGGGACTTGTGGTGATTACGCCTGCGGCAGGGTTCGTCGAGCCGTGGGCGGCGATCGTCATGGGACTCATAGTTTCCCCTGTTTGCTACTTTGCCATCTCGTTCTGCAAAAAGAAACTCGGCTACGACGATGCGCTCGATGCGTTTGGCTGCCACTGCGTCGGCGGCATCGTGGGCGGTGTGCTCACGGGCCTGTTCTGCGTTCCCGGGCTCTCATGGACCGAATTCGGCGGCCTGCTGTATACCGGCGATCCTTCGCTGCTCGCGAGCCAGGTCCTCGGCATTCTCATCACTGTGGTGTTTGTGGGGGTGGCCGACGTCGTTCTCGGGCTCATTGTCAAGGCGGCATTCGGGGGAAGCCTGCGGGTGAGCGAAGATAAGGAAGCGGCCGGCCTTGACGTTGCGGAGCACGGCGAGAGCGCGTATCCGGCATACATCGGCCTCGATTAGAGTAGGGAGGATTACGTATGAAAAAGATTTCGGCGATCGTTCGCCCTGAAAAGCTCGAACCCCTCAAAGACGCCCTCTTTGCGGCGAAGGTTTCGGGGATGACCATATCGCAGGTGCATGGCTGCGGAAACCAGCATGGATGGAAAGAATACTATCGCGGTACCGAGGTTATGCTCAACATGGTTCCGAAGGTGAAGTTCGAGATCATCGTCGACGACGACCTCGTCGACGCTGTTGTCGATCTTATCTGCCGAACCGCGAAGACCGGCGAAGTGGGAGATGGCAAGATATTCATTTTCCCCGTCGATGAGGTCGTGCGCATCAGAACGGGCGAGCGGGGGGATGCTGCGATTTAGGGCAGGAAGATTTTCGGGCTGTACGCAGGCGGGTTGGACTCGGGAGAGTTCTTCAAGGATAACTACAATCACGGCTTTTCCGGCGGTTGCTCGGGTTACTCTTACTTCACCGGGTTCTATGCCGCGGACCAGGCTAAGGAGTATGTTGAATCGCTGTAGGGCTTCGACGCTTCGCGCAGGGGATCGGCCGAATTGCGGCCGACCCCCATTTTGGAGCGGTTCTGTTGATTGCTCTTTTCTGCACCATGGGGCATCATTATCTCAGGATGCTGCCCGCGCATCGTCGCGAGCGGTTATGCATGCAGCGCTCAAAGGAGGCACGTATGGCGAACCTCGGTGATGGATTCAAAGACATTTTCTTGGCCGGAGTCGGCGCGATGGCGATCACAGGCGAAAAGGCCCAGGATCTTATCGGTCAGCTTATCGAAAAAGGCGAGATCACCGTCGATCAGGGAAAGCAGATCAACAGCGAGCTCAAGCACAAAGCCGAAGATGTTGCGGCAACGCTTCGCTACGATGCGCTCGAAGCGCGCATGGCGGTTATGACGCCCGAAGAGCGTACCGCATTTGCCGCACGGGCTGCCGAGCTGGCTGCGAAGGCGAACGCCGAATCGACGGCGCAGGATGCTGCCGTGGGAGATGCTTCCGAGGCGTCTGCGGCCGATACGCCCTCTGAAACCGCAAAGGCTGCGGGGAATGCTCCCGAGGCGGATGACGATGCTTCCGCTCCGACGGCATAGCCTCGGCGCAACCGAACAGAAGCCATGGCAGGCAATACCCTTCTCCGGTACTTTTTCAGCTCCGATGCGGGTATCGATCCCGAGAATCGCTTCCACCTGAATCGCAAGACGAGGGCAAGAAGGCTTCGGGAAATTTCGAGCATCCTTCGGAAGCATAAATTTTTGCGTGGTTTTTCGCCTGAAGAATTCCGCGCCATGCTCGAAGATCTTGGTCCGAGTTTCGTGAAGATAGGCCAAACGCTTTCAACGCGTTCGGAGATACTGCCGAAGGCCTTTTGCGACGAGCTCGAAAAGCTGCAGATGGCATGCGAGCCGTTGCCGTTCGACGAGATGCTCGCGGCGCTTGACGCGCAGTTCGGAAGCCGGCGTGAGGAGATATTCGTTACGATCGATCCAACGCCGCTTGGCAGCGCATCGCTTGCACAAGTCCATCGGGCCGTTCTCGAAACGGGCGATATCGTGGCCGTGAAGATCCAGCGTCCCGGCGTCAAGGAAACGATGGCGCTCGATATAGACATCATGCGCATGTTCGCCCGTCAGGCTTCGCGCTTCATGAAGGACGAGCAGATGCTCGATTTGCGCGACGTGGTCGAAGAGCTGTGGGCGACGTTTCTCGAGGAAACCGACTTTCGGCGGGAAGCGGAAAATCTTTCGGAGTTTGCAAGCCTCAACAAAGACGTGGCGTTCATCGACTGCCCGAAGGTGTACCCCGAACTATGCAGCGAATACGTTCTCGTAATGGAGTACATCGACGGCATTCCCATCTACAGCGCCGATAAGCTGATCGAGCAGGACTACGATCTCAAGGAGATCGGCAGCAAGATGCTCGACAACTACGCAACGCAGATACTCGACCATGGGTTCTTTCACGCCGATCCGCATCCTGGCAACGTGTTGATACGCGCAGGCAAGATCGTTTACATCGATCTTGGCAATATGGGCAAGCTTTCCGCGCGCGATCGTGCAGGGTTCGGCGATATCATCGAGGCTGTGGGCAAGTTGGACGCATCCGAGTTGAAGGATGCCCTCATGCGATTCGCCATCTCCAAGGACAACGCGGTCATCGACCATACGCGCTTTCTCGCCGATCTCGACCTGCTCCTTGCCGATTACGGCTCGTGCGACGTCGCGGAGATCGACATAGGTGCATTCCTCAACGATATCCTTGCTCTGACGCGGCAGTGCAAAGTAACGCTGCCCTCGTCGATCACGAGCGTATCGCGGGGAATCGTTACGATCGAGGGCACGGTGGGGCCGTTCATTCCCAATCTCAACATCGTCGCCATCATAAACGACCATATCCGCCACAGCAAAAGCGAACGCGACGAGCTGATAGCGGCGTTTCAGGACCTTGCGCGGTCTTTGCGGTCGTCTGCGAGCGGCTCGCTCGATGCAGCCGCGTATTCCGGCGACGCTCTGAAGATGCTCACGCGCGGACAGCTGAAGATGAACATGGAGGTGCTGGGGTCGGAAGCGCCGCTCACGCGCATTTCGAAGATAGTCAACCGCCTGACGATCGCTCTCATCATCGCCGGATTGTTCATCGGATCGAGCATGCTTTCTCTTTCGACCATGGAGCCGCGTTTGCTCGGGGTTCCCGTGCTGGCTTTCTTCGGCTATCTGGGTGCTGCCATCCTTTCCCTGTGGGTCGTTTTCGACATTGCGCGGAGAAAGTGAACCGCAGCAATCGGGGGCGAAGCCTTGCATAGCTCTCTGATCTGCGGATCAGCCAGATCGGGTCATCCTGTATGCAGCCGCTCGCGATGCGCTTCTGCGCGCACTTGCGTTGCGTTGCTCCACGTGTTATCTTAACGATATAGAATCCTAATAGGATGCATGTCTAATTTGATTCCGCGCGGTCGAAAACAACAGCGAGCGTTTGCATCGGGAACCGGCCGGCGGATTTTGAGAGAAAGAAGCTGTTATGGCTACGGTTACCAATCAGGTTGAGGAGCGCAAGCCGGTTACGCGCAACACCATTCAACGGGCTCTCGTCCTCGAAGCGGTTCAATCCCTTCACGAGCACCCGACGTCAGCCGATGTGTACGAGGCGGTGCGTGCGAAGCATCCGAACATTTCGCGGGCGACGGTCTATCGCAACCTCGGAGTGCTTGCCGATAAGGGCGAAGTGCTGCGCGTTGAGGTGGCCGGCGGAGCCGATCGCTACGATTTCTTCAACGAGCCCCATTACCATGCACGGTGCAGGCAATGCGGAATGATATTCGATGTGGATATGCCGTATCGGTCTGATTTGACCGAGGACGTCATCGATTCCCACGGTTTCAAAATCGAAGGCCATCAGATCATGTTCGATGGCGTTTGCCCTGATTGTCAAAAGAAATAGGAAAACGGAAGAGCTTCGCATAAATCTTTATACAATAGTTAAAGATATGCTATACACTAATATATAACTGTTAGAGGGACTTCTTCCAGCGGGAGGCTGCTGGGGGGGGGTTCTATGCGAGGTTATATGCCCAATCCGTTTGATATTTTCGATGCGCTATCGGAACTCGTCTATGTAAGCGATATAGAAACACACGATCTCCTCTATGTGAACGAGTCGACCTCCTGCATGATCGAAGGCTCTTGGCGGGGGCGCAAGTGCTACGATGCCCTGCAGGGGTTCGATGCCCCGTGCGATTTCTGCAACAACGACAAGCTGACGGCGGATGGCTTCTTCTCCTGGTCTCGCTATAACGCCCAGTTCGGAAAGCATTATGCGTTGAAGGATAAGCTCATCGATTGGGATGGGCGTCCTGCGCGTTTCGAGGTTGCGTTCGACGTAACCGATGACGTGCGGCAAAAGGCCGTTCTGGAAAACCAGCTGGGCCTCGAGACGCTGTTGGTCGATTGCATCATGGGGTTTCGCCGCTCCGATGGGTTCGAGGGCGATCTCATGCCTGCGTTCGAGAGGATGGGCCGGTTCTTCAAGGCCGATCGCGTTTACATCATCGAGGTTTACGAGAACGGGCGCATGAAAAACACTACCGAGTGGTGTGCAGAGGGCGTCGAATCGGAAATCGACGAGCTGCAGGACGTCCCTATCGAATGCATCGAGCGATGGCTTCCGCATTTCGAGCGTCGCGACTGCGTGATAATCGAAGACATCGAAGGCCTTCGTAGCGTTTCGCCCGCCGAATACGGCATCCTCAAGCCGCAGGGCATCTCCTGTCTCGTGGTCGCTCCCATTTTCGACGGCGACGATCTGTGCGGCTATATCGGCGTCGATAACCCTGAAATCGAACGCCTCGATCTGAGCGCTTCGTTTTTCAAGACGGTGGGGATGTTTCTTTCGATGGAGGTCGAGCAGGGCAAGATTCGGGAGAAGCTGCGCCGCATGAGCTTCGAGGATTCGCTTACGGGCGTGTGGAACCGAAACCGATTCATCGAGGATATACAGCAGATCGACGATGAGGGTCCCCGCGATCGGTTCGGCGTCATGTACATCGATTTGAACGGATTGAAAGACGTCAATGATAGGGAAGGCCATGCCGTAGGAGATCGCTCCTTGGTGGAAGCGGCCGATATCCTCACTCAAACGTTCAAACGTTCCAGCGTTTACCGGCTGGGCGGCGACGAGTTCCTCGTTCTATCGCTCGATAAGGATAAGGATACGTTTGAGAGGCGCGTCGAGGAGGCATCGCGAAAGCTGAGCGCACGGGCGTGCCCCTCGGCTATCGGCACGCACTATGCCGTGGAGGCCTGCACGATCGACGAGGCGGTCAAGCTGGCTGATGGGCGCATGTATCAAGACAAGCGCATGTTCTACAGCGAAGCCCCCGAATTGAGCCGCCATCGCAACATGTACAGAACGGCCGAGTAGGCCGTCTTTCGCATTCGCTTTACGTCTCGGGTTGCGGTTCGATCGAGCCGTGATCGAGCAACTCGCTCACGGTGCTTTGCGGGACGGGTCGAGAATACAGGTATCCTTGGGCGATGCTGCGGGGATCCATCGCTTCGATGACCTGGGCGTGTTCTAGGGTTTCGATGCCTTCGACCACGATTTCCGTGCCGAGTCTCTCGGCGATGTCGATGATGCCTTCGAGGATCGTTTTGCTACGCGAGCCGTTGCTGGACGACGAGAGCAGGAAAGATTGATCGATCTTCAGGATGTCGACCGGCAGGTTCTGCAGGGCTCCGAGTGACGAGTATCCGCTTCCGAAATCGTCGATGGCAATGCGAAACCCGAGATCGCTCAGGCGCTGGCACATGGCTTCGGCTCTTGACAGGTCTTCCATGACGATGCTCTCGGTCAGTTCGAGTTCGAGCATGTCGACGGGCACCCGATGGGCGTCGACGATGGTCTTGAGCGTGTTTGGGAACCGATCGTCGAGCAGGTGGAGACGGGAGAAGTTGCAGGCGATGGGGACGATCGTGCGATTTTCGTCAATGCGTGCTCGGATGAAGGCGCAAGCCTGATCGAACATCTCGAAATCGATTTCGGTGATGAATCCGTTGCGTTCGAACAGGCTGACGAAATCTGCCGGACTGCGCATGCCCCGTTTGGGCGCGATCCATCGAACGAGCGCTTCAAGGCCGACGATCTCTCCTGTTTCTATGGCGACTTTCGGCTGGTAGTATGCGACAAACTCGCCGTTTGCGAGAGCTTCGACCGCCTCGATTTGCAAAGCTCTCTGCGCTATGTCGTTTTCCCTCATACTGTCCGTGTAGCAGGCTGTTATGCTGTGGGACGAATCCCCTATGCTTTCGCGCGCATAGCGGGCCTGGTCGATAAGGTCCGAAATGGAGTCGTCGGCACCTTTCGTTCCCGCTTCGAGCAGCGCGACGCCGCCGAACAAAAGCACGCGGTAACTCCTCTTTTTGAGGATGTCGAGATCGTTCAGGTTGTCGTCGAACTGGGAGAACCTTTGTTTGAAATCCTCCATTCCGTTCCACCGAAGGAGGGCGACGAACTGATCGGCGCTGATCCGGGCATGGCATTCTTTGTCGCGACAGAAAGAATCGAGCAGCTTGCTCAAGGCGAGCAGAAGGCGGTCTCCCTCAGCGTAGCCGAACGCCGCATTGAAGCTCTTGAAACGGCTGATGTCGAAGAACAGCATCGCGTGATCGCGCGTCGCATCCTCGTTGATGGCTTTGGCTGCTTCCACCTGGAAACGATTGAGGTTCCATCCTTCGGTGAGCGCGTCGGTGTAGACGAGGTGCGTGATGCGCGCGGCGTTGCGCACCTTGCTGCGGTAGATATAGGCGAAGACGGCGATAACGCAGAGCAGCAGGGCAATCAGTCCGCCGACGATCTGCAAGGGGTATTGGCGCAGAATATCGGTGACCGTGGCGGGGTGCGAGGCGAGCGCCGTTTCGGTGATCCACCGAGTTATCGTCGAATCGGAGGTGAACTGCACGCACCGATCGAGGATGCTTGCGAGGAGGGGGTCGGCGGACGAGGACACGCCGATCGCCATGTTGTTGGTGTAGTCGGTCAGGGCGAGCAGGCTGAGGGATTCGTACTGCGGTTCGGAAAGGAGGTAGTCGGCCACATGGATGTCGGCATAGGCGATATCGGCCTTTCCGTCGAGTATCGCATCGAAGCAATCCTTTGGCGTGTCGTAATACGCCACCTCGTTGCCTTTGGCGTCTTCCGCCATGACCGCTGCAAGCGAGAACCCTTCGGGCAGGGCGACGCGGGAGCCGGTGGGGTTGCTGCCGACCACCTGTGCCATGGGGTCTCTCAGATACGATCCCGTTGCCCGAATCAAGCCGTCGGGCGAAAGCTCGATCGAATGGTCGACGGCGTACACGATGTCCGCTTCGCCCGCTTCGACCATGGAGATCCCGCCTGCATGATCGTCCGTTGGGATGAACTCGAACTGCAACCCTGTGATGCGGGTGATGTCTTCGAACAGCAGCGCAGCAACGCCGGCGAACTCGCCCGTTGCCGGATCGGTGTAGGAAAGCGGGGTTCTGAACGAGTCGTATACGACGCGAAGGGTCGGCGCGCTTTCCATGTAATCGTATTCCTCGCGCGTGAAGACGGGGTCTTGGTTCGTGTTGATGCTGAAATACGTTTTGTAGAGATCGGTGAAGAAGTCGGGGTTGCGAATGGACAGGCTGTCGATGGCGTCGTCGATGTCTTCCTTGAGCTCGGGTTTGTTTTTCGCGACGGTGATGTAGAGGGGCTCGGGGGAGAATTGGGCTACGGTTTTGAACTCCGTGTTGCCTCCCAGGTAGGTTATCGCTATGGCGTCGAGGGTTCCGTTTCGCAGGTCGTCGATCAGGTTGGTGGTTTCTCCGTATGGTATCGTTTCGACGGCGAGACCGTGCTTTTCGCAATACGCAGCGAACGCTTCGGCATCGAGGCCTCCCTCGATAACGCCGGCTTTCATCCCCTGGAACGCATCGAAATCGTCGTAGGCGAAGCGCGAATCGTCGGTTCGGGTGCTGATGGTTGTGTAGATGCTGCAAACCGATGCCTTCGAGAACAGGAAATCTCGCTCGCGTTCTTCGGAATGGTAGACCGACGGAAGGATGTCGACTTCGCCTGAGGCTACGGCGGCGTACGCCTCTTCCCATGTTGCATATTCGACGAACCTGTACGCCCAATCCGTGTACGCGGTGATCTGATCGAGGTAGTCGACGTTGAATCCCGAGTACGTTCCGTTTGCATCGCGCTTCATGTAGTCGCCGTCTTCGTAGTAGGCGACGGTGACGGTTCTTTCGGCTTGCGAGCCGGCGGCGTTCTGCTCTTCGGCCAAGGCCGGGGTGGCGCACGCTCCCAGCATGATGCAGGCGGCAAAAACGATGGCCTCGAGGAGGCGTCGGGCGGACCGTGCGATAGGTGCCGTTGTCTGGATGATGGTGATCTCGCTTTGTTCTCGCTCTAACGCGTGTCGCTTTTTGCCACGTGTGCAGCAAAAGGCTGCGCCGTCTATAATAATATAAGTAGATTGATCATACTACGGCGTTTGCGGATTTCGATGGGCATCTGCCGAGACGAAGCGGTTTGGGGGCGAGTACCGTATGGGCGGCTCACGCGTTGATGCAACGGGAAGACTCGATGAATTTCCCGTTGCGCTGTCCGTTGCGCCGTATTGCGCGGCAGCGGGCGGCGCAATACGGCGCAGTGTCGGGGGTTTAGGCGGACTGTGTTCTGGACCTCTTTACCAAATCGGCTTGTCGGGGTCGGACAGCTCCATGCCTTCGGGCAACGATTGGAAGCTCACCTCCGATAATCCGTAGGCGTTCGAAACGTAATCAACGGCATTCAATGCGGCCATGCGGCCTCCCGTCTGATTCCATCCGGCGGCGATCGCGGGGAAGACGGTATAGTTTTGATTCGGGTTGAGCAGATTGCCGAGCGAGTCGCACCCGAATGCGTAAAGACCGTTTATGGGAGTCTTGTCGTCGGTTTTGCATACTCTGATTTCGGAGTCGACGGTGAGGCCTCCGCAGGTTGCGAAAATGACGTTATTCAGCTTGATCGCATAAAAGGGGCCTTCGACGAGAGGGTCGAGCAGTTCGGCCTCTTTGCCGTACTCTTCATCGGATCCGTCATTGCAGAAGCCGTTGTATGCATCGACGGTGCTTCGTACCGTGCTTGGATCGAGGCCGATTTGCGAGGCCAGGTCTTCGATTGTATCGGACTTCCAGGCCATGCCTTCGTCGATGCACGCGTCGAGGCATTCGAATATCTCGGGAACGGGCATCTCTCGGGGAACGCCGCCCTGACATTGGTACACCTCCCATCGCGATACTTTGTTCAGCCCCTGCTCCGCCACTTCGTCGAGCATTTTCTTCGACCAGATCGAATAGAAGTAGTGGCCGCATTTGAATGAGGGCCATGAGGATACGTGAACACCCGTGGAGAAAAGCTGCATGAGGGTGTTCTCGTTGGCGAAGCGCTTGCCGTCTGGCCCGATGGCAAGCTGGTTGCCGCTAAGGCCCAATCCGAGGGGAGCGTCGTTGATGGTCCACGTCTCGTATCGTCCGGTGAAATTGTTCAGCGCTTCCTTGTTGACGTTGATCGGGTATTTCGTGAGGAAATGGGGAAGGCCGATATGCATGACGATGGGGGACATGCCGATGTTGCGGGTTCCGGCGCCGATGTCGATGGCCGCTTGCACCATGAGCCCCGTGTCGGTTCCCACTCCGAGGAACGGGTAGGGTCCATTGTAGGGTTCGCTGAGCAGGTTCGTGAGCATTTCGCCGTTGGCCCCAAAGCCGCCTGTTCCCATGACTACGGCACCGGCGTTGATGACGTATTGTTTTCCCGTTGCGGTGTTCCGCGCTTTGACGCCCTTGACGGTGCTTGTCGCCTCATCGTAAATGAACTCGTACCCTTCCGTTTCGAGCTCAACTCGGGCTCCTTGGGCGACCGCACCTGCAACGAAGCTCTTGAGGTAGCCGTCGACGATGACGCGGCGATCTTCGAATGTGCCGGGATCATGCATGGGGGCGGGGTTGGTATGAAAGGAGACCGGTCCATCTTGGCATCCTTCGGGGTCGGCGCTGCTTATACGCCACCCGTTTCCTATTTGCCAGTCGAGGGTGTCTCCCGAATTGTCGATGAACATGCGGATGACTTCCGGATCGGCAAGGGGGGTGCCGTCCTCTCCCGTAATCCATTCCATCCAAAGGTTGTAGTAGTCGTCAGGATCAATGAATCGCTCGCCATTGTTCAGATGGTCTACGGGCCATTGGGGATTGACGGATTGGACCATGTGCGTCAGGCACGAGCGGCCTCCGATTTTGCCGGCGCGATCGATTGCCATCAGGCTTACCCGCTTGTTGCCATTCAGCTCCTGCATTTTTTCCGTTGCCGCCTTGAGCGCGAAGCAGCCGCCGATGCTTAAACCGACAATCAGCACATCGACATCGACTTCCTCGGTGGTGCCCTCTTCTGGTTTGTCAACCGATTTATGAAATGCGGAAACGTCTTTTTCGTCCGATCCCCCCGCAACGAGCGCCTGTTTCAAGGCATCTTCGACGGCGTTTTTTACCGTCATGCTTGAGCTGGTCGCCCCGGTGATGGAGTCGACGTCAAGAGATTGGCTGGCTAGTATTCGGGGAATCATGTTATCGCGCACGCTGTGAAGGATGGGCGTTGTTTCTCCGTGTTCGAACCGGTTTTCGGGAATTTCGATATCGAGGATGGCGTTTTCGCTTACCGTTACGGTGACGGGAAGCTCGAAAAGCCCTTTATGTCCAAGGGCCTTCCCGACGTAAGCCCCCGGCGCCATAGTTATCTCTGAGTTCGAAGAGGCGTCCGCTTGGTCTTTTGCCGCACAGCCGCCGAGCGCTGCGGCGCCCACTGCGCCCAGCGCGGTGACCGCCCCCAGCTTAAGGGCGTCGCGCCGATTGATAACTCCCTTGGGTTTGTTGTCCATGACAATCCTTTCGATTCGTTGAACTCCGAGTGGTGATCCGCCATCTCTTCGATGATTTCGATGGCATGAACCGAGCATGGCCGAAGCGCCTGTTTTTCTCTTCGGCAAAAAGATGCGAATGGCAGATGGCGTATCGGCAGAAAGGTGTGGTTTTTCGAATCGGACAGATTTCGTCTGTGTTTGAGGGGACCTTGTAGTAGCATGTGCCCAAGGGATGGGTTTTCAATGTGGGGGCGGTAGTGGATTTCCTTGGAAAGCAGATGAGCAAGCCCTGGCGGCTTCTGGGCTTCGGATACTTTCAAACATGGGTTTATCTGATTGCCTTGAGTCCTGCGCTGATGGTTCCCGAGGGCATGTACGAGGCGGATCCCTCCGTGGTCGGCATGATGCTTTCGGGCTTTCTGTTTGCCAGTGCGCTGGCTGTCGTGGTTGCGAACGCGTTGAGGAGCTTGCTGGAAAACAGCTTCGTGCTTATCGGAGCGTGTCTTGTGGGGGGAGCCGGAACGCTCTTGATGATCTGGGCGCCCGGCGGTGATGCGGCGCGTGTTCTCGGCATAGTTCTAGCCGACGCGGGATCGGTGGTCTTGAGCCTTTGGTGGGGAAAGTTTTGGTCGGTCGCAGATACCGAACGGATGAGCTGGCACCTTGTCGTTTCGAGCTTGTTCTCCTGCGTCCTGTACCTCCTGCTCGTATCGCTGCCTCCCTTTGTCTTGGCATTTATCGTGCCGGTCCTTCCGTTGTTTTCAGCCGGGGTGCTTCTGCTCAGCAAAGACGAACCGCGCAGAATCGTTGTTCCATCCGACATCACGATTCTCCCATCGCGATGGAAGCTTGTAGCCGCCTTTCTCGTGATTCCCATTGCATATAGCTTGATCAGGGCGTTTTTTGCCCAGGGAAACCTTGCGGTTTTCGGTGCCTCCCATAGCATGGTTATGGTGTCGTTCGCGGTTTTCGCTCTCATCATGGCCGCTATCGTTGCTGCGAGTGGCAAGCGCCGAGCCATCGCCCGGCTCTACCGTACGGTCATGACGCTCATGCTGCTCGGATTCATATCCCTTATGGTTCTGCCGCTTGATCTGAGATGGGTGGCGCTTGGTGCGGTTATGCTGTGCTACCCTATTTTCGAAGAGCTGATTTGGCTCATGAACCCCAATGTTAGGGTATCGGTAGGGGATCGCGTTCTCGATATCTTCGGGTGGGGGAAGATCGTTTTTCGTGCAGCCGCCTTTTTCGGCGTGTTGCTCGGTAGCTGGCTTCTCCACCAGACGTGGATCCCGGGGGAGGCGACAACGGTTGCGTGCATGCTTATGACCGGCCTCGTTGTAATACTGTCTGCCAATGTGCTGACCGAAAAGGACTTTACGCTGTTCCTCGATCCCATCAAAGTCGAGAATACCGAGAGGAGATCCCTTCTATCGGAGAGGTCTGTCGAGCAGAGCTGTCTTATCTTAGCCGATGAGTACGGGCTCTCGAAACGCGAGTCGGAAGTGTTTCAATTGCTGGCTCGCGGAAGATCGCTTTCGTTTATAGAGGGGCAATTGTTCATATCCAATTCCACGGCTCGAACCCACACGAGAAGCATTTACCGCAAGCTCGATGTTCACACCAAGCAAGCTCTTATCGACCTCGTTGAGGAAAAGTGCCGTGAAATAGAAGCTTCCGCATAATCGAGCGAAATCGCTATCGGGTGCGTTGAAGGCCAGTCGGATGCGAGTGCTTCCGCGCGATTTGTGAAATACCGCATCGGAGGAGCGAATCTGAGCATCGGGCGAAAACCCCTGTGCTATACTAATTCAGCTTATATCGAAGAGCGGTGTAAGCGTGAAAACTGTAGGCCCCCGAGACATGTTTGTAGCACGGTGATAAGCCAGGCTTCATTGCATAAGCGAACATGGTGAATGTAGCAAGCAATCATGACGAAGGGTCCCCGATTTTTGTTTTGAAAGGGGTCCGTTTTGACCGAAATCAAGAACACGTCCGTTATCGAGTTCGATGACATCTCCGATGAGCAGATGAACCAGATGATCGACGGAACTCTGACCGAGTTCGACGAGGGCGATCTGGTCGGTGGCACGGTCGTTAAGATCGAGCATGACGAAGTGCTCGTGGACATCGGCTTCAAGAGCGAGGGCGTCATTCCCTCTCGCGAGCTGTCCATCCGCAAGGATGCCGATCCTGCCGATATCGTTAACTTGGGCGATGAGATCGAAGCTCTTGTTCTCCAGAAGGAAGACAAGGACGGCCGTCTCATCCTCTCGAAGAAGCGTGCCGAGTACGAGCGTGCTTGGATTCAGGTCGAAGATAAGTTCAAGGCTGGCGAAGTTGTTACCGGCGAGGTTATCGAAGTCGTCAAGGGCGGCCTCATCCTCGATATCGGCCTGCGTGGCTTCCTGCCTGCGTCTTTGGTCGACCTTCGCCGTGTGAAGGATCTCGACATGTACCTCGGCACCGAAATCGAAGCTCGCGTCATCGAGATGGACCGCAACCGCAACAACGTTGTTCTGTCTCGCCGCGTGCTCCTCGAAGAGGGCCGCAAGAACGAGCGCGCCGAGATTCTCGAGAAGCTCAGCAAGGGCATGCGCCTCAAGGGTACCGTTTCCTCGATCGTCGACTTCGGCGCATTCGTCGATCTTGGCGGCATCGACGGCCTGGTTCACATCTCCGAGCTCTCTTGGAACCATGTCAACCATCCTTCCGAAGTCGTCAAGGTTGGCGATGAGGTGGAGGTTGAGGTTCTCGATGTCGATCTGCAGCGCGAGCGCATCTCGCTCGGCCTCAAGCAGACCACCGAGGATCCGTGGATCAAACTCGTCGAGGCTTATCCGCTGGGCACCATCGTCGATGGCAAGGTTACCAAGATCGTTCCGTTCGGCGCATTCGTCGAGCTGGGTGAAAACGTCGAGGGTCTCGTGCACATTTCCGAGATGTCGCTGAAGCACATCGACTCGCCGGCTCAGGTCGTGCATGCCGGTGACGAAGTGAAGGTCAAGGTCATGGAGATCAACCCCGAGCGTCGCCGCATCTCCCTGTCCATGAAGGCCGCCGCCGAAGAGCTCGGTTTCGAGATCGAGGTCGACGAAAGCGTTGTCGTCGAGGAGAAGCCTGCCAAGAAGAAGGCCGAGAAGACCGAAGAGGCTCCGAAGGCCGACGCCGAGGCCGAGGCTCCCGCAGCCGAATAGCGTGCGATAGCATAAACGCAGCAAGGGACGTCCGAGAGGGCGTCCCTTTTTCATATGAGCAGGACATTGTCGAGAGGCATAATCGGGCCTGGCTCCGCGAACACGAGGCTAGGCTTCTCTATCTCAACCCTCCTGCGACGGCCTCAGCGTGTCTTTCCGACGTTGTTCGAAAGGCACGTTTCATCGTGGTGCATTTCATGGGTTGGCGCGCTGTGACGTTTGACGGCGTTGCGGTGTTGCGGTGTTGCGCGGCAACGCTGGGTGTTTCGGGGGCGCCCTCTGTCGGGCGGAATCAAAAATGGGAACATAGCACCATGCACACTTTTTCTCGATGTGTTGCGTTCGCCCGCTTTTTTCTGGCCTTGAACGGCCACTTTGTGCTCCAACACCTGGGGAAATGCTTGTGATTTGCGCGAGTCGATCCTTTTGACGGTGGATTAGGATGCGAAAACGCAACACTTCGTGGAAAAACGTGCGTTTTGGCTCGGGTTATCGCTGGAATTGGATGGGGAACTCCGAACGAGCAACGTCGAGCAGCTCTTGTTGCGAGTGGATATCGAGCTTCGCAAACGCATTCTTGATGTGGGTGTTCACCGTGTTGAGGGAGATGAACAGCGCATCGCGAATGTAGGGACGGTTCCTTCCCGCAAGAAGGTAGGCGATGATCTCTTCTTCGCGAGGCGACAGCTTGTAGACTTCCGCTATGCGACGAGCCTGGTCTTTTAGCGCTGTATCGAGCATATCTTCAGGGGTGCCGCTCTCTGTGCTGTCGGCGATGGGGGTTGCTGCTTTGTCGTCGGAGCCGAAGCGTCGCGCTCTGCCTTCGAGCGCCATGGTCGCCGCTACCAGAGCACAGCCGACAAAGGGAAGTGCTTGCCATGCGCTTTCAGGGCTGAGCGCCGACAGCATTCCGAGCCCGACGGAGACGCCGATTGCCATGCCGAGGCATAGGCCCACCAGGTAGCATGAGAAGAAGAACGTACCGCTCCCCGGTCTTTTATGCGCCGCTTTGGCGAGAATGATCCAGAAGAAGGCTTGCAGGATCATCGAGGCAATGGAGTTCGCTGCGCGCGCGTACTGGTGTCCGACTTCGCCGTCGACGGGAAGGAGGGCGAGCGCTAAGAGGAGGATCGGAAGCATCCACCTCGTCACAAGTGAGGTTGTAAGCGAGCGAGCCGCCGTGAGTGCAAGAACGACGAATATGCCGAATACGGCGATCGGCAGGACGAATACGGAAAGGAAGTACCAGATACCCTCAGAGCTCGATCCCGCCTCGATTGCGCGAATGATCCCGTAGCCTATGCGGAAGACGAGCAGAACCATTGTCGCGGCGACAACGCCTTTGATGCGGATGAGAGGCGTTGCTGCGAGGGGGCTGTTCGTTTCTGGTTCGCGCAGGGGATCTTGGGCGTTGCCCGAGCGAGCCGCGGCGAAGAGCTTCGTGCCGCCTCCGAGAAACAGGATCGATACGAGAGGGAGAAGTGCCACGAGCGCAAAGGAGATCGAGGGATCGGTTAGCCCGATGAGAGCGAACACGATGCGCGCGATGATGAACGACATGGGAACCGAGAACTCGATCATGGCGTCGTTGCATTCGGATATGCGGTTGCCCCAGGCAAGCGTGAGCGCCGAGAACCCGACCGCCGCGAAGGCGGCGCCGACTGCTACGAGGATGGGCGAGGGGTTGTCGGCACGCGAGCAGCTTGCTACCGCGATGGTGCCGATGGCGCACGCTACGGCGGCGCCGGCGAAAGCCCACGGGCGAGTTCGTATGGGCTGCGGTGCCTTCAAGCCGAGGGCGAGGCACCCTGCAATGCCGATCAAACCCGATGTCGCCATCGAGATGATCCAGGGGTATTCGCTCGCAATCCCCTGGGATTCACCTACCCATATTAGCGTCGAATAGAACGTCGCGTAGATCCACGCCATGAAAAACGAAAGTCCGAAAGGCCCTTCGAAGTATTCCCGCACAAGGGACACTATGCTGTCGGATTCAAGCTTAGTCACGTACAGTCCTAATCGTTATCCCAGTTCAATTCATGGTGTCACCAGGTTGTGGTGAGGGTTTCCTTCTGCGATTGCCCCCGATTTCACCGCATCGCAGCGATGGGCTGAACCGTCTTGCCCGATTATAACAGACTCGCAATCGATGCTGATCCAGTCGCATCTACCGAGAATCGAGGTGGGCTTGCGGTTGCTGGAATGCGGATGTTCGCCGAACCGTCGAACGGGGAGGTGCACGGATGCGGCATCGGCTTTTCGAACAAGATTCAAGGAGGCAACACATGGTTGGAAGAGAAAAAGAAGCGGCGATCGTGTCTCGCCGTAGCTTCTTGGCTGGAGCGGCGGCGCTGGGAGCGGTTTCCGCTTTGGGGTTCGCAGGATGCGCACCCGCATCCGAGAAGGGCTCGGATGCGGGTGCAAGCGTCGAGGGCGACGCGGTCGTGGCGACCGGGTCGGGTGCGGGACGCATGGGCGACATCATGGTGAAGATGAGCCTTGTGGGAAGCACTATCACCGGCATCGAAGTGATCAAGCAGCATGAGACTCCGATGATCGCGAACTCCGCTCTGTCGAGGATTCCCGAGCTCGTCATCAGGAACCAATCGCTTGACGTCGATGCCGTAGCGGGTGCCACGATAACGAGCTTCGGGCTCAAGGCGGCGATCGAGGATGCTTTGGCGAACGCGGGGCTCAGCAAATCCGACCTTGCGAAGACCGGCTCCGACAGCGGCATCCTGGTCGAAGAGCCCATCGAGGCGGATATCGCCGTCGTCGGCGGCGGCCTGACGGGGCTGGTTGCAACCGCGCGTGCGTTGCAGAACGGCAAGAAGGTCGTCTTGTTCGAGGAGACGGCGCACCTCGGGGGATCGTCGTGCGTTTCGGACGGTTGGATAACGGGAGCCGACACCATCATGGAGCGGGCCGAGGGTGTCGAGGACTCGGCGGAGCAGTTCTACGCGTTTTTGACCCAGGGAAGCGATGATCCCGCGATCGTGCCCTATCCCGAGAACACGCGCAAGTACGCCGAAATGGCTGGCCCCGTGCTCGATTGGCTCGACACGTACGCGAACGTCGACTTCGGCGACCGAGCTGGCGGCTACGGATTGTACACGCCGCCGGATCAGCCGCGAATCTACGGCGTGAACAACGGCGGCGGGGCGCTCGATATGGCTCTGATTCAGCTTATCCAAGACGGGATAAGAGACGGGAACGCCTCGGTCGTCCTCGAGGCGCGGGCGACGAGCATCCTGAAAGACGAGTCGGGCGCGGTGTCCGGCCTGGAGATCACCTATGCGGACTCGACGGTGAGGGAGTACGCCTTCAAGGCGGTCGTTCTCGCTACGGGCGGCTATAGCCACAACGAGGAAATGATGCCGTACGAGAACTGCGGCACGTGCTCGCCCTCGACGGCTTCCGGCCACGGATTCGAGCTCGCTGAAGCCGCTGGGGCGAACATGCTGCCTCCGGAGATCTACGCTCCCTATGCGGGCGGCATTCCCAACGCGGGTTTCGAGATGCGGTACCAGGCGAACCTCAAGCTGCCGGGCGAGATCTGGGTCAACCAGGAAGGTGCGCGCATGGCGAACGAGGACTACCCGCTTCTGGCGAAAGCCGCATGGGGGAAGGCATCAGGCAACATCGGCTTCGTGGTGTTTTCGGAGGCTCAGCTTGTCGAAGGCCTTCGCCCCATCGTGATGACCAGCTACCTCGAGGGCGAGCTCACCCCGTGGCAGAGCCGCGATCTCCTCGACGAGCTGGTTGCCGAAGGAGACGTCGCGTGGAAGGCCGACTCGGCTTCGGAGCTTGCGAAAGCCGCGGGCATCGACGGCGCGCTCGCCGAAACCCTCGAGGCGTATGCCGGCTATTGCGATGCGGGCGAGGACCCCGACTTCGGACGCACCAAGATGCAGAAGTTCGAAGGCGCGCTGTACGCCATCAAAACCATCCCGTACCAACTGCAATGCACGGGTGGCGCGCGCGTCGATCCGAGCGCGGCGGTGCTTGACGAGAAGGACGAGCCGATTGCCGGCTTGTTCGCCGGTGGCGAGGCTATCGGCATGCGCCAAAGCTCCGCCGGGGGACAGGGCGGCTGCGGCTTGGGCAACGCTGCTACATGGGGCTACATCGCAGCCGATTCCGCAAGCGAGTACGTTTCCTGAGGCTTGCGGCGCCGATAGGGACGCCGAGAAGGAAGGAGTCCGGACGAATCGCCGTCCGGGCTCCTTGTTCGCTTCAGGCCTGTCTCAGTAGCCGAGAACTTCTTTGATCATGTCGACGTAGACCTGCGCGGCTTCTTCGGTAAGATGGGTGCCGTCCCCATCGAAATACTGCTCCTGTCCCGCGCTTATCGCCGCCCAATCGATGATGCTCACGTTTTCATAGCGACTCGAAGCCGACCAGAGGGCGGTGTTGGTGGCATCGATCCACGACTCGGGGGCGCGGGCGGTGATGAAGTAGATCTGCCGCTCGCTTCCGACTGCGGCTACAAGATCATCGATCTGATCATCGGTTGCCACGCCGTTGGTTCCGAGTGCGAATATGACGGTCTTTCCGACGACGCCGAGCTCCTCGTAGTAGGAAAACACGTCGATTCCCGTATAGAACTGACGGCTGACCTGGGCATCGATGAGGCCGTCGGGAAACGCTTCCTCGAAGTAGGGGATGATGCGAACCGAGACGGAATCGCCTATCATCACCGGGTTGTATTTTTTGACCACGGGATCGGGCTTCGGCAGCTCGATCACATCGCCCACATGGCGGCTTCCGATAAGGGGCATGAGGGAGACGTCGAGCCCGTTTTGCTTCTGTATCAGGGAGGCGCGGCTCTGCACGGGTTCCTTCATCTCGTCGATGCCCCCCACTGCCGAGGTGGGCGGAACGATTGCGATTCCCCCGATTGCGACAACGGCGACGATGCCGCATCCGGCGATGGGCACAACGTACTTCTGGGCGAAGGCATGTATGTTGATTTCGCCCGACATGACGCCTTTGACGAACTTCCCGATGGCTCCTTTTCGAATGGGGTCCTCGATGAACTTGTACGAAAACGCCGATACGGCGAAGATGGCAACGAGTTGCAGGAGGCAGGAAAGCAGATCGATCTCCCCGGTGGCGTTGCGAGGGTTCATGAGGAGCAGGATGGGATAGTGCCAAAGGTACATGCCGTACGAGCGCTTGCCGATCCAGACGAGCGGCCGCGCCGAGGCGAGCAATCCGAACCTGCTGCGCGGATTCGCTATGACGGCAATGACTGCTGCGGTGAGAACCGACGCGATAACGAGGCCACCCCAGTACAAAAACGGGGAGAACCCGTCGGTGAACGCAACCATGAGCACGAGTCCGACGAATGCGGCTATGCCGATGCCATCCATGGCCATGCGTCCCTGTTTGGTAAGGCGAACGCCTACTTTTCCCATTCGGCTTGCAGGCATTTTGAACGCGAGCCAGGCACCTATGAGCAGAGAAAACGCGCGCGTATCCGTACCGTAGTAGACACGGCTCGGATCGTCGATCGGGTTGTAGAGCAGCGCCATGGCGAGTGCGGAAGCGGCTGCGAGCACGATGGCGATGCGGCGCAGGAGCGGGCGTTTGGCACCGAGCTTGAACGCGATGAGCAGCGCGATCGGCCAGACGAGGTAGAACTGCTCTTCTATGGCCAGCGACCAAAAATGGTTGAGAGGCGAGGGCGCGCCGAGCGCCTCGAAGTAGGAAAGGTCGTGGAATATGTACCACCAGTTGCTGAAAAACAGCAGGGCGGGGGGAATGTCGGGACGCATTTTGGTGAGAAGCTCGTGGTTGAAGATCGTGCAGAGCGCAGCGACCGCAACGATCACGAATACGATGGCGGGCACGAGCCTGCGAATGCGGCGGAGCCAGAAGTTCTTCAGATCGATCGTTTTCGTTTGAGCCCATTCGGTTACCAGCAATCCGGTGATCAGGTAACCGGACAGAACGAAGAAAACCGTGACGCCCAAAAGGCCGCCTTTTGCCCAAGAGAAATTCATGTGATAGGCGATGACGGCGAGTACGGCGAATGCGCGCAGGCCGTCCAAGGCGGGAATGTATCGCGATTTGGAGCCTGCCATGCCTCGGTTCTTCCTTGCTTCGGGGTTTGCTTGCTTCCCGTAAAAACGGGAGCCGATGCATTATATCACCAGAGCGCAAAGGCGATGGGCATCCGAGCCGTTTTCCCCTACGGGAGATCATGCCGAGACGGCAGGCGCATTGCCCTCTGGACGGGCTTGTCGACTGCCGAGCACGGGTTCGGCAATTCTCAACTGATTCGATGCCGTTTTTCCATCGAAGGCGGGCGGCGTCCGCGAAATCGCGCATGTGACGAGCCCTCTCTTGCACGAAAATCGCCGGAGTACTACATGTGGAAAGCCCGAAGGCGCTTTCGCCGCCCGCCTTTGCATGCGAGGTGCAGCATATGCCCAGCTCGCTGAAACCAGATGTCGATACGGTGGCGTGTGCGGGGCCAGGGGAGGCTCGAGCTTGTAATAATCTGACGAAAACCGTGCAGAATAAGGGCTTGGAGCTTCTCGGGCGTCCGTGCGCACAGATATCTTCCCCAACCCCCTTGACAGTTCGCTCTCTGTCCTTATACTTATGAACAGTTGTTCATATGTTTGAAAGGTGGAGCCGTGGAACAGGAGACCGATCGCATGCCTGCGTCCGAAGATGCGCCCGCGTGCGGCTGCGGTGCCGCGCGCACAGAGGAAGCGCCCGAATGCATGCCCGATGAGGAGCTGCTGTACGATTTGGCGGACCTCTTCAAGGTGTTTGGCGATACGACGCGGATCAAGATTTTGTATGCCCTGATGGGCAATGAGCTGTGCGTGGCCGACATTGCGGAAACGATCGGGGCGACGCAGAGCGCCGTATCCCATCAGCTGCGCACGCTCAAGCAATCGCGGCTCGTGCGGGCCAAGCGCGACGGGAAGAACGTCATCTACTCGCTTTCGGACGATCATGTATACACGATGCTCGCTCAGGGCATGACGCATATTTGCGAATAAAGGGAACAATCGGGTGGGCCTGCACGCGTGGGTGCGAGGCGAAGCCCGGATCTGCATACCGTTTCAACGAAGGGATTTCACATGCGTAAGACATTCAAGCTTCAAGACCTCGATTGCGCGAACTGCGCGGCGAAGATGGAGAACGGCATTAAGAAGATCGACGGCGTAAACGATGCCGCGATGAACTTCATGACGCAGAAACTCATGCTCGATGCCGACGATTCCCGCTTCAGCGAGATTCTCGACGAGGTTGTAAGCGTGTGCAAGAAGGTAGAACCTGACATGGTGATCCTTCGCTAGCGAGTAAACCGCATTGCCGCAGGGATTGAAAGACGGGCCTGCGGCTCATCGATTAAGACGCTTTCGCCGAGAGCGAGGTTTGCTCGCGCACCCGAATCTCTTGGCGAACGGAGGAGAGAATCCATGAACAAGAAACAGAAACGAACGCTTGCGCGCATAGTCGTTGCGCTCGTGCTGTTCGCTATCATCTATCCATTGCCGCTTGAAGACTGGTTCGGAAGCCCGATGGGGCTCTACGTCGAGTTCGCGCTGTTCCTGGTGCCGTATCTCATTGCCGGCTACGATGTGCTGCTCAAGGCCGCCCGCAACATAGGGCATGGCCAGATATTCGACGAGAACTTTCTGATGAGCGTGGCGACGATCGGCGCATTTGCGCTCGTGTTGTTTCCCGATTCTGACCCGCATATGGCCGAAGGTGCCGCGGTTATGCTGTTTTACCAGGTAGGAGAGTTGTTCCAGAGCTATGCGGTCGGTAAGTCGCGCAAGTCGATCGCCGATATGATGGATATCGCGCCCGATTACGCCAACGTCATGCGCGAAGGCGAGCTTGTGCAGGTTGATCCGTACGAGGTTGCCGTTGGCGACGAGATAGTCGTGAAGCCTGGCGAGCGCGTTCCACTCGATGGCGTGGTGCTCGACGGCACGTCGCAGCTTGACACCGCTGCGCTTACCGGCGAATCGGTGCCGCGCCATGTGGAGGCGGGAGCCGAGGTTATCTCGGGGTGCGTTAACATGACGGGTGTTTTGACCGTGCGCGTGAGCAAGCCCTTCGGCGAGTCGACCGTTTCCCGCATCCTCGAGCTTGTGGAAAACGCAAGCGAGAAGAAGGCCCGCACTGAAAATTTCATCACCCGCTTCGCGCGCTATTACACGCCTGCGGTCGTGATCATCGCCGTGCTTTTGGCGATTGTGCCGCCGCTCTTCTTCGGTCAAAGCTGGTCTGATTGGGTGCAGCGCGGGCTTATCTTCCTGGTGGTCTCGTGCCCGTGCGCACTTGTCATCTCCGTGCCCCTCTCGTTCTTCGGCGGCATCGGCGGCGCGTCAAGGCTCGGCATTCTGGTGAAGGGGAGCAACTACCTCGAAGCGCTCGGCGATACCGAAACGGTGGTGTTCGACAAGACCGGCACGCTCACCGACGGCACGTTCAGCGTGGTGGCGGTTCATCCCGAGGCCGATGTCGATCCCGATCTCATTCTCTCGATCGCCGCGCATGCCGAAGCGTACTCCGATCATCCGATCGCTCTGTCGGTCAAGGAGGCCTACTCGGGGCAGATCGATCGCGCGCGCATCGCGGATGTGGAAGAGAAGGGCGGTCACGGCGTGCGGGCTACGATCGACGAACGCGTTGTGCTCGTAGGCAACGACAAGCTGATGGCCGAAGGCGGCGTGGATTATCACGATTGCAGCCTGACTGGCACGATTCTCCATGTATCGCTTGGCGGTGAATACATCGGGCACATCGTGATCGCGGATGTCGTGAAGGAAGATGCGGCTCAGGCCATCGCTGATTTGCACGCGGCTGGCGTCAAGCGTACCGTCATGCTGACGGGCGACCGCAAAGAGGTGGCTGCAGCCGTAGCCGAGCAGCTGGGAATAGACGAGTACCGAGCGCAGCTGCTGCCGCAGGACAAGGTGTCGGAGGTCGAGAAGCTGTTGGCCGAGGCAACCGGCAAGGGCAAGCTCGCCTTCGTGGGCGACGGCATCAACGACGCGCCGGTGCTCACCCGTGCCGACATCGGCATCGCGATGGGAGCCATGGGGTCGGATGCGGCGATCGAGGCGGCCGACATCGTGCTGATGGACGACCGGCCGACCAACATTGCGAAGGCCATCCATGTTGCCCGCAAGACCATGCGCATCGTGCGCCAGAACATCGTGTTCGCGCTTGCCGTGAAGTTCCTTGTGCTGATTCTGGCGGCTGTGGGCGTAGCCAACATGTGGCTTGCGGTGTTTGCCGACGTGGGCGTGGCTGTGCTTGCGATCTTGAATGCCATGCGCGCCATGAACGTGAAAAAGGATTAGCTTGCGGGCGCTTGTACCGTAGGCTCTGGTTTTACAGGTGTTCGAAGCGCGGCCGGGCGGAAAACGCTGCTTGGCCGCAGGAGGCCGGCGAGATCCGTGCGATCGTCGGGATCGGCGTTGCCTGCATCGCCTTCGCCCGCATCGCTGCTGCCGTTGCCCGGGCCGCTTCCGGCTAGACTGCCGCGATGCCGCGATCGAACGCGAGGAGCTGCCGATAGCGGGAGCTTTTCTCTTCGAGTTCGGCGGGAGATCCCGAAAGGGCGAGCTTCCCGTCCTCTACGAACACGACGCGGTCCATCATGGCGACGCCCTGAAGGTGATGGGTGACCATGATGAGCGTCTTGTCCCTCGTTGTTTCGAAGAACGTTTCGAGCAGCGCTTTCTCGGTTGCGGGATCGAGGCCGACCGTCGGCTCGTCGAGCATGATGATGGGAACGTTTTGCAGCAGCACGCGAGCGAGTGCGATCCGGTGCCTCTCTCCGCCTGAGAAGCGCATGCCCGCTTCATCGACGAGCGTGTCGAGCCCTTCGGGCAGCCGCTCGACCATGGGTTTGAGTCCCACTTTGTCGAGAACGTCCCATATCTCGGCATCCGAGGCATCGCCTCTGCCGATCTGCAGGTTTTCGCGCAGGGTTCTGTTGAACAGGTATGTTTGCTGTTGGATGACGCCGATGTAGCGCGCCATGGCATCGCCGAGCAGATGGGCGGGCACGCCGCCGAGGGCGACGCTGCCGCTCGATGGCACGAGATCCCCTCTGATAAGCGAGGTGAGAGTGCTTTTTCCCGATCCGCTTTTCCCAAGGATCGCAAGGCGTTCGCCATGCTTTACGGAAAGGGTTACGCTGTCGAGCACGTCTTTTTCGGTACCTGGGTAGCGAAACGCGAGATTCTCGATTACGATGTCCAGGCTTTCGGCCGGCTCGGGCGCGGCGGCGCCGGTTTGCTTTTCAACGGGAAGCGCGTTGAGCCGGACAACCGAGTCGCGATATGCGCTCGCCTCGGTGGCGGCGGCCGGAAGGGGAGCGAAGGCGTCGATAAGCGGGAAGAAGCCGAGCACGAACGCCGCGATCCAGTTTGCGGCACCTCCGTGGGCGCCGCCGAACAGGCTTCCGGCCCAAACGAGCAGCATGACGGCGACCGTTGCGTACAGCACGCTTGCGACGAGATCGCGCCTGCGGGCGAACCGCTCCATCGATTCGTCAAGCGCGCGCATGGCCTGCTCTGTGGCCTTGTAGCGCTTGAGGTACTCGTCGCCGCGATGCGAGAAGATCCAATCCGATACGCCGAGCACGTTGTCGGTCAACTCGCTGTAAAGCTCGTTCTTCATGGCTTTGCGCCTCATCAGACGCGCCCCGTTGGCGAGTGCCGAGACGAGGGGAACCAGGAACACGATCACGCCCAGCACGAGCAGTACGGCAAGGGCGAACCACAGCGAGAAGAAGCCGAGTCCGATGACTATGACGATGTAGAGCAGATAGGCGACGATCGTCGGGAACACCGTGCGAAGATACAGGTTTTGGATATGTCCGATATCCTCGGCCAAAAGCCCGAGCACATCGCCGGTGCGGCGCGAGCGCTTGAAGAACACCGCATCGCCTTCGAGGGAGGCGTACAGCTTGAGCCTGAGGCTCGAGGTCATGCGCAACACCCAGTCGTGGCTTGTGAGCCGCTCGAAATACTGGAAGATCGGCTTGCCGATGCCGAACACGCGCACGAAGATGACGGGCAGATGGATCATCAGAATGTTGCCTGGCATTTCGGCTGCGCGGCTGATGAGGTAGCCGGAGGTGAACATGAGAGCGCCGGCGAACACGAAGGTGGCAAGCCCCAGCACCAGCGCCAGCACCAGCGCACGCCGATACTGCTTGAAGAACGGTTTGATCCACCGGTCCGTTTTGAGGGTCGTTGTCCAGCTGCCGCTCATCGCTTGTCCGTCCATTCGGATAGGGCGGCAAGCGCCGCGAAGCTTTCGTTGTTCGAGCGCAGGTCTTCAAGCGTTCCCGTGCCAGCGATGCGGCCGTGGTCCACGACGAGGACCTGGTCCATGTTGTGCATCCAGTGCAACCGATGCGTCGCGAAGAAGACGAGGCGGCCTTCCATAAGGGGAAGCATGCGCTCTTTCAGATCCATTTCCGTTTCTATATCGAGATGGGCGGTGGGCTCGTCGAACAGCAGGATCTTCCGCGAGTCGTCGAGAAACGCCCGCGCGAGCGCGATGCGCTGCGCCTGTCCGCCCGAAAGCGGGCGGGCTCCTTCGCCGACCACGGTATCGAGGCCTTGGTCCAGCTCTTTGACGAGATCGTCCAGGCCGACGATCTTGACGGCTCGGGCGATGTCTTCTGCCGAGGCGTCCGGGTGGTAGAACGCGATGTTGTCGCGCAGGGTGGCGTGAAATATGTAGGGGTCTTGGGGAATGTAGATGACCTGCTTCTGCCAATCGGACTGTCGTAGATCGGAGACCGCCTTCCCGTCGATGTCGATGCTGCCCGTATCGGGAGTGCAGAAGCCGCCGAGCACGTTGACGAGCGTGCTCTTGCCGGCGCCGCTCGCGCCGACGATGCCGTACTTCTTGAAGCCGCATGCCTGCAGCGAGATGTTGTCGAGCGTGGGGTGTTCGGCGTAGGCAAAGCCGATGTTGCGCAACGAAAGCTTCGAGGTCTCCGACCAAGGCGCAAGGGGTGTTTCGGCTGGAGCATCGTCGGACTTGCCGACGAGGTTGAGGATGGAGGAAAGCGCGTTCTTTCCGTCGAGCGATGCGTGGTAATCGGAAGCGAAGTTCCTGATGGGGCGGAAGTACTCCGGTGCAAGAACGAGTATGGCCAGTGCCGGGAACAGCACGAGCGTTCCATCGAGCAGCCTCATGCCCAGCATGAAGGCGACAGCTGCGATCGACAGGGTCGAAAAGAGGTCGAGCACGAAGCTCGAGAGGGTGGCTACGCCGAGGGTTTTCATGGTGGCAATACGGAACCGCTCGCTTACTTCGAAAATCGTTTTGCCGTAGCCTTGGCTCGCGCCGAACAGCTTGAGCGTATCGATGCCGCGCAGCGTATCGATGAAGTGGTTCGACATGAGCTGGAAGGTGCGGTGCTGCTTCGAGGCCTTTTCCTTGGCGGTGCGTCCGAGAATGGCCATGTAGAGGATGATGAACGGGAAGGCGACGAGCATGATGACGCCCGATACCCAGTCGAGCGGAAACGCCACGATAAGCAACATGACGGGGATGACGACGAGCGCGCACATCTTGGGCAGAATGAGGCGGAAGTACGTTTCAACCTGGTCGATGCCTTCGAGCACCGCCGCCGTTACGCTTCCCGTGCCGTTTTCCTGCACGAGCTTGGCCTTCGAGGTGAATATCTTGCGCAAAAGCTTGGAGCGCAGCGCATCGGCCTGTTCGTAGGCGTAGCGGTCCATGAAGCCGTCCTGCGCATACGTCAGAGCCTGCTTGCCGACGAAGCAAGCGAAGAACAGTGCGATCCAGAGCGCTTGGTCGGGCAGGGCGCCTCCGTACCAGAGGTTCGTGATCGCGCTTGAGAGCGACCATGCTTCGCCGATAACGCAGAGCGCTTGGCCTGCGGAAAGAGCCGACAAGACGCTGAAGACGCGCTTGATGCCCGGCAGCTCGAAAACCGCTTTGTCGATCATCCCCGCCATGCCAGTTCGTACGACCCCCGGTTGCTCGCGTTTTTCCGAAATCAAAGTGTAGCACGGTATATGCCGCCGCGCCCCGATGATGCTTTGCTGAAACCATTAATGATATTTATATAGTAGCATTTAGAGGGGGAGGGCGCTACCGATTTGTCGGGCTTCATTCGGTTTCGCTGTCGAAGCACGCGGTTCCAAGCTTTTTTTGCTCGGCATACCATAAGCTTGGGGCGACGGCCCAAGCGCGCTCAGTACCCCATAAGCTTGGGAACAACAACGACGCAGAACAAATACACGCAGAGGATAACCAGAAGCACGATGGTAGCCCTGCGGTCGAGTCTGACGTTTTCGCTTTGCGAAGGATCCTTTGCCATGAGTTCGTTTTCGGCGTTGCGGCGCTCCCTGCTCATCGCGACGAACATCAAGACGATGTACGCGATGAGGGCAACCGTGCTCGCTCCGCACAAGGTCGCCCCAAGGGTGTAGAGCGTTTCGTTGCCGAGAAAACCGCCGAAGCCGATCATCGGGATGGTCGCCGACATTGCGCAGGCGATGATCATGGCAACCGAAACCTGCCGTCCGAGCTTCCGCTGCTCGGGGCTTGCGTATTCCTCTTCGGGGACGAAGTTGTTGCCTGCGATGGATCGAAGCCACTGCCCGTGCCAGTATTTCCACGCCAAGACTGCGAAGAGGGCTGCAAGCGCAACGGAGATAACGAGTCCGATCGCGAGTGCGCCGACGTCTCCTTCGTTTTTCATGATGCTCCTTCTGGACGCGCGACTGACCCATGGCGGTGGTCTGGGATTACGCAGTTCGCCTGGTTTGCAGTATAGCAAAGGGGCAGAGGTTTTTCGGGCGCGGTTCCGCTCTCGCCGCTGGGGGTTTCTCATGGTTGGCGTTGCCGGGTTTCTGGGAAGGGCATCCCTGTTGAAAAAGGGCCCGAAAATGGCGGTCAAGGCAAGCTTCTGTCGCTATTATGGGCGGCTGATGGACGTTTCGGGCGTCTTTTAAGCGAGGGCGCAAGCGTTTCCCCAGATCACAGATTGGAAACAGGTTACTAATCTGGTTCGAAATTGACGGAAGCGTCCCTTGACCGCCATTTTGCCAGAGCTGTGCGCGATTGCGATGCCGCGCTAACCGGCGGCGATCCGTAATTTAGCTGCCGAAGTTGGGAAGCGGTTGCCGAATTGACACTTGACTATACCTGTAGGGGGTATATAGTATCAAAAGGAATTATACCCCCTGGGGGCATATGAAGCGAAGCGGCAAAGGATGCGACATGAGCGAACGCGAAACGATCGATATCACAGCCGATGCACGGCGAGACTCGCGCGCGGCGGAAGGCTGCTGCCACCATAAAGAAACGCCGCGCAGCACCGAATTTCAAGCCGATCTGCAAAAGCGGCTCAACCGGGCTATCGGGCAGCTCAACGGTGTGAAGGGCATGCTCGACGACAATCGCTATTGCGGCGATGTCCTCGTGCAGCTTGCAGCGGTCGAAAGCGCCATCCGCAGCATATCGGCCATGTTGCTGCAAGACCACCTCGAAACCTGCGTGGTCGAACAGGTTAGACAGGGAAACGACGAGGTGATTGACGAAGTAATGCAGCTGATGAAGCGGTTTTCTCGTCTCTAGCGCGGGTTGGAAACCGAGAAGGACCCTTCTCCGAGAGCGCCGAGCGGCATGGTCGGCTCGCAGGGCGCGGCGAGCCAAGGCGATTCGGCGAATAAGGCAAGGAGCGAATCTATGAAACAGACATTCGACGTGACGGGCATGACGTGCGCAGCGTGTTCGTCGCGTGTGGAAAAAACGGCAAACGGGGTTCCCGGGGTCGAGAGGGCCACCGTGAACCTGCTCAAGAATTCGATGGAAGTCGATTACGACGGCGCACCTGAAACGCTTGCCGCCGTCAGCGCCGCCGTGGGCAAGGCGGGCTACGGTGCTCAGCCGCGCGTCGAGACGTCAGTCGGCGGCTCGGCTGCTTCGCGAGCGTCCGCGGCGCCGGTCAATGTGGCAGCCGAAGAGGCCAAAGCGGTCAAGACGCGGCTTATCGTCTCATTCATCTTCACCATCCCGTTGTTCTATCTGTCGATGGGCCACATGTTCGGATGGCCCCTGCCGAACGTGTTTTTGGGCGATGAAAACGTGCTCGTGTTCGCATTTACGCAGTTCTTGCTGCTTTTGCCGGTTATCTTCGTAAACTTCAAGTTTTTCCGCGTGGGTTTCAAATCGCTTTTCCACGGTTCCCCCAATATGGATTCGCTCATCGCGCTCGGCTCGACGGCCTCGGCCGTGTACGGCATCTACGCGATCTACAAGATCGGGTGGGCGCTCGGTGCGGGCGATATGCACGTGGCGCATGCAGCGGCGATGGACCTGTATTTCGAATCGGCGGCGATGATCCTCACGCTTATCACCCTCGGAAAGTATTTCGAGGCAAGGGCGAAGGGCAAAACCACCGATGCCATCGCCAAGCTCATGGATCTTTCGCCGAAAACCGCGACGCGGCTCGTCGACGGTGCAGAGGAGGTCGTTCCCGCCGATAGCGTGCGCGCAGGCGACATCCTTGTCGTGAAGGCAGGGGAGGGCGTGCCGGCCGACGGCGTTCTCGTCGAAGGGGCGGGTGAGCTCGGCGGATCGGGGGTCAACGGCTGGCCTTTTTTCACATTCAGATTTGTATTAGAGCATAAGGGGGGGTCGAAGAGGGGTGTGNCGGCGTTCTCGTCGAAGGGGCGGGTACGCTCGACGAATCGGTGATCACCGGCGAAAGCGTTCCTGTCGAGAAAGGCCCGGGCGATCCGGTTACGGGGGCGACGGTCAACCGGTCGGGCTGGTTCACCATGCGAGCCGAGAAGGTTGGCGAGGAAACGGCGCTTGCGAACATCATTCGCCTGGTCGATGAGGCGACGAGCTCGAAGGCACCCATTGAGAAGATGGCCGATAGGATCTCCGGCGTGTTCGTGCCCGTGGTCATCGTGATTGCCATCGTCACGTTCATCGTGTGGATGGTCATCGGCGGCACGCTCGAAGCGGCGCTTTCGCATGCCGTTACCGTGCTCGTGATTTCGTGTCCGTGCGCGCTCGGCCTTGCCACGCCGACGGCCATCATGGTGGGTACCGGGCGCGGCGCGGCAAGCGGCATTCTCGTGAAGTCGGCCGAAGCGCTTGAGACGGCGCACGACATCGGCACGGTTGTGCTTGACAAGACGGGTACGATCACGCAGGGGAAACCCGAAGTGACCGATGTGATCGAGGTTGGGCTTGACGAGGCGTCGTCGAGCGGCGGCATCGGCGCGAAGGGCGCGAGCGGTCCCGCATCGTTCCTGTCGTTTGCGGCGGGCATCGAAAAGCGCTCGGAGCATCCGCTTGCGCAGGCCATCGTGAGCTACGCCGATGCGCAGGGTGTCGAGGGCGTTGCGGTCGAAGGTTTCGAGCAGGTGCCCGGCGAGGGCATTGCGGCGACGGTCGATGGCGAGGAGTGCCTTGCCGGGAACCTGCGCATGATGGAGGCGCGCAGCATCGACGCCTCTGCATATGCCGATCGCGCTCAGGCGTTCGCCGACGACGGCAAGACCGTGCTCTACTTCGCGCGGGCTGGACGCCTGGCGGGTCTTATCGCTGTTGCCGATGTGGTGAAGCCTACGAGCAAACTTGCGATCGGCGAGTTGCGGCGCATGGGCATCTCGACGGTTATGCTCACCGGTGACAATGAGCGCACGGCAAAGGCCATCCAGCGGCGCGTAGGGGTCGACACCGTGATTGCGGGCGTGTTGCCGCAGGATAAGGAAAAGACGGTGCGCGATCTCTCCTCTCAAGGCACGGTTGCCATGGTGGGCGACGGCATCAACGATGCGCCGGCCCTTGCGCGCGCCGATGTGGGCATCGCAATCGGGGCGGGTACCGACATCGCCATCGAGAGCGCCGACATCGTGCTCATGCACAGCGATCTGGCCGACGTACCCGCCGCGATCGGGCTTTCGCGGGCGACCATGCGCAACATCAAACAGAATCTGTTTTGGGCGCTGTTCTACAACGTCATCTGCATACCCGTTGCAGCGGGCGTGCTTGTGGGAATCGGCATCAACCTCAACCCCATGATCGCGGCTGCGGCCATGAGCTTGAGTTCGGTGTGCGTGGTGTCCAATGCGCTTCGCCTGCGCACGTGGAAGCCCGCATTCGCATCGAGCGGCGAGGTCGAAGCTCCGGTCGCTGGTTTGGCTGGCGGATCGGACGGTGCGGTTAGCGCGAAGCAGGATGTCGGCACCGAAGCGAAAGGCAATACCGAGAATACGGAAGAAACAGGAAAGGACGTCATCATGGAGAAAACTCTAAGCGTTGAAGGCATGATGTGCCAGCATTGCGTGGCGCATGTGAAGAAGGCCCTTGAGGGAATCGACGGCGTCGAGGCTGCCGAGGTGGATCTCGATGCGGGCACGGCTACGGCGAGGCTCTCGGCCGACGTTGCCGACGATGCGCTTATCGCCGCTGTGGTCGATGCGGGTTACGAAGCGAAAATCGCCTAACGGGCTGGATTCAAGAGGCTCAGGCAAAAGCGGATGTTCGGCAGGGGCTTGCTTCGATGGCATTGGCGGCCAGGTGGTGCATGTGGAGCATGGGCGTGCTTGACCGGAGGTCTCGATAGCGAGCGTGCGTGAGCGAGAATGCGACCGCGGATACAAGTGCGGTTACGAAGGCCGTCGGCAACGCGGGCGCCGCAATCGGGCTTGCGCGGAACGGAAAACCGAGGAGAACGCAGCGAAGCGGCTGCTTTTTGGAAGACTCCGATGGCGTGCGCAGCCGTGAGCTCCTTCCGTTCCCCATCGAAGGATTCGGCTGCGTGCGAAGCCGAATCCCGCTCCGTGGAAAACCGTTCGCTTCCGCCTTGAAACTCCAATTCGCTGTCAGGGCTGCGCCGCGGGGCGGCAGGTTGGGGTTGGGCCGCGGAGCAGGGCGGGAGCTTGGGAGCAGCCAACGAGCCGAAAAGTCGTATAAGCCACAATTGTCACGCGTCACGTTACATGGTACAATTACGTTGTCGAAAGGATGCCTCGCGGTGATTAAGACGTTTGCCGACAGGGAAACGGAGTCGCTGTTCTGCGACGGCTGCGCGCGTAAGCTTCCGCGCGACATATGGTCGCGTGCTCTGCGCAAGCTCGATATGATCGACAACGCGTATGCAGTCGATGATTTACGGGTGCCGCCCGGCAACCGTCTCCATCGACTGCAGGGCGACCGGTTCGGACTCTACTCGATCTCGATCAACGATCAGTGGCGAATATGTTTCTCCTTCCGCGAAGAAAATGCTTACGACGTAGAGATATGCGATTACCATTGAGAGTAGGGAAAAGGTCATGAATGCCAAGGAAATGCTTCTCATCGCCCGCAGGCCCACGCATCCGGGCGAAATGCTGCGCGAGGAATTCATGCCCGATTTCGGCTTGAGCGTGGCGGCGCTTGCGAAGCGGTTGGCGGTATCGCGCCAGTCGGTCAACGAACTGGTGCACGAGCGTCGGGCGGTGAGCGCCGATATGGCCTTGCGTTTGGCGCGGGTGTTCGGTACGACTCCCCAGTACTGGTCGAATATGCAGCGCAATGTGGATCTTTGGGATTCGCTTGAGCTGCACTCTGAAGAAATCGAAGCGCTTGAACCGCTGTCGGGGGTGGCGGCGCAGTAGGGCGGCGACGAAACGGGTGTCTGGCGGCTTTCTCGGCGGCAGGGTCGAACTGTCGGTTAATCCTTCTGAACGGCTGAAAGGCTTTTGCCAAGCGGATTTGACAGAGTTCCCAAGGGATTTGCTTTCTTCCGCAATGCGCTTGCCTCACAATGGAGACCGTCGAAAGGAGAGAGCGTGCTCGGAGAGAAGCTTATGAGGCTGCGCCGGAAACAGGGGTTGAGCCAGCAGGAGGTTGCCGATCTGCTCGGCGTGACGCGGCAGACGATATCGAATTGGGAATGCGGTCAGGGCTCGCCTGCGCTCGATAAAGCCGCAGAGCTCGCGCGTTTGTATCATCTCGGTCTCGACGACCTGGTGGCTGACGAGGTGGAAGTGGTGATGGCACCTGAATCTGCGCCCAAGGATCTGCACGTTGCGCGAACGCTTGTGGGTAAGATCTGCAGGATTTCCTTCACCGATGACATGCTGATGGTAGTGGTTGGGTCGGGCGATCCTCGTATGACGGTGCTCGATGTGAGCGACCAGTGGCTGCGCGTCGAATACGAGCGAACAAATGCGATGCTGAAGAAAGAGACCGTGGTGCAGCTGATCGACATCGATGCGATCGGCAGCATCAGGATATGCGGTGATGCGTCATGACCGAAATCCTACTGCTGGTCATCGCCATCACGCTGCTCTACATTGCATGGAAGATACCCAAGAACCCCGAGCGGAAGAAAGAGGAGGCGGATACGGCTTCGAGGAAGGAAGCGCTGATCGTGCAGCAGTTGCCCGCCCTTAAAGGCAAGTTCTGCGAATTCACGGCGAAGGATTTGAATTCAGCGTTCGACTACGGACTGTCAGGCAAGGGGACCGTCGTCGACTTCGACGACGTGTGGGTGCTCCTTGCCACCAATCGGAAAAACGAAGTCGGGCGCATGGTGCGAATCGCCGACCTGAGCGAAGTGATCGAGGTGCGCGAGCACTGAGGCTGTCGTGCGGCGCGCGGCAGGTGTCCGACCGCGTGGAGCGCTTCCGATTTGTCGGTATTGTGCATAAATGCGGCGCAAGATGCCAGACCCCCTGTTTTTTTGGGGGGGGGTGCTTCGCGCGGCGCCAGTGCGAAGTTTTCCGATACGGTGTGCCCCGCGTGCGGAGCGGATCTGCCGGCGGGGGCGGGAGTTCCCGGCGCCCCTGGAGCGCCTGGCGCCCCGAAGGCTCCAGGGGCGCCTGGGGCTCCCGGAGCCCCGAAGGCTCCCGGCGCCCCTGGAGCGGCGCAATCGGAAAAGTAAAAGATCGAACCGCGTGAAAAAATGCTTCCTGAAAACGTCGGCCTGATGAGGGCTGGCGTTTTTGCTTTTGTCCGCGAACTCGATTCGGCATGCCAGCCTTCCGGCGGCAGCTGCGGATGCTTTTCGGGAAAGCTCTGCACGATGCACCTGCGCATGCTATTGGATGGCGGGATGCGATCTCGGGGCCGTGAGTCTCGACCGGCATAAGAAGGGCATCATAGCAATTTCAACAGGTAATATGGAGAACTCTTCATAAAATAAACGGTACCTGTTAGAAATGTTAGGAGCACGCTCATGGAACCAACGATGAACGTCAATATGCACTTGTATGAAAAACTGGCAACCTTGCAGCATCTTTTGATGCGCCGTCGGTTCGCCCGTAAAGGCGCCAGCCCCCTTGCCGATCCCATGCGGGGGCAGGGGCGGATCCTCGCCCTCCTGAAGATAAAGGACGGGGTGAGCACCAAAGACATGTCAAGCGTATTGGGCATCCGCACATCTTCCCTCAACGAGCTTCTCTCCAAGCTTGAATCCAAGGGGTACATTGTGCGGGAACAGTCGGAAGAGGATAAGCGCGTAATGGTGGTTAAGCTGACCGAAAAGGGCCGTGAAGTCGAGCAGCCGTCGGGTGCCGCGGGAGGAGCCGACATGTTCGATTGCCTGAGCGATGATGAGAAAAACGCCCTTGGCGAGTATCTCGATCGCATGATTGCCCATGTCAGTGCCGAGATTGGCGATTGCAGCGAGGATTTTGAGGCAATGGCCCGCAATCGCGAGAAGGCGTTCAGGAAGTTCTTCGCCGACGGTGGATGCACGACCGACGAGGGCGGCTTCCCCCCGTTTGAGGCATTCGGGCCGCATGCGGGATTCGGGGGTTTCGATCCTCGCGGCGGTGGACGGCACGGCGGCGGACGGCATCAGGGCGGTTTCGGACGCGAATAGCGAAACCGGCGACGTTTCAGCGTAGCATGATGATTATGGAATCCGGTGCGGCTGCACCGAGGCGGGCAGGAGGCTGGCGTGGAAGACAACATGAGCGAGTTGCAGCAGGCGAACGGCGCGGGAAAAGCATCCGTCGGCTTGCAGGAAGAGGATGGCTACTCTCGGGAGATCAGAGATTTGGCGTTGAATCTCGTCATTCGGGTTCCCTCCGCCCCGGCGGCGCTGCGCGCGGCTTCCAACGATGATCGTCTGGCAGCGGTCGGCGAGGCGACCATCCGACTCGCCGAGGCCAAGGACATCGAGACGATTTGCGCGTTTCGTTGCGCTCAATCGATGGAGTGCTGGGGCCTCTCGGCGACGGAGGAATCGCATCGTTTGTTTCGTGCTGAAACGGAGGCGTATGTACGTCGCAACCTCGACAAGGTCGTGCATTTCGCCCTTGTCGAGGTTGCCGGCGAAGCGGTTTCGATGTCGGGACTTGAAATCGTCGATCGGATGCCTGCCATCGGCGTTCGCGGTGGGGCGGAGCAGGGTGCGACGGTGGTTGCGTGCTATACGCTTCCCCAGCACCGAGGAAAGGGCTATATGAGCCAGATGCTGTCGATGTGGTCGGCGCTTGCTCCGATGCTCGGTGTCGATGCCGTGTACCTCGAAAGCCATAATCCGTCGATGCAGATGCTTGCGCTTGATGAAGGCTACGACTACGTTTCCGAGAAGTACCGGCTCGACCTTGCGTCGCTTCGCCGGGCAGATAGCGCCGTGCAGCTGGGGGCCGTGAGCTCGGTCCCGGAACCTGCGTACTTGCCGGCCGGATAGATGGCGACCCAACGGGATATCGAATCCAAAAGCGTCAGCGCGGTACGGGAATGACGACATTGAGCGTGAATGTTCCGCCCTCGGCGTCAAAGCTCATGGCTCCGCCGTGTTTCCTGGCTATCGCGTCGATGCTCTCCATGCCGAACCCATGCCTTTCGCTGTTCGGCTTCGTCGTTGCAAGGCGGCCGTCTTTTTTCGGGAGGTCGCCTGCGTATCGGTTCGCGAGGCGCATGACCATAAGGTCGTGATCGTAGGATACTTTGAGCGAGATCTCGCGCAGCGATTCGTCATCAAGGGGGATTGTCGCTTCGATGGCGTTGTCGAGCGCGTTGCCGAACAGCGCGCAAAGCTCGAAGCTGCTCATGAAATTCAGGCGGCTTGCGTCGACGTAGGGAACGAGCCTGATGCGCTCACGTTGGCATAGCCCCGCTTTATCGGCAAGGATGATGTCGACTGCTTCGTTGCCGGTTTCGACGAATGCTTCGAAGGGGGAGATGGTTTGACTCATGCCCTCGACAAAAGCCCGGACCTGCCTGATGTCGCGACTCTCTTCAAGGGTCCCCAGATAATGCTTCAGGTCGTGGTACTGCCTGCGCACCGCATCGACGGCGCTTTTTTTCATCGCGTAGTGCTGGTGCTGCTCGTTGAGCAGCGCCTCCATCTGCAGCAGATCCGCTTTCTTCACCACCGAAGACAGATTGGCTGCGTTGACTACGATGATGACGATAATCGAGCCTATAAGCATGAGCAGGATGAGCACCATATCTTGATAGAGGGGCTGATCGGGATTCTCGTAAGCGTAGCTGCGCGAGCGAAGGAACATGAAGGGGATGATGGGCAGCAGAATGGAAACGCATTGAGTCCATGAAAGATTCTCTGCGCCGCTGTCGAACAGCCAACGGCTTGCGATGAATGCGACGATGGAGAGCACTGCGAAGGTGAGCCCGAAATTCAGGAGCGTGACGGCGAGGGGGGACCATTGCGACAGCGCGCCTACGATCGGTTGCATGAGCAGGTCGAGGGCGACGATTTTGCCTGCTTCGACACAGAGCAGGAACACGCAGCTCACATAGAGGTTCTGCTGTCTGCTCGAGCATTTTTCATATGTGAGGTAGACGAAGTAGCCGGCAAGGCAAAGCACGAAATCGAGGTAGAACTGCTGATGCAGGTACGTTATCAGCATTTGATAGGCGATCAGGGCGATTGCGGCGGCGGCATCTTTCCATCCGAAGGGGTTCTTGCTGCCCAGAGGCTTGATGAGAAAGAAGAACACGAGGCATTCGAGCAGGCAGGGCACGTACCAGATGATGCCCGTCGTTTCCAGGAAGTATGCGGTTATCACAGAAACCGTCCTTTGTAATCGGCAAGCACCTTCATGAAGAAGCGCTTGCGGTGCTTGCTTATGGGAATGGCCGTGCCCCGCACGATGACGTCTTTGGGCGTGACCGTATCGACGTAGGCCAGGTTTACGAGAAAGGACGCATGCACGCGGAAGAATTGACCGGAATCAAGCTTTTTCTCGATCGCTTGCAGCGCTTCCGAACAAAAGATGCTGTTCGCATCGGTGTGGACGAGCGATCTTTTCTGGGACGTCTCGACGTACATGATCTTGTTGCTGTTCACGAACACTTGCTCGCGACCGCTTCGCAGTGTGACGAAATGCTCTTTCCTGTGTTCGATTGCCTGGACGGCTCGTGCCATGTGGGCGCTGAAAAGGGGATAACGAAGGGGCTTGACGATGTAGGCGGTTGCGTTGACGGTATAGCCTTCGAGAGCGAATTGGATCATGTTGGTAACGAAGAAGATGATGACCTCTTCGTCGCGGGCGCGGATGGCGCGCGCTGCGGAGAGCCCGTCGAGTCCGCCCATTTCGATATCGAGGAATACTATATCGAGATCGGGAGGGTAGTTATCGACTATTTCCGCGCCGTCGCGCAGCACTATGGCATCGATGCTCGCATCGTTCTCGTCTGCGAACCGATCGAGCGCTTGCTGCAATATCAGCGCATCGCGCTCATCGTCCTCAACTATGCAGATGCGAATGGAATCCATGATCCTCCCGAGCCGCGACGGCGTTTGGGAAGCCGTCATCGTCTGAGCAAAGTATAGCAAGTCGGCGAAACGCCCTTTGGCCCAATCGTTCCTTTCTCGCGCCCAAACATCCGATATCCGTTGAACCGCGTGGGGTCGCTTGTCATGATGGGCGCGCAACGGGGTCGGCATGCGGTTTTGCTGCGCGTTTGCTCAGACGCATGCGCGTCCTGGTTTGGGAACTGCGATGAGCGTGTCGACCGAAAACAAGAGAAGGGGTTTAGATATGGGCAATTCCGAATTCAAGCAGAGTGCGGGGCTATCGCGTCGGTCGTTTTTGATGGGCTTGGCGGTTACGGGCACGGCGGCTGTGGGCGCCGGTCTTGTGGGCTGCAGCCCCAGCAGCACGGGTGCTTCTGGGGCGGAAGAGGCGCCGGCGGGCAGTGCGGCGAGTCCCGCTGCATCGGCGTCGAACGTGGGCGCCGATGCGAACGGCAACACGGTGTACTACTCCATGCGCCGCGATTGGCTTGGGGAGGCGCCGAGCATTTCGGACGATGAGATAACCGAAACCCATGAAGCCGATGTAGTCATCGTGGGTGCGGGTTACGCGGGATCGCAGTGCTTTCGCATGGCGTGCGAGAAGGGCCTTACCTGCATCGTTATCGACGCGCAGCAAAAAGACGGGTTCGAAACGTACGGCGGTCAGCTCGGCCACTTTAATTCGACCTGGCAGGAAGAGGTGCTGGGCGTTCCGAAGGATACGTTCGATCCGGTTGATTTCATCGATAGCTACCAGCTCCAATCCGCCGGCCGCGCCCATCCCGATCTCATCAAGCAGTTCGCTCACCGCAATGGTGAGATGGTCGATTGGATGATGGAGCTGCAGCCTGACCTTTCGGCGGTGACGGGAGTCAACTCGCTCAATTCGAGCGGCACCTACGATTACAAGAAAGGGTACTTCTGGACGTATCCGGCGGTTATCAACCTTGGCTCGGGAGCATTCGAGACTTCAGGCGCCTTCTGTACCGCATCGGTTGACAAGGGGATCGAAGCGAGCCCCGATTCGCAGGCGTTTTACGGGTACAGTGCCAAGGTGCTTGTCAAAGACGGCGAGGCTGTGACGGGCGTCATCGCCCAAAACGATGCCGACGAGACGTATGGCAAGTTCACGGCCAGAAAGGGCGTTGTGCTGGCAACGGGCGATTTCAGCTCCAATTCTGAAATGTACAGCGCTCTGTGCACCGAGGTCCAGGAATCGAATCCCTATACCGAGCTCGTGGGATCGGGCCGCGATGGCTACGGCATCCGCATGGGCATGTGGGCGGGTGGCGTGATGGAGCTCGGTCCGCGTGCGGCGATGGGCGGCTGCACGTCGGCGCTTCCCATGGGCACGTTCGGGGCTGCTTCGGGTTTGTGGATTAACAAATACGGAAAACGATACTGCAACGAGGCGTTCGGCGTGCCGTTCGTTGCCGGCGTTCAGTCTGCGCGCCAGCCCATCGACAGCAATATCATCCAGGTATGGGACAACGGCCATTGGCGCGAGTTCGTGCAGAACCAAGCCCTTGGTCATTTCAACCTGAGCGACATAAGCGACGCGAAGATGGACGAGCTCGCCGCTACGCTGCAATCCGCCGTCGATGCGGGATCTGCCGGTGTGAACGAGAGCTTGTTTGCTGCCGATACGCTTGAGGAGCTTGCCGGATATCTGGGATTCGAGGGAGAAGCCGCCGACAACTTCGTCGAAGCCGTGCAGACGTACGATTCGTATGCCGCTGCCGGCAAAGACGAGGATTATGCCAAGCCTGCCGATATGATGTTCCGCATCAGCGAGCCTCCGTATTACGCCGAGAAGCTTCAGCGCAATGCCAACATCGTGCTTGTTACGCTTGCGGGTTTGTTCATCGACGGCGACGGTCGGTGCCTCGATCAGAACTTCGAGCCGATCGAAGGCCTTTACGCGACCGGCAATGCGTCGGGCGGCCGCTTCCCCTTGCAGTACACCGCTCCGATGAACGGGATCAGCATCGGATTTGCCACTGTGTTCGGCGCGCTTTTGGGCGAACATCTGGCCGAACAGGCGTAAAACTCGGTTCGTTCGGTGCATTTGCGATGATCGGGTGCTGTGGCGCGCCCGATCATCGCTTTTGCCGATGACCGCTTTTCGGATACGCTGTGAAATGAAGAGAGGATGCGGCATGGCTGCTGACAAGAGGGCGATTGCGTTGCGCCTGAACATTCCGTTTCGACCGGCTCCTTGTTCCTATCGCGGCGGCGTCACGCTTCCTGCGGGGGATGCGCGGCATCGGCGCGCCTACTTCGAAGCGCTGCATCGCGAAGTCGAGGCAGCCGCCCCTGATTTCGACGATTGCATCGTTTCTGCCGTATGGGTGGGCGAGGGGATCGCAGGCCATATGTGCGATGAGGGTCTTGCCGAGCTTCTGCGCGCGCTGCCGCGGATGTTTGCGATGGCGGATGATGCGGAAATCACCGTGACGGCGCATCCCGGCATGGTGAGCGTCGAGACTCTCAACGCATGCAAGCGCGGGCGAGTTACGAGGCTTGCCATAGAGTACGATACGGCAAGCCCCTCCGAATGGATGGCGCTCGGGCGCTTTCTTGATCCATCGGCTATGGATACGACTTCTATGGTGCTGGGAAGGTCGGCCCGCGAAACGCTGGCTCTTGATTTCAGCATTGCGATCGGAGCGCCGGGGCAAACGTACGCATCGCTTCGCCGCAGCATCGAAAAGGCGATCGGCTTCGGGGCCTCGCACGTGACGTTGCAGATGATCGGCCAAGATCGGCTGGACGGAGCAGCTTCGGCACGTGCGTCTCGAAACGAAACGCACGTGCAATTGCTCGGTTATGCCACAGCCTTCTTGACCGCGCGCGGCTTCGATCAGTACCTTCCGCGGCTTTTCGCTCGGAAGGGTGCATCGTGTTGCTATGCGATGATGGAATCGGGGGGCAGCGATATTTTGGGCTTCGGTCTCGGGGCAAAGACACGATTTCTGGGGGCGCTTGCCGAAAACACTTCCGACCTGGGTGTTTACCAGGCGTACTCAGCTGTTCCCGAAAGGTGCATAGCGTGGGTGATGCAGCCTTCTACCGCTTCGTAGGGCATCGCCGCCGCCCATCGCTGTAGGTATCTCTCGCATGTAAAGTATTCTCCGTTAAGCGAAATCCCAGCCAAGACGCAAAGAAGTAATGGATAATACTCACGATACGCTTTATTATGGTAAAGCGATTGCTCAGTAGTACGAAACGCATGTGGAGCATGCAAAGAGGGAGGGATACCTATGAACATCAAGAAAATGGGCGTGTTCGCCGTTGCCGGCGCACTCGTCGCGGCTCTTGCGCTGTTCGGCTGCTCGTCGGGTGACGGTGGTCAGGCGAAGACCGAAGGCGGAGATTCTGCGGGAACCGCCGAGTCGGGCTATGCGCTCATCAACGACGGCAAGCTGACCGTTGCCGCATCGCTCGATTTTCCGCCGTTCGAAAACCTCAACGGCGATCAGCCCGAGGGTTTCGAAGTCGAGCTTATGCAGGCGCTCGCTGAAGAAATGGGCATCGAGTGCGAATACCTGCCGTCCACGAAGTTCGACACCATCGTGCCGCTTATCCAGACCGGCGGCAAAGCCGATGTGGGCGTGTCCGGTATCACCATCAACGATGAGCGTCTCGAGCAGGTTGATTTCACCGATCCGATCTGCGATGTGAACCAGGGCATCACGGTTCTCAAAGAATCCGGCATCACCGAGGTCGACCAGCTTGAGGGCAAGAAGGTCGGTGCCCAAACCGGCACGACCGGCTACGAGTGGGCCGCCGAGAACATCAAAGATGTCGAGATGGCCGGCTTCGACGAGATGACCGCTGTTTACGCGGCGCTGCAGTCGGGTCAGATCGACGCCATCGCCGTCGATCTTCCGGTCACGAACTACTATGTGAAGACGGCTTACACCGATTGCGAAGTCATCGCCGAGATTCCGACGGGCGAACAGTACGGCATCGCTGTCAGCAAGGAAAACCCCGAGCTCACCAAGGCGCTCAACGATGCGCTCAAGGCAGTGCGCGATAGCGGCAAGTACGACGAAATCGCCGCTAAATGGCTTCAGTAACCAACGGATAGGGTGACGATGCAGACCGCTATTCAATTTGCGCGGAAACACATTCTTGGCGCCGCGGCGATTCTCTTCGCCGCGGCGCTCGCCCTTTCGTTCGCCTTGCCGGTCCAGGCGCATGCCCTTGATGTGGAGCGCTGGACCGCCAAGCCGAACAAAGACGGCGACAGCACGACCGTTCTGGGCGCAACGGCTACGCGTGTTACATGGCAGGGTCAGTCTGCCGAAGACGAATCGGTTACGGGTGTGGTTCTCGAACTGCCCGAAGGCTCGACGGTCGAGGCCGAAAACGTCAAGGTGACGGTGCTCGCCGGGCTCGACCGCCTGGATGTCGAGGCCGAAGCCAACGTCGACGGCTCCTCGGTTGCGGTGGCGTTTCCCGAGCCGACACCGGCTGGCTCGCTTGTCATGATCGAGTGCAACCGAACGCTTCTGCCCGCCGAGGGCGGGACGTACGGGGTGGCTGGCAGTTACACGACGGCCGATGGCCAGCAGCACGAGATGCCTGCAACCGATCAGATCATCACCGTTTCGAGCACCTCGCCGGTCGAGCAGGCTTCCTCGTGGCTTAACGAGCAGGAGTGGGTCAAGGCGTGGAACTCCAACAAGTTCCTCCACCTCTTCTTCGATCCCGCGCTTATCGTCACGTCGGTTCCCGCGCTGTTCTCGGGCTGGCTCATGTCTTTGGGCCTTGTCATCGTCAGCTTCCCCTTGGCTATTCCGCTCGGTCTCATCTGGTCGTTTCTTCGCATGGCGAAACATCGCCTGCCGCGCGCCATCGGGGCGACCTATATCAACATAGTCCGTGGCACGCCGCTGTTCCTGCAGCTCTACATCGCGTTTTTCGGATTGCCTCTCATGGGCGTGCAAATGGATCCGTTTATGATGGGCGCCATCGTTCTTATCATGAACTCGAGCGCGTATTTGGCTGAGATATTCCGTGCGGGCATCCAGTCCATCAACAAGGGGCAGTCGGAGGCCGCCCGCTCGCTGGGCATGAGCGGCATGCAGACCATGTTCTTCGTGATCATTCCGCAGACGGTGCGTCGCGTCATTCCGACGATGACGAGCGAATTCATCCTCATGTACAAGGACACGTCGCTTCTGGCCGCCGTAGGCGTCATGGAGTTGATGATGTACGCGAAGACCATCACCGCAGCTACGGGCAACGTGACTCCCTACATCGTTGCGGCGGGATTCTACCTTGTCGTGACCATTCCCATGACCAAATTCATCAACTCGATGGAAGCGCGCATGGCGAACGGCCGCCGCAAGCACAAGAAGGCCGAGGCCGCTGCCGACGGCTCGACGGGCGCGGTGTTCGAGCCGGGCACCGAGGCCGCCGTTGCGCGGTCCATCCGCATGTCCGAAACGTTTGCCGGTCCGACCGAGGCCGATGCTGCAGCGCGCATCAAGGAAGACGCGCGGCGCAATGGCAACCATGTCAGTCGTTAGAGGTGAGCGGATATGAGCGATCAGAATAACGAAATAGTCGTCCGCATCGAAGGACTGCGCAAGAGCTTCGACGACAACGAGGTGTTGCGCGGCATTGATTTGGAAGTGCGCCGCGGCGAGGTGGTCGTCATCCTCGGACCTTCGGGTTCGGGCAAATCGACTATGCTGCGGTGCGTGAACCTTTTGGAGAAGCCCACGGGCGGGCGTATATTCTTCGAGGACACCGAGATCACCGCGAAGAAAACCGACATCAACGCCGTGCGCGCCAAGGTGGGCATGGTGTTCCAGAGCTTCAACCTCTTCCCTCATTTGACCGCGAAGAAAAACGTCATGCTGGCGCAGCAGAAGGTTTTGAAGCGCAACAAAGAGGAGGCGGAGCGCATTGCGATCGAGCAGCTGACCAAGGTCGGCCTCGGCGACCGCGTCGATTACAAGCCTGCGGAGCTTTCAGGCGGTCAACAGCAGCGCGTGGCCATCGCCCGCGCGCTTGCTATGGATCCGCACGTCATGTTGTTCGACGAGGCTACGAGCGCGCTCGATCCCGAGCTCGTGCGCGATGTGCTCGGCGTTATGAAAGAGCTTGCGCGCGGTGGCATGACCATGATGGTCGTCACGCACGAGATGGGCTTTGCCCGCGATGTTGCCGATCGCGTCATCTTCATGGATGGCGGCGTGATCGTGGAGCAGGGCACCCCCGAAGAGGTGTTCGACAACCCGCAATCCGAGCGCACCCAAGATTTCCTCGGGCATATTTCCTAGGCGAGCAAATACGCTTTCTGCAGGCGGCGACTGTCCATGCGGCAGCCGCCGTCTTTGCTTAGGGCGGATTCGCACGCCGAGCGGGCGGTGGCCGCCGGACGGCGGCGGTCGTTGCTGCGGTTTTTGGTTGCAAGGCGATGGCCGGGTGGTATGGGCGATGCTTGCGAGGGGCCGGTTGGCTTCGAGAATTCCGGGTGCGGCGTATCGGTAAAAACCGTGCGTTTTGAGATCGCGGAACGCTTCGCAGGCTCGCCAAGAGTTTAAAGTGCTAGAATCGGCCCATTCAGAGCCAATGCAGGTGCCCTTTGCTCTGCAAAGCGGTCCACTGGGAAACGGTGCCCTCGTTTCCTTTACCATGCTTGCAAGATCCTCTTAAACAAAGGGTAGGGAGGATCCATGTCTATTTCATCTGCGCATGCACCGATATCCGCTTCGCATTCATGCTCGTCGGAGGTTTTCGGTATCTATTTCGGATACAAAACGGCATTGCAGATAGTGCGAGCAGCGAGGGGCCGGCCGCTTGCCAAATTGAGCGGGGCCCGCCATGCGGTTCCCGAGCGGGCGCTTGGGAAAAGCCGGATAGAGGAAGCGATCAGGCGGGTGGAATCGGCTTATCTCGATGTCCCCCTCGAAAGACCCGCTCATGTTCTCGTCGGCAGTCCATCGAGATGCAGGGCGTCAGGCGAGTACGCGCTGCATGTGTGTACTTCTCGCTTCAAGGGCGATTCGTTTCTGCGTCTTGGCGATGGCATTTGCGCGAGCGCTCCCGCTCTTGCCTTTATTCAGGAGGCGGCTCGTTGCGAGGACGAGATATCCCTCATCGAACTTGGTTTTGAGCTGTGCGGAACGTATCAGAGTTGGCGAACGGGGGTGCCGACGCGCTATCGGGCGAAGCCTCTTGCCTCGGTTCGCGCGCTGAGCGATTACGTATCCGATAATCCGTCCGTGAGGGGTTCGGGAAAGGCCGCGCGTGCGCTTCGCTATCTTGCCGACGGATCGGCGTCTCCGCGCGAAACGAAGCAGGCTCTCGTTTTGGGGTTGCCTATGGGATACGGGGGCCATGGGCTCGGGATCCCCCGTATGAACTACGAAGTTCGCGCGAACGCTGCGGCGCGGGCGATATCGGGGAGGTCGAGCTTTCGCTGCGATCTGTGTTGGCCGGAACACAAGATCGACGTGGAGTACCAGAGCAGGGAGTGGCACGAAGGGGAGGCCAGCAGACTAGCCGATTCGAGGAGGACGAATGCCTTGATGGCTATGGGTTGGACGGTGATTGGCGTTACCAACGATGAGTTGGAAAGCTTTGCTGCGACGGAGGGGATAGCGCAGACGATTCGCCGACATCTTGGGAAACGTTTGCAGGTTCGTGTTTCTGATTACCACGCAAGGAAGCTGAAGCTTAGGCGGCAACTGTGCCTTCCTTCGAACGAATGAGGTGGTTCGAGCTTTCGAAGCGCGCCCTAGAACTTTTGAAATGCACACTTTTTGTCGAAGTGTTGCGTTTGAGGTCGTGGGTTTGCGGGTTGGGATCTGATTCAATATTACCGGAGATGCGTTTTCCCAGGTGGCGAAAATCAAGTGGTCGGCAGGGATGCATGCATAGGTGCGCCGAGTGTGATTGAGCGCAACACTTCGACGAAAAGTGTGCATATTAATATATTACCTGTTTTGTCGGAGGTGTTGCGATGGCGTAACAGTCCGATGATGCGGCATGGGGCGGCGCTACGGCATGGGACGGCGCTGCGGCATGGGGCGACGCTGCGGCATGGGGGGCGACGATGCGGCGAATGGCCCGAACCGCCGCTTGTCTGGCTGTGGGAGAGATTCTTACGCCAGGGCATATAATGGACGCTTGAGGATGCGAAAGGACGGTTGCCCGGTGGCACGAAAAATTCTCATTGTCGAAGACGATCCGGACATCAACGCTTTGCTCGCAAGGATCATGCAGCAGCAAGGTTACGAAATCGTCCAGGCGTATTCGGGTACCGAGGGGCTGCTTCGCGTCGAGGGCGATGCGTTCGATCTCGTGCTGCTCGACATGATGCTGCCGGGCGCAGACGGTACGGCGTTCGTGTCGCGGCTGCGCGGCGAGCTGCGATCGGGTACGCCCGTCATCGTCGTGTCGGCGAAGGCGGGTCTTTCCGACAAGGTGGACATGCTTTCCCTTGGAGCCGACGACTACATCGTGAAGCCGTTCGAGCCCGAGGAGGTTGCCGTGCGCGTGCAGGCGGTCCTGCGACGCAGCGAGGGCACATCGCACGCCGCCGCGGAATCCGGTGATGGCGAAGAACGCTACGTCTTCAAGGATCTGGAGCTGAACGCGGCGACGCGCAGGGTGACGCTCGGCGGATGCGAGATCGTGCTCACCGCATCGGAGTTCGATATTCTTCGGGTGCTCATTCAGGCTCCCGACAAGGTGTTCTCTCGAGAACGGCTTTACGAGATGGTGTGGCGGAGCGGCTATTACGGGGAAGACAACGCCATCAACGTTCACGTGAGCAACATTCGCAAGAAGCTCGCAGCGGTGTGCCCTGGCGAAGAGTACATCAAGACGGTGTGGGGCATCGGGTTCAAGCTTTCGTGATGCACCGCGTGCTCGCTTTCGCGATGCACCGCACACCCGCTTTAGTGCGCAGTGCCCTCGCTTTCGCACGCAGCGTCCATTGCGAGCCGACGGCCTCTCGGTGGCTCGCCCTGGCTGCGCGCTCGCATCTTTACGATTTCCTTAGACTTCTTTGAGGACTTATTAATTGCTCGAACGGTACAGTTCTCCCATGCAATCGGAGTACGGAAGAAAGGAAGAACCGACCATATGGATGCAGTGATAGAAACACGGGGTCTGACGAAGCGCTACGGTGATTTCGCCGCCTTGGACGGCGTTGGCGTTTCGGTGCGTCGCGGCGAAATATTCGGGCTTATCGGCGATAACGGGGCCGGCAAGACAACGCTGTTCAAGCTGTTGTGCGGGCTGTCGTTTCCGAGTGCCGGCGAAGTGCGCCTCTTCGGCGTAACGGAACAAGCCGAGCTCGAAAGACAGCGGTCGCGCATAGGGGCCATCGTAGAGCAGCCGGGGTTCTACCCGAATCTGAGCGTAGAGAAAAACCTCGAGTACTATCGGATACAAAAGGGTGTTCCGGGCCAAGGGGTGGTTTCGGAACTGCTGGATCTCATGCGGCTCACCCATGCGAAAAGCCGGGCCTGCAAAGACCTTTCGATGGGAATGAAGCAGCGGCTGGGGATTGCGATGGCTCTTTTAGGCGAACCGGAGATCCTCATCTTAGACGAACCGATCACGGGGCTCGATCCGAGCGGCATCGTCGAGGTTCGAGCGCTTTTGCAGCGCCTTAACCGCGAGCGCGGCATCACCGTCATGCTTTCGAGTCACAACCTCGCCGAGCTCGAGCAGCTGGCGACCACATATGCGTTCATGAGCCATGGACGCATATTGGAGCAGGTGAGCGCTGAGCGTCTTGTTGCGCGGTGCGCCGATTGCATCGATATCGCGGTGAGCGATGCCGAGCGCTACACGGCGTTGCTTGAGAAAGATCTCGGGCAGGAGCATTATCAGGTGCTTCCCGACAAGACGGTGCGCATCTTCGACCCGCAGCTCGGCATAGAGGCGTATAGCGCGTTGGCGAGCGAGCAGGGGATGGGCATCTTCAAGCTCGAACGGCATCGTACCTCGCTCGAGCAGTACTACTTGAGCCTGAAGGAAAGGGGCGCCGCGTAATGATGAACTATCTGAAAAGCGAGTGGTATCGCGTTATCCACGGCAGCGAGCTGTACCGCATGACGGGCATTCTGTGCGCGGTTGTGCTCGCGATGAACGTTCTTCTGTATGCCATGACGTTTACAGACGATACGTTTCCCTATGCGACGGTGCGGTTCTCGCTCAGCAACCTTATGTATACGCTGACTGCGCTGTTCGTGCTCGGGAGCGTGCTCGCCGCCATGCTGTACGCCGATGACCGAAAGAACGGCACGATGAAAAACGCGATCGTCCACGGTTGTTCCCGAACGAGCCTGTTCATCGGCAAGTGCATCGTTTCGCTGGCGGCTGGGTTTATCTGCATGGTGGTCGTGTTGGTCGTCTATATTGGGAGCGCAGCGCTTTTGCTCGAGGGCCCTGCCGTAGAGCCTTCGGTCGATTTGCTGGTTGCCATCGTGGCGGCACTTCCCTCGACTGCGGCGATCGTGGTTCTTGCGGTGGCGCTCGACGGGTTCTTTTCGAAGACGACCAGCGCTGTGGTCGCGTTCGTGGCCATCGTGTTCGTCATTCCGCAGGCAATTGCCATCGTCGGCATGCGTTACGAGCCGATTGCGGAGTTGGCCAGCTGGTTGCCGTCGGTTTTGCACGGTTACAACGTGGGCGTCTTTCCTTTGGATTTCGCCAAGCCGTGGGAGCAGGCGTTCGGATGGGCAAAATGCATGATCGTCGGATTCGGGTGGTTGGCGGTGTTCGCGGGCATCGGTCTTTGGCGGGCTCGCCGGATCGAGCTGTAGAAAGGAAGGCGTATGGTCGAAGGGATTCTGATCGGTGCTCTTGTGGCGGCCCTTGCGGCTGCGGGATACTTCTTCCTGCGGTACTCCCTGTTGCGCCGGTCGCTTCGGGATGCCGATCGCGAGCTGAGCGAGATCGTGGAGGATTTGGGAGAGAACCGCATCGTCAAGCTGGCAGCACCCGATCGTGATCTGGAGGCGCTTCTCGGGACCGTCAACCGGGCGCTTGCGCGCATCCGAAGCGAAGCGGTGCGTTATGCGCGGCGGGAAGCCGATCTGAAATCCCAGATCGAGCGCATCAGCCACGACCTGCGCACGCCTTTGACTTCAATTCTCGGTTACTTGGCGCTTGTGGACGAGCGCGGTTTGAGCGAAGAGACGCGCGAATCCCTTGCGATCGTGCGACGCAAGGCCGATTCTCTGCAGCGGCTGATCGGACAGTTTTACGAACTTTCCTGCGTGAGGGGCGAGGATTATCTCCTTGACTTGGGCGAGGTCGAGGTTGGGCGGCTGGTGAAGGAATCGATTGCAGGGCAGTACCGCCTGCTTTCCGAAACCGGGCTCGATGTGTCTGTGTCTGTTCCCCCCGATGCGGTGATCGCATGGGCGAACGATGCCGCCGTCGAACGCGTGGTTGCGAACTTGGTGCACAATGCGGGCAGGTATGCAAAGACGACGTTCGAGGTACGGGTCTTCGGGGATTCAGATGAAGGCATCGTGCTGCTTTCGTTTGCGAACGACGTCGAGTCGCTCGACGAAGGAGATGTCTCGCGTCTGTTCGAGCCGTTCTACATGGTCGATGGTTCGCGCACGCAGGAAAGCTCGGGACTGGGCTTGACCATAGCGCAGCATCTCGTCGAGCGTATGGGCGGCACCCTGACGGCTCAAACCGAGGTGCGCGACGGCGCGCAATGGCTGCGATTCGAGGTTGCGCTCGCCTTGGCCGCCTCGACAGGCGTGAAGGAATAGATGGTGCGCTTTGTCGCGGAGTGCGTGTACGTGCGCGATCTGGCAGGTCGCGCACGTACGTGACGGCTGTGCTGCTAGCGCAGATCGACTGTCGTGCCTTCGATGCTCAGGGCGACCACGTCGTCGAAGTTCTCGATGGGGCTCACGAAGTAGAGGGTTCCCTCCTTCGTGTCCTCGTTAAGGGAAGAACCGCCGCTTATCGTTTTGCCGACTTCACTGGTCGAGCCGTTGCGGTACACGAGCTGCACCGCGGCTTGGACGTCGTGCGGGTCGGTCGCCGATTCGTAGGTGAAAGAGAGGATGACGCTGAGCGGCGACACTTCGACGGTGTTGACGACGAAGCCTTCTCCCGGACCGGGCAGCGCCGCTCGCGTTTCGGCCGTGAGAATTTCGACGCTGTCGGGCACGGTGAAGGAAACTTCCCAATCCCCCTCGATCAGGGTGTCGAAGGAGTGCCCGAAGACGTGCAACCGGAGGTACGGCAGGTCGGCGGCATCGACGCGGAAAACTTCTTCTTGATAGTCGCCAACTGCCTGAGCTGAGCCGTCGACCTGGCGTGATCCGTACCGTGCTCCGTAGTAACTGCCAACCTCTTTGCCTGTTCGAGTGTCGATGAGGTCGTACAACTGCGCCGACGCCCAGCCGCTGCTTACTGAATCGGCGGGGTTCATCTGAATATGGAGGAAGCCGTCGCGATAGGCGATGTTGGAGATGTAGCTGGTGTCGAGTCCGGGAATCTCGATGTGCATCTGGTCGCGGACCAGCACCTCCTCGATGTCTTCGGGCGCGGCAAGCCCGTCGCTGAGGAACTCCGTGCTCACGCCCCCGCTGAAACCGCGTTCGGCGTTCCAATCGATCGGCTCGAATGTGCCGCCACGGTCGAGCAGGTCAGCGAGGTTCAAATCGTCGGCGACGAGGTCGTGGTCGGTCTTGTTCGTGTAGATCTGCGAGAGGGACAACGTGGCGGTTTCGCCGGATGCGAGTCCTTCGCCTGTCACCATAAGCGTTGCGGTTCTGGTTTCGGGGTCGAAAGCGAGAGTCTCTTCGCCGTAACCGTATGGACCATCGGCATTCTCGCCGATCAAACGCATACCGCTCAAGGGCGAATCGCCGAAGAACAAATCCTCGGTCAGGCGATCGCCGGTTGCGTCCACAAGATCGACGATCAGGTAGACGGTGTCGCCGTCGTTGATCGCCGAGACCGTGTCGAGGCGAATGCCCTGATCGGTAGCTGTCGCGCCGACGGGCTGCGCCTGTTTTGCCACGTTGGAACCTCCTCCGAAGTACGAGACGAACAGCTCTTGGATGCGGTCGGCGTAGGTGAAGCCCGCCAGTACGACAAGCGCGGCGGCCGCAAGCAGCGCAACGAGGCGCCCGGTTCTGCGATGCGTGGTCTCGGAAGCCCGATCCTCTGCTCCCGCGGTTGCTGCTAGCGCTGCGGTCGGGGCGGCCGGCATGGTGCTTCGCTCGGTTCGGTCGCAAGCGCCATCGCGCTGCGCCGTCTTTGCAGTGGCGATTTTGCCGGCGAAGCGCGCGGCGATGCGAGCGGTAGCTCCTTCGTCGAAAGCGTGCTCGTAGGCCGCAAGGTCGGCGAGGGCTTCTGCTGACAGGTTTTCGAGGGGGTTCTTCATGGATGTCATCGTCGGTCCTCCTGATCGCCGGACAGTAAGATGGAGAGGGTTTTCTTTGCGCGGTACAGCCGGTTCTCCACTTCTTTCTTCGGAATCCCCATCGCTTCGGCGATAGCGGCCGGCTTTTGCTCGTAGAAGTAGCGGCGCGCAAGGATTTCGCGGGAAGGTTCGGGGAGATCGGCAAGCGCTTCGTAGAGTTCCTGGTAGTCAATCGGCTCTTCGGGCGGCTGAGCGAAGGTTTGCGCAAGTGCGTCATCGAAGCTTACGGCAACGGTGCCTGATCGTTTGCGGAACAGGTCGACGGCGAGGTTTTTCGTTATCGTGCACAGGTAGGTTTTCAGGCTGGCCTTTTCCGGGTCGAAGCGCTCGGGGTGTTGCCAGAAGCGGAAGAACGCCTCGCTCACGCACTCTTCGACGTCTTCGGTCGAAAACCCAGCGGATTTCGCCAGATGGCGCCCTGCGACCGTCCAGAGCAACCGGGAGTATTCGCCGATGATTTCTTCGTATGCGCGTTGGTCGCGGCGTCGCAGCCGCTCGATGAGCTCTTGCGAGTTCAATCGTCCTCCTTCGGTATGCTGCTTTGCGCGCCGCATTCGGTCGCGCTGCCGGCCTTTCGTAAGCTTACATACCCGTATTCGCAGCGATGGGGTGAAAACACTCGCCGTTTCGAGGATTCGACAGAAAATGTGCAAAGGGGCCAAGGAAAGAGCAGGTGCGGGAGACGGAGTGCGGTTCGTGGCGGTCCCGAGTCGCTGACGCTGCCAGTTCGATGCGGCTCACGCATCGAAAAGCATACGGTGGAGCTCCCTTCTTTTTTCGAGGGTTTCCTCATCGGCTTCGGGAAGTTCGACGCCGAGATGGCTGGCGACCGTTCGAGCGATCTCGTCGAGGCTCTCGAGGTTCTCGAGGTCTTCTTGTGTGACGGAAAGCACGGTGGCATCCGGATGGGCTGCAGCATCGAAGGGATTGCGGTTCGGGTCGTCGACGATATCGATTGCGATGTTGCCTTCGGGCCAATAGAGGCTCATGGGTTTCCCTTTCGTCGTTTTTTCTGTTGACGAGAAGCATAGCAGCACCGTTATAGCCAATCGAACTGATATTTTGCCCAGAAATCCAGCACGGAGCGAAGGTGCGCACGACTTCGCTCCAACCGATTTTCTGCTCATGGGGATACGGATCTGACGCCGATTGCCTGCAAACCTTATACGGATTGCGCTGAAGCGCGGGCGAGGTCGGTTGAGGAAGAGGGCGTGGCCGAACGCGGCAGTTTCATCGTGAACCCCGAGGGAAAAATCGTGTGTTACGAGGTGAACGCAGGCAACATCGGCCGCAACGCCGCGGAGCTTCTGCGTCGCGTACAGGCGAGCCAGTTCGTCGCCGCACGCGGCGACGCGGTGTGCCCGGCTCGCTGGATGCCGGGTGCTGAAGTACTCCATCCGGGTATCGATCTGGTTGGCAAGCTGTAGGCGCGCATCCAATCGGATAAGCGGTAAATCGCGGTGCCGGGGAACCCGGGGCCGCGGTACAATGGCTGCGAGAGAAAAGGATACGCGCATGTACGACGGAATAACGCAGCCCGGTCGCAACGGCGAGTGCTGGTGCGGCAGCGGCAGGAAATACAAGAAGTGCCATCTCGGCTTCGACGAGCGGCTTCAAGGACTTTACGATCAAGGGTTCGAGGTTCCCTTCCGCAGTTTGATCAAGACGCCCGAGGATATCGAGGGAATCAAGCGAAGCGCGAAGGTGAACGTCGGTGTGCTCGACTACGTGGCAGAACGCATCGGACCGGGCGTGACGACGGGCGAAATCGACCGCTGGGTGCACGACTACACGGTCGAACGCGGGGCGATACCGGCCCCGCTTGATTACGAAGGCTACCCGAAAAGCGTCTGCACATCGATCAACGAGGTCGTCTGCCACGGCATTCCATCCGATGACGAGGTGCTTGTCGAGGGCGATATCGTCAACATCGACTGCTCGACCATTTTGGACGGCTATTTCTCCGATTCGTCGCGCATGTTCTGCATCGGCGAGGTCGATGCAGAGAAAAAGCGGCTCGTCGATGTAACGAAGGAAGCAGTCGACAGGGCGCTTGCGCAGGTGAGGCCCTGGGGCTTGCTTGGCGATGTGGGGCATGTCGTGAACAAGTTCGCGAAAGAGAACGGCTACACGGTCGTGCGCGAGTTCGGCGGGCACGGCATCGGTCTCGAGTTCCATGAGGATCCGTTCGTGAGCTTCGTGGCCGAGGCTAACTCGGGTATGGTGCTCGTTCCCGGACTCGTGTTCACCATCGAGCCGATGATCAACATGGGTGCGCAGGAAATCGATATGAGCGATCCGAACGGATGGACCGTGCGCACGCTCGACCGCCAGCCGACCGCCCAGTGGGAGGTCCAGATCGTCGTAACCGAGGACGGCTACGAGCTTTTGTCCTGGTAGGGCGATCGATCGCGGTTGATCGGCGCTGGCTGCGGATAAAGCTCACTCTATCTTGTCGAGCAGATCGATGAGCTCGTCGCGCGAATGGACTCCTGCTTTCTGGTAGATGTGGCTGACATGGGTCTTCACGGTGTTGTACGAAAGGAACGTTTCGTTGGCGATCGATTGCAGCGTTCGTCCTTTCAGCAGGTATTCGAGCACATCCTGCTCGCGTGCGGAAAGCCCGTACATCCTCGCGACAACGCCGCATCGTCCTTCTATGTCGTGCAAAGGGTTGCCGCCCGACGCTCCGCTTCCGCCTACTCCGCTTCGCAGTTTTAAAACGGCCGCCTTGTCGCGCTCGCGGTTCTCCACGCTTTCGAACACCTTCGGGAAAAGCAAAATGCCAACGAGCAGCAATAGGTAGACGACGCCGAATGTGATTCCTATGGCCCATGTGCTCGAAAAATGCTGGATGGCTGAAACGAGTGCGGTTCCGGCGATGAGCCCTATGTCGATGGCGCTTGTTCCCCATGCAAACACGCGATGCGCCGGCACCCGTGCTTCCGATGCAAGCAACCCGAATTCGGTATAGGCGTAAACCAAAAACAAGTGGTATCCCGTAAGGGTCAGCACGCCCGCCCAAGATTCGAAACCGGAGAGGGAGGTGCTTTTGCCGGACGCAAGCGAGGGGATGATGAGCAGTCCTCCCGCAATAAGGGGTATGACCAGTCGGGAGAATACGAAGGTGCTGCGTTTTTCCATGAAGTAGTAGTCAAGGCAAATCGCAATCACTATCAGCATGCAGACACAAGAGAGGATGGTGTTCCATCCCGACGGGTTTCCTCCTGCCTCTGTGTAAGTGTGCCAGTTTTGAAACAGCCCCGTAGGGAGGGCTAGGATAAAGCAGCAGATGAAAAGGATCGCAACGTTGCGCTTTCCCTGTTGGAATATCGTTTTGAAAAATGGCGAACCCGCTTCGGCGCGGCGGTTTTCCTTGTGCGCGACGGTTGGTTCAGGTGCGGATCGAAGGGAGGCCGCGTCGCTTTTCGAGTCGAGGCTTTCGACGTGTTTCACGCAAAGCGATGTTACGGCGGGCAGCAACAGCGTCGTGCCGATGGCGGCGAGATCGGGAAGGTTGGGGATAAGCAGCGCGATGAGCATGCCCGCCACTATCGAGCCGCCCAGGATGAGCCGTTGCTCGCTGACTTGATTCAATCGGGCGTAGGGCTCGCACCCTAGCATCAGCATGCCCGCCGTTCCGATTCCCGATACAGCTGATCCGGCAAACACCAGTGCTGTGAAATCTCCATTCGCGTAGCCGATGGAAAGAAGCGCGGTTCCCCCGATGACGATCGCAGGGAACAAGGTTGTCGCTGTTCGACCGTGAAAGCCGATCGGGGTCTTCGCGCTGAGGGCGGCGAAAGCCAGCAGACTTACGCAATGCGCCACTACGTTTACGAGCCATGAAGCGTGGCTGAGGTCGGCGGATCCCGTTTGCCATAGGGATGCTGTGACCATGGACACGCTTGCCCAGGCCCAGTAGGAGCCGATGCCGATAAGGAGGCTAATCCCTTTTTCGAACCCTAAACCTTTTGCCATGAAGTTTGCCCATGCCCATCCGTGATCGATCCCAGCGATTCCCTCATACGCCATTATCTCAGAATCTCTCTCAAGTGCCCGCATCGCTGTGTGCGGCAACCTCACCCGTATCAGGTGATTATCAAGTGCACCCGATTCTTCCGATGACTTTCTTCTCCGATCGCCCCATTGTAAAAGTCGACTTGCCGGCCAAGCGATTTGCGCGGTATGGCGAGGTGCAGCAACGGATAGCGATTGAGAGGGGTCACTATGGAAAAGAATTTGTCGCGAAGGGGTTTTCTCGGATTGACGGCAGCGGGCGTCGCCCTTGCGGGAGCGGGGCTTGCCGGATGCAGTCCTGCCAATACGGGGGGCAACGCTGCGGCGAAGGAGGACGGCGGGGATTCGCCTTCTTACGAACCGGGCGAGATCGTCGAGACCATCGATGCCGATATCGTCGTCGTGGGCCTTGGCATGTCGGGGCTTGCTGCGGCGGTGCAGGCCGCCAACAACGGAGATGCGGTCGTTGGGATCGAGGCGACGAACACGACGGGCGGAAACGGCATCGGCGTAGAGGGCATCTTCGCTGTGGGCACGAAGCTGCAGAAAGATGCCGGCATCGAAGTCACTCCGGTTGAGATCATCCAAACGGAGATGGAAGAAGCCCAGATGGCAACAAACGGCGCTTTGTGGAACCGGTTTATAAACGCATCGGGCGACAACGTGGAATGGCTGATCGAGCAAGGCGTGCAGTTCTCTGGAATGGTCGACGACTACTTGGGGTCGGGCGTCGTGAGCTGCTTTCATTGGTTCGAGGGCGATGTTGCAAGCGTTGGCTATGTCCCTCAGATGACGGCCCGAGCCAAAGAGCTCGGCGTCGACATGCGCTTGGAGACTTCTGCGAAGCAGCTTATCATGTCCGACGGGAAGGTCGCCGGTCTTTACGCTGAGGATTCGGGTGGCAATACGCTGCAGATCAACGCGAAAGCCGTCATTCTCGCAACCGGCGGTTACGCGCAGAATCAGGAGCTCATGGAGGAGCGCGGATGGAATTGGGACAACATCATCTACGGTGGAACGCCCGGACATAACGGCGATGGGCTGAAGATGGCGTTCGACGTAGGCGCACGTAGCTTTGTGAGCAGCTCAACATTCAACTGCACGAACATTTGCGGTCGCGGCGACACCTTCGCATGGAAGGCCGATACGTTCACCTCGGTGTTCTGCGGTGCGGGGATGTTCGGAACGGGCGGCGCCCAGCTGTGGGTGAACGAAGACGGCGAGCGCTTTATCTGCGAGGATTTCGCGAAAGACAACTTCGAGATGCAGAGCGTGCCTGCCATGACGCACCGTGCCATGTACTCGGTGTTCGACCGCGCCATTCTCGAGGCGGGGTTGGCCGGGGATCCCGATATGCTGGAATTCGTAGACACCGATCCCGAAGACGATCTGTGCAAAGCCGACAGCATCGCCGAGCTTGCCGAATACTTCGGCATGGATGCCGCTGCACTGCAGGCGAGCGTGGATCGGTACAACGAACTGTGCGAGCAGGGTGCCGATGCTGATTTTGGGAAGCCCGCCGAATCCATGGTCCCCATTTCCACGCCCCCGTTTTACATGGCGAAGCTGAACCAGTACTACCTGATGTCGGTCGGCGGCATCGAGTGCAATATAGACGCGCAGGTGGTCAACCAGACCAAGGAGCCCATCGCCGGCCTGTACGCCGTCGGCACGGACGGCTGCATGCTGTATCGCAACATCTACACCATCAACGTGGGCGGTACGTGCAACGGCAACAACGTGAACTCCGGCCGCACGGCGGCCAATCACGCGCACGGCTATATCGCCGGCTAATGCTTCGCCGATTCGCATGGCGTACCGGCGCTCGCGACCTGCTTTGACAAAAGCCGCGGGTGGCACCGATCATGGGGCTCCGAGCCCACGCGATTGCCATCCCGGCTACTATGCGGCGTTCGTGTGCGATCTCGAGGGCAACAACATCGAAGCCGTCATTCGCGACTACGCGGAGTAGCCGAACCCGTTATCCTGGCGCCCGTCGTTTTTCGGCGGGCGCTTTCCTTCTCGAACGATCTTCAATTTCCCCCGGAAAGCGACCAATATGCCAACTTTAGGGCGCTATCGCCATTTTCGCGAGCAGGATGCGGTTTTGCGATTATACGCCCATGTCGAAGCAAGCGCATCAGGCTGAAAACAGCTTGCGTATTTCATCGACGAGCTGCTTTCGCGTGAACACGAGCAACCCGAGAAGAAACACGCTCGCGGTCAGGGCGCTGATGTTGGCGAGTACGTTCCACGTTGTGAGGCCGAGCGCAACGAGCGCGAGCGGAGCCAGCCCGAGCAGCACGTCGAAAAGCAGGTATTTTGCGTATCCCGAGACGAACGTCCCTCGGAATACGGCGAGGAGAACCGTGTCGAACACGAGGGCAACCAAGCATATGCCAGGGATGACGAACGTCGTTACGGCGAGGTTGCGCGTTACGAGGAACCATACGGCGGCGATGGCGAGCAGAACGAGGAAGTAGCGGACGACCATGCGCAGAAAGTCGGTCGTATGCATGAGTATGTTTCGTACGAACAGATAGTTTGCCAGAAGCGCTATGCAAACGGAGAGCACGATATCTCCCGGCAGCGAAAACAGGTTGCCGAAAAACACCATGAGCAAAAGGCAGGCGCCGGTGGCGAATGCCAGAACCTTGAGCGCGATGACCCCCGACTTCTTGATTTCGTTGCGCGGGTATACCGAAGGCTCGGCTTTTCCCGTGAGCTCCGTCTGGCACAGGGGGCATACGTCGAGGTCGCCGCTAAAATCAACAGCGCATTTATCGCATCGCTTCACAGACGGCCCCCGTTCTTCCTTCGTCCGGAAACCTTAGGTTCCTGGCTGCGCTTCATCGCGCGGGCGCCGTCGGCCTTGTTCCGCCTCGTTCTTCGCGCACCGCCCTCTTTGCCGCTCTTTTTCCCATGCGATGCCTCGGCGTCTTCGCTTAAAGGCGCCGTTTGGGAGCCGTCTTCGACATCGTTGCGAGCGGGGGCTTGGCCGCCGAGACGTTTGACCGATGTTTCGAACTTGACTTCGAGCCGATCCTCGGCAACCTCCTCGCTCGTTTTGTTGATGTTGACGCGGCCCGGTATTCCTTGGTCCGAGAAGTACCGGATGAAGTTCTTGACGACATCGAGGTTCGAATAGACCGTGGAAATGCCGATGCTCAGATCGTCGCCGAAGGAGCAGAGCGTGAAATTAAGCCCGACGGTGGACGTGAGTATGTTGACGTCGCGGATGTAGGGGGCAAGCCTTTCGTCGATGCGGATTTGGCCGAGATTGGAAACGGTCGTCGTGGTATCCCGTGCAGCCAGGCGGTTTGCGATGGCGAGGATGATGTCCTTCACGAACAGCGGGGCCAGGCGCAAAAGCGGGTTTTTCTCCAGCGCTATCATGCGGTTCATGCGAGATTTAAGCTGCTCGGCTTGAGTGGCTTCTTTGAGCTGGGCGTGTATGGCTTGGGCGATGCTTTCGACCGATTCGTCGTTTTCGCCGGGAGCATAGGAAACGAAGGCGAGTCCGAAGAAGTTCTTGACTGTCGTCGATTCGAAGAACTGGCGCAGGTCGACGGGGATGTCGATGCGAATGGCCCGGCTTCGATCGCGGCGCGGCATCTCCATGCGGATGGAACGCATGATCACGGCGATGAGCAGCGAGGTCATGCTCACGCCGTACGAGCGGGCAAGCTCGAGCATCTTGGCTGCCGAGGCGTGGTACTCCATGTACGTCGGATCCGCTTCGTCGCGCCAGCCTGTGAGGCGGTACACTTTGGGCGCATGGGTTGCGGCGGCCTTATTGCGCTCGTAGTACTTATCGAAGCTATTCTCCGACTTCTGGCTGTCCGAACCGTCGTATTCGAGGGCAACGCCCTGTATGCCGTATCGTTCCTGCACGTACGCATAGATAAGCGCCTTGAAGAAGTTCAGGGAGCCGCGCCCGTCGGACACCATGTGGGACACCTCGAAGTTGATGCGTTCCCGATAGTAGCTGACGCGGAACAGCACGCTTTTTGCGTTGACATGCAGGCCGAAGCAGATCGGCAGATTCTCGGGGCCTGCGGAGGGAGGCTCGCTTGCCTGTTCCAGATAGTGCCAGAACATGCCGCTGCGCAAGCATACGTTGAAATTCGGGAATACCGCGACCGTCTTTTCGAGAGCGCGCTGCAGCGCTTCGGGGTCGATGTCATCTGCAATCGTCGCCGAATAGCGGAATACCGTCTGGTTCGAACTGCCCGCCTGCGACGAGTAGAACTTTCCGACGTTGTCTAATCGGTACCAAGTATTCCGAGCCAAGCCTGTTCATCTCCCTCGGCGAGCTCTTCGCCATCCAAGAAATGCTTGATTATACGATACGTGTCCTTGACGAATCTGAACACGGAAGGGTACAGCAGATACCCGTGAACCGCATCGAGTACACGGTAGCACGCAACGTCGCTGCCTTCCAGATCCAACCGTCCTGCGAACGCTTCTCCCTCATCGCGCAGCGGACAGTATTCGGCCGTGATCACGAGCGTGCGGGGCTGCGCGGAGAGATCGGGCTCAAGAAGCGGCGCGAAGTAGGGGTTGTGCAAATCGTCGGGAGAAGATCGGTAGAGCTCCATGTATCCGACTATATCCTGAGAAGTGAGCAGGTAGTCCTCGCCGTTTTCCCGTACGGAATCGAACCACGACGTCGCGGGGTTGTGGTCGTTGTAGGTTGCGGGGTAGAGCAGCATCTGCGTGCGCGGCATGAATTCGCCGCGATCGCGCGCCATGAGCGATACCGCAGCGGCGAGGTTTCCGCCCGCGCTGTCGCCGAACAGCACGATGTTGTGAGCATCGGCATCGGCAAGCAACGTGCCCGCGTGGAGCTGCCTGGCTACTTCGTAGCAATCTTCGGGCGCTTGGGGAAACCGATGCTCGGGAGCGCGGCGGTAGTCGACCGACACCACGCGCCGTTCGAGTTTGAGCGCCGTGGTCGTGCAGGCGTCGATGTAGAAATCGACGCTTCCGTTGACCCAGCCTCCGCCATGGAAGAACAGGATCGTGCCGCGCGAGTCTTCGGTTACCTTGAGTCCCGAGCCGAGCGAGAAATCGATGTCGAGCGGAGTGAATACGCGCAGCGGAACCTCAAAGCCGTCCGCCATGGTGGCGGTTGCCTCGTCGATGCGGCAACGGGGATCGGGCAGGGTGAGCTTGCCGATGACATCTTCGGCCACACGCTGCGCTTCGTAGGATTTCCTGATATCGGGCTTGATCCGCGAGGCAGCCTTGAAAGCGGCGAGAACCGCCTTGTTGATGGGCATGGTCGTGCCGTCCTTTCGAGAAGGCGGAAGAGGTATCGATCCTCGGGATCCAACGTACCGCGCCGCGCAGGCATCTGCGCCGTCTTTCGATTGTATCGTAGCACAGGGAACCGCTCGAGCGGATGACGGTGCCCTTACGATAACTTCACGTCGGCCGCTCGTGCCGCTCGCCCGCGCGGCCGGGCGAGTGGGCGGCACGCCGCCTCGGACGGTCGGCTTTGGGCGGTGCTACTCGCCGTGCGCGGGGCAGGTGACCTCCATGGTGGCGAATGCGGCTGCCACGCGCTCGTATCGGTCGGCGTCGTAGCCGATTCGGTCGATCTCGGCGATATCGGCCCGGTCCTTCTCCCGTTCGGTTGCGACTTTCGAGGCGCGCACGGCCTCTATCGTGGACATGCCGACGATAGAGTGATCGGGCAGTTCGCGCATCTCGACGAAATCGGCCTCGTCAAGCCCTTCGATCGTGGCCAGGAACAGCGCATCGTATCCGGCGAACGAGGCGTGGACCGCGTTTCTCTGAGCGAGCTTTCCGCCCTCGATTCGAAACGGCGCGAAACTGACCATGACGCCGTCGATGATCGCGTGGACGCCGAAGTCGGTTTTTTCGGAGTTGCAGTCCAGCTCGAGGGAATCGAGTGCGGCATCGTAGAGCCCTTGCTCCTTCAGCCATGCGCGCACCGCAGGCATATCGTGGGCATGGGCTGAGAAGTCGACGTCGTCGTGGCAGCGTCCCGAATCGTTGCCCGAGACGATCCACGGGGCTATTCCTCCTTCGAGAAACGCTTTCCCGGAGAGCTCGGGTGCGTGCAGCACCTTGAGGGCAACCGCCTTCGCATCGGCAAAACTCGTTGTTTCCATACGCTCTCCCGTCTTTGCGGATTGTTGCGCGCCCGAAGCTGGGATGCGATTGGGCGGCGTATCAACCTGGCTTTATCGCTTGCGCACAGATTTTGCACGTAAGCGTTTCACCCCTGTTCGTCTGTTGGGGTGGATAGTCGCATGAGATAGTCGGCCTTCTTCGCCACCTCGTCTGCGGTGAGATCCGGCTCTTCGAACAGCCAAAGCCGAATGATGCCGACCAGCCCCGAGACCACGTAGTGAAACAAAAACGTCACGTCCTGTTTGGACATATGCGGGTTCGCGCGCTCCCAATCGTCGTGGTAGGCATGGTAGAGATAGGCGATTACCCGATCGATGAAATTGCCGTCCCCTCGGTTTTCGAACGCGCTTCGGATGATCACGCGATGATCCGAAGCGAACGAGACAAGCGCCGGCGCCATGTCGAACACGTTGGGGGGAAGCTGTTCGACGTAGCGTTCGAACCCGGCGAACAGATCGTCTTGCATGGCGAGGAGGAGTGCGAACTGATCGGAGTAGTACTTGTAGAACGTTTTTCGCGAGATGCCCGCCTGATCGCAGATCTCGCTTACGGTGATCTCCGAAACGGGCTTGATCTCGAGGGCTTGGAGAAACGAATCGAAGAGGCATTGCTTGGTGTAGCGCCGTCGCGAGTCTTTCGGTTCGATGTACATCGGATCTCCTTGCCGTACCGATTGCAGCGATCGGGTCGTCAAGCCGCTCGATCGCCTTCCATTATAAGCGCATATGCGGATTCGAGAAGCGTGGCGTTTTCAAAAAAATCGGTTTGCGATCGGGCTCTTCCATTGCTTTCGGGTCTATCGTTTCGTTTTGTGCGGGCGCCCGATTCCGCGAAGCAGCCGCGTCTGGGAAACGAGGAGGCGCGCTTCGCCGTGTGCAGCCCAAAGCAGGTATCTGAGCATCCGCTCCCGCTCGACGATTTTGAGGGTGGTCGCCGCTGGGAGCCTGCCTGCTTCGAGCCGCCTGCCGTATTCGGCTATCGAGTAAGCGTTTATGCGGAACTTGGCACCCATGAGCGTGGTTGCGGCGCATCCGAACTCTACGATAGGCGCCGTTTCGACCTTGCTCTTCCTTTCGATCCGCTTTGCCTCCCGGCTGTTGAATGGCCTGATGGCGATATGGTTCACCCCGCTTGAGAACGCGATGTCGACGCTGCATTGCAGCTGTTGGGATGTCTGGCCGGGCTGCGCGAACGCGAAGGCGAGCGATACGGTTTCGAAAGCGGCTTCTTTGAGCGCGGCGAGCGGAACGAGGTTTTCTACGGCGGGCTTTGCGGCAGATCTCGTGTTGCAAGGAGGGGGATCTGCCGCAATGGAAAGGTGCGCGATTCCCGCTTCGCGCAGCATGCGGAGCCTCTCGACCGTGACATCCGCCGCGGCGAGTTCGAACCCCACGCCATGCGTAACGGCAAACCGCCTGCGGACCGCCTGCATGATCGAGGCGATCGCCTGTTCGTCGAGAAGGGAGGTGTTTCCTTTGATGAACAGCGTGGTGATTGTTTTGCGATCGCGTTCGGCGGATGCGCCGATGGCGGTTCTCCAAGGAGCGGCGCCTGCCGCATCGACGGCGCCGACGACTGCGTGGACGACGGCCGCGTTGCCGGTTGCCGCGCCAGGCTGCGGCTGCGCGAGGATGCCGTGCTCTTCGCATGCATCTGCTGCGGGGACATGGATGTACATTCCCAGGTTGGATGCTTCTGCGTAGTCGAAGTACGAACCTCGCTCGCTTGAGAAGCGAAGAGGCCGGATCGAGCTGAGTTTCGTCGAACGCGCCAGGCATGCTTTGGCAAGCGAGGATACGGTACCCATGGTGCCTCCCATGATCGGTCTGTTCCTGATGTCTATATTGTAGACAAATGTTACCTAAGATACAATAGGCTATAAAAATAAATATATGATGATACGGAAAAACGATTGGCGATCGGCTCTGCATCGGGCCGCGCTGCGCTATGACGGGGTATACTTACTGTTCGCACGCTGGCTTCGGATCGGCGTGGTCGTAGGTGCGCGCGACGCGGAAAGGATCAGGGCGATGCGGGCATGGGGGCGACTTGCCGCGTGCGCGGTGCGGATCGACGGGCCGATGAGCCGGGAAGGCAGGGTGGTTATGGACAGTGCGGATGACGGGATTGCGAAGCGCGTTGCGCTCGGCATGAGCGGGGGAGTTGACAGCGCCGTTTCGGCCGCTGTGCTCATGCGCGCAGGATACGAGGTCGTCGGAGTCACCTGCCTGTTCACCGATGACGATAAATCTCGCGATGCGGCGGCCGATGCCGCAGACGTTTGCCGCATCCTCGGCATCGAGCATGCGGTTTGGGAATGCTCGGCGGCGTTCGAGCGCGAGGTCATCGGTTCGTTCGTAGACGATTACGCACACGGGCTCACGCCGAGTCCATGCGTTTCATGCAATGCCCGGTGCAAGATCCCGCAGTTGCTGGCTGCGGCCGACGGGCTTGGATGCGCGAAAGCGGCCACGGGGCATTACGCGCGCATCGCACGCCTTGATGAAACCGGTCGTTTCGTTGTCAAAACCGCGCTCGACGCCGCTAAAGATCAAAGCTACATGCTTTCGCAGTTGACGCAGGAGCAGCTTTCGCGTCTCGTGCTTCCTTTGGGCGGCGCGACGAAGGCGGATGTTCGTCTTCTCGCATCCGATCTTGCGCTGCCTGTCGCCGATAAGCCCGAAAGCCAGGATATTTGCTTTATCGAGGGCGATCACCTGACGTTTCTCGAAGAGCGCGGCGTCAACGACGAGCCGGGCAAGATCGTCGATGCGACGGGGAACGTCCTTGGCCGTCATGCCGGTTTGTTCCGCTACACCATCGGTCAGCGCAAGGGGATAGGCATCGCGGCGCCCGAGCCGTATTACGTGATAGGGAAGCGCTTCAAGCAAAACGAGCTTGTCGTGGGTTTCAAAGACGAGGCGCTCATCAGCTATGCGAAGATTGCAAGCCCCAACTGGCAGGCGTTCGAGGTGCTGGCCGAGCCGCTCGAGTGCATGGTGAAGCTCCGCTACCGGAGCACACGGGTTGCCTGCACGGTGGGGCCTTGCGACGACGGATCGGTCGACGTGCGCCTTGTCAGCCCGCAGCCGACAACGGCGCCGGGGCAGCATGCGGTCTTCTACATGGGAGAAACCGTGCTCGGAGGCGGCATGATCGAAGAGGTGTAGCTTTTTGCAGTCGCATGTCGCCGATGCGGATTCTCGAGGCGGATGAAATCCGCCTGCGCTGCGGCGTCGCCGACGAAACGGTTCGGCGACGCCGTGGAACGCCTTTATCTGTTCGGGGCTGCTGTGCTATGATGCGCGATATGATGCAGGTCGGAATACAAGGAGGTCGCAAGGCATGAAAAAGGTTTTCATCATCGGTGGTATGGGAGCCGGAAAGTCGATGGCGACCCAAGCGCTCGCGGAGCAAGGATTGCCTTCCATCGATCTCGACGAAGTCGGCCATGAGGTTCTGACGCGCGATTACGTAAAAGCCGATCTGGTCGAGGCGTTCGGCGACGGCATTCTCGATGAAACGGGAGAGGTTAACCGCCCGGCTCTTGCGGCTAAGGCCTTCGTGGACGAGGTGCATACGAGCCTGCTTAACAGCATCACGATGCCGCGCATCGAAGAGACGTTCGCCGATCGCGTTGACGAGCTCGAAAAGAGCGGAAGCGAAGCGGTGGTCATCGAGTACTCGGCATTCAGAAACAAGGATGTCTCTTTGGCCGCGAAAGCGGATTGCATCATTGCGGTGCTCGCTCCGCTCGACGTGCGCATTGCGCGTGCGGTGGCTGCGGGTTGGGATGAGGACGACGTGAGGCGCCGCATCGCCCGGCAGATCACCGACGCCGAGCGCATCGACGCCGCCGATGTGGTGTTCCATAACGATTCGACCCCCGATGAGCTGAAGTGCCAGGTGGTCGAATGGTGGAACGGCTTCAAGGGCGAAAACTAACGGTTCGGTACAATTTTCACGAACATCTGTTCACTACTCGTAGCTTGTGCTACGCTTATCCTCTTATGCATTTATTCGTCCGAAACGGACAACCGACATGAGAAAGGAGAAGCGATGGCTCATCTTTCGAATATAGAGGGAATGGAAATGGCGGGCAAGCCCCAGGAGGTTCGCCTCGCGTCAACCCCGTTTCGGGCGGTTTCGCCTTTCGAGCCCGCAGGCGATCAGCCGCAGGCGATCGAGCGGCTTGCGAGCAACGTCGAAAGCGGCATGCGCTACCAGACGCTTCTGGGCGTGACGGGGTCGGGCAAGACCTTCACGATGGCGAAGGTCATCGAGAAAACGCAGAAGCCCACGCTCGTCATGGCGCCGAACAAGACGCTTGCGGCGCAGCTTGCATCCGAATTGAAGGAGTTCTTCCCCGATAACTCGGTCGTCTACTTCGTCAGCTACTACGATTACTACCAGCCCGAGGCGTACGTGCCCTCGAGCGATACGTTCATCGAAAAAGACGCCTCCATCAACGAAGAGGTTGAGAAGCTGCGCCACGCCGCAACCTCGGCGCTGCTTTCGCGGCGCGATTGCATCGTCGTCGCTTCGGTTTCGTGCATTTACGGCATCGGCTCTCCGATGGATTACGCGGGGATGGCGGTATTCGTCGATAAAGACAAGGAGATGGATCGCGATACGGTCATCCATGATCTCATCGACATCCAGTACGACCGCAACGACTACGAGCTCAAGCGCGGAACCTTTCGCGTGCGCGGTGACAACCTCGACGTGTTCCCCCCGTATGCCGATAACCCCATCCGCATCGAGTTTTGGGGTGATGAGATCGAACGCATCGCCGAAGTCGATAACGTGACCGGCGAAGTGCTGAACGATTTCGAGGCTCTGCCGCTGTGGCCCGCCTCGCACTACGTGACGGCGCGGCCGAAAATGGACAAGGCTCTGAAAACCATCGGCGAAGAGCTGCGCGATCGCTTGCAGCAGTTCAAGGAAGAGGGCAAACTGCTCGAAGCCCAGCGTCTCGAAATGCGCGTCAACTACGATCTCGAGATGCTCGAAACGATGGGGTTCTGCTCGGGCATCGAGAATTATTCGCGCCATATGGATGGCCGCGAACCGGGTGAGCCTCCCTATACGCTCATCGATTACTTTCCGAAGGATTTCCTCTGCATCATCGATGAAAGCCATGTAACGGTACCGCAGATCCGAGGCATGCACGAGGGTGACCGCAGCCGCAAGATCACGCTTGCCGAGCACGGTTTTCGTCTGCCCAGCTGTCTGGACAACCGCCCGCTGCGCTTCGACGAGTTCGAGGACCGCGTTCCGCAGTTCATCTACGTATCGGCGACTCCCGGCGATTACGAGGAGAAGGTATCGCAGGACAAGGTCGAGCAGATCATTCGGCCGACGGGGCTTCTCGATCCCGAGATCATCGTGCGCACCTCGGCTTCGCAGATCGACGACATCATCGACGAGGCGAAGGAGCGCGCTGCTCGCAACGAGCGCGTGCTCATCACCACGCTCACGAAGAAGATGGCCGAAGACCTGACCGACCATCTGCTTGATCAGGGTGTGAAGGCGCGCTACATGCATTCCGACATTGCTACGCTCGAACGCGTCGAGATCCTGCGCGATCTGCGCCGCGGCGAATTCGACGTGCTCGTGGGCATCAACCTGCTGCGCGAGGGCCTCGATTTGCCCGAGGTTTCGCTCGTGGCGATCCTCGATGCCGATAAGGAAGGGTTCTTGCGCAACCATCGCTCGCTCATCCAGACGATCGGCCGCGCGGCCCGCAACGTTTCGGGGCAGGTGATCATGTATGCCGACAAAATCACCGATTCGATGCGGCTCGCCATTGACGAGACCCGCCGCCGTCGTGAAATCCAGATGCAGTACAACGAGGATCACGGCATCGAACCGCAGACCATCCGCAAGGCCATCAACGATATCATGAGCTACGTGAAGGACGAGGTTGGCAATACTACGGCCGAGCAAGTGAACCTTGAGCTCGCAGCTCTTTCGCGCGAAGAGGTGCTGCGCATCATCTCTTCGATGGAAGACGACATGGCGTCGGCGTCCAAGAACATGGATTTCGAAGAAGCGGCTCGTCTGCGCGACCAGGTGGTCAAACTGCGCGCCCAGGTCGAGGGGGCGACTGAGGACGATGTGCTCAAGCGGCTCAAGAAGGACGCCCGCAAGGGCAGTGCGTTCGGCAATCGCAAGCATGCCGCCTATGGCTCGAGCCAACGGGCGTAGGGCCGCAGATCGGCGCAGCGGGCCGACCGGTTGAACAGGCGAAACGAGAACCCGGCAGCCGCTTGGTGTGGGCTGCCGGGTAGTTGGCGCCAAGCGTGCTCGCCAGTAAGACGCGCACGCTGGAGGCTAGGCGGTCTCGGAAAGCGAGGCTGCTTTTTCGCGGTTCGATCCGCTTGCTTGGGCGCGCATTGCACGGGCATCGTCGAAAGCGACCCGCTTCGGCAGCTCCGCGAATTCGGAAAGGAGATACCGCACGAGATCGGAGCGGCTTACCGTGCCAGCGAGCTTCCCGTCGGCAACGACGGGTAGCTTCTTAATGCGCGGGTCCGAAAGTGCAAGGCAGACGTTTTCCACCGAGGCGTCCTTCTCGATGCAGATGACCTTTTTCGTTGCGAGCTCCATGACGTTTGTCGAAAGGAGCTTCGGCACGCGCTGGGCAAGCTCGCCCCGTTCGGCGATCGACATGTAGGCGTAGAGCGGGTCCATCGCCTTGCGTTCGCCTCCAGCGAGGTAGCGCATGATGTCTCCATCGGTGATGAAACCGACGACTTCGTTGCGGGGGTCGACGACGGGGATGCCGCCTGTTTGGGTTTTCACCAGGGTGTCGACGGCTTCGAGCACGGTGGCCGAGCTGCTCACCCGGTAGGCATCGGCTTTCCCGATAAGCGAGAGGATAGATGCGTTTTGGACGGGGGCGGGAGCGGTTTGGTTTCCTCCGGAGGATTCAAGTGCGCCTTTGCGCGCGTAGTACACCGAGACCAAGAATCCTATCACCGCGCAAACGGCCGCCGCGAACACCGCGCTCGAGAATCCTGCTGCTTGAGCGAGGGCTGGCGCCGTTCCCGCTTGGGTTTCGGCACCGACGCGCGTCGAGAAGATGCCGACGAACAGGGCGGGCCCGACGCAAGCTGCGATCTGGATGAACAGGTTCATGATCGTTACGCCGTTGCCGTTCTGGCTGCGATCGAGACTGGCGAGCCCAGCCGTTTGGGAAGGGGAGAAGATGAGCCCCACGCCCGCGTATACAAGCACCGAACCGGCGAGCACGGGCACGAGCGCCGCCTCCATCGAGACGAATGCGATTCCGATTTGCCCGATGGCGATTATGCCGAACCCGATGGGCAAGAGCGGCCATGCGCCGATCCTGTCCATGATGCGTCCCCCGAAGATGGCGGTAGCGGAGTTGACGAGCACGGGTACGAGGATGAGCAGCCCGGCCACAAGCGCCGAAGCCTCGAGCGATCCCTGGTAGTAAAGCGGCAGCAGCACGCTCATAGAGAACGTGGTCATCATGGCCACGATCACAAGCGGGCATGCGAGGGCGAATCGGGGATTTGCGAGGGGAGAGAGGTCGATCAGCGGATCGTCGAGCTTTTTCTGCCGCAGCGCGAACGCCGCAATAATCGCCACGCCGACGATGAGGCCGGCAAAGCCGACGACGATATCGGATGTGAACGACGAGAGCCCGTAGACGAAGGCGGTCAAACCGATGGCGGCAAGGGCAACCGAGGGCGCATCGAGGGCGGCCCGTTTGGTTTCGAGGATGTTCTTCACGGCGAAGATGCCGACGATTGCGATGACGGCGATGGCAACGGTGGGCAGCAGAAAGACCGATCGCCAGCCCAAATACGTTACCATCAGGCCCGAAACGACGGGCGCGAAGGCGGGGCCGAGCGTGATGCAGCAGCTTCCGATGGAAAGGTAGGTGCCGAGCCGCTGCTTGGGCGCCACTGCGAGCACCGAAGTCATCATCAGGGGAATGAAGATGCCGGTTCCTACGGCCTGGAGCAGACGGAATGCGAGAAGCAGGGGGAAAGTGGGAGCAACAAGGCACGCCGCCGAGCCGGCTACGAGGAACGCTGACCCGATGAAGAACAGCGTGCGAAGCGTGAAGCGTCGGGATAGATACGCCATGCAGGCGACGACGATGGCCGTCACTATCATGTAGCCGGTAACGAGCCACTGCGCGAGCCCCGGATCAACCGAGAACGCGGCGATGATATCGACGAGTGCTACGTTGACGATGTTTTCGTTGAAGGCGGCGACGAATGCTGCGCCGTAGAGCACTGCCAGCATAGGCAGCTGGTTTTTCTTATTCAATTGAGCATGATCCTTTCTGTGGCTCGACGGAATTCGAGAGTAACGCCTCTCGCATCGAGCTTGAGCGAGCGCTTATTCTAGCGGAGAGCCCATGCCCTTCGTAAGCGTTATTTTGTGGAGATTTGAACAGGGGTTGTGGGATTCTGGCAAAGCGGGCCGTCGCGGGTTGGCTCGTTGCGGGTCGCGCATTTCGTGGAGCATCGCCTTTGTGTTGTGTTCCCTGAAGTCGAGAACCTGGCACAAAATTGGACCTGTGGCAATTTTCCAATTTATTACTCTATTGTTTTTGGAATAATTATCACTAAAATGCCTGGTGGTGAAAAATGTGAATTGCCTATTTCAAATTATTAGTATATTACATTTTGCCACAGGTCCAATTTTGTGCCCAGTTTGAGGATATTTGGAACGCGGAGTCGCGTTCCGAGGTACCGCAGCCCTCCATGCTGTTTTCGGCGAGCTTTGATGCGGCGTCGCCAAAACAGAGCGATCGTGAGTCCGAGCGCAGGGCGATTGCATCACCCGATAAGGTTGCAGGTGCAACGCGCAGCAAAAGCAACGCCCATGCTCGAAAGCGATGGGCGTTGCCGGTTGGAAGGTGCCTTGTCGGCGTGTTTGCCGAGGTTGTTCTGTCGGGGAAAGCCGCTAACGCTGCTCAACGGGAAGTGCTGCGGGCTGTTCGGCCGCCTCGGCGGCCTGTTCCGAAGCCTGTAGGGCCGAAGCCTCCGTTGGCGGGTTGTTCGAAGTGCCGAGTCCGCCCGCTGCAGTCGTCCTATCGAGGGCGCGCACGCTTTTCGGCAGATAGATCAAGAGCCCAAGCGCCAAGCACAGGATGCCGTCGACCAAGAAAAACGGTGCGATGCCGATGGCTTCGGCCGTCACGCCGCCGATGGCGACGCCGATGGGCGAAGCGAGTCCGATGGCCGCCGTGGTGAATCCGAGCGCGCGCCCGTTTTTCTCGGGTGGCACGTTTTTTTGGACGAGCGTGATGAGCGGACCGTTGAACCAGCCGCATCCGACGGCCATCACGGCGCATAGCGCCACGAAGACCCAGTACATGTTCGGTGAAAGCAGGCCGCAGGCCGCCGTTGCCGCACCTACGATGATGGCGGCGACCGCCATGAGCCCCGCGAGACGCTTGCCTCCGCCCCAAACCATGAGGATGATCGATCCGACCACCATGCCGATGCCGAAAGCCGCTTCGACGATGGAGGCCGCATAGCCGTCGCCTCCGAAGTGGCTGTACGTCATGAGCGGGAATACGGCGCCGAGGGGCGCGAAGGCCATCATGCCGATTGTGATGCCCACGATGAGGATCATCAGGCCGCGGTTTGCCGAAAGCGCCATCCAGCCATCTTTCATATTGGCCAATACGTGTTGGTTGTCGGTCGTTTCGTCGTGGATGGTCGGGATCTTCGCAAGCGCAAGGCCGGCTACGGCAACGCATGCTCCCAGAAAATCGAGGAACATGACCGAGTAGAAGCCGATTGCGGTATAAAGGAAGATGCCGAACGCAGGTGCGCCGATGCTCGCCAGACTCATGAGCAGCTGGTCGAGCGTGTTGATGCGCAGCAGGTGCTTCTCGGGCACAAGCAGGGGCATTGCGGCCATCATGGCGGGACCGTGGAAGGCCTGTCCGATGCTGCGCACGATGATCATGACGATGATGAGCGCAAACGATGCCTTGCCCAGCAGAATGAAGATGCCGAGGATGAGGGAGACGACGCCGACGCTCATATCGGCGACTATCATGACGATTTTCCGGTTGTACTTATCGGCTATGACTCCTCCGAAGGGGGATAGCAGCCCCTGGGGCAGGTAGGCGCAAATGGTCGCCGCGGCAAGCATGAGCGCGCTGCCGGTGGTTTCGGTGATGTACCACACGGCGGCGTATCCGGCCGCGTAGCTCGTTATCATCGACACGGCCTGGCCGGCCCATATGGTCGCGATGATCACGAGCCAGCGTTTCGGGAGCGGTTGTCCCGCAGCGCTGAGTATGGTTGTCGATTCCGTCATATGATGAAACTCCTTGTTCTTGATGGTGTCGGGCGGTATGCTTCCCGGCGGTTTCCGGTAGCACGTTTCAATTGAGTGTGGGGTTGCGGAAGCTTGTTTGCCAGCTATTCCGGTTGGAATTTTGCGCAACTATCGGGTGCGGATACGAAGCAACTGCGCTGATCGGGCGGCGGTCGACCGAGATATGCACTGAAAGCGCGTAAGCCGGTGAGGCGAGCGGGGAGCAGACGGTGCGATAAGCGTGGAACGGCACAGGCGATTCGCATCCGCACGACGAAGCGTGTGCGATTGCGCAGACAAGTCTCATGAAACCCAGGGGGTTAACGAAACATGTGATGAATCCCTGCCATAATCTCCTCGATCCGCTTGGTTTTGGCGTCGACCAGTTGGTCGCTGCAGCCGAAATGTGAAATGAGTATCGAGTTTACCATGACAAAGTCCGAACGAAACCGAGAATCGCCAAGAAATGCTCGGTAAAAGAATGGAAAGTAAGCTTTACATCTTCTAAAAAGCGACGTATACTGAATGGAAAGTAAGCTTTACATTATCGCAAAGGATGCGAGCGCGGTGTTCGGAAGGGGTTCTGATGAACGAAGGAAAATCCAGCGGAGGGCAGGTGCGGAAGGCCAATAAGAGGACAGGGGCCGTTACCCTTTCGATCGGTGTTGCCTGCCTCCTCATCGCGCTTGCGCTTGGCTTCAACGTGGGGGGATTGGCCGATGCCGTTCCAACGGTAGCCAAAGCCGTTTGGGGTTTTGCCGGGTGCGCAGCGGCGCTTCTGGTATGCGGAATAGCGGCGTTGCTGCATAAGCCGACGCCGCAGGAGCTTGTCAGTCAGGGCGACGAGCGCAACAAGACCATCGGCGCGCTCGCTTCGACAAGGGCCTTCGAGCTTTTTTCGATCCTCATCCCAATCGTCGCTTTGGGGTTGTACTCGTTTGATCAGATTACGCTTGTCGGCATGCTTGTGTTGATAGGCGTCGAAGTTGTCGCATTCGTCGCATATTTGATATGGATAGCAAGGATACAGCGGAGCATGTAGCGCCGGGTCTGGAATTGCGTGCCGGCATGCCAGCGCGTCGCCTCGATGCCACGAGGCGACGCGCTGGTTCGTTCTATCTATCGAAACCGCCTTGGCTGGAATGATCGATCTCTCGGTCGCGCTCTTCAGGCGAGCTCGAGTTCGCGCTCGTGCTCCGACTCGTGCTCATGGATATCGGTTTTGGGTTTCTCGAGTCCTTCGATCACGATGCCTTTGCGCTCGGCGTAATCCCAGAGCGCCGCATGTATCGCCTCTTCGGCGAGAAGCGAGCAGTGCACTTTGACGGGTGGCAGGCCGTCGAGCGCTTCCATGACGGCCTTGTTCGTAACCTCGAGCGCTTCCTGGATCGTCTTGCCCTTTACGAGTTCGGTGGCCATCGAAGAGGTGGCGATGGCGGCTCCGCAGCCGAAAGTTTTGAACTTGACGTCTCTGATGCGGCTATCCTCGTCGATATCGAGATAGACGCGCATGATATCGCCGCATTGGGCGTTGCCGACGGTGCCGCAGCCGCTGCAATTCTCTATTTCTCCGACGTTGCGGGGGTTGGTGAAGTGGTCCATTACCTTTTCGCTGTATGCAAAAGCCATGAGAGGCTCCTTTCTTGGTGGTCGTCTTGTGCCGTTCTAACTCGCCTGCTTATGCGCTTTGAGGAAGTCTTCGTATAACGGGCTCATGGCGCGGAGGTTGTCGATTGTTCCCTTGAGGGAGTCGATGGCGAAATCGATGTCGTCTCGCGTCGTCTCGCGTCCGAGCGTCAGGCGCAGCGACCCGTGGGCGATCTCATGGGGCAGCCCGATCGCCAGAAGCACGTGGCTCGGATCGAGCGAACCCGAGGTGCATGCCGACCCGCTTGAGGCGCTGATGCCTTTGAACGCCAGTTGGAGCAGCATTCCCTCCCCTTCGATGAATTCGAACGAGAAGTTCACGTTGTTGGGCAGCCGTTCGGTCCGGTGACCGTTCAGACGGCTGTACGGAATCTCGCGCTCGATGCGGCCGATGGCGTAATCGCGCAGTTTGGCAAGGCGGGCGGCTTCCTCCTCCTGCTCGGCGAGCGCAAGCTCGGTTGCGCTCGCGAAGCCGACGATGCCGGCGACGTTTTCCGTGCCGGCGCGAAGCCCCCGTTCCTGCCGTCCGCCGTGGATGAACGCCTTGGTCTTGACGCCTTTCCTGATGTAGAGCAACCCCGTGCCCTTCGGTCCGTATACCTTATGGGCCGAGGCAGAGAGCAGATCGATGCCCATCTCCTTGACGTCGATCGGAATGTGTCCAAACGCCTGCACGGCATCGGTATGGAAAAGCGCGCCGTGGTCGTGGGCGACCTTCGCGAGTTCGGCGATGGGCTCGATGGTTCCGATCTCGTTGTTGGCAAACATGATCGACACGAGAATCGTATCGGGGCGCATGGCTGCCTCGAGATCGGTGGGGGAGACCCTGCCGTCTTCATCGACGGGAAGATAGGTTATTTCAAATCCGCGTTTTTCAAGGTATTCGGCGGTATGGAGGATCGCGTGGTGCTCGATCGCGCTCGTGACGATATGGCGTCCCTTCGATTCGTAGGCTTCGGCCGTGGCGATGAGCGCCCAGTTATCCGATTCGCTGCCGCCGGAAGTGAAGAGCACTTCGCGGTCCTGCGCGTTGATGGCTTGCGCGACGGTGCGGCGCGCTTCGGCAAGCGCGGATGCGGCTTCTTCGCCTAAGGGGTAGATGGAGCTTGCGTTCCCGTACGCTTCGGAGAGGTGGGGCATCATCGCTTCGAGTGCTTCGGGGCGCATGCGCGTTGTAGCTGCGTTATCGAGGTAGATCTGTTTCATTGCGGTGCTCCTTGTGCTATTCGGGGTTGAACATGGAAAGGTATCGTTCCCCCGTATCGGGAAGTACGACTACGATGGTTTTGTTTTCAAATCCGGAGCGCCCCGCCAGCTTTCGCGCTGCGGCAACCGCCGCACCCGATGAGATGCCGACAAGTACGCCGAGCTTCTTCGCGAGTTCGGCTTGGACCTCGAACGCTTCGGCGGTGGGGATGCGCACGATTTCGTCGTACACGGACGTATCGAGCGTATCGGGTACGAAGCCGGCCCCGATCCCCTGGATTTTGTGCGGGCCCGCCGTGCCGCCTGAAAGAACGGGGGATTCGTCGGGTTCCACGGCTGTGATCAGGATGTTCGGATTCTTACTTTTGAGGTAAGCGCCCGCTCCCGAAATGGTGCCGCCCGTTCCGACCCCGGCAACCAGCGCGTCGACCTTTTCTTCGGCATCGCGCCAGATTTCGGGTCCCGTCGTTTCGAAGTGAATGCGCGGGTTGGCGGGGTTTTCGAACTGCCGGGGCATGAATGCCTTCGGATCGTCGGCAAGGAGCTCTTCGGCTTTGGCGATGGCTCCGGACATGCCTTTCGCGCCCTCGGTCAATACGAGATCGGCGCCGTAGACCGCCAAAAGCTTTCTGCGCTCGATGCTCATCGTCTCGGGCATGACGAGCGTAAGACTGTAGCCCCGAGCCGCTGCCAGCATGGCAAGGCCGATGCCCGTGTTGCCGCTTGTCGGTTCGATGATGCGGCTGCCGGGTCCGATAAGGCCCGAGGCCTCGGCATCGTCGAGCATGGCTTTCGCAATGCGGTCCTTTATGCTGCCGCCGGGGTTCGCGGCTTCGTATTTCCCGAGTATCCGCGCGCCCGAACCGCTTCCCGCTATGCCGGAAATGTCGAGCAGGGGGGTGTTGCCGATCAGTTTGTCGATGTTTCGTGCGTACATGGTTGCTGCTCCTCGTCGTATCCGATTCTCTCGTCACAAAATCCTAGTAATATACTAGGAATAAGATACTCCGATAGAGGAAAAAGTCAAGCGGCGTTGCCGAATGGTCGAAAAACATAGTAAATAAGTATGGAATATGGATTTGGTCGGCAAATCGCGCCGTATGCGCTCTTTGCGGTCGATGGGGTTCCCAAGGCGGTTACAATGGCATCATTCTGCTTGCGTTGGCTCCGTTCTCGTTCATGCACGAGCGGGGCAGGTGGCCGCTCGGTATGCAGCTGCTTGATTCGGGATCGAACAATGGAGGTTCGCAATGATGATTTCGACCAAAGGGCGCTATGCCCTTCGCTTGATGATCGACATCGCCGAACAGGGTGAGGATGCCCGTGTGCCGCTGCGCGAAGTGGCTGAACGTCAGGGCATTTCCATCAAATACCTCGAACAGCTCGCCGGTAGCCTCGTGCGCGCCGGATTGCTGAAAAGCACGAGGGGCGCCCGCGGGGGGTACGTCCTTACGCGATCTTCCGACGAGATGACGGCGGGCGATGTGCTGCGCGCCGCCGAGGGCAGCTGCGCGCCGGTTGCTTGCCTTGAAGATGATTTCGGCGTTTGCCCGCGACGGAGCGAATGCAACACGATCGCGTTTTGGGAAGGTCTCGATAAGACGATCGAGAATTACGTCGACGGCGTGACGCTTGGCGATCTGGTGAAGAAGCCGGGGTGCGTGGCGTAAGGCTGCAAAAGCGAACGGATGTTTCACGTGAAACATCCGTTCGGAAACTGGTTGGTAGAGGCTGTCGGAGGGCAGCGTGGGAGGCAACCAGGGCCATCTCTCGCGCTGAGAATCCCGCACCAGAGCACATCAGAAGAAATTCGCGAACCGTTCCATTACCTGTTCGGCGTAATCCTCTCCCACGCAGTAATCTTTGATCTCCCCGTTTGAGAACATGATGGACGTGGGGAACCACTTGGCATTGTAGAAGCGGGCCGATTCGGGGTTCTTCCACGCATCGATCTTCCCGATAGCCACCTTGTCTTGTGTGTCGGCCAGCTCCTCGATTACCTTGTCGAACTGATACTGCGTGTCCTCTTCACTGGAATAGAAGCACACGAGCACGGGCTTTTCTTGGCCTTCGATGAATTCGACGATGTTCTCGTCAGTGAGGATGGTTGCGCTTGCCATTGCCTTCTCCGTTCCGCCGTCAAGGACGGCACTCGTAGGTTACCGATGCAATAATTCCTTGATTGCGGAAGCATCCAGGGTTTCCCTGCTCGTGCAATCTTCGTCCGTTACGAGATATCGTACGGCGTTCTCGATATCAGCGAAGCGGCCGTTCGCCAGTTCGATGATGCATGCCACGGCGTCGTCGCTGAGCTCGGGGTGGGTTTCGGATCCGTATTCTGCCTCCGCTTTGCGCGCAAACGCGCGTTTCCCTTCTTCGTCGAGGGGCTCGATCGTGACAACCTCAAATGAATCGAGCGTCTCGCGCGATTCTTCGAGGGTGCATTCGGTAAGAGGGATCTGAGAAGTGATTACGGTGTGCAGTCCTTGGCGATCGCGCTCATGCAGCATCAGGGAAAGCAACTGGTCGCCCTTTTCGGTACGGAGCAGGGGTTCGAGGTCATCGATGATAAGCACGGGCGTTGAGCCTAGCTTCTCGAAGAAGGAATCGTCCGCTTCGAACTGCAATGCAATCGCGATATCGGCGCCCGAGCAGGCGAACACCGAGTCGCCCGCCCCGTTTTTCGCAGCGTCTTCGGCCCATCCTCTTACGAGTGCGCTTTTGCCTGCATGATGGGGGCCCTCGATGAACAGCCTGAGCGGAACGGGTCTGAGTCCGTTGATGCTTTCAAGCGCCTTGACTGCTGAAGCGTTGCCTTGGTTCTCTATGAACACGCCCATTGATTCTCTCACGTGCGCTCCTCTCGTCGACGGTTTGCCGGGTAAGCCGCAGCTACCGTCTCACCATACCTCTCGGGTTGCTGACGAGTGGAAACCGAGAGTATGCTTGTTCAAGCAAAGAAGGCGAAGCCGTATGCTTTTGCGCGCGGCAGCGCCGCATCTGCTGTGCATTTGCAGCCGCTTTGCCTGCGTCCGCCCGTCGCTCGGCGTTTCTATTTCGGATTGCGATCCAAATCGACTTCCATGACCAGCGTGATCAGATCCTGCTGAGTGTGCACGCCTACGCGCTTGTAGATTTGGAATACCTGTTTTTTCACGGTTCCTTCGGATAAATACAGGCGCTGCATGATGTACTTGGCGTTGCGCCCGCGCGATAGAGCGTCGAATATCTCGGTTTGGCGCGGTGTCAAATCGTGTTGCTTGGCAAGGGTCATGACCTTCTCGTGCCATGGATCGGTTATGTTCGCAGCGGGGATGCGCTCGCGTTTGCTCTCGAAGACACCTAGAGAAAGAAGGCTGACGAATGCCACGATGAGCGCTGCTGCTCCGAAAAACCCGAACGCCACGGCAGAAGGTGGCGCGGCGAACGCGAGTACGGCATAGCTGCTCGCATAGCCCAAGAGCATCCCGGCCGAATTGGTGGCGTGGCGAAAGCCGAACAGGTACACGTCGGAAAGCGTGAGATCCTTTTCTACGACGATATGCCGGATCGCGTTCGACAGCGCGCTTGTCACCATGAACGCGGATAGGACGCCTGCGCCGATTATCCGACCGATGTCGGGCGCGAGGGGGATGGCGATCAGTGCCGCGATGGATCCCAGCATGAAATACCCGCGCGTGGCCGATTTCGAAGGCTTCTTCTTCACCCGCTCGAGCAGAAGAACGGCTATGCCGCTTGCCAGCCAGACGGATCCCGCAACCGCCAAAGAGGTTTGGTAAGTGCACGTGTATACGAGCGCTCCGAAGGCGATACCGGTCATTGCCTTGGCAGTGGCGGCGAATACTCGCTGCGGTGCGGTAAGACCTTTGGCACGCATCGCTTCCTTGGGGACGAAAACCCAATCCCTGTACGTGGCTGCGGCCACGGCCAAAAACATGCACAGCGATATGACGAGCAGGATATGCAGCGAAAATTGGGTTGCCGATTCATCCAGAAGCGCCGAAAGCAGCAGCATGGCGCCGCAGAGCAGCGTAGCCGCCACCAGCGTGGTCGAATCGAAGGCCTTGTTCACCAAATGCAGTTTCCAGATCAGGCGGGCGATGGTGAACGCGGCCGCTAGCAGTACGGCTTCGGCGATGTCGCTTGGGATGCATAAGGCTGCAACGACGCAGAGGGCGGCTGTGGTCCACAGTGAGAAGAAATGCTTTTTCGCCGTGACCCGATTGGCGGATGCCATGAGCGCCAACCCGAATATGCAGCACAGAAGAAGGCAGAACGTCGCCGGCAGCACGCCGCTGAGCGAATCGAGCGGGGCAGGGAGGTTCGAGCACAGTGCAGCAAGGTCGCCTTGGGAAAACGCGCCGTTGAGCAGCAGGGAAGGAAGCCAGGCGACGGTTGCGGCATAGCCGATCTTCTCGCCCGTTTCAAACACTGTCTTTTCGGTGTCGGCACCATCGGCGCCCGTTTTCGATTGCTTGACGGCATGCGCATCCGGCTCGTCGTTTGTCATGGTTTCCCCCTGAGAACGCCTGTTACGCCGACGCAAAGCGGCGGTATTGCTGAAAAAGAATACGCTCAGATGCGTCTGTAAACGCGAACCATACTATTCGTTTCCCCCTTGGTTTTCAAGCTGGTCGTATGGTGGTGCCGTTCCGAATTCCGTAGCCGGCAGAAGACCCGTTTTTGGACGAGAAGCATCGAGGGCTGGTAGACGGGGCGTTTTCGGGAGAGGAAAGCAAAGGTTCTTGAGAAACGGAAGGAGAAGAGCATGGCTGACTACAAAGAGTTTCTCGACAGCATCAATCGTGATGCGTACCATGCGGGGGAGTACCAATGGGAGGAAGATGGATACACTGTAACACGTACGTATCACTATTCACCTCCGGGCTGTCATAGTTCATGCGGCCTGCTGTACTACGTGAAAGACGGAAAGGTCGAGTTCGTTGAGGGAGACCCCCTCGATCCCTGTGCTAACGGCCGCTTGTGCATGCGGTGCTTGAATCGCGTTGAGGCCATCAACCATCCGGATCGTCTCAAGTATCCCATGAAACGCGCAGGGGAGCGCGGTGAGAACAAATGGGAGCGCATTACGTGGGATGAAGCCTATGATATCGTCGAGCGTGAGACACGCAAGGTTTGGGAAGAATACGGCCCAGAATCGATTCTCTGCACAAAAGGTACGGCGCGCGGTACGGTGTGGCAGCTGCATTACTTTTTCCAAGCGGCTTTCAAGACCGCAAACGTCGCGCACATCGGTTTTACGGGATATGCTTGCTATCTGCCCCGTACGTGCGGCTGCATCGCCCCCATGGGCGATTTTCCCATCGTGGACGCGTCCCAGGCCCATCCCGATCGCTACATCGCCGACGAGTTCCGCCCGCCTGAGGTATTGGTGGTATGGGGCAACGAGCCGCTCGCTTCGAACGCCGACGGCTACATCGGCCACTGGCTGGTACAGTGCGTGCAGATGGGCTCGAAGATCATCTCGATCGACCCGCGTCTGACATGGTGGGGCGCCCGCGCCGAGTTCTGGCTGCCCGTTCGCCCTGGCACCGATGCTGCCCTTGCGTGCGCATGGTTGAACATCATCATCAACGAAGATCTGTACGACCACGAGTTCGTGGAGAAGTGGACGACCGGCTTCGATGTTATCAAGGAACATGTGCAGGAGTGGACGGCCGAGCGCGCTGCAGAAATCTGCCAGATTCCCGTTGAGGACGTCATTGGTTCGGCGCGCCTATTCGCTTCGGGTAACAGCTCGGCGATTCAGTGGGGTCTTGCATTCGACCAGAACATGTCGGCTATGGCTCTGAACCTTGCCGCCGTGGACCTCATGGCCATCTGCGGAAACATCGATACTCCCGGCGGTTGGCTGCTCGTTCACAACGCTTACAACGTATCGCGTGGTTCCGATAACGGCGTGAAATGGGTGGATCCCGAGGCTGCAAAGAAAAAGGCAACCATGCACTACGTCTTCAACACCGATGGCGAGGACTTCATCCATCAGGCGGCCTCCGAGGCGGTTCTCCATTGCATGGAAACAGGCGAGCCATACCCCATTAAAATGTGGTACGCCCAGTCCACCAATGAGCTTGCCTGCGCTGCCATGGATGCGCCCCGCCTGTACAAGGCACTGAAGGACATTCCGTTCATTGCGTACGCCGATCCCTTCCTAACGCCGACCGCTGTGGCGCTCGCCGATGTGGTCATGCCCGTTGCCATGAGCTGCGAGCGCAATTCCGCCCGTTCGTGGTGGACGCCTGTTCGCACGCTCTCAAAGGTAACCAGCTATTACGAGGCGAAATCCGATGAAGAGATCATCGTTGAACTGGGTCGACGCCTCAACCCGGATGCCTTCCCGTGGGAAACCGCAGAGGATTTCGTGAACTGGTTCTTGACGCCGCAGGCGGGCCTGGCTTCATTCGGGACAAAGGCGTCCGCAAACAACCAGCTCGATCAGAAGCGCTTTAGCGAGGAGTTCCCGTTTGCCGGCGATTTGGAGGGCTTGCAAAAGGCCGGCGGCCATGCATACGATAAGTTCAACGCAACCTATCGGAAATACGAAAAAGGCATGCTCCGTCCCGACGGGGAGCCGGGTTTTGCGACGCCAACTGGCCGCATCGAGCTTTCGCCGTTCACCTTCAAGGTGTGGGGCCTGACTCCGTGGCCGTACTTCAAGGAGCCCCCGACGGGCCCCGTGACCTCACCCGGCATGTTCAAGGAATACCCGCTTATTCTTACGTGCGGCGGCCGTTCGTTCGAATTCTTCCATTCCGAGGATCGCCAGGAGCCCACGATGCGCGAATTCCACCAGTGGCCGCTGCTCACCGTTCATCCCAACGATGCGGAGCGGTACGGCATCCGCGATGGCGAGTGGGTCTGGGTCGAGTCCGACCGCGGTCGTTTCCGTCAGGTCGCTTATGTTTGCGAAAAGGTTAAGGAAGGCGTTGTGCATGCCGAGCATGCGTGGTGGTATCCGGAGCAGAAAGCCGAGGCGCCGTATTTCTTCGGCACGTTCGACTCTAACGTGAACAACCTGACCCGCGCCTACGAGGCCGGTGAAGGCGGTGTCGGTTCGGCTATCAAGAACGGCATCTGCAAGATCTATCCCTACAGGGAAGGCGACGAGATGCCATACCAGGTTGTTGCCGATCGCGACAGCTGGAACGAGATCATCCCCGGTTCCGATCCCTACGAAGTCTATTAAGAGCCCTGCGAAAGGAGGCAAGCAATGAAAGGCATTTTGGTTAATTACGAATACTGCACCGGTTGTCACAGCTGCGAAGTGGCGTGCAAGAAGATACTGAACCTTCCCGAAGGCGAGTTCGGCATCAAGCTAACCGAGATTCTGCCGCATGCATACGAAGGTAAGAGCGGACCCGAGAAGTGGGAATGGACGTATATGCCCGTGCTCACCAAGGCATGCAACATGTGTGAAGACCGCGTTGAGGCGGGCAAGTTTCCCATGTGCGTCCAGCATTGCCAAGCGTGGTGCATGTATCACGGCGAAGTGGAGGATCTGATGAAGAAGATGGACGGCAAAACCCGGTGGGCTTTGCTGACCACAAAGAAGTAGACCAGGCGCCCGCTTGCGCCGGTTTCGGTCGGGCCGAGCGGGAGCATTGACGGATCGGGCCGCGTTCTGCCGAGCGCGGCCCGCGGAAAGGAGTAGCTATGTGCTTCAGACCAGCGAACTTGGTCTTGACCAAGACATGCCCCGATTGCGGAGAGATGAGCGATGCGACGGTAGCGCAATGTCCGAAATGCGGGCGAGATATGATTAACGTCGAACCCGACATGCCCGATCCGAATGCCCCTGGCGTGCCCGGTGCTGCGGTGTTCGATCCGTCCGACATCGGCAAGCCGCCGAGCGCTCCGAAAGCTCCTGGTGCACCGAGCTCACCCACTCCGCCGAAAGCGCCTGGCGCTCCTCGGTAAGGGTGTGGTCGGAATGCCGATCCGCAGGTTGTGAGCTGCTTTTTCGGCGTACCGGCTGGTGTGAACCGGTGGCGCTCGGGTTCGATCTGCAAGCGCGTAAGAAAGCGAATGCGTGATTTCCGAAAACGAATGAACGGTTTTCTGAAATGTAATATCGGCCAGAAAAAAGACGGAGGTTATTCAGCATTTCGCCGCAGTACTATGAGGTTGTGGTTGTGGATTCTGCGACAACTGCGAGAAAGGGGGAGTCGTCGGATGCGCTGACTCTCACACAGGATTCTTCTTACTTCGAGCGGGAGAAAAATCATGTGTGGGGACTGCATGTTAGGTATCGGGTGCGGCCTTGTGTTGTCTGGGATGAACAATAATTTTTTTAAGGAGGGTTTTGCTGATGTCTAGTGCAATAAGAAAACCAACTAGTACACAAATAGTTGCAAGCATTGGTTGCATCATTGTTATGGGCATGAATGTGTCCTACCAAGTAGTCATGACTTCTTTTCCGTATATCATCGAGGCTATGCAGATCACAAAAGTGGAAGCTTCCATGATGTCGACAGTGGTTTCTCTGGGTGTAGTGATCATGGCTCTCGTTGGCACAAAGCTTATCGATAAGTTAACGCCACGCTGGTCGATGTTGGTGGGCACCTGCTTAGTTACAGCTTTTCTGGTGGTGAATGCGATTGGCCTTCCGTACGTTCCCTGGGTGGCGTGTGGTTTGCTTGCGGGTTTCGGCTCTGCACTTGGATCGCTAGGGGCGGCATCTGGCTTAATGCGACAATATTGGGGAATGGATTCTGGCAGCAAGTTTACGGTTATCGCTGGTATTCAAACTCTTATCGTCTCTGGGTATACGGCGCTAATGGCCTGGCTATGGACCTTTATGGATTTCCAAGGCGCGTTTTGGGTTATTGCGGCCCTAACGATTGTTTTGGGCGGCGGTGCCAACTTGATCTGCTTCCGTAAGCCGGACTCGTTTGTTGCAGAGGAGCTTGCTGCTGCTGCGAAGGCTCAAATTGCTGCGGATTCTAAGAAGTCTCAAGAGGAAGCTGTCGGTTGGGGTTTCGGGGAAGCTTTTAAGCACTCTCCGATCTATTTATTTACGCTTGCATTTATTGCCGCTGCGGTCATCAATGGGGGCATCACGACTTTCTTGACGACGTTTTTGACGGAGGCGGGAATGGACAAGCCGCTCGCCGCTCTCTTCCAGAGTTATTTCACGGTTATCTGCGGTGTCCATATGCTCTATTCTGGATATTTTCATAAATTCTTTGGTAATAAGATTTATTTCGTTTTCTTCTTTGGTTTATCGGGTGTTGGGTTCATCTGCCTATCCCAGTGGCTCGGCATGGCTCCTGCAGGTATCGCGTTTGCAGTGTTCGCGCTTGCTCTCGTTGGTGCTATGAAGCCAATCATGACTACTGCAGCCGTTGTCGTTACGCAGCTTTTCGGAAACAAAGATTATGTTGCATACAACTCTTATAGTCAGGCGATATTGAACGTTGGCCGGTTGATCTCATCGTTTACCACTGCGAGCGTTTTGCAGTTTTTGGGTGCAGCGTTGATGTGCTATTTCTTTGCGGCTCTCGCCATTGTGTCTGCGGTTGGCTTCTGCATTGCCGATACGGTTTCGCCGTGGGCGCGCGCTGCCAACGAGAGGCGTAAAGAAGCAAAGGCGGGTAAGAAAGGCTAATTGTTTGTCGAATGACTATCGCAGTTGTTTCGCTTGACGAAAGTGAATGCTGGAGGTTTGTCATAGAGAATCGACGCTGCGTTGAAGGTTAAAATGCTAGGAAGGAGATCATACAAATGAATCCGTCGGAAGAATTTGCTGTCCATATAGTAAACGCCAAATTCGAAGATCTTCCAGACGCTATATTGCTTCGGGCGAAAGAGCGCCTTGCCGATTCGGTTGGGGTAATGAGCGCCGGAGCCCGAGGCGTGGGCGTTCTGGGTTCGATTCAGATGGTGAAGGCCTGGGGCGGAGCCGAGGAGTCATCAATTGTTAACTTTGGCGACATGGTTCCCGCTCATGCTGCGGCTTTCGTGAACAGTCTGCAGCTGAGATCCTTCGATTTCGAAGCCATAGACGCAGAGGGTTATATCACTCGTTGGCCTGCGCATGTGACAAGCACCACTATTCCTGTTGCTTTAGCCCTTGCCGAATGGAAGAGGCTGTCGGGCAAGGAGATGCTGCTCGCGATGCTGCTCGGTGATGATATGGCATGTCGATTGACCGAAGCAACCCGTTTTGATCCGTTGGGCTGCTTTGACGGTAACGGTACCGCGAACTGCCTTGGCGCCGCTGCTATTTCGGCAAAAGCGTTGGGGCTGGGCGAGGCGGAAACGCTTGCGGCTTTCGGCATTGCTCTCAATATGGCTGGTGGAACCATGCAGAACACACAGGGGTTCTGGACCTTCAAGCTTGGAAACGCGCTGTCTGCGTATCATGGAATCTTTGCCGCCGAGATGGCGCTTCGTGGCTTCGAGGCACTCGATGACCCCATTACAGGGCCAAAATGCTTTATGGATATGTTTGCCAAAAACGGAGATACTTCCGAGCTTGTTAAGGAGCTCGGTACGCGATATTTCAGCGATGCCGTAATCAAGCCTTGGGCGTGCTGTCGTGGAAACCATGTCGTTCTTGATGCTGCTCGGGAATGTTTGCAAGGGCGTATCCTCAGGGCCGAAGATGTGAAAAAGGTGCGGTTTGGCGCAACGAAAAGCCTTACGAATGGAGACTTCCCGTTTGGGAGCACGTGTGAATGCGACGGGCTTTTCAATCGTCGATTCACTCTGTCGACCTATATCCTTACTGGTCAGGTGGTGGCTGCCAGCTACGCTCCAGAATGGATGACGAGCACCGAACTGAAGGAGATGCTGGATAAGCTAGAGTTTTACGAGTGGAATCCTTTGGCTGGCGCTAAAGGATCGGGCGGTTTTGCTGCGTGCATTGATATCGAACTTGTAAATGGAGAGACAATGCATGGCGAAGTCAAGGGAGATATTCTCGGCGATGTCGAACGCAAGCCTTTACCGAAAGCTGATTTTGAAGCGAAATTCGAAACCAACGCAGCGTTTGGTGGCAAGGTTGATATGGGTAAACTGCGGGAAGCTTACGATGTTGCGTGGAGTATCGAGCAGATTGATGATATGGCTGAATTTGTGCAGCTTTTGGTCCCGTAGAAAACGTTAGGTGGCGGCCTAGAGTGGCGATTTGCCGCTCTAGGCTCAATTCGAGCTGTTTTGGAAAGCTTGCCGAGTGCGATGGCGGGCGAACCGGACATCAGCCTAAGTCGCTAATTCGTAGTAGCTTTAATGGTTTTGCCGCCTATTCTCTTGCTCGTGCTGGCGAATCTACTTAGACGTCGGGCCTCGGACTGGCGAGTCGCTGTACTGGACACTGCAATAGCTCAGAAGGCGCTTTATGGTAATCGGCCTCTGAGCGGAATGGCTTTTGAACGCCAGAGGTTCTTCGGCGCTTTTTGATTCGAAAAAGGGCGGTTGGGCTGTTTAAACATCCGTGCGAGCGATTCTGATTACGGCGGACCTTGGGATGGAAAATATTGTCCTCTTGCGCTTGTTCTGTATGAGCAGTATGGACATGCAAGCAAAATCAGACTTAACGGGTTCATATGGACAAGCGATCGTCGAATGCGCTGCTTCACGTATTGCTACCCTTGGATGACGTGGTAGTCGTAAAGGATTGAGACCTGCGAATACAGCGAGGCTTTAATCTTTCTATCGGGTATTATTCAGATGCATTTTCCTTTGGTATGCGAGTATTCGTACGGGTGCAAAGAGTATCCAGGCGTTGAGGGGTTTTAGCTCGGCATGTTGCTGGCTGCCGAATATGTCGGCAGTACGACGCCAGCGCCCGACGGGGGACTCTTGTTTGCGATTGCGATGCAATGGACTCATCTTCGAGAAAGTTTGCGTGACAGTGTTTGAAACAGAACCTTCTGGCATGCGATTACGTTTTGGATATGGAATCGGACGATTCTGTTGGGATAGAATCGTCCGATTCCTTCTTGCTAGCGGTTGAGCGCAGTGTCCAGGACCTGTCTGGAAATGACCCCCTGTGTTATGATCCTTGTTCAAGCAAAACCGCTTCTCTCTTGTTGATGGATTCCGTCTTCCCAGGTAAGCCGCCCCATGGTCTTGCGGGCGACTGCGACGAACACCGAGCCGAGCACGACGAGCGCGAGCGCGCCCACGAACGCAGGCGTATAGCTGCCGCTTGCATCGTAGCTCAATCCCACGAGGACGGCGGCAAACGATCCGAATATGCCCGCACCCATGCGGGTCCAAGAGAAGATCTCGGTATAGCTGCGGTTGCCGAACACGCGCCTCACCAGAAGGGGGAGCGATACGTTGGTGAACGAATCCTGCACACCGAAAAGGAACGTTGCCACCAACATGAGCATGGGGTCGCGCAAGATAAGAAGGCCGACGATTCCTACGACCACCATGACGAACTCGCACGCGATGCCGAACCAAACGCCGAAGCGATCGTTCACCCAGCCCATGACCAGCTTCTCGCAAAAACTGCCGAATGCTAGGGCCGATACCATGTAGGCGCCGTATTCGGCGCTCATGCCAAGCGAATCGGCGTATCCGGGCAAATGCGAATCGAAACCCGAACCAAGCATGGCGGCGATTCCGGCGAACAGAAACAGCATGACGAACGCCGTCGAGCGAAGCGCTCGCTTCAGGGGCACGCCGGGCGCTGAGCTAAAGTCGAGGTTCGTGCGCTCCTTCAGCTCCATCTCCGCTTCGTCGGTCATGCCATAGGCCGTTGCATTCCAATCGCGCGGTTCCCCACGAAAAACGAACAGCGTCCAAGGTAGTGTGAATACGAGTACGATTCCTGCCTCGATGAAATAGGCGTTCCGCCATCCGAACGTCGCAATGCACCATTGCAGAAACGGCGAGAGAACCACGATAGCCAAGGCGGAAACAGCCGTGGCTATGCCCATGGCAACGCCCGTGCGCGTATGAAACCAGTTTCCTATCATGGTGACGAGCGGAATGGTGAAAACGCAGCAGCCGAACGTTCCGAACACCAAGCCCGAGATGATCCACATCCAGGGCTCGGTGTAGGTGCCCATGAAGCCTGCAGCCAATCCTACGGCCACGGTGCTGACGGTGGTCACTTTCCGCATATCGCACCGGGACAGTATTCTTCCCGCAATGGGCAGGGCAGGTATCATGGACAGCCAGTAGGCCGTCATGAAAGCGGAGATCTCCGAACGGCCGCACCCCAGATCCTCGCAGATGGGTACAACGAAATTGCCTTGGCAACCCATGATGGGCGCCAAGGTTGCTGCTTGCAAAAAGCAGCAACCAATCAAGATAATCCATGCTTTATGCAGCTTGATGCTGCCGATATTCACATACGAATCATGTGTTGCGATCATAACTTCCACCTAACCCGAGGACTTTCGTCCTGAAGTTTGTTTTGCCAGTGATGGGCGAGGTTGTGGGCAAAGACAGCATGGTTGTATGCTTAGGTAGCCTAATCGGGGACAGTGAAAACCAGATCGAAACTACTCCGACCTACCGCCCACCGATCGAGCGACGTCGATGCGGCGGATGTCTTTGAAACGCTTGCGCCGATCGAGCGTGTCGACGAAAAGCGTTGGTTGTGGATCGTTTGATTATAGTAGGTTTCCGGAAAACGCACCAGCGCGTTTCCCGTGGTTTTCGCGAATACAAAAACAGGTATTCCATTTGCGAACGACCGCTATTCGCTTTTTTCCTTCTTTCACATCGTGACTTGCATAAACGGCTTTACTACTTCGGGGGACACGCGGGGCTGTTCGGCCCTTATGATGAAGGAGCCGTACCACCTGTATGCAGGTGAAGCCGAAGGAGCGCTCGGTATCCGCTCGATCCGAGTGCCGAGCGCCGAAACCCCAAACCGACTATGACGAAAGATAAGGAGAGCATCATGTGCTTCAGACCAGCTGATGCGGATACTGCAGGACCTCGCCCATGCCCCCATTGCGGAAAAATGGTGTTTCCGTCCGATGGAATCGTTCCTAAGAAATGTCCGTTCTGTCGCGAGGAACTTGCGGCAAAGGCGCCATCTCCGGCAGCCCCGAGTGCGCCAAATGCGCCGAGTGCACCGGCTGCTCCCGGAGCTCCGGCGGCCCCCAAGGCTCCGAGTGCCCCTATGGCCCCTTCGCCGTCGGACAAGTTGGGCGAATAGCGTAAGCGAGAAAGGCATTTTGCGAACGGTTGCGGGATGCTTCTGCGAAGATGGGTAATAAGAGAGGAGGCCTTTATGGCCGAGAATTGGAAAACGGGTACTGAAGACGACTACTGGGTGCGTTCGTGCGCATGGTCGGCGCCGGGTTGCCATCCTGTTGGTTGCGGCGTGAAGCTTCACGTGGTCGACGGAAAGCTCGTCGAGGTTAAGGGAGACGAGAATCATCCGATCACGCAGGGGCGTTTGTGCGTTCGCTGCCTGACGCTTCCCGAGTACGTGTATAATCCGGAGCGCATCGTGTATCCCATGAAACGCGCTTTCGAGGATCGCGGTCTCGATAGGTGGGAACGCATCACCTGGGACGAGGCTATCGATACGATTGTTGAGAAAACCCAGGAGATCCAGGCGAAGTACGGTAACGACAGCGTGATCGTATTCGGCGGAACAGGCCGCGAGGCGTGTTTGTACGGACCGGCCATCTCGTCTGCAGTGTTCCGTACCCCATACTATTTGTACTGTATGAGCGGTCAGGCTTGCTACGGGCCGCGCAACATGACGGCTGCCAGCGTTTTCGGCAACATCGGCTATCCTGAAATCGATTATGCCGCTTGGAGCCCCCTGCGTTACGATGACCCTGGCTTCACGCTCCCCGAGCTTATTGTGGTTTGGGGCAAGGAGCCTCTCGCCTCGAACCCCGACGGGTTGTTCGGGCATGCGATAGTCGACATGATGAAACGCGGTACCAAGCTTGCCGTCATCGACCCGCGCGTCACGTGGCTTGGATCCCGCGCCGAGCTGTGCCTCCAGGTGCGTCCGGGTACCGATGGCGCTTTGGCGATGGCCTGCTGCAACATCATCATCTCGGAAGAGCTCTACGACAAGGCTCTGGTAGAACAATGGGTCTACGGGTTCGATGAGTTCGCCGAGCGCGTGAAAACCATGTCGCCCGAGCGCGCTGCGGAGATATGCCAGATCGATGTCGAGGACATATACACGTTTGCACGCCTTTACGCAACGTCGAAGCCAGCGTCCATCGCGTGGGGTCTTGCGTTCGATCAGCAGTTCACGGGAACGCAGGCGGGCCAATGCGTTATGGACATGATCTTCATGACGGGCAATATGGACGTTCCTGGTGGCAATACCTGTGGAGCAAGCCACCGTGGGTTCCTAGGTAAATGGCGCGTAGATACACAATCGTGCCTTCAGCCCGGCGAGTTCGTGGGGCGTATCGGAAAGGACGAGTATCCGCTCTTCAACCACCGAATGTTCTCGGGGCAGCCCGATGCGTTCCTCGAGCATTTCGAAGCGGACGAACCCACGAAGTTCCGTATGGCGTACTTCAGCAATTCCAACCCCATCGCATGCAACGGAAACGAATCCGAGCGCTGGTACCGCGTGTTCAAAGAGCGCTTCGAATTCGGCGTTGCAACCGACCTCTTCATGAACCCCACGATCATGTGCTGCTGCGACATCTTCCTCCCGGTTTCGACCTTCGCCGAGCACAACGGCCTCGTTCAGCCCTATTACGGCGGCAACATGCAGTATCAGGGCACCATCAATAAGGCTGTCACCGTGGGCGAGGCGAAATCCGACTTGGAGATATCGCTTCTACTGGGCAAGCGATTGAATCCCGAGGCGTGGCCTTGGGAGACCGCCGAAGACTTCTACGAAGAGCATTGCTACAACAGCTTGGGCAAGCATTTCGACGAGCTCAAAGAAGAAGTGTGCTACCAGATTCCCTACGAGTACAAAAAATACGAGCGTGGGCTCATGCGCCCCGACGGCTATCCCGGGTGGAACAGCTCGACGGCGATGGTGGAGTTCCGATCGACCTACATCGAAGATTACGGCGAGGATCCGCTGCCGTATTTCAAGGAGTGCCCGTACGCACCGGTCGAGGATGCGCCGTTGCATGACGACCGTTACCCGCTTTCCCTTACGACGGGCATGCGAAAGTACACCTCGTTTCATTCGGAACACCGCCAAATCGAATCGCTTCGAGAGATCGACCCCTTGCCGTGGGCGACCATCAATCCGGCAGATGCCGAAAAATATGGCATCGTCGATGGGGAGTGGATAACTATCGAAAACATGTTCGGAAAGTGCAATATGAAAGTGGAGGTCAGGAACAACGTCAAGGAAGGCGTGGTTGTGGCGTCGCACGCATGGTGGTTCCCCGAGCAGGAGGGAAGCGAACCCCATCTGTACGGCTTATGGGATTCCGATGTAAACAAGCTGATCCCGAACAGGTTGTGCTCGCCGCTGGGCTTCGGCTCCATCCACGACAACATGTGTTGCACGATTTACCCGTGCAAGGGGCAAAGCGACGGTATCGAAGTTCCCTCGCCGCAGCTCGAAAAGCCGTTGATGCCGAAACACCTGGAGCTTGTACGGGATGCTACGAATATGGGAGACCCCGAAAAGATCGTTGTCAATGCCAAATACTACGCACAGCCTGCGACGGCAGAGAGCCAAGAGGTGAAGTAACCATGTCGAAGAACGCGCTTCTTTTCAATTACGAGTATTGCACGGGCTGCCATAGCTGCGAGATCGCATGCCGCAACCATCTGGGGATCGGCCTCGGTAAATGGGGAATCAAGGTGTGCGAGGTACAGCCGTTCAGAACCGATGACGGTGGACGTAACAACATGGAATGGATATACCAGCCCGTTCCCACCAGGCTGTGCGATACGTGCGAGGACTTGGTTGCGAATGGAGAAAAACCCGCGTGCGCCCATCACTGCCTTTCATTTTGCATCGAATACGGAACGCCGGAGGAAATGTATGCGCGCGCTTCTGAATTGGGGTCGCGAGTGAGCGTATTCCTTCCGTAGTTCGACAAGTCAACATGCCGGCCTTACGGTATCGGCCATTCGTTTCAAGGTGCGGCTTCGGTGCGTTCTGCTCGAGCCGCACCATTTGCTGGAGGTGAAGCCATGTGCTATTCGTGCAGTCCTGGATGCGATAATTGCTATGCGAAGTTTCTCGAATGCCCAGATTGCGGCCATATCGAGATGCTCGGACGTGACGAGTGCTCGCGGTGCGGCCGCGCGATCACGCAGGAAATGCGGGAGTCCGCAGAGACCGAGTGGCGGGCGGGTCGAAGGCTCTCGCGGGGCGGGAAGGGGAGAAACCTTGTGGTCGAACGCATGATCGCTGAAGGGACCTTGCCGGCAGCGTCCGCCTCAGCTGCGCTTTCTGGCGAATCGGGGGCACTCTAGCTTACTTCGGCAGTTTTGACGAGAGGCTCGAGGAAGCTGTAGTACGCGCCGCGCATATTGATCAACGCAACACCGCGGCACGGGATGGAGTCGTCGGCTATGGGTACGGCCCGCATATCGTTTCGGGACGTGAAGACTTCCTTGGTCGTATACGATTGGGGTAGAAGAAACACGCTGTTCTTATGGCCGCTGTAGTAATACTGCGCTGCGGAGCGTGCGGGCGATACGAATATCTTGGGCGAGTATCCCAAGATGGCGGGCAGTTCGGAGATGAGGGTGTTCATGGGGCTGGATGCGTCGCTCGATTGCATGATGGAAAGCTCTTTGAACCTCATGGGATCTAGCTTGTCGACCCCTTCGAGTACAAAGCGCTTGCCCCATACCGCAAGAGGCTCGATGGATATCTGCACAGCCAGGATATGCTGCTGTGCATACTGCTCCACTATGTTTTCGATATCATCGCAATGGTATTCGAGCAGCAGGTGCATCTCATCGCTCATGAGCAGGGCGGGGCGGTCTCTAAATTTCTCATGCACGAAATCGATGCTGACGGTTTTCGATGCGCGACGGATGTTGTTGACCAGTTCGTAAAACGCAGCGCAGGCGCGGTCTGAAAACGGCGGGTCTTGCAGCGTGAGCTTTGCGAATTCGTTTTTTTGAATCAGCTGGCATTCTTCGACCAGTTGATCGTAGTCGCAAAGCACCGACTGGATGCCGCTGAGAAAGTGGGAGCCCTCGTCGGTCAGATAAATCCGATTGCCTTTTTTGCATGTAAGGTTGAACCCCAGATCGCCTTCGAGCTGTTTGAGGTGCTTACTCAGATTCGATTGGCTGGTGAACAGTACGTCTGCTGCTTTGGAAATGTTGAGGTACTTTGCGAATGTCACGAATTCGCGCAGCTGTGGCAAATTAACCATGGAAATCCCCCTAGATGGCACCCGTTGCACAGCAATGGTAGCACACGGAAGCCATTCGTTGGGAGGTGTTGGGACGGTTTCGCATAGCTTGTCTCGATTGGATGGGGCGCGGTCGTATCGGCTGCGCCCCATCCGCGGACTGCTCTTGGTTTTCGTGAGCCTTTGCGCTAAAACTCCCGCTTCTCGTACAGCTTCACCGAAAGCATGCCCGACAGGACGTAGATGATTGCGCCTGCGGCAACGACGATCCCCGCAACGGCGAGCGTCCCCTGCAGCGATTCAAGCATAGCGACGAGGGAATTCAGTGCAGGCAGGAAAACGCCGTAATCGACGCCGGGAATGCTTCCGCTCGTGAATACGAGCATGACGATGACGAGGAAGAACACCGGTACGTAGCGAATCGCCTTCGTCATTCCGAAACGGGCGATGAGCGGCAGCGTGATCGAGAGCATGATGAAGATGATTCCGACGGGTGCGGCGGCGGAGAGAATCAGCCCCTGGGCGTCGAAATCGGCGATGAGCGCGTCGGCGATGTTCGGAACGAAGTGCGCGACGGCGTACACGATGCCGGTCGCGACGAGTCCGAGTACTATTCCCGCCACCATGACTATCGCCAGGCTGGCATAGCGCCCGGCGATGATGTTTTTCCGCGAGAGCGGCAGCACGAGACGGAACTGCTCCCAGTTGTTGCGCTCGTCGTATGCGAGAAGGGTGAATGCGAGGGAGAACGGCATCATCACGCCGAGGAAGGGCGCGATCATGTAGATGTTTTCTATGAACAGCGAGATGGCTACAACAACCACCATGTAGAGCAGCGCCTGGGATTTGAAATACTTCCTGATGGTTAGCAGGTCGGAGAGGATCATCGCTTTCATCGGGCATCTCCTTTCAGCATCAAACCCATGTAGGTATCGATGTCCGCCTTGTCCAGCGCGATGGTTTTGAAGTTTTCGGCAAAGGCGAAGCGGTCGGGAACGAGGACGGCTGTGCCGTAGGTGTGCTTGAGGTAGCGCATTTCGCCCGGCTCGAAGAAGCCGCTTTCCGCAAGCGCATCGAACTCGGCTTGGCGGCAGTGCGCAACGCCGGCGATATCGGTGATCTCATCCTTCTCGACGGCGAAGACGATGCGCCCCTTGTCGATGCACACGATGTAGTCGGCGATCTTTTCGAGGTCCGAGGTGATATGGCTCGACATGAGGATGCCGTGTTTGTCGTTGCGCATGAACTCGCGAAGCACGTCAAGCGTCTCGTCGCGGGCGATCGGGTCGAGGCCCGCCGTTGCTTCGTCGAGAATGAGCAGCTCGGAGTTGTGCGCAAGCGCGCAGGCAAGGGAGAGCTTCATGCCCATTCCCCGCGAAAGCTCCTTCACGGTCTTGTTGCGGGGTAGCCCGAAAGCGGCAAGAAGATCGTCGAACCGTGCGCTGTCCCAGGAGCTGTAGCAGTATCCCATGAGGCTGCCGACGCTGGCAACGCTCATTTCCTCTGGAAACGAGCACGTGTCGAATACGACGCCGATCCGTTGCTTCATCGCGGTGGTCTGCTTCGATCCGGCGCGCCCGGCGATATGCTGGCCGAACATCTCGATCTCGCCTGCATCGGTGCCGATGAGGCCGAGCGCCGCCTTGATGGTAGTGGTTTTCCCGGCGCCGTTTGATCCGATGAATCCGACGACGCTTCCGGCGGGGACGGTCAAGTTGATGTCCTGCAAGTCGAAGCCGTCGTAGTGCTTCGACAGGTTCCGTATGTCAAGCAAGTTGTTCATGGTCGTTGCTTTCTATCAAGAGGGTGAGCATGTCGATGAGATCGGTGGCCTCGATGTCGGCGCTGCGCGCCTCGTCGATCGCCTGGGAGAGAAGCTCTTCAACCCGACGGAGCCTCTCCTCACGCAGAAGCTCGAGGTTGCCGCCGGCGACGAAGCTGCCCTTTCCCTGCACGGTCTCTATGAAGCCCTGGGCTTCGAGATCGGCGTATGCGCGCTTGGTGGTGATTACGCTGATGCGCAGATCGCTTGCAAGCGCGCGGATGGAGGGGAGCTGTTGGCCTTCGGCGAGCACGCCGCTTAAGATGAGATCCTTCATCTGCGAAGTGATCTGCTCGTAGATGGGTTTGCCGCTCGAATTGGTGATGATGATGTCCAACGTATGCTCCTCGGGTTTCGTCACATGAGGCATTCGGCGTCCCGCATGCCTCGGTGGCCGGTTGCGGCGTCCCGCGCCCGACCCGGCGGGCCAAGCACGTTCCTTGGACCCACCAACGGGTATAGTGTATATACCCGATATGCACAGCATACCCACATTATGCACAGCCGTCAAGGGGTTTCCGAAAGAACGGGAGCCGCGCAGTGCCTAAGGCTTTGGAGCCTCGCGGTTTCTCCCGCAATCGACGAAGCGATTTCTTGACAAACGCGGTTGATTTGTTTCTAATGGGCGTACTCGATTCCAGAGCGCGCCTGCAGTCGATGCGCGCGGTTCCAGAGCGACACGGGGTTGGCGGCAAGGTTCGGGGTGGCCGTCTCTCGAGCGAATCAAGTGCCTGAAATAACAATAAGGGGGAGCTATGGCCGTTGTCGCAAGCGACGATCAGCAGCAGATGCTGCTCAGCAGGAGCGGGGTTACGCTCATCGCAGGCGTCCTTTCGCTCGCTGCCTACTGGGGGTGGATCTTTTCAACCTACTCGTCGACCGTCATCAATCCGTTCGGCTCGGCGGGGATAACCGAATACCTCGCACTGTGCGTCATTGCGGCGGGCTCGTCGGCTTTGTGCATGCTCGTTACAGCGTTGGCGCCCGACAGGATGGAGGCGTTTTTCCGTGGAACGGGCGGCACGATTCTGCTCGCTGCGCTCTCGCCGATCGGATGCCTCCCTGCGTTTCTCAATCGCATCGGCATGGACGTCTCCTTCGCGCAGACGCTGCTGCCGTGGGCCGTATCGACGTTCGTGTCGTCTCTGATATTCCTCAAGACCGGTGCGTTTTTCGTTTGGCTCAAAAGAGCGAAGCTGTCTCGCTGCATCGCGCTGAGTTTTTTGCTGGCTGCGATGTTCTACGTGTTCTCGTTGCTTCTCGCCCCGGTGGTGGGAGTGCTCATGGTTATGGCTCTCCCCGTGGTCTCCTGCATTTGCACGCTCGTTGCCGACCGCTACATGGCAAGCGCCAAACCGCCCATCGACAAGGGCGGCCATGCTGCGGTTGACAGGAGAAAGGAGTCGCTCGGGTCCCGTATTGCAGAACTCAAGCATTTCGCTCCGCTGACGCTCATCTACACCATTTCGTTCGGGATCGTGTCGCATGTGGTGCTGTACCTGGCATCCGCCCACGACCTGATCATCGTCATCGCCGTATCCATTCTTGTCTCCTCCGTGGTTGCCGTGATCGGATCGTTCGTGTTCCGCGCGAACTTCGAGGCGGAGCGCATCCGGCGTTTGCTGCTGCCCCTTATCGCTGTAGCACTGCTTCCGTTTCCCTACCTTTCGCCCGTCATGCAGATCGTGTTCTTGTCGGTGGCGGTGTTCGGCTTCACCTGTTTCGACGCCATCGGCTGGGGAGACCTTGCCGATGAGGTGCGCGATCGGGGCCTGAAGCTTTTCGGATACCTCAGCGCTGCATCGGCCGTAAACTTCACAGGCATCTTCGTGGGATGGGGAATCGGCTACCTTCTATTCGCCTTCCTTGGCGAAGGCGAATACGCCACGGGATTCGGCATCGTTTCGATCGTGCTCGTGATCCTGCTTATCCTGAATCTGGTTATGGACGGCATGGGGGAGAGCGAAGGCGGCGGCGTTGCCAACACCACCGAGTTTCGCGACACGTGGAAGGAGCGTTGCCTCAGCGTGGCCCAAAGCTACAAATTGACCAAGCAAGAAGAGCGCATCTTCATCATGCTGGCGCGAGGGAGGAACTACAAGCACATATCGGATGAGCTCTACATTTCGGTTCATACCGTCAAGACGCACGTGTACCACATCTACAAGAAGCTCGACATCCATTCGCAGCAAGAGCTTATCAACATGGTGGAAGCTGAACTGTGAAAACGGGTTCTCATACCCGATGTAATACCGCAGTTTGACGGGAAAATGGCGATGGCGGTTCGATGTGCCGCGCGCTCCGCGGGCGCAATACTTGCACTGCATGTATTGTTGCGGAAAGGGGGAGCATTATGCGTCGCAAAGCTTGGATTCCCGTGTGGGCAATCATCATCGCCAGCATCCTGATTGCCACACAATACGGGAAGGTTCCACCGTCACAACCGTCTATGATCGAGTCATTGGGCCTCTCGTACACCATGCAGGGGCTTTTGATGACCGCGTTCTCCGCATCTGCGCTTGTCATGGCGCTGTTCGGAGGTGTGCTTATCGATCGGTTCGGCGCACGCAGGGTGGTGAGCGTGGCGCTTACCGTGTCCGTGGTCGGAACGGTGATCGGCATGTTCATGACCAACGACGCCGGATTGCTTGCATCGCGCGTTTTGGAGGGAGCCGGGTACGGGGTAACCATGACGGCCGGGCCCGTGATCATCGCCGCTTGGTACGAGCCCGCGAAACGGGGGATCGTGTCGGGCGTATGGGGCGCGAACGTCGGCATAGGCATGCTCATCTCGCTCGGCGTTGCCAATCCGATCCTCTCGTCTGCCGACTGGACCGGCATGTGGGTGTTCTCGCTTGTCTCCACTGTACTGGCCGCCCTGCTCGTCGTCATATGCGTTCGTATGCCCGATCTGGCCGATCGTCGCGATCTCGATGAGATCGAGGCCGAGCGGGAGGGCAAGAAGCACGGGTTGCTGTGGGGGTATATGGCGCCCCTCGCCATGATCACGGCGTTCATGTTCTTTCTTGTGGGCGGGGCAACCGATGCCTTCAACAGCTTCACCATCACGTATCTGAACATCGATCTGGGGCATGCCTACGAAGATGCCAACATGGCATCGATGGTCGCGTCGTTCGGCATGCTGGTGGGCTCGCTCATCGTCGGCGTCATCTTCGCCCGCGTGCGCGATAAGGGCATGGTGCTCATCGTCAACATCGTGCTGTGCATCATCGTGCAGTTCGCATGGTTCAACCTCGATGCGTCCATGCCGGTCATGTTCATCGTGGCGTTTTTCGCCGGATGCGTGCTCGGCGCTGCGCCTACGATTTTCTTCGCCATACCGCCCTTTGTCGCCCGCTCGTCGACGACGGTGGGCGCGGCGGTTGCGCTTGTGGTGCTCGGCCAGAACCTGGGTACCCTCGCCATACCCACGCTCGTCGGATCGGTGCTCGACCACGCGAGCTATTCGGCTGCTGCGTGGGTCATGGGCGGGCTGTCCTGCGTGGCGCTTGTTGCGGCGTTCGTGTTCAGATCGCAGTTCCGCAAGCGCGAGCAAGCGGGCGAACTGAGCGATTAACAGGCGTTTCGCCAACCTAGTACCGTTGGTCATAGTGCTTGTTCCGTATGCGTTCAGCCTCTTCTTGCATCCCGAAATACGATAGCTGGCCGATTTCGGATGCGGCGCGCATGCGACAGAATTCCACCCATATGCAAGACCGAAAACTTAGAAGGAGGAGAAATGGAAGACAAAAGGGAGTACTCTCTTGTAGAACACGAGAAGCCGTTTCGCTACGATGAAGACGGCCTTCATGTGACTCGCGGGAGCGCATGGTCCGGCCCGGGCTGTCATCTGGGATGCGGTTTGCTCATGTACACCGATGACGAGGGGCGGCTCGTCAAGGTCGAAGGCGATCCGGAGAATCCTTTCAACGAGGGGCGGCTGTGCTGCCGCTGCCTGGCTCTGCCCGAGGTGATCTACCATGAGGATCGCATCCTGTACCCGATGAAGCGCGCGAAGGAAGATCGCGGCAAGGACAAGTGGGAGCGTATAACCTGGGATGAGGCTATGGATACCATTGCCGAGACGTTCCTCGATCTCAAAGAGAAGTACGGACCTGAGTGCATTGCGTTCTACTCGGGCACCGGTCGCGATATTGGGCAGTATATCACTCGACTGAGCTGGGGATTCGGCAGCCCGAACTTCGTGTTCGCAATGAGCGGGCAGTCGTGCTATTCGCCGCGCGTCGCCGGCTGCTTCGCCAATACGGGCGCTTTCTGGCTGGGCGATTACTCGCAGCAGTTCCCCGATCGCTACGACGATCCGCGCTGGGTTCTTCCCGAGTGCATCGTCGTGTGGGGCAACAACCCGCTCGTTTCGAACTCTGACGGATTGTACGGGCACTGGATCGTCGACTGCATGAAACGCGGATCGAAGCTCGTCACCATCGATCCGCGCCTTACGTGGCTTGCTGCCAAATCCGAATACTTCCTGCAGATCAGGCCCGGCACCGATGCGGCGCTTGCACTCGGCATGATCAACTACATCATCCAGGAAGATCTCTACGATCACGAATTCGTCGATCTGTGGTGTTACGGCTTCGACGAGCTGGCCGAGCGAGCCGCCGAATACCCGCTTGACAAAACCGCTGCGATTACCTGGGTGCCCGAAGAGGATATCGTAGCCGCCGCCCGATTCATCGCGACGGCGAACAATGCGATACTCCAGTGGGGCGTTGCGATCGATCAGACCAAGGAGACCATCCCGACTGCGCAAGCGCTGCTCGCCGTGTTCGAGATCACCGGCAACATCGACAAGCCGGGTGCGATGGTCAATCCTCCGAGCATCCTGTACTATGCTGCGGGGTGGGGCTCCGAATTCCTCACGCAGGAACAGTACAACAAGCGCATCGGCTTGCCCGAGTACCCGCTTTTGAACCTCGGCTTCCAGGAGTGCGCAACCGACGAGCTCATCAAGACCCTTGAAACGGGCAAGCCGTACAAGCTGCGCGCCGCTTGGCTGCAGACCACGAACATCCTCGCTTGCACGAGCCCCGATCCCGAGCGCACGCTTGCGGCCCACAACAACTACGATTTCATCGTGTGCGTCGACCTGTTCATGACGCCGACCGCCATGGCGCTCGCCGATATCTTCCTGCCTGCGAGCACCTTCCCCGAGCGCAACGGCTTGCGCATCGGCGATGGCATGCAGCGCGGCGAGACGATCAATCAGGTCATCGAGCCTTTGGGCGAATGCAAATCCGATATGGAGATCGATCTGGAGATCGGCAAGCGCATTTCCCCTGAGGTGTGGCCGTGGGAGACCGTCGAGGATATGTACACGAGCATCCTTGCGGAAACCGGCTACAGCTTCGAGGAGATGCAGGAGGTTGCTCCCGGGTTCCCGCCGTTCGAGTATGGCATGCACGAAAAGGGCACGCTGCGCGAAGACGGGCAGCCCGGCTTCCAGACGCCGACGGGACGCATAGAGCTGTGGTCGCATTATTACAGCCATGCAGACCTCGATCCGCTGCCGTACTTCGAGGAGCCTTCGCCCGGACCTGGCGCAACCCCCGAGCTGCTCGACGAGTACCCGCTCGTGCTCACCACCGGTGCGCGCATTTGGAGCATGTTCCACTCGGAGCATCGGCAGGTTCCTCATCTGCGCGCCTTGCATCCCGATGCGATCATCCAGATCAATCCGAAGACGGCTGCGAAGTACGGCGTGAAGCACGGAGACTGGGTATGGGTCGAGAACCAGCGCGGCCGCTGCAAGCGCCGAATCGTCGAAACGCCGGTGATGGACGAGCGCGTATGCAGCACCGACCATGCATGGTGGCTGCCCGAAGCGCCCGGCGAGCTCGAGGACGGGCTGTACGGGATGTTCGATCTCGACATCGGCAATCTCATCGAATACAAATGCGGAAAATCGGGATTCGGCGCCAATTACAAGACGCTGCTCTGCAAGATCTATCCCGTAGGAAGCGAGGAATAGACCATGAATGCATACGGTTTGCTTATCGACTACCAGTGGTGCACCGGTTGCCATACGTGCGAAGTCGCGTGCCAGATGGAGCACGGGCTCCCGGTGGATCAATGGGGGATAAAGCTTGTCGAGGTGGGTCCTTGGGAGTATGCTCCCAAGACGTGGCAGTACACATACCTGCCCGTACCGACCGATCAGTGCGATCTGTGCGCTGACCGCGTTTCGAAGGGCAAGACTCCGACATGCGTGCACCACTGCCAGGCGAAGTGCATCGAATACGGACCCGTTGACGAGCTCGCGCAGAAGCTTGCGGAAAAGCCCAAGCAGAGCATTTTTTGCCCAACCAAGACCAACTAAAGGAGCCGCCACATGAAGAAGCACGCCTGGATTCCCGTGTGGGCGATAATCATCGCCAGCATTCTCATCAGCTTCGAATACGGCAAAGTGCCGCCTTCGCAGCCGTCCATGATCGAGGTTCTCGGCCTGTCCTATACGATGCAGGGCCTTCTGATGACCGCGTTTTCCGTTGCGGCCATTGCCATGGGGCTCATCGGCGGCACGCTTATCGATCGTTTCGGCGCGCGCAAGATCGTCAGCATCGCGCTCGTCGTTTCGATCGTCGGCAACGTTTTGAGCTTGTTTTGGACGAGCGATGCGGGTTTGCTCGTGTCGCGCGTGATGGAGGGCTTCGGATACGGCGCCGTCATGACGGGCGGTCCCGTCATCATCTCCGCATGGTATGCACCCGCCAAACGCGGGTTGGCCTACGGCGTATGGGGCGCCAACGTCGGCGTCGGCATGCTTATCTGCACCGGTGCGGCAAATCCCATCCTGGCCGTTTCCGACTGGTCCGGCATGTGGGTCTTCGCCCTTATCGGCGCCGTCCTTGCGCTGCTCATGGTTGCGATCTGCGTTGGAATGCCCGCAGATGAGGATCGGCAGGACCTCTTCCTCGATGACGGGTCGAAAGCGGAAAAAGACGCGAAGCACGGCGTCCTGTGGGGCTACCTCGCTCCGCTTCCCATCCTGGCGGCCCTCATGTTCTTTTTGGTGGGCGGTGCAACCGATGCGTTCAACAGCTTTACGATCACGTATTTGAACGTTGAGCTGGGCTACGATTACGGTGCCGCGAATCTCTGCTCGTTCATCGCTTCGATCGGCTTGCTCGTCGGGGCGGTTATCATGGGCTTTGTCTTTGCCAAGGCGAAGGACAAGGGGCTCGTGCTGATCGTGAACATCGTGCTTGCGGCTATCGGCCTGTTCATCTGGTTCAGCATCGATCTTCCTCTCGAGGCGACCTATGTGATCGCCTTCTTCATCGGCTGCGTGCTTGGCGCCGCTCCCACTGCGTTCTTTGCGGTGGCGCCCATGACGGCTCGCTCGAAGGATACCGTGGGCTCTGCGAACGCCGTCATCGTGCTCGGACAGAACATGGGCACGCTCGTGATCCCGACGGTCGTCGGCATGGTGCTCGATGCCTCGTCGTTCATGATGGCGGCAATGGTCATGGGCGGTGTTTCCGTGGTGGCGCTTGGCATCTCGTTTGCCTGGCGCAGCCTGTATCGCAAGAAGATGGAGCTGGCGAAGTAACTCGCCGGTATCGCGCGCGGAGCCGTTCGCTCGCGTGTTCCGCGCGGCGTCTCGCAAGTGTGGGGCGTCATGCGATCTGTTGTTGGCGGGCGGGCCTCCTTGGAAGGCCCGCCCGCTTTCCATATGCCGCCGCAGCGCAATGTCTGCGGCGACGATAGGAGGTTTTCCGTGTGCTATCCCTGTAAGGGTTGCGGCAAATGTAGGCCGAAGTTCACCCAGCAAACCTGCCCCGAATGTTGGAAGGAAAACGAGCAAGGCGTTCTCGAGTGCGCATTCTGCGGCTACGTGTTTCCGCCGCGTGCGGGCGTGTCGGCTGCGGCGACGGGAAAACGTGCGGGCGTTGCGTACCGTGAAAAGCGAAGGTGATAAGGGACGCATCGGGCTTGCCCATTCGAGCGCTTTCACGAAGTGCCCCGAGGCATTCTTCGGCTGGGTCGGGAGAGTGCGGCGTGGAGCGTGGGAATTTCACCTCATTCGCCTGCGCTTTTCGTGCCCCCTCACCCCTTTCAGCTGATGCCGAGCCTGCCTTCCTGGGCCATCCTCATCCTGCTCCCGCCGATAAGCTCGGTGGGCCTTTGGGCAAAATAGACAAAGAAGGGGTAGCGATGAGTGAGAAAACCAATATGGACAGAAGATCTTTCCTTAAGGGAGCAGCGCTGGTGGGGGGAACAGCCGCCATCATGGGGGTCGCGGGGTGCCAAAGCGCTCCGTCGGAGGCGTCGGATGCAATCGAGTGGGATGAAGAGTATGATGTTGTGGTTTTAGGCTCTGGCACGGCTATCATGGCGGCGCTTACTGCAGCTCGAAACGAAGCAAAGGTGCTTGTCGTCGAGAAGGGCAGCGCAATCGGCGGCACCTCCATTCTTGCGGGGGCCTTCTGGCTTCCTTGCAATCCGCTCGAGAAGGAAAAGGGAATCGAAGACAAACGCGAAGATGCCGTCGCCTATGCGAAAGCATGCGCCGATGCGTGGGGCGGAAAATACGACGACGCCGTTATTGAATCGTATTTCGACAACGGTCTTGCGATGTATGACATGCTTTCCAACGAATTCGGCTACACTTTTACACTTGATTTGTACGCGAAGCCTGATTATTTCAACATCGACGGGCAGTTAGGGGAGGGTCGCTCTGTTGGCTTTTCGCAAGATGGCAAGCACATCAAGCATGCCGTTGTTTGGCCGATGCTCCAGCAGAAATGCGAGGAACTCGGGGTTGAGTTCAGGACCGGAGCCCCCGCCACCGAGCTAGTTACCGACGGAAGCGGGGCGGTCGTTGGCGTTAAGATAGAATCGAAGAGCTCTATCAAGGCCATCAAGGCGAACAAGGGCGTGGTTGTCGGCACGGGGGGCTTTGACTTCAGCGAGGATATGAAGTCTGCGTTCCTTCCCGCTCCGTTTTCCTACTCCATGGCCGTTCAGACGAACACCGGCGACGGTCAGCGCATGGGTGCTTCTATTGGAGCCAGCCTTGCGAATATGGGGTCTATCTGGGGATGCCCGAGCACCTTGCTCGACGAAGCGTCGGAATCCTACGAAGTGGACTGGGGCAGCTATCGTGGTAAGCCTGGAACGATCGTCGTCAATCGATACGGGGAGCGTTTCGGCAACGAATCATCGGCTTACCCGATTTTCAACAGGTCATTCGAGGTTTGGGATACCGGTAGGAACGATTATCGAAACATTCCCGCTTTCTTTATTTGCGACTCTTCGTACGCGCAGAGATATCCTTTTCCTGGATCGAATTATGAGGTAGGCAAGATTCCGGAAGGCGCGCTGGTGGCAGACACGGTTGAGGATCTTTGCGACCAAGCCGGCATCGATCGCGTAGGCTTTGCGGCGACTCTTTCCGCTTTCAACTCCAATGCGGTTGAGGGCGTTGATCCAACGTGGTGCCGTGGGACGAGTGTTTACGACCTTTCAGCTGTTTCTGGCGATATGAAGCGAGACGACATCGTCAACAGCTGCCTCGCTCCGATTAGCGAACCTCCATTTTATGCGATGCGTCTTATGCCCGGATCTATCGGTACAAACGGCGGCCTGGAGATCGACGGCAACGGTCAGGTGCTCGATCAGGGTGGGAGCCCTATCTCCGGTCTTTATGCCGTGGGCAACGCTTCCGGTTCTGTTTTCGGTGGTGCGTACCCGGGTGCTGGCGCGACCATAGGATCCGGATTCATCATGGGCTTCGCCGCCGCCAACCATATGACTCAGTCAGGTGTCGAATAACCTTTTCTTCGGCATGTATCCCAGGGGAAGGAACGCTATATGTCTTTCTTCCCCTGGACGAGGTCAATCAGCTCTTGCCTCGAATGAACCAGGGTCTTCCGATAGATGTTCTGCACGTGGGTTTTTGCAGTATTATGGCTTATGAAAATTGCCTTCTCGATAAACGGAAGACTCCTGCCTTGCGCCAAATATCCGAATACCTCTCGTTCTCTAGCGGTGAGTCCGTAACGATCCGCCACTTCGTCACAGCGCGAATCGAACGTCGCTTGGCCGTCTTTCGATGACTCCTCACCGTTTGCTTGCGGAATCGATCTCGCGTAGTCAACTTCCACGACGTTCCCGTCTGTCAGAATCAGGACGGGAACGAGTGTGATCAGGAGAATTCCCAGCGCAGAAACCGCCATATAGAAATAACCCTGTTCGGTTATGCCCGCTCCAAGGAATATCGACGCGCCGGCTCCGACCAGAAAACCCGCCGAGTCCGCAAAACGGCCCCAGCCGAACACCTTGCGCGCGGGCTGTCCTGACCGAAACATAATGTCGGAATAGGCGACAAGGCTGAACAGGAGATAATACACGTAGCCGCTATGAGCAACGGCGGCGACAATCGGGGCGTGTGAAGCATCGAGAAACGGAATGATAAGGCAGCCGAGGGCGATGATTGGGATAGTGGGGCGGTACGTAAAGCCTCGGTCGAGGTTTTTCCCGAAAACCAGCAAGCCCAGAAGGAGCAGCGCGCAAATCAAGAGGCGCGCTGCAATTGCGGCATCGTTGCTTTGTTGAAATGCGGCGGTATCGGTGAACGAGGTTGCATTTCTAACGAGGCTTCCGAGGATGCCGTACACGAAGCCACCGAGGACGAGTTTCCATGGAAGGGGGATCTCGATCTTCCAATTGCCGTACTTCCGATTGTCATTGTCGTTGACGGGCTCGACAAGAGCTGGGGCGGACATGCCCATTTTGCGAGCAAGAAAGAGGGATGCGCCGAGCAGTACGGCTACGCTGACCCCTTTGATGGGCGACGGAATGAGAAGGATGAGCCCGTAAAGGGCAATTCCCACGATAAAAGACGACGTAATTGCCAACCCCGCTTTTTTCGCGCCCAATGTGCCGAGCGATTCGCCCCAGAGAAGCAGCAACGATGCGCTTCCGATACCTGCGCAGAATGCGCCCGAAATACAGACGAGGATTCCAGAACTGGTTTGGGCGTCGGCGAAGGAGCTGAAAAGAAGGGCGATCACGAATACTGTAAAAATTGCTGGACCAAAAAGGCGATGCCTCGAAAACGGAAAGAACGAAGCTGGAGCATTTGCCGAAACGAGCATTGCCGCAGCGTTTCCGACCATGAATGCGATGCCTCCGTACTGACTGAGCAGGTTCGAGTCCGAAGACGATTGGTATAGAGCATCGCTAAAAGCGAATATGTTAATCCACGCCCAGTATAGGCTGAATCCAAACGCGATTGCCGTGATTTTCAATATACGGGACTTTCCCTTTTCGATTGCAACCACCTCCCCCTGAATCGTCCCAGAAGATCTCAGGATTCCGATAGCGTATTGTCACCGCATCTCCAACGATTCTCGCAGATTTTTCGCTCGAAGGAGGGGGCGTAAGATTGCTGGGCTTGGCTTCTGTCCAGCGGCTCGTCCTGTGCGGAGATCGACTCTGGCGGCACAGCGCATCTTGATGCTCATGCCGGCGACGTTCGCTTGCTCAGGCGGGCGGCCGTGGCCGCCTGATTGTACCACAGTCTTGCTGGCGTCTAGGGAAGGGTCTTCGACGTGGACGGCATCCGCGCTGCGCGGCGCAGATTTACGTTCAGGGCGGAAGGCGCCTGTTTTCCCGTGCCTACAGCGTATCGGTGTCGAGCCAGAGCGTGAACGGGCCTTCGTTCACGAGCTTCACATCCATCATGGCGGCGAATACGCCTGTAGCGACGTAGGGCACATCCCTGCGTGCCAGGTCGACGAAGTACCCGTACAGGCGGTTGGCCTCATCGGGGGCGCCCGCTTCGGTAAACGAGGGACGGTTGCCCTTCTTGCAGTTCGCGAAGAGCGTGAATTGAGATACGACGAGAACCTCGCCGTGCACATCGGAAAGGGAGAGGTTGGTCTTGCCGTTCTCGTCCTCGAATATGCGCAGCTTCGATATCTTCGTCCAAAGCTTGTCGGCTTGCGCTTTTCCGTCATCGTGTGCGACGCCGAGCAGGATGACGAGCCCCTTGCCGATCGAGCCGACCGTTTCGCCGCCGATATCCACCTGAGCTTGCGAAACCCTCTGGATGAGTGCTCTCACGGCGGCTCCCTACTGTCTGGCCAGCACGGGGTTCACGTAACGTCCGCGCGCCTCGGTTTTCTTGCCGTACTGAATGGAATGGAAGGGGCAACGGTGCAAGCACCCAAGGCACTGCGTGCAGCCCAGTTCCGCCCAGCGCGGTCTTCCGTCGATGATGGTGATGGTGTTCGTCGGGCAGTTGTCTGCGCACCGCCCGCAGCCGATGCAGGTTTCAAGCGTGTAGAACTCCGCTGTCGAGCGCGGTTTTTCCTCGCTTTCGGTAAACTTCGACAAGATCAGCCCGAGGGGGTTGCGCGCTTCCTTGTGCACGTCGGCGCGTTTCTTCACGTCTTCGGCAATACGGTACGATTTCGCGAGGGCGTCTTCGAGGATTCGTTCGCGCTTCCTGCCTTCGGCGGGTGCGTATAGATAGGTGCAGTTGCCAACCGATTTCACGCTGAACGATGCATCGACGTTGATGCCTTGCGTTCGCCGCAGCTCGTCGGCGAAGAATCCGGCGGCGTTGCCGACGAACGCGCCGCAGGTGAGCACGACGTAACAGTATCCGGGCATGAAGGGTTTTCCGTCCCGGCCGGTGAAGCGTGCTTTTTTCAGGAAGGCATCGATGATCGGGGGCGTGGTCCATGCGTATACGGGGAACACGAATCCGAGGTTTTGCCCCTGGATCATCGTGAAATCGAACTGCTTGTATTTGTATGCAGTGCCGATATCGACGATCGTATCGTTGGTTTCGTCGCCGAGGATCTGCGCCGTTGCGAGCGAGTTGCCCGTGCCGGTGAAGTAGAAGATCATGGTAGCCTCCTGGTTGGTTACTGGCATCCAGTATACGCAAACGGTTTGCGGATATGTGCCGATCAAGGCACTTGTTGATAACGCGTAAGGGGATCGATCGCCCCGCATCATGCGCAAGATGGCCTTTGCGGGCACGCAACCTCATTCGCGGGCGGACGGCTGCGGGTGTGCAACCTTTGCGCAGGCAGTGAAACTGCGGGCGCCCGGACTCCGCCTCAAGGAGCGTCTTTGCTATCATAGGGCGAAACGCGAAAGGAGGCCCGTATGGCCGATGTCACATTTATCTGGTATCCCAAATGCTCGACGAGCCGTAAGGCGAAGAAGTGGCTCGACGATCATGGCATTGCCTACGTCGAGCGCGATATCGTGATCGACAACCCCCAAGCGGCAGAGCTCGAAGAATGGCATGTGATGAGCGGGCTTCCCATCAGGAGGTTCTTCAATACAAGCGGCATGATCTACCGCGAGCAGAATATCAAAGCCAAACTTGACGCAGGTATGGCCGATAGCGAGGCATACGATCTTCTGGCGACGAACGGCATGCTCGTGAAGCGTCCGATCATCGTTGGCGATGGGTTCGTCCTGACGGGCTTTCGCGAGCCCGATTGGGAAAAGCTCCTCCTGTAGACGGTGTTTAGAAAGCGGTATGACCGAGCAAGCATACATAACCGTCGAGGGTAGGGCCTCGGCGGAAATCGTCGAAAAGAAGAGCCGCTTCATCTCTTCTATCGCTCACGTTGAAACCGAAGAGGAGGCACTCGCTTTCATCGACGAGGTGAGGGCCGCCAACCGCATGGCGCGGCACAACGTGTACGCCTACGTTTTGCGGGAAAGCGGGCGGGTTCGCTATTCCGATGACGGTGAGCCCCAGAAAACCGCCGGCTTGCCGACGCTTGACGCTATCCGGCACGCCGGGCTTACCGATGCGATTATCGTGACGACGCGCTATTTCGGGGGCATCCTGCTTGGCACGGGCGGTCTCGTTCGGGCGTACACGGCCTCGGCGCAGGCGGCCATTCAAAAGGCGGCGATCGTTACCGTATCGCGGTGCGTCGATGTGCAGGTGACGCTGCCGTATTCCCTCTACGATCAGGCGCTGCGTCTTGCCGAATCCTGTGGCGCGAAGGTGCGGCGCAGCGATTTCGCCGAAGAGGTCGCCTTGGTATTCCGCATGCTTGACAAAACGCAGGGGCCTCTTGAAGAGGGCTTTTCCGAGCTGTCGCGCGGCCAGATCCGCGTGCAGACAACCGAGCCGTTCGATGCGGTGTTCTGAGCATCGGGTTACGATTTGGAAAGCCCGTTTCTCCACGCGGGCAACACTGCTATGATGGCGGCGAAAGGATGAAGCCATGAAGTATCTCATCACCTTTGCCAGCACCACGGGCAACACGCAAAAACTTGCGCAGGCTGTGCGCGAAGTTCTGCCTGCCGATGAATGCGTGAACTTCGGTTCGACCATGATGATCGCGCAGCACGACGTGGTTGAAGCCAAACGCGCCTACGTCGGCTTTTGGACCAATCGGGGAACTTGCCCCGATGCGGTTGCCGAATTCCTCCAGGGCCTTGCGGGTAAGGAGATTTTCCTGTTCGGCACTGCGGGGTTCGGCGAAAGCCAGGATTATTTCGACGGTATCTTGGCTCGCGTGAAAGAAAACGTGCCCAAGAGCGCCCGCGTTATCGGAGCGTTCATGTGCCAGGGCAAAATGCCTCCAAGCGTGCGCGAGCGCTACGAAGCGACGCTGTCGAATCCGAACGAAGAAGCGAAGGCGCGGTTCCTCATCGAGAATTTCGACCGCGCGAGCAGCCATCCGGACGAAGGGGATCTCGCTGAACTCAAGCGGGCAATAGAAAGGGTGCGGTGAGCCGTGAGGCCGAGCGAACTTCCCAACGTGGGAGCCCATGCGGAACAGCAGCTGACCGAGGCCGGCATCGATTCGGCCGAGGCGTTGATCGATCTGGGCGCCGAACAGGCGTGGCTGCGGGTAAAGGCCATCGATCCAGGCGCGTGTCTGCACATGCTGTACGCGCTCGAGGGAGCAGTACAGGGCATTCCAAAGAAGGACATCGACCCTGAGCGAAAAGCCGAACTCAAGGCGTTTTTCGACGCCGAGAAGTAATGGTTTTCACGCGGTTGGCCATTGGCGCAGCGGGGCTTTCTCTGCATCGAAGCCGGCAGCGCAGATATTCCCGGCCGACCTGCGGGCTATCTCCCCCAAATAAGCTGGGCCAAGAAACGGCCCGCCACTACGCCGATAAGACAGAGCGCGAGGCTCAGTCCGATGTACACGACGCCGAGTCCGGTTGCGCCCGATTGCAGCAGATCGATGCTTTCGAGGCTGAACGTAGAAAACGTGGTGAAGCCTCCGAGCGTTCCCGTTATGCAGAAGAGCTTCCAAGCGCCGCTGCCGGGAAATTCGTTCTGCATGAAGAAATGCGAGGCGAAGCCGATGGCGAAGCAGCCGACGACGTTGACGAAAATCGTTGCGATGGGGAAGCCCGCAAGAGCGTGTTCGGCAGGTATGGCGGCTTGGGCTGCCAGCGCGATCAGGTATCGGCCAACAGCCCCGATGGCACCGCCTGCGGCGACGGCCAATATATTGAGAAACATGGTATCGGCTTTCTTTCGTGGTGTACGATAGATGCAGCAAAGGTATTGTACGCCATGTCGATGCGTTGCATCGTTTCACCGAAAGGGGCAATCGTGAAAATTGCGCTCCTCGCAGAAGAAGCCCGTACGGAAGCTATGATCGGCGCGCTCGTCCAGCTTTGGGAGGCATCGGTTCGCCCGACCCATCTGTTTCTTTCGGAAAGCGATATCGTTGAGCTTCGCCCGCAGGTTTCACAGGCTCTTCGGGGCGTGCGCGCGCTCGCCGTTGCGCTTGGCGAAGGCGGTGCGCCCGAAGGGTTTTTGGGCGTTGAAGACGGTAAAGTGGAAATGCTGTTCGTTTCGCCTGCATCGTTTGGGCAGGGGGTCGGTGGGCTGCTCCTCGATTACGCGGTAGAGGCTCTCGGCGCCCGCGGACTTGATGTGAACGAGCAGAACCCTCGCGCCCGCGACTTTTACGAACACAAGGGGTTTGCGGTGGTGGATCGCTCGGACTTCGACGATCAGGGCAGGCCGTTCCCCCTTCTGCACATGGAGCTGAAGCGTTAAGGGAGCATCGTGCAGGTGCGCTGCCCATGTTCGGGATGCCTGTCGCTATTGTCTTTCCCTTGGAGGCGATGGTGGGGTGCCGGCTCGAGAAAATCTTTACTTGCAGCTAACGCTTGACTTCGGCTAGTTCGACGGGGGTACGAGGTTCTGTGCGGAATCCGTTTCCCGTTCGAAAAGGTCGGCCATCTCCTTTTTTGAATGAACGTCGAGCTTTCGGTAGATGTTGGTGATATGCGTTTTCACGGTTCCTTCCGAAAGCCCGTATTCGTCTTCGATCGCCTTTCGCCTCTTTCCCAGGAGAAGCGATTCGAAAATCTGGGATTCCCTGGCCGATAGCCCCCATCGATCTTCGAACGCGCTTATCTCCTCGCCGGAAGCGCTTACCAGCCTGTCGCCTCGGCGCCCCTGTGCCAAAGCGTCTTTAGCCACCTTCTCGCGCAAAAGCAGTAGGACCACAACCGTGATGAACAGCCCGTAAACGACCACCATCACAAATGTGCTCGTCACGAACTCCAGCGTTTCAAAGCAGTTGATCCATGCGAGGGAGAAGATGGCGTAGATCGGCCCCGACATGCTTGCGACCCTGAAAGGCGGTATGTCCGTCTGGCGTATGCATTCGATGACGATCATCCATTTGGCCAGATGGGAGAACAGCTCGATGGCTGTGGTTACCGTATCGAACGAGTACCGGAACTGGAGGTCGCTGGTGAGAGCGAGGATCTGAAGCCCGGCGACCATTACCACCAGGCTGATGATGCACCGATAGAACAACGTGAGCCTCTTGCGCGGAAGGATGAACACGAGGTACGCCATGGCGAAAACGGCGAGTGCGATGGCGACCAGCTCCCCGACTGAGAGCTCCATCATTCCGATGTAGTTCGTCCTCGATTTGCCCCATATGCCGGTATTGCTCAGAGCTCGGATGAGCACCATCACGACGGTGAAGAGGATTACTTCGGCAACAAGCATGTTCTTTTCGAACCCCTGGGCTTTGGCCTTAGGCTCGATTTCGGGGTTGTACAATATGGGGAAACGCGTGGCGAGAAAGTAGAAGAGAGCGGCTGCCAGCGGTGCGAGCCAAACGATGCAGGCCTGTGCGGCAGGCGGTAGGAAAAGGCTGACAATGACCGAAAGGACCGTTTCGAGGACCAGGCTGACGGCTATGCATGCGACGGCATGTTCGGTCTTTGCCTTCTGCGCGAAATAGATGTAGAAAATGGACACGATGAAGATGTAGCCGCAGCTCGATACGAATATTCCGATAGATGCGAACAGATCCATGTCGAGAAGGGTTTGATGATAGGACAAAACGATCGCTCCGGTAGCCGTGCTCATCGTCAGCGACACGGCAACGATGAGGGTGGCCTGGATCGGGGGAATGCGCCTTGCGAACAGTATGATCAGGGCGCAGGAGATCATCCTTCCCCACAGAAAAGCGTTCCGATTGAAAGAATGCGCAGGAGCATCGAGTGCATCGGCCGGCAAAAGGTTGACGCTGTATCCGACGACGTTCGACCAAACGCCCGCGGCGGTCAGCCCCAGCGCCAAGAAGAGCAGCGCCAGAGCCGTTGACCTGTCTAATCGCATCCGCACCCTCTTCCCGATCCAATCGTACGAGGCTGATTATATACCGTGGCGCAATTTACGCCATCATCCACACCTCATCCGTTTTGCCGAAACCCCATCATCCGAAATAAATCCGATGGCCGATTGGAAAGCTCCGATGGCTTGGCCGATGGCGTTTCTGGCTTGGCGGTTGTTCAATGGCGTCGCGGTATCCGTGCTGCAAAAGCCAGGTATCGCGAGCGTTACCGATAAAGGATGGAGGAGTTGAAAATGGGTGGATCTTCTACCGATCTGACAAGGCGTAAGTTTATGAAAGGGGTCGCCGTTGGTGCCGCGTCGCTTGCCGGCGCGGCTGCGCTGTCGTCATGCGCGAACGGTGAGCCCGCAGGGGGCGAAGCCAAAGGGGGCTCTTCGGATGTTACGTGGGACGAATCCTACGACATCGTCGTCATAGGGGCCGGTGCTGCGGGCTTCGCGGCTGCCTTGACGGCTGCGGAGGCGGATGCGGATGCGAGCATCGTCGTTTTCGAAAAGGCCGGACAGGTCGGCGGAAATTCGGCGGTGTCGGGCGGAAATTACGGCGCTCCGGGAACGCCGCTACAGCTCAAACAGGGCGAAACGGACGAGGCCTTCAAGGGAGATTCACCTGACCTCTATTACAACGAGAAACGTAAGCTGGGCGAGTACCGCTCCGATCCTAAGCTCACGCGGGTGTTCGCGGACAACGCCCTCGAGGGATACGAATGGCTTACGTCCTTGGGCATCGAGTTCAACAAGGTCGGCACCTACGAGAAGCCCATCGCGCTTCCCGAGAACCCGCAGGGCATGTACTTCCATAGCATATACAACATGAGATTCGCCGACGGCCAGTGGATCGGCGCGATGACCAAGGGGCGACACCACAAGGGCAGCGTATACAAGGAGATGACCGAGGGAGGCGCCAACATCGCCGCGATGAGCGACGCGGCGGATAGCCATCCGAACATAACCATCAGAACCAATTCGGAGGTTACCGAGATATTACGTGAAGGCGTTTTGGCCGGCGACGTCATCGGCGTTGTCGTCGGAGGGAAAAACATCGAGGCGAAGCGCGGTGTCGTTCTCGCATCGGGCGGGTACTCTGCGAATGCGGAGATGTGCGCGAAGTACGACTCGCGACTGAGCGTGGACGGGCGCAATACCGGCGTCGACAGCGTCACGGGCGACTCCCTTATCTGCGCGGTCGATATCGGCGCCGACACGATGAACATGGATTTCATCCAGATCCGCATGGCGCGCTCGGGCATCAACTATGGTTGCGAGCTTCTTCTCGAAAAGCAGGGCACCTACATCGACATCGATCCGGACGGCAACCGATTCTGGAAAGAAGTTACAGATTCGCAGGCGTACCGCAGCGCCCGTTTGACGGAGTTGTACGAACTCGGGTTTATCGACTGGTGGTCGATTTCTGATTCGTCTGCCATCGAGGCGAACGAGGTCGAGCAGGAAGCGCTCGAAAAAGCATTCAAAGAGGGCTCCGTCGTTCAATGCGACACGTTGGACGATCTCGCGAAAACCGTCGGGGTTTCGGTCGACAAGCTTCAGGAAACCATCGACCGGTTCAACGGGTTCGTAGATTCTGGGATCGATGACGATTTCGGCCAAGAGAGCAAGTTCTTGAAATGGAAGATCGAAACACCGCCGTACTATGCCGTCCCGCGGACGTATTATCGGCAGCATACGTGCGGCGGCGTATGCACCGATGAAAACGCCCAGGTAATCGATCGCCGCGGGGAGCCGATTCCTCGGTTTTACGCGGCGGGCGAAGCGATGGGCGGAGTTCACGGCACCGAACGAAACGGCGGCTGCGGATGGACGGAATGCATCGTGTTCGGTCGTTTGGCCGGGAAGGCGCTCGCGCAGGCCGAGCCAAGAAGCTAACTGCCTCGCAGGATCGTTCTAGATTTGCCGCATCGGGGGCGCTGAAACACGACGCCTCCGATGCCGTTTGCGGTCACGGCGGGCACGGCTTGTCTCTCGCTTCCGGATCTCGTTTTTTCACCGGAGGCCGGTTGACGGGCGGTGCGTAGCCTTAAAGGAACATCGCCACGCATGCGAGCAGCACGACGCCGAGCGATGCGGCAACGGAATCGGCGCGCCTGATGCGCGTGGACCGAAGGTGGGTGCGTGCGCCGCCGGCGTAGCAACGCGCGTCCATGGCGCAAGCGAGCGTTTCGGCTCGGCGAAAAAGGCTGATGAACAGCGGAACGATAACGGGAATCCAGGCTTTCGCCCGTTTGACGAGACCCCCCTCGTCGAGGCGCAGGCCGCGCGCTTGCTGTGCTTTCGTTACGCGTTCGGCCTCTTCGACGGTCGAGGGAACGAACCTCAGCGTGAGGGCGCAGACTATTGCGATGTCTTCGACGGGTGCATTGAAGCGGGCGAGCGGGCTTGCAAGCGAGCGGATCGCATCGACGATGTCGACGAGCGTGCTCGTGTAGGTGAGAAGCGATGTTGCTGCAACGAAGAGCGCGATGCGCAGCGCGAAGAAAAGCCCGGTTGCCGCACCGTGCGCGCTGATGCCGAACGATCCGATCAATGCGATGGTTCCCCCGCTTGCATCGGAGGCGTCGTTTGCAGAAAACGTGAAAGAGTTGACTACGATGGTGAAAGCCAGAATGTACAGGATCGGCTTAAGCCCCCGCAGAGCAAGTCCGAACGGTATGCGCGCAGCGCCGTATCCTGCGACAAGAAGCGCCCCGCAAACGCCAACGCCGAGCCACCCTGCTGCAAGGAAGAGGGCAACCGCATACGCGACGACGAGGACTATCTTCGCACGCGCGTCCAGACGGTGGACGATGCTCGCCTTTGAAACGTACTGTCCTAGACTGAAGGCTGCGGCCATGGCAAAGCCTTAAGATCGCTTTGCCGCAATGGCGGCTGCGTGCCTTTGTGCGAGCCGATCGTCAGCGTGACCGCCCTGGGCGGCAGTGCTCTTCAGCGGAGACAGGGCCTTGAGCACGCCGAGTGCGACGGCGCCGGTTGCAACGCCGGTAATGCAGGCGGCGATGATCATGACGGGAAGATTGACGAGCAAAGCGGGCGTTTGCATGATCGCGATGGCGGCGCAGATTTGGCCGACGTTGTGGAGCAGCGCGGCGATGACGCTTACCGCAACGAGCGAAAGCCTGCCGAAACTCCACGCGGCGTACATTCCGAGATAGGCCAGCGAGCTTCCCGCCAGACTGTAGAGGGCCATCGAGGGAGCGCCGATGATCAGCGAGGTAACCGCAACCTTGAGGAGCATGACTGCGAGCGCCCAGCGGGGGCCCATCAGATACAGAGCTATGAGCACGGCGATGTTCGCCAAGCCGAGCTTTACGCCGGGGATCGTCACGGGGACGGGGATCGTCGCCTCGAGGTATCCGAGCACTAAAGTGAGCGCTGCGAACAGGGCGATGTAGGCGAGGTGTTTCGTTTTCTGGCTCATGGGGATTCCTTTCCGCTGCGCTGTCGCTAGCTTGCCATGCTGTCGACGGCGGCCGATTCGCCGCCCTCGATGCTCACGATGAGCTTATGGGGAAGGCAGACGATGATTTCGCCGGAACCGCTGATCGCACCCTGGTCGATGCAATCGTGGCCGGGACAATCGGCCGAGGCCATGCTCGCTTGGCCGTTGGCAACTTCGACGATGTTCTGCCCGAGCTCGGTTTCGATTGTGTACATGCCGTCTTGGCTGAGGGGGATTCGCTGCGTTTCCCCTTTGCCGTCGGTTATGACGGCCACCCGATCGTCGGCATCGGATGCGAAGGCGAACTGCATGCACCCCCATGCTGCAAACGCTGCGAGCAGCAAGCCGGCTACGAGCAGCAGGGCGCTCCGCGTGCCCTTCTTCCGAGGATTGCCGGACGGCTGAGGCGCGGGGGTTGCCTCCCGATGCCCGGCTGTTGTCTGCGGTGCGGCGTTCGTGTTGACGATCGACATGGCGTTTCCTCTTTCAGACTATTCTTTCGTGCGAAGCGGTTCGGTTTTCATTCCCGATGATGCGATGGACGAGCCGTCGACGGCGATGAAAAGCGCTTCGAGTCCTGCGTGGTTTTCAACGAACTGCATGCCCGCGCTCGCGCCGAGCAGAAAAGCGGTCGTCGTGCACGCATCGCCGTCAAGCGACGAATCGCTTACGACGGTGACGCTCGCGAGCCCGTTGTCGGCGGGCATGCCGGTTGCAGGGTCGAGCAGGTGGTGGTAGATGCGCCCGGCGCTTTCGAAGGACCGCTCGTTGATACCGCTTGCCACCACTGATTTATCGATAACGGGTGCGGCGGCGAATGCCGTGCCGCGCGCCTCGTTGGGATCCTGCAAACCGACCTGCCACGGCGAGCCGTCGGGTCTTGCGCCGAGTGCGTAGGTGTTGCCGCCGAGGTTGATAAGCGCGCTTTCGCAGCCGTTCTCTCTCAGCAGGCTCGCGATGTCATCGGCGATGTAGCCCTTCGCTATTCCTCCCAGATCGATGCTCGCTGCGGGATCGAGCAGCTGCACCGTCGTGCCATCGAGTCGGATGGTGCGATAGTCGACGTGGGAGAGCGCTCGATCGAGGTCTTCTCGGTTCGGCGCGATTCCCTCTTTGAAGTCCCAGAGCGAAACGACGCCCCCGATGGTGATGTCGAACAATCCGTTCGACTCCTCGCTGTAGCGGATTGACTGCGCGATGACGTCGGCTGTTTCGGGGTGGATTTCGACGGGGACTCCCATTGCGTTGTTGATGGTGTCGACGTCGCTTCCGGGTACGGTTTTCGAAAAGATGTTTTCGAAGTAGACGAGGCGCTTCTCGACTTGCTCGAGCACGCTTTCGGGGCACGTCGCCTCGATGGTGATCAGCGTGTCGAACAGGAATGCCGAAAGAGTGGCAGGGCCGTTGTCCGTTGCCGCGCCGCCTGCAGCGCCTTCGCCGCTTCGGGGTTCGAGCCCCGCGGCGCTGGCAGCTGCGGATGTGCAGCCGCCAAGCGCTGGTGCGAGACTCGCCCCAAGGAGGGAAAGGGTGGCAAGCGAGATGAAGTGTCTGCGGGTCAGCATGTCTGCACCTCAGCTTACTCGAATGGATCCTATTGCTCTGCGATGGCTTCGGCGGCAAGCTTGCCGGAAGTCAATGCCCAGCCGTTGTTCGCGCCAGAGGGGGAGTTCGATCCCATGACGCCGCCGACGACTTCGCCCGAAGCGTACAGGCCCTTGATGGGCTCGCCGCTCTTGTTCATGACCTGCAGCGAATCGTTGACCACAAGCCCGCCCATGGTGGTTGCGTAGCGGGGTTTCTGCTCGACCAGGTAGTAGGGGCCTTCGCCGATCTTCATTTTCAGGTAGTCGCCCGAGCGCCCGAACTCGTCGGTTCCCGCATCGACGCCGGCGTTGTAATCGTCGACCGTCGCCTGCAGCGTTGCCGGATCCATGCCGAGCACGCCTGCGAGCTCCTCGATCGTGTCGCCGTGCGCGAAGATGGGGGTGGTGGATCCGTTTGCCTCGAGGTATCCCTCGACGGCCTGCGTGTTGAAGCCGGTGTCCTTGAGCTTGGTACTCCACGCGTCGAAGTTCTCCTGATCCATCAAGAGGTAGAGCATCGAATCGGTCTGCTCGAGCTCGACTTCGAGGATCTCGTGGTTGGAGGCCTTCTCGTTCACGACGCGCTCGCCCTCGGCGTTCACGAGGATCGTGCTCATCGGCCATACGAGCAGGTTGCCGTCGATCGTCGACTTGGCGCGGCCGGGAGATACCTCGGCGCCGTTGGGGTACTGCTTCGCGTACTCCATGAGGCGCGTGTCGGCATCGATGCCCGCGGCGGTCGCCATGGTCAGACCGTCGCCGGTCGATCCCATGAGGCCGTAGTACAGCGAGTTCTGGAGCTCTTCGGTCAGATATTCGTCGCTGTTGCCGTAACCGCCCGTGGCGAGCACGACCGAATCGGCTTTGAGGGTGTAGGTGGTGCCGTCTTTGCCGACTGCGTTCACGCCGATCACGGCGCCGTTTTCCTCGATGAGGCTTTCGGCGGTCGTGTCGAGCAGCACTTCGGCTCCGGAATCTTTCACGGCTTGGCGCAGCGATTCGGTGGCACCTGCTCCGCCGCCCGCGTAGGCGAGTTCGCGGTTGTGCGAGTACTCTGCCAGGTCGTGCAGGCCGCCTTCCATGTTGTACTCGACTCCGCAGGATTCGTTCACCCAGTCGGTGGTTTCGCCGACGTTGTTCGCGTAGAGCTCGATCAGCTCGGGAACGCAGATGTCCTCTCCGTTCTTCTGGAAGTCTTCGACCATGGATTCGGCACTGTCGTCGGTGACGCCCGCTTCGGCTTGAAGCTTGCTTCCCGTGACGACCTGGTTGCCGCCGCTCACGGAAATCGAACCGCCGAGGCGATAGGTTTTTTCCACGAGGATGACGTTCTTGCCGAGCTCCTGCAAGCGGATGGCTGCGGCCATGCCCGCTCCGCCGCCGCCGACGACGATGGCGTCAGCCTGCTTCTCGACGGTCTCGGTCGATTTTTCCTGCGCAGGCACCTTCTTGAGCTGGCTTGCATTGCCGCCCGCCTGCTCGACGCAGTCGGTGATGGCGGCCATGAGGCCGAGGCTCGACATGGTGGCGCCGGACATCGTGTCGACGCCGAGGCTCTGGTACTCGATGACGGCTGCCGGAATGGTTTCAAGCGCTTCTGCGGCAACGGTCTCGGTTTCGGATTGCGATACAACCTTGATGTCGGTGATGGCGTCTTCGCTGAACGTCACCTCGACGGTGATATCCCCGCCGTTGCCCGTGCCGGTGCCTGTGTAGGTTCCGGGGGTGTATTGCGTCTGTGCGGACGAACCCGACCCTTCGGTGCCGCTATTGTTCGGGCTGCATGCAATCAGCCCCGAGAATACCAGCATCATGCTGAGCGCAAGAGCGAAGACGCGTGCGAGGGTTGCTTTTTTGGCGCCCCCGATCGGCTTCGGCATATGCGCCGTTCCCTGTTCGGTTTTCATCGTACCTCCTTGTAGGTTCTTCTTTTGTGCTTGGTTCTTCTTATTCTCTGCGGCTGTATTAACCGCACGCCCATCGTATGGAGCGCGGCTGGCTTCGATAAGAGCCCCAAACGGGTCGAATGCGGTTTTCATGCCACCCGAAACGGGTCTTATTGCACGTCGAGGCGTATTGCCGGCGGTTCGCTCGGTTGTTTGCAGCCTGCCGCAAGCGCTGCGTCGAAGCCGTTTCGCGGCATTTGCCGCAGCGCGGTTTTTCGCAGCGCTGCAATGCGCGGTTCGCCGTGGCGGCATCGATAGTGCGGGGGAAATGGTACAATCGGACATGTTGTTTTTTGCGGCGAGGCGGGAGCTTCATGCGGTTCTTCAAGACGATTCAGCCGTGCAACCTCGGCTTGATGTGCATCCATATATGGATCTACTGCTCCACGCACCGCGCCCTTCCCACTGACGGCATGCCGCTCATGACGGTGATGTACCTCGTGTTGTCCGTGTCTTTGGTTGCCATGGTGCTTGCCGATCGCACACGGCCGCTTCCCGAAAGCGCAAAGCGGCGTATTGATGCGGCATCGGCCGCCTTCATGATGGGCTCGGCGTTTTTCCTGGCGTTTCCGTTGCCTCTTTCCGGCGCATTGACCACGTTTGCGGGGGCTGTTCTCGGAGGAGTCGGCGTGGGGTGGACGTATGCGCGCTGGGCGGAGTTTTACTCCCAGCTCGACATACATTACGCGGCTCCGCTGGTGCTTCTGACGATGGCGCTCGGCTCTCTCGCGAAGACCGTGGTGGATCTTCTGCCGCCTGTTCCCGCGACGATCGTGCTCGTGTGCATGCCCGCCATCGCGTATGCGACGCTCTATCGCTCGACTGCTTCGGTGCGTCCGGCTCCCGAGGCGTATCGCTACTACAACAGCCGCACGGTGACTTCGCTTTGGCGCGTCGGGTTCGGCATCGCCGTCTACAGCTTTACGGTAGGGGTCATCCAATCGACGCCGCTCGCGCAGCTGGCGTCAACCGGCGCGGTGGCTATCGTCGCCAAGCATGCGGGCGAGATAATCGTTGCCTTGGCGCTGCTCGCATGGGTCGTCGCCCTCAAAAGGGGGTTGTCGTTCGGTCGCATATGGAATCTCGTGCTCGTGCTTATGGCTACGGCGCTCATATTCGCGCCGTATCTCGAAGATGTGATGGGCGGCTATCTCTTCACGTTCGTGGGCGTTGCCCAGACGTTTGTCATCATCATCTTGTTTCTCGCGCTCGCCGACATCGCGCGCCATAGCTCGTATCGGGCCATCACGGTGTTCGCGGCGGGATGGCTTGCGTACACCCTGCCCTTTGCGGTGGGAGATATCCTCGGCGAGTCGCTGCAGGCCGTCACTCCCGATGCGTCGATGGTCATGGCGGCCATCGTATGGCTGCTCGTCATCGTTACGCTGTTCTTCTTCGACGAATCGTCGGCGGGCAAGAGCCTCATCTTCACCGAGCTGAACGACGAGGGCGATGAGGATACGTCGGCGAAGCGGTTCGGTGCTCAGCAGCAGGCGCTCAACGAGGAGAAGGCCGCCGACATGCTTTCGCTTCGCTGCACGGCGCTCGCCCAAAAGCTCAAGCTCACGCCGCGCGAGCACGAGATCCTCGAGCTCATGGCGCGTGGACGCAGCAAAACCTACATCGCCGAGGCGTTCTTCATTTCCGAGAACACGGTGCGCGGCCATGTGAAGCACCTTTACGCGAAGCTTGACGTGCACAGCAAGCAAGAGCTTGTCGACCGTGTGGAGCAGACCGAAGTACGGGGGTAGGGTTTGACCAGGGGGTGTCGAGCACTGCCCTTCGATCGGTTTTTCTCTCCAGGTTCTTTTGTTTGGGTCTGGATGCTCCCTTACCCGCTCTGCCGCCCTTGAACCTCGCGTTCATTGCCGACCATCGCCAAGGATTAACAAATAGAAAGAGCTGTTTCGAAATCTCAACCCCGCATTAATCTTTCAGAATGGAATCAGCTTGCGGTTCTGCATATGCTGGGTGTGCGAAGATCTGAAAGGGGAGAACATGATAGACGATATGGAGACTCGCAGGTCCCAGAGCGGCACGGCGTTGACGCGCCGTGGTTTCGTTAAGGGAGCGGCATTTGCCGGCGCACTGGTTGCGGCAACGGCGGCAACGGGATGCGCTCCGAAATCAACCGAGGGCGAGGGCGCGACAACACAGCCGCAGGCGCCCGAAGAGCAGGTTTACCTTAACAGCTGCCATGGAAACTGCGGCAGAAGCTGCGCATGGGACGTTACGGTGCGGGACGGCTATATAGTCAATGCCGAACCTCATTCGTATGATGATGATCCAGAAGACATTCATCGTGGCGGATGTAATCGCGGATTGCTCAATATTCAGCGAATCTACGATGCCGATAGGCTGAAATATCCGATGAAAAGAGTCAATGCCAAAACGGAGGAAGTGCCCGAGTGGGAGCAAATCTCATGGGATGAGGCAATCGACCTTATCGTTGAAAAATGGAAGGCGGTCATTGACGAGGTCGGCCCAACGGGAATGGGTCTCTGGCATGTATACGGCTCGTCTGCGTTTCTGAGCGGCAACGGATTTGGCACGTGGGGCCGGCTTCAGCATGCCCTCGGTGCGGATATGGTTGTTACGGGAGCCGATATGGCTACGATTTACACTATGACGCTCAACAGCGCCGTTAATACAATCGCTCCCGATTCGCTTCGCGAGGCGGAGGCGTTTGTTTTCTGGGGTGCAAACATCGCCGAAACAAAATGGCCGGCTTGGCGATGCGCTCACGATGCACGAGAAGGCAAGGGCGCTCTCTTTTACACGATTGATCCCCAATCAACGATTACGGCGTTGAGAAGCGACAAGCATATAACAATCAAGCCCGGTACCGACGGAGCTTTGGCCCTATCCATCATGAACGTCATATTCGAAAACGGGTGGGAAGATTCGGAGTTTCTCCAAAGCAAGACATGCGCTCCCTATCTCGTCAAAGAAGATTGGACGTGCTTGCGCGAGAGCGATTTGGGTATAGAGATCGAGGATGGCGAACCTGACCGCGTGTACGTTTGGGATGTCTCGAGCAATTCCGCGAAGCCGATAACCGAAGTCGAAAACCCCCAGAATATGGCTATGAGCGGAGAATTCGAGGTAGAAGGGCGGAAGGTACGCACGACGCTCGATCTTTTGAAGGAAAGGGCCGCATCGTATCCTCTCGATGTTTGCGAACGGATTACCTCGGTTGCCCCTGAGGCTGTAAAGGAACTTGCTGAGGTGATTTCGACAAAGCGCACGATGATTCAAAAAGATAACGGGCATGCCCATTATAAGAATTCACCGCAGACGGCGTTGGCTCTTGATGCGTTGATAATGATTTCTGGAAACATGGGGAAGCCAGGCTGTGGAATATACGCTATGTATGCCTCGGGCCCGACAAACCCCGATTTTGCGAAGACGGGAACGCCTGGGATCTCTATTCCCGATAACAAGATCCTCGAAGTCGTCGAAACAGGCAAACTCGGAGAAAAAGACGTGCCGTTGAGGGGGCTTATCACGTATGCGGGGAATATCGTTGGAAGCGGTGCCGATCGAAACGCCATTGAAAAAGCCCTCCAAGAACTTGACTTTGTGGCCGTCGCCGAAGTGCGCATGACGGATACCTGCAAGTACGCAGATTTGCTCTTGCCGGTTTCTCACTGGTGGGAGCGCGATGACGTGATGAACTCCGGCGCGAATCTGCCATATTTTCGCATTGCGGAAAAGGCGGTCGATCCTCCGTTTGAGTGTTTATCCGACTATGAAATTACGCGGAGAATCGCTGAAAAGATGGGTGTTGGGGAGTTCTTCCAGGGAAGCGATCAGGATCAGCTTGCTCAGGCCCTCGATAGCGATGCCAATCGTGAATTGGGTTGCACGTACGCCGACCTGCAGGAGAAGAAGACGGTCAGGGTGATTCCCGATGGTTTCAACGAAGCTGCTAATGGTGTGTTCGGCACCGAGAACGGACGAGTTAATTTCTTCCTCGATCGACCCAAGCCCTATGTCGATTATGGTCAGGAAATCGACCCCTTTGAGTACAGCCTGCCTGATTTTGCTGAGACGGCTGAGGTGCTTGAGAGCAGTCCTCTCGCGGAGCAATACCCGCTCATCTTCCTTACACCTCACACGAAATACGGAACGCAGACGACGTTCCATCATGCCCCGTGGTTGCATGAGATCATCTCCGAACCCGAGATCCACATCAACCCAGTCGATGCTGAGGCGCGTGGTGTCGCCGACGGCGATTACATGCGGATATTCAACGATCGATCTGAACTTGTGGCGAAAGCGAAGTTCAACAGCGGAATAATGCCAGGCGTCACTGTTTTGTACCACGGGTGGGCAGAGGAGTACTTCAAAAAGGGACATTACCAGAGCATGAGCTCCTCTTTCAATAGCGATGATTTCACGAACAACTCAAGCTACTTCGACGTTCGCGTTCAAGCGGAAGTTTATAAGGAGGCATAGCAAATGCAGTACGGAATGGCTATCGACACACATCGCTGCTACGGGTGCAACGCATGCGCTATCGCCTGCAAGTTGAGCAACAATCTCTCCAAGGGCGTGTGGTGGAACGCTGTCGTCACCGAAGGAGGGGCAACGCGCGACACGGCTTCGGGGGAATGGCCGAACAACGTCATGCGTTTCTTCCCTAAAGCGTGCCAGCATTGCCGCAAGCCGCTGTGCGTGGCCTCGTGCCCGACGGGAGCAAGCCAGAAAGGCGACGATGGCATCGTATTCATTGACCAGGAGCTTTGTATCGGCTGCGGGACGTGCCTGACGGCATGCCCTTATGAAGTCCGTACGGTCATGCAGGATGATCCGGAATACTACCAAGATGTTGCCCTCGGTCAATGGGACGCGCCCGAGCATAAGGCAGGCAAGGCCGAGAAGTGCACGTTGTGCTCGAATCTTTTAGAGCGCGATAAGGAGCCGGCTTGCGTTCGGGCCTGCAGCATGCGTGCTCGCATCTTCGGCGATCTCGACGATCCCGAGAGCGAGGTCAGCAAGGTCATCGAGTCGGGCAGGGAGTACCTGCAACTCCATGAGGAGAGCGGAGCGGAGCCTTCGGTGTATTACCTGCTGTAAGGAACTCTGCTTTGCGATATGACGGTATTGGAAAAGACGCCCCGAGAGCGCGCTGCTCTCGGGGTGGAATCGATTGGGGCGCTATGGATGCCATGAATGGCGGGAGATGGGAATCACGGGCAATGCTGTTTCGCATGCTTGCGCGCGGACTTACTTGTCCCGATAAGGATATGTGCGAAGCGATTGCCGATGGCTCGTTCGCCGTGGAAGCGCAAGGGTTGTTCGGCGCCGGTGCGGGTTCGCACGAGAACGGCCAGGATTTCGAAGAACTGCTCGAAGAGCTGGCTCGAACAGCGGAAACTCCCGGTTTGCTTGAGACTTTGAGAAGGGAGTACACGCGTCTTTTCACGGCGCCTCAAGGTGCTTTGATCCCCATTTGGGAGACGATCTTCCTTGATCCGGATAAAACCCAGAACGAGTTCGGAGCGATCCTCATTCGCTCGAGAGAGGCGGCCGATGCTCGGAGCAGATACGAGGCGGCCAGCGTCAGCATGGCAACACGGGAGTCCGCTGATCATATGCGTATCGAATGCGAATTCACGGGTTACCTATGCCAGCGCGTGCAGCTTGCAGCGAACGAAAGCGAGCGAGATAGCTGGGCAGAGCACTTAGACGGCTTCGTTTCGGTTCATCTCGATCGGTGGTTCAAACCCTTTTTTGATACACTTGCAACATGTGCTCGGCATCCGTTTTACCGAGCGGTCGCCGTCCTCGGTCAATTGGTCGACGTGGGCAAGCTGAGAAAATGATGGCGCATGCGGCGCAGCGCTTTGCGTAGTCGCCGATCGACCGGATGGAGGTGGAAAGCGATGGGGGAACGGTTGAGGAGGCTGCGGATCGGTACGCTTTTCGTTCTCGTGCTGCTCAGCGTTATTCTCGTTGCGCTGGTCTGCTACGTGGCTTTCTCTTCCCAGCAGCACTCCCAGCAAGCTGAAAGCCAATTGCTCGCTCAAGCTCAAGCGTTTACGAAAGAAATGGATGCCGTATGGCAATTCTTCGATGTCAACCAGGACACCATCAACTATGACGAAGAGGGCAACTTCGAATTCAAGGGTCTGTACTGCTCGATTGTGGGCAAAGGCGTCGGGGCGATCTTTTCGGCGGGTAGCGACTATACGGTTCGATATACAAACGTCGAAGTGAGAAACAAATTTGATAGGCCGGATGAGTTTGAGTCGGCAGCTCTGGCGGCATTTGCCGATGGGTCGGGCACGACTGAATACTACGAGATGACGGTGTATGAAGGAAAGCCGGTTTTCAGGTACGTTTCCGCGATCCCCCTCAAGAAGAGCTGCCTGCAATGCCACGGCGAGCCCAAGGGGGAGCTCGATATAACCGGCTACCCGAAAGAGGGACTCAAAGAAGGCGATCTGGCTGGAGCAATCAGCATTATTATTCCAGCTGGCTCCTATATCGAAGATCAGCAGCAGACGCTTTTTGTGACGGTGTGTTTCTTTGCAATTCTCATTGCCTTGATTGCGGTAACCATGTTTGCCGTGATCAGTCGGGTTGTGACCAAGCCTCTCGAAAAACTCGCTTTGGCGGCGACCGATATGAGCGACGGGAAACTCGATGTTTCCCTTGACTCGATAAGAGCCCAAGGAGAGATCGGTGATTTGACGATGCGATTCGCGTCGATGGCTCGGCAGCTCGAGGAGGCATATACGGGTCTGGAGGAGAAAGTTGCCGATAAAACCGAGGAGATCCAGCATGCAAACAAAATACTCGAACAGCAGCGTAAGCAGCTGGAGTTGAGCAATGAGCTGCTTCAGCAGGCAAACAAGCAGCTTGTTATCGACAATCAATACAAAGACGATTTTCTTGCAGTGATGAGCCACGAATTGAGAACCCCGCTTACGGCTATCCTGACGTTTATAGAGGTGCTCGAGCATGAGAGACCGAAGTCGGCAAAGGAGAAGGATGCTCTGCGCGAGCTGAAGAGCAATACGGTTGTGCTCTTGAACATGATCAACGATACGCTGGAGATGGCGGCCATACAATCAGGGCATGGAGGCCTTGTGGTTGACGAAATCGATCTTATGGATATCGTCAACTACGTGCACGATTCGGTATCCTCCCTGGCGAATCGTAAAAACATTGCCGTTAGGAGTTCTGTCGATCGAAACGTTCCGATAATCATGGGAGACTGGGAGCGGCTTCGTCATGTGCTTGAGAACCTCTTGACCAATGCTATCAAGTTTACGGATGAGGGAGGAGAAGTCGATATTTCGGTATCCTTTGACGAGCAGGGCGAGATGGTGATTGTAAGAGTTCGCGACTCGGGCATAGGGATAAAAAGCGAAGATCTGCCGCGCGTGTTCGAGCGGTTTACGCAGATCGAGAATTCGACAACTCGGGGATACAACGGCAGCGGGCTGGGGCTGAGCGTCGTTAAGGAAATTGTGGAGATGCATGGGGGAAGCGTGTTCGTCAAAAGCGAGCCAGGGGTGGGGTCCGAGTTCGGATTCTCCATTCCCGTTGTTGCTGAAGGCTGCGAAAGGGGGAGCATTGATGAGTGAGCTCGTGCTGGTCGTCGATGACGAGAAGTCGATTGTGAGCGGCATCACGAGTCTTCTCGAGGAGGAGGGCTATGAGTTCTGCTCGGCTGGCGATGGGATCGAGGCACTGGACGTTTTCAATGCGCAGCACCCTGATATCGTGATTCTCGATATCATGATGCCGCGAATGAACGGATTCCAGGTATGTACGGAGATTCGGGTTTTGGATAAGAGAACTCCCATACTTATGCTTTCGGCAAAAGGGGACATCGTCGACAAAAGCGTCGGGTTCAAGGCGGGTGCCGACGACTATCTTACGAAGCCTTTCGTCAAAGAGGAGCTGATGTTGCGCATAGAGGCCTTGCTGCGAAGAAGCAGGGATGCCGATTCCCATCCAAGGGGTGGAAAGGCGGTCATACACGTTGGCGGCTTGGAGATCCATCTCAAACGCCAACGCGTATTACTCGAAGGGGAGCCGGTTGATCTTACCCCGAAAGAGTTTCTTATTCTGTCTTTGATGGCCAACAGACTCGGTCAGGTTTTTACGACTCAGGAGATCATCGAACATGTATGGGGCGAGGATTATGTGGGCGAGATAACGAGTGTTGCCGTGTTTATCCGGAGGATCAGGGAGAAAATCGAGGACGATCCTTCGAAGCCGGTGTATCTCACAACGGTTTGGCGTGTTGGCTATCGTCTGAGCGACCCCCATCGAGAAGACGGGGAAAGGCAATTCGGGGCGCATGGGAGCCAGCGGTGAGCCGCTCTTTTCCTTCCAGGTTCGAAGGCGCGTTCACTCCGCCTGAGCTTGCAGCCCGGCTACGGTTTTACGATGAGGCGTACGATGATTTCATCAGGCAGCTCGAAGCAAGGGGGATTCTCTTTGCGGATCGCTTTGAGGATGCGGATGAGATCGCCCGGTTGCGCAGTCGACTGATGGAAAGCGGAATCGAAGGCTGGTACCGGGGGGCGAGTTTGAGGAGAGGGTGCATTTCTCCTGCGTGCCGTGATTGCGTAACCGCTTTGAGGAGCAAGACATTCGAGCTGACTACACAATGCCATCGGAAATGCTTTTTCTGCTTGAACTCCGAGGCGATGGGTGCTTCCGACCTCGGAAGTTCATGGCGTGACGACATGGACGACCTTTGCGTCCGCGGTATTCAGCTCGATCACGTCGGACTGTCGGGCGGTGAGCCTCTCCTGCTTAAGCAGGAGACGTTCGAGTTTTTCGAGCACGCAAGAGAACGGTTTCCCCGAGCATGGCTCCGTTTGTATACGAGTGGCGACCTCCTTTCCGACGGCGACCTCGAACGCTTCGGTGCATGCGGACTCGATGAGATACGGTTTAGCTTCAAGCAAGAGGATTCTTCTGAGATCGGGAAACGCCTGTTTAGCAGGGTGGCCGAAGCAAAACGGCACCTCTCGTTTGTTGCGGTTGAGATGCCCGTCTTCCCCGGAAGCTTTCCATATATGCGAGATCTCATGGAAACCCTTGCTGGGCTTGGTGTTGATTCGATCAACCTGTTGGAATTCTGCTTTCCCTTGGCGAATTGGGGCGAGTTTGCCAAGCGGGGATTTCGGATAGCGAATCCTCCTTTCGATGTGCTCTATCGGTACGACTATGCCGGGGGTCTTCCTGTTGCAGGAAGCGAGCTCGAGTGTCTTCGGCTGCTGGATTTCGCGCAAGAATCCGATCTGGGCATGGGGGTTCACTACTGTTCGCTCGAAAACAAGCATCGGGCTGAGATGTTCTCTCTCAACGCGGCATCCGCATGGCTTTCGGACGCCTATATTTTCGATGAGGGTGATTTTTTCCTTAAAACCTGTAAGATTTTCGGGGATGAGGTTCTGCGGGCACGATATTTGCTTGATGGAATCGATGCCGCCTGCATCGAACATGAGGCTGCGGGTTTTATCGAGTGCCATCCCGACTGCAAGCAAATGCTTGACAAAGAGGGAATCCATGCTGTTATTTCGTATAACGTTTTGGAACAGCGCGACGGACGGGCGGTTTTGAGGGAGCTTGCCCTGAGATAGACCGATGCGGCGGTGTCGCCTGCGTTGGTCCAGGCTATCTTGCATCAGCTTGTTACATGACCTCGCGTAACGAACAAGCGGTTTCGAGAACAAATCCAGGCATCACCTCATTCTCGGGTATCTTTTCGGCTTCGCCATTTGCGCCAATTTTCTTCCCAATAGCCTCTTGACCCTCACGTAACGTTATAGTTTATGCTGCGTTATGCAAGGGGCGAGTGGCCGAAAGCCTGCAGGCGCGTTACTTGCAAACACGCTGTTTGATAGTGGAAGGAGGTGCTGCAATGGCGAAGCGATCTGGATCTCGCGGCGAGCAACCAAGAGGTTGGAGCCGTGGCGATACGCCGAGGGCGGCGAAGCGCGATACGCGCGAAACGGGGAAACCCGATGCTTTCGCAACGGGCCGAGCCGATAGTCGGAAAGATGGTCGGAAAACGAGCTATTCGGTTCACGCACTCGCCGAGCTTTCGGGGGTGAGCGTGCGAACGCTGCACCACTACGATGCGATCGGGCTTTTGAACCCGAAACGTGCCGATAACAACTATCGCATCTACGGAGCCGACGAGGTCGATCGGTTGCAGCAGATCCTTCTGTACCGGGAGGTCGGGATGAGCCTGTCCGAAATCGGGCATGTGCTCGATGGCGATGCGTTCGATGCCGAGCGCGCGCTCGAAGAGCACCTCGTCCGCCTTGTGGAGCAGCGCGAGAGAACCAACACGCTTATCGCGAGCGTCGAGAAGACGCTTGCGGCTCAGAAAGGAATAACGAAGATGGAAGATGGAGAGAAGTTCGAGGGTTTCAAGACGAAACTCGTCGAGGAAAACGAAAAGCAGTACGGCAAGGAAATCCGCGAGGCGTACGGAGACGATGCGGTGGAAGCGAGCAACGCGAAGCTGATGGGCATGACCGAAGCGCAGTACCAAAGCGTGCAGGATACCGAAACGGCCATGAAGGAAGCGTTGCTGGCGGGCATGGAGGCCAGCGATCCTGCGGGGGCCGATGCGCAGCGGGCCGCCGAGCTTCATCGGCAATGGCTCTGCGCGTTCTGGAAGGATGGAACGTATAGCAAAGATGCCCATAGGGGAATCACTGAAATGTACGTTGCCGACGATCGCTTCAAGAAGTACTACGAGGCCATCGCGCCCGGCGCGGCGGAGTTTCTTCGCGATGCCGTTGCCGTGTACTGCTCGTAATCAAGTTCGATGGCCGCTGGATCGGATCGCGCCGGTCCAGCGGCTTTCCGCTTGCCGTCCCGATCGCCTCGCCGAACGGGCGATGATCGCTTCTGAGCCGCTTTCGGCTCTATTCCGCTTCTTCCTGATCGGATAATTTCAGCTGCTCGATCGAGGTGGTGGGAATCCTGAAGCACATGAGGTACAGAAGCCACAGGGCTACGAGCCCGAGCACGAGCCAAATGTACCAGCGCTGCACAAGGAAGGCGCTGATGCCCATGAGCACGTAGGATACGGCGAGGATGCGCACTTTGACCGAAGCGGGTATGCCGCCGTTTTCCTTGAAGGGCACGACGTATTTTCGGTACACGCCGGTCGATTGTATCCAGGCGTGGCAGCGGGGCGACGATTTCGCGAACAGAAACGTTGCCAACAGCAGAAACGGCGTCGTCGGCAATACGGGGACGAATACACCGATGAAACCGGCGATGCAGGCGATCCATGCGCAGACGAGGAGAAGGTATCGCTTCATAGGTCCCTTTCGTTGGGGCTTATGCGGGTCTGTCGGGACATCGAGTATAGCAAATGCCCCGTGAATTCTCATCGGGGAAACCCCGCGAACGGTTTCATCCTGTTAAACTCCCATATATCTGGAAACATCGGCAGTCGCGCGATCGGGTGAAGTCCGTATGCGCGGCCAAGTCGTTTTCGGTGCGGCATTTCGGTGCGGTGCTGTTTGGAGCTGAAGAGGAGTCGTGCGATGATCGACGAGATACATGCGCAAAACGTCGCGTTGATACGGGAAGCCCATCTCGTGCCCGCTCGAGGCCTGACGGTGCTGACCGGCGAAACCGGTGCGGGCAAAACCGCCTTGCTTTCGGCATTGAAGCTCCTCTGCGGCGAGCGGGCCGATGCGGCGTATGTGAGGGAGGATGCGGGGTCTCTGCTCGTCGAGGGCAGGCTGTTCTGCGACGGCGATCTCGATGGGGTGGTCGTATCCCGCAAGGTCGGATCGGATGGGCGCTCGCGCGTTTCCATCAACGGGGCGATGGCGAGCGTGGGCGAGCTGGCCGCCCGGGTCGGTTCGACGGTTGATCTGTGCGGCCAGCACGAGCACCAGCGACTTCTCAAGCAGCAAACCCATGTGGGAATGCTCGATGCGTGGGCGTCCGAGACGGTCGAACCCGCATTGTCGGCCTATCGCGAGGCGTTTGCGGCAGCTCAGGCCGCCGCAGAAGAGCTCGCCCGCATCGAAGAGGCGGGACAAGCTTCATCGGCGAAGCTCGATGAGGCGCGGTTCGTGCTCAAGCGAATCGACGAGGTCGACCCGATGGAGGGGGAATACGAGGAGCTTGTCGGCGTGCTTGCCCGCGCCGAGCACGCCGAGGCGCTTGCCCGCGCGGCCGATACCGCGCATGCCGCGCTTGCGGGAGAGTCGGGCGCGATCGATGCGGTGAACGTCGCCGCTTCCGCGCTCGATTCCATGAGCGGCGTCGATGAGCAGTTCGGCGCTCAGGCTGAAAGCCTGAGGGAGGCCGCATACGTGCTCGAAGACGTTGCCCGCGAAGCGCTTCGCTACCGCGATTCGATCGAATACGATCCCGAGACGCTGGCGGAAAACCAAGATCGTATGGGCGCTCTGCAGGGGATCATGCGCTCTTACGGCCCCCGTATCGAAGATGTGATCGCGCGCCGCAGCGAGGCGGCCGATCTCGTGTCGCTCGTCGACGATTCTGCTGAGTGCATCCGCGTGGCTCGAAAGGAGCGGGACCGAGCCGAAGAAGCGCTCGCATCGGCGGCCGAAGCGCTTGACGCGGCACGGCGCGAGGCGGCTCCGCGATTCGCCGAGGCGGTGTCTCGGCAGATGGCGCGGCTCGAAATGGGCGGTGCATCCATAGAGTGCAGCATCGAGCCGCTTGCGCGCGATCAGTGGACGAAGGCGGGGCCGTCTCGGTTCGAGTTTCTCTTCAGGCCTGCCGAGGGCCTGAGCGCCCGTCCGCTTGCCCGCATCGCTTCGGGGGGCGAGGTGAGCCGCGTCATGCTTGCCATCAAGGTTGTTCTGGGGGAAACCGACGAGGTCGAGACGCTTGTGTTCGACGAGGTCGATGCGGGTGTGGGCGGCGCGACCGCCGTCGCTTTGGCTTCGGTGCTCTCCGATCTCGCCCGAACCCATCAGGTGATCGTCGTTACCCACCTGCCGCAGGTTGCCGTGGTGGGCGAGACGCACTATCTGGTAGCTAAGCGGGAGGAACCCGCTTCGGCTGGCAAGGGGGAGGAGGTGAAGTCGACGGAAGCCGCCTTTGCGCCCGAAACCGTGCTTGCTTTGCTGGAAGGCGAGGAGCGCATTGCCGAGGTTGCCCGCATGCTTTCGGGCGACGCTTCGGAAGCGTCGCTTGCCCACGCAGCCGAGATGCTCGCCCGCGCGGCCCGGTAGCGCCTGAATAGCAGATGTTCGAAAACCCGCCTTGCTGCGCCTTCTCGCGTTCGGCGGCGGTGGCAGTTGCGGTTGTTTTGTGCAGGAGGGCAGCTTTGCCCGTCGCGGCAGTGCGGTCCTGCCATCTCGGCCTTCGGTTTCCGAACTCGATTTTCCTTGTGCATTTGCTCAAAACCTGAGTTTTCGAGCATACATTTCCCGAAGTATGTAAGGTAAAAGATTATATATACGTTATGAACTGATAAAAAGTTCTTGTCGCAGGTCGCTTCATGTATTATGATACCAATCAGTGACGTAATGACTTACCATTAGAGACCCGAAGGAGCATCATGAAAGATAGCGACCACGCATCCGAATACAGCCCTGATTACCTTATGCTGAGAATGCTTGTCGGCTTCGGCAATAAGCTCGGAACCATCGATCGGATGACGTTCCGCGAATTGACCGGCCGCCAGTGTACGCTCATCGCATCGATCGGTACGTTCGACGAGCCCCCGACGCTCGGGCAGCTTGCCGAATGCGAGGGGAGCTCGCACCAGAACATCAAGCAAATGGCATTGAAACTGCAGGAAAAAGGCTATGTGAAGCTTCTTTCCGACTCGAGCGACGCGCGTAAGATTCGCGTGACTGCCACGAAGAAGGGCCATGAGTTCTGCAAAAAGCATCACGAGAAGGAGCAGAGGTTCCTCGAGATCTTGTTCGATGGCATCGGAGACAAGGAAGTTGCAAACGTTTCGAAGGTCATGGACAAACTCAACGAGAATCTCGATACCATGATCTGCAACGGCCTCGACCTCTAAAGGCTCTTTTTCTTGATCAACTGATCAACGGGCACCCCGCGTGTTTCGGATGCGCTGGGTGCCCTCTGTGTTTCGCTGCATAAAAAACGTTGACAGCATCGGGTGAACGTGTGCTATAGTACCCTCACAATTGAATACCTCAAACCGATGAGGCGAGAGTCAAGCCATCATGAGCACTCACAGAGAGCGGGCGTAGCTGGGATTCCCGTAGGAAGCTGGATGGTAAATGGTTCGCCGAGGGAAAGGGGAAAGGGCTGTACGCAGCCTGAGTATCTGGACCGTGAGCCTGCGTTAAGGGCAGAAAATGTGTTGGCATTTTCGTGAGAGGGCTCTTTTCAGAGTCAAAAAAGGTGGCACCGCAGGTACAAGACCTGTCCTTTTTCTCAAAGGACAGGTCTTTTTTGTTGCTGCGGCACCGCACATGCCGATGAAGCCGTACGTCCTGCGTGCGATTTTGTCGAGCGAGCCGCCTGGTTTGATTGCCGAAAACCTCATCCGAGTTCGTGCCGGCCGAAACAGAAGTCCGGGGACGGACGAAAACCGCGGGAGGAACCCGCAGGAAAGGACTGAGGAACATGGCAGATCAGATCAAACGCGAGATTGCACCTGAAGCGGCATCGGGCAAAGAGAAGGATGTGCGCAAGCGCAGCCTCGACGTTGAGCAGAAGAAGGGCTTCGACATTTCGGCGCTCATCCTCGTAGCGGTTCTGCTCGCGGCCGGCGCGGTGCTCAAGATGACCGTGGGCAGCTTCGTAAACTTCTTCGGCATGAAGCCGAACTTCATCATCGCGATGTACTGCCTTGCGATCCTGCTCGTCAGGCCCAACCTCGGACAGGCCGCCATCATCGGTTTGATAGCCGGCGCGGTATGCCAGCTGCTTCCCGGCACCCCCTACATCAACTTCATTTCTGAATTCCTCGGGGCGGTTGCCATGGCGGCGCTCGTTCGCATCCCGATGAAGATCGGTCGCGCCAACCTGCAGACCATCGTGAGCACCTTCGTGGCAACCGTCGTTTCGGGAGGCGCATTCACCGTGTGCCTGTTCTTGTTCCTGGGCGCCGATGCGTCGAGCCTTGTGGCATACGTGCCGATCGTGCTGTGCACTGCGCTCATCAACTGCGTGATCGTTCAGGCGCTCTACGTGCCGCTCGCCAAGGTGCTCAAGAAGGAAGCGCCGAAAAAGGCCATCGCGTAGGCGCGTTTCGGTAGTGAGACGGAAGGAAGTCGACATGACCGCGGAGTCGAAACCCATAATCGACGTGCAGAACGTGAGCTTCACTTACGATGGCGCAAGCAGGCCGGCGCTCTCGTCGGTCGGCCTCACGGTACGCGAAGGCGATTTTCTGGGGATAATCGGGCCTTCGGGAGCGGGGAAATCCACGCTTATCTACAGCATGAACGGAATCATTCCCCATTACTGCAAGGGCGATTTCTTCGGATCGGTGCTGCTTGGCGGAAACGACACGTTCGAAACGAGCCTTACCGATCTATCGCGCATCGCGGCGACGGTGTTCCAGGATATCGATGCGCAGATGGTGGCGTCGATGGTGGAAGACGAGATTCTGTTCGGGCTCGAGAACTTCGGCGTTTCCCGGGCCGAGATAGAACCGCGCATGGCAGAGGCGCTCGAGAGCGTGGGGATTTCCGATTTGCGCCATCGCGCCATCTCGTCTCTTTCGGGCGGACAGAAGCAGAAGGTTGCCGTTGCCGCGGTGCTGGCGCTCAAGCCGCGCGTTCTGCTGCTCGACGAGCCGACGGGTGCGCTCGACCCCGCAAGCTCGCGCCAGATATTCGAGCTTTTGCGCGAACTGAACGAGAGCTGCGGGATCACGGTTGTGGTGGTCGAGCAGAAGATCGGCCTGCTTGCCGAATTCACTCGGCATCTTGCGGTGTTGAGCGACGGGGCGGTGCGCTACTGCGGCGAGACGCGTTCGGTGCTGCGCAATGCCGCCGAGCTGCTCGCCATCGGAGTGAACGTCCCACGCGTGACCACGCTCTCGCTGTTGCTTCATGAAGAGGGCTATGCGGTCGATCGGTTCGCGGTTAACGTGGAGGAAGCGAAATCGCTGATCGAAGGGATCGTCGCATGAAAACGATGCTTGAATTCCAGGGTGTAAGCTACGCCTACGAGGCCCAGGCCGACGGCAATGCGGTTGTGTCGGACCTCTCGTTTTCGGTTTGCAAAGGCGAATTCGTCGCTTTGATCGGCAGCAACGGCGCGGGAAAAACCACAACCTCTAAGCTCATGAACGGCCTTCTGAAGCCGACTGCGGGAACGGTGCTGGTTGAAGGCGTGCCGACGACCGATCTTAAAACAAGCGCCGTCGCGCGCAAAGTCGGCATGCTTTTCCAAGACCCCGATCGTCAGATTTGCCAGAACACGGTATCCGACGAGCTGGCCTTCGGATTGGGCTTGCGCGACGTGCCCGAGGAGGAAATCGAACGACGCGTCGGCGAGGTGCTGTCGGATTTCGGGTTCGACGGCCAGTCGGCGCCGTTCATGCTTTCGCGAGGAGAACGCCAGCTGCTTGCGCTCGCCTCGGTCGTGGTGTGCGAACCCGAGGTCCTCATCCTCGACGAACCCACGACGGGGCTCGACTACTGCGAGTGCATGCATATCATGGACCGCATCAAGAAGCTCAATGGCGCGGGAACGACCGTCGTCATGGTATCGCACGATATGGAACTCGTGTTCGACTTCGCCGATCGCGTGATCGCCATGGGCGGCGGCCGACTCGTTGCCGACGGAGCTCCCGAAGCGGTGTTTCGCGACGGGGCCGTCATGGGGGAGGCATCGCTTATGCCCCCGCAGATCATCGAGCTCTCTATGCGGCTTTCATCATCGCGCTTCGGCGGCCTGTTCGATCGGGCTGCAACGTCGTCTGCGATGCTCGAAGCTTTGCGGACGGCTGGTTTCGAGGGAAGGAAGGTGTCGTAATGGCGGGATTGCTCGATTACTCCGCAGGCTCATCGGTGTTGCACAGGCTGAACCCGGTTGCGAAGATCGCACTTGCGCTGGGCGTGTGCATCGCTGCGTTTCTAAGCGATAGCTTCGTGTACCTGCTCGTCCTTTTGGCGTTCAACGTGTGCATCGGGTTGGTCGGCGGCATTCGGCGAAAGACGTTCTCGCTTCTGTTCGGCTTGGTGAAGATCTGCGCATTCCTTTTCGTGCTGCAGGTTCTGTTCATCCGTGCGGGAACGCCGGTGTTCCTCTTCGTGACCGACGAAGGGCTGCGCATCGCCGCGCTTGTGGTTTTACGCCTGATCGATGCCACCATGCCGCTTGCGCTCATGCTCGCCCTGACGCAGATGAGCGATTTGTCCAACGCACTTGTGAAGGTGCTGCATGTGCCGTACAAGTACGCGTTCACGGTTACGACTGCACTCAAGTTCATCCCTGTTTTTACCGACGAGATGTCTTCGATCATCGAGGCTCAAACGGCGCGCGGCGTGGATTTCGATACGAAGAACCCGGTCAGAAAACTCAGGCTCGTACTTCCCCTGTGCGCTCCGTTGCTCATCACATCGGTCGGGCGGACGGAACAAGCTGCGATGGCGGCCGAGGTACGCGGGTTTTACCTTCGCGACAGGATGTCGGGCAGCAAAGATTATCCGTTCGGTCTGATCGATGGCGGGGCGCTCGCGATCATCATAGCGCTTATCGCGCTCGCCGTGCTGGTGTAGGGGCGCGCCCTGCGAGCACGCGAAGCAGATTGCGTGCGGTTCGTCGCGGACGTGCGAAGTGCGCGTCTCTTTGGTAGAGTGGTTGCGATCGCAAAAGAAAGAGAGTGCGCATGCTGACTATCGGATGCCATCTGTCGAGCTCGAAGGGCTACCTTGCCATGGCGAAGGACGCCGTATCGATCGACGCGAACACGTTTCAGTTCTTCACGCGCAATCCGCGCGGGGGCAAGGCGAAGGCCATCGATGCCGCTGATGTGGCGGCGTTCTACGCATATGCTGAAAGCCAGGGCATCGTGCAGATCCTCGCGCATGCACCCTATACGCTCAACCCCGCTGCCGCCGACGACCGCGTGCGGGAGTTCGCCCTCATGACGTTCAAAGACGATTTGGCCCGCATGGAAAACACCCCTCATCAGATGTACAATTTCCATCCCGGCAGCCATGTGAAGCAGGGGATGGATGTCGGGGTGGAGAAAACCGCCAACGTGCTGAACGAGGTTCTCAACAGCAGTCAGACGACCACCGTGCTGCTTGAAACGATGTCGGGAAAGGGGACCGAAGTGGGCGGTCGGTTCGAGGAGCTTGCGGCTATCATGGGGCTCGTGGAGCTTTCAGATCGGCTCGGCGTATGCCTCGACACCTGCCATGTATGGGATGCGGGCTACGACATCGCGGGCGATCTCGACGGCGTTCTCGATGAGTTCGACCGGGTTGTCGGCATCGATCGCCTGAGGGCCATCCATCTCAATGATTCGCTCAACCCCTGCGGCTCCCGCAAAGATCGGCATGCTACGATCGGGGCGGGCGAGATCGGCTTCGACGCGCTCGTTGCGGTGATGAACCACCCGTTGTTGTGCGAGCTGCCGTTTTTTCTGGAAACACCCAACGATCTTGAGGGACACGGCAAGGAGATCGCGCAGCTGCGGGCGGCGTATACGCACCGAGCCGGCTGTTCCGATGCGTCCGATCTTGTGAGAGAATGAAGCAATGGAATCCGAAACCGTCCGATAGGCATACATGGCAGCGCATATACTCATCATCGAAGACGACGCCGATATCAACGAGGTCATGGCCACCCATCTGAGCCGCAACGCCTGCGCCTGCACGCAGGCTTATTCGGGAAGCGAAGCCCGCATGCTGCTCGAATCGTCGCAGCGGAGCGGTTTGGCGTACGATCTGGTGATCACCGATCTGATGCTTCCCGGCATCCGAGGCGAGAAGCTCGTCGAGCTCATTCGCGGTTACGGCGATGTTCCCGTCATCGTCGTCTCGGCGCTTGGCGAGCCTGCGGGCAAGGCCGAGCTTTTGCGCTGCGGCGCCGATGACTACCTGGTGAAGCCGTTCGATCTCGACGAGCTGCTCGCCCGCGTTACCGTGCAGCTGCGTCACGCCGCGCGGGCGGAAGGACGCTTGGCGATTTCGGGATCGCAGGAAAAAGCCGAGGGCGACGGCCGGCTGAGATACAAGGATTGGGTCATCGATTCCTCCGCCCGCACGTTCAGGGTTGCGGGCGAGCCGATAAAGCTTACGCGTATCGAATACAACATCGTGGAAGCTCTCGTCCGCCGTCCGAAAAAAGTGTTCACCAAGCAGGAGCTATTCGAGGTGGCGTGGAACGAGGAATGCTTCATCGAGGAGAAGGCGATCAACGTGCATGTCAGTAACATTCGCGGCAAATTGAAGCCCTCCGGAACCGATTCGTATATCGAAACGGTATGGGGCATCGGGTTCAAGCTTGCGGAATGACTCGATGGATTCATCCCGCTTGCAGCGATTCGAACCATCTTTAATCTTTCTTAACGGTTTCAAGGCGATTGCTGAAACCCCCTTTCGTATCGTGGATGCATACCGAAACGAAAAGCGATGGAAAGGAGCGGATTGTGAACGTAATTGAAACCTACGGGCTCGAAAAATCCTACGGCGGCAAACGTGCCGTCGATCATTTCGATATGCACGTGGCAAAAGGCGATATCTACGGATTCGTCGGCCTCAACGGCGCCGGCAAATCGACGGTCATGAAAATGCTGGCAGGATTGTCGAAGCCGACGGGAGGCGATATCAGGCTGTTTGGCGAAGACGCCGACGGCGAGGCGATTCGTCGCATGGGGGTGCTTATCGAGGCGCCTGGCCTGTACGGCGGCATGACGGCTTACGACAACATGATGCTGAAGGCGCTCTGCCTGGGCCTTGTCGACCCGAAACGCAAGGTGGACGAACTGCTGGGGTTCGTCGGCCTCGGAGGCGTCGGCAAGAAGAAGACCAAGCAGTTCTCGATGGGCATGAAGCAGCGCCTCGGGCTCGGTCTCGCGCTTTTGGGCGATCCCGACCTGCTGCTGCTCGACGAGCCGCTCAACGGGCTTGATCCCGAGGGCGCCCGTGGAATCCGCGAGCTCATCGTTCGCCTGAACGGCGAGCGGGGCATCACGGTCGTCATCAGCTCCCACGTGCTCGAGCAGCTCGGGCGCATGGCGACGCGCTACGGAGTTATTCGCAACGGGCGGATGGTCCGCGAGCTCACTGCGGCGGAGGTCGATCAGGAATGCAGCGATTGTTTGCAGCTTTCAGCGGCCGACCCGACGCGTTCGCTCGCCTTGCTGCAAGAGCATTTCCCGCAGGCGCGGTTCCAGGTCATGCCCGACAATTCCATCAGGGTCTTCGGCATCGCCGATGCGGCCGTTATCGGCAGTGCGCTCAACGATGCCGGAATCGCCGTTCAGGGGCTCTATGCCCACAGGCGCGATCTCGAAGAATTTTTCGTTGGCTTGATGGGAGATGAGTACCGTGGCTAATATCTTGAGAATGGATTTCTACCGTGCCGTTCGCAGCAAATCGTTGTGGATACTGCTCGGCTCTCTGGTCGTCCTCGGCATCGTAGCCATGGGATCGCTCAATTACATGCTCTCCCCCGAATTCATGGAGACGATGCAGAATGCCGGCAACGTGGCATCGGGTTCGGGTTTTCGATTCGGCGTAACGACGCCCGGCGGCGATCAGATCGATATGAACGAGATCAGTCAGAGCATCGCGCAGGCTCAGTATGCGGTTTCGGGTCTTACTCCCATGGCCCTTGTCGGCAACATCTTCATGAACGGGGGAGGGCTGGCGTGTTTGTTCGTGGTGTTCATCGCCATCTTCTTCGCAGCCGAGTTCGAGAACGGGTTCAGCAAGAACGTGTTCACCGCCTCCCCGAGCCGCACGGTCTTTCTTGTTGCGCGGGTTGTCGAGACGGTGCTGCTCGCTGTGGTGTTCACGCTTGTTACCGTGGGGGCGACGCTTGCAGGTGCGGCTGTCTTCGGGATAGAAATGCAGGCCGCCCCCGCGGGGGATATGGCCCTGTGGTTTGCGCTGGTGGTGCTTGTGCTGTCGGGTATGGGAATGCTCACGGCCCTGTTCGTTTGGTTGACGCGCAAGATGGCCGCGGGCATCGCCATCGGCATCGTCGTCGGAAGCGGTCTTGTCGTTGCCCTTGTCGAAGCCGTTCTTTCGCTCTTCCCGAGCGTTGCGGATCTGGGTGATTTCACGCTGTACGGCTGCATGCGCTCGCTCGGATACGGCATAGGCGTCGATGGCGGCTTGAGCAGCGTGCACATTGCGGCAGTGTGCCTCGTGTTCTTGGCCGGTTATGCGGTTTTGAGCCTGCTCATCCTTAAGAAGAAGGATATCTAGATCATGGAATCCCTGGTAGCGATCGTTGTCATCCTCGCTGTTGCGGTTGCCGTGCTCTGCGTGCAGCTCGTTCGCTCCGAGCGAGAGCTGCGCGCACTCGCTCGGTACCTGAGCCAGCGGGATTCGTCGAGCAACACGAGAGTCACCGTGTCGATGCACTCGCGCGGTTTCGTTCGGCTTGGACAGGCGATCAACCGTCAGCTCGATCGCCATCAGGGAGAACGCGCCGCTGCCGAAGAGCATGCAAGCGAGATGCGCAGGGGGCTGACGTATCTTTCGCACGATATCAGAACGCCCCTTGCGGGAGCGAAGGGATATGCGCAGCTGCTTGAGGCGGAAACCGATCCAGCGGTTCAGAGGCGCTACCTTACGGCGATCGGGCGGCGCATCGACGATGCATCGAAGCTGCTCGATCAGCTCTTCGCGTATGCGCAGGTGCAGGATCCCGATTACCGCCTCGAGCGCGGCCCGGTCGAGGCGAATGCGGTTTTGGCCGAAACGCTTCTTGCGCTGTATCCGCAGTTCCAGGAAAAGGGATGGACTCCGCGAATCGAGCTTGAGAGCGATCGGTTCGTTGTGATGGCTGACGGCGAAGCGCTCGTCCGGGTGTTTCGCAACCTCGCCGCAAACGCGTTGCGCTATGGGGCGGATGCGCCGACGATCGAGCAACGCGCTTCGACGATTTCGTTCTCGAACCGCGTTGCGCAACCCGAGATGATCGACCCGGCGCGATTGTTCGAGCGGTTCTATCAGGGAAGCGATTCGCGCTCGGATGGCAACGGGGGCTTGGGCCTTGCCATCGTCTCGCAGCTTTGCCACGCGATGGGCGCGTCAGTCGAGGCCGAGCTTGTCGGCGACATGCTGACGATTGCCATTGGGTTCGAAGAGGCGACCGGGACGCGGTAAGCGAGTTTCAACGACGCCCGAATGGCTAAGGATTGCACTTGCTGCAGGCCCCGTATCCGCGGGCGATTGCATCCGATTTGGATATGGGTATCTTGCTTTTCTTGAGATATCGGCATCCGTCGGCGTGGTATTTTTCTCCCGTTTCGGTTATATAGACGGTGTAGCCCCCGTTGTCGGGCGCGCTGGCCGCAGCGGCTGCGGCCGCCGCTTCGGCTTCCGCCGCAGCTTTGGCTTCCGCTTCGGCGGCTGCTTCCGCTGCAGCCGCTTCTTCCGCGGCTTGTTTTTCCGCAGCCTCCTTTTCGGCCTGGATACGTGCCATCGCCTCGGTGTCTTTCTTCAGGGATAGCTTGACCGTATGGCTTTTCTTCAGATCGAATACGTACGAGACCGGATCGGATGCGTAGATCGTCGCGTCGTCGGACAGGGCCGCCGCATCGATCGCAAACGTGTAGGATCCATCTTGGAAGTCGAGTTCGTACACTTTTCCCGGTTTTGCGTCATGGAGCTCGGATAAGCCCTTGCTCGCTCCTTCCGTGCACGTTATGAGCACGGGAACCGTTTTGCCCGATTCCCATTCGCTCGCAGAAACGGAGAAGGAGAGTACGGCGGCTTCCTCCTTCTCGGCGGCCCCGTTCTGCTCGGCGCGTTGCGGGGATTCTGCTACGGTGGTTGACGGATTGCTGGAATCGGGTGCAGCTGGCGGAGATCCCGCTCCGAAAGCAACGGAAACGCCGAGGAAGAGCGATAACACCGACAGGGCTATCGAGGCTTTCGGGGCCTTGATGCCTATCTGAGTGTTTTTCGATAGGAGGAACAACGCTATCGAAGCAATGCCGCAGAGCACCCCTAAGGGGGCGAGCGGCTTTATGCAGCACAGGACGATTGCGACGAGGGCCAAGACGAGCGGCAGCATTGGAGGCGTTTTCCTCGTCTGCCGATTCGCCTTCGGGAGCTCTACGAAAGAAAAAGGCGTGTTGCCGGGGGAAGCTTCGGCGGCCTGCCTCCCTTTCGCCGGTTCGCGGTCCGCTACGCGATAGGGGGTTGATGGGCCGATGTCGGAAGCGGATTCGGGTTTCTTTTTGGCGGGCTCTTCGGCATGGCGTTCTTTTTCGCCAGCGGCTTCAAGGTAGGCGAGTCCTGCCTCGGTGAGCTTCAGCTTGCCAAGGGAGGGGCGGTCGATCAGGCCCCGTCCGTAGAGTTCAGATTGGGATTTCTTGAAGCGGTTTTCAAAAAGCGCTGTACTGCTGTGCCCGATCTTGTACGCCTTCTCGGCTCTGCTGAGCCCAAGGGCGGTTGCTACCTCTTTTTCAACAGCGGAGCTTGATCGCGGTCGACCGCTCTTCAAGGCTTCGATGATCGCTTTTCCTATGGCCTCTTCATCGGGAATGGTTTTTCTCGTGATAGGTTTTTCGTCCATCGATGTCCTTTCGCCGGCTGAGGCGCGATATGCTCTTACGTACTCAGATGTTCAGTTAAATCCCCTGATGAGCTAATTGTATCAAACTATAAGTAAAACGATAAACATTAATTGGCATGAGGGGAGACCCGTCGAGCGCGCGAACCCGATCGACGGGCGCTGCCGTGTTTTGGGCAATCTCCCGGGGGCTGTGGGGTTTCAGGAATGCAACAGGAGGCGAAAAAGCGACGATGACGGTCGTTTCGGGCGTATACTTCAGATCTTGCAATGCAAGATAAACGAATTGGCAAGGATCCGATGCAGATGGCAAACCAGGGAGCAGCGCAGGTTGGTTCGAGCGAGCCTCATGGCGCGACAGGAAAGAAACGGCACGTAGCTCGGTGGGTGGCGGTTGCGCTGGCGGTGATCGTGCTGGTGTGCGCCGTGGGATTCGCCGTTTACGTAAACGACTACTACCGTGCCTCTTCGGGAAACGAGGTTTACCTGGCATCGACCACCGATCTCGAGGTGCACCGATCCGAAGGGATCGTCGCTTTCGGCAACCCTGATGCATCGGTGGGCGTCATCGTCTATCCGGGTGCCAAGGTCGCATACGACGCCTATGCGCCTCTCGCCCGGGAGCTTGCGGAGCGCGGGGTGTTCTGCGCCGTCGTCGAGGTTCCGTTCAACATAGCATTCTTCGACTCCAACGCCGCGTCACGTGTGATTGAGCTGTATCCGGATATCGAAACATGGTATGTGGCGGGCCATTCGCTCGGGGGCGTTGTGGCATCGGGGTGGGCTGCCGATCATGTCGATGAGCTAAGCGGCGTGGTACTGCTTGCCTCGTACTCAACCGCCGATCTTTCTCAGAGCGGCCTGTCGGTGCTCTCGCTTTACGGGAGCGAGGACGAGGTGCTCAACCGCGATGCTTACGAAGATGCGCTTTCAAACCTGCCGAGCGATTTTGAAGAGGGAGTTATCGTCGGCGGCAACCATGCGCAGTTCGGCAACTACGGCGAGCAGGCGGGCGACGGCGCAGCGGCGATCTCCCCGAAAGACCAGTGGGAAGAGACCGCCGACGCCATCGTGAGCTTTGCGGGCATAGCGGGCTAGGCGGGCTAAGCGGGTTATGCCGGCTAAGTGGACGCGGCGATCGCTCGACTGCGTTGCGATGCGACGCTGATGCTGCACGTTGGCTCTCTTGGGATTGCATGCAGCCCGTGCTTGCCGACACGCCCTTGCGTGCACGCCGAAATCGAAAATATGGCAAAATTCGCCTTTTCACGCGCAGGGGATTGCCTGCGCGTGCGATGCGTCTGGCTCGTGGCTCGGCGCGACGGTTGGATCTTTTCCGCATGGATTAGCCTGTTGCAGCCGTCAATGGTTTTCGCCCTTTATCCGCACCTGCGCTATACTGAGTACTGCGAAGATAAAAACACGATCCGGCCGGTAGTCCGGATGCGGAGTCGATAAGCCGCCGCCCTTCGATGAACAAGTTCGAACCAGGCGAGCAGATCGACCCGTCAGTAACCTGCCTCCTTGGTTGTCCCTTCTTCGCGCGGTACAACGACATAGGAGGATTCATGCAGGTCAATTCATCATCGACATTGACGATACTTCACGACGGCCAATTTTGGGTTGGAATTTGCGAACATGAAGACGGCGGCGCGTACGAGGCGCGCCGCATCGTGTTCGGACCCCATGAGCCGACTGACGAGGTCGTTCTCGCATTTGTGTGCGAGCAATGGGGCAAGCTGGGATTCGGCGCGAACATGCGTCCCTCTCTTTCCGATGACAGGGAAGCGAGGGAGACGGAGCTGTTAAAACGTCCAACGAAAATCAATCCTAAGCGGATGCAGCGAACGATACACCGCGAAATCGAGCGACGCGGCGTCAGCACGAAAGCCCAACAGGCCATACGCGATGGATACGAGGCGGGCAAATCCGATCGAAGGAAGCAAGGACGAGAGGAGCGGCTTCTCGCTGAGGAGCGCCGCTACGAGTTCAGACGGCAAAAGCGCAAAGAGAAGAAGCGCGGGCACTGAGAGCTGCATTGGCTTGCTTGCGCAGTGGCGTCGGGCTTCGATCGCGTGCGAGCAGCGGCGTTAAAACAGTCCCATCTGATTCGGCTCTCTTTTCTTGTATGCATCGATGATATCGGGCATGCGGTAAAGCAGACCTGCCTCCTTGCAGAGCTTCCGCAGCAGGGCAAGGGCTTCGCGCTTTCGCGGGGAGTTGCACAGGTAGCGATCCCCGAATTCCTCACGGTAGCATTGGGGCAGGCTGGGTGAGACGGCCTTGAGGCGGTCAAGGAAGTATTCCTTCTGCCCCGTCCTCATGGTTACGCCTCCCATGCTGTATATGAACCGCGCTCCTGCCTGATGCGCGGCCTCCACTATCGATTCGATCGAAGCGTCGTCATCGGTGATGTGCGGCAGCAAGGGTGTGAAGAGGATGCCGCAGAACAGGTTGGCGTCGGCTAGCTCGCGTAGGGCGGCAAGCCGCCTCGAGGGAGATGGCGCGCCCGGTTCGATGATGCTCGCAAGCGCGTCGTCGGTTGTCGTGACGGTGAGTTTGACGATTGCCGAGTGTTGCTGGCTTATGCGCTGCAGCACATCGATGTCGCGCGTGACGAGCGATCCTTTCGTGTCAATCGATACGCCGAATCCGTATTGGTCGATGAGCTGAAGCGCCCCGCGTGTTATCTCGAGCTCCCGCTCGAACGGGTTGTATGTATCGGACATGGCGCCGATGCCCACGACACCCTTGTTTCGTCGGGAGCGCAGCTCTCGATTGAGGATGGCGAGCGCGTCGAACTTGACGCGCACTTCATCGAACTTATCGATGCGGTAGCAATCGCTGCGGCTATCGCAGTAGATGCAGCCGTGGCAGCATCCTTTGTACAGGTTCATGTTGTAATCGATGCCGAACCACTGCGCGTTGTCGTAGCGGACTTTCTGGAGGATCGATTTTGCTTTGATTGTTTTCATGCGCCCATCATAGCAGGGCAAAGCGGACAGGGTGCGTCCGCTTTGCCCTGCTGCTTCACTTCCGCTGTTTTGGAAAGAATTCGAACGGCTTGTTTTCGAGCGACTGTGCTTCGATGACCTCGGAGAGAATCCTTCCGAAGTTCGGAGCGGTTTTCTCTGTGATTGCCGGGTGCCCGATCCTTTCCTCAGATGCTTTCCGCACGATGCCGACGACCTCGCCGCCGGCCTTCGCGACCTCGCGATGCGCGGGGCGCGTTTCGGAATCAGTTGACCGGGTGATTCCGGCAGCCGTCGTTTCTGCGAGCGTTGTGAGGGCGGGCTCCATATCGCCCGTGTTGTCGCGTAAGCTTTCCTTGGTGAGGCCCTTGAAATTCCGGTATTCGCGTGCCGGCATTTCCGACCAAGCGCGATAAATGTCGTTGGTGAGTATGGCGTATTCGAAGTCGCGTGCCGCTCCACGGACTTCCTCTTCGCGTGCAAGGGTGCCTGGTGCGTGCGCGGGGCAAAGCCGTTGGCTTATCCACTCTTCGTTATAGCCTTTTTGGCGGTAGTATCCGATCGCCCTTTCTATGGCGAGTTCGGGATCGAACGTCTCATCGATGCGCTCTTTGCCTACTTTGGCAAGCCAAAGCTTGAAAGGCTCCGCCTTGGGCGAGGGGATTATCTGCACGAGCCGCAGAATCTGCTCGGTTGTGCCGACGTCGGTAATGCGCATTTTGCCGTCGGGGGCCTTCATCTTCAAACCGTTACAATTTGTAACGGTTTGATTTCCCTCGTCGAAAAGCCTTTTCTTCAGTACTCTCCAATATGCTTGCGGGTTTTTGCTTTCTGTCAGAACCGCGATGACGTCGACGATGGAAAAATACCAATCCTCATCTTCAGCGCTCCAGAGCAATCTGATTTCGCAACCTTCGAAAAGCTGCATTTCGTTGCGGAGCGTTCTTTCTGCTTCGGTTTGGTGCACGGTGCGTGCGCGATCGACCTCGGTTTGGTGCATAGCTTCGCCATCCTTTCCTTCGAAAGCCTTGATAGTGCATTGGTTTGGATTGGCGGACTGGATGGGATGCCAAAACAGCGTAGGGCGCCGGCCTGAATTCGGAAAGGCATGTCCGCTTCGATGAGTCGATTATACCGAACAAACGTTCTTATAACAAGAGGGGTTCGAGAACTTTTCAGCCGTATTGCATAAAAGGCCGGCCTGGCGAGCCGACCCTATGCAAATCTTCCAGGCTGATTCTGCGCCGATTGTGCGGGATCAGCCTGTACCGGGTAAATCGTCGGCGAGCTGCGCGTTACGCCGGACGAATCACCATTTCCTGGATGAGGCTGTTATCGAGAGCGCAGCTGCCGTCGTTGCAGTTCTCGATTGTTGCAACCGCATGGACGACAACGCCGTTGTAGTCGGCGTAGAAATTGACGGTGCGTTCGTCGATGATGCGCGGATCGAGCATCGAAAACCCGCTCAGGACGAACTGGTTGTGATAGAACATGTCGATCGCTCGTTTTCCGTAGGTGTAGAAGTTCTCGAGGCCGATAAGCTGCGGGCAGTAATCGAACAGGCGACAGGTTTCGGTGAAGCACTCCGAGAGCGCCTTGTGATCTTTGTTCTGCATGGATTCGACGAAAGCTTGAATGATCATCGGGGCCTCCTAGTAGACTTTCTCGGAATGCAAGAGCGCATCGGTGCCGCCGTCGACGAAGAGCACGACGCCGTTAACGCCGCGTGCTTCGGGCGAGGACAGAAAGGCGATCGCGTTTGCGATTTCGGCGGGATCCATAAGCGGATCGCCGCCGTAGTTGGTGGGAACGGGCAGCGCCCGCACGGCAACGAGCATCTCGTCGGTAAGCTGGTCGGTCATGGCGGTGCGCACGTTGCCGGGCGCAACGGCGTTCACCCGGACGCCGCGTGCGCCCCAATCGGCGCTCATGCGGCGGGCCCAGCGGGCAAGCGCATATTTCGTGGCCGCGTAGAATGCATGGGCGCTCGCGGGGTCGTAGTTTTTGACGAGCTCGAGGATGCGGTCCTCGTCGGCTTGGTTGTTGAGCATGCCGACGACGTCCATGCGCGCAGCTCCCTGCGCGATGGTGTTGGACGAGATGACCACGCAGTTGCCGCCCTTCTTCTCAAGCAGGTCGCGCACGCCGATCGCCATTTCGGTTGCCCCGAAGTAGTTGAGCGAGATGATGAGCGGAATGCTGCCGTTGGCTGCTGAGACGCCGGCGTTGCATATGATCGCATCGATGCCCTCGGGATATCGTTCGTGTAGCTCGGCTATCGCAGCTGCGCGTCCTTCTTTGGAGGCGAGGTTCGCGTCGATATCGCCGCCCTTGAGGTCGATGTTCACAACTTCGTGTCCATGCTCCTTCAATATCGAAGCAGTTTTAGCACCGATGCCGCTGCTGGCTCCGGTGATCACGTAGATACCCATCGGCAAATCCTTATCTCGTTGATCCGTTCGCATCCATGGGATGCATCGTAAAAGCCTGCGCATCATACCACGGCCGCGAGCAGGCTTTGTTTTCGATCTGCTAACGACGGGCGAGCAGCCCGTGTTGGTCGGGGGTCGGTAAGCTCTCCCGTATCGGTTTCTAATTGACAAACAAATGTTCGTATAGTAGTATGGCGCGAACGAACGAGGGCGTCACGGCCGGCTGCCGAGGAGCCGGCCGTGCGGGTGCTGGTTGCGAGAGGGCGGCCCAGGCGGCTGCCGAAGGGCGCGCAGGCGGCTGCATGCAAAGCCTGCGGCCTGGTCGCACGTTGCGAAGGCGCGGCTTGCGAAGGTCGCCGGAATAAAGGAGGCGTTATGGCATCAAGCCGAGAATTCGTCGATTACGTGTGCGACCGGCTGGCGTCTGCGGGGCATATCCACGCACGCAAAATGTTCGGCGAGTACGGCATTTACTGCGAGGGGAAGTACTTCGGGCTTGTATGCGACGATCGCTTTCTGGTGAAAATCACCGAGGGGGGAGAGCGGCTTATGCCCGATTGTCCGCGCGGTATACCCTATGAAGGCGCTCGCGAGGCGTTTTTGATCGAAGATCTCGAAGATGCGGAATTCCTCGCCCAGCTTGTGCGCATCACGTGCGCCGAGTTGCCCGAGCCGAAACCGAGGAAGAGAAAGGCACGTCCATGAGGGACGTCGAGCAAACCATCGGGAATCTGATAGACAGCCAGAACACGTCGTTTCTCGGCTCGGTTGGCGAAGACGGGTTTCCAGGCGTCAAAGCCATGCTGCCCCCGCGCAAGCGGGAGGGCATCCGCACGTTCTACTTCACCACCAACACCTCGTCACGGCGCGTCGCCGATTATCGGCGCGACCCCAAGGCGTGCGTGTACTTCGTCGATCGTCGGTTCTTTCGGGGAGTCATGCTTCAGGGAGCCATGGAGGTCCTCGAAGATGCCTCCTCGAAAGAGATGATCTGGGAAGAGGGGGATACGCTTTACTACCCTCTCGGGGTCGCCGATCCCGACTACTGCGTGCTTCGGTTCACCGCCCTGCGCGGCCGCTTCTATCGGGATTTCTCGTCGGAAGATTTCGCCGTCGCCGAGTAGGGCTGTGGCGGATTTTCGCACCCACCGCGCCGCCAGCGCTTTTTCTTCGCGTTCCGCCCGTTAAAACAGGCTTGCCTGCTCTTGCTCGACATGGTTTTGGCTTGCCCTGATGATGTCGTCCATGCGGTAGAGCATGCCGGCTTTTTCGCAACGCGCTCTGAGCAGATCGAGGATGTCGTTCAGTTCGAGGCTGTAACAGAAATACGACGTCCCGTAGGTGTTGCTGAAGCGCTTTGCGAGTTTGGGGGACATGGCTTTCAGCTTGCGCATGAAGTATTCCTTCTGCCCATCGCGGATGGAGATGCCGCCGAGCGTGTAGATGAACCGCGCGCCGTTTTCGTGGGCGAGCTCGACGATCTCCTCGATGTTTTCGCGCGTATCGGTGACGAAGGGAATGAGAGGCGTGAGCATGACGCCCGTGAACAGCCCGCAGCTGCTCACCTCCTTCATGGCTGCGAAGCGTTCGCTCGGAGCGGGCGCGCAAGGCTCGAGCGTTCGTGCCAGATCGTCGTCTGCGGTGGTAATGGTGAACCGTATGTTTGCCGAGCGCGCCCGGGCAACCCGCGTGAGCACGTCGATGTCGCGGGTGACAAGGGGGCTTTTCGTGTTGATGTCGGCTCCGAAGCGGCAGTCTGCGATGATTTCAAGCGCACGCCTTGTCAGCCCGAGCTCTTCTTCGCAGGGGTTGTAGCAATCGGAGACGACCCCGGTGCTGATGACCCCTGCCGCTCTCTTCGCATGAAGGGATTTGGCAAGCAGGATGTCGGTGTCTTCCTTAGCCTGCACCTCGTTGAAATTCTTGATGCCGTAGCAGTTGCTGCGGTTGTCGCAATAGATGCAACCATGGGGGCAGCCCCTGTACAGGTTTATGATGTAGTCGATTCCGAACCATTCGGAAGGCTCGTAGCGAGACCTCTGGAGGATGGTTTTCGCGGGAATCATCCGAACCATGTACTTCGCTCCTTTTCGGTCGATGCTGCGTTGCGTCGCAGCGTACATAAGTAATTACCGAAATAGTATAGCGAAGCGCATCCGCATACCTGTGGGCATCGTGAGGATTCGGAATGGCGAAGTTGCGCGCGGCTTTTCTCAAGCGCGGCGCACGGGGTGCCGAAGTACCGTTCTCATGTTCTCCGGCTTTGATTTGCGCGGGTCGCCGAGGTAGATCTCGTGGTGCCTCCGCGCAACGGGGAACGGTTCCTGCGCATCCGAGATCTCGTTTTCGAAACCCTGCTCTTCGACGAACCGTTCAAGCAGCGCGATGGAGGCGGGTTCGTCGTCATAAGGGCCTTTGTGCATTATCTGGGCGCACAGCCCTTCTTCGTAGATTTCGAATCGGGCGGGCGAGGGGTCGATTTCCGGTTTCTTCCGAGCGACTTGCGCGACGGCCCATTCGAACACCTCCGAGGTGACGAATTCGGGTTGCCTTATCATCGCGATCCAGGAGAACGCGCTTTTGTCCTTCACTGCGATGCCGTCGAAAGGAGCGCCTTCGTTCCACCACAGCCCTTCGAGCGGAGGAACCACGTAGTCGAAGTATCCCTCGGGCTGGTCGCCTGACATCTTCGACATCTTGATGGTGAATGCGATGGCGTACAGGATACCGACGGCGCGCTGATACTGTCCGCCCCCCTCGTTGGGATCGCCTTTGCCGGCGACCATAATGAACCCCATGGCCGGCACGTCGACGATTGAGGGTTTGGTCTTTGGGAGGTACAGATCGCGGTACTCCTTTTTAAAGTCGAACTTCGCCTCTGCCATGGGATTCCTTTCGATTCGTCTTGTCGGCGACTATGCCTTGATTGCTATGTAGAGATCGATATCGGTATCGTTTTGGTCCTCCGAGGGCGGGTACGCCTCGAAGTCGACAGTCCAGGCTCGCTTTGCCGCCAGATCCTCCATGGCCCAGATTTCATCCCATGCTTTGATAACCGTGTTGACGCAATCGCCGTGGACGGTGAACTTAGCATAAGTTCCCGCCGGGATCACAAGCTCTTCCATTTCCTCGGGCAGCGCACCCTGCGCGCTTTCGCATCCGACCATCATGGCGTAGGACTCGTCCGCCATGTCGTAATCGTAATACAAACCATAGCATGCATAGGGTTCGACCGAAGCGTTCGGCACCGATTCGGCCATGCCGTCGCTCATGAACGATTGCCACACTCCGCCGATCTTTTCGGCGCAGTCGGGGGCGCTGTTGGAGGTGCGGATGGTCGGCCCGACGATGCGGCGCTCGGGAAGTTCGACGATGGTGTATTCCATGTTTTTCCTTTCGATTGTGATTGTCTTAGCCAGAATACCGAGCATTAGAGGACAGGGCATGTCCTCTAATCGCAAAGAATTGAAAATTCGATGGGATGGGGTTCTTCGAACCGGCTTTCAGAGCTATCGATATGTATCGGCCACCTGTTGCGCCTGTTCGCGTAGCCAGTTGCGCAGGTCGGCCGGCTCGATCGCCTCGAGATGCGATCCGAATGACAAGAGGTAGAAACGGGTGCGCTCGTCGAGGGAGCACGTGAGCGTTACCTCGAGCCTTCCATCGTCGAGGTATCCGATCATGTCGGGCGCAAACTCTTCGCGCACCCGTTCTTTCGACGAAGCGTCGAAGCGCAGCACGAGTTTGTCGGGTCCGTGGGGGCGGCTTCCCGATTCGCCAAGCGATTCGGGAAGGGCTCGCATGGCGAACTGCTCGGAAAGCATCTCCATCTCCTCCCATCGGATGCGAAACAGCTTGAACGTGCGCCACGCCTGCCTTTCGAGGCAAAACGCTCTCACGTACCAGCATGATTCCTTGAATACGAGGCGTGCCGGCTCCACGGTGCGTACCGATGCGTTGCCCGCGGCGTCGTAGTAGGGGAACCGCAGCAGATGCCGTGTGCATATCGCGCGCCGGATGATGTCGAAGGCGTGTTTGTACTCCGGGGGAGCGCCCCAGAACGAGAAGTCCATATCGAGCCAGTCGACGGGTTCGCGCTGAAATACGCGCGCGAGCTTGTCGCGAACCGCGTCGTCGTCGACGGCGCCGGTTCTGCCGAGCGCCGAAAGCGCTGCGAGGATCTCTTCCTGCTCCGATTCCGATACGAGCGATTTGTTGAGCACGTAATTATCGAGCAGGTGGACTCCGCCGCCTTTCCCCCTGGTCATGTAAACAGGAATTCCCGCACCCGAGAGGGCCTCGACATCGCGCCTGATCGTACGGGCTGAAACTTCGAGTTCGCGCGCGAGCTCTTCGGTGGTCATCCGCCGTCTTTCCATCAGGAGGTAGACTATTTCGAAGAGGCGCCCCGTCTGCATGGCGCTACCTGTTCGTTTCGGTACGGTGCGTCGGGTCGATGCGCCGCAGGCTCGCATCGAGATCGTCTGCTGGGCGGCGCGTCTGCGGGTTCGCTTCGGGGGCGCCTGTTTGGGGGGGAGTTCGCAGGACCGCTTCGACGAGATGCCCGTCGAGCTGAGAGGCTGCGACAAGAGGGCTCGGCTCGCCTGCGAAATCTCCGATCTGCTTTTGGTACCACGCAACGTCGTGCCAGGCTCCGCATTTGAATCCCGCTTGCCGCTGAGTCCCCATAAGCGAGAAACCTAGGGAGCAATGCAGGCCGACACTTGCTTCATTGGGTATTGTGATCAGGCTGAATACGTTGCGAACACCCTGGGCTGCCAGCAGATCGATGACCGACTCGCACAGTCTGCGGCCTATGCCCGCACCCTGTTTTTTCGGATCGAGGTAAACCGACAGCTCGGCATTCCACGCATACGCCGCACGCTCGCCGATGCGGTGGGCGTAGGCGTATCCCGCGAGCTCGCCTCCTGCTTCGGCGACGATGTAGGGGTAGCATTCCATGGTATCGCGCATTCTCTGCTCGAATTCCGCCTTCGAGGGCGTCTGGGTTTCGAACGTGACGGGGGAGGCTTCGACATAAGGGGCGTAGATGGCGAGAATGCCTTCTGCGTCGTCGATGCGGGCGGGTCTCAAAACTATGCCTCCGGCTGGCGCGGTCATGCGGGCTCCTTGAAATTGGGAAAGCGAAACGATATGCGGTTCGAACGAATCCCATCCTAGCAGAACGGGCTCGTGGTAGGCTTGGTGCCATGTAAAATACCGAGTCGCTGCGAACGGTTGCGACGGGGATTGCTTGCGAGGAGGCGTGTAATGGAACGGTTGACGGCAAAGCGCGACGAGGGCGGCTACGAGGTCGATGCCGGCTTGATCGAGTGCGGCGAAGGAACCTGCCGCGGTCGGGCGATCGATCGCCTGGCGGCTTACGAAGACATGCAGGAGATGCTGGAAGCCCAGTATGAGAAAACAGCCGAGCGGCTCGAAGTGCTCAAGGCGCAGGGAAAGCTCAAAACGGCGCAAGCCCAGCAGCTGCTTGCGCAGAAACTCACGTACTCGAACATGCTCGGTCTCATAGGGGTTCATTCCGATTGATCGGCTGGGATCGGCCCATTCGATGAAAGCTCGATTTATGTGGAGATTCGAATAATGCGTCTTCGCGGATCGGGCTTTTTTGTCACAATAAGACACGCGTCCGATCGCATCGGATCGGGCAGATCGTATCCAAAAACGCGGGCCTGCCGATCGACGGGCCTTTAACTTCGGAATATCGGTGGAATGCGGCATGGCTAAACAGATCTATGTGGGACATAAACCGCGATGGTACGAGAGCCTGCCCGTATCGCCTGCCGTGCTTGCCGTTGTGCTCGCCGTGCTTGTGATCGGGGGAGGGGTTTGGGCCCTGTCGGGGTTGTTCGCCTCTTCGGGCGAGCCCGCCGAGCCCGAAGCGGAGTTAGGCGATGCAACCGAGGCGGTTNTCGGGCGAGCCCGCCGAGCCCGAAGCGGAGTTAGGCGATGCAACCGAGGCGGTTGTCGATATGCCGCCGACAGAGCATTCCGACCCTGTTTTCTCCGCAACGGCGGTCGATGCTGCGTCGGGCGACTACGAGATCAACCTCTTCTCGGCGCTCGACGGCACTTCCGAGATCCTTGAAGAATCTCAAGCGGCCGAAATACAGGAGGCCATCGAAAACTTTGCGACATCCGGATACCAAACCGGATTCGTGGTGCTCGACCTGCATACGGGCAAAGGCATCGGCTACAACGCCGACGAGGAATTCTTCTGCGCGAGCACGATCAAGGCGCCATTCGTGACGTTTCTGTGGCAGGAGCTCATCGATAGCGGGAAGGCCGATCCGGCCGATCGGCTTGAGAAGGATATCGTGATCGGCGGCACGGGCGTTATGGCCTCTGAGACCAAGCAGGAATACTCGCTCGAGGAGGTTATCGCCGACACCATCGTATATTCGGATAACACCGGATACGCCGTGCTCCGCGAGAATTACGAAGGCTCGGATTGGGATGAATGGACGATTGCCGCGGGTATTCCCCAGGCCGTAAGCGCCGAGGGCTGGTACCCGTTCTGCAGCGCGAAGGACCTGGCCCGTTACTGGATTGCGATCGATTCCTATCTCGATACCGAAAGCGAAGGCGCGACAAGCGTCAAGAACCTTTTCGGCACGACGGAGATATCGTTTCTGCGAACCGCCCTCGGTTCGCATTCCGAGGTGTACGCCAAGGCGGGCTTCGAGGTCGATTCCGAAAACGGCGATCTGGGTGCGATGAACGATGCGGGCATCGTGTCGGGACCTTCAGGCGATTACCTGGTGGCCATCGTGTCCAATGCCGATTACGACCCGGATTGGCTGGCGGATACGTCTTCGCTCATCACCGATCTCATCACGGCGCTCGATTCCGCCCATACGGATCTGCTCGCCGAATAGCGTCGCGTTTTCCACAGGGTCTGCGAATTTCGGCTCGTAACCGAAAAACGCCGTGGACGAATCCAGATATATTAGTACTATACGTATATATGAAAGACAGGGATATATACGAAGATGGACAGCGCTTTCGCGGCGGCAGCGCGCGGGCCGATTGCGGCAATTCCCGTTCCCGCCATACGGTGGAGCGGGGATCGGTGTCGTTCGGGTCGGGGCGCTCGGCACCCGGGGGCCTCGACCGTGAAGAGGCGGGCGGTGCTTCGCATGCGGCCGGTTCGCGGGAGCGGAGGCCTTCTGGCCAGGCTTCGCGCGAGCGCCGTCGGGCAGATGCGGTTGCGGTGCAGGGCGGGAGGGGCCGCCGGCCCGAGCGCGGTGACGGCTTCGGCGGCGTCGATGCCCGATCGCGCCAGGGATCTTCGTTCCCCCGAACTTCGCGACGGTCATCCGAGCGCTCTTTGGATCGCGATTATCGCGAAACCGCCCCGCTCGGCTACGTCGGGGGCTTCGGTCCGAGAAGCAGGTCGTATGGCATTTCTTTTGTCCGCGTCCTCGTTGCGGCGGCGGTCGTCTGTTGCGTGATCGGGGGAGGTACGGCAGCGCTCGGTGCGCTGACCTCCGGTTTCGACCGCGGTGACGCTTCCGGGGAGACGTCGCATGCCACCGTTGCGATCAACGGCGCTTTTGCGAAGGCCCTTGAGGAAAAGCCCCATCTTGCTTTTGATTCGTCGGATCTAGACGTCGTTTCGGACGGAAACGGGATCACCGTGTTTTCGGCGCTCAAGGGTACCTCGGAGCCTCTGGGCGAAGGGGATTCCGCCGCCATCGAGGATGCGTTGGCGGCATTCGCCGACTGCGGATACCATGCGGGTTTCGTGGTTCTTGATTTGAGCACGGGAAGGGGTCTCAGCTATAACGCTCACACCGATTTCTTTTCGGCGAGCACCATAAAGGCCCCCTTCGTCGCATTTCTGTGGCAGGAGTTCATCGAAGACGGCGAAATCGAGCTTGCCGATACCCTTGTGAAAGATGCGTCATACGGGGGGACGGGCGTTATGGCTTCGGAAGAAGACAAGGACGAGTACGCTCTCGAGGAAGTGATCGCCGACACCATCGTGTATTCGGACAACACGGGTTACGCCATGCTGCGCAGCCACTACGCAGGCGCAAGCTGGGATGAATGGACGGCACGGGCGGGCGTTCCGCAGGCGGAAAGCGATTCGGGCTGGTATCTCAATTACTGCGCATGCGATCTGGCTCGATATTGGCTGGCAATAGATTCGTTTCTCGAAACCGAGAGCGAGGGCGCACAAAGCGTCAAAGATCTCCTCGGGTCGACCGAAGTGTCGTTTCTTCGCCAAGCGCTCGGAGCCGAATGCAAGGTATACGCGAAGGCCGGATTCGAATCCAACGATTCCGATAGCGGTCTTTCGGCGCTTAATGACGCGGGGATCGTCGAGAGCCCGTCGGGCGACTACCTTGTCGCCGTCATGTCGGATGCCGATTACTCCGATCCCTATCTGACGGAGAACGCCTACCTCATCGTCGACCTCATCAAAGCACTCGATTCGGCCCACGCCGATCTTCTTTCCGCGTAGAAGCCCGCCTGGGCGCGTCGGCTATCCGCGCCGTTCGCTTCGGCCGCAAGAAGCCCGCATGCCGCACCGGCAGCGACTTCGCGCCGCACCTGGGCGTCTTGCGGCCGCTCTTCGATGCGTCTCGCAAAAAAATCTTTTACACAAAGCCTGGCGAAAAGCTTGCGATGGGCTATACTAACGCGTTACAACGGAATACGTAAATGCAATGACGAAGACGGCATCGCGGCACCATGGCGCCACCAGAGAAGAGCCCCTCGGCTGAAAAGGCTCGACGGCATGCGCGATGATTCACTTTACCAGCAGCGGAATTGAACGGTCGGGCTTGTCCGATGCCAGTAGGTTTCGCCGGGTGCTCCCGTTATCGAGCAGACGAGCGGGCAACCCCGATCGGGCGCAGTGTGCGAACCTGGTCGAGCGGGTTGTCAACCGAGGTGGTACCGCGAGAGTCTTATCTCGTCCTTGGATGCAAGGATGGATAGGGCTCTTTTTTATTGCCCGCATGGGTTCGGCGCCCGACGGCGGTTCGATGCGTGCGGCATGAAGACGGAAAGGCAGGAACATGGCACTGACAGAGGAGTTGGCGGCGCTTCGCACCGAGACGCTTGCCGCCATCGAGCAAGCTGCCGATTCTACGGCACTCGAGCAGGTGCGCATCGGCGTGCTCGGTAAATCGGGGACGCTTACGGGGTATCTGCGCTCGATGGGCAGCGTGCCCAAGGAGGAGCGCGCGGCCGTGGGCAAAGCGGCCAACGAGGTTCGCGTGGCAATCGAGGGGGCGCTTGAGGCGCGCAAGGCCGAGCTTTCGGCTGCAGAACTCGCGGCGAAGATCGATGCGAGTGCGGTTGACGTGACTCTTCCCGGGCGCGCGCAGCAAATCGGAACGCGTCATCTTATCAGCAGGATCACCGATGAGGTTGCCGAGATATTCCTCGGCATCGGATACACGGTTGCCACGGGTCCCGAGGTTGAAACCGATTACTACAACTTCGAAGCGTTGAACGCTCCGGCAGATCATCCCTCTCGCGGCTTGGCCGACACGTTTTACGTGCGCGATCTTTCGGGCGACGTTGCCACCGTGCGCGGAGAATCCGACGTGCTCCTTCGCACCCAGACTTCGGGCGTTCAGGTGCACGCCATGGAAGATCAGGAGCTTCCCATCTTCGTCATCGCGCCGGGCAAGGTGTATCGCCGCGATGTTGCCGACCCGAGCCATCTGCCCCAGTTCACGCAGGTTGAGGGCCTTGTGGTCGACAAGGGCATCACGTTCGGCGATCTGAAGGGCACGCTCGACTATTTCTGCAAGCAGATGTTCGGCCCCGAGCGCAAAACGCGTTTCCGCGCACATTACTTCCCGTTTACCGAACCTTCCGCCGAAGTCGATGTGAGCTGCGGCATCTGCCACGGAGAGGGCTGCCGTTTCTGCAAGGGGACGGGTTGGCTTGAGATCCTCGGATGCGGCATGGTCGATCCGAACGTGCTTTCCATGTCGGGTATCGACCCGGAGGAGTATTCGGGCTTCGCGTTCGGCATGGGCGTCGAGCGCATCGCATGCCTCAAATACAACGTACCCGATCTTCGCATGCTGCTCGAAGGCGACATGCGATTCTTGCGTCAGTTCTAGCGGAAGGCATGGCAATGAAAGTATCTCTAAAATGGCTGAGCGAATACGTTGAAGTGCCCACCGATGTGAAGGCGCTTTGCGATCGGCTCGATTTGACCGGAACGGGCGTCGAGGGCATCGAGACGATCGGCGCCGCGTTCGACAACGTCGTGACGGGACGGATCGTCACGAAGGAGAAGCATCCCGATTCCGACCATATGTGGGTGACGACGGTCGATGTGGGCGATAAGAACATCGGAGCCGACGGAAACCCCGAACCGCTGCAGATCGTGTGCGGCGCGCAGAATTTCAACGCGGGCGACCATATCGTGGTTGCCATGGTCGGGGCGGAGCTTCCCGGCGGCATCAAGATCAAGAAGTCGAAGTTGCGCGGCGTTGCGAGCTGCGGTATGAACTGTTCCGAACGCGAGCTGGGGCTTGGCGGCGATCACGACGGCATCATGATCCTTCCGGAGGATGCGCCCATCGGCGTACCCTTCGCAGAGTATCGGGGTCTTGTCGATACGGTGCTCGATCTCGAGATCACGCCGAACCGTCCCGATTGCCTCTCGATGACGGGCATGGCGCGCGAGCTGGGCGCCATGTACCAGCGCGATTGGAGCGACCCTCTTGCCGACATGGCTTCCGGGATGCGGATCGACTCGAACGTCGAACCCGTTGACGAGGCGGTGCGCGTGACCATCGACGATGCGGTGCGCTGCCCGCGCTATACGGTGCGGGTCATTCGCGGATGCAAAGTGGGGCCGAGTCCCGATTGGATGGTCGAGCGGCTTGCGGCTATCGGGCAGCGCTCCATCAACAACATCGTAGACGTGACGAACTACATTTTGTTTCTGCTCGGCCAGCCCCTGCATGCGTTCGACTTGGATAAGCTCAAGGGAGAATCGGGCCAGGCACACATCGTGATTCGCGCCGCCGAAGAAGGCGAAAGGCTCGTTACGCTCGACGGCGTCGAGCGCGAACTCACATCCGACATGACGGTCATCGCCACGCCCGAGCAAGGCGCGGTGGCGCTTGCCGGCGTCATGGGCGGCCTTGATACCGAAGTCACCGATCAAACGGTCGATATCATGTTGGAAGCCGCTACCTTCGAGGCGGGGCGCACGAGCCGCACGAGCCGCAACCTGGGGCTTATCAGCGAAAGCTCGATGCGCTACGAGCGCGGGGTTGACGATCATGGAATCGAGCTGCGCTCGGCTGCTGCTGCTGCGCTCATTGCGGAAGTATCCGGCGGCACGGTGAGCTATGCTGCGCGCAACGATGCGGGCATCGTGGACGAGTGGCCGCTCGTGTCCGAGGTGCGCGAGCTCGCCTTCCGCGTTCCGCGCTTCTGCTCCATGATGGGCGCCGATATTCCGCGCGATTTCATCGAGGATGCCCTGAGGCGGTTGGGATGTGAAGTCGCCGATGCCGACGAGGCGGGTGCGCTGCCCGTCGTCGCGCCGACGTTTCGCCCCGATCTCGAACGCGAGATCGATCTGTACGAGGAGGTTTTGCGTCTGTACGGGATGGATCGCATCCCCGCAACGCTGCCTGGCGGCCGCGGCCGTATCGGGTCGCGCAGCGAAACCGAGCAGAAAGTGTCCGCTATCCACGCGGCAATGCGCGCGAGCGGCCTGAACGAGACGATGACCTATTCGTTCGCCGAGCCTGCCGAGCTCGAACGCTTGCGCATGAAGACCGATGGCCTGGGCGTTGCAGTCGAGCTTATCAATCCGATGAACTCCGATCAGTCGATCATGCGCCAGAGCATCATCCCCGGGCTTTTGCGCTCGGTTGCCTACAATCAGAGCCATGGCGTCAAGAACATTCAGCTCTACGAGATGGGCGTTGTGTTCTTTGGCGCAGAGGGAAGGAAGAAGCCCAAGGAGAAGCAGAAGCTCGCCGGCGTGCTGGCGGGAGCGATGGGCGAGGCGGGTTGGAATGCCGATCCTGCTCCGTTTGATTTCTTCGATGGCAAAGGCGTAATCGAGAACCTGATGCGCGAGCTCGCCATCGCCAAGGTGCGTTTCAAGGCGCTCGAGGCGGATGAGGCTCCGCATTTGCAGCCGGGTCGCGCCGCCGAGGTGCTTGCGGGCGGTGCCGTGCTCGGCTGGGTGGGCGAGATACACCCGCTCGCGGCAGATGCATACGAGGCCACGGCACCTGTCGTTGCTTTCGAGTTCGATATCGATGCGCTCGTAAAGGCGAGCCGCCCGGCGCGCGATTACATCGATGTGCCCGTGTTTCCAGCGGTTTCGATGGATGTTGCCTTCGTGGTCGATGAGAGTGTGACGAACGAGCGCCTGGTTCAATGCATGACTTCGGCTGGAGGCAAGCTGCTCGAAAAAGCGGAGCTTTTCGACGTGTACCGCGATGAGGAGCGGGTGGGAGCCGGCAAGAAGTCGATGGCTTATGCGCTCACCTACCGAGCAGAGGACCGTACGCTGACGAGCGATGAGGCCGACAGGGCGCACGAGCGCCTTGTCAAGAAGGTGTCAGCTGCTACCGGCGCGGAGGTGCGCGGATAGGCGGTCGCCAAGTCCCCTGCGGCAAAGATTCGAACAGCGCTCCGGTTGCCGATGCGGCCGGAGCGCTTCTTTTTGACGCGAATGCTTGCGATCGGGCTGTACATGCGGGTCTTCTGTGCATATGTATGCAATATGTAGCATGTTGACAATAATAATAAACATAATCATAATACGTTTATGAAATACAAAATGAACGAAGCATATTGCGCACGAATGGAGTACACGCATGGATTACGGAACATTGACTATCGACGAGATTCGCAACGGATACCGATACGACGAATCCGAGAAGGCCCACGTATGCAATTACTGTGGACGGAGGTTTCCCGCAGGGCAGGTGTTTCCGATGGGGGATCGTTATTTCGAGCCGGAGTTTGCCGCGCGCGAGCATATTGCCGCAGAGCACGACGGTTCCTTTTGCAAGCTCATCGAAGGTGGCGCCAAGTACAATACGTTCACCGACACCCAAAAAGAGCTGCTCGGATTGTTCGCGCAAGGCCTATCCGATAACGAGATCGCTTCGAAGCTCGGCATCAAGGCTTCGACGGTCAGGCATCAGAAGTTCACGTTTCGCGAGAAGGCCAAGCAGGCGAAGTACTACCTTGCCGTTTACGAAGAGGTCTTCGGCGAGGATGGAAGCCGGCGCAAGGCCGAGGATATCGTCGACATCCCCAACACGGCAACCATGATGGACGATCGGTATGTGATTACTGAAAAGGAACGTGAGCGCATTCTGAAGAGCGAGTTCGAAACCATGGAGCCCTTGCGACTGCGCCACTATCCGCTCAAAGCGAAGCGGCAGGTCGTCGTGCTGAGCGAAGTCGCGAAGCTATTCGACCTCGGACGCACCTATTCGGAATCGGAAACGCGCGAGATGCTTTCGGCGGTGTACGAGGATTACAGCATGCTTCGACGCTACCTGGTCGACTACGGCTTCATGGGTCGTAAAAAAGATGGTTCCGAGTACTGGTTGAAGTAAGCGGCTGCGCAAAACGCGCTGTTGTTCGGAGGCGGCTTGGCCGCCTCCCTTTGCTTGTTCCCCGGGTTCGGCAAGGGCGAACGTCTTCCATCGAAGGGAGCTCTTCCGAAGTTCATCGCTCTTCGGGGGCGTTGGCCTCAAGGAAGCCAGGCAAGCAGGTTCAGTCCGAACGTAAGGGAAAACCCGTAGAGTGCGGCAACCGTGCCCACAGCAATGACGATGAATCTGAGCGGCGAGCGTTTTCTCTCGACGGGGGCGCCATTCGCCTGGGCGACGTCGGCGAGGTATCGAACGTCGTCGAACATGCAGGCGAGGCGATAGAGAAGCCAAATGAAGATGGCTGCCGCGCAGCTGCAGACAAAGAAGCTGATTGCTATCTGAACGTAGAATAGGCCCATGCCGAACACCTTCCTTCCGCTCGGCCAAGTATAGCAGCCCAAAAGCTGATTAAACAAGTAATCGATAAAGGGGCTGATTCGGGCTGATTCGCGGTGCCGATCGCCCGCTCGGGCGGATTGCGGTCTCTGCGAATATCGTCGGTGGACATCAGTGCGGTCGACGGTGATAATGCACTGAATATGCGAACGAGAGAAAGAGACGCTATGGACGTCGATGCCATCGTTGCCGAGATGACGCTCGAAGAAAAGTGCGCGTGCCTCACCGGTGTCGATTACTGGACCCTTGGCGGCTGCCCGAGGCTCGGCGTCGAGCCGATCCTCGTTGCCGACGGCCCTCATGGCTTGCGCAGGCAGTCGGGCCCTTTCGACAATCTGGGAATCGCCGAAAGCGATCCTGCCGTGTGCTTTCCTACGGCGAGCGCCTCGGCGTGCTCGTTCGACGTCGACATGGTGCGCAAGATGGGTGAAGCCATTGCCGAAGAAGCTCGCGATCAGGGAGTTTCGATTGTGCTCGGACCTGGGGTCAACATGAAGCGCAGTCCTTTGTGCGGACGTAATTTCGAATACTTCAGCGAAGATCCCTTTCTCGCTGGAGAGCTTGCGGCGGCCTACATCGAAGGGGTTCAAAGCCATGGAGTCGGTACATCCCTCAAGCACTTTGCGGCCAACAACCAAGAAACGAATCGCTTGATCGTCGATTCGGTGGTGGATGATCGCGCGCTGCACGAGCTGTACCTCGAACCGTTCAGGATCGCAGTCGAGCGCGCGCAACCTTGGACCGTCATGACGGCGTACAACCTGCTGAACGGAACGTATTGCTCGGAAAACCGGTACCTGATGGAGGAACTCGCCCGCGAAGCATGGGGTTTCGAGGGTGCGTTCGTGACCGATTGGGGGGCCGAAAACGACAATGGGAAAAGCCTTCAGGCGGGACTCGATCTTGTCATGCCCGGTCCCCGCCCTGATTATCGAAGGAGCATCCGATCTGCGGTCGAAGCGGGCGATTTCGAGCGCGACCAGCTTGACGATGCGGTTCGCCGTGTGCTCATGCTGCACGTCCGGCACATCGAGGGAAAGAAAAAGCAGCATCGCCGGCTCAATCCCTCAGAGCGGCTTGCGATCGCCCAAGAGGTGGCGGAGGCATCGGCGGTTCTGCTGAAAAACGAAGGCGCTCTTCCGATTTCCCGCAGCGATTCGGTCGCCCTCATCGGAGCGTTTGCCTGCGAGCCGCGCTACCAAGGGGCGGGATCCTCGAAAATCAATCCCGTCTCTTTGGCGTGCTCCCGTGATGCTTTTGCCGAGTGCGGTGTATCCTGCCAATACGCGGCAGGATACGATCATCGCACGGGGGCGACAAGCGAAGCCCTGCTTGCGGAAGCCGCCGCGGCAGCACGAGCTGCCGAAGTTGCGGTCGTGTTCGTGGGCCTGACCGATGCTGCGGAGGCGGAAGGATTCGATCGGACGGACATGGCGCTTCCCGAAGGCCACAACCAGTTGGTTTCCCGCGTTTGCGCAGCGAATCCTCGGACCGTGGTGGTCGTTCAGGGCGGGGCGCCCGTTGAGATGCCGTGGAGATTCGAACCCCAGGCGATCCTGCTGAGCTATCTGGCGGGGTGCCAGGGCGGTGCGGCGACCGCATCGATATTGCTCGGCGATGTCAATCCGTCGGGAAAACTCGCGGAAACATGGCCGATGAAACTCGGCGATGTCCAAAACGCCTCTTCGTATCCATCTTCCGGACGTCAGGCGCTTTACCGCGAGAGCATCTATGCCGGCTACAGGTACTTCGATGCTGCGGAAGTCGAGCCGGCCTATCCGTTCGGCTTCGGGCTATCGTACACCTCGTTCGAGTACTCCCGCTTGCTCGTCGAGCGCGATGGCGAGGGGTTCGCGATTGCCTGCGCGATTCGCAACAGCGGGGGTCGTGCGGGAAAAGAGGCTGTTCAGCTCTACGTCGCCCCCGTGTCGCCCGGCGTGTTCAAAGCGCCTCAGCAGCTTAAGGGGTTCGCGAAGGTTTTTATCGATCCAGGGGAGGAGCGCACGGTTTCCTTCTTTCTCCCGCGGCGTGCGTTTGCGCACTACGATGCCCGCACGAAAAGGTGGGATGTCGAAGCGGGCGAGTATGAGATTCGGGTATCGGCATCGAGCCGTGACGTTCGCCTGCGCAAGCGCATCGTCGTTTCAGGGTCGGCGAAGCGTTTCGACCACGCGCCCGAATCCTACCGCGACGTTGCGGCTGCCTCTTTTTCCGACGAGGCTTTCCGGGAGCTTTACGCGCGGCCGCTTCCGAAGGTTCTCACCGCCATGCGGCCTTATACGGTCAATGCGACGGTCGGGGATTTGAAATCGTCTCTTATCGGGCGCATCGTGCAGTGGGCGTTGCGCCGCGAGCTCAAGTTCCTCGTTCCCGACGATGAGGAAACGCGTGCCGCGTTCGACCGGGCGGCCATGGACACCCCGCTGCGTGCTGTTGCCATGTCGGGCATCGATATGGGCGTTGTCGAAGGAGTGGTCGATATCCTTAATTACCGCTTCATCCGGGGGGCGAGGCGGCTGCGCGCTGTTAACCACGCCGCGAAAAAGGCTGGTAGCCAACATTTTGGACGCAAAGCCTGAACGGGGTGAAACGGAGTCGCGATGGCGGGTCCCGCATGCGTTGCGGTAGGTCGGTGGGTTTTCTGGAGCGTTCTCCGTTGTCGGAATGCGGGCTATATTCCAAGCGGTTCCGCAAATGGCGGTTGCCGTCGGCGTCGCCCGCTCGATGGGCGCGGGTGCAGCCAGGTGCATGCGCGTCGACTTGGGTGCGCGCGTGGGGATCGGGGAATTGACGTACGCGTGCGGAGGCGTCCTGGGTTGGCGTGCATGAGGGGATGGAGCGCCAAGGAGGGTGCATGCTGCAGGCGTGACAGCGGAAACGGCGAAAATGGTTGAAAAATTGACTTTGGGCAGTGATAATCGCGATAATCGGTAGCCGGTTTCGCCGAGCCGATGAAAACGCGCAGGTCATGTGAATCCGTGTCGCTCGCCTTATTGCCCAAACTGTATTTTTCAGCCAGTTTGACGAAATCCTCTGTCAAAGCCTTGCCTCCATCTCGTCCACCTTCCGTTGCCCGCTTTCTGCCCGCCATTCTGCCCCCGTCATCCGTCTCGGGCGTTTCGCTGGCTGCGGGCGCATCTGCATGCTCGGCGCATCAAAACCTGATATCTCGGCGTATACTGGTAGCTCCTGGATGGAGGATAGTGGCGGAAACGATGATCGGGGGTAGGGAGTGTGCCGTAGCAACAGGCCGAAAAGCGGGGGCAGGCTGCTTGCTTTTTTCGGATTGGGCTTTTGGCAGGCGTGGTGGATGATCGCCATGTGCACCGATGCCCTGCTTCCCGATCCCTTCGAAACGCCGTTTCCAGTCAGTTTGACCGTTTTGCTGCTTGTTCTCAGCTGTCTCGGCTATCTGGCGGTAGTGCTTGCACGGGAAGCGGGCCTTGATCGGCTGCTCGGCAAACGAGGCATCCTCGCCCTGACGGCTGCGCTTGCCGTCGGCGGTTCGCTCGGAATGGGCATCGTCGCTCACTCCGAGCTGCTCGGTGCGCTCGGGGGGCTTCCGTTCGTCGTGACGGCCGCCGCATTCTCTCTGGGCAATGCGCTTCTGCTCATTACGTGGGGATCGCTTTGGAGTACCCTTGCAACCGGATACGTCGGAAGGCTGCTCTGTGCGTCGTATACGGCGGCGTTTGCGATCTTCTTCGCCGTGCGCGCGTTGCCGCTCGGCGCGGCTGTTGCGGTAAGCGCGTTGCTTCCGCTTGCTTCGCTGGCGGGTTACCTGTTCGCCTGCGCCGCGCCCCGGCGCAGGCCCCTTGTGCGCAAGCCCCCTTCGTGGTCTGAGCTTCCCGTCGGGAAGGCTCTCGTAGCGCTCGTTGCGGCAAACTTCGTATGGGGCATTTCGCAGAAATACCTTTACGCGGGGGCGGGCGGCGAGGCGGATCTTTCGTTTGCGTTTGCCGCCTTATGCCTGTTGGTTTTCACGGCGTACATGTTCGTCGTGTCTCCGACCGACGAGCCGTCGGCCCTTCTGCGTCCGATCGTTCCCGCGCTTGTGTGCGGCATAGCGCTTATGCAGGTGTTTCCTCCCGAAGACATGTTTCTTGGGGAAGGCATCATGATCTACGGCGGCTACTGCCTCGATATGCTCGTCATGCTTGCGGCATCCGATATCGCGTTCAGGATGCGGGGTTCGGTGGTCCGCATCTTCGGCATCGCATTGTTCGCCGCCCGCCTCGGATCGCTTGCCGGAACCGTGGTGGGCGAGTGGTGTTTTGTGCTGGATCCCTCTGACGTTTCGGTTGCCATGCTCTGCATCGTCGTGCTCGTTGCGGCAGGGATGCTGCTGTTTCCGCAAGGCGAGTTCAGCCGGTTCTATCATGTGCGGGCCGAGCCCGCAGCCGACAGCTTGTTCGATCGGAAGTGCGTGGCGCTCGCCGAAATCTACGGACTGACCGAACGCGAGCAGGAGGTACTCGGTCTGCTCGCCCGAGGGCGAAGTGCGCCGTTCATCGCCCAGGAACTTTCGATTGCGCTTGGCACGGCAAAGAACCATATCAGCAACATCTACCGAAAGATCGGCGTGAACGATCGCCAAAGCCTTCATAACGTAATTGAGCGAGAGAGGGGCTGAGGGCGCCCGTTGGGAAAGGATGGCGTCTCTCGTTTTCCGCAATCCCCTTGCCGGAAGGCGAACAAAATCTGCGAGTATGCGTAGGCTGTCCTCAAGCCCCCAGTTCAAAGGCACTGTGACGTTTCGCACTAGAGTCGTTTTCCCCGATTCGTGACGAAACGGTGCATGTGCGCGCATCCTCCCGATGCTATGTATAGACGAAGACGGGGCAAGATAAGGGAATCCCCGTCGGACGGCTGCCGTTTCGTCCACGGCCGGCCGCCCCAACGTCAAGGAGGGCATGAAATATGGGCAATCAGGAAACAAGCGGTATTTCCAGGAGAAGCTTTATCGCGGGAGCTGCAGCTACGGGCGCTTTTGCGGCTGCTGCCGGATTGATGGGATGTTCGCCTCAGGCGACATCGGGTCAGGATTCGGCATCTGCGGCCGATGCGAACGCGGGCTCGGGATCGCAGGGAGCCGCTTCTGCGGGGCATTCGTGGGATGTCAAACCCGATCCCATCCCCGAATCGGATATCGCCGAGACCGTCGACGTGGAAGTTCTGGTTATCGGTGCGGGCAACGCGGGTGTCGCGGCGGCCTGCTCGTCGGTCGAGAAGGGCCTTAAGGTAACCGTCATCGAGAAGACCACGACGGTGAACGGTCGCGGTGGCGGCATGGGGGCGTGCAACTCCCGCCTCAACAAGGAGCTCGGCTTCGAGATCGAGCCCGTGGCTGCGCAATACCGCTGGAATCGCACCTGCGGCAACCGCAACAACGAGCGGCTCGTGACTCAGTGGTTCAAGAATTCGGGGCCCGCAATGGACTGGCTGCTCGACAAGGCCGACGAGTACGGCGCTTCCTACACGCTTTACGCTGGGTACTCCCGTAGCCAGATTCTGCCCGAAGAGCCCGATTTTCATACCTTCCAGGCAGGGGATTTCGCCATGCCGGAAGAGGCTGGGTACTTCGTTCCGACGGGTCTTCTGTACCAATCGTGTCTCGATCAGGGCGTCGAGTTCCTCTTCGAACATACTGCCGAGCAGCTCGTGCAGGATTCGAGCGGCAGGGTCACGGGTGCTGTGGTGAAGGACGCCGATGGCGCCTACAAACAGTTCAATGCTTCAAAGGGCGTTGTTCTCGCTACGGGCGACATCGCGGGCGATCAGGAAATGCGCGAGGCGTATTTTGAGCCGCTGTTCGTCAACATGCGCAGCGATTACATGCCGCAGGGCGCCAACACCGGCGATGGCCATAAGATGGGCATGTGGGCAGGCGGCGTTATGCAGGACGGTCCGCTTCCCAATGCGCTGCACCCACAGGGCGGCACTATGTTCCACGGCCCTTTCATGTTCGTAAACAAGAACGGACAGCGCTACTTCAACGAGGCGAACTGGGTGCAGGCGAAATCAATTCAGACGCTCAAGCAGCCTGATCAGGTTGGATTCTCGATCTTTGACAGGAACTTCGGAGAGAACAACAAGGATAGCCTGAACTACGGGGGCGGCATGTTCTGGGACACCATGAGCCGCAGCGTGACCCAGGAGTTCGATCCCGCCGAAATAGAGGCAACCGTCGAGGCTGAAGTCGAGAAGGGCAATACCGCTTGGAAGGCTGATACCCTCGAAGAGCTTGCCGAAAAGATCGGTGTGAACAAGGAGAACTTCCTTGCCGAGGTGGAGCGTTACAACGAGATGTGCGAAGCGGGCGAAGACACCGATTTCGAAAAAGAAGCCGTATTCCTCTATCCCATCAAAGAGCCGCCTTTCTACGCCACGAAGATCGAGGCGGTCATCCTCGTATGCGTCGGCGGCTTGAAGATCAACACCGATTTGCAAGTGCTCAAGGAGGACGGCACGCCCATCGAGGGACTCTATGCGACCGGCAACACCTCGGGAGACCTGTATGCGGTCGACTATCCCATCAACATGCCCGGGAACTCGAATGGCCGATGCCTGACATGGGGGTATATGCTCGGCGACATTTTAGCGAAGAATTAAAGCCAGCTCGGAATTCTCGTTGAAAGGGTGCTTTGCGGCGCGCATGGGGTATTCGCATGCGCGCCGCGGCATTTGATGCTTTTTTGACATTCGTCTGCTATCGTTTCAACAACTGGCGATCGCGTGCGGGATCAGACGAAAGCGGGATGCATGGAAGAAAAACCCCTCATATTGATAGCGGACGACGAGCGCGATATCGTAGCCATGCTCAAGAGCTATTTCGAGCTCAAGGGGTATCTGGTTGCGACTGCTTTCGATGGCGCGCAGGTGCTCGAGCGCGTTGCCCGGCAGCGTCCCGATGCCATCCTGCTCGATGTCAATATGCCGGCGCTCGACGGGATGGAGGCGTGTCGAGCGATTCGCGATTCGGTGTCGTGCCCGATCATCTTCCTCACGGCGCGCGTCGAGGACATGGATAAGATAGACGGCTTCGCCGCCGGGGGAGACGATTACGTGACCAAGCCGTTTTCGCTCGATGTGCTCGGCGCGCGCGTTGCGGCGCATCTGGCGCGCGATCGGCGCAGGCAGGTTGCGAGCACGGTTCGCATCGACGAGCGTCTAAGCATCGATTTCGGCCGCAGGGCGGTGCTCGCCGACGGCGAGGAGGTATCGCTGACGCGCAAGGAGTACGAGATTTGCGAATTGCTCGTCAAGCATCCGAACCAGACGTTCGATCGCGACCGCATCTACGAGCTTGTATGGAAAGAGCCCGGTGACGGTTCGGTTGTAACCGAGCACATTCGAAGGCTACGGCGCGCTCTCGCCGATGCGGGCGGCGAGAAGGATCGCATCAAGACGGTTTGGGGCGTGGGATACCGATGGCAGGCGTAGGCGTGCCAAAGCGGAATGGCGCTTCCAAAGTGGTTGGAAAGCCGGGGTTGCTCCACCCGATGCAACATGTGCGGGTTTTCATGCGGTCGTGCTCCCTCAAGACGGCGTTCGTCGTCTATGCCATTATCGCCACGATCGTCGCCCTTGTCGTATCGGTGCTGGCGTCGAGCTATCTTGCGAACAGCGCGTCGACGCTTTGGAGCGAATCGCATATGCGCTCGGGCATGTACATCTACCTTGCCGAATCGGAAAAGCTCGTTCCCGCCGAATCTCTTTCCTGGTATCGGGAGGATGGCAAACCTCTGTACGTCGAGGTTTCGCCAGGCGATTCGGCCGAACCCGTTTCGGTGCGGGGGGCGGGCGAGGGGGGAGAGAACCCCGTTGTATACGACGGCCGTATTCTGACGGATGACGACATGGCTGCTGGCGCCACGGAGGATCCGATCGCTCTTTCGGATGTTCCCGAATACGATGCGCGGCAAAAAGGCCGCGAAAAGGAATCGGCGGCTTCGATGTGGCTGCCGCCGAACGAATACGGCGAAACCCCAGCCACTTCGACAGTGGCCTACTATGTGGTGTTTCGGCCGCAGGGCGCCACCTACGACGTGCTGCAACTGCTCTCCATTTTCGTGTTCCCCCTCGTGTTCGCGCTCGTGTTCATCGTCGCCGCTCGCTTGTTCTACCGAAATCACATGGGGGGCTCCATCGCATTGATGAACGATGCCGCCAACCGCATTGCCGAAAACGATCTTGATTTTCATCTTGAGTCCGACAGTGGAAACGAGCTCGGGCGCCTGGTCGTGAGCTTCGAGGACATGAGGGCCTCGCTGCTTGCGAACAGTCGGGAGCTGTGGCGAGTTATGGAGGCGCGCAGAGAGGCAAACGCGGCGTTCGCCCATGATCTGCGAACTCCGCTGACGGTTCTCAAAGGACAGCTCGAAATGCTCGTATCGTTCACCGCGTCCGGCGCTCTTTCAGCCGATCAGATCGAGGCGATGGCCCGAGCGTCGCAGAGGCAGGCCGAACGCATCGAACGCTATGTTGAAAACATGCGCGATTTGGCTCGGCTGGACGATTGCGAGATCGAGGCTGTGGATGTCGATGTATCGGAGCTTGCAGCGCGGTTGGCTGAATCGGCGCGCGCTTTGGCGGCGGAATGCGGAAAGCGCGCCGATACCGTTGCGAACGGTTTGCCTGCAACGGTCCGCGTCGATCCGAACGTTGTCGAGAGATGCGTCGGCAATCTGCTGGCGAACGCGGCTCGCTACGCGCGGTCTTCGATCGTTCTGACGATCGAAATCGAAGGAGCGTGCCTTGCGGCGATCGTCGAGGATGACGGTCCGGGCTTTTCGGATGAGGCGCTCAGGCACGGACTCGAACCCTATTTCCGCGACACGTCGCGCGATGACTCTTCGGAGCATTTCGGCTTGGGACTTGGCATCTGCGCTGCCCTGAGCGCAAAATGCGGCGGCTCGGTTTCTCTTTCGAACCGGCCGTCGGGGGAAGGCGCGCGGGTGGAAATCCGTTTTCCTTCGGTTTCCAGCCGTTGATTCTTATTTGTGATTTGCCGTTCATGATGGTTCTAGCGGAATCTCGAAAGGACGATCATGGAATACGATGGCACCCGCGGGGCACAGCGTGAAGAAGCACTTGCGGAGCATACAGCGGCGATTGCCCGATGTGCGGCGGGGCAAGCGGTCGGCAGAAGCCTTCGGGCGAAGCGCGTCGCAGTCATCGCCGTCGCGGTGATTGCGCTCGGGGCGACGATCGCATGGCTCATCTTGTACGGCGGCGATGCTTTTTCTCTGTTCACCGATGGACAGCGGCTTCAAGCTTGGGTCGATGAGCGCGGCGTGTTTGCGCCCGTGATCATGGTTTTTCTGGTAGTCGTCCAGATCGTTGTCGCCGTGATCCCCGGCGAGCCGCTTGAGCTGGGTGCGGGGTACGCGTTTGGGTTTTGGGAGGGAACGGCGCTCTGTCTTGTTGGGAGCCTCGTCGGGACCATCGTTGTCGTTGCGCTTGCGCGTACGGCTGGCATGCGAGTCTGCGAGCTGTTCTTCTCACGCGAGAAGATAGCGTCTCTTTCGTGGCTGCAGTCATCGTCTCGCTTCGAATTGCTGCTGTTCGTGTGCTTTCTCATTCCCGGCACGCCGAAGGATATCATGACCTACATTGCGGGCCTGACGCCATGCAGCGTCGGGCGCATTGCGGCGATCACGACTGTCGGACGCATTCCCTCGATCATTTCCTCGACGCTGGCTTCCGCTTTCGCGGCGCAGGGCGATTGGACGGCGACCGCCGTGGTTGCGGCGGCGACGCTTGCGCTTGTCGGCATCGGCGTTGCCGTTTACGCTGTTATCTCGAAACGCGAAAAGCAGCGGGAAGAATCCCGTGCATCGTAGCCTTCTGCCGCGGGGCTCGAAAGCGCTTCTTGCGGCCAAGTGCCTTGCAGGTGCGATCCCGAACGTAACAGACCCGAAACACGGCGCATACCGGCCCGAAACAAACCATCCGTAAACTCGAAGAACCACAGAATGCGGTGCTCTGCATCCGGCGGCATCCCGTACTGCTCCGCAAAGCCCGTCCGATCGGCGCCCGAGGAGCGATGCCTTCGGATCGGCGCGGCTGATTGGAATCGGCTTCGAGGCGCCTTCGGCGGCGCACGGCGCCAAAACGGAGCCTTCCGCATTTCGCGCGACGAGGAAAGACGAGGTGTTTTGACCCATGCGTTTAAGAGAAGGCGATATCAGGATACCCTCCGGGTGCGCCATTGCCGGGATCATGGATAGAAGTGGCGGGCTGCATGACGGAAGCGATATCCTGAAGGCCATCGCCTTGATGCACGATCGGAGCAACGGCCTCGGCGGAGGATTCGCCGCCTATGGCATCTATCCCGAATACAAAGAGCTCTATGCGTTTCATATCATGTACGAAAGCAAAGAGGCGCGAAGCGCGGCCGAATCGTACCTGGATCAGCATTTCATCAGCGAAAAGCAGGAGCGCATACCTACCGAATCGGTGCGCGGCATTCAGGATCCTCCCGACATCTGGCGGTATTTCGTTGCGCCGCATCCCGTCAAGCTCAACATGAGCGGCCTTGATGAAGCCGAGTACACGATGCAGCACGTATTCCATATCAACGCATCCATCCACGGGGCGTTCGTCGCATCGTCAGGCAAGAACATGGGAGCCTTCAAAGGCGTCGGCTATCCCGAGGACATCGGCGAGTTCTACCGCATCTGCGATTACAGGGCGTGGCTCTGGACCGCGCACGGGCGCTTCCCCACCAACACGCCCGGCTGGTGGGGCGGGGCTCATCCGTTCACGTTGCTCAACTGGTCGATCGTTCACAACGGCGAGATATCGAGCTACGATGCCAATCGCCGCTACGTCGAGCAGTTCGGCTACGAGTGCACGCTCATGACCGATACCGAGGTCATCACATATCTGTTCGACCTGCTCATTCGGCGCCATGGGTTCTCTCAGGAAATGGCGGCCCATATCATGTGCGCGCCGATGTGGGATGAAATCGACAGGATGGAGCCCGAGCGGGCGGCTTGCGAGGCGGCGCTTCGGTGCGTGTATTCGAGCGCGCTCGTAAACGGTCCCATGTCGGTGATCCTCGGCTCCGACGAGGGCTTGCTCGCACTCAACGACCGTTTGAAGCTGCGCGCGCTTATGGCGGGCGAGAAGGGCAGCATGGTCTACCTTGCAAGCGAGCAGGCCGCCATCGAGATCGTGTGCCCCGATGTGGAAAACGTCGCGCCCATCGACGGGGGAGTCCCGTTCGTGGTGCAGCTCGACGAAGTTGCGGCTCGCAAAGCGAAAGAGTCGCACGAGAACGTCCCCGCGAAAGACAGGCCGCAGGAGCACCTGACAGGCGTCATGCCCGCATCGAGCAAGAGGGAGGCCCATCATGCTTGATTGCCTGCTTCCCCGCTACAAGGTGCTGCGCGATCCCGATTTATGCACTGCGTGCGGAGTGTGCGAACGCTCGTGTGCGAATGAAGTCCATCGTATCGATGGGGAGCTCGGCCGGGTGACGGCCGATCATGCGAAATGCGTCAACTGCCAGCGCTGCGTGGTGATGTGCCCGACCCGGGCCCTCGCCATCGCCCGGTGGCCTCAGGTTGGCAACGGTTCGAACAACTGGACGCTTGCAGCCATGCAGGATATCGCCAAACAGGCGCAGACCGGAGCCGTGCTCCTCTCGTCGATGGGCAATCCGCAGCACTATCCCATCTACTGGGATCATCTGCTCTTGAATGCAAGCCAGGTGACCAATCCCCCCATCGATCCGTTGCGCGAGCCGATGGAAACGCGCGTGTTTTTGGGCAGCCGCCCCGATAAGCTCGTGGTCAACGAGCGCGAGCGCCGCATAGTCTCGCCGATGCCCCCGCAGCTCAAACTCGACATCCCCGTGATGTTTTCCGCGATGAGCTTCGGCTCCATATCGTTCAACGCGCAGAAGTCGCTTGCGATGGCCGCCGAAGAGCTCGGCACGTATTTCAATACCGGGGAGGGCGGTCTGCACAAAGACCTCGAACGATACGGCGATCATGCGGTCGTTCAGGTTGCCTCGGGCCGATTCGGCGTCGACATGCACTACCTTAATGCGGGCTCGATGATCGAGATCAAGATAGGCCAGGGCGCCAAGCCCGGCATCGGCGGCCATTTGCCGGGAGAGAAGATCAACGAAGAGGTTTCGCGAACGCGCATGATTCCGCAGGGAACCGACGCCATCTCTCCCGCGCCGCATCACGACATCTACTCGATCGAGGATTTGCGTCAGCTCGTATTCTCGTTGAAGGAGGCTACGCGCTACACGAAGCCGGTAGCGGTCAAAATCGCCGCCGTCCACAACGTTGCGGCCATCGCAAGCGGCATCGCGCGGGCAGGTGCCGATGTGATCGTGCTCGACGGGTTTCGGGGAGGCACGGGTGCTGCGCCGACGCGCATTCGCGACAGCGTGGGCATCCCCATCGAACTTGCACTTGCAGCGGTTGACCAGCGCCTGCGCGACGAGGGAATCCGCTCGAAGGTCAGCATCGTGGCCGCGGGTTCGATCCGCTCGTCGGCTGATGTCGTGCGCGCGGTCGCGCTCGGGGCCGATGCGGTGTACAGCGCGACGGCCGCGCTGATCGCGCTCGGGTGCCACCAGTGCCAGGATTGCGCAAGCGGCATGTGCAACTGGGGCATCGCGACCCAGCGCCCCGAACTCGCGAAGCGCCTCAACCCTGAAATCGGCGCAGAGCGCGTGGTGAACCTCATGCGGGCGTGGAACCACGAGATTGAAGAGATGATGGGCGGCATGGGCATCAACGCCATCGACAGTCTTCGCGGCAACCGGCTGATGCTGCGCGCCGTCGGCCTGAACGATAAGGAACTTGAGATACTCGGCGTGAAGTACGCAGGGGAGTGATGGACATGAATCGATCTTACGAAACGGTGCCACGGCGCAAAGTCTCCGACGTTTCGGTGACCTTGGGAACCGAGCATTTTACCGAAGCGAACGCGCTCGTGCGCGAAGCCCTCGGGAAAGCTGCAACCGTTGAGATACGCGAGGCTTTCGCGCAGCGCTATTTGGGCTGCGGTATGCAGGCGGGCAAGACGCTGCTGATCCACGGCGTACCCGGCAACGATATGGCGTGCTACATGGACGGTGGCGAAATCGAGGTGTTCGGCAACGCGCAAGACCAGATCGGCAACACGATGAACGACGGGCTCGTCATCGTGCACGGTCGCTGCGGCGATGCAGCTGGCTACGGCATGCGCGGCGGCAAGATATTCGTGCGCGACGGGTGCGGGTGGCGCGTGGGGATCCATATGAAGCAGTTCGAGGACAAGCGCCCCGCCATCGTCATCGGTGGCGATGCGGGCAGCTTCCTCGGGGAGTACATGGCTGGCGGCGTCATCGTGCTTTTGGGCAAACCGGGACGCTATCTTGCGACCGGCATGCATGGAGGCGTCATCTACCTGAGGCACGAGCTTGCTTTGGAAGAGGTGCCGAAAGGCCTTGTTCAAGGGGCGGTCGATGACGCCGACAAAGCGATTGTCCGTTCGCTGCTCATCGAATACAATGCGCATTTTTCAGACGACCTCGGCTACGGGGTCGATACGAGCGGCGAGGGCTTTTTCCGCCTAAGGCCCGCTTCGTTTCGCCCTTACGCGAGCATGTACGCCAACTGATTCGCGCTGCGCGTTCGCGTGCGCGATGGTATGACCCGCTGCCTTGTACGGGGGCCGCGCGGTTCGGGCCGGGTTGCGTCTGTGGCAACCCGGCCTTTTTTCGAATTTCCGAAGCGGCGATGTTGCCGAATTGGCAACGGAGAGCTGATCACGTTGCTCGGACCGAACGGGTCGGGCAAATCGACCTTGCTCAACTGCATCATGAATCTGCTTGAACCCCAGGCCGGCAGCATCGTGCTCGATGGGCTGCCGGTTGGCCGGATGGGGCATCGCGATATTGCCCAGCGAGTGGCCTACGTGCCGCAATCGACGAATGTGAGCTTTGCCTATACCGTACGGGATTACGTTGCCCTGGGGCGTGCTCCGTTTCTCAAAATGTATTCATCGCCTTCGCCCGAAGACTACGCGAAAGTCGATCGGGCGCTCGACCGATTGGGCGTGTCCGATTTGGCTGCGCGCTCGTATAACGAGCTTTCGGGTGGGCAGCGGCAGCTCGTCGATGTCGCCCGAGCTCTTGCGCAGGATCCGCGTTTGATCCTTTTCGACGAGCCGACAAGCGCCCTTGACTACGGCAATCAGATCAAGGTGCTCAGGATGGTGAAGGAGCTCTCTTGCGAAGGCTACGCCATTGTGATGACCACGCACAACCCCGATCATCCCATTCTGCTTGACAGCTCGGTGTGCCTGCTCGATCGCGGTGGCCGTTTGACGAAAGGGACCGTCGACGAGATCATGCAAGAAGATCGTCTTGAAACCGTGTACCAATCGGAGATGGTTATCCGCTACGTGGAAGATGCGAGACGCCGTGTTTGCATGACGGCTAGATTCTGAAATGCGGTATCGGGCGAGCGCCGCCGCACCGTCTCGGCTGGCGGCGGCTGACTGGCGAGTTCGACATGCGGCGTTCCCCTGTTCCTATGCGAGGGCGAGTACCATGAGGCGGTGCTCTACCAAGCGATCAATCTCATCAAGCGCTTCGAGATGCTTAACATCGCCAGTGACGTTGCCAGGCGTGTTGTATCAACGATGTTGCAGCGCGGGGTTATTGCCTGTTGGACTTCCGTGCATTCAGGCAGATCAAAAAAACGAGCCCTGTAGGGCTCGTTTGCTTTACGTATGTGCCGTCCGATGTTAGTCGGTGCACTCGACAAGCGTAATCTCGAAGTTGAGATCTTTGCCGGCAAGCTCGTGATTCATATCGAACGTGGCAACGCCGTCGGTGATTTCTTTCACGAAAACCGGGAAAGGCTGGCCGCCGGGGCCCTGCATGTAGATGGTCTGGCCGACGGGAAGCTGGTCGCCGTTGGGTATCTGGGAAACAGGGATCTTCTGGATCAGCTCTTCGTTGTACTCGCCGTAGGCTTCCGCCGCGGGAATGTGAACGGTTTTGGTCTCGCCGACAGCGAGGTCTTTGACGGCGGCATCGAAGCCAGGGATCATCTGGCCCACCATGCAGGTGAACTCGATGGGCTCGCCGCGGTCCACGGAAGAATCGAACTTGGTACCGTCGTCAAGCGTTCCGGTGTAGTGGACCTTGACCTTTTTGCCTTCGTTGCTCATAAAAGAGCTCCTTTCAAAAGAAAACAGTGGATTCAGTCTACCTGAATAGGCAAGCGCAGCCGGCCCGCAACGGCGAAGCGCCGCAGCTTCGTCACAATTCTGTAGGATATGCGTCGACTTCGGCGCGGCTTTCCGCTCGATCTCGTATCGGATTGCCGACCCGCCCGTCTTGGCTGCGATGGATCAGCATCGGTCGAGGTCGGTGACTGCGATCAGGGTTATCGTGAAATTGAGCGCCTTTGCTATGGCGTCGTGGTTCGTATCGAAAACAACCGAATCGCCGGTTGCTTCGATCACGCGTGCCGGATAGGTTTGGCCCGAGGGGTCCTCGAGGTTGATCATTTCGCCAAGGGGGAGCTTGAGGTTGGCGGGAATCTTATCGCGCGGGATTTCGATGATGCGCTCGTCGGTTCGCTGCTCGTACGCTTCGTCTGCTCCTACGCGCACCGATCTCGTTTCCCCAATCGCCATGGTGCGAACGGTTTCGATGAACGCGGGCGGCATCCACCCGTCGATGCAGGGAAACTCGATCGGCTGCTCGGTCTGATCGATAAACACATGGCCGTCATCGAAACGTCCCGTGTACGATACCGTGACCATCTTGTTGCTGTTGTCCATGGCGTGTCCTTGCTGATCCGATTTGCGTACCGGGCGCTTCTGGTCGGTCGGCGCCTCGTGGCTTGACGGTTACCCCTCGAGAAACCACTCGATGCGGCCGCAGTTCTTGCATATGAGGATCGTCGCGCTGCGATTCGCCCAGTCGAGACCAAGAAACGTGAGGCCTACCGTATTGAGCTGTGCATCGCTTTTTTCGAAATCCCGAGAGCCGCAGTGCGGGCAAACGACGGGTTCGCCTGCGATCTCGTACGAATAGTCACCGCTCAATCCTCGCTTGAAGCTGCTGATGAATCCCATCACGTCCTCCTTCTCGCATGCTGAAATGCGCTGTCGAGACATCGCGAACGAGTTGCGGCGCTGACGCGCGCTCTCGAATGCGACCATCCTATTGTATCCGTTTTGCGGGGTTGTCGGCTGGGCGTACATTGCCGGAGCATGGGTTCGGCTGAGTCTCCTCCGAAAAAAACGCCCGAAAATGGCGGCCAAGGCAAGCTTCTGTAGGAAATCCAGGCTGTGACGGGTGCTTTCGATGCTTTTCGGCACTGTTTCTGCTGTTTGGGTTTTTGCGACCAGGGCAAATGCCGGCAGGTGTGGCGCGCGGACGCGATCGCGGTGACGGAAGCTTGCCTTGGCCGCCATTTCAGGTGCAATTTTCGAAAGGAACGATTCTCGGGGGGAGGGTTGGGGGCAGATCGGTTTCGCGAGCGTCTTTTGCGAAGGGCGCGAAAAGCGCACTGGGCATGCCGCGTCGCAACGATCGGCGTACCGTGCTATGCAGATAGAATGCGGTTTCTGCGACACGGCTCTACTTTGCTCGGCGTATTGCCGCATCATGTCCGACGGCGATCGGGGAGGTGCGGCTTCGGGGCATCGGCCATCGTGGATCGCTTGCGTTTCGGCTGGTTTTTCCTCAATGGTTTTCTTCCTGAAACGCGTCGAACAGGTCAAGCAGCTCCATTTTCGTATGGATGCCCATCTTCTTATAGATGTTGTAGGTATGGGTCTTTACAGTTCCGATGGCGATGAAAAGGTTTTGAGATATATAGAGAGTTGTTCGGCCCTTTAGCAGCGGGTCGAGCACGTCTATTTCCCGCTTGGATAATTGCCACGCCTTGCCGAATTGGCGTATGCTTTCGTCGGGCGTGTGATTCGGATTGTTGTTCCTCACAACCTTTTCCTCGAAGCTGCGTTCTTCGGCTATGCCGCTGAGGGAGAACACTTCTTTTTCGGTGAACACCAACGTCGAAGCAGCTACGGTTATCGTCATGCCGACTCCCACGGCAACGGCAAGCGGGGGCAGGAACTCGGGAAGGTTCGTTGTCGCGATGCCGATAAGCCAGCCTAAAAGCATTCCGGCCGTGATCGCAAAGCGCGCGATGCCGAATGTTCTCAGGGGAGGCAGGTCGTTCATTTTTATCGCATTGCAGAAGTCATTGAGGATGAGGATTTCGAATGTCAAGTAGGCCGTCATGATGAAGGCATCTGCGGCGAAGAACACATGCTGGCTGATAAACAGTAAAACCGCCAACCCAATTGAAAAGGCGAGCGGAACAAAACGGTAGAGATAGTAAATGCCGCGCGCTTTCTTTTTGGAGTTGTATATCAAAGCAATGGCAATGCCGAGGCCGATGCAGCAAGGGGCTTCGATGTAGGGCCCGGCGATGTCCCCGCTGAACCCGTTGCAAACGGCAGTGCTGGTTATCAGGCTGAAGAGCAGGGCGTACAAGCCCAGTGCCGCGGTCATTCTGGTTATGTAGGGAAATATTGGCGCTTCCCGATTCCCGTTCGTTCTCATTTCGCTCAAAAAAGTGGTGCTCGACGAGCCCGCTTCGTGCTCATAGAGCTTATTGGAGTAGAGGAAAGTGATGCCCGAAAGAAATGGGAGCACGATAGCGCAGATGCGGGCCGCTTCGTCGCCGATTCCCATGATGCATACGAAGAGCAGCGATCCAACTGCATAGGAGAGGGTCATATAGAGTGCGGTTTCACCGAGTTTCATATGCCCGAAGAAGCTGAGCCACAGCATGAAGATGGAAGCGTCGGCGCACGCAACCAGCGCGATTGTGATCGGGGTTGCCTCGAAGCCGACCAGGAGTGCCGAAGACATCGAGCCGACAATGCTTCCGACGCACAGCAGGAACATGCGCCCTTTCACCGACGAAAGCCATGCGGAGAAAACAATGATGAGCGCTATGCCCATCAATCTGAACAGGAGCTCCATGGCCTCGAGGGGAAAGGTGGGTTCGGCTTCGATGTCGAGTATCGGTGTCGGGGACACGCCGACGAGGAACAGCCAAGCCCAGTAGAGTCCGAACCCCAACATTCGAATCGGAAAAAGCGTTTCAACCTTCATGGTTCCCCCTGACATGATCGGCTAGCTTTGCAATTCGACGATTTCGTCGTCCACCCCTAGTCAGTGTAATGGGTTTAGGGGCTGCACGACATAAACCAATAGTCATAAAGATCCTTTATGACCTTTAGATGATTTGAAAACATGCGCTCGGTGTCTAGGATTTCGCGTCAAGCGTATCCCGCTAGTGCACGACAGAATCGTGCTGCAAGAAGAAGGAGATGGGTGCTTATGGGTGTCGAAACGAGGGGTGAGACGGTCTATCGCGGTATAGCATGGTCGGCGTTTGCGTGCAGCGCAAATACCGCAGCAGTCGATGTTAAGGATGGGAAGATCATTCGCATTCGTCCGTTGCACTACGACGAGGTGTCAACCGAAGAGCAACGAAGGCCGTGGCGCATAGAGGCGCGCGGCAAGGTTTTCGAGCCAGGCGAAAAAACTCTCCTCCCGCCATTGTCGCTGACATACAAAAAGCGCATCTATTCGAAAAATCGCGTGCTGTATCCCCTGAAGCGCGTTGACTGGGACCCGAATGGAGAGCGCAACCCGCGCAACCGCGGCGTATCCAAATACGAGCGAATCAGCTGGGATGAGGCTACCTCCATCATCGCTTCGGAAATCAAGCGTATTCATGATAGCTATGGACCCTTGGCCGTAATGTGCCAGGCTGACGGTCACGGCGAGACGAAGGTGGTACATGCTCCGCATGGAGCACAGGCGATGATGCTCGAGTTATGCGGCGGGTATACGCTGCAAGCGCGCCAACCCGACAGCTGGGAAGGATGGTATTGGGGCGCTAAGCATGTTTGGGGGATGGATCCCGTCGGCATGCAAGTTAATCAGCGGAATCTGTACAAAGACGTTTGCGAACACGGCGATGCTGTTCTTTATTGGGGTTGCGATCTTGAAACCACCCCTTGGGGCTGGGGCGGCCAGCAGCCAAGTCGCATGGCGTACTTCTTGGAGGAGCTGGGTCTGAGATCCTTCTTCATTTCTCCCGATTTGAACTACACGGGCGCCTGCCATAAGGGGAAGTGGATTCCCGTGCTTCCCAATACCGATGCGGCCTTGCAGCTTGCCGTTGCGTATGTGTGGATCACTGAGAACACGTATTACAAAGAGTACGTCGAAAGCCATACGGTGGGCTTCGATTGGTTCGAATACTACGTTCTCGGCAAGGAAGACGGCGTGCCGAAAAGCCCTAAATGGGCTGAGGAGAAATGCGGCGTGCCAAGCTATACGATCAAAGCGTTTGCGCGATATTGGGCCAAACATGCTGTTTCGATTGCCCATGCGGATGGCGGCGGCATGATTCGATCCCCGTTTTCTCATGAGCCGGCTCGCCTGGAGATCGTCTTGCTCGCCATGCAGGGATTGGGTCGTCCCGGTACCGGTCAGTTGCATATGATCGAATTTGGGCAATTCGGGTTCGACGAGTGGAATCCCATGCCGCGATCGGAAAAATATTTCGAGGTTCCTGGTGCTTACCATGGATGGATGGAGACAATCGGACGCCAAAATTTCTTTCCGAAAACCATGACTCCCCAGGCGCTGACCCTTCCGGAAGGAGAAAAACTGCGCTGGTACGGGCATGTTGTATGCACAGCGCCTCGCGCCGATCAATTCATCCCCTTCGAGTTTCCTGCGGACGGTGCACCTATGATCCATATGGTCATTTCCGATTCACCGAGTTGGACGACGTGCTGGAACGGCGGCTACTCGATGCAAGACGCTTTGCGCAACGAACGGGTCGAGACCATCGTCATGCAACATCCGTGGTTTGAAAACGATACGGTTTTCGCGGACATCATCTTGCCCGTTAATACCATGTTCGAAGAGAAGGACGTTGCTGTGGACAACTGGTCCGGACAGTTCAACATGATGTACATCCAAGATGATTGCATCGAGCCGCTCGGAGAGTCGAAATCGGATTATGAGTGCGCAATCGAGGTCGCGAAGAAGCTGGAGCGGTATGGCGGACCATACGAGAATCTTGTTGAACGCTATACGCAGGGCAAATCCGTGGATGAGTGGATAGAGGCGGGGTTCGAAAGCGCACAGGCAAGCGAATTGATGTCGTACGACGAGTTTGCCGAAAAGAAAATATGCTTGGCTCCGACAGCCGAGGGCTGGGAAGACGATCCTGTGGCGTTAAGCGCTTGGTACGAAGATCCGGCAGCGCAGCCGTTGTCTACGCCAACCCAAAAGATCGAAATATACTCGACTGGTTTGGCGGAGCATTTTCCCGACGACACAGAGCGTCCCATCGTGCCACATTGGATCGAAGAAACAGCAGAGCACAAAGAGCGCATTTCGAGTGATCGCGCGGTGAATTACCCGTTTCTCATGGTGACGAACCATCCGCGTTGGCGTGTGCATTCCGAGCATGATGACGTTACATGGATGAGGGAAATCCGCACCTGCAAGGTAGAGGGTCCCGACGGCTATCTGTACGAACCTGTCTGGATGAACCCCGTCGACGCAGGAAAACTTGGCCTCAAAGATGGCGATGTCGTTCGCATCTACAACGAGAGAGGCTCTGTTTTGGGCGGCATGTATGTGAACGAGCGTATTATGCCCGGTGCGGTCTATCAGGACCATGGCGCACGCGTCGATGCGATCGTGACGGGTAAGTGCGGACTCGATCGGGGCGGTGCAAACAACCTCATCTGCCCAACGGCGACCACGTCGAAGAATGCCGCCGGAGAAGCGACCAACGGCTTTCTTGTCAATGTCGAGAAGGTCGATGTGTTTGCGCTTGCCGAGCAGTATCCCGAACAATTTGGACGCGAATACGATCCTGCAGATGGTTTGCGGGTATCGGCTTGGATGGTAGACGACCGATAGGGCATGTTGCCGAACGTGCGGCGCGCCGATCCCGAAATGGTGCGCCGCAATTGCGAGCAGCAATCAGCGAAAACGGAGATGCGCATGAAAGTATTTGTTTTTGATCTCGATAAGTGTAATGGATGTCACAACTGTCAGGTTGCCTGCAAAGACGAGCATTGCGATACAAGCTGGCTTCCTTATGCGGCGGAACAGCCCGATACGGGGCAGTTTTGGTGCAAAGTGGACGAGGAGGTGTGCGGGAAGGTACCCCATGTCCGCGTCCATTATCTCCCGCATCTGTGCAACCACTGCGATAACGCTCCTTGCATCGCCGCCGCTCCCGATGCGGTGAGTAAACGCGAGGACGGCATTGTGCTGATCGATCCGAAATCTGCTCATAATTCTGAAGCGCTGGTCGCCTCGTGTCCGTATGGTGCGATCTTCTGGAACGAAGAATTGGGAATCGCCCAAAAGTGTACGGGCTGCGCGCATCTGCTTGATGACGGATGGAAGGAGCCTCGATGCGTGGATGCCTGTTGCACGGGAGCTCTTCGGTTCGGAGAAGAGGAAGAGTTCGAGTCCGCGATCGCTCAGGCAGAGGTGCTGATGCCTGAGGCCGGTACGGCTCCCCGTGTGTATTACCTGAACAAGCCCAAACGTTTTATTGCGATGACTGTCGTTGACATTGAGGCTGATGAAGTGGTCGAAGGTGCGGATATCGTGTTGCAGCGCATCTCCGACGAGGAGGTGGTTGCGCGGTCGATGACTGACGAGTTTGGCGATGTGTGGCTTGAGGGGTTGGAGCCCGATCGCTATCACATGTGGATTCGAAAGGGGGGTTATCTCGATCTATCTGCGGAGTTCGATCTATCGGAGAAAGATTGCTCAGTGCCTGAAATGCGTTTTTATCGGGTGCCGACTGCAGTGTAAGCGCTGCGGTTTCTACAGTGGCGCCTTATATGTCGGGACCCTTTGAAAGAGGTTTCGGGGAACTGATATCGAGGCGATTCGGATTGTTCACACAAGGAGGTTCTCATGGGTACTGGTAAGAAAGGAAAGGGAGCGAATGCCCTCAAAAGGGGTTATGGGATGAATGAGGTGCCACGGGCCGGCGAACTCGGGGCTTTCGGATTGCAGCATGCGCTGCTCATCCTGTTTCAGACGCTGCCCGCCCCTCTTCTCATAGCGGGCGGATTGGGCATGGGCCCGGTGGAGACATCCATTTTGATTGCATCTGCCCTGTTCGTCAGCGGTATCTGCACGTTCGTGCAGAGTTTCGGCGTTGGCCCCTTGGGGGCGAAGATCCCCATGGTTATGGTTGGGAGTTTTGTGTTTATAGCACCCGCTCTCTTGATCATTCCGCAAGCGGGATTCGGCGGATACATGGGCGCATGCATCGTTGCCGCCATCATATGCGGAATCGTGTTCGTGCTTTTTTCGGATTGGCTGAAAGTGATTTTCCCGTCGTTCATTTCCGGCGCGGTGCTTTTGGTGCTGGGAACCGGTCTCATCGGAAACGCACTTGCAAACTGTGCAGGCGGTAGCGGTGCTGCAACGTTCGGCGACCCGATCAACCTCGCGTTGGCGGCTGTGACGTTCCTCATCACTCTCGTGCTGAGCGTTTTCGGCAAGGGGTTTATCCAAGGCGCCGCTCCGCTGATCGGCATGGCAGCCGGTTTCATCGTGGCCATTTTCCTCGGTATGGTCGACTTCGCTTCGGTTTCGGAAGCGGCCTGGTTCGGCTTGCCGCAACCTTTGCATTGGGGCATTTCGTTTCCGATCGACGCATGTTTGGTTATGACCCTGATAGCGGTGTGCGGAGTCGTTGAGATTCTCGGGACCACTGCTGCGACGACCACGGTTGCAGATAGGCGCATGGCTACTCCGAAAGAAACCAAGAAGACCGTTTTCACCCAGGCCGTTACGAGCGTTTTCGCTGGACTGTTCAATGCGGTTCCTACCATTTCCGGCAGTGCGAACATCGGGCTCATGGATGTAACGAAGGTCTATACGCGCTATGCGGTTTCCGTTGCGGGCGGGCTTGTTTTGCTGATGGGCTTGTGTCCGAAATTCTCTGCGATATTCTCCGTAATCCCGAATCCTGTGTTCGGTGGAGCGGTGCTCATGCTGTTCGGTTCCATTCTCGTCAACGGCATGAAGATAATCATGGATTCCGAACAAACGTCTCGCACGCAGACCATCCTCGCCGTTTCGCTTGCTGTGGGCATTGGTTTCAACTCGGTTGCAGGTGCCCTTGATCAGTTCCCGTTCTGGGTGTCTACCATGCTGTGCGGCGTTCCCGGAACCGCTTTCGTCGCGGTTATTCTGAATATCATTTTGCCTGGGCGCAATCTGAAGAAGCAATCCGTGTATGCGGGCACCGAATCCTTGAAGGAAGTCGAGGATTTCGGGGGTGTCGAGTTGTCTGCTGACGAAGAGGAAGAGGTCAAGGCAGGCGCGCAGGGAGGTTCGGCGTTTGCGGTAAACGCGCCTATGGCCGATGGCTCTGCCTCTCGAAAGGCTTGACGTTCTTATGGGGTGCGGCGGCGCATTGCGGACGCCGCACTCTGCTTTTCGTTCGACTGCAAACTCCGACGCATTTGATCGTAGGTGCGTTTTTGCAGCCGATCGCGTATCAATGGCGCCTCAACGCCCTTTGTCCCGCCTTCAGCGGCTTGAGGCTATCGAATCATCGGTCATAGGGCCGATGCTAAGGGGGATACAATGAAATCGCAAGGCTATGGGATGAACGAGCGTCCTCCCGTGCATGAGCTGATTCCTTTCGGTGTGCAGCATGCTCTTCTGGTGGCTTTTCAGGCGCTGCCCGCACCGCTGCTCATCGCTGCGGGTTTGGGTTTTGACCCTGCTCAAACAACTATTTTGGTTGCATGCGCTCTGTTCGTGGCAGGAATCTCTACCATAGTTCAAACGTTGGGTATCGGTTCGGTCGGAGGAAAGCTTCCGATCGCAATGGTTTGCAGTATCGTGTTCGTTTCGCCCGCGCTCGTCATCGCGCCGCAGGTTGGATATGCCGGGTATGTTGGCGCCTGCCTTGTCGGCAGCATCGTGTGCGGCGTGGTTTTCGTTGCCTTTTCAGACAAGCTTAAAATCATCGTTCCTACGTTTGTGTCGGGAGCGGTGGTCTTTGTTTTAGGCACGACTTTGTTGGGTGTTGCGCTTGGCTATTGCGCGGGAGGGTCGGGAAGCGTCGGCTTCGGCGACCCTGCGAACTATCTTCTTGCGGGCATAACGCTGTTGACCGTTCTGCTCTTCAACGTTTTCGGAAAGGGCTTTTTACACGGTGCCGCGCCGCTGATCGGGTTGGCGGTTGGGTTTTCGGTGGCGGCTTTTCTCGGTAAGGTCGACTTCGCTCCCGTTGCGGAGGCGGCGTGGTTTGCATTTCCCGAACCTCTTCATTGGGGAATCGAGTTCCCCGTCGATGCGTGCATCACGATTGCCTTTCTGGCGATTTGCGGAATTGCGGAGCTTTTGGGGGATACATCGGCTACGACGATGATCGCGGAAAACCGAATGCCCACCAAAAGGGAAACCCGGGGCGCAATCTTCACGCAGGCGGTTACGAGTGCGTTTTCGGCCGTGTTCAACAATGGTCCTACTATTTCAGCAAGCGCAGATGTGGGTCTCCTCGGTATCACGAAGGTGTGCAGCCGTTACGTGGTCGCCGTGGCAGGCGTCATCATGGTGTTTGCGGGCTTGTGTCCGAAAGTCAGCGCTCTTTGCTCGGTCATTCCGACTCCCGTATTCGGTGGGGCGGTTATCTTGACATTCGGCATTGTAATGGTCAGCGGCATGCAGATAATCATGAGGGTGAAACCCGACACGAGGACCATGACCATTTTGGCCGTTTCTCTGGCTGTGGGCTTGGGCTTTAGCGCCCAACCTGAAGCCCTGGCGAGTTTTCCTCTCTGGGTTTCCATGTTTTTAAGCGGCGTTCCCGGCACGGCGCTTACGGCAGTAGCCCTGAATCTGATTCTTCCTGGAAGAAAAAAGGTTGCAGAGGGCGATTTCCAAGAAGAATCGAGCGAAGGCATGTAAAGTAGCGCATGCCGGGAGGCGTGGTTGCTGCGTTCCGACGATACGGCATTTCATCGGCGGCGAAAGCCAATCGGCGCCCAGCTTGCAGTCGTTGCCTTCCGATGCTGCGATCGATCTTCCGCTGCGAAGATTGATCGCAGCTGCGCTTGGGTTTGCGCGACGGTGGATCGATCGCTCGGGTCGGTGGCATATGCGCGTGGTCTGAACTCGCGGCGGTGCTTCGGTTAGCCTCGCTCTGCGATGTCGGCGAGCGTTGTGCGGTCGGCGACGAGAGCGGCAAGCGGATCGAGGTAGCGTTGCTCGTCGGGCGATAAGCCCGCCCGGCCTATCTCGATCACCCGATCGGCCAGTTCGGCAACCGGACGCCCGTAAACCTCGGCTTCGTAGCCTCTTTCCATGAGCGTCTCTTTTGCGGCATCGATGTCCGCTCCCGTCACGCCGTCGAACAGCGCTTCGAGGGCATCGAGGTTTTCCGGCGTGGCGAACAGCCCCTTGACCAGGCCCGCGTAGGCGATTGCGTAAGGGATGGGCAGGGCATCGGCCGGACGGATCTCGATGTAGGTTTTAAGTCGAACGTCGTTGAAGAACATCGACAGGGCGTGCTCGACATCGCTTCTGTCCATGACGGTGTCAGCGTAGAGCTCGCCGAACGTCTTTTCGGAATAACACCATCCGTGTTTGGCGCATGCGACGAGGATGGCGGGTTTGTCGAGCACGTATTCGGCATAGGCGCGCATGTCGAACCCTTCGTCCATAACGCCGGGAACGAGGCCGCAGCGATCGGGATCGCAGTACTTCCAGATTTCGGTGCGCATGAGCTCGTGCGGGCGTTTTTCGCCTTCGAAGACAGGCGAGTTGTCGCACATGAGCGAAAACAGCGGCACGAGCGCGTAGGCGAGCTTGAGCTTGCGCAGGCAGTCTTCGGCCGACGCGTAGTCAACCGACACCTGCGTCGACGCGCTGCCCCTCATCATGCGCGGACCCCACGGACCGATCTCTCCCAAGTAGAGGTTCATGAACTTGTAGCGACGCTTAGGGATGAGCTCGAGCTCTTCGGCGCGCGCCGTCGGGTGGTAGCCGATGGTCAAAGCCTTCAGGCCGACGGGGGAGAGGATCTTTTCCAGGCGCTCTTCGAAAGAGAGAAAGCACGCTTCGGCGCTTGCGAGGTCCTTGAAGGGGCCGGCGGAGAGCTCGAGCTGTGCGGCCGGTTCGAGCGTGACCGCCTCGCGAGGCCGGCTCAGGCCGAGCAGATCGCCGTCTTCGGCAAACATCGCTTCCGAGAAGTCTCCGCGAAGCTGTTCGAGCAGCCAGTGCACGCCGTGCTCTTCGCTGTAGGATACGGGTTTTCCGTCTGCCGCTTCGACTATCGTATGTTCGAGTTCGATGCCGATTTCCCCGGTCGCCGATTTGATCCCGCTCTCGTAATACGCGATGATCGCCGCTATGTTCTGCTCGCGGGCGGGCTGCGAACCGGGGTTGCCGCAAGCGGCTGAACCGTGCCGCTCTGCCGCAGGTTGCGTGGCTGTAGTATTCATGTAGTGAACTCCTGAAACCGTTCCGATAGCTTTCCATGGTAATCGATTTGTGTACAATACTCCTTCAGCGGCAAAAACCTGTAGCTATTCTGAAACCAAACACATTTTTCGCTGAAAGCAAGGCGCAATGGATCTCCATATCACCAAACGAACAGCACTTTTGCTGTTCTTCGATATAGCGGCGACGTATGCCGCGTACTGGCTTGCGTCCCTTCTGACCGATGTGGTGGGCGAGGTTTTCCACAACAACGAGATATATTTCATGCTCGGCATCCTCGCTCTCATCAACGTGCTCGTTCTCGGCGTTTTTCATCTGTACAACAACCTTTGGGAGTACGCGAGCGTCGACGAGGCCATCCAGATCGTGTTGGCCGTTGCGCTCTCGACGCTGGTTGGCGCGGTGTTTCTTTGGATCATCGATGTCCGTCTGCCCATCCGCGTGTTCTTCGTCGCGCTGTTCCTCCTCATATTCTTCTGCGGTGGCATGCGCATGGTCTACCGCGTCGCGCGCCGCAAGAAGCGGGCGTTCTCGAGCCCAACCCACGCCTGCGACAGGCCGCGCACGCTGATCGTCGGTGCGGGCGAAACAGGCTCCCTCACGATCGACCGCATGGCGAGCAAAGACCCGCTTATGCCCGGCATCCCGATCGTCGCCGTCGACGACGATCCCGCGAAGCGGGGCTTGCGCATACACGGCGTCAAGGTGGGGGGCACAAGCGACGATATCATCGATCTCGTCGACAAGTACGATATCGAGCAGATCGTCGTCGCCATACCGTCTTCTACGCTTGAGGCGCGCAGGCGCATCTTCGGAATCTGCACCAAGACCGATTGCAGGTTGCGTACGCTGCCCAACATCCGCGAACTGCGCATCGACGAGCTCGGCGACGTCTCCCTGCGCGACGTCGATGTGGCCGATCTGCTCGGCCGCGAAGAGATCGTGCTCAACACGCGCACGGTTTCGGGTTACATCGCCGGCGAAACGGTGCTCGTCACCGGCGGCGGCGGTTCGATCGGCAGCGAGCTCGCCCGCCAGCTCTGCAAGGTTGCACCCGCGCGCATCGTCATCTTCGACATCTACGAGAACGATGCCTACATGCTCAGAAACGAGCTCCTTGCCGAATACGACGATATCGAGATCGATATCGAGATCGGAAGCGTGTGCGATGTAGCGCGCATCAACGAGGTGTTCGCGAAGTACCGCCCCGGAGCGGTGTTCCACGCGGCCGCCCACAAGCACGTGCCGCTCATGGAGATATGCCCGCGCGAAGCCATGCAGAACAACGTGTTCGGCACGCTAAACGCAGTGCGTGCGGCCGATGCCTACGGGGTTGGCAGGTTCATCTTCATCTCAACCGATAAGGCAGTGAACCCGACGTCGGTCATGGGGGCTACCAAACGCCTTGGGGAAATGGTCGTCCAGTACTACGCCCGAACTTCGAAGACCGTGTTCTCGGCGGTTCGCTTCGGCAACGTGCTCGGTTCCAACGGCAGCGTCATCCCCGTGTTCAAGCGCCAGATCGCCGCAGGCGGCCCGGTGACGGTTACCCATCCCGATATCGAGCGCTACTTCATGACCATCCCTGAAGCCTCGCGTCTCGTCATCCAGGCGGGCGGCCTCGCCAAGGGCGGCGAGATCTTCATCCTCGACATGGGCGAGCCGGTGAAGATCGTCGAGTTGGCGAAAAGCCTCATCCAGCTTTCGGGGCTTACGCCCGATGCGGATATCGAGATCACGTTCACGGGGCTGCGCGAGGGCGAGAAGCTCTACGAAGAGCTTTTGATGGACGAGGAGTCCACGCTTCCAACCACGAACTCGTCGATCATGGTTTCGACGGGGCAGGAGATCAGCTACGACGAGGTGGCTGCGAAGCTTGATGAGATCGAGGCCGCCATCGCCAAGACCGACGAAGAGGCCATCGCGATTCTCGAAGAAGCCGTTCCCACCTACACCCACACGACGAACCGAAGCTAGGCTGTTCGGGGTTGCCGAGCGACCCCGGTCGATTCGGGGCGGGGAAGGCGCGCGTGCCGCCGAGCTTTGCTTGCAGCGCCTGATTTAACCTTGATGTTCGAGGTCATGGTATGTTACCGAATAGTGACTTTTCGCGAACGAGTTCATGGTTTCCTTGCAAAGCGCGGTTTGTTTCCCTTAGGATAGACGGCACGAAACACAGAGATCGTATGCATGAGCCAAGGAGCAGACATGTCGATAAAAGCGGGAATCGTTGGGGCGGCCGGATTCGCCGGCATCGAGCTTGTGCGGATTCTGACCGAGCACCCCATCTTCGAGCTGAACGTCGTAACCTCCGATTCTTTGGCCGGCACGCCGGTAACCGATTTGTACCCCGCGCTTCTGGGCCATACCGATCTTGCTTTCGAACCGCACGGACTCGATGCGCTGGCCGAATGCGATGCAGTCTTTTTGGCGGTGCCCCACACCGCAGCCATGTCCCAGGTGCCCGCGCTTCTCGAGGCGGGCATTTCCGTGTTCGATCTGTCGGCCGACTACCGGCTTAAAGATGCCGATGTCTACGAGCGTTGGTATGCGACCAGGCATACGTCGCCGGGGCTGTTGGAAAAGGCCGCATTCGGCTTGCCCGAGCTTTTCGCCTCGGATCTGGTCCGCGCGGCGGGCGAGCGGAAGGCGGGGCACCCGGCGCTCGTTGCGTGCGCCGGGTGCTATCCGACCGCCACATCGCTTGCGGCGGCTCCCGCCGTTCGCGCGCGCCTCGTCTCGGGGACGGTCATCGTCGATGCCGTTTCGGGCGTCACGGGCGCCGGCAAGAAGGCCACGGAGCGCACTCATTTCTGCTTCGCGAACGAGAGCGTCGAAGCATACGGCGTCGGCACGCATCGGCATACGCCCGAGATCGAGCAGATCCTCGGACTGCCCGGCCGCATCGTGTTCACGCCGCATCTGGCTCCGCTCAACCGCGGCATTCTGTCTACGGTGTATCTGCCGCTTGACGCCGAACACGCGAAAGGTTCGAGCATCGAGGATATCCATGCCCTCTACGAAGGGTTCTACGCGGATGACGGCTTCGCGCAGGTGCTTCCGATCGGCTCCATGCCGAAAACGGGCTCGGTGGCGGGCAGCAATTCGTGCCATATCGGGCTTGCGCTTTCGCAGGCGGGCGATATGCTCATCGCCGTCAGCGCGATCGACAACCTGTGCAAAGGAGCGGCCGGTCAGGCCGTTCAGTGCGCGAACATCGTATTCGGACTACCCGAGGCGACGGGGCTTTCCGCTTCGGCGCTGCCGGTTTGATTCTGCGAGAGGAAGCATTATGGAACAAGGATGCATACGGCTTGCGCCGCCGCCCGGCCTTGAGGCTATCGAGGGGGGTGGCGTCACGAGCGCACGCGGGTTCAGGGCGTGCGGCATGCATGCGGGCATTCGGAAGAATCGCAACGAACTCGACCTGGCTCTCGTCGCAGCCGATGAACCGTGCGCCGCTGCGGGCATGTTCACCCAAAACGTATTCTGCTCGGCTCCGGTGATCGTGTCGCGCGAGCATCTCGACGACGTGTCGTACGGGATGGCCCGTGCGGTGCTCGTCAATTCCGGCAATGCCAATGCGGCAACGGGAAGCATCGGCCTCGAGGCGGCTCGCGAAACGGCAAGCATGGCGGCTGAAGAAATAGGCTGTCCCGAAGACGAGGTGCTCGTTGCTTCGACGGGCGTGATCGGTGTCCATCTGCCCATCGCGCCGTTCGAGGAGCACCTGCCCGATGCGGTGGGCTCCCTGTCCGTTTCGGGCGGCCACGATGCCGCCGCCGCCATCATGACGACCGATACGTTTCCCAAAGAGTACGCCGTAACCTACGAGAGCGAAGCGGAGGGCTTTTCGGGCATGCGCGTTACGATCGGCGGCATGGCGAAGGGCTCGGGCATGATCATGCCGAATATGGCGACGATGATCTCGGTGCTCACAACCGACGCTCCGCTTGCGCCCGAAGACGCGTACCGCGCGCTGCGAAAGGCCGTTTCGGCGAGCTTCAACAAAGTCACCGTCGATTCCGATACGTCGACCAACGATTCGTGCTACCTGTTGGCCAGCGGCAAAGCCGTCGGTGCTCCGACCGAGCCGATCGAAGGAGCTGCTTTCGACGAGTTCACCCGAGCGCTCACGCACGTTTGCTCGACGCTTGCCCGCGATTTGGCAAGCGATGGGGAAGGGGCGACCCGTCTGATCACCGTGCAGGTCACAGGTGCCGCCGACGATGCCGACGCCGATACCGCCGCGCGAGCCGTTGCGAACTCCCCGCTCGTGAAGACGGCGGTTTTCGGGCACGACGCCAATTGGGGCCGCATCGCGATGGCTATCGGCAAATCGGGCGCGGCGTTTCGCCAGGAAGATGTTTCCATCGACATCATGGGTCTTGCCGTATGCAGGAAAGGCTTGACCGTCGATTTCGACGAAGACGAGGCGCTCAGGCGTTTTGAGAATCCCGAGATCGTCCTTTCGGTCGACCTCGGTGCAGGTGAGGGAGCCGCAACCGTATGGACATGCGACCTCACGCATGATTACGTTACGATCAATGGAGATTATCGAACATGAAGTACGCAAAGGATACTCGTCCCAAACCCGTATCGAGCAGGACCGCAGAGGTTCTCGTCGAGGCGCTGCCCTGGATCAAGAACATCACCGGAAAAACCGTTGTCATCAAGTACGGCGGATCGGCGATGATCGATGGCCGGTTGCGTACCGACGTCATGAACGACATCGTGCTCTTGAAGATCATCGGCGTCAATCCGGTCATCATCCACGGGGGCGGCCTGGCCATCACCGATGCTATGAACAAGTTCAACATCCCCGTCGAATTCAAAGACGGGCAGCGCGTGACCACCGACGAGGCGATGGAGGTCGTGCGCATGGTGCTCATGGGGAAGGTGAACCAGGAACTCGTCGAGGCGATGAACGAGCATGGAAACCTTGCCGTGGGCGTAAGCGGATCCGACGCGGGTACGATCATGGCCGAGCAGAAATCACCCGAACTCGGACGGGTGGGACGCATTTCGCGCATAAACTCGGGCTACCTCGAAGATCTCATCGATGCCGACTACATTCCCGTCGTCGCCTCGATCGCGATGGGCGAAGAGGGGGGCTACTACAACGTGAACGCCGATCTGGTTGCAGGGCACATCGCTGCCGCCATCGGAGCTCATAAGATCGTGTTCCTCACCGATGTCGACGGGCTCTACGAGGATTTCGACAACAAGGATTCCCTGATATCGAACCTCACGATGTTCGAGGCGCAGTATATGGTCGAGAACAGCGTTGTGTCCACGGGCATGATCCCGAAGCTTCAGTCGTGCATCGCCGCGCTTGATGCGGGCGTGTTTCGGGCGCATATCATCAACGGTACGACCCCCCACGCGCTGCTGCTCGAGCTGTTGACGAACACCGGAGTGGGAACGACGCTGCACAGCACCGAGGAATCGTGCACGTTCGACGCCCACCCGCTCGGCAATTTCGCGTCGAAGCTGATTGAGAACCGACAGCGTCCGATCCTCATGGGCGATCCCCGCACTCCGTAGCGGTGCTGCAGGATCGCACGGTGTTTGCGGGCAAGCGCTTTCGGGCGTGTGGGTACCAACGGATTATTCGGAAGTTTTCGGAAGAAGGTTGATGGCGATGAGCCTGGCAGAGCAAATGGCACTCGAATCCTCGTATCTTATGGGCACCTACGCCCGCAAGCCCGTCGAGCTGGTGCGCGGCGAGGGCATGCGCGTATTCGACGACGAGGGCCGCGCGTATCTCGATTTCGTGTCGGGCGTGGGCGCTGTGAGCCTCGGGCATTGCCATCCTGCCGTCGTCGAAGCGGTTTCTGCGCAGGCTTCACGGCTCATCCACGTGAGCAACTACTACTACATCGAGGGCCGCGGGCAGGTCGGCGGGCTTCTGTCCGGGCTTCTCAACGCATGCATCGACCCAAGCGAGCGCGCTTCGTGGAAGAGCTTCTTCGCCAACTCGGGGGCGGAAGCCAACGAATGCGCCATCAAGCTCGCCCGTCTTTGGGCGAAGAAAAACAAAGGGGAAGCCCGGATCGTCGTAACGCTCGACAAGGGCTTTCACGGAAGGACGCTTGCGACGCTTGCCGCTACGGCGCAGCCGGCCAAGCAAGAGGCATTCAAGCCCCTTCCTGCAGGATTCGTCCATACGCCGCCCAACGACGTTTCCGCCCTCGAGCAGCTGTTCGCGGAGCAAGGCGACGAGATTTGCGCCATCATGCTCGAATGCGTGCAGGGCGAAAGCGGCGTGCATCCGTGCACTTCGGAGTATTTGCGGGTGGCGCGAAGGCTTGCAACTGAGCACCGCGCACTTCTCATCTGCGACGAGATCCAGTGCGGCATGTATCGTTGCGGCACGTATCCGTTCGGATTCCAGCACTTCGGCATTGTGCCCGACATCGTAACCATTGCAAAGGGCGTCGCATCGGGCTTTCCGACCGGCATGTGCGCGGCGCGTGAAGACGTTGCCGCGGCCTTCGAGCCTGGCGATCACGGTTCCACGTTCGGCGGCAGCTGCCTCGCCGTTGCGGCGGCGAAGGCGACCATCGAGACGCTCGAAGCGATCGACGCCGGGGGCAATGCCGAAGCGGTGGGCGAATATCTGCGCACGCGTTTGGCCGAGCTGCCCCACGTTGTCGAAGTGCGCGGCTTGGGCCTTATGTGCGCATGCGATTTCGACGAGACGATCGATGCGGGCGAGCTTGTGATCCGCGGGCTGGGCGAAGGACTGCTCCTTAACAGCACGGGACTTCGGACGCTGCGCTTTCTGCCCCCGCTGGTGTGTTCGAGGGATGATGTGGAAGCGTTGGCCGAGGGACTGAAGAGGCTGTTGGCGTAGCGGCGCGAGCGAACGTTTTGCCGATGCGCTGGCTGCAGGGCCGCGAAAGCTCTTGGCATAGCGCTGGCGCGCATCCGATGGATGCGCTCGGCAAAGGCGAAAGGCGTCCCGCCAAGAAACTTATGCATCTTTTGAAATTCTTATCGCGCTGGCGGCTTTTTTACGTTAAGATAACCTGCATAAATCACGAAGGTATTTGCATATTTATGCATACGTCCGTGTAAGAAGGTAGACCGTATGTGTTTTACTGCTCGAGTGAAGGACTGAAAGCGCCTACATGAGGAAGCGGCAACAGAGGCATGACGTAATTCGCGACATCATTCGCGAGTACAGCGTCAAAACACAGCGTGATCTGGCCGAACAGCTGCAAGCTGCCGGGTATGATTGCACTCAAGCCACTATATCCCGCGATATCATGGACATGGGGCTCGTCAAGTCGAGGGAAGGATTTTATGTTCTTCCTGAAGAGATGCGGTTGCAACGTATGGTCTCGGAATTGGTCGAGGAAGTACACTTAGCCGGTAATATGGTTGTTGTAAAGACATACTCAGGTGGTGCAGCGGGCGTATCAGCCGCGCTTGACAAGGCGAGCCTTAAAGGCGCCTTGGGCACCGTTGCCGGCGACAACACGATCATGATTGCTACGGCAACCCCCGAAGCTGCTTCGGATGTTGCGGGAGCAATCAACCGACTGCGACGACGTTAGTCGTCTATTTTCTTTTGGGGACGTAGGCGTCCCCCCACTCATCCCCGCTCTACATTTGTGAGCCCGACCAAGGCCTGAGCCTGCCCGGTCGGCGGCGATCCGCGCAAAGCGAACCGCTGCATGCAAACCCGTGTGCTTGTGCGCGAAATGCTAAAACTCCGAAAGAGCGGCCCGCCGCAAAGGCGTCTTCGGCTCGACAAGCACAGTGAAAAGCCAGCAAGGAAGGAATCAGAACAATGGCTAAGGATAAAGTTGTACTTGCGTATTCGGGTGGGCTCGACACGTCGGTGTGCCTCAAGTGGCTTCAGGACGAGAAGAACCTCGATGTCATCGCGGTGGTCGGCGATGTGGGGCAGGAGCACGACGGGCTCGAGCAGATCAAACAGAAGGCTCTCGACCTAGGCGTGCTCGATTGCCAGGTCGTTGATATGAGGCAGACGTTCGTCGACGATTACTTGAGCAAGGCGCTCTACGCGAACGCCATGTACGAGAACAAGTACCCGCTCGTTTCCGCTCTCTCAAGGCCTGCGATCTCCAAGCATCTCGTGGATGCCGCCCATAAGTACGGCGCCAAATACATTGCCCATGGATGCACCGGCAAGGGCAACGACCAGGTGAGATTCGAGGCTTCCATCATGATGCTCGATCCTTCGATCGAAATCATCGCCCCGGTGAGGGAATGGGATCTCAAGACGCGGCCGGAAGAAATCGACTGGGCGAAGGCCCACGGCGTGCCCGTGCCCGCGACCAAGGACAACCCGTACTCCATCGACGACAACCTGTGGGGCCGGGCAATCGAATGCGGCGTCCTCGAAGACCCGTGGTGCGAGCCCCCTTCGGACATCTACACCATGACGGTCGATCCCGCCGATGCTCCCGACGAGCCCGAGTACGTCGAGATCAAGTTCTCCAAGGGCATCCCGTATTCCCTCAACGATAAGCAGATGAGCTTCCTCGGCATCATCCTCGAGCTCAATAAGATCGCCGGTTCCCACGGTTTCGGCAGAATCGACATGATCGAGAACAGGCTCGTCGGCGTGAAGAGCAGGGAATGCTACGAGGTTCCCGGCGCGCTTGCGCTCATCGAGGCTCACAAGGCCCTTGAAGACCTGTGTTTGGAGCGGGAGGTTCTGCACTACAAGCTCGGTATCGAGCAGAGCTGGGCGAACGCCGTGTACAACGGCCTGTGGTTCTCGCCCCTCAAAGAAGCACTCGACGCGTTTCTCGCCTCCACGCAGCAGTGCCTTTCGGGGACGGTCAAGGTGAAGTTCTTCAAGGGTTCCTGCACGGTTGTGGGGCGGAAGAGCTCTTATTCGCTGTACGACTACGCGCTTGCCACTTACGACGCCGATGACGCATTCGACCACGGCGCTGCCAAGGGCTTCATCGACCTGCACACGCTTTCTGCTAAGACCTGGGCTTCCAACCGGAGGCAGGAAGGCGCTTCTGCCGATGTGTTCAGCGCCGAGAAAGCGCAGGGTCCGCTGAAGAAGGGCAAGTATGAGACGGTACCCGAGATAGCCGAAGGCGATGATTGCTCAGACATCGTCGAAGAGGCGGAGCAGGCCATGTACGGCGCCGCGGTGAAGGCATAGGGCCGAACGCGGTCTGAAAGGAGAAGGCAAATGGCATTGTGGTCGGGAAGATTCGAGCAGGGAGTCGATGCGTTCACGCAGCGCTTCGGCGCATCGCTGCCAATCGATAAGGCGATGTACAAACAGGATATCGCTGGCTCCCGAGCCCATGCGAACATGCTTGCAGCGCAGGGCGTGATCGCGACGGACGATGCCGCGGCGATCGGCAAAGGGCTTGAGAAGATCGAGCGTTCGATCGATGCGGGGGAGTTCGCCTTCGATATCAACGACGAGGACATCCATATGGCGGTCGAGAAGGTTCTGACGGCCGATATAGGCGATGCGGGCGCCCGCCTCCATACGGGGCGTTCGCGCAACGACCAGGTTGCTACGGACGCGCGTTTGTTCGCCAAAGAACTCTGTTCCGAGCTCATGGCGCACAACGTATCGTTGCGTCGCGCGCTTGTGGCGAAAGCCGAAGAGCACTTCGGTACCGTTATGCCGGGCTACACTCATATGCAGCATGCTCAGCCAGTGCTTTTCTCCCATCATATGCTTGCGTACTTCTGGATGCTCACCCGTGATCACGTTCGCCTGAAGGCCGCCTTCGACGCGGCTGATGTGAGTCCGCTCGGCTCTGCGGCGCTTGCCGGCACCACCTATCCGCTCGATCGTGCGATGACGGCTGCCGAACTCGGCTTTGCGGGCATGACCGAAAACTCGCTCGATGCGGTGTCCGATCGCGATTTTCTGCTCGATCTCGATTACGCCTGCGCGGTGTCGATGATGCACCTGTCGCGTTTGTGCGAGGAGATCATCCTGTGGTCGTCTTCCGAGTTCGGGTTCATCACGCTTTCCGACAAATACTCCACCGGCTCGTCGATCATGCCGCAGAAGAAGAACCCCGACTTCGCGGAGCTTATTCGCGGTAAGACCGGACGCGTGGTAGGGGATCTGGTCGGTCTGCTCGTCACGATGAAGGCGCTGCCGCTTGCCTACAACAAGGACCTTCAGGAAGACAAGGGGGGCGCGATCGATGCGGCCCATACGCTTGCCGATTGCCTGGTGTGCATGGACGGCATGATCGAGACCATGCGCGTGAACGAAGGTGCGATGCTCGAGCAGGCCAAGAAGGGATTCCTTGCCGCAACCGATGTGGCCGATTACCTGGCCAAAAAGGGCATGCCGTTTCGCGCTGCCCATGAGGTTGTCGGCAATCTGGTGCTGTTGTGCGAAAAGCGCGGTTGCGACCTCGATGATCTGGCTCTCGATGATTTCAAGGCCGCAAGCGAGCTTTTCGATGACGATATCGTTTCCGAGCTCGATCTCGAGAGCATCGTCGAAGCTCGCACCACCTACGGCGGCACCGGCCACGAAGCGGTGCGCGTCCAGCTCGAACGGGCCCACGGGGTTCTCGAGCGGGACGAACAACTCCACGGATAAGCCCTCCGAGGGCATAACCGCATGACAGGGACGGCCCGCACGCATTGCGCGTGCGGGCCGTCGCCGTTGTGCGGCGGGAGCGCTTCGGGTTTCCGCAAGCGGCTTCGCAAAGGCCGCTTCTGTACCTCTTGCGGTGTAGGGAAGGCTGAGGTTCCTGCGCACCCTGTGGCCTTTTTTCAACAAACTTATGTACTTTCATAAGCCCATGAGGCCTGATGGTAAAATGGGCGAAGTTTTTTGGAGGTGACCCGTGGCTTCTCGCTCTATCAAGAACAGGCCCGATGTAAAAAAGAAGAACAAATGGGCGGCGCCGTTGGCGGTGCTTGCCGTTTTCATTGCCGTCGTCGCCGCAGGCGTGGGCGGTGTTTGGGCGCTCGGCGAATCGTGGTTGCAAGATCTTCCCGAATACGAGAACGTCGATCAGTTCAACACCGCGCGCAAGACGACGGTGTATGCGAACGACCATACGACCGTTCTCGCCGAGTTCTACCTTGAGGATCGCGAACCGGTGGAGATCGATCAGATCAGCCAGTACGTGCTCGAAGGTACGGTGGCAACCGAGGACGAACGCTTCTACGAGCATGGCGGATTCGATTTGTGGGGCATCGCCCGCGCGGTCGTCGTCAACTTGACGGGTTCGTCTCGCGAGGGCGCATCGACCATTACGCAGCAGTTCGTGCGCAATACGATCCTTTCGGCCGAGGCGAACGACATCTCGATCAAGCGCAAGGTGCGCGAGATGTATCTGTCGATGAAGATCGAAGAGGTGTACAGCAAAGACGAGATCCTGCTCATGTACCTCAACACGATCAACTACGGATCGGGCGCCTACGGCATCGAGGCCGCGGCGCAGCGATACTTTTCGAAGAGCGCGGCCGATCTGACGCTTGTGGAAGCGGCTACGCTCATCGGCATTCCCCAGTCGCCCACTTACAACAATCCCATCGACTATCCCGACGCCTGCCAGGATCGGCGCAACCTCGTACTGAACCGCATGCTGACGAATGGATACATTACGCAGGCGGAATACGACGAGGCCGTGAACACTCCCCTCGAACTCAACGTGACCGAGCGCTCGAACGACGGCATTTACAAATATCCTTACTTCACCAGCTATGTGCGCGAATACCTGTTGGAACAGTACTCCACGTCGGAGATCTTCGAAGGCGGATGGACCGTGTACACCACGATCGACCCGACTTTGCAGGATCAGGCCGAAGCGGCGGCCCAGGCGAAGCGCGATACGCTTGCCGACAACTTCGATGTTGCCATGACGGTGGTCGATCCCGAAACGGGTTACGTGAAGGCCATGGTGGGCGGCAGGGATTACTATGCGAACCAGTGGAACTTCGCAACGCAAGCCGAGCGGCAGCCGGGCTCTTCGTTCAAAACGTTCACGCTGATCGCCGCCTTGGAAGCGGGTATCAGCCCCCAGACTATGGTTGATTGCTCCACGAGTATGACGGTGCAGGGCCATAAGATATCGAACATCTACAACATCAATTACGGCACTCGGAGCATCGCACGGGCGTTTGCCGTATCGTCGAACACCGGTTTCGTGAGGCTTGCGATGTCGCTTGGTCCCGAAAAGGTGGCCGAGGTTGCCGAGCGCATGGGCATAACAAGCAGTCTCGATGCTGTTCCGGTGCTTACCTTGGGAACAAGCGAAGTGACGACCATCGATATGGCCGAGGCGTACGGAACCATCGCCAACGGCGGAGTGAAGCACGACGCAATCGGCGTCGAGCAGATTCTCGATCGCAACGGCAACGTGATCGAAGACCATTCAACTGATTCGGGCGAACAGGTGATAACGCCCGAAGTTGCCTATGCTGCAACGCAGGTCATGCAGGGCGTTATCAACACGTCGGAGGGAACTGGCACGCGCGCAGCCCTTCCTTCAGGACAGCCGGCCGCAGGCAAGACGGGAACTACCGATGATTATGGCGATATCTGGTTCTGCGGGTTTACACCTCAGCTCTCCTGCGCCATCTGGATCGGCGATCCCCGCGGCATAAACGAAGGCAGGGAATCCTTGTCGAGCGACGAGACGGCGACCACGGTGTTCCGCGATTTCATGACCGCGGCGCTTGAGGGGCAGCCGATCGAACAGTTCAAAACCGCATCGGCTCCGCCGTACAAGACCTACACCGACTCCAAGTGGAACATCGGCGGCTCGTCGAGCAGTTCGAGCGATGATGAGGACGAAGAGGCGAAGAAGAAGGCTGAAGAAGACGCGAAGAAAAAGCAGGAAGAGGAGGACGCCAAGAAGAACGAGGAGGACGACAAGAAGGATCCCGAGCCGGCTCCCGACCCTGAGCCGACGCCCGATCCCGAGCCTGATCCGACTCCGACGCCCGATCCCGATCCTCCGGTCAATCCGAGCAGCGGCGCCGCCAAGCCCGCTTCGTATCGGTCGATCGATACCGCCACGCAAGCCCTGGGATCAACGAATTTCGCATGGCCATCGTATGCGGTCCGTAACGATTGGATTTCAGAGTTGTCATCGGGCAACGGAATTTCTTTTCGTACAATAAGCTTATCAACAGCGTAACGCGCAGTTTCGATTTGAAAGGCACTCATGAAACGAACGAACCTCATTAGACTTCTGGCCGTAGCGCTCATGGGCGCGTTGCTTGCGATGGCTTTGGGCGGCTGCATGGCCCAGAACAATACCGGCAACACCCAGCAAGCGGAAAACCGTCAGTACATGTCTCAGGTGAACCAGGTTATGGAAGATTTGGCCAATCGCCTTGACGGCTTCAACCAAGCCGTTTCGAACGGCGATTTGGTCGGCATGAAAAACCAGTCCGACAACGCGTTCAAAGCCATTGACGATCTGAATGCGCTCGAGGCGCCTGAGGAGCTGAAAGACATTCAGACGGCATACGTCGATGGCTGCAACGATCTGAGGGACGCGCTGAGCCAGTACATCGATCTGTATACCGAAATGGAGAACGCGACCGAAGAAGAACCGTTCGACTACACGGCGTATGATTCGCGCCTCAAGGAGATCCAGAGCAAATACGATAGCGGAATCGATAAGCTCGAAGAGGGCGATAAGCTGGCGAACGACAAGGATAACTAGATTCCCAGATTTACCGGGTGAACCGTGATAGATGAAATCGAAGCGACCTCCGAGGGGTCGCTTCTTTGCGGTTGGGCTCTGGAATCGGGCTGTCTCGGGGGTTTCCGCCATCGCCGTCGCCCGCCTGACGCCCTGCGTTCTCTATTCGCCTTCTATCCCTCGGGGCTTGGGCCGAGGGATAGGTGGAGCCGTACCGTGCCGTCAATGACCTCCTGGCTGATGACGATGCCTTTCGGTACGGTTGCCGAGTATTCCTCCACGTATTCGGCGTTGAATCCGGCGAGGGCTGAGGCGGCTTGGTCGAGCGTCATGCCCACGACGTTCGGGGGAGTTGCGGGTTTGTTCGCCTCTTCCTGCCTGCGCTTCTCGTCTTCCTCCGCCTGCTGTTTCTTTTTCGCTTCTTCCTCTTCCTTTTTCTTCTTTTCGGCCTCTTCCTTTTTGCCCGCTTCGGTCTCTTTGTAGAGCTTGTCGTTCTGCTCTTTGTTGAACTTGTTGTTGTAGGTGGGGTCGGCTGCAGGTGCAAAATCTTGGATTTCATAGCCTTCAAGCGCCATATTCATGAAGTCCTGCCAGATAGCGTTGCAGGACAGGTTTTGGTTGCCCGGCTGGTTGAAATCGGGATTGCCGATCCAGATGGCGCAGGAGAGCTGGGGCGTGTACCCGACGAGCCAGTGGTCTTTGAAGTCGTCGGACGTTCCCGTTTTACCTGCGACCGGTTGTCCGTTGTACGGCATGTAGCCTGCTGCGGTTCCGTCGCCTTGCGTAAATACCGTTTTGAGAACCTTGGTAACCGCGTAAGCGGTTTCTTCCGAAATGACACGCTCGCCTTCGGTGTCGCTGGTGTCGATTTCGGTTCCGTTGCGGTCGAGAATCTGCGTTATGGGCTCGGGGGTGTGCTTGATGCCCCCTGTGGCGAAGGTTCCGTAGGCGCTCGCCATCTCAAGCGATGTGACGTTTCCCACGCCGAGCGTCGTGGTGAGTACTTCGGGTTGCGTTGTGGTTATGCCGAGGCGATACGCTGCTTCTGCCGCAGCGCTCGGGGTGACCTTTTGAACCAGCCGGATGTAGCCCGTGTTCGACGAGACGGCGGTTGCGCTTTGGATGGATCTGATCCCGTAATTGATGTTTCCGTAGTTTTCGAAGGTATCGGCGCCGACTTTGTAGGGCGAAGTGCAATCGATGAGCGTCGAGGGGTTGATGCCCTGCTCTATCGCCGCGGTTAACGTGAACGGCTTGAACGACGATCCGGCGGGCCTGCCGCCCTGGGTTGCGAGATTCCATTCGTTGGCATTGTAATCCTTGCCGCCCACCATGGCCAAAACGTAGCCCGTATTCGGATCGATGCAGGTGAGCGACACCTCGTCCTCCTCGGCCATGCGCGCGTATTGGTTTTCGCATGCGAGCTCGGCCTTGGCCTGAAGGTCGGGATCGATCGTGGTGTACACGGTGAGGCCGCCTTTGAACACTTCGGCTTGGGAGTACTCTTCGAGCAAGGTTTGGCGCACGTAGCTGGTGAAATACGGGTAGGCGTAGATGCCGTCGTTCGAGCGCGGGGGAGCGGGATCGAGCACGAGCTCCTGCGCGACTGCTTCATCGTATTCTTCCTGTGCTATGTGGCCTGCGGCAAGCATCCGGCCAAGCACGAGATTGCGCCTGTCGCGGCAGGCGTCGGGATTGGTTTTCGGGTTGAGGTAGGTGGGCGATTGGGGGATGCCTATGAGCGTCGCGGCTTCCACGAGCGTCAGGTCGATCGCCGATTTCTGGAAATAGTTCTTCGCGGCGGCTTCTATGCCGTAGCAGCCGTCGCCGTAGTTGATCGTGTTGAGGTACATGAGCAGGATCTCGTCTTTGGAGTATGCCTCTTCGAGCTGCGTTGCAAGCTCTGCCTCGCGGATCTTGCGCTTGAACGAGATGTCGGTCGCCTCTTTGGAAAGCAGGGTGTTTCGCACGAACTGCTGCGTGATGGTGGAGGCTCCCTCGAGCGCGCCTCCCCGCAGGTTGTTGAGAAGCGCGCGGGCGATGCCCTGTAGGTCGACGCCGTTGTGCTCGTAGAAGCGCACGTCTTCGGTATCTACGGTTCCCTGGAGCACGTAGGGGCTGATCTGGTCGATTGCAACCGGCTCGCGGTTCTCGACGAAGAACTCGGCCAGCAGGGTTTCTCCGTCGTTGGCGTAGACGCGCGTTTTCTCGGCGAAGTTGAACGCATCGGAATCTTCGATGCTGGGAAGGTCTTCCAGCCAGGAGTTCATAACCCCGAGGGCGCCCTGTACGCCCCCGTAGGCAACGAAGCAAACGGCAACCAGGGCGATGCCGAGCGCCCACTTGGTCGCATGGGAGTGAACCTCGCGCTGTTTCCTTCGGTTCTTCATGTGAACACTATACTAGAAAGCGGCGCATTTGTGAGTCTTCTCGGAGCTTTCTGCTTTATTTGGGCGGGGGAGGCGCGGGGGCGGCCCATTCGCTATCATGTGCGGTATACATGAACAGGATGAGGCGGGCGGTCTTTGAATCAGGGGCTGCCGGTCGTGGAAATGCGAACACGGATGGATATGAGCGATATGCAACATGAACCGTTTGGGGCGCGCCCCGAATTGTTAGCCCCTGCGGGAAATGCCGAATGCCTTCATGCGGCGGTTTGCGCGGGAGCCGATGCGGTGTACCTGGGGGTCGAATCTTTCAATGCGCGGCGGGGCGCCGATAATTTTACGCTCGAAACGCTGGCCTCTGCCTGCGATTACGCGCACCTGCGCGGCGTGTCGGCGTATTTGACCCTCAATACGGCGATCTTGCCGAACGAGGCCGACGAGGCGATGGAGCTTGCCCGGCAGGCGTATCGAGCCGGGATCGATGCTTTCATCGTGCAGGACATCGGCATCGCGGCGGAACTCGGCCGAACGCTGCCCGAAGCGCGGGTCCATATATCGACCCAGATGAACACGCATTCGGCTGCAGGCATCGAAGCTGTGGCGGCTCTCGGGGCGAAGCGGGTCACCCTCGCGCGCGAGCTTGCGTGCGAAGAGGTCGAACGACTGACTGCGCTTGCCGCCCAGAGGGGAATGGAAACCGAGACGTTCGTCCATGGGGCGCTATGCGTGTGCTACTCGGGCCAGTGCTTCATGTCGTCGATGATCGGGGGCAGATCTGCGAACAGGGGGTTATGCGCCCAGGCGTGCCGTCTTCCGTATACGCTGCACAACAAGGCGCTGCGGAAAACGCTTGATGCTCCAGGCGAGCATTTGCTTTCTCCGAAAGACCTGTGCGCGATCGAGCTTTTGCCGATGCTCGTGCAGGCGGGCGTAGCATCGCTGAAAATCGAGGGGCGCATGAAATCGGCCGAGTACGTGTACGCGGTCGTTTCGGTGTACCGCCGCGCCCTTGACGAAGTGCTGGCGGATCGGCAGCGCTTCGAAGCTCGGGAAAAGGCCGCTTCCGATGCGCAGCCGGTCGGGGAGCTTTCCGTTGTTCGCTATGAGGCGTCGGCAGGGGATTCCCAAACGCTCGCCGAGGCGTTTTCGCGAGGATTCACAACCGCGTATCTCGAAGGGCGGCGCGGCAACGACATAATGAGCTACGGTCGCCCGAACAACAGGGGTGTGTTCATCGGACGCGTGACGCAGGCGCGCGACGGTTCGGTCGAGATAGCGGCCGAGGACGAGATCGTCGAAGGCGACGTGCTCGAATTCTGGACCAACAAGGGGCATTTCGCCTATCCGGTCGAGCGCATCGAGCCCGCGAAAGGCGGCGTTGTTCGCGTGCCTTTGACGAAGAAGGTGGGCAAGGGCGATCGCGTCTTTCGCGTGAGAAGCGCCGCTGCGAAATTTGCCGACGATGCGAACGAGCCGCGCATCCCCGTTTCGGGAAGCGTTTCTCTGCGCATCGGGAAACCGCTCGCCATGCGGTTTTCCTCGGGCGGATTCTCTTCCGAACTCGAGGGGGCCGTGGTGGAGGCCGCCCGCACGAAATCCGTCTCCGAAGAGGAGGTCCGCGAGCATGTCGATCGGCTGGGCAACCTTCCCTTTGAGCTTGTCGATCTTGAGGTCGATGTGGACGAAGGCGTGGGGGTCGGTTTTTCCCAGCTGCACAAGCTACGCACGCGAGCGCTCAAGCAGCTCGAGGAAGCGATGCTCGAGCGGTACCGTGAGCGGAAGCTTCCGCGCATCGAAAGCCGATCTTCGAAGCCGCCTTATCGCTCCAATCGCTGCGATGTCGCCGTGTTCGCCACCAATCCCGCGTGCGCCCGAGCTGCGAAGCGGGCGGGCGCCGATCTCATCTTTGTTCCCGCGTTGAACTACAAGCGCGGCGAGGCCGTTATCGCCGGTCAGGTTTCGGGCACTGCCGAGCAGGCGGGGTACCCGAAGCAGGTTGCCATAGCTCTGCCGACCGTCGACCACGATCTGTCCGACCAATCGCGCGAAGGGGTCGTCGGGTTCGACCCGTGGTCGTACGTGAAGCCGGGAAAGCCCGTGCTCGCCGAGAATCTCGGGCAGCTTGCTCGGGCGGCCGAGCTCGGTTCCGTCGTCGAAGCGGGTCCCCATATCCCGCTTCTCAACCGATTGGCTCTCGAATCGGCAGCCGAGCTGGGTGCGAAGCGGGTCTGGCTCTCGCCGGAGCTTTCGCTGCACCAGATCGAAGCGCTCGGCAAGGATTCTCCCGTACCTTTGGGTCTTACCATCATGGGATCCCAGGAGTTGATGGTGACCGAGCATTGCCTTTTGATGAGCCAAGGCCCCTGCAGCGAGGAATGCGCTTCGTGCGCCCGCAGGAAAAGCCCTCACTATCTGAAAGACCGCAAGGGCTACGAGTTTCCCGTTGTAACCGATTGCTGCGGGCGCAGCCATCTCTACAACGCGGTTTCCCTCGACGTCGCGCATGCCGTTCCCGACCTCATCGATGCGGGCGTGTCCGCCGTCATGGTGGATACCGCGCTTATGAACGTGGAGGAAACGACCAAGGCCGTCCAGCGGGCGGTGCGCGCCCGAGATATCGCCCTTTCGGGAGGCAATCGCGTCGCGAAGGCGGGAGATGTAACGAGCGGCCATTTGTTCCGAGGCGTCAAGTAAGGCATTCGCGTTCTGTTTCGGCGGTCGGCTGCGGGACCGTTTCGCGGCACGCTTGCCGGCGCGACGGCCGACCTCGCAGCGGGCTCGCCGCATTTGCCGGGGTGGCTTTGCGTGCGCTCGCTGGCAAAACGAAGCGAAACGCAGCCGCATGTGCTACCATAACAAACCATCGTGCGACCGAGCTCGTGCGGATAGGGAAACCGGTATTGAAGGAGATGAGTTCGATAACCCCCGAAGAGCAGCTGCATATCATCCAGTCGGGTACTGCGCAGATCGTGCCCGAAAGCGCCCTGTTGGAAAAGCTCAAGAAGGGCAAGAGCCTCAACGTGAAGCTGGGCGTCGATCCGACGGCCCCCGACATTCACCTCGGGCATGCCGTGCCCTTGCGCAAACTGCGTGCGTTTCAGGATCTGGGCCATCGCGTAACGCTCATCATCGGCGACGGCACGGCTCTCATCGGCGATCCGTCAGGACGCAATTCGACTCGTCCCCAGCTGACGTCCGAACAGGTTAAGGCGAACGCCCAGACATATGTCGACCAGGCGTTCAAGATCCTCGATCCCGAGAAGACGACGCTCGAGTACAACTCGAAGTGGCTTCTGTCGCTCGATATGGAGGGCCTGCTCGCTCTTGCCTCGAATTTCACCGTCGCGCGCATTCTCGAGCGCGACGACTTCCATAATCGCTACACCTCGAACCAACCTATCAGCCTCCATGAATTCCTGTATCCGATCATGCAGGCGTATGACTCGGTGGTTATCGATGCCGACGTCGAGATAGGCGGCACCGACCAGCTCTTCAACTTGCTTGCGGGCCGCGAACTCATGGAGAAGAAGGGCATGGAGCCCCAGGTGTGCCTGACGCTTCCTCTTTTGGAGGGAACCGACGGCGTTCAGAAGATGTCGAAGAGCTACGGCAACTACATCGGGCTCACCGACGAGCCCGCCGATATGTTCGGCAAGGTCATGTCGATACCCGACGAGCTCATGGTCAAGTACTACCGCCTCGCATCGACCTGTTCGGTCGACGAGGTCGATGAGATCGAGCGGGGCCTTGCCGCCGATGAGCTGCATCCCAACAAAGTGAAGCGCGCGCTCGCCCGCAACATCGTGACCGCCTACTACGATGAAGCTGCGGCCGAAGCCGCCGAAGGGCAGTTCGACCGCGTATTCAAGCAGCATGAGATGCCCGACGACATCCCGGAATACGAAGCGGATCTGACTCCGAACGACGAGGGTCTCGTCTATCTGGCCAAGCTGCTTGCCGATACGGGGCTTGCGGCTTCGGCCGGCGAGGCGCGCCGTCTCATCGACGGGGGAGGCGTGAAAGTCAACGGCGAACCGGTTGCCGCGAAAAGCTACAACGTGGCACCCGACATGCTTGCGGGAGCCGTGCTTCAGGTGGGTAAGCGGAAGTTCGTCAAGCTGGTGTAGCGGGCGGTCGGACAGACGGTTTTCGATTCGGGGCCTTGCGGGGTCCCGATTTTTTTTAAAAAACTTGCAAGGATTTCTTCCTTCCAATCGTTTTGTTAGTGTGAAGACGAGAAAAGGAGCATCAATTATGAGTAAGAAAAAGATGGTCGCAGTATTCGCAGGTGCGCTTGTCGTTGCGCTCGCTTTGCCGACGGCGGCGCTTGCCGCACCCGGGGGCGGCTTCGGCCAGCTGTTCGCATCGTGTCAGGGCCAAGGCCTCGGGATGGCGATCATGCGCAGCCAGGCGACGGTTGATCAGGCATGTGGGCGCGCCTTCGTCGACGCCGATGGCGATGGCGTGTGCGACAATTTCGGAAACGGCCGCTGCGCGGGCTACGTCGATGCCGACGGCGACGGCGTGTGCGATGCGTGCGGAGCCGAAGCGAACTCGTGCAAAGGCTACGTCGACGCCGACGGCGATGGCGTGTGCGACAACTACGCGGCGGGCAACGGCTGCGGACGCGGCTTCGTCGATGAAAACGGCGATGGCGTGTGCGACAATGGCGGTCGGGGCGGATGCGGTGCAGGTGCCGGCCAGGGCGCCGGATCCGGGTACGGCGGCAGACACCATAGGTTCTAGGTGTTGCTCGGCGAGATGCGCAGCCGATCTGCCGGTCGGTTGCGCGGTGGCGAAACAGGATAAAAGCGAACGGGCATGAGGGAAAGAACCGATATAGAGCGGGCCATCGAGGAGCACGGCGACACCGTGTGGCGCGTGTGCGTCCTTTACTTCCGGCAAAGTCCCGATGCCCAGGACGCGTTTCAAGAGACGATGATCAAGTACGCCTCGTTCGACGGGTCGTTTTCCGATGCCGAGCATCGGAAAGCTTGGCTCATCCGCGTTGCGACCAATGTGTGCAAAGACATGCTGAAGGCAGCTCACCGAACGAAGTCCGTTCTCGATGACGGCACGATCGCCGCCGCGGCTGCCTCGCATGACGAATCGCTGCAGCCGGGCTCGGCATCGGGCGAGGTGCTCGATGCCATGCTCGCCCTCGCCGATCCGCCGCGAACCCCCGTTTACCTCGCTTTGTACGAAGGCTATTCGGCTCCCGAGATATCGGAGATGCTCGATGCGCCCGTAAACACCGTGTATTCGTGGATCTCCCGAGGGAGGAAGCTTTTGAAGGAGGCGCTCGCATGAATGATTGGGAAAACAGGGTCCGCGAGGCCTTCGACGAGGTCGTGCTTCCCGATTCGGTTAAGGAGCGAACGCTGCAGGCCGTCGATGCCCTCTCGGCCGAGCCTGCCGTCAGTGCTTCCGAAGCGGTTTTCGCCGCCGCGCGGCGCTCCCGCGCTCCGCGCACTCGTCGATGGGCGTTCGCGCTTGCGGCATGTCTCGCGCTCTGCGCCATCGGGTTCGGCGGCTTCTCCGCTTTTGCCAGCGAGACGGCTCAGGTGGGCATCGACGTTAATCCGTCGATCGAGCTCGGCCTCAATCGGTTCGATTGCGTTGTAGCCGCGCGACCCCTCAACGAAGACGGAGCGCAGCTGCTCGAAGGCATCGATCTTTTCGGAAAGAGCTACGATGACGCGATGGCCGCATTGACGGGAAGCGAGCTGTTCTTATCCTACGTCGGCGATGACGGCTACGTCGAAATCAGCGTCAGCTCGGCTGACGAGGGTCAGGCCGAAGCGCTTGCCGAGAAAAGCGATGCCTGTCTCGAGTCTTTGCCATGCCATGGAAGCTGCCAAACGGTCTCGGCGGAAAACCGCGAAGAGGCGCGGGCGGCCGGTATGGGCGTGGGCCGCTACAACGCCGCCCGAGAGCTCATGGAGCTCGATTCGAGCGTTACGCTTGAAGAGTGCCGTACGATGACGATGCGCGAGCTGCGGGAGAAAATCGCCGCTGCAGGCGGGAACTCGAGCGGAAGCCCTTCCGGGGAAACGGGAGCCCATCACGGAAGACAATCGGGCGGCGCGGGGCAGGGGATGCACGGTCGCGGCGGCGATTCGTCAGAATAGCCGCCGCGGATACGCGTCTACAGCGCGAGCTTGCTGAACGATTTGAGCGCGGTCTTCGTTTCGTCGTCGAGCTCTTTGACGGCAATCCCCAGCACGGCGCCTTCGAGCGCGTAAAGCCAGTTGATCGACGTTGCCGGATTCTTCTTTTTCAGCAGAGCCCATGAGGCGCGGCTGCCCTTTTCCTTCAATGCTTCAGCGGTGGGGATGCCCACGTCCGCGAGGCGGGCTGCAAGGGCTTTTCCGATGCCCGGAAGGTTCTCGAGCGGCGTTTGCACGGCCGCCGTCTTCGGGGCGGGCTTGCGACCGCGGCGGCGGCCGGGCTGTGTCGCGGCATCATCGGCGGCGGGAGCTGTATCGGCAGCGGTCGGGGCCTCGTCGGTAACGATGGCCTCGGTCGCAGGTGCCTGCTTCTGCCTCGCCCGCTTTGTTCGGGCGGGCTTTTCCGCCTGCTCGGTCGCCGCATCGGCGGGCTGTCCGGTTTTTCCGCCCGTCTCGGTTTGCGCTGCGGGCGCTGCGGCTGCGTCACGTGCGGGTTTCGCTTGCGGGGCACCTGCCTGCTTCCGCGAAACGGGCCTGCGGCTACTCCGTTGCTGAGGCTTTGCCTGCTCTGGTTCGGGTTGCGGCTCGGCCTGCGCCGTCGCTTCCGCCGAGGGGCCGGCATTGTTCCCGCTCGCCGGCTTTGCGGCCGAGCGGGGCTTGCGGCGCTTGCTCGATTTGCTACGCTGCGCGCCGTTACCGTTGCTTCCGTTCGCCTGTGCGGGCTCGTTTTGCGATTCGGGGAAGAGCGGTGCGCCTTCGACCGTGTATCCGTTTTCGGGTTCGTCTGAATCGGTCGTGGCATCGAACAGGTTTCGAATGGTGCGATACATTGCCGTGCCGATGATCTGCCCCGCTGCGCGCACGAGCGCCTCGTGGACGTCCTGGCGCGTTTCGGCTGAAATGAGGGCGTCGTCGAGCATGAATTCGTCGATTGATTTTTTGAGTCCGAGGAACCTGAATTCATCGGCGTAGCGGTTGAGCAGGTAGTGGATGGCGGGTTTGTATCCCTGATCCTGACTTACAATGTAGCCGTTTTCGATCTCGTGGCACGCGATTCTGCGGCTCAGCTCTGCGATCAGCTGCACGTCGAGGCTGTTTTTGACGCCGGAATCTTGGCAGAGTATCCATTCGATGCGGGCGGGGGATTCTTTGATGGATTCCTTTTGCTTCTGCGACAGGTTGCTTTCGCGGTGGAAAACGACGACGAGATCGTTTTCGGTAAGCGATTCGATGCCTTGCAGGCAGGTGTTGATGTGATTTTCGCTGTCGATGAAGTACGTGCGACGTGCCTTGCGGGCAGGTTCTATTTCCATGATGACTCGTTTCTCTTTATACCGGTAAGGCGGGGATGGCTTGCGTGCGTTCATCGCCTGCCTCGTTGTTTCGTTATAAGAAGAGTAGCAGAAAACGGAAACGCAGTACGCACCTGCAAAGAAGACACATCGCCATGCGGGCTTTCGGCGGCATCGGCCGTTGCGTATCGATGATCGCTGCATATATTAGTAAAGGATCTCTGCAGGCGGTTCGGGCTCGTGCGGTTGCGCAGCGCTCGAAGATGCGGCGGCATCGTCGAGCGCGCTTCCCCTTGCGAGGGGCCTACGCGTTGGTCGGAGCGCGCATCAAGCTGCGGGTCCGCTCGAATGCGGGTCTCCTTCTTCGCGCGCCGCCGTGTCTATACGGCCTTCAGCAACCATGTGACCCCGACGATTTCATGAAGCAGCTCGTCGTATTCGCCTTTCTGGGCGTCAAGGTAGCGCTCGAAAAGTTCGACGTGCTCGGGGTGGCTCGCTTGAAGCTCTGCGACGCGACGGGCGATACGATCTATCTCCTCGTCGTAATCGGCGGCGGTATCGGTTGACGAGAGGCTGGCGATCGTCTCGAATCCGGCTTTGTCGAACATCTCGTTCCAGGAGGACCGCGTCGGATACGATGCGTTTAGATCGCCCTCTTCGGCATAGGCGTCGTCGAGAAGCAGGTATCCTCCTGTCCGAAGCGTCTTTCTCATGGTTGCGAGCATGTCCATCGGCGCGCCGAGCGCGGGTCCCACTGCTCCGTAGACAGCGCAATCGTACTCGGATTCGAGCGGCGCTTCCACAGTGATGTCTCCAACTTCGAAAGCGCACAGGTGCGCGACGCCTTCTCGCGCTGCCGCCTCTCGCGCCTCTTCGACGAATTCGGGAATGGCATCGATTCCTTTGACGCGCATTCCAAGGCGGCGGGCTAGGGCGACGGCGATGACTCCCTTTCCGCAGCCGAGATCGAGCGCCGTATTGCGCTCGGATGCCGCAACATGTTCCGACAGGAGCCCGACCATATCGTCGGGAGAGCTCCCGAGCTCACAGAAGTCCTGCAGGAGGTAGGGCAGGAAGGGGATAATGTCGGGGGTGTCCGATGTCATAGATGCGGCAAGGTTTTGTTCGGTTCTCGTATCCATGGGTATATTGTACCGTATTACATAATTAGTCGCTTTACACAAGAATGCAGGGAGGAATTTGCAGGGTCTCGGCAAGGCCGTTGAGGCTGTAAGAAAAAAGCTTCATTTTTTATCGATAGACCCCTTGCGTTTTCTTTTCCGTAGGTCTAATATATTCAACCCGCGCTTTTGAAGCGCAGGACCGCCCAAGGGCTTCGGATGATTCGACCTTTTGTGGGAAATCGAAACGCTGAGAAATAAAGTTAAGATTTCTAAAAAAAGTTCTTGACTCCGGTGCCAAGGGGCAGTAATATATCTCCTTGCGCGTTTGCCTCCGGCGAACACGCGGGACGGCCCGGAAGGGCCGCCGAGAACCTTGAAAACCGGATACTGTGATACGAATAAGCTAGTAGAACCTCGTCAGATGCCCGCCCCCAGAAAAG
>NZ_LT962671.1:0-6910 GCF_900199545.1 Raoultibacter massiliensis
CCCGGGCGACGAGCGACGGGCGGGCCCGATCGGGTGTACGCCGCTTTTCAATGGATTTCTCCCGTGCATTGCCGCCCGTCCAGGCGCATCTCGACGACCGTTTGCCCGCGAGCTCTCGGTCGTGAAGTGGAGATTGCCGTCGGAGAAGCTTCGATGCGATATAATGGAATTGAATTATTCTGGCACAAAGCATCGATTTATCCCGCGTGCAAACAGGGTTCTGCTATATGTGCCCAGGCCGACAAGCGGCAGATGGAGACACGAATTGAGCGAAAAATCACAAGACACGAAAGATCTGGCGGCTCGGGCGATCGAGAGCGATGCTGTCTTGGCCGAGCTTGTTGAAAACCTCTCGGGAGCATCGAGGAGGATTCGCCAGATATCGGCTGCGGTTCTCGCCCAGGTTGCCAAGGAATCTCCCGATCGGCTGATCGACTACGCAGGAGCCGTCGTCGACGCGCTCAACCGACCCGAAGCCCAGACGCGCTGGGAGTGCCTCGATGTGCTCACAGCCTTGGTCGATCGCGATTCGCGCGTGTGCGACAGAGCGGTATCAGGGGCTGAAACGGCGTTGTTCGACGAGGAGAGCGGCCCGGTGCGGCTTGCGGCCATGCGTTTCCTCTGTGCGCTCGGCGCAACGACCGAAAACCGATCCGAAAAAGTCTGGCCGCTTGTGGACGAGGCCATCCAATGCTACCATGGCGACCTTGAGTTTCAGGACATGCTCGTTGCGGTTGTCGATTTTTCTGCGGGCAAGCTCAGCCCAACGGTGAAAAGCGAACTTGCCGAGCGTATGAAGTTCGACGCCGAAAACAGTCGCGGCGCTTTGAAGCGCAGGGCAGCCCAGATCATCGAAAACGTTTCGTAACCTTCGGGCGAAGATGCGGCGCGCTGATCGCGGCGTTTTCGCGAGGAGCGTACATCCGAGGAGGAACGCAGCAATGGCAAAGCATACGGTCACGCTCATCCCGGGCGATGGCATCGGCATTGAAACCTCTGCCGCCATGCAACGCGTCGTAGAGGCGAGCGGCGCCGAAATCGAGTGGGAGATCGCCGAGGCGGGTGCCTCTATGGTGGAGGCCTGCGGCACCCCGCTTCCCGATTCGACGATCGAGGCGGTGCGGCGAAACGGGGTGGCGATCAAAGGACCCGTTACCACGCCGGTCGGCGAGGGATTCAGGAGTGTCAACGTTGCGCTTCGCCAAGCACTCGACCTGTACGTCTGCTTGCGTCCGGTCCTGTCGATTCCGGGGGCGGGCGGTCGTTACGACGATGTCGATCTGGTTATCGTGCGGGAGAACTCCGAGGATTTGTACGCCGGGATCGAATTCGAGGAAGGCGCCGACGAAACGCGCGAGCTGATCGAATTCTGCCGCAGTGCGCAGGCGGGTGCGATCCGCCCCGATTCGGGCATATCCATCAAGCCGGTATCCGTTACCGCAACGCGCAACATCGTGCGCTATGCGTTCGAATACGCGCTTGAGCACGGGCGTTCCAAGGTGACGGCCGTCCACAAGGCGAACATCATGAAACATACCGACGGCCTGTTCCTTCGGGTCGCCCGCGAAGTTGCGAAGCGCTACGAGGGTCGCATCGAATTCGACGATCGGATCATCGATGCGTTCTGCATGAACATGGTCATCGATCCGACGCAGTTCGATGTGATCGTGTTTCCGAACCTCTACGGCGATATAGCGAGCGATTTGGGGGCGGGTCTGGTCGGCGGATTGGGAATCGCGCCCGGTGCGAACATCGGGGATGGGTGTGCGGTGTTCGAGGCCGTTCACGGCTCGGCGCCCGATATTGCGGGCAAAAACCTTGCCAACCCGACTGCCGAAATCCTTTCTGCGGCGATGATGCTCGATCATCTCGGCGAAACGGCATGCGCTTCGCGCATTCGCAAGGCCGTCTGCCAGGTGTATGCCGAGGGTGCCGTGCTCACGGCCGACATCCGCAAGGCGACTGGATCGACGCATGCGGCCGCAAGCTGCACCGAGTTCACCGATGCCCTCGTTGCGGCGTTGACTTCATAGTGCCTGCGGGGGCCGAAAGGGCGCTCGCTGCCGGATAAGATGCATGAATGAAAAGACGAGAGGGGTTTTGAACCTATGACGCAAAAGCAATCCACCCGAAGCGATCGGCTTGTTGTCGGTGGCGAAACGTATACGTATTTTCCCGTTTCTTCGGTCGAAGGATCCGAGAAGCTGCCGTTTTCCCTAACGGTGCTGCTTGAGAACGCGCTTCGATGCTCCGCGACCGATGAGGAAGCGCGCGAAGCCGCTGCGAGGATCATCGAAGCGGGTCTTGCGGGCGAGGTTGGAGAGGAGCTGTCGTACAGTCCGGCGCGCGTGCTCCTGCAGGACTTCACCGGCGTGCCGGTATTCGTCGATTTTGCCGTGATGCGCGAGGCCATGGCGTCGCTTGGGGGGGATCCGGCAAAGGTTAACCCCCAGATTCCCTGCGATCTGGTTATCGATCATTCGGTGATCGCCGACGAGGCGGGATGCGCAGGCGCGCTGCAGAAGAACATGGAGCTCGAATTCGAGCGCAACAACGAACGTTACACGTTTCTCAAATGGGCGCAGAGCTCGTTCGAGAACGTGCGCATCGTGCCTCCCGGAGGCGGAATATGCCATCAGATCAACGTTGAGAAATTCTCGCAGGTTGCGATGGTTCGCGAGGCTGAAGGCGAGAAGACCGTTTACTTCGATACGGTTGTGGGAACCGATAGCCATACGACGACGGCGAACGGCATCGGCGTTTTGAGTTGGGGCGTAGGCGGCATCGAGGCCGAGGCCGCTGCGCTTGGCCAGCCGATCACGACGCTCGTTCCCCGAGTCGTGGGCATCAAGCTGACGGGCGCGCTTTCGGAAGGCGTGTCGGCGATGGATCTTGCGCTCGTGTTTGCGAACATGCTGCGTGCACGCGGGGTGGTAGGGTCGTTCGTCGAATGCTTCGGTCCCGGGCTCGAAAGCCTGAGCGCCACCCAGCGCGCTTGCGTTGCGAACATGACTCCCGAATACGGATGCACGTGCACGCTGTTCCCCGTCGATCGGCAGACGCTCGACTACCTGCGTGTGACGGGACGCAGCGACGAACAGATCGCGCTGATCGAAGCCTATGCGAAGGCGCAGGGCTTCTGGAACGATCCGTCGGCCGAACCCCGTGCGTATGCGGAGGTTATCGAACTCGACCTTTCCTCCGTCAAGCGCAATCTCGCCGGTCCTTCGCGTCCGCACGACCTCATCGCCGCCGCCGATGCGCAAGGGGCGTTTTATTCGGTCTGCGCCGACAGGGGGTTGTCGCTCGACAAGCGGGTCGAGGTCGAAGTGCTCGGCGAGCGCTTCGGGCTTTCGCACGGCGCTCTCGCCATCGCGGCGGTTACGAGCTGCACGACCGCAACCGATCCAGCCATGATGATCGCTTCGGGGCTGATTGCGAAGCGTGCCGCCGAAGCGGGGCTTGCGGCCAAGCCGTGGGTCAAATGCGTGCTCGCGCCCGGAAGCAAGGCGACTGAGCTTCTGCTCGAGCGTGCGGGCCTTATCGATGGGCTGCAGAAGCTCGGCTTCTACAACTGCGGGTTCGGGTGCATGAGCTGCATCGGCAATTCGGGTCCCATCCTTTCTTCGATGCACGACGTGGCGGGCGAGATCGAGCTTGCGAGCGTGCTTTCCGGGAACAGGAACTTCGAGGGCCGTATCTCGCCCGACGTGTCCCAGAACTACCTTGCGGCGCCTGCGATGGTGATCGCTTATGCGCTCGTCGGCACGATCGACTTCGATTTCGAAAACGATCCGCTGGGCACGGACGGCAACGGCGATAAGGTGTTTCTCGCCGACATCTGGCCAAGCGATGCCGAGATCGCGCGCGAACTCGAAGCCTGCGTGACACGCGACCTCTACGACGAGGGCCGCGAGGGTCTCATGGACGGCGACGCGCGCTGGCAGGCGCTCTCGGTCGATCCGAGTGCGACGTTTTCATGGGACGACGCTTCGACTTACGTTCGCCGCGCCCCGTACTTCGACGGCATGGGCGTCGAACCTGCGGCGGTGGAGCCCATCGTGGGCGCCCGGGTGCTCGAGAGCCTCGGCGATTTCATCACCACCGACCACATCAGCCCTGCGGGCTCCATCGCATCCGATTCGCCGGCGGCAGCCTATCTGCGCGAGCGCGGCGTGCCCGAAGAGCTGTTCAACACCTACGGCTCGCGGCGCGGCAACCACGAAGTCATGATGCGCGGCACGTTCGCCAATGTGAAGCTCCAGAACAAGCTTGCCGAGGGCAGGCGCGGGCATTGGACGCGCGATCAACTGACGGGCGAGCTTGCAAGCGTATTCGACGCCGCCATGGACTACGAGGCCAACGAGGTTCCGCTCGTGGTGCTTGCCGGCAAGATGTACGGAAGCGGTTCGTCGCGCGACTGGGCGGCGAAGGGTCCGATGCTGCTCGGCGTTCGCGCGGCGTTCGCCGAAAGCTTCGAGCGCATCCACCGGTCGAACCTGATCGGCATGGGCATCCTTCCCCTGCAATTCATGGAAGGCGAAAACGCCGAAACGCTCGGTCTTGACGGCAGCGAGGCGATAAGCATCGAGCCGGTTGATTTTTCGGGCGGCCTTCCGAAGCCTGCGACCGTTACCGTGACGGCTGTGAAGCCCGATGGCACCGAAACCGCGTTTCAGGCGATCGTGCGCGTGGATACGCCGACGGAGGGCCGCTATTTCGAGCAGGGCGGAATCCTTCCGTACGTGCTTCGCACGCTGGTCTAGCCGTCGGATCCCCCTGGTGAAGATAACGCCGCATGCGGCAGAACCGCATGCGGGCGGATCTTCTGCTGGGCGGAATCGATGGACAAGCTTCTTCATCACCGTTCGGTAAACTTCTCGGGCCGTGCGCGTGCGCGCGGCCCTTTACGGTACAATACTGAGAACGTGTAATCTATTTGCATTGCATTGTGCACTGAGAAGGGATGTTTATTCGTGAAACAGACATCAGGTATAGATGCCTTGTTGGAAGCCCTGCGTCAGTCGGGCGTCGATGTGGGAAGCGGGGGAAATCCTTTTACCGGGAAAGGCCCCGACGACGGTTCTGACGGGGGAGCGTCGGGCGGAGGCGATCGGCCGCCGCGCGTCGAGGTTTCGTTCGGCGATAAATTCGCCGCATGGGGGAAGAAGGCGATCGTCATCGCGATCATCGCCATCCTCATCGTGGCAGCGGTTGCGTATTGGTGGTTCCATCCGCCTATCAACATCCACTCCACCGATACGTGGATGTTCATTGCGATTTTCATTCTGCTGCCCCTGTTCTTGTTCTTCTCGGCGCGCTCCTACGCCTACAAGAAGGGCACCGGGCGCTACGAGTACAACGAGAAGAAGGCGAAGACGTTCAAGATCGCTTCGTATCTGCCCGTGATCGTCGTGCTCGTCGGTATCGTGGGAGCGGTGGCCTCCCTTTCGTTCTTCCCAGGTAACGCCGAGAAGTACGCGAGCATCCTCCAGACCACTGACGACGAGTTCGCCCAGGATATCAAGGAGGTCGACTACACCCAGATACCCGTCATCGACCGTGATTCGGCGGTGCTTTTGGGTAACCGCACCATGGGTTCGATTCCCGAGTACGTAAGCCAGTTCGAAATTTCGCCGCTCTACAGTCAGATCAACTACCAGGGCAATCCCGTGCGTGTGAGCCCCCTGGGCTACGCCGACCTGTTCAAATGGCTCGCAAACCGCGAGCAGGGCATCCCTGCCTACGCGCTCGTCAACATGACGACGCAGGATGCCGAGATCGTGCGCTTGGGCGACAACCCGATCCGCTACTCGCAATCGGAGCCGCTCGCGCGCAACATCGATCGCCATGTGCAGCTCAAGTACCCGTTCTACATGTTCGACCAGTTCGCTTTCGAGATCGACGACGACGGCAAGCCGTGGTGGATCTGCCCGGTTCAGGATCGTACCATCGGCCTGTTCGGCGGCAAGACCATCCAGCGCGTTGTCATGTGCGACGCGACGACGGGCGAATGCACCGATCTTGCGGTGGAAGAGGTGCCGCAGTGGGTCGACCGCGTGTATCCCGCCGACCTGCTTGTGGAGCAGTACAACTGGTACGGTGCCTACAAGGACGGTTGGATCAACTCGTGGCTTGGCCAGCAGGGCGTCGTGCAAACCACGCCGGGCACCAACGGTCAGCTTGGGTACAACTACATCGCCAAAGACGATGACGTATGGGTGTACTCCGGCGTGACTTCGGCCACGGCCGACAACTCCATCGTCGGTTTCGTGCTGGTGAACCAACGCACCGCCGAGTCGCACTTCTACGAAGTGGCCGGAGCGACGGAGGATTCGGCCATGCGCTCGGCCGAGGGCCAGGTGCAGCACCTCGGCTATAACGCGACGTTCCCGCTGCTCATCAACATCAGTGGCCAGCCGACGTACTTCATGGCCCTGAAGGACAACGCGGGGCTCGTGAAGATGTTCGCAATGCTCGACATCCAACGCTACCAGAACGTGGCGGTGGGCAATACCGTCGAAGAGACGCAGCAGGCGTACAAGACGCTTCTGGCCACCAACGGCGTTGAGCTTGCCGACGAGGGCGACGAGAGCATCGTGACGAAAACGAGCGGCACGATCGAGCGGATCGTAACGGCGGTCGTCGATGGAAACTCGCATTTCTACGTGAAGCTCGTCGACGATACGAACCTCTACGACTTCGCGCTGCCGCGCCTCATGGGAATCGTGGCATACGCGGAAGGCGATGAGATCACGTTCAACTACCTCGATTCCGATGGCGTATGCGTTGCCGAAGAGATCATCGGGGAGCGGGTGTCGTCGGAGGCTGCAGCCGCAGCCGCCAAAGCGGCGAACCCCTCCTCGGCCGACGAGGGGGCGCAGGGGGCAGCCGGGGCGACCGGCGGCGA
>NZ_LT962671.1:7122-73544 GCF_900199545.1 Raoultibacter massiliensis
GGTGCGTTTTTACGCATGGAATGAAAGATTGTTCCGCTGCCCAAGACAGCTGGTACCGAGAGGTTTAATCGCGCGAGCGGCCCGCCGAGGTGGTCTGTAAATTGAGTTTTGCGACCCCTGCTGTCATTGTGCACCAGGGGTCGTTTCTTTTGCATGAAGCTCAAGATTCACCCACGATGAGGGACGGAACGCGAGTTTTATGGAAAAGGAGGTGTACTACATGCCCAATGCACATAACGTTGAAACGCTTGCTAAGATCAAGGACGAGCTTCAGGAGATCAACGCCATGTGGGTCGTCGATTATCGCGGCCTGACGGTGAAGCAGATCCAGGAGCTGCGCAACAGCATCCGCGAGGCGGGCGCGAGCATGAAAGTGTACAAGAACACGCTCATGCATCTTGCGCTCGATGAGCTCGAGCTTCCCAACTTGGATGCGGTTCTCGAGGGTCCGTCGGCTTTCGTGTTCGCAGGCGAAGATCCCGTTGCATCCGCAAAGGCCCTGAAGGATTTTGCGAAAGCCAACAAGGTCCTCGAGATCAAGGGCGGCATGATGGACGGCAAGTTCGTCGATGCTGCGCAGGTGGAAGCCATCGCTTCGCTGCCTTCCCGCGAAGGCCTCATCGCAATGCTGCTCGGCACGATCAGCAACCCGCTCGTGCAGACGGTTCGCGTGCTCAACGCTCCCATGGAGGCGTTCGCTCGTTGCGTCAACCAAATTGCAGAGCAAAAACCCGCAGCGTAAGCGCTGCATGAAGCCGGCTGCGTAATGCGATGCCGGCGTTTGAAAACGTAATGTACATCCGCTTATGCTGTGGATGAAAGAAAAAAGGAGAACTATCATGGCTGTGACCCGTGAAGAGATCGTCGAGGCATTGAAAGAAATGCCCGCCCTGGAACTGTCCGAACTCGTTAAGGAACTCGAAGAGGTCTTCGGCGTTTCCGCTGCCGCCCCGGTTGCCGTGGCTGCTGCTCCTGCTGCTGGCGACGGTGCCGGCGCTGCTGAGGAAAAGACCGACTTCGATGTCGTCCTCGAGGGCTTTGGCGACAACAAGATCGCCGTCATCAAGGTCGTCCGCGAGATCACCGGTCTCGGCCTCAAGGAAGCCAAGGAGCTCGTCGAGAGCGCTCCGAAGGCTGTCCAGGAGGGCGTTGCCAAGGATAAGGCCGAAGAGCTCAAGAAGCAGCTCGAGGATGCCGGCGCTGCTGTTACCCTCAAGTAACAGTCTCCGGTTCGACGCAGCGTTTCAGCTGCGCCGCCGCCTCGGTGTAACCGGTTCTTCATGAACCTAACACCTTGGAAACGAAACGCGGGAGGGAAGCGAGAGCTTCCCTCCTTTGTGTATAGTGGGGGCAATTTCAAGGTAGAAAGGAATCTCATGCAAGTTGGTTATTTTAAAACCGCATGGAGCGATGTCAAAAATTCCAAGGGGTGGTTCGGGAAGATCCTGCTGCTTTCCCTTGTTGCGCTGATTCCCGTGTTCGGGGCCATTGCGGTTGCCGGATATCTGTACGGGTGGGCACGCGATATCGCCTGGGGCATTCATGGGCCGATGCCGAAACGCCTGTTCGGCAACGAGGACGGCAAGCTGTACAGCCGAGGCTTCTTCGTTTTGGTAATAGGCTTCGTCTTTGCATTGCTTCCGTGGGCCATTGAATTGGTCTGGGGCCTCGTCATGGGCTTCAGCTCGTTGACGTTCGGCCATGGGTACAGCTACGGCTACCTTAATGGCGGTACGTTCGTTTTCGGCGGGTTCATGACCCTTATCTTCACGGCTCTGACCATAGCGGCAACATTCGTCGCCCTGCTGTTCCAGTGGGTCGGCTCGATGCGCATGAGCATTTACGGAAGGCTTTCGGCGGGCTTTCAGTTCAACAAGATGTGGGCGATGATCCGGCATGACTTCGGCGGGCTGATGCGCATCTTCGGCATGTGCATTCTTCTTTCAGCCATCATCTCGGTCATTATCTCGATCGTGTTCTTCTTCGTCGTAGCCATCACCGTATTCATCGGAATCGCCGCGACGGGCGGGAATATGAGAGCGGATCATCTGGACGGTACTGTTATCGGGTGGATCATCGCTTTCGGCGGAATCGCCATCGTCGGCATGCTCCTTGCGAGTTACGTATCCGTTGTCGCGTGCCTGTTCGTGGGGACGCTCGTTACGCGCTCCCTCGGCTACTGGACGCGCCAGTTCGATGTTCCCGCCTGGCGCGGACAAGACGATCCGATGCCGTTCGAGCTTCAAGCGGCGGCAGCCCGACAGGCGCAGCAGCCTTACCAGGCTGCAGGTTCGCAGGGATATGGGGGTCCGCAGCCCGGCAGCCAGTACGGCCAGCCGATCTATCAGCAAACGCCACCGCAATCCGCACCGCCGCAGGCGAGCCATGTTCATGCGGGCGCATACCCGCATGGCGCGAATCCGTCGGCAAACGAAACCGCCGCTCCCTCGGAGCCGACGGGCGGCATGTCCGATACGGGCGGCGAATCGGGCATTCCGCGATAGGGTATCCGATCGCATAATCCTCTGTGCAATGAGAAGCGGCTCCGAATTTCGGAGCCGCTTTTTTCCGTTCGCGGATGATTATTTGCCAGTCGTGGACAAAAAACCGCCGTGTTCGTTGACCTTGTAATCGTTGCAACCCCCATGATTGCCTCACACCTTATCCGCTGCAACCCTTCTGATCACGCAAAGGAAAACCGGATGTAAGAAAGCAAAGGAGGCATGTCATGAAAGCGACGAAGCAAGAGATGGAACTGCGGAAACCCCAGAACTCACCGGAGAAGCTCGATGTAGCCGCCCTCAACGCCAACCGCGCAATGGCGACGGCTCCCATCAGCGATCTCCATGGCGAGATGCTCTGGTCGGTTGTGAAAAAGCTCCGCGAACCCGAAATGATTGCCTTCATTGCAGATTCCGAAGTCCGCCGCGCGGCGAAGATTTCGACCATTGCGAAACTCAACGACACCGATCTTCTCATCGCCATCGCCGCAGCCGATGTTCCGGTGTTCGCTCGACGCGATGCCCTTCTGCGCATCGACGAGCTGTGCGACGGAGAGCCCCTTTCGGGGCGCGACATCGACCGTCTCATTCCCTGTCTCTACGTCAAAGATTTGATCGCCTACACGGTCGTCCTCATGGATATGGCCGACTACGACTGGTGCTCGCGCTGCGACGAGCGCGTTGTGAACGCGCTTTGCGCCGCAATGTACGGGTGCCAGAGCATGCACGAATCGGTGCTTCTCGAAGACGCGTTCGCCCACCTGAGCCACATGCGCTCGGATTTGAACAAGAGCCTGCGCGCGTGCAGTCCTGAAAAATTCCTCACCGGAGACACGTACGCTCCGCTTGCCCCGACCGTGATGTATCTCGACCGTTATCCCGTAGACAACGTTGCATAGCCGATCTCCAAGACGAAGAGTAGAAGGGAACCCCTCATGAAGAAGAACACGCGTACCGCCTTTATCAGGCATATGCTCGAAAACGAGCGATCCATCGAGCCTTCTCCGGAATTCAGCTACAAAGCGCTGATCAAGAGCCGCCAGGATTACGACGGCATGTACCAGCGATCCATCGACGACCCCGAGACGTTTTGGGCTCAGATGGCCGAGGAGCATATCGACTGGTTCAAGCCCTGGGATGCCGTCGAGGAATACGATTTCGAATCGGAAAACCCCTACGTCCGCTATTTCCGGGGAGCGGAGCTCAACGTGTCGTACAACTGTCTGGACCGGCATCTGGACGGACCTCGCCGCAACAAGGCGGCGCTCGTCTGGCAAGGCGAGCCGAATGAGGAAGTGGACGTCTACACCTATCAGCGGCTTCATCGCGAGGTGTGCAAAGCCGCCAACATGCTGAAGCGCTTGGGCGTGAAGAAGGGCGATCGCGTGGTGCTGTACCTCCCCATGGTTCCCCAGCTGGCCATCAGCATGCTTGCCTGCGCGCGCATCGGCGCCATTCACTGCGTGGTGTTCAGCGGCCTTTCCGCCGAAGCCTTGAAGGACCGCATCGAGGATTCGGGCGCGAAAGTCGTCATTACGTCGAATTACGGATACCGCTCCGGAAAGATCCTGCACCTCAAAGACATCTGCGACAAAGCGCTCGACATGTGCCCGCAGGTCAAGGCATGCGTCGTTGTTCGGCGCATCGAGAAGCGGACCGACATGAAAGTGGACCGCGATGTGTGGTGGGATGACCAGATGGCCGCGGAGTCTCCGCACTGCGATCCCGAGAACGTCGAGGCGAACGAACCGCTGTTCATCCTCTATACGAGCGGCAGCACGGCGAAGCCCAAGGGAATCCTCCATGGTACAGGCGGATATCTTCTGTACGCGACGCTGACGATGAAGTACGTGTTCGATCTCAAGGAAACCGACATCTATTGGTGCACGGCCGATGCGGGATGGATTACGGGCCATTCGTACTTGGTATACGGGCCGCTTTCCAACGGCGCGACATCGCTCATGTTCGAAGGCGTTCCGAACTATCCGAAGCCCGATCGCTATTGGGATGTTGTTGAGAAGTTCGGCGTGAACATCCTGTATACGGCGCCGACCGCTGTTCGCTCGATGATGAAAGACGGAGAGCAGTGGATCAACGACCATGATATCAGCACGCTGCGCTTGCTCGGATCGGTGGGCGAGCCCATCACCTCGAAAGCGTGGCTGTGGTACTACTCGGCGATCGGCCAGGGCCGATGCCCTATCGCCGACACGTGGTGGCAGACCGAGACCGGCGGTGTCATGATCACGACGATTCCCGGCGCGGTCGATATGAAGCCCGGCTCGGCGGCGCTGCCGTTTTTCGGAATATCCCCGAGGGTCATCGGCTCGGACGGCAACGATACGAAGCCCAACGAGGGCGGAAGCCTGGTTATCTCAAGACCGTGGCCCGGCATGATGCTCGGCGTGTACAACAATCCCGAGGCGTTCAAGAACGTGTACTTCCCGATGCCCGGTTTCTACCTGACCGGTGACGGCGCCTTCCGCGATGAGGACGGGTACTTCTGGATTACGGGTCGCATCGACGACGTCATGAACGTTTCGGGCCACCGCATCGGCACGGCCGAAGTGGAGAGCGCTCTTGTGTCGGTGCTCCAGGTTGCCGAGGCGGCGGTTGTCGGGTATCCGCACCCGGTCAAGGGCGAAGGCATCTACGCCTACGTCACGGTGAAGGAGGGAACGGTTATCAACGACGATCTGCGAGCGGAGCTCTGCAACCACGTCCGTTCGAATATCGGCCCGATCGCAACGCCCGATGTAATTCATTTCGCAAGCGCCCTTCCCAAGACCCGAAGCGGGAAGATCATGCGCCGTATCCTGCGCAAGATCGCCGCGCAGGATACCGAAAACCTGTGCGACATCTCGACTTTGTCCGAACCTTCCGTCGTCAACGACCTCATTCAGGAAACCAAGCGCATGAGCGCTTAACCGCCAGACGGCATCGGGCTTCGGCCCGGTGCCTCGCGGCCGCTTGGCGCAGCGAAAAGCGCAAATCTGCCGATACCGCCCGTGGCATGCGAAACGCTGTCACGGGCGGTAGCCGTTTGCGTTGGAAACGCGGACGGTGCCCGACGCTATGCGTTTACGAGTACCGAGATATGGATGAGGTAGTCTTCCGAGTTTTCCGACATGAGATAGGAGTTCATGTCGAGTTCGTAAATAGGGCCGAGCATTTCGAAGCCCTCCTTCTTTATATAGCGAAAGAGCTTCTCGTACGATCGGGCGACGGTGCTCGTGCCTCCCTGATGCAGAACGACGGCGTAGTTTCCGCGCGGCTTGCGTTCGATTCGGTTGCCGAGGTTGATTTTGTTCTCGGGGGGGAGAAACCCAGGTGACCAGCTTGGTGTAGTAGTACTCTTCGGGTTTGCTCTGGTCGGGGATGTCGATGATGCGGCCGAGGGGGAACTTGGATACGCCCGCCGCAGTGCGGCAGAAATCGGAATGGTCGCTCATGGCCTGCGCGAAGCTCTTCTGCGTGCGCTCGCGCTCGACTTCGGTGGTGATGAACCAGATCTCGTCCCAATAGGACAGACGCGGCTTGTCTTTGGGGAAGAGAAGCGCCCGCTGGGTGATGTAGCGCATCTTCTCCATCATGCCGATGCGCGCATCGATGATATCGCGCTGTCGCATCATCTTTTCGATGCTGTCCTGCGCATTATCGAGGAACAGCTCGGTCGATCGGTTGTCGAGGTACTCCTTGATTTCCTTCATGGACATGCCTGTGTCGAGGAAGAAGCGGATGACATCGAACATGTAGAGCTGCTTGAGCGAGTAGTATCGATAGCCGTTATCCCTGACTTCCTTCGGCTTGAGCAAGCCGATTTTGTCGTAGTGGATGAGCAGCTCTCTGCTGACATTGCACATCTGGGCAAACTCTCCTGACGAGAGCAGCAGCGAATCCTGCATTCAGACCCCCTTTCGCAGCCGAGCGCTCGATCGTCGAGCTGCCGTGGGAGCCGTCGGTTTCGCTGCGGTTGAAGCGATATCGGCGGAACGAAACGAGCTCGTGCGGGCAGATGCGCTTGGCAGTGGCACCATCCATCGATACTACTCCAATATTGCAATGTCTTACCTGATAAAACGGGAAGCGATGCAAAACAGCCTGCCAGCGACACTTGGAAGCGGAACGATACGTCGCATTTGCGCTCCGAGCTGCCGGATTGTTGCGCTATCATGTAAGCGGCGTTTCCGGGAATGCAGACTGATCTGCGGGCTTCGGGGCGCAATGCACGTTCTCGAACTTTCGGAGGCCTCGTTTACATGGCGGTTGATACGGCGGATACGCAAGACGGTTTCGCAGACGGTGGCCAGGGCGCCTTCTCTTTCGGATCGCTTGGACGGCTTGCGCCTGGTTGGTGGGAGCCTGCGGACGGCGCAGAGCCAGATCCTTGGCTTTCTTCGGAAGAGGCGCTCGATCGCTTTCTCGACTGGACGGCTTCGCGTGGCATAGAGCTGTGGCCCCATCAGGAAGAGGCGCTCATGGGGCTTATGATGGGCGACCATGTGATCCTCGGCACGCCGACGGGTTCGGGAAAGTCGCTTGTAGCGCTCGGCATGCACTTCATGGCGTTGGCGACAGGTCGCCGCGCTTATTATACGGCTCCCATAAAGGCGCTCGTCAGCGAGAAGTTCTTCGACCTGGTCGATATCCTCGGTCGGGAAAACGTGGGCATGATCACGGGAGATGCGCATATCAACACCGACGCTCCCGTCATCTGCTGCACAGCCGAGATCCTCGCCAACCAGGCGTTGCGAGAAGGGGAGAGCGCCGATGTGGGTTGCGTGGCGATGGATGAATTCCACTATTACGGAGATTACGACCGTGGGTGGGCGTGGCAAGTGCCGCTGCTCATGCTCCCGAAGGCGCAGTTCCTGCTCATGAGCGCAACGCTCGGGGATGTGACCGAGATCGCCGCATCCCTCGAAGCCCGAACAGGTACCGATGTCGATGTTGTGGCCGACGCGGCGCGCCCCGTTCCGCTTGCCTACGAGTATTCGGAGATGCCGCTTGAGGGAACGGTCGAGCTTGCGTTGCGCAACGGCGAGGCGCCTTTGTATCTTGTTCACTTTTCCCAGGATGCGGCGCTCTCCACCGCCCAAGCGCTTTCGAGCTTCGGTGCGGCCACCAAGGAGCAGCGCGAGCTCATCAAAGATGCAGTCTCGGGTACGCGCTTTTCCACTGCGTTCGGCAAAACGCTCAAGCGGTTGCTGGCGAGCGGTGTGGGCGTGCATCACGCGGGCATGCTCCCGCGCTATCGCTTGCTGGTGGAAAAGCTCGCCCAGCAGGGGTTGCTTCCCGTTATCTGCGGAACCGACACGCTCGGTGTGGGCATCAACGTGCCCATCCATACCGTTGTGCTGACGGCGCTAACCAAGTTCGACGGCCACAAAATGCGACGGCTGCGCGCCCGTGAGTTCCATCAGATAGTGGGTCGGGCCGGACGCTCGGGTTTCGATACCGAGGGGCTTGTGGTGGCCGAAGCGCCCGAGCACGATATCGAAAACGCCCGTGCGGTCACGAAAGCCGGGGGAGACCCGAAGAAGCTTCGGAAAATCAAACGCAAGAAGCCGCCCGAGGGATTCGTGTCGTGGAACAAGCAGACGTTCGAGCGCCTCATCGAATCGGTGCCCGAGACGCTTAAGCCGCGTATGCGGATAACCCATTCGATGGTTCTTTCCCTCGTTGCGCAAGGAGGCGATGCGTGGAGCCGCGTCCATCGCCTCATCGGGGATTCGGCTCAAACCGACGAGGAGAAGGCGGCGCTCTCGGCGCGTGCCGACGAGATATTCGATACGCTGATCTCGGCCGACGTTGTGGTGCGCGAAGAGGGGGAAGACGGGAGCGTCGAGTATTTCACCACGGTTGATCTTCCTGAGGATTTTGCGCTCGACCAGCCCCTTTCGCCGTTTTTGCTTGCGGCTTTGGAGCTGCTCGATCCTGAGAGCGACACCTATGCATTCGATGTCATATCCATGGCGGAGGCGACGCTCGAGGACCCGCGACAGGTGCTGCGCGCCCAGGAGCGGCAGGCGAGAGACAAGGCCATGGCGGAGATGAAGGCCGACGGCGTCGAGTACGAGGAGAGGTTGGAGAAGCTCGCCGACATCACGTATCCCAAGCCGCTTGAAGACATGCTTGCGGCTGCGTTCGATCGGTACTGCACCGATGTGCCGTGGGCGCGCGATTTCGAGCTGGCACCGAAATCGGTGCTGCGCGACATGCTGGAGACCGCATCCGATTTCAAGGGCTACGTTGGCCGCTACAACATCGCCCGCTCCGAAGGCACGCTTCTGCGCTATCTATCCGATGCTTATCGCGTGCTCGACCGGACGGTTCCCGCCGACAAGCGCGACGAGCAACTGCAAGATGTCATCGCATGGCTCGCTTTCGTCGTTCGCTCGGTTGATTCGAGCCTGGTTGACGAATGGGAGAGCGCAGGCACGGCGCTCGATGCCGCTCCGCCCGTGCCGACCGATCAGGTGGTGCAGGATCGCAGGGGCCTCACCGTGCTGGTACGCAACGCGTTGTTTCTGCGCGTGCGCCTTGCCGCGCAGGGCCGTGCGGGAGAGCTCGGAAGGCTCGACCAGCTTTGGGGGTGCGGCGAGCCGCGTTGGCAAAGCGCGCTCGATGCATTTCACGAGGCGCATGAAGAGATCTTGCTCGACGCCGACGCGCGTTCTTCGGCATATCTCGTCATCGACGAGTCGGACGAGAAGAGCGAGCATGTATGGCATGTGCGCCAGATATTCAGCGATTCGGATGGCGATCGCGATTTCGCGATCGCAGCCGATGTCGACCTGGACGCCACGCAGGAGGAGAGCGAAGCGGTGTTCAAGAACTACCGCGTGGGGTTCGCCGAGGAACTGTGAGGAGATTGGCCTTGATCTGCATTTTCATACCGGCTCCCGCAAAGCATTTGCGATGTCACTCCCGATTCGTCTGCAGCAGCGGCGTGAGCTTTCCGTTCGAAAGGATGGTAAGCTTGCTCGTTGCGCGCGAGATGGCGGTGTATAAACGCCGCCGCGAAAGCGCATCGTCGGGAAATATCCTGGCTGTTGCGTTCGGTATGATGACCTGGTCGAACTCGAGGCCTTTTGCGAGTTCGAGGGTGATGAGCGTCACGCCGCTTGCCGGTAGCGTCGCGTCGCGGCTGACAAGCGGGGGAGCTTCGGTGCCGAGCATGGCCTGAATTCGCTTCGCCTCGTTTCTCCAGGGCACGATCACGGCTGTCAGGCCACCAGTCTGCTGCGCTTCTTCGATAACGCGGCGCAGCTCGGTTTCGTAGCTCCCCTCATCAAAACATTCGATGATCATGGGTTTCTCGTCTGTCCGTTGAACCGATGAGATGCGCAGGCGCTCCTTGTCGGAAAGCAGGCTTGCGAACAGCTCGGTGATTTCGGGCGTTGAACGGTAGCTTGTGAGCAGCTGGCATTCGCTTACCGCTTTGCCGGCTGCGGCGAAGACCGAGCGGACTTCGCCAAACGACGCGGTGCCCGCTTCGATGGCTTGGTTCGGGTCGCCGAGAAGAAGGAAATTAGCCCTCCTGAAATAGCGGGCGAGCACGGCGAGCTGCGCGGCGGTGTAATCCTGAACTTCATCGATCATCACGTATTTCGCTTGCGGGTTGCCGAGACCGGTAAGCGCCATCTTGAGATAAAGCCATTCGACCGACGAAAGGCCCTGCGAGCCGAGAATCCTCGCGCCGATGCGGTCGATGTCGAGCCATGCATCGCGTTCGACGGACTCGAATGCCGATGCATGGCGATCGTTCAGGTAGCGAAGGGCCAACTCGCGAGCCTCCTGATCATCCTGGGGATCGATCGTCTCATGGAATATGCGCAGCTGCTCTTCGGTTGAGAGGATCGACATTTCGTCTTGGACGGCTTCGGTTCCGGCCATCTGCGCAAGGCGACTTCGCAACCGTTCGTCGAGGTCTTCCCGTATGAGTGCAACAAGGTGCGGACCCGCGGGTATATGCCGATATTTCGCTGCGATCTTGCGAATTTGGTCGGCTGAGACAAGACGGGTTCCCGCGCATTGGACGTCTCGGAAATCGGCGTGGTCGAATTCGAATGAGCCGATGGCATCATCGATGCGTTTCAATGCGTCGAGCGGGACGTCTCCGCTGCCGCTTCCCCGATCGCCCGGCAGCAAGGTACGGGCGAATTCCTCCCAGGTGAGAGTTTCGGGGTTGCTCTCGCCGAGGTCGGGCAGGACGTTGTCGATGTAGTGACGGAAGACGGGATTCGGCGTGATGAGAAACACCTCGCTTGGATCGAGGCTGCCGCGCTGTCGGTAGAACAGGTAGGCGATGCGCTGCAGAAGGACCGAGGTTTTCCCGCTTCCGGCGATTCCGCTTACCAAAAGGGCCGGTACGTCGTCGTGTCGGATGACGAGGTTCTGCTCCTTCTGTATCGTCGCGGTTATCGCCTGCATCTGGGAGGTTCGCTGTTTCGAGAGGGAGGCGAGCAGAAGCGAATCCTGGATGGCTACGGTTGTGTCGAAGTAGGCGTTGAGTACGCTTTTGTCGATGTCGAATTGGCGGCGCAGCTTGAGATCGGTTTCGATCGTGCGTCCGTCGGCGCGATACGAGGTGCGCCCGTTGTCTTGGTTGTAGTAGACCTCTGCCACGGGCGAACGCCAATCGACGATGAGGCGACGATACGATTCGTCCGATATGCCCGCGTTGCCGATGTAGAGCTCTTTGGGCTCTTCATCGGGCTTGAATTGCAGAACCACTTTCGCGAAGTACGGCTGCCTCAGCAAAAGCCGAATCTTGGCGAGCTTTTCCGCGTCGGCATCTTGAGCCAGGTTGTAGCTGTCGATCACACGGTTCATCGCAGCGAAGTCCGCATAGGTTTCCATCGCGTCGGCGTAGGTTGCGAAGTTCGGCGAGAGTTCTTCGGACATGGAGCTTTTGGCCGAAGCTGCCTCCTCGTCGGTCTTTTTCATTTGCGAAACCAGATGGCCGCACATGGCTTCGAGTGTTGCATATGTTTCGGTGAGGCGCTGTTGTTCCTGCTCGAATACAGGGTCTGTGCTTTTGTTGTCAGAATCGGGGTGCACGAATTCTCCTATGCGTATGCTTTGCGTTTGGCTGAAAAAAGTATGGTGTGCATTGTACAGGATTAGCGTTCTCAAAGGCTTTCTGTAGCTGTTTTGTGGCGGAGATTTCGAATCAAGGACGCAGTCCGGCGGGTTTTTGGCGGCAGGGGCTCGTTGGCTTTGGATTTTGGCGCAAAAGAAAAATCGAAAAATCGCGAACCATGCGCCGGGCGGATGCTACTAAGGTATGTACGTGGCGGATTGCGAAGCGATGTCGAAGATGGTGAACGTGAGCGAAATCGATACAGAGGAAGATCGGATGCGGGCGGCTCTTGCGCGCGTTTCACGTGGTGACGAGACGGCACTTGAAGAGCTGTATCGAGCCTATGCCCCCGCTGTGTTCGCGTTCTCGCTTTCTCGCGCGCCGAACCGGGAGATTGCGGAAGAGGTTGCCGCCGATGCATGGCTTGGCTGTTGGCGTTCGGCTCGGTCGTTTCGCGGAGACAGCAGGGTCCTCACCTGGCTTCTCGGCATCGCGAAGCGTCAGGTTTACGCGCATACGCGCCGCAAGCGCTTGGTCGAGGTTCCGCTTGACGATTCGGTTTGCGAGATTCCCGGCGACGAGGAAGACGCCCTCGACCGCATTGCGGGCGAGACGAGCGTGGCGGAAATGCTTGCCGCCCTCGATGCTCTGCCGGCAGAGCTTTCCGAAACGGCGCGGCTTGCCTGGCTGCATGAGCTTCCCTATTCGGAAATCGCCGCGGTGACCGAAGTGCCGACGGGTACGGTGAAATCGCGCATATCCCGTGCGCGCCGTTTACTGAAAGAGATCCTTGGAGGTGGCCATGAAAAAAGACGATGACGAAAGGCGTTTCCCGTTGATTCCGGATGCCGGTTTCGGCGAGGCTCGGTTGGGCGCGGGCGAGACCGGGCCGTCGGTGGGTGAATTTCCTTCCGATCGATCATCGTTGCGCGCGGCGCTCTTGCAGCAGGAAATCGAGTGCGCATCCGGTCTGCCTGCCTTCTCAAGCGTTGCGGCCCGCATCGACGCGCAGCCCTCTGCGCTGAACGCGCCGCGTTGGCCCGCCGGCAAAAGCCTGCGAATCGCAGGCTCTCTCGCCGTATCCCAGCTCGGGGTTATTCCGCGCGTTGTTATCCCCTCGGCCGTCGCCGTGGCCTGCGTCGCCGTCTGGCTTGCTTGCTTCGCGCCTCTTTTGCCGGATGCCGTAGATCCGTCATGGCTGTTTTCCGCGCTGCTGTTGTTCGGGGTTGCGATAACCGTGACGCTTGCCCTCTCCGCCGATCGGGCCGATGTCCTTTTGCTGGCTACGCCGTTGGGGCCGCAAGCCGTTATGCTCGCCCGCTTGGCAGCCGTGCTTTTCGTCGATGCCGTTGCGGGAATCGCGGCGTCGGCGGCGTTTGCGTTCTGGGGGGCGTCTGTCGATTTCGGGGGCGTCGTCGTGTCGTGGCTTGCACCCCTCGCCGCCGTTGCGGGTATCGCTTCGTTCGTTACCGTATGGACGGGAGCTTCTTGGGCCGGGGCGATCGTGGCTGCGGCTCTTGTTCCGGCGTTTGCGCCGGTTGCCCACGGCGCCGACGCGGCTGGTGTCGTGGCTCTGATCGGCTCCATGCAAGGAGCGCTTGGCCCCGGAGGCATCGCTGCGATCGGCGTGGCCGTTCTTGCCGCGGTCGTCTGTTCGGCTCGGCGGGCGCAGCTCGCTCGATTGCAGCTTTCGTGAACCGATCGTTGAGAGCGCGCTACTAACCGCAGAGAAGATCGGAATTGGTTTTGATATTTCAGGAGGATGGTATGGACTCGATTGCCGCGTCGGCGGGTTGCTTGTCTTTTCGGCTGTCATTGGCGCTTTTCGGCACGCAGATACGCCGCTTCGGCGCGGTGGCGGTGCTTGTTCCCGTAGCCGCCGGTGCGATCCTGGCCGGGATCGGAGCTGCGTGGCTGTACGGTGCGGGGAGGACGCCCGCCCTGTTGGCTATGATGGCGTTTACTGAGCTGTATCCGGTTGCGGTCGGCATGTGCGCGGTGTCGGTTCTTGCGGGGGACTCTCTTGTCGAGGTGCAGGGATCGACGCCGGTTGGCTTTCGCTCGGTTCAGACGGTACGCCTTGTCGTTGTGCTGATCGGAGGATTTCTCGGGGCCATTGCGATGTTCGCCCCGCTTCATCTGCTCGGCATCTATCCTCGCGATACCGGCTGGGCAAGCTTTCTTTTCCCCGCTGGCGGCGCGGCGGTTATGGCCTTTCTCGCGTATTCGGCGGTATCGCTTTCCGGAGCAGCGGCAACGGCGAGCCTCGCCGTTGCCGCCGCCTGGTTGTTTCTCGCGCTCATCTGGGATCCGAACATGGTGTCGCTCGCTTCGCAGCGCGGCATCCCTCTGCTTGCCGCCTGTGCTGCGTGCTCGTTCGCGTGGCGATCTTTGGGCAACGTGGAGCGGGCGTTGCTGAAAGCGAGGGATGCGCAATGAGCTTTCTCGGCCTTGCGCTGATTCACGCGCGCATTGCGGGGCGCCAGCGCGCGCTCTGGGTTGTGTCGATCCTTTTGACGGTTCTCGCGGCGACGCTCAATGTGAATACGGGGCTCGCCTTCGAGACGGACGATGTTGCCGATCTTGCGTTTCTGGCGCAGCTTCTTGCCTTGCTGCCGCCCATTGCGTACGCAGCCGCGTTCACCGATCTGGTTTCAGCGCCCGCGCGCCTCGGCATTGCGGAGGTCGAGGCGTCTTCGCCGACGTCTCCCGCTATGCTCGCGGTTGCACGGGTTATCGGTTCGCTGCTCGTGGTTGCCCTTCCTTCTGCCCTCGTGCTGCTGTTCTGCGGGTTTGCTCAGACGGCTCACGGCAATCAGTGGGCGGTGCTGCAGGCGGTGTCCTTGTTTGCCTTCGTCACGGCGCCCGGAGCCTTGCTGGCGATGTCCCTCTCTTCGCTTGCGGGCACGGTTTTGCCGAGGGCGATCGCGCGCATAGCGGCGGTCGCCGCCTGGTGCGTGGCGATAGGGCTTACTACGTTTGTTCCGACGCCCGAGCCTGGGGGAGGGTTCAAGATCCATCTGGCTTCCGATGCCGTGTGCCAGGCGTTTTTCGGCTGCAGCCCCCTGATGGACCAAGCATCGGCCAACGTTGCGGCAAGCGCGCCGATCGAGGCGGTCGTTGCGTTGGCGGCGAAGCTGGCGATTGCGATAGCGCTCCTTTTGCTTGCGGGCGCTCTATCGCGAAGCCGGGCGTATCGACGCGGATAGCGCTTTTACTGCATGGAATCGAATCGGAAGGATCAGCATGTTCATTACGGTGGATCACCTCGGAAAAGATTTTCGGAAGAAGCCGGGCGCCCTTGAGGACCTGACGCTCGATCTTCCTTCGGGCATGATCGGACTCATCGGTCCCAACGGCGCCGGCAAGACGACGCTCATGCGCATTCTTTGCGGCGTCGTGAGTCCGACGCGCGGGCGCGTTTTGGTGGATGGGTGCGATATGGCCGAATCCCGCACGCGGCGGGCTCTCAAAAAGACCCTCGGGTACCTGCCTCAAGACATCGAGCCCTACCCGAACCTCACGCCTCTAGAGTTTCTCGATTACGTTGGCATTCTCAAGGGGATGGATGACGGGCGAGTCCGCCGCCGTCAGGCCGACGAGCTTATCGAGCGCGTGGGTTTGGGAGATGTGCGACGGCGGAGGATCGGCGGTTTCTCGGGGGGAATGAAGCGCCGCGTGGGGATCGCCCAGGCGCTCATGGGCGATCCCCGACTGCTGATCGTCGATGAACCGACGGCGGGCCTCGATCCCGAAGAGCGCATGCGCTTCAGGACGCTCATCGCCACGCTTGGCAGTGATCGCACGGTGATTCTATCCACCCATATTCTCGACGATGTGGCTCAAACCTGTCCGTACGTGTGCGTGTTGCGCGCCGGGCGGCTTCGCTTCGAAGGTGCGACTGCGGGACTCATCGAAGAAGCCCGAGGCCGCACCTGGCTGACGCCTCCGCTTGCGGTGCCGCCCGCAGATGCGGTCATCGTGAACGCTGCGGCTTCGCCGCAGGGGACGTGCTATCGCATCGTATCCGATGGCGCGCCCGAGGGCGCAGTGCCCGTTGAGCCGACGCTCGAGGACGGCTACATGGCGCTTGCCACGGGTACGAGATAAGGCGGTTGCGTCGGATTTGGGCTGATTCGGGTTGCATCAAACCAAACTCTGCGATGCTGCGGTATCATTGCCGTATACGTGAAACATGCATGTCAGAGCGCCGCGTGCTGCAGATGCGGCGCCTATGCGAATACGGAAGGGCTTACCATGGCAAAAATCGAAATGACCACGCCGCTTGTCGAGATGGACGGCGACGAGATGACGCGCATCATCTGGCAGATGATCAAAGACGAGCTCATTTCTCCCCATGTTGATCTGAAGACCGAATACTACGATCTGGGCCTCGAGCATCGCAATGCCACCGACGACCAGGTGACGGTTGATTCGGCTGAGGCGACAAAGCGTCTGGGAGTTGCCGTGAAGTGCGCCACCATTACACCGAACGCTGCACGCATGGATGAATACGACCTCAAGAAAATGTGGAAGAGCCCCAACGGCACCATCCGCGCCATGCTCGATGGCACCGTGTTTCGCACGCCCATCGTGGTCAAGGGCATCGAGCCGTGCGTGCGCAACTGGACGCGTCCCATCACGATAGCCCGTCATGCATACGGTGACGTGTACAAGAACGCCGAGATGGTCGTTCCCGGTCCCGGTACGGTGGAGCTGGTCTACACCGCGGCCGACGGCACCGAGACGCGCGAGCTCGTGCACGAATTCGACGGCCCCGGCATCGCCCAGGGCATGCACAACCTCGATTCGTCGATCGGGAGCTTTGCGCGGAGCTGCTTCGAGTATGCGCTCGATACCAAGCAAGATGTCTGGTTTGCCACGAAGGATACGATTTCGAAGAAGTATGACCATCGCTTCAAGGATCTGTTCCAGGAAATCTACGATGCCGAGTACGCCGAGCGGTTCGAGGCGGAGGGCATCGAATATTTCTACACGCTCATCGACGATGCCGTTGCACGCGTCATGAAAGCAGACGGCGGCTTCATCTGGGCGTGCAAGAACTACGATGGCGACGTGATGAGCGATATGGTGTCTTCCGCATTCGGCTCGCTTGCGATGATGACTTCCGTGCTGGTTTCTCCCCAAGGCGTTTACGAATACGAAGCGGCCCACGGTACGGTGCAGCGCCATTACTACAAGCATCTGAAAGGCGAGGAGACCTCGACGAATTCCGTTGCAACCATCTTTGCGTGGACGGGCGCCCTGCGCAAGCGCGGCGAACTCGACGGGCTTTCCGATCTGGTTGCTTTTGCCGATCGCCTGGAGAAAGCCACGCTCGATACGATCGAGGCAGGGGAGATGACGGGTGATTTGGCTCGCATCACATCTTTGGAGAACCCGACTGCGCTTAGCACGCATGGGTTCATCCTCGCTATTGCCGAGCGCCTGAGGGCGTAAGGCGCACGAGGGCCCCGCGATGCGTCCCGCGGGGTCAGCCGTGCAACGATAGGTATCGCCCCGTAACGCTTGCCGGGTTGGCGGCTATTTCTTCGGGTGTGCCGGCGGCGACGATGCGACCGCCTGCTTCGCCGCCGCCCGGTCCCATGTCGATGACGTAATCGGCGTTTGCGATGACGTCGAGATCGTGTTCGATCACTATAACCGTTGCGCCGCGCTCAACGAGGCTTTGGAAGACTTCGAGCAAAACGCGAACATCGAGGGGATGAAGGCCGATGGTCGGTTCGTCGAAAACGAACACCGCATCGCCTTGCATGCGCCCCATTTCGCTTGCGAGCTTGAGCCGTTGCGCTTCGCCGCCCGAGAGCAAGGGAGTTGCCTCCCCGAGCGCGAGGTAGCCCAAACCGAGATCGCACAGGGTTTGCAGCTTTCCGTTCGCCCTCTTCAGGTCGGCGGTATGTACGCGCGCTTCGTCAACGCTCATGCTCATAAGCTGCGGAAGCGAAAGCCCTCTGGCTGCGCCGTCTTTTTCCGGCCGGTGAATGCGCGCGGCCTCTTCGCCGTAGCGGGATCCGCCGCATGCGGGACAGGTGATGTCCACATCCGGCAAAAACTGCACATCCAAGCCGATGGAGCCCGTGCCATCGCACACGGGGCAGCGCAGCGATCCGGTGTTGTAGGAGAAATCGCCCGCTTTGAGTCCCATCGCCCGAGCTTCTTCGGTGCGGGCGAAAGCGCGCCTGAGTTCATCGTGCGCCCCCGAATAGGTTGCAACGGTCGATCGCACGTTGATTCCGATCGGCGTAGCGTCGATGAGGTTTGCGCGCGTGATCCCGTCGGCGTCGATGCGCTTTATATGAGAGGGCGTGTTCGCAGGCGACGCTATTGATACGAGCGCGGGAACGAGGCTTTCCAGCACGAGGGTTGTTTTGCCCGACCCCGATACTCCCGTTACGACGGTAAGGCGTCCCCGGGGAAAGTCGACCTCGAGGGGCCCTACGGTGTGCAGCGCTTCGGTTTCAAGATGGATGCCGCCGATGTCGAACACGCTGTGCGAACGCGCCCGCTCGCGCACGCGTACCGACTCCGCGCCCGAGAGGAATCCGCCGATGCGCGAGGCGGGATTCTGCTCGATATCGCTCAGGGAGCCTTGGGCGATCACGCGGCCTCCATCGCTGCCCGCCGAGGGCCCTATTTCGATCAGATGATCGGCTTGCGCTAGGATATGGGTATCGTGATCGACCATGACGATTGTGTTTCCGTCCTCTAGCAGATCGCGCATGACTGCGAGGAGCCCGTCTATGTTCGAGGGGTGAAGACCGATGGACGGCTCGTCGAGAACGTAGAGCACGCCGGTCGTGCGATTTCGGACGGCGCGGGCCAGCTGGACGCGCTGGCGTTCTCCTGTCGACAGCGTGGAGCTTGCGCGGTCGAGGGAGAGGTAATCGAGCCCCAGATCGGTGAGCCTCCGGGCTGTATGGGAGAAGGATTCGCAGATGCTTTGCGCCAGCGGTCTCATTTCTTCGGGCAGGGTTTCGGGTACGCTGGAGACCCACTGCGTCAGATCGCCCAGGGTTTTTTCGGTGGCCTGCGCCAGATCGATGCCCGCTACGTGCGGTTCGAGGGCATGCTGGGAGAGACGCGTTCCCTTGCAGGTGGGGCAGGGGCCTTCCTTAAGGAACCGCGATACCCGTTTGAGGCCCTTTTCATCCTTCACTTTCGAGAGCGCATTCTCGACGGTTTTTACGGCGTTGTAGTACGTGAAGTCAAGTTCGGCGAAGGTATCGGTTTTCTTCGCCTTGTACAGAATGTGCTTCTTTTCGGCGGGTCCGTTGAAAACGATGTCGCGCTCTTCGGAGGTAAGTTGATTGAACGGAACGTCGGTGCGCACGCCCATTTCCCCGGCAACCTGCTTCATGAGATCCCACATCAAAGTGTTCCAGGGCAACACCGCCCCCTCGTCGATGGAGAGCGACTCGTCGGGCACGAGCGACGCTTTATCGACCGTGCGCACAATGCCGGTGCCCTCGCATTCGGGGCAGGCTCCATCGCTGTTGAATGCCAGCGACTCGGCTCCCGGGCCGAAAAACTCGACGCCGCATTCAGGGCATGTTATAGGTTGCTCGGCTGCGACGGCAAGCGTTGGGGGCACCCGATGCCCGTTGGGGCATACATGGCTGCCGACACGCGAGAACAGGAGTCGGAGACTGTTCAGCAGCTCCGTTGATGTGCCGAATGTGCTGCGCACCCCAGCGATGCTCGGGCGTTGGTGCAGGGCAAGCGCGGCAGGTACGTGGAGGACTTCGTCGACGTCGGCGCGACCTGCTTGCGCTATGCGTCTGCGCGTGTAGGTGGAAAGCGCCTCAAGATAGCGGCGCGAGCCTTCTGCATAGAGAACGCCGAGGGCGAGCGACGATTTGCCCGACCCCGATACTCCGGCAATGCCGACAAGCTGATTGAGGGGAACGTCGACATCGATGTTTTTCAGGTTGTGCACCCGTGCGCCGCGTACCTCGATACGGTCGGGCACCTGACTGGACGAGTGGGGGACGGGTGCGCTTGCGTCTAGGTTGGTCATTTTTGCCTCACGGGTTGCGAACGGATGCTGCCCGTTATTGTACCGCGTAACGGGGAGGAAGATCGCGCTCGCAACCGTTACGGGCAGATGGCTGTTTTCGGGTAGAAGAAGTTTTGGTTAGACGATGGAGACGGCCGGTGCTTCGAAATCTATTCGGTGAGCGGTAGGTGCGGTAAACCTGCATGAAACCATGGCGGGTGACGAGATTTCTGCATGGCCTGTGCGGGAGCTTCCATTTTTTGACGGCAAGCGGCTGGGAGGCGTGTTCCGGCATATCGAAAATATGGCGAAACACGAATTGTGCACCTGCACAAAACTGTATAATGCAGCCTTCCCGAAAGACCGAGGGTCGGCGGCCGAACGGTACGCCCCTTCGTCGGGAGATGGGCCTGTAAGGCTCGGTTCGCAGGCAGACAGGCGAAACATCCTAAAGGAGGGCACTATCATGAGCGGCGATAACGTGGTATTGGCAAGAAACACGGATCAGGCACCCCGAAGCCCCTACTATTCGCAAACGGTTGCTTTTTCCCACTACAATAATTTTTCAGCCCAGCTTCCGATTGACCCGAAGACAGGAGAGCTGGTGTCGGGCGGCGTCGAAAAGCAAGCGGAGCAGTGTTTTAGGAACATCAGGGCCATTGCGGAAAGCATTGGCCACAGCATGAACGACGTTATCAGGATTACGGTGTTCGTCACGAACATTGAAGACGTTGACGCAATCGACGGCGTGTACCGATCGTATTTCCCGACGTATCTTCCCGCCCGCACGACGGTGGCCGTTGCCGCTTTGCCGATGGACGCTTCGGTGTTCGTCGAGGCGCTTCTTTCGAATGGGGAGGGCACGATCCCGAACGCTCCTCAGGCGGGGGATCTGGTCAAGCTGACGAACAACACGGCGAATGCGCCGATCGATGCGCTGTCGACCCAGACGGTCGCCTTCTCCCACTACAACAACATCTCGGCGCAGCTTCCCGTTGATCCGAAGTCCGGTCAGATCGTGGTTGGCGGCGCGAGGGAGCAAGCTGCGCAGTGCTTGAAAAATATCAAGGCGATCCTCGAAAGCATCGATGTGCCTTTCGACGATATCGTGAAGACGACCGTTTTTCTCAAAAGCCTTTCGGACATCGAGGCGGTTGACGAGGCGTATGCGAGGTTCTTTCCCGATTCCGGCATCGCCCGTGCCGTGGGGTATGTCCCCGCGCGAACGGTTATCGAGGCATCGGCGTTGCCTTTGCATGCCCTGGTGCAGATCGAAGCCGTCGTTTCGCATGGCGACGGCACGCCGCCTCAGGCTGTCGAAGACAGGCACGGGCTTATCGTGGAGGCCGCCAACACGGCGAATGCGCCGATCGATGCGCTGTCGACCCAGACGGTCGCCTTCTCCCACTACAACAACATCTCGGCCCAGCTGCCGATCGATCCAGAAACCGGTACGCTGGTTTCCGGAGGCGTTGCCGAACAGACCGCTCAGTGCTTGAAGAACATCAAGGCGATCATCGAGAGCGTCGGTCATGCGATGGGGGATGCGGTCAAGGTGAACATTTGCCTTAGGAACATCGAAGACCTCGATGCCGCAAACGAAGCTTACGCTGCGTTCTTTCCCGAGGGAAAGCCTGCGCGAAGGGTGATCGGGGTCGGGAATTTGCCGATGGGGGCTCTCGTGCAAATCGATGCGATCTTCGGAAATGCCGAGGGCACGCCTCCGACGGCGTAATCGGGCGGTTTTGCGCTGCTGGCGCCTGACCGATCCGTTGCGATGCGTCGCGCCCGAAGCTGCTGGTGCAGTTTCGGGCGCGTTTTTCGGATGCGTTAGACTATTGGTTTGCCGCTCCGCTTTTGCCTGAAGCGCCGAACGCTGCGGCAAGCAGATCCGCAATGAGCTTACTGGTATCCTTTGCTACGCCGTTTTCGGATACCTCCTTGACGACCTGCGCCACTTTGTCTACGAATTGGCTTGAAAGGCTCGACTCGATAACGTTTTTCAGCCAGTCAATGTCTGCGATGCTCTTCTCGCCGGTGTATACCTTTTCGAATGCATATATCGAGCCTTCTCCGATAGCGGCAACGATGCTTCCCGCAATGACCGCATTGAGCACGCTTGCGGCAATGTTGATTCCTGGTATTGCTTTCAGGGCGCTGATGGCTGTTTTTGCAGCTATGCTTGCGGTTCCGACTTCAACGATCGAGCTAAGGAACCGCTTGGAGTCCTCGTCTTTCTTTATGCCGTACAGTTGGGCAAGCGAGTTGATTTCAAGAATTTCAATGGGTGCGAGAATCGCTGCGTCTGCGAATGGGATTGGGGCGGCTCCTACCGCTACGGCCGCCGTCGTGGACGCCCCCACGATGCTCTGTGCGAGAGCCCTCTTCCTTTTGAGCTTGAACGCAAACAGATCCTTCTCTCCGGCCTTTAGACCTTCGGGCATCACTTCGTTCGTTGCGTCAATCAGTTCGGTGATCCCTTCGGGAGCGGCAAACGCCGTGTCGTTCAGCCTGTATGTTGCGGCGACAACCGGAATTACTTTGCGCAGGTTCTTTGCGTATCTCTTCTGATTGGCGAAGGCGTTGTTCACCATCTCGATATTGCGACTTCGCTCGGGTGCCGAGTACGACTTGGTGATAACGACGATGACGGGGATGCTTTCCCACATTGCCGTAGCCCTCGAAAGGTCTTTGATCGCTTTTGGGAACAGCTTGCTCGTTGTCCCTTCGACGCAGAACCAGATCACGTTGATCTTGTTGTCTTCACATCCTTCTTTGGCGCTGTTCCTGGACCATTTCTTAACAGCGTTGATGGCTTTGCGTTCCTTCACGAACGAGGGTTCGAAGCCTACGGAATCGATGATCCTGAACGGAATCGACTCGCTTTCGTATATATCGAGCTTATCCGTTGTTCCCGATGTGCCCCAGCCCGTTACCGCTACGTCTTCTCCAAGCACCGCATTGATCAAGGTCGACTTTCCGACTCCTGAGTTTCCGATGACGAGAACGTTTCCCCGGCCTACCGACTCGAATGACTTTGCGTTTTCCATGGCAGTCCTCCTGCACCTATGATGTGTAACCTGCATTCTATATCAGGGTATGTAAAATCCGCGAGGGCAGTCTTTCTTTAAAAGGGAAAAGCCCCTGGTATTCTTGTTCCATGGCGCTACATCTTTTCTTTCACCATGGTGAGCGAGATTTTTCCCCGCTCCTTGTCTATGCCGGTCACCCAGACGGTGACGGTGTCTCCCACCGATGCCGCTTCGCTCGGGTGCCTGACGAAGCGATCCGCCATTTTGGAGATGTGGACGAGCCCATCTTGTTTCACGCCGATATCCACGAACGCGCCGAAATCGACGACGTTGCGCACGGTGCCCATAAGCTCCATGCCCACGGAGAGGTCGTCGAACTCGCGAACGCTTCTGCTGAATACGATCGCGGGGGCGTCGTCGCGAGGGTCGCGCCCTGGTTTTTCCAGCTCGGCGATGATGTCTTGGAGGGTCGGCAGCCCCACGCCGAGCTCTGTCGCCAGCGCGGATGCATCGCCGACGCGCTCTGCGATATCGGGTATGCCCCCGCGGGTCAGCGCTTCGGGTTTCAGGTTGCCCCGTTTGAGAACCTCGCGTGCGACAGGATAGCTTTCGGGGTGGACGCTCGTCGCATCAAGGGGATTCTTGCCGCCTTCGATGCGCAGGAATCCCGCGCAGTTCTGGAAGGCTTTGGCACCCAGCTTGGGAACCTTCTTGAGTTCTCTGCGATCGGAAAACGCTCCGTGCTCTTCGCGATAGGCGACGATGTTCTTCGCTACGGCGGCGTTGATGCCGGAAACGTAGCCGAGCAGGCTCACGCTTGCCGTGTTGAGATCGACGCCTACGCGGTTGACGACGTTTTCGACGACGCCCGTCAAGGCGCGCTCGAGCGCAGCTTGGTTGAGGTCGTGCTGATATTGTCCGACGCCGATTGACTGAGGCGGGATTTTCACGAGCTCCGCAAGCGGGTCTTGCAGTCGACGGCCGAGGCTCATGGCCCCGCGGGTGGTTACGTCGAGGTCAGGGTACTCTTCGCTTGCCAATTTTGACGCCGAATAAACGGAGGCGCCCGCTTCGTTGACGATGGTGTATTGGATGGGCTCGTTCGATTGCGCGATGAAATCGGCTACGACTTCTTCGGTTTCGCGACTGCCCGTTCCGTTTCCGATGACGATGACGTTGACCCGATGCTTCTGCACGTAATGCGCAAGCTTGCGTTGCGTCTCCTTGATTTCCGAACGAGGGGGCGTGGGGTAGACGGTCGTGTAGTCTAAAAGTTTCCCGTACTCGTCCAAGACGGCGAGTTTGCATCCCGTCCTGTATCCCGGATCGAGCGCGATGACCCGCGCTCCACGGACGGGGCGCTGCTGCAGAAGCGCTTCCGTGTTCTTGGCGAACACCCGAATGGCATCGGTTTGGGCGCGATCGGTGAGCTCGGAGCGAATCTCGCGTTCGAGCGAGGGGGCGATCAGTCGCTTGTAACCGTCCGCAATAGCCTCCTTCAGGGCTTGGGTGAAAGGCGAGCCGTTCTGCTTGACCATGCGCTGTTCGAGCCGTGCGATGGCAGCGCTTGCATCCGCCTGCACCTTCACCTTGAGCTTTCGCTCTTTCTCTCCGCGATCGATGGCAAGGATTCGATGGTTGGGGATCTTCGTGATCGGTTCGGAAAAACCGTAGTATGCGTCGTAGACGGTTTTCTCGTCTTCGTTGATGCCCTCGACGGCGATGGCACCCTGTTTTTTTGTGAGGTCGCGCAGCGATGCGGTGTGTTCGGCATCGTCTGCGATGGTTTCAGCGACGATGTCCTGAGCTCCTTGCAGGGCGGCTTCGGGTGAGCCGTACCCGCCATCGGCGTTCACGTATTGCGCCGCTATCGCCAAGGGGTCGCAGCGCTGCGGATCCTGCGCGAGAATGAGCGCGGCGAGTGGTTCGAGTCCCGCATCGCGGGCTTTCGAGGCACGGGTCGCGCGCTTCTTCTTGTAGGGCTTGTACAGGTCTTCCACTCGCTGCAATACTGTGGTCGCCTCGATTTTCGAACGGAGCTCGGGCGTGAGCTTCCCCTGCTCTTCGATCGAGCTTAGAACCTCGACTTTGCGAGCTTCAAGGTTTCTGAGGTAGGTTAGGCGCTCGTCGAAATCGCGGAGCGTCGCGTCGTCGATACCGCCCGTCGCCTCCTTGCGGTATCGCGCTATGAAAGGTATCGTGTTGCCGTCGTCGACCAGATCGATGACGGCCTTGACTTGCGCAACGCTCAGGTTGAGCTCTTGCGCGATGAGGCTTTGGATGTTCGGCACTGCTTCTTTCCCGCTTTCGGCTTCTTCGATGTTGATTCTCGATGGACTCTCGTGCGGCCGAGCGCGTCGGCCGACACGTCATTATACGTGACGGGCGCCGAAAGCAGTATGGGGGCGATTGAGGCAACGCCGTGCTTGGGCGGGCCTTTCCGCTCAGAGCTTTGCCAACGGAAAGGAAGATGCCTACACTGGCGCGTAAAGAAGCCTAGCCGACGTTCGCCGCAGGCTTGGCAGTGTGCTTGTGGCATAATCATGCTGAACGAAGAAAGTGGAAGGAACTCAGCATGTCACGGAAAAGCGCACCGTCTACGACGCGCCGCACGCTTCATTATTTCTGGTTGGTCACTCGCAGGCATTGGGGGCTGTTCGCCGCGCTCATGGCGTCGACGTTTCTGTTCGTGGCGTTGCTTTCCTACGGCAATCCCTACGTGATGAGCCTGGTGGTTGATCGCGTGAGTGCGGGCCCGGTTGGGGCCGACGAGGTGTTCTCGGTGTTCGGCCCTTACATTGCCGCGCTCATCGGCATCAACGTAGCCGGCCAGGCGGCGAGCAAGCTGCAGGATTACACCATGTACCGGCTCGAGATCGCAGCCTCCTACGATTTGGCAACCATGTCGTTCGATGCGCTGTGCAACCAATCCATGTCGTTTCATTCCAACCGCTTCGGCGGTACGCTCGTAAGCCAGACCACCAAATTCATGAGCTCCTACCAGATGCTCTTGGAGACCGTGACGTTTCCTTTTCTGCCGGTCATCTGCTCGGTTGTGTTCACATGCGCCATCCTCGCGCCGCGGGTTCCGGTATACGTGGCCATTCTCATGGTGCTGCTCGCGATCTACGCGGGCGTGTCCTACTACATGTACAAGCGCATCCTGCGCCTGAACGAACAGGCCGCGAGCGCCCAGAACCAGCTCTCGGGCGAGCTTTCCGATTCGGTGGCCAACATCCTCGCGGTGAAGACCTACGGACGGGAAGACTACGAGAAGGGGCTTTTCGACGAGGCGAACCGCGAAGTGGTGGCGCGCGACTCCAAGCGCATGTGGGCTTCGCTTACGCGCGGCATCGTGACGGCGGCCATCACCATCGCCATCATGAGCGTGGTGGCGGTGTTCATCGCGGGCGGCAACGCCTGGTACGGCATCACGCCGGGTACGCTTGTGGTGATGTTCACCTACACCTACACGGTGACGAACCAGTTCAACTTCATCAACAACGGCCTGCAGCGCTTCAACCGCGCCTTCGGCGATGCGAGCGGCATGACCGTGATCCTTGACGAGCCGCGGCTTGTGGATGACAAGCCGGGGGCGCCGGAACTCGTGGTGAGCGAAGGGGCCATCGACTTCGAGGGCATCGATTTCTGGTACACCGACGGAGATGCGCGCACGCAGGTCTTCGACAAGTTCGAGCTGCACATTCCTGCCGGCCAGCGCGTGGGGCTCGTCGGGATGAGCGGAGCGGGGAAGACCACGCTCACGAAGCTTTTGCTGCGCCTTTCCGACATCCAGGAGGGCCGCATTCTCGTGGACGGTCAGAACGTTGCCGACACCACGCAGCAGTCGTTGCGCCGCCAGATCGCCTACGTGCCGCAGGAGGCGCTTCTGTTTCACCGCTCCATCGCCGAGAACATCGCCTACGGGCGGCCCGAGTCCACTATGGACGAGATTCGCGAGGCGGCGCGTCAGGCCAACGCGCTCGAGTTCATCGAGCGGCTTCCGCAGGGATTTGAGACCGTCACGGGCGAGCGCGGCGTGAAGCTTTCGGGCGGTCAGCGCCAGCGCATCGCGATCGCTCGGGCGCTTCTGGCGGACTGTCCTGTGCTGGTGCTCGACGAGGCCACAAGCGCGCTCGATTCGGAAAGCGAGCAGCTCGTGCAAGATGCGCTCGCGACCCTCATGCGCGGGCGCACTTCGATCGTCGTGGCGCATCGTCTCTCGACCGTGGCGAGCCTTGACCGGATCGTCGTGCTTGAAGGGGGCAAGGTGGTCGAAGACGGCCCTCACGCCGAGCTGATCGCGGCCGAAGGCGAGTACGCCCATCTGTGGGGCAGGCAGACCGGCGCGTATTTGGAGGAAGAGGGCTAAACTCTGCATTTCCGCCATGCCGGCGTCTGGGGCAGACGGATAAGGCGGATGCCCTTTGCTGCCTTAGCGGAGCTGGCGAGTCGTCGGGGGATGTCGCGATTGGCGGCGGCCTTGTGGGTATCGAGACATCGATGGCGAGCGGCTTGTTTCCGCCGATTACGTTGTGGCGGCTATCGGGTCAAGGCCGCGTGATGCTCGAGCCATCGAGGGATACTGCGAAAAAGCGGGTATTGATTGCGTTTCGATAGGTGACGCGAAGCGCGCCCGGCGAGCCATAGACGCAATACGGGAGGCGTACGACGTGGCGCGCTCTCTCTAATGGCGCGGCTTGCGGCATCATGCATGAGCAGAAGCGCTCTTGCGCAGATTCGCTTGTGATCGTGCCGGTGGAGTCTTTGGTGGAAATCCCCGGTTGGTGCCGAGGGCGGTCAGTGATACGATGTGCACGTCGGTATCGAGTGCAAGGGAGTTGCAATGGAGAAAGAACTACTCGAATTCGTAGCTGAGCGCGCTGAGGTCCTCTCTGTTTCTGGAGCCAGCAAGCAAGAGACCAAGGAAGCCGCGCTTGCGTGGAAGAGCGTCGCCGAAGGTGCAGACGACGAGGCGCTCGAGGCCGCCACCGCTGAGTTTATCGACTTTCTCGAGGGGCGACCGAACACCGTGGACGGGGTTATCGCTTTCGCGCAAGGTCCTGCCGTCGAGATGTTCGGCAAGGAAGCCGCCGATCAGATTCTCGCCCAACAGCTTGAGCGCAAGGAGCGGGGCGAGAAGTACTGCGACTGCGATGCATGTACGGCCGCGGTGGAGCTTCTTTCCAAGTTCGGGCGGATCTAGACCGAGCTCTTGGGCGGGAGTCCGAGGGCAGCGTTTGCCGTTCTTCATTCGATACGGTTGAGCATTCGGTTGCTCCGTTCATCTTGCCTCCTGGATCGCCCAAGCGGGAATGGCTGCGACGTTCGTTGCGAGTATCGCGCTCTGGTAATGTTGCGCGGTATTTCACCATCGAAATCTTCTGGTGCAAAAATCGCCTCGTATAAGAAACCATTGGGCAGCGGGTATTCGCTGGACTCCATGATTCCGATTACGTATTCGTGCGTCGCTTCTTCAAGGCATCGAACATCTCTTTGGATAGCATGTCTTGTTACGACTCTAATTTATCGAGAATGGCTTCGTATGTTTAGGGTATGAACGTCAACGTGGCCGTCAACAAGAGCTACTCGTCTCTTCGCCTTCTCGACCAACTCAGTCAGGATTTTAAGGGCGCCGTAGATCTGGCCGTTAAAGAAAATGGTCTGCGGGGCCCTTTTGGCATCATGGGCTTTCGGATATCCGAACACTTGCTCGAAGCGTTCGTCGGTACGATGCCGATACTCAATCTGGCTATCTTCCATCACGTCTATTCGTTGCAGGAGTCTGGCACTGTTGGCATTAAAACGCCGCATGTCGACGAACGCGTCCATGATTGTAATGTTTGTCGGAACAACTGTGTCGCTGCTTTAAGAGGGCAATCTAATGGTACGCAATTGCGCTCAGCATTGTCTGGGAAAGCGGGAGGTAAGCTTATTGCCTAAATAGCTGATCGCGAGTGCCAGTGCGCAGAAAAACAGCAGTCATCATTCAGGCCAAGAATGCCTGCAAGGGGTAGGTTGATAGGGAACCTGGGCTTCGCCTTGCAGGTAATGGCGGCGACGATCAAGCATCGCGATCGCTTTCGATAGGGTTCTTATTCTGGTCTCGCAGCTTGTGCTTTCTTTTGAAAGGGTGTATTATTTTATTTAATACAACTGTATTAAATAAGGGAAGTGATGAAATGCTGATTGGCTTGATTGTATTTTGCGAGGTCATGTTTTGGGTGTTTATCGTATCTGGACTCTTTGCGCGATATGTTTTGAAGAAGAAAAAGCTTGGCATGGTGCTGCTTGCTCTCTCGCCGGTGGTGGATGTGGTGTTGCTAGGGGCTACCGCAGTCGATTTGCATGGCGGGGGAGAAGCAGCTTTTGCCCATGCGCTTGCAGCAATTTACCTAGGAGTTTCGCTTGTTTTCGGTAAGAAGATGGTGGCGTGGGCCGACGCTTGGTTTTCCTATCGTTTTGCGGACGGCCCGCGTCCTCCCAAAAAGCCGAAAGCAGGAAAAGCGCATGCAGCACTAGAGCGATTAGGGTGGCTGCGCCACCTTGCGGCGTATACAATCGGCTGTGTCATAATGGGAGTTCTCATGGTGATTTCCTCAAGCCAACAGGCCTCAGAGGTATTCTTTGGAACTATGGGCACCTGGGGAATTATCCTTCTTGTCGATTTTGCAATAAGTTTTAGCTATACCCTTTTCCCGCGAAAGGAAAAGCGGGCATAGGAGCCAGACATGCCAAAGATTGTAGATGAAACCGCCAGACAACAAGCAATAGGCCAGGCCGTTTGGCGTATTGCCGAGACCGAGGGTCTGCACCAGGCAACGGTGAGGCGTGTGGCCGAGGAAGCCGGGCTTTCGGTGGGGTCGCTCAGAAGGTCTTTCCCGACCCAGGCAAGCCTGTACGAATACGCTATGGCGTTGATAATCGAGCGACTTGAGGGTCGGCTTGGCGATGGGAAGGGGATTGCGCAGGTAGCTCCCTTGGAGCAAGTTGTTATCTTGCTGAAGAACTTCCTTCCTTTAGGGGATGAACAGGCCACCGAGATGCGTGTATGGCTGTCTTTCAGCGCGGAAGCGCAGCATAGCGTGGCGCTACGATCCCTCAACGATTCCATGTTTGATCGTACGCGCGGATATATGGTCTCAGTGTTGCAGTATCTTGTAGAGCAAGAAGTTCTTGCCGAGGACATCGACCTTAACAAGGAGGCAGGCGCATTGCATGCCTTTCTCGACGGGCTAACGCTTCACTGTCTTTTGAGGCCCGAGGTGGTTACGGAGGAAAAAGTCGATGAGGCGCTGAGAAGTTACTTTGATCGGATGATCGCTTGATTGCGAAGAGGGCCTTTAGGGGTTATCGCGCAAGAAGACCGGGGTGTTCAAATTTGTTCGTCCGGTTCAAGTGGCGATAGAATTCGAGCTAGCGCGATAAAAAAGACGGATTGCCAAAACAAGCAATCCGTCTTTTTGTTCGTTCAGTTGCAGCAAGAGCAAAACCTCAGCTTCTTGCTTTACTCCCACTCGATAAAACAATAGTGTTCCATTTTTACGATTTCGTCCTTGTTTTATCCGCAGTTTCTTCTCGTTGTCAGCTGTATTCGGTTGGCCTCTCTCAGAGAAAACTCATCCCAAACTCAGCTCTTTTCACTTTACCATTTCGTGAGTTTTACGCCTGAGTTTAGACGAAGGATGGATTTGCTGCGTGACCTGTGAAAACCCGCTATCCCCGTTCGATTGAATCCTTTTCTTTCGAATGAAACCCCCATCGAGAACGCGACTACGACAAGGGTTCTTGATACCCTTCATTTCGAGTCGGCTTGCCAAGCATCATTCTGATCGAAACTCAAAGGGGGCAAGTTCGCTCTTCAGAAGGATTTCGCTGTCATTCCAGAACAAACTCACGACATCTCCGAAGATAGCTAAGAATGAGATTCCACCTCGCTAACGTAGGAGCGCCTGCTTGCGAGGACATCCAGCAATTTCGATTCCGGGTCGTCATCGAAGGTGACCTTCGCGATCGATCTCCACTTGCGTGGGGGCATGCCGACCGATTTCGCGAAGAGGGCGGAGAAGCTTGTTGCTCGTGCATACCCGCAACGATGCGCTACCTCGTCTATGCTCATATCATGGTCGGTGAGCAGTCTTTTCGCCAGCTCGATTCTTTCCGAGGAGACGAACTCGGTCACCGTCAATCCCGTCACCTGCTTGAATGTCTTCTTGAACTTGGTTGACCCCATGTTCGCGGCCTCGAGCAGATCCTTCTGCCTGATTGCACCGCCTAGGTTGTTCTCGATGTACGATATGGCTCTCGCGATCGAAAGGCGGTCCTGCTCGGCCACTCCCTCGCACAGGCTCTCTCTCATCTTAAGCAGCCTCGCCATCACCAGGTTCGCGATTCCGGAATACAGGAGGCCCGCTTCCGGTCCCGGGATCTCCCTTGGAGTTATCTTGCCGAGCATCTCTGCTATTTCCGGATCCCAGGAAGCCTGGTTCCTAAGGCCCTTCAGACTGGTCGCCAGCGGTTTCAGCGCCTTGTCGATTCTTTCTCCGAAGACGCTTCGGCAGTATTCGTCGTAATACTCGATCTCTGTGTAGGAGAATCTCGCTCCTTTTGGCAGAAGGACCGAACTCGTCTTGGGCGTCGTCTCCAAGAAGGCGGAGACGCTCGCTTGCGGCAAAAGGCCATGCCTTTCGCGGCGGACGGCAAAGTACCCGCCAGAATCGAAACAGAAGGGCAGGGGTTCTTTCAAAGTGAAATCGCAGCAGACGACGGAGAAGAACCGCCGCGCCTCCCACGCCCAGTACCACCCCTCGCATCTGCGCCCGTCGCCTTCGAAGAGGGACCCCTCTCCGTTCCATCCATCTGCCAAGACGAGGCCGATTGGCTCAAGCGAGGCCGCAAAGGTCTCCGCCGCGGCTTGGGCGGCGTGGGAGAACATCGTTTCCTTGTCGTCCATCTTCCGATCCTTTTATTCGCGTTCGGACGCAATTCTTGCGCGCTCGGACTTTTCCCTCCAGGTGCAACCTGATTCAGATTAACCAAGGCTAACATTTCTTTGTCAATTATAGCGATAAAAGAAAGGCTCTCTGGTTTTGCGAAGAAGAACACGGAAAACACTCGCGGAGGACATCGATGTCAGAACGAAGGTGGCCATGCTCGTCGTGCTCATAGCGACCGGGGCTATCGTGAAGGATTACGTTCTGGGCTCGGTTCTCTTTGCCGTCGTCGTCCTCCTCTCCTTCGCAATCGGGCGCGGAAGGATGGCGGCGTCTTTCTCTTTCGCCTACCTCTTTCTCATGGGCATCTTCTGGGTCACGACGATGCTTCCGCCGAACGCCGCCGGAGCCCTCGGCTCGTTCGCCCTGGCCTGCCGCACCTGCATGCCCATCTGCTTGTTCGCGGCGGTCTTCGCGACCACTACCAAGATTGGCGACCTCACGGCCGCCCTCTACGGGATGAGGCTGCCGAAGGCGGTTGTCGTTCCGCTGGTGATAGCGGTGCGGTTCTTTCCGACGCTCAAGGAGGAGTCTTCTGCCGTAGCGGACGCGATGAGGGTGAGGGGGCTCGCCCTTTCGCTTAAGAATCTCGTTTCGAAGCCGGCGCTGATGTTCGAATCCGCGGTCGTGCCCGTGATGCTGCGCTGCGCCAAGATCGCAGACGAGCTCGCTGCTGCGGCGGTTGCGCGCGGCATCGACCGGCCTGGAAGGAAGACCTCCTACAACGCGCCCCGGTTCGGATGGGTCGATTTCCTGCCTCTCTCGATCCTTGCCGCCTGCTGCTTGCTTCTTGTGGTTGCTAAGGCCAACCAGGGGATCGGAGGGCTGCTGTGACGAAAAACGCCGTCGAGCTCAGAAGCGTCTCCTTCACCTATGCGGGGTTCGATGCCCCGGCGGTCGACGACGTGAGCTTTGCCGTCGCGCCGGGCGAATGCATCGTTCTTTGCGGGGAATCTGGCTGCGGAAAGACCACCGCGACCCGGATCGTCAACGGGCTGGCGGGCGGGTTCTATGAGGGCAGTCGGACGGGAAAGGTCCTCATAGCGGGCAGGGATGTCGACGACCTGGAGGATTGGGAGCTCTCGTCTTTGACGGGCAGCGTTTTCCAGAACCCTCGCACTCAGTTCTTCAACCTCGACACGACCGGCGAGATTGCGTTCGGCATGGAGAACCTCGGCGTTCCCAGGGAGGAGATGCACAGGCGAGTGCGCGACGTCGTGCGCGAGCTCGGCATAGAGTGCCTGATGGGCAGAGGCATCTTCGAGCTCTCCGGGGGCCAGATGCAATCGGTGGCCTTCGCGAGCGCATGGGCTTGCAAGCCGAGCGTCTACGTCCTCGACGAGCCTTCGAGCAATCTGGACCCTCCCTCCATGGAGAAGCTCGCCTCCTTCATCTCGAAAGCCAAGTCGAGCGGGTCTGCCGTGATCATCGCCGAGCACAGGCTCTCCTACCTCGCGAGCGTCGCCGACCGGTACTTGCTCTTCGAAGGCGGTTCCGTCGCCGCCGAATGGGACGCGCAGCGATTCCTGGGGCTGTCCGACGCGGAGCGAGAGTCCTGCGGGCTCAGGTCCTCCGAGCCGCCGAAGCTCGCCGACCTGATGCAGCGCCTTTCCCGTCCCGCCTCCGCCTTTCCCGCCGTCGAGGCGAGGGGAATCTATGCGGGGTACGAGAGGGGCATGCCGGTCCTCGAGGGGATTACCGTCGCGTTCGACCCCGGGAGGGTCGTCGGCGTGGTCGGGCGTAACGGAGTGGGCAAGTCCACCCTGCTCAAGTGCCTGGCGGGGATCAAGAAAGAAGAGCTCGGGCATGTTCGGTTCCAAGGATCGGTGATCCCTCCCAAGAGAAGACCCAATCATGCGTTTCTGGTCATGCAAGACCCCGACTACCAGCTCTTTCGCCCGAGCGTGCGCGACGAGTTGGCATCCGCGGCCCCGTCTCCTTCCGACGTCGACGAACTTCGTCTCGAAGCGGTCCTGGAGGAGTTTGGCCTGGGAGATGTCGCCGACCGCCATCCCGCATCGCTCTCGGGAGGGCAGAAGCAGCGGTGCGTCTGCGCCATCGCGTCGGAATCGGGGGCGCAGGCGCTTCTCCTCGACGAGCCCACGAGCGGCCTGGACTTCCGGAACATGGAACGCCTCGCGCTCATCCTTCGCGAGGAGACCTCTCGCGGAAAAACCGTGGCGGTCGTCAGCCACGACACGGAGTTCCTGTCTAAGGCCTGCGACCAGATCGTGCTCATCGAGTGAGCCGGCCTGCAAAGACTGAAAAGGATTCCTATGGAAGAAAGGATTTGGAAATGGTAGCAAAAGCAAAACGGAAGGAAAGCGGCAGCCTCAGCTCCAGGGACCTCATAGCCCTCGGCGTCTTCTCCCTTCTGTTCATGGTGGTGAGCATGCTCGTCGTGGGAATCACCTCCATGAGCGTCGTGGCGTACTGCGGCTGCTGCGCCATCGCCGCGATACCCGCCGGGATCGTCTGGGTCTACATGCATGCGCGCGTGCCGCGCGCGGGAACCTCGCTGATCATGGCCCTCGTCTTCGCCGTGATCGTCTTCGTCATCGGGTCGGGATGGCCCGTGGCGCTCGGCCTCGCCGTCGGCGGCGTCGTCTCCGAGCTGGCGCGGAAAGCGCTCGGGTACGGGAGGTTCGCAGGCGTCGCCGTGGGGTACGCGCTTTTCGAGACCTGCTGGGCGGCGGGCCTTTTCGTCCCCATGTTCGCCTCCCAGGACTACTACCGCGAGCTGATGGGGTCCAACAGCATCGACCCGGCCTACATGGAAGCCCTTCTGTCCACGGTGACTCCCGAGACGTTCGCGATCATCGCAGCCGTGACCTTCGCGGGCGGCATCATCGGCTCGCTGGTCGGACGGGCGGTGTTCAAGAAGCACCTCGAGCGCGCGGGAATCGCCTAGCGCCCTTTTTTGAAAGCAACATGAGAGAAGAGGTATTCAATGAGCAAGGAAAGCAAAGGAAGGAAGCCGGGGGCCCTTTCCCGCTGCCTGCGGTTCGCGGGGAGAAGAAAGCCCCTCGTGTTCGCCTCCATGGCGCTGGCGGTCCTATCCGCGGCGGCGTCCTTCGTCCCATACGTGGCGATCTACCTCATGATCAGGGATGCGGTCGGGGTCTATCCGAACCTGGCCGCCGTCGACGTTTCGGCGATGGCGGGCTACGCGGGCTTGGCGGTGGCAGGCATAGTCGTTGACGTGGGGTGCTATCTTGCCGCGCTTCTGTGCTCCCACGCCGCGGCATTCGACGCGCAGTACCGCACGAAGCTCGACATCGCCGCCCACCTCGGGCGAATCCCCCTCGGGCACGTCGCCAGGCTCGGCACGGGCAGGATCTCGAAGGTCATGGACGAGAGCGTCGGCGGGATCGAGCAGTTCATCGGCCACTCCATCCCGGACCTGGCGGCCACCGCCGCCGCGCCCGTCGTCTTGGCGGCGCTGCTCTTCGTCTTCGACTGGCGCTTCGGCGTCGCCACGCTGGCGGCGGTCGCCGTCGCATGCGTCGTGCAGTTCTCCGGCTACGCCGATAAGCGCGTCATGGCGAGCATGGGGCGCTACCAGGAAGTGAAAGAGCAGATGGGCAACGCCGCCGTTGAGTACGTTCGCGGAATGCGCGTCGTGAAGGCTTTCGGCCAGACGGCGCGCTCGTTCAAGCGCCTCTCCGACGCGATCAAGGACTACACGGGGCTTTCCCTCGACGTCACGCTCTTCTTCCGGAACTCCATGCCAGGCTTCACGGCGATCATCAACAACGCGTACCTGTTCGTCCTGCCCGTCGGCATACTCCTCGCCCCGGGCGCGCAGGACTGGCCGACGTTCGTGCTCTCGCTCGTCTTCTACCTCCTGTTCGTGCATTCGATATCGAGCGTGTTCGCGAAGATCCTCTACGTGAGCGAGGACGGGATGCTCGCCCAGGCAAACATCGACCGCATCGACTCGGTGCTCGGCATCGAGGAGCTCTCTTGTCCCGAGGCGCCGAAAACCCCGAAGGACGCCTCGGTGTTCCTTCGGGACGTGACTTTCTCCTACGAGGACGACGCGGAGCCGGCGTTGCGCGACGTCTCGCTGGAAATCCCTGCCGGCACGGTATGCGCGGTCGTGGGGCCGAGCGGCTCGGGCAAATCGACGCTGGCGAACCTCGTCGCCCGCTTCTGGGACGTCGATTCGGGCCAGGTTCTCGTCGGCGGCGTCGACGTCCGCGAGATGAGCCAGGACGAATTGATGGGCAGCCTCAGCCTGGTGTTCCAGGATTCCCACCTGTTCCGCGAGAGCATCGCGGACAACATCAGGCGCGGCAGGCCGGGGGCGACCGATGACGAGGTGGTCGAGGCGGCGAAGGCCGCCCAGGCGGACGCATTCATCAGCAGCCTTCCCCACGGCTACGCCACGGTAATAGGCTCCGAGGGCGTGCACCTGTCCGGCGGCGAGCAGCAGCGGATAGCCATCGCGCGCTCGATCATCTCGGACGCGCCCATCGTGGTGCTGGACGAGGCGACCGCGTTCTCCGACCCCGAGAACGAGCATTTGATCCAGATGGCGTTCGAGAGGCTCATGGCCGGCAAGACCGTGATCATGATCGCCCACAGGCTCTCCACCGTCGTCGGCGCCGACAAGATAGTCGTGCTTGACGGCGGGCGCAAAGTCGAGGAGGGCACCCATGAAGAGCTCCTCGCCGCATCGGGGACGTATGCGAAGATGTGGGGCCAGTACACGGAGGCGGTCGAATGGGGGATCGAATCCGCATCGACTGACAGCAAAGGCGAAGTTCCCGAAACGTCAGCCGTTCATGCGGCTCGGGATGGCTCTGTTGAGGAGCACGGCTCCGCGGAGGCGTTCAGTGAGCCGTCGGCCGGCAAAGCCCCTTGGCTTCAGAGGGCGTTCAATCTCTCCAAGCAGGGTTATTCTGGCCTCAAGCGCTCCGCCCTTGCATGCACCCTGAGCGACCTGGCCCTCATGATTCCCTTCGTCTGCACGGTCGCCGCGTTCGCGGCCCTTGTGGGGACCCTTGCGGGCGAGCCCTTCGACGCGAGCGCGCTCTGGGCGATCTTTGCCGTTGGGATCGCGGGGGCGGTCGTGGTCTTTTTCGCCTCGAGGAACGACTACAAGAAAACCTACGTGGCCGCCTACACCGAGTCCGAGGGCATCCGCCTGCGCCTCGCCGACCACCTGAGGAAGCTGCCCATGAGCTTCTTCAACCGCCGGGACACGACCGACGTTGCCGACCGCATCATGGGGGACGTGACGGCGCAGGAGTCCATGCTCTCCTCGACGCTCCCGCAGCTCATCGCCGGAATCGTGTCGACTGTGGTCATCTGCGTGATGCTCGCCTTCTTCGACTGGAGGCTCGCCTGCTGCGTTATGGTCACGCTTCCGCTTTCGGCGGGGGTCATCGCCTTGAGCCGACGCCATCAGTCGCGCCTTTTCGAAAGGCAGAACCGCGTCCGCCTGGATGCGCTGGCGCGCGTGCAGGACTACCTCGAAGGCATCAAGGACATAAGGGCCTGCAGGGCGGTGGGCAAGGACTCCGCCGCCATGGAGCAGGCGATGCTCGAGCTCAAGAGGGTGACGATGCGGGTCGAGCTCGCCGTCGACGTCTCCGTCTCCCTTGCAAGCGCCATCCTCCGCTCGGGAGTCGGTTTGACCGCCTGCGTCGGGGCGGTGCTTCTCGCCTCCGGCGGCGTCGACTTCATGGTTCTGCTCATGTTCTTGCTCATCGTCTCCCGCGTCTACGGGCCCATCCTCGCCCTCGTCTCGCAGCTGCCCAACCTTCTCAACCTCTCGACCAAGACGGCCCGGATCAAGGCGGTCATGGACGAGCCCGAAGCGAGGGGGTCCGCCTCGGCGGATGTGCCCGGCCACGACCTGTCCTTCCAGGGCGTCCGGTTCGGGTACGGCGACGAGGAGGTCCTTCACGGCGTCAGCTTCGACGCGCAGGAAGGAAGAGTCACCGCGCTCGTCGGGCCGAGCGGCTCGGGCAAGTCGACCTGCGCCCAGCTGGCGGCGAAATTCTGGGAGCCGGACAGCGGCAGGATCCTCTGCTCGGGCAAGGACATCGCCGGGTTCTCCGAGGAATCGTGGCTCGCGCACGTCTCCATAGTCTTCCAGGACGTGATCCTTTTCGACGACACGGTTGCGAACAATATTCGCATCGGCCGCGAAGGCGCCTCCGACGAAGAGGTGGCCGAGGCTGCAAGGGCGGCGCACTGCCTGGAGTTCATCGAGAGGCTTCCCCAGGGGTTCGACACGGTGCTGGGCGAGAACGGCGCCTCCCTCTCGGGCGGGGAGCGCCAGCGCCTCTCCATTGCGAGGGCTCTCCTGAAAGACGCGCCCGTGGTGCTCCTCGACGAGGCGACCGCCTCGCTCGACCCCGAGAACGAGACGCTTATCCAGAGAGCGGTCGGAACCCTGTGCGCAGGCAAAACGGTAATCGTCATCGCCCATCGACTGAGGACCGTCGCCAATGCGGACAAGATCGTCGTCCTAGACAGCGGGCGCGTGGCGGAGGAGGGGAACCACAAGACGCTGCTCGCCGAAGACGGGCTGTACGCGAGGCTGTGGAGGCTCCAGCAGGAAAGCTCGTCGTGGACCGTTCCCGCCGACAGGGGCGATGCCGCCGATGTCCCGACGGGCAGATGAGCGGATGGGCGGGCGAGAATCCTCCGAGGACTACCTCGAGGCCATCCTCGTGATCCGCCGCCTGCGCGGGTCGTGCCGCAACGTGGACATCGCCGAGCGCATGGGCGTCGCCAAGCCGAGCGTCACCAAGGCGCTCGGCAACCTGGCGCGCAGGGGCCTCGCCGAGGGGGTCGGCCGNGTCAGAGGACTCCTACAGACGTTTCGCGGCCTATCTCGGGAGCCGACGAGACGAGGGCGATGGCGGGTAAACGGAGGGCGGCTTGCAGGCCAGACTGGGCGACTGGCTCAGTTTCGGATACCGCCCACTAGGCAACTCCTCGCTGAGCGAGGGGACGATATCGAGCGGCGGCGATGGCAACGAGCATCGCGCCATCGCCGCCAAGCCCCGCGACGCCGAGGTGCAGCGTCTGCCGCTCCGGAAGGAGCAGACGCATGGCAGTCGAATCAGCAGGATGCCCGTACGTCAAGATCCCCGTGCCGATACAGGACACGTACTCGGTGGCGGAGATAGCGATACTCTTACGTGTGAGCAGGAACGCGGTCTACGAATGGAGCCTCCTCGAGGACGACCCCCTGCCACTGAGGAGGATGATGGGCAGAAAGAGGGGGCGCTTCGCGTTCAGGGACGAGCTCCTCGAGTGGAGCAAGCGGCACGCGACGTGATTGTAGTCAGACAGAACCTTTCAGGACGCCCCGCTCCGATTCGAGTAGAGATAGTTCCCGTCCAAATTAACTAGGCGGTTCATCGAGGCTCCTCCGCCTATCAAGCCAAGGCCGCTTCTACCGAGATATCATGAGCGTAAGAGTTGACATTGACTAACTTTGATGGCAAAATCCCCAACACGAAAGATAGCTAAGTTATTTTTGGAGGGAGGTGACCGCAGTGAGCAACGGCAACTACCAGGAGACGCACGAGCGCATCTTGAAGAGCGGTCTTGCGGCGTTTCTGGAAGAGGGGTTCGAGAAGGCGAACCTGCGCAGGATCTGCAAGGCTGCCGGCGTGACCACCGGGGCGTTCTACAAGCATTTCAAAGACAAGGAGGCGCTCTTCTCGGAGCTGGTCGAGCCGCTGGCGAGCATGATTCGCAAAGCTTACGCCCAGGGCGAGGAGCGAGGTTTCGCTGGGTACGACGAAGGGAAGCCCGTGACCCCGGAGCAGGTGCGCGCCGCGCTCGAGGCCAAGGCGGCGGGGACGCTCGCGACCACGGCGATGCTGTACTCCCATCGCGACATCTACGAGCTCCTTGTGTTCCGCTCCTACGGCACCCCCTACGAGCACTTCCTTGACTGGCTCGTCGACGAGGAGGACAGGACCACCCTCCGCGTTCTCGAGCTGATCCACGGCGCAGAGAAGGCTCGAACCGTCATCTCGAAAGAGTCTCTCCACATCGTCAACCACGCGTTCTACAGCGCCCTTTCCGAGAATATCATCCACGCGAAGAGCGTCGAGGAGCTCAACGCGACGACCGAGGTCATTTCAACGTTCTTCAATGCGGGCTGGGAGAAATATCGCATGCTTTGACGACCCTTTCTTTTTTTTGCCGTCAAAGATAACTAAGTCATTATTATCCGAGACAATAGATTGAGGTGGTGCCATGACAGAGACAAGCGAGCAAGACCGGCAAAGGGACGAGGCGGGGCGGGAAGCCATCAGGCGCCTGTCCAGACCCGTCAAAGGACGCGTCATGCTGGCGCAGGCGTTCACCGTGCTCTCGGCGCTTCTGTCCTTTGCGCCGTATTTGGCCTTGGTATGGCTGGGAGACCTATTCCTTGCAGGGGAAGGCCCGCTCGCGCAGGTCGATGCGTCCAAAGTGCACGAAATTGCGCTCCTTCTCGTTATGGCATTTCTCTCGCAGCTGTTCTTTCGCGCTCTTGCGCTCATCATCACGCATTTTGCCGATATGAAACTGCGCTACGTTATTCGCAAGGGTATCGTTGAGCGGTTGAGCCGCGCGCCTCTTGCTTGGTTTAGCGCTACGGAATCCGGCAAGGTCAGAAGCGCTGTGCAGGATGACACGAAGACGGTCCACACCGTCATCGCACACGGACCGGTCGACCGTCTTAACGGCGTTTTACAGCCGATGGTTCTTCTGGCTTTCATGTTCTGGATCAATTGGCGCTTGGCGCTCATCGGTATCGCCACAATCCCCTTCTATTTCCTGCTGCAGGCGCTCTCTATGAAGGATATGGGACCGAAAACCGCCGAGATGAACGGGCACCTTGCACAAGTGTCTTCGACGATGGTCGAGCTCGTGTCCGGCATCAAGGTGGTCAAAGCATTCGGAAAAACAGGAGAGGCGCATCGTAATTACGCGGACGCCGCATCGGCATTCTCCCAGTCGTACTGGGACTGGTGCGCCCCGCTCATTGGGCTTTGCTCGATTGCCGGCGAGCTCATCTCCTCTCCCTTACTTCTGCTGATTAATCTCGGCGGCGGCGCGCTTGTCATGGGGGCAGGGTTGGCCACTCTCCCCCAGGTTCTCGCGTGCGCGCTGATAGCCATCGTGCTTCCGACCGCCATCAGCGCTGTCGCCAACAGCACGTGGTCGTACCAGATGGCCGGCGCTGCCGCAGTCAGGCTGTGCGAGATTCTGGACACGCCGTCGATTCCCGAGTCGAAAACCTCAAAGAAGCCCGACGGGGTCGTCGTTGAGGTGAACGACGTATCGTACTCCTACGGCGATACCCAGGCCTTGCGCGGTGTCAGTCTTGTCCTTAATCCCGGCACCACGACGGCGCTCATCGGCCCGTCAGGCTCGGGTAAATCGACACTCGCCACACTCATTGCACGCTTCGACGACCCGGAAAGCGGCTCCATCCGTCTCGGCGGCGTCGATCTGAGAGACATCTCCTCCCGTGATCTCTACAACATGGTTTCGTTCGTGCTCCAGGACCCGATGCTAATCAACGCCTCCATCGGAAGAAACATTTCTTTAGCTAAGCCGGAGGCTTCCCTGGAGGAGATTCGGGAGGCTGCCCGTACGGCGCAGATCGACGATTTCATCATGTCGCTGCCCAAGGGATACGACAGCGTTTTGGGAACCGACTGCTCGCTCTCAGGCGGTGAGAGCCAGCGCGTGAGTATAGCGCGTGCCCTTTTAGCTGATACGCCGATCCTCATCATGGATGAGGCCACCGCTTTTGCTGACCCGGATTCAGAGCTCGAAATCCAGAAAGCACTAAGCGCCTTGGTCGAGGGCCGAACCGTTCTGGCCATCGCCCACCGGCTCAACGCTGTTCTAGGTGCCGATCAAATAGCCGTGTTGGAAGAAGGTAAGATCGTCGCCCTTGGAACGCATGCGGAGATTCAAGACAACGAGCATTATCAGGCGCTTCTCAAGCAAGGAGGCCTCTGCGGCAGTGAAGAAGAGGGCGATGCAGATGAGTAATTCCAAACGCTTCTTACCGAGACTTCGTCGTTATATGGACGAGGGTGATAGGCGCCAGCACCGTTTGGGAACTTTGCTCTACGCCCTTTCCGGCGTGATGTGCGGCATCGGTCTCGCCATCATGATGCCGGCGACCATGGCTCTCCAGTCCGGCGACCCCCAATGGGGCTTGACGTTTTGGGGCTGGGCAGTCGCGCTTGCGGCGGTGACAGTCGTCGGCTCAACAGCCTCGTTCTTCGGTACCAAGCTCAGCTATGCAGCGGGGTTAGGCTTCATGCGCAATATGCAGGTGGTCATCGGGAACAAGGTGTCGCGTTTGCCACTTGGCTGGTTTAAGGCGGATAGTGCCGGAAGGCTTTCGCGCATGGTTACGCAGGAAATGATCTCGACCGGACAGGCCGCTGCTCTTTATGTTGGCCAGCTTATAAAAAACGCTGCCGCCGCAATCGTGTTCTGTGCTGCCGTGTGGCTTTGGAGCTGGCAAATTGGAATCATGCTGACGCTTTCCATCCCAATCCTTTTCCTTCTTCTGCGCGTTTCACAGGCATGCGTCGGAAAAGGAAACGGGTTAGAGGATTCCGCCGAGCGGGACATCGCCGCGAGGATAGTCGAGTTCGCACGATGCCAGGGAGCCCTGCGCGCCTGCCGTGCGGGCGCCGACTATGAGGAGCTCGAGAGCAGTTTCGTAGAAGGTAGAAAGCGGTCGATCCGCGGCCTGTGGTGGAGTGCCCTCGGCGAAATTCTTTCCGGAACAAGCGTGCAGATGCTCGTTGTGAGCATGATCATTGCGGTGAGCTACTTGGGTGCAAGCGGAAGCATCGGGGCACTTGAGACGGTGGTCATGATCGGCGTCGCATTAAGGTTCACCACGCTCCTCAACGAGATTGCCTCAGCCCTATTCGGTATGGAGGACCGCCGGGCAATGCTCGACGGCATGGACGAGGTCGTCGAAGCAGCCGAGCTGCCGGTTGTAGGCGAGTCGAGAGCCCGCCCGACCGATGCAAGCGTCCGAATGGGAGAGGTTCGCTTTTCTTACATGAAGGAGAAGCCAATCCTTCGTGGAGTCGACCTCGACGTTCCGGAAGGCAGTATGGTCGCCATTGTAGGCCCGTCTGGTTGCGGCAAGACAACTATGCTCAAGCTAATCGCGCGTTTTTACGACGTCGACGATGGAGCGGTCAGGATCGGCGGCGTAGACGTCCGCGATATGACGACAGAGGATCTTTTCGCTCGGGTGTCTTTCGTTTTCCAAGACGTCTATCTCTTTAACGACACGCTGAGAAACAACGTCCTTATGGCGAACCCAGATGCTTCGGAGGAGCAGCTTCGCGCGGTCGCTGACCTTGCCGGGGTGACGGAGGTCGTCGAGCGCCTTCCTGGGGGCTGGGAGACGCTGTGCGGCGAAGGAGGTCGCTCGCTTTCCGGCGGCGAGCGGCAGCGCGTTTCCATTGCTCGAGCGCTTCTCAAGCAAGCCCCCATCGTGCTCCTGGACGAGGCGACGTCGGCTCTCGATGCGGAAAACGAGAAGAACGTCGTTCGCTCAATAGAGACGCTCAAACGGCGCTCCACGCTTATCGTGGTCGCGCACAAGCTCGAAACCGTGCGCATGGCGGACAAGATCGTGGTCATGGATAGCTCGGGCAAGGTTGCGGAGACAGGGACGCACAACGAGCTGATCGCCCTCGAAGGAGAATACAAAGACTTCTGGGACAAGCGCAACGCAAGCTCCCAGTGGCAATTGGTCTAGCAAACAGAGCAAAAGGAGGCTCACATGAAACTGAAGGACATCGCGACAATAGCGGTACTGGGAGTGATCGGATTTGCCCTCGGGATGGGCGTCGGCATGATAACAGGCATGTTCGGCGCGCTTTCCATGTACGTCTCGGCGGGATTTGCGGCCTTCTTCGTCGGTCCCGTTTACACCATCATGGCGCGCAAGGTGCAAAAACGGGGGACGGCCTTCTGCTTCTGGTTGATCTACGGCGTGCTCTACGCGATCATGGGCTTTGCCGTCGCGACGCCCCTGTGCCTGATCGCGGGCATCGTCGCAGAGATCATCGCCGGCGACTACGGAAACAAGAAGAGGGTGTGGCTGTCGTTTTCGGCATCGATGTTCATCTACTCGATGCACATGATAGTGTTCGTGCTCGTTCTGGGATCCGATGGGCTGGCGACTTTCGTCGAGAGCATCTCGCTTGAACAGGCGCAGCAGATGGTGGCGATGTACACGGTCGATATGATGGTCATCTGCGTGCTGATCAATATTGTGACCGAGCTTCTGGCCGGGCGTTTCGGAATGTTCATTAACGACAAGTTCTTCGAAAAGGGCGCGAAGGAAAGCAGGCTGGGTTGATGGGGCGAACGGGTCTGCTCGACGGCGGGCGCGAGGGGCATCTGCACCCGCTGACGCTCTTCGCGCTGACGCTTCTGGCGCTCATCCAAGCGTTTCTCGCCAATCAGCTGGTATATGCCCTCGTTCTGGCGCTGTCGTTTCTCGTCCTTTTGGACGTCTCGCCGGCGTCCTTCTTGAGGCAGCTCGCGCTCTTTGCGGTGGCATGCGGGGTCGTGCAGCTGATCCTGCATGTCGACATCGGCTATGTCACGAGCATCTTCCTGGGCGTGGCGGTTTTGGTGGTGAGGGTCTTCCCCGTCGTCAACATCGGTTGCGCCCTCATGATGACGAGCTCCTCTAAGCTTCTGGCGAGCATGCGCAAGCTGCACGTTCCGAACAGAGCCGCAGTCGGCGCAGTCATAGGGTTGCGCTTCCTCGACGAGATGGGCGGCCGCGTGAAGGAGATAAAGCGCGGGATGCGGGTTCGCGGGCTGCGCCCGAGCCCGCTTCGTCCCGTGCACGCCTTCGAGCTCTACTTCGTTCCCCTTGTGTACAAGTGCCTGCACGTGAGCGAGACGCTCGTCTCCTCCGTGATTTCGAAAGGAATCGAAGCGGACTGCGAAAAGACGAGCTACCGAAGTCTCTCCTTCGGTCTGCTTGACGGAGCCGCCTTGGGCGTCGGAGTCGTTCTTTTGGGGGTCGCGGTATGGATGTGATTGACGTCGACATTCGGTCTTTCTCGTACAAGGGAGAAGATCTCGCGGCGTTGAAGAACGTGCGGTTTTCGGTGGAGCGCGGCGAGCTCGTCGTACTCACCGGCAACTCCGGGTGCGGGAAGACCACTCTCATGCGCGCCATGAACGGCTTGATTCCCGATCAGTACGAAGGCGAGCTCGATGGGAGAATCGAGCTTCTCGGGAAAAGCCTGGGAGAGTTCTCCTCCGGCGAGCTCGCCCGCACGATCGGCAACGTGTTCCAGAATCCGACCGATCAGTTCTTCACCCGCAAGGCGGCCGACGAGGTGGCCCTCGTCGGCGAGAATCTGGGCATGCCACGCGAGGAGCTGATCGAAAGGGTCGAGTCGGCTTTCGAGAGCATGAAAATCGCGCATCTGGCGGGCAAGGACCTCATAGGCCTCTCGGGAGGAGAGAAGCAGCGCGTCGCCATAGCCTCGACGCTCGTCTACGACACCCAGGTGATTTTCTTCGACGAGCCGTCCGCTAGCCTCGACCACGAAGGGATAGAGGACTTTCGCCGAATCCTCGCCGATTTGAAGGCTCTCGGCAAGACCGTCGTCATCGCCGAGCACAGGCTTTACTTTCTGGCGGATCTCTACGACAGGCTCCACGTCATGGCGGGCGGCCAAATCGTCGATTCGTTCGCAGCGGGTCGGCTTCGTGCTGAGGATTGCGCGCGCTATGGGCTTCGTGCACTTGATTTGCACGGCTTGAATCCGGAAAACCACCGTCAGCTTGGGGCAGAGACTGCCTCAATGAAGGGCGTTTCGGTCTCCGCAGGCGGGCGAGCCCTGATCGGGCCCTTGACGCTCTCTTTGCGAGAGGGCGAGGTTATGGGCGTCCTTGGGGCAAACGGAGTCGGAAAGAGTACGCTCGCCCGGGCGATGTGCGGCCTTGCCGGCGGTCGACAGGCCTTCTCGTGGGGAGTTCGGCCTCGGCAGAGGCTTCGCCGCTCGTACTACATGATGCAAGACGTCGATTACCAGTTGTTCTTCGACACGGTGGAAAACGAAATCCTGACCGACCAGAAGAACATCGACAACGGCCGTCTCGATGAGGTGGCGCGTATCGTCAGGGCCATCGACCTATGGGACAAGAGGACCGAGCATCCGCAAAACCTATCAGGGGGCCAGAAGCAGCGTTTGGCGCTGGCTTGCGCCTTTCTGAGCAGCAAGGAGATCGTCGTTCTGGATGAGCCGACATCGGGCCTCGACTTCATGCACATGGCGAGGATTGCCGGGCTCATCGAGGAGCTTGCCGAAGGCCGTCCCGTAGCTGTTATCACCCATGACCTTGAGTTCTTGTTCAAGGTCTGTACTTCGGCTCTGATGGTGGGGCGAGACGGCTGCGAGAAGGTCGACCTGCGGGCGCCCGGATCCAGCAAAAGCGTCCTTAGGTTCATGGGGTGCGTTCGTTAGTTGTCTTCACTCGACGTAGCGGAAGCCGATTCCACGTCCCTTCCCGGATGGCAGAAGAGGCGTGCCGCATGGAGCAGTGCATCTACGGATTCTTTCGAGAACCCCTCCTCCTGCCTGGAGCGGATCGAGGATTCTCTTCGATGAGGGATCGGCATCGCCAATCGGCCGGCCCCATCGTCTTTGCCGATGCGGGGTCGGCTCGTGCGGCGGACTGTTCGCGAAGCCGTGTCGCCTGCAGGGACTAGGCGAACGAGAGGATGATTTGAATGAGGGATGAAGCCGATGCGAGCTGCGGCTCACGGAGCAGGGCGACAACCAAGTCGTCCGAAGACTACCTCGAGGCCATCCTCGTGATCCGCCGCCTGCGCGGGTCGTGCCGCAACGTGGACATCGCCGAGCGCCTGGGCTTCTCGAAGGCGAGCGTCACCAAGGCGCTCGGCAACCTGGCTCGTAAGGGCCTTGTCGAGGTGGTCGATCACGACGTTCGCTTGACCGCAGCTGGAAAGCACCTTGCCGAGGAGACGCTATCTAAACACCGCTTCTTCGAGCGTCTGCTCGCCAACGCCGGGGTGAATGCGGAAGTTGCCTCCAAAGAGGCATGCCGCATGGAGCACTGCATCTCCACGGATTCTTTCGAGAAGCTCTCCTCCCACCTAGGGCGGATTCAGGATTCCCTTCGATAAGGGATCAGCATCACCAAGCGACCGGCCTCATCGCCTTTGACAATGCTGTGCCGGCTCATATTCCAAAATAGCCACGATTCGTCTGGCGAGTTCCCCTACCAGCAAAGCGGCCCTCCGAATTGGACGGGGCCGCTTTGCTATGCCGTTCTCTTCTTCCTTGTCAGGTCCCCACCTCATCATCTCGATTATCTGCGGCCAAGGCCTTCAAGTTGCAGGACGCATCCCGAAAATCAAGGCACATAAAGCAAAACTACTACCTGGGTGGCGCTTGCGGCGGATTGCGCAGATTTCGTCAACGAATGACATGCAGGGACTTAGCGGGACAAGCCCGCTTTTACCGTTTTGACCCCACTCGACTCCGGCTCGAACATGACCGAAAGGACTTTATTGGAGCTATCGGTGCTCGAAACGCTTTAAGAGCGCCTTGTGGAGACGAAAGGAAACCCATGGACGTATCGGAAGACGGCATCAGAGGCCTTCGGCGATTCGGAGGATCGAGCCGATCGCTGTCCGACCTCGTTGATGCGGAGGAAGTGTCCCGGCATCTCGGAATAACGCCCAGAAGGGTGCTGTCGATGGCCCGCAAGGGCTCGATTCCCTGCGTGAGGCTCAGCGCGAAGACCATTCGCTTCGATATCGAAGCTGTCGACCGGGCCCTTGGAAGGCGGTAGGCATGCTGACGGCGCTCTTGCGCGCGCTGCCGCGTTCCGCCGCCTTCGGAAGGAGCACTCGACATGATTTCTGATAGAAAAGCATCTGGCGTCTTCGTCAAGACGCCCGTCCTTGTCCAGGACACGTATTCGGTCGAGGAGATTGCAATTCTGTTCCGCGTAAGCCGAAACAGCGTCTACGAGTGGCACAAGCGCGAGGACGACCCCCTGCCTTTGAGGCGCATGAACGGCAAGAAGCGCGGGTTCTTCGCCTATCGCGACGAGCTCCTCGAGTGGAGCAAGCGCAATGCGGTCTAGGGACGCGGGGAACGACCGGCATGGCGGAGCGTAGCGACGAGGCTTTCATCATCGTAAGGGAGTTCATGACGAGGGGGCTCGGCCTCACAGGCCTCCCCCTCCTTGTGTACGCCCGGATCTACGGCTTCTGCGAAAGCGGATCCCCCTACTTCGAGAGCAAGGCGCATCTGGGCAAGATTCTCGGAGTCGACACGCGAAGCGTTGTCCGAGCGGTGAGGAAGCTCGAGGAGGCGGGCCTTGTGTTCGAGGTAGGCCGCCAAGAGCTTTCCAAAGGGAGGGAGACGAAGGTCTACCGCATAGACTTCGAGGCGGCCCGAAGGGCGAAGGGGGCAATCGAGGGGGCCGGCCAGTCGACGCATGGCGAAATGCCATCGGATGACCGCGGGCCGCGCCCGTGCCGCCTTCTGCATGACCAGACGCCATGCCGACCCCTGACGCCTTGCCAGCTAATAACAAAGACGGAAAACAAAGATTACAGATAGGACGTGCCATGGGCGAATCGAAGCCGACGCATTCGGAGGCTTGCTGCGAATACTGCGGTCGCCCCCTCGCTCCATGCGTGGTCGAGTTCGGCGCCAGGCGGATCGTCGCGGGGTTCCGCGAATGCGACTGCGAGGGCGCACGCGGGCAAAGGGCGCGAGCCGAGAGGATGGAAGCCGCGAAGAGGGAAGCGCGCCTGGCCGAGCGCCGCAAGCGCGCGGGGATCCCGAAGCGGTTCCTCGGCGCGACCGTCCAGCACCAGGACCTCATCGACTACCTCGAGTCGTTCGAAGGCAGCGCAGGGCGAGGCCTCTACATATACGGCTCGGTCGGAAGGGGAAAAAGCTATTCAGCCGCAGCCTTGGCGAACGCCTTCGTGGACGCCGGCTACCGCACGGTGTTCACAACGGCATCGGCGATGCTCGAGAGGATCAAGGCGAGCTTCTCGGGGAACGGGGAGACTGATTCGGTCATTTCCAGATACGCTGCATGCGACGTCCTCGTCCTCGACGACCTCGGCAAAGAGGATGCCAAGGAGTGGTCCTCGAACATGATGTTCCTTGTGATAAACGCCCGATACGAAAACATGAGGCCGACCATCTTCACCTCGAACTACTCGCCCCAGGCGCTATCGAAAAGGCTTGGAAGGAAGGGAGAGACGGAGACCGCCGAGGCTATCGCGAGCCGGCTCTCGGAGACCACCATCCCCATCCACCTCACGGGGCCGGATATGAGGATTGCGTCAAGGATGTGACCGACGGGACTTGCCGGGACGACGGCGCCTTCTCCCGCCGACGCCATCGGCGAGTCTGTGAGTAAATCGCGACAAGAATCGAGGGCAGTCGGCGTGCGGATGGCAGCCGACTCCGGAAGGCGATGGAGGAACGATGACGGGCAGGTTGAAGGAAGCCGACGAGAGAACCAAGCGGGAGCTCACCGACAAATGCCAGGAGAACGGCTGGCTCAGGCGGGGCGGATACCCCTGGCAAGACGACCCCTACCTCGAGGAATACCCCTACGAGTTCGCGAAGGCCGGCAGCGTGGAAGAGCTGCGCGGCTTCTTCGCGCACGGAAACTGGGCGCTGCGCCAGGGGATCGTGTACGAGGATCTCGCCTTCGTGCAGCAGGTCGACGGCGGCGACGAGTGGTGGACGCTGAAGCGCACCGACTCCGGCTGGCTCGCCTTCGAGAGTTGGTCCTTCGGCCGCATCGTGCAGGAGCCCGAGAGGTTCTCACATGCGATAGAGTGCATGCATCGCGCAACTCCAGAGCAGTGCAAGCGCCTCGAGTACATGGAGGCGGTTCCGAGCATCGAGGATGCCGCCAGACGCGCACGCGATTCCATCCAGCAACTGAACAAAACGGCGATGACGCCCACGCGCGGCGCGCGGGCGGAGCTTCGCTGAACACACTTACGAAGGCGGGTTCACCCCGCCTTCTCTGTTTTCGGAAAGCGACTGGGACAGTCTGTCCCACCAAGAGGAAGGGACAAGAAGCATGACAAACGACTTCGGCGACGACTCCGGAGAGAAACTCGTCGACTGGATGATCCGCATAGGCCAGGATGCCGGCGAGGCGGCCATGATGGCCAGCGGCGAGCGGCTCGCATCGGCGTTCAGGCGCGCCCGCGGCGAAGACGCAATCGAAGGCGGGGCCGAACCTGGCCGCAGCGTGGCCGAGTGGGCAAAGCTCGACCTGTCCGAATTCACAGCGCTTCCCGAGTACGAGACCATCCGCCAGGTCATCGACGAGAAACTCTCGCGCGAGGGCATCCGACACGAGTTCGCGCCCATGCCGGAGGGCGAGCATCTCGTCTTCATGGTCGAGGATGCGCCCGCAGTGAACGAGGCTTTCAAGGACCTCGAGAAGACCACGCGCGCATCCGCCCAGCGCGCGGGAAAGGAACTCTCGCAGATGCGCGAGCGTATCAAGGGCGAACCCATCGCGGAGAAGGCGGCGCGCGCCAGGGAGGCGTCATCCCGACTGGAGGCCGCCAAGGGAAAGTCGCGCGAGATGTCGCGCGGCGTCGAGACGAGGGCGAAATGAGGCCGCTTGCGCAGGCGCTCGCGGCGGGNCCGCTGGGGAACCCTCAAGGAGGGACGAGCGTTCATGGACAGGAAAGACAAGGCGAACAACATCCTGCTCTCGAGGGACTTCGCGCTCGCGCTCAAGCCGAAGCGCTTCGACCTCAAGCACGACCGTAACCGCAACGTCTGCGTGCTCGGCGGCCCCGGATCGGGCAAGACGCGCTACTACGTCAAGCCCAACCTCATGCAGGCAAACGCCGACTTCCTCGTCACCGATCCCAAGGGAACCCTCCTCGGCGATGTCGGCTGGATGCTCGAGGACGCCGGATACGACATACGCACCTTCGACACGACCGACTTCTCCCGCTCGATGCACTACAACCCGCTTTCATACGTGAAGGACCAGGCCGACATCCTCGTCTTCGTGGAGTGCCTGATCAAGAACACCACGCCCGACGACCGCAAGGGGTCGGACCCCTTCTGGGAGAACTCCGAGCGCCTGCTCTACACGGCGCTGGTGGCCTACCTCGTCTACCACGCGCGACCCGAGGAGAGGGACCTCAACTCCCTCATGCTGCTACTGAGCCTCGCGGAGGCGCGCGAGGAGGACGAGTCCTACATGAGCCCGCTCGACCTCATATTCGAGGAGCTCGAGACGGGCATGCGCTTCATGGAGCGCGGGCGCGGGCGCGAGGCGCGGGAAGAGCGCCCCTTCGACGACGGGGGCGACTGGGGCTGGGTCCGCATCGCCGAGCCCCGCGACCCGGAGGAGGACTTCGCGCTGTCGAACTACCGCGCCTTCAAGGTGGCGGCCGGGAAGACCCTGAAGTCGATCATCATTAGCTGCAACGTGCGCTTGAAGCCCCTTTCGGTCGATGCGGTCTCCGATCTCGTCGCATACGACGAGATGGCGCTCGACTCTCTCGGCTCGGGAGAGGGCAGCCACGCCATCTTCGCGAGCATGTCGGACTCGGACTCGACTTTCGACTTCCTCTTCGCGCTGCTCATGTGGCAGGCCACGAGCGTGCTCTACAAGACGGCTCTCGCTCGCTTCGGGGGCTCGCTCAAGCGCCCCGTGCACTTCCTGCTCGACGAGTTCGGCAACATCGGCACGGTGCCCGACTTCGAGCGCGTCATCGCCACGGCCCGCTCGCGCAACGTGAGCTTCAGCATCATCCTGCAGTCGGCCAGCCAGCTCGAGCGCGCCTACAAGAAGGAGGGCGCGAAGACCATCCTGGACTGCTGCGACACCGTGGTGTTTCTCGGCGGCAAGTCGACCGAGACCAACGAGATGATCTCCAAGATGGTCGGCAAGCAGACCGTGAAGGTGCTCACGGAAAGCGACTCGAGGGGCGCGAACCGCTCCACCACCCAGAACTACAACGTGATCGAACGCGACCTCATGACGCCCGACGAGGTGGGAAGGCTCCCGCGCGACGAGTCGATCGTGCTCATCAGCGGGACCTACCCCCTGAAGGGCGCGAAGTACCGCATCGAGGAGCATCCCTCCTATCCCGAGGTGGACCCCGGGCATGCGGGCGCGAGGCACGAGGAGCGTTTCGACTTCAAGGAGTACCGGGAAAGGAGAGGCGGTGATGCGCCCATGAGATGAGAGATGGGACGGCGGGAGCCGACACTCCCTTGACAAGCGCGGCGCGGCCAGCTTCCACACAAGCCCGCCGTGCGCCGTCCCGGATGCAAAGGGGCGCGAGATGCGCTCCACGACCAATTGTACCAACCGGGGCGGCCGCCTCAAACCCAACCGTTGCGGCCGCCCACAAGCAAGACATGCAAAGGAGCCAAGATGCTCTCAAACATCATCGGACTCGTCTCCGGCTGCGTCACGTTCCTCGGCGGCTTCCTGGTCGTCTGGGGCGCGGTCTCTCTCGGGCTCGCCATCCGAGAGCAGCAGGGAGGCGCCCAGATCGCCAGCGCGATCTCGACCATCGCTGGCGGGGCGATCATCATCGCCGCCGCCATCTACTTCGGCCAGCTCGACACGTCCTGGCTCCCCGCCTAAGGGAAGGAGGATGTGCAAATGCTATCCGTAAGGGTCCAGAAGGACATCGGCGAGTACACCGAGAAGATCGTGGGCAAGCTCTCCGCGCGCACGCTCGCGTGCCTCGCAGGCGGACTCGCCTCCGCCGTCGGAGCCGNGACAAACTGTCCCAGCTAAGCGGGCTTCGCACCAAGGACCTCATCGCGCCCTCGGTGCTCGACTTCAAGCCGGACGGGCGCGCCGACTGCTACCGGGCGGACGGCGCCTGGTGCCGCGTGCTGGTCTTCCGCGGATTTGGCAGCGATCTCGAGGACGACTGCATCGCCAACGTCGTAGACCTGCCGATGCCGCTCAACGTCACGCTCCACATCCATCCCATGGGCAAGGCCGCCGCGGTGGCCTACGTGAAGAAGCGCATCGCCTGGATGGACAAGGAGGTCATCGACGAGCAGATGAGCGCGGTCAAGAAGGGCTACGACTTCTCCATCCTGCCTCCCGAGCTCTCGCACTCCAAGGAGGAGGCCGAAGAGCTCCTCGACCAGCTCCAGAACAAGAACCAGCGACTGTTCACCTACACGGGGCTCGTGTTCACCTACGCGGACACGGCAGAGGCCCTCGACCACCAGACCCGCCAGATCATGGCGGCGGCGCGCCAGCGCTCCATCGAGGTGGAGCCGCTTTCGTACCGCCAGCGCCAGGGCATGAACTCGATCCTGCCTTTGGGGCTTAACCACGTGGAGGTTTCGCGCTACATGACGACCGCGCAGATCGCCATACAGATGCCCTTCGCCTCCCAGGAGCTCAACCAGGAAGGCGGCGGCTACTACGGCCAGTCCAAGCAGTCGGGCAACCTCGTCATCTGCAACCGCAAGAAGCTCGCGAGCCCCATGGGGTTCGTCTGCGGCAAGCCGGGCTCGGGCAAGAGCTTCAGCGTCAAGCGCGAGATCATGAACACTATCCTGGCCTATCCCGACGACGAGGTAATCGTCTTCGACCCGGCGGGCGAGTACGCGCCGGTCGTGGAGCCCGCGGGCGGCACCTGCATACGCTTCTCGCCGGACACCGACACGTTCATGAACCCCTTCGACCTCTCCGACGTCGCCGACAAGGCCAACCAGGCGCAGCTCGCCTTCAAGATCGACGCGATACTGGCACTCTCGAGCGCGACCATGGCAGAGGGGCGCGAGGGGCTGCCCGAGGCAGACAAGTCGATCATCAGCCGCTGCGTGGAGCTTGCCTACATGCGCTGCGAGGACAAGGGCCGCCTGCCCGTGCTGGGCGATTTCTACGAGCTGCTGCTCGACCAGGAAGAGCCCGAGGCGCGCGACATCGCGCTGCGCTACGAGCGCTACGTGAAGGGCGCGCTGTCGTTCTTCAACCACCAGAGCAACGTCGGCTTCGAGAACCGCATCACCAACGTCGACTTCAAGGACCTCTCGCAGAACATGAGGGTCTTCGGCATGCTCACGGCGCTGGAGGCGGTGCGTAACCGCATGTACGCGAACTTCGAGCGCGGCGTGACCACCTGGCTCTACATCGACGAGGTGCAGAGCCTCTTCGGGCACCCTGCGATCATCAGCTACTTCTCTAAGTTCTGGGCGGAGGGCCGCAAGTTCAACCTCATCTGCACGGGCATCACGCAGAACTCGACCTACATGCTCGAGCACGAGGACGCCCGCAACATGGTGCTCAACTCGGACTTCGTGCTGCTCCACAAGCAAAGCCATCTGGATCGGAAAAGCTGGGTGGACCTGCTGGCCCTCTCGGCGCAGGAGGAGGGATACATCGACGACTCCATCAAGGCAGGCGAGGGGCTTCTGGTGGCGGGAGGCGTGCGCGTGCCCCTCAAGGACGACTTCCCGAAGGGCGCGCTCTACGACCTGTTCAACACCAAGCCCGAGGAGATCGCCCAGATAAAGCGCGCCCAGGCGTTCGCGCGGGCCCGGGAGGGCGGCGATGCCTGAGAGCGTTGCGAAATACTCGACCGACTCCGAACGCCTCGAGGCGACAAGCCGCGAGCAGGCGCGTGCGCTCGGGATGGACGACCGGCCAGACGCCATCTCGGCAGGGATCGTGAAAGGATCGACTGAGCGCGCGGGCGAGGCGCTCTCATCGAGGGGCAAATCTCCGGGGCGGGGCAGGGCGGACTTCGCCGAACCCTCCCCTGTCGGTGCGGGCAGGCCGAAGGTGAAATCCCGCCTCGCCGCCCAGGCCAAGGGGAACCTCAAGCGCGCGATCGCCGATGCCGCCGCGTCCGAGGCAGACGACTCCGAGGAGCTCTCCGGCATCGGACAGGCGAGCAGCACCTTCCGCGGCGCACGCTCCGTCATCGCACGGCATTCCGCCTCCAAGAAGGCCACTGCCGCCTCGAAGCCTAAAGGCCCGCTGAAAGGGACCGCAAAGCATGCCAAGGCGGGGGCCTTCGGTCAAGGCGCTGCCGCGAAGGCCCGGCATGCGGCCGTCGGCCAGGCATCTGNCCGCTCTGGCTCGACTTCAAGCTCGAGGACCAGAGGATCCTCTACCGCTCCACCCCCGTGCTCGAGGGCGCGCAGACCTCTCCCGTGCCGGGACGCCCTTCGCGAAAGGCCAAGCGCAAGGCGAAGAGGAAGGGGGCGGAGGCGAATGCTGCTGTTCGATAAGACCAATAAGAAACCCAAGGAAAAGGAGGCGGCGGCACGCAAGGGCAGGCTGCCCGTGCGCGGCGCGCATGCCCGCACGACGGGGCTCGAGGAAGAGGAGAAGAAAGTCGAGCAGGCGGCGCGCCGCAAGAGGCGCGCGCGAGCCGAGGCCAAAGACGTCCTTTCCGCAATCGGCTACGACGCCATGTACGCCGACGGGACCGCGCAGGTCGAGGAGGGCCTCTTCAGCCAGACCATCGAGTTCGGGGACATCAGCTACCAGTCCGCGCGCGAGGAGAACCAGCAGTCGGTGTTCGCGGCGATGAGCGAGCTCTACGACTACTTCGGCTCGGAGACCTCCGTGCAGCTCACCATAACCAACACTCCCATACCCGAGCGCGAGATCGGGCGCAAGCGCTTCTTCGAGAAGAGCGACCCGCGCGTCGACGAGTACGTCGAGGAGTACAACCGCATCCTCAACGACAAGATGCGCGAGGGGGTCTCCAACCTCGTGCGCCACCGCTATCTCACCTTCCTCGTGGGGGCAGATGACCTCGACGCCGCCGCGCCCAGGCTCGCCCGAGCCCGCGGCGACTGCATGCAGACGCTCGCCCGCATCCGCTGCGAGGCGCGCNAGGGGCTGCCGCCCTACATCACCTACGAGATGGTCGAGGAGGCGCTCGCGTGCCAGGAGGAGTACGGGCACCCCGCAGGATGTACGATCGCGCAGATCATCGTCGAGTCGGGGCAGGGCGACCACCTCTCGGGGCTCGCCACGCAGGACCACAACCTGTTCGGCATGAAGTGGTCGAGCGCCTACGCGCTGTGCGAGGAGGTCGCGGGGAAGAGCTCGTGGAGGACCGGCGAGGAGTACGGCGGCGAGCAGGTCACCGTCACGGCGGATTTCATCAGCTTCGTCGGCGACGCGGAGTGCATCCGCTTCCGCAGCCGCGTCTTCCTGCAGGCCGATCGCTACGCGTCAAACGCGCTCATACGCGAGGCGATTGCGAACCACGACTCGGACAAGATGGCCGAAGGGCTCAAGGATGCGGGATGGGCGACGAGCTCGAGCTACGTCGAGAGCCTGAAATCCGCCATGGAGACCTACGGCCTCTACCGCTTCGACGGCATGAGCCTGGAGGACTTCAGGTCCGGGGCGGTCTCGGCAGACGCGATCGTCTCCGCCGCCTACAGCCAGCTCGGGGTCCCCTACGTGTGGGGCGGGACGACGCCGGGCGTCGGCCTGGACTGCAGCGGCCTCACCCAGTACTGCTACCGCCAGGCGGGGATCTCGATTCCGAGAAACACTGAAAGCCAGTACGCCCAGGGCAAGAAGCTCTCCCTGTCGGAAGTCCAGCCGGGCGACATCCTCTACCGAACGGGGCATGTCGGCATCTACATAGGGGGCGACCGCTACATCCACGCGCCCCATCGGGGCGAGGTCGTGAAGATCGCAAGCGGGATCTCGAGCTTCACCTGCGCCCTGTCGTATCGATAGACAAGGAGCAAGAAGATGGACAAGAAGACGAAACTGATGGCCATATGCGCCGCAGGCGCTGCGGCGATCCTTATAGGGGCAGGGCTCGCGCGCTGTGCGATCGCGCCCAGCGATCCCAATCCCGTCGTTCCCGTGGAGGAGCAAAGCCGACAGGCAGAGCAGGCGGGCGAATCCCTTGCCGGCTATGCGGGCACCACCTGGGAGAGCGAGGACGGTACGTGCACGCTCACGCTCTCCGATTCGACGATCGTGGAGTCTGGAGAGGCGGGAGTCCAGGTGATGTACTACGAGGTGCTCTCCGAGGAACCCGACGATGATGGCCTCTCGGCGCAGATCTCCTTCACGCGATCTGCCGGCGAGGCCGCCTCCCAGACGCTGCTCTCCATAAACGACACGGGAGGCCGAAAGAGCATCTCATGCGACGCGTTCGCGCTGTCGAAGAGCTACCTCATCGCCGAGGGCTCCGAGGCCGGGATCGAGCTCTCCGCCCACTCGCCGGAGCTCAACGAGCTCCTCGATGCCGAAGACGCCGAGATCGCCTCCGCCATAGCGCAGAAGGCATCCTCGGCGTCCCCGACGGCAACGCTCGCCACCTGGGACGGCGAGGTCTACATCGACTGCAACGAGGACGTCCTCACGACCTCCTTCCACCTGAACGACGCGGCCTCGACTATCGTGCAGCTCTCCCTCGACCGCGGATCCGGGGAGATGAGCGCGCTATGAGGCGGGCGGCGTCGATGATCTCAGACAGGCGCTTTCTCCTCGCGTTCGCCTCCACCTTGCTCTTCGCGACGCTCATGCTCGTCCCGGCGTCTCCCGCCTACGCGAGCATCGCCGACGACGTGAACGCATGGCTCGCCGGGCTTCTGAGGGACGCGTGCAACTGGATGTTCACCAACCAGGTGGCGGTGCTCTCGAGCATCGGCTACGAGGGCATCATCGGCGCGGACTTCTCGCAGATGCTCACGACCGCAGGAGATGTCTCCATGTACGACATCGCGCGAGGGGTCTGGGACGCCGCGGTGCTTCCCATCGGATGCGGGGTGCTCGGGCTGGTGTTCACGGTGAAGCTCATCCAGATAAGCCAGCGCATGGACGGCAACGCCTCCTTCCCCGGCGTGAAGGAGGTCGTCTTCCTGCTGGTCTTCTTCGCCGTGTTCCTGTTCCTCATACAGAACAGCTTCGAGCTCATGGAGGCCATCTACGCGGTCGTGGGACTCGCCATCGACCGCACGATGTCGCTGTTCGGCTCGGGCGGCGCGATCGACCTTACCGCCGTGAGCGTGGTGACCGAAGACGACGACGTCCCGGCGCTCATAGCGCTCCTCTTGGTATCGGTCATCAGCTGGGTCGTGGTGCTCGGAGCCTACATCGTGGCGCTCGTGGTCTGCTGGGCGCGCGCCATCCAGCTCTACATCATGGCCGCGTTCAGCCCGATCCCGCTTTCCCTCATGGCGTTAGACGACACCCGCCAGATAGGAATCGGATACCTGAAGAACTTCACGGCGGTGTGCCTGGCGGGGCTGATCATCCTGATTCTGCTCATAGCCTTTCCGCTCATCTTGGGAGGCCTCACCGGGGCGAGCACCTCGACGGGCACCCCCATCGACGGCATAGCGACGGGGCTCACCTACGCGCTGCAGTACCTAGCGATGTGCGTGCTGCTCATCCTCTCCCTCGTCAAGAGCGGCGCATGGGCGCGCGACATCGTCTCGGGAATCTGATCTGGGAACTGACGTTTTGAAAGGGGGTGGTCGCCTTGGATGGCTGACCGAAACCGAAGGCAAGGCAATCAGGCGGGGCTTCCACAACTACGCCCGCCTAAAGGATGCAAAGAAAGGGGCATGAAATGCCTGAGAAGAAGAACACCTATCTCACGCTCCACAAGAACTTCGTGCGCACCGACATCGAGTACACCGACCGCGTGACGGGAGAGGTGCGCACGTTCAACTCGGTGACGCTGCCCAAGGGGACGGTGATCGACGGGGTGGACGTGAGCTACTACCAGTTCAGCCCGATGTTCGTCAACGAATCCCGCTACCGCGGCGAGAACTACCGCGACATCCCGCTTCTGACGGATCGCGAGGTGTGGCTCAAGAAAAGCGTGCTCGACGAGGACGGCCAGCCGGTGCTCGACGAGCGAGGAAAGCCCGCCAAGGACATCGTGCGCGTCATGCCGGCGCAGATCAAGGAGGCGCTCGACCGCAACCGCAGCGAGTACCTGCAGAGCCTCTCCGAGAAGGCGCGCGGCGCGCGCGAGGGCTCGGAGCGCCTGGGAAACGGCGATAGGCGCGCCGCCCAGAGCCGCGAGAGCATCGCGATGTAGGAGGAGGTGCGCGAGAAATGAAAGAGAAGACGATGGAGAGGATAACCTCCTCGAAAATCGTGCGGGTCGCCATGGCGATGGCGCTCGTGCTGTCCGTCGCCATCGTCCCGACCAAGGCATATGCCTCCGGGAACGTGAACGTCTCGATCGGCAAGAGCATCCCCTATGCCGGATACGAGACGACCCAGATGAGCGCCAACGGCAACGACGCCTACTGCATCGAGCCGTCGCGCTCCACGCCCGATGCGGGAACCTATCCGACGAGCGAGGCGGGAGATCTGGCGGCGGCCATGTGGTTCTCCTATGGGGCACCCGGCTTCGACGCGTCCATGTGGCCCAGCTCCTGGTACGACGGAAGCGGCATGGACGAGGACAAGTACCGCGTGGCGAGCCACATCCTGCTCTCGTACGCCAACCTGGGATCTGCCGCCGAGGCGACCTACGGCACGAGCGCCGAGTTCGCCTCCTGGGCGGAGCGCGAGATCGCGGGCGACGTGTGGAGCCAGGTCAACGCACGTGCGAACGAGGTCTCCACGGGATTCTCGGCCATCAGGATCCATGCGGGATCAGACGCCCAGACGCTCGCCAGCTTCACGTGGGAGCGCGGCGGCGTGAAGATCGCCAAGGTCGATGCGCAAGCCGGCGCAGGCGAGCAGGGCGACGCCTCGCTCGAGGGCGCCGAGTTCGCCATCGTCAACGCATCGGGGATGAACTCCTACGTGAACGGCCACAGCTACGCAGACGGCGAGACGGTCATGACCATCTCCACCTCCTGGGACGGCTCGGCCTACACCGCGCAGACCGCGAGCGACGCGCTGCCGTGCGGCACCTACCGCATCGTTGAGGCGAACGCTCCGGAAGGCTACCTTCCCTGGGAAGGCGAGCTCGGGTTCGCCATCGAGGGCGACGGCCAGGTCGTCGACCTTTCCGGCGACCCCGTGCATGACGACGCGATACGCGGCGGCGTGCAGGTGACCAAGGCCGACGCGGAGCTCGGCGAGTCCGAGGCGGTCGGCGGGAACGGGCATGCAGCAGAAGGCGTCGGCACGACGCTCTCCGGCATCGAGTTCGCCATAACGAACGCCTCCGAGAACAAGGTCCTCGTAGGCGATGCCTGGTACGAGCCGGGCGAGGTGATCGCCGTGATCGAGACCGCGTGGGACGATGGAATCGGCTCCTACGTCGCGAGGACCGCGCCCGACGCGCTGCCCTATGGCACCTACACCATCCAGGAGACCGCGACCAACGACTCCTACCTGCTCACCGACGGCGAGCCTAGGACCTTCGAGATCCGGACCGACGGCATCGTCGTGACTGCCGACGCGGAAGGTGGCGAGCTTGTCTTCCACGACCAGGTCGTCCGCAACGACCTCAAGCTCTCCAAGAAGGCAGAGGATACCAACGCGAGCCTGCAGGTCCCCTTCGCCATCACCAACGTCGCGACCGGCGAGACCCACGTGCTGGTGACCGACCGCAACGGCCAGGCCTCGACCGAGGCGGGCTGGAACAAGCACACCCACAACACCAATGCCAACGACCACCTGCTCGAGGCCGAGGCCATCGCCTCCGACATGATGGACCCCGAAGCCGGCATCTGGTTCGGGCTGGGCGAGGACGGCTCGTCCGCTCCTGCCGATGACGCCCTCGGCGCGCTGCCGTACGGCCAGTACACCTTGGAGGAGCTTCCCTGCGAGGCCAATGAGGGCTACGAGCTCATCACCAAGACCTTCTGGGTCGAGCGCGACTCTGGGGTGGCCGAGGCCGTCTGGATGACGCTCGACGACAAGGAGGGGCCGAAGATCGAGACGCAGGCGGCTGACGCCGCCGACGGCGATCAGACCGCCCAGGCGGGCGGGCAGGTGACGATCGTGGACACCGTCTACTACGAGAATCTCGAGTTCGGCGGCACCTACACCCTCACCGGCACGCTCATGGTTAAGTCCACTGGCGAGCCTCTGCTCGACGCCGAAGGCAGCCCCGTGACCGCCACCAAGGAGTTCACGGCGAACAACACGAACGGGTCGGTGGACATCGAGTTCACCTTCGACGCGAGCCTGCTCGCGGGCGAGGACGTCGTGGCCTTCGAGAGCCTCGTGAAGGATAGCATCGAGGTAGCAGTCCACGCAGATATCGAGGACGAGGGCCAGACGGTCCATTTCGTCGACATCGGCACCACGGCGGCCGACGCCGCCGACGGCGACAAGCTCGTGACGGGCTCCGAGGTCATCATCGCTGACGAGGTGGCCTTCGAGGGTCTGACCCCTGGAGGCTCTTATACGCTCGAGGCGACGCTGATGGACGCCGAGACGGGCGAGCCGCTGAAAAGCGGCGAGGGGCTTCTCGCGACTGACGTGGCCGCGACCGTCGAGTTCACGCCCGAAGCTGCCGAGGGTACCCAGACGGTAGAGCTCTCATTCGATTCCTCCGGCCTCGGCGGTCACCGCCTGGTGGTGTTCGAGAAGCTGCTCGACGCCGAAGGCACCGTCCTCGCGGTGCACGAGGATATCGAGGACGAGGGCCAGTCCGTCACGGTCGTCGAGATCGGCACCACGCTCGTCGACGCCGCCGACGGCGACCACATGGTCGAGAACGGGACGGTCACCGTCGTGGATACCGTCGAGTACAAGGGGCTCGTCGCAGGAGAAACCTATACTGCCCACGGCACCATCATGGACAAGGCGACTGGCATGCCCCTTGAGGACTCGGAAGGCAATCCGGTGACCTCAACCGCGGAGTTCGTGGCGGAAAGTTCTGAGGGAACCGTAGAGATCACCTTCGAGTTCGATGCTTCCCAGCTCGAGGAGGGCGCCTCCCTCGTGGCGTTCGAGGAGGTGCTCGACGTGAACGGGAACGTCATCGCGGTACATCAGGACCTCGAGGACGAGGGGCAGACCGTGGTCGTCGACAACCCCGAGACTCTCGGCACCCCCTACGACAAGACGGGAGGCGACCTGCTTCCCGTATGGGTTCTGATCAGCGCCTTGATCCTCTGCGGCGGCGCTGCGGGCGCATACGCGCTTCGCGGCCGCATCCGTCGAAACGCATCAGTTGGCGAGGGATCCACTGACGAGGGTCCCGAGAAGTAGCCGGGTCCCGGTCGATCGAAGAGGGCGGGGCGGCGATGAGCCTCCCCGCCCGTCTTCCTGGAGGTTCAAGTGAGCACAAATATCAAGCAGCGATTTGCAATCATGGTGGCGGTGACAGCGCTGGTCGGTGCTGCGGCGTTGGGGTTGTGGCTCTTCAGCATCCATGACAGGGCGGCAGATGTAGACCCCTCTCCTATCTCGGCAGATGCTTCGGGAAGCGATGCGGCATCCGATGGCGCCCCGACGGTCGACTGGGAATTCTGGCTGTCGGTGAACCCCGACATCGTGGCGTGGGTGAGCGTCCCGGGGACTGATATTGACTATCCGGTGGTACAGGCGAGCGCCGACGATCCGACCTTCTACCTCGACCACGACGTCTACCGCTGCTGGAACCCCTACGGATGCCCCTACCTCGACGCCGGCTGCGCGGGGCGGGGAATCGACAGCCCGCTCGCTCTCATGTTCGGCCACCACATGAACGACGGCAGCATGTTCTCGGCATTCGCGAACTACTCGGACAGGGGGTTCGCGCAGGAGCATCAGGAGATTCTCCTGCAGACACCCGAGAGGGACATTCGCCTGAACGTCATCGCGGCGGACGTCGTGGATTCGAACGCTGAGCACAAGCGCCTGGAGTTCGCCGACGACGGAGAGCTCGGCTTTTGGCTCGAGAGGCTGCTGGCCGAAGCGGACGTCGTGCTCGACGTCGACGTTGAGGCGGATAGCGTCAAGGCGTTCTGCACCTGCAGCTACGGCAGGTGGAACGGGCACGAGAGGACGATAGTGTATGCGCGGGAGGAGGTGGTGTGATGCAATCGACCATATGCTTCTTCATCGGCATGGCGATGATGGCGTGCGCGATCGTGGGGTACGCCTGCATTCGGGTGGGCGCCATGAGCGAACGTGAGGAAATGCTCGCCGAGGGCAAGCGGGAACCCTAGGCTGCTTTCGGCAAAAAAATAGGGCAGAAACGCTTTCGCGATCCCGCCCCGCAAACCCGAAGGTTTCTGTCTGGCTATAATTATCGTGATTGCGGCCCGTTTGTCAAATCGAGCATATAGGATTTACCAGTATCACCGTTGGCTCAGCCATGCCTGGAAGACCTTTGACAGAAAGTCGTATGCCGAGATGATAGTCGTGTTCCCCCTGTACCAATCCGAGTTCTCCTCTGCACGTTGCCTAAATGCCAGGAATCCGTCGTATGCTCTCGCCTGCCTTTCTCGGGTGACGAAACGGTTGCAGGCATAGGCGAGCACCGTCGTCTGGAGCACTCGCGGATTGCGCATCTTGGATCGTCTCAGGCGCTTCGAGACACCTGCGTCGCCGAGCGCTTTCGCGACCGATGCGGGGTATCTCGTCGACGTGGCCGAGGAGATACCCAAGCCGTTGATGACGGCGCTCGAATGGGCAGCGGCGTTCCTGAGCGAATTCGCTCGCCTGAGAAGGTAATGGTCATCTCTCATTTCCGTATCGCCCCATCGGTTTGCGCAGAAGAGGTAGAAGCTGGCAAACGCGCCGAACGACGACAGCTCCAGGAACACCCATGCCGGCATCTCGTCTAGCGGATAGCGCTCGACGAGCGGTCCGAGGTAGGCGTCGTTCTCCAAGCGCGAGATCTCGCCTTCGCGCCTGTTGCGCTCGGCGTGGTTGAGGTGCGTGAGGTAGTCGGCGAGGACGGAGTAGCCGTCCTCGTTGCGATTGTCGGTTATTTTCTCGACGAGTTTTGTCTTGGCGGCGTTCTCCACGTCGAGTGTGAGCGGCAGCAGGAACCTGCGCAGTTCCTGGTCTATCCCCGCGAGGTCGACCAGTTGCCCGAAGTCGAGCCCGGCATACTCGCCGTCGTGCTTGCCGCCCACCCGTTTGGGAAAGAGCACGCGGTACGCCGCGAGGCGGAAGTAGTGGTCCTGCTCGGAGAGGATGCGAGAGGCCTCTCCCTCGTCGCACAGCTCGAAGGTCACGCCCTTGGACTTCAGGTGCTCTATCTGCTCCTCGACGGTGAGCTTGGGCTTTCTTTTATTATCTTCTGCGATTTCGTTCATAGCTTCGATCTTTCGTGCTTGGATAGGGATCGGTCTCGAGGGACGGAATGCGCGCCGTTTCTCAATTATCCTTCTTTTCGCATGCAATTGCGCGTGAAACGGCGATTGGAAGGTGCGCCTTGCCTACATGAACCGGAACACCGCCTTGAACATCCAGCGGACGAACGCCCCGATTCCCCTGAACACCGCTTTAATCATTTCCGAATCCTTCCATCCAATCGTCTTCCATGTCGTCTGCTGGCACCTCCTGTGCCGCTTCGGCCTCGACCGCCCTTTCGAGTGTAAGCGGAGTGACGCCGACCGCCTCCGCCATGAGCGCCTGGCTTGCCGCCAGCCTCTCGTCGTCGTTCGCCAGGTAGCCGCTCAGCCTCACGATGCGGCTGGCGAGCGACCCTCCGGGCCCAACGAAGAGGGCGCAAGCGCGATCTACCCTGGCGACGTCCACGAGCTCGCCGAAGAGCCTCGCGAGCACCGTCGAGCCGTCCAGGGTGACGCTCTCGATTCCGGCGGCCTCTCTCGGGGTGGCGAGCTGGAACCTCCAGCCCTTCTCGCGCCTCGCCTCGGGGGCCTCTCCGCCGTCTGTCCGGTAGGCCTCGTTCGCGGCGTAGCAGTGCGCCGTGAGCCAGAGGCCCTTCTTCTCGACGTCTGCGTAGTCGAGCGTAAGATCGGCGAGCATGCTCTTGCCCGAGAACGGCTGCGCCTCGGTGAAACGGTCGGTGTCGAACGCCTCGATGCGCCCGCGGTAGGCGACCTCCACCCTCATCGGAGCTCCCTCCTTTCTCGCCGCCGTTCCTGCTGTGCCTGCGTCTCGCGGCTACGCGGTTTCGCGTCGCCGCGCCTGACGGGCGCTTCCTCGCCCTGCGGCTGCCTTTGCCGCCTTGTCTGCGCGGTTTCGGGCAGGAGCCTGTTCGCCGCCGCGTATGCGCGCACCTCGCGCAGCGCTTCCGCCCGTTCGGCGGAATCGCCGTCGGCGCGGCCTTCGAGCCTTTCGATCCTCCTGTCGAGGTCTGCCAGGCTGTGCGCGTTCGCGGACATGAACGCCTCTATCGCGCCGGCGAGACGTTCCAGCTCCGACAGGTCGTTCAGCTCGATGGCGCTTTCGGCTTCGGAGAGTATCCGTCGGGATGCCGCCGGGGCTGGGTGCCAGGCGGCGATCCTGTCGAAGCGCCGCCTGAGCGCCTCCTGGCCGAAGGAGAGCCCCAGCTTCTCGCCTCCGATGCGCCAGGTGGGGTGGTCTGAAAGCGAGTAGATCCAGTCACGTCGCCACGACTTCTCCGAGTTCTGCGAAACATCCACTTCGAGCGCCTCGAGCACGGCCATGAACTCGTCCTCGTTGCGGGCGAGCGCCTTGGCCACCGTGACCCGGTTGCGGATGTCTGCGACCCACGAGTAGCCACCCTCTTTCTGGATCTCCCGCTCGGCGCGCCGCATGTATACGCTCTGCAGCGTCGCGGGCGTCGCCTTGCGCGTCTGCCCCTCGTCCTCCTCCCTCACGGTGTCGTTGCGCATGAAGCGATATCCGCGTTCCTCTGCGAGATCCTGAAGGCTGCGGTTGAGCTCCAGCGGGTCGGGGGTCTGCAGCCTGCGTTCGGTGGCGAGGTTGGTGTTGTTGACGACGATGTGGGCGTGGGGGATCCTGCGCTCGTTGTCGTCGTGCAGGACAATCGCCGCCTCGAAGTCGGCGAAGTGCCTGAGCGCCCAGGCGCTCGCGAGCTCCGCCACCTGGTCTGCGGTCAAGCCGTCTTGAGGATCGGGCGACATGACGAAATGCTTGAAGGTCCTCGCCGGCTTGCCCCGATACGGGGTGTCGTTGCCGCAGGCGCGCCTCGTCGCGTCCATCGAGTCCGCCCAGTCGAACCCGGCCGGGGCGGCCGAGACGTCCTCGAAGGCGCGCTCCTCCTGCCATGCGAAGTTCATGACCATGATCCCGAGGGCGCGCCCTCCCTTCTCGAGGTAGTGCTTTATGCCGGCGCATCCCGTGTGGCCGGCTATGGGCTTCAGCAGCGGCATGCTAGTCTCCGCCCACTATGGCACGGCCTTCGAGCGAGGCGAGCTCGCCCGCCATCTCGCAGCGACCCTCGTCGACCTGCGCGAGCAGAAGCGCGCACTCGTCGAGCTTGCTGGACACCCACTCCAGGTCGCCCCTTCCGTGGTCCAGCGCGAACTTGATGGAGTTGAGGGCGTGCACGCCCTGGTTGTAGTGGTGCCCCCACCTGACGAGCTCGCGGGAGAGCCTGCGCATTGAGAGTCCGTCGAGCAGCACGCCTCCGCGCTTCGCGTTCTCGGCATCGTCCGCGACCATGCGGGCGACGTAGCGCAGGTACTCGGAGCGGGTGAGCCCCTCCTCGTCGGCGCGCTCACAGACCGCGCGGAAGTCCGCGTCGCTCACGCGGGCGGTCAGCACGTTGTCGTATCTCAAGACCTTCGTCATCTTCTCCATCCTTCGCATCCTCCGCCGCCCCGATGCGGTGGAGGCTCGGGCGGCGCTCTTTCCAGGGGCGCGGGGCATCCCCCGCATGGCGCGGGCCGGGGAGCTTGCGGCAGCTTCGCG
>NZ_LT962671.1:73765-190902 GCF_900199545.1 Raoultibacter massiliensis
TGCAAGGGAGGAAGCGAAGGCGCGTTCCTCGCCCCATCGGGCCGTTGGTTTTCCGAAGCCCGGAGGGCGCTTTGTTTTGCCGCTTTCGCCTTTTCTCTCGGGCGGCAAAAGAAATCGGAAAAGCATCGCAACCCTTGCGGGGCGCATCGGGCGGCTGTGCGAACCTTTGATGCCCAAGGAGGAGGCAAGGCGATCCGATCGAACGGAGCCCGCCGTGCCGCGAATGCCCCCAGGAGGCTGTCTGAGGGTCGACTGCTCGGGGGAAGCCCTTGCCGGACCGCCCGGCGGAGCTAGCCCCTCGCCATCCTGAGGACCGCCGCGTCCTGCTGCGCCACGTCGTCCCCGACCGCCCCGAGCTCGTCGGCGCCGAGGTCGATGAACACGCGCGTCAGCACCTGCATGAGCTCGATGAGGCGCTCGTCGATGCCGTCGGCGCTCCTGAGCCTCCTGAGCTCGACGTAGACGGATCTCATCTGGTCGCGCAGCATCCTGTAGACCCTCACGTTCGGGCTGACGTTTATGTCGCGGCACTCGAGCCTGGAGGTTATGTAGTCCTGCTTGGTCATGCCGCTCGCCGCCACGAGGGCGTTTATCACCTCGTCCTCCTCCGGCGAGACCCGGAACGCTATCGTCTTGCTGCGCCGGCGCCCTTTGTAGTCGACGGTCGGCCTGGACATCAGGGCCTCCTTCTCTGGTCGAGCGCCGCTGCCATGTCCGACTGCTTGCTGGGGAAGAGGTGGGCGTAGCGAAGCGTCATCTCGTAGGTCTCGTGCCCCAGCCGGTCCGCTATGGCGATCGCGCTGAACCCCATCTCTATGAGGAGCGAGACATGGCTGTGGCGAAGGTCGTGGATCCGGATGGGTTCGAGCCCGCATGCGGCGCAGCCGCGCTTCATCTCGTGGTGCAGGTAGCTTTTGGTGAAGCAGAAGATGCGGCAGGCGCGCCGCTCCTCCGGGATGGATCCGAGGAAATCGGCGAGCTCGTCCGCAAGGAACTCCGGCATGACCACATCTCTCTTCGATTTGGGCGTCTTGGGCGAGGTGATGACGTCCCTCCTCCGGATCCGCTGGTAGCTCTTGGTGACGTGGATGAGGCACTTTCCAAGGTCGATGTCGTTCGGTTCGAGGGCGAGGAGCTCGCCGACCCTCAAGCCGCACCAGTACAGGATCTCGAACGCGTAGAAGCTGGCTGGCTTGTCCATCACCTCCTCGCTGAACGCGAGGTACTGCTCCTTCGTCCAGAACTTCATCTCCGACCCCTGCCGCTCGCCGATCTTGATGGTCGGGGCGGCGGGACTCTTTCCCAGGCCGTAGTACTTGACGGCGTGGTTGAAGATGGCGCTCAGCTGGTTGTTTATGGTTCTCAGGTAGGTGCCGCTGTACGGTTTTCCCTCGTCGTCGTACGAGCCCACCATCTTGTTCTGCCAGTCCACCACGTCTTTGGGGGAGATGTCGCACATCCTCTTGGGTCCGAAGAATGGCACTATCTTCGTGCGGATGATGTGCTCTTTGGTGAGCCAGGTGTTGAGCTTGAGCCTTGGTCTCACGTCTTCGGAGTACCTCTTCACGAATGCCTCGAAGGGCATCGACATGGACCCGTCGGCGCAGGCCAGGAACTCCGTCTCCCATGCCAGCGCCTCTCCTTTGGTCGCGAACCCTCGCTTCACCTTGTGCTTGCGGTTGCCGTCGATGTCGCTGTAATAGCACTGGACGTACCAGGCGCCAGTCTTCCCGTTCATGTAGGCGGGCATCAGCGGGCCTCTTGTCTGGGAACGCCGTCGGCGCAGTGGAAGCGCTCGTAGAAATACTTTCGGCTCACCTTCCCTTTGATGGTGGTGTAGCCTCTCTGCTCCATCTCGGAGTTCAGCATCCTGATAATGCGGTAGGCGTAGGGCCTGCTGATGCTGAGGGCGTGCATGACCTCCTCGACGCCCATGATCACCGGCTTAGAATTCTGCTCCATATCTTCCTCCTTCGTTCGATGAACAGAACAGGAACGTTCTGTAATTCGTGACACTAGCAGAACGAAAATGTTCGGTCAAGACAAATTGAGAACGTTTTTGTTCTCTAGTATCATGGGGGAAACGATCAGAGGAGGAGAGATGACGACGGGAAGCCGCATACGGGCATTGCGCGAGTCGCGGGGGATGACGCAACGGCAGCTCGCTGAGAGGGCCGGCTGCACCGACGCGGCCATCAGGAACTACGAGGCGGGCAGGAGGGCGCTGAAGGGCTCCGCCCTGGATGCGATTGCAGGAGCCCTCGGGGTCGCCCCCGAGGCCCTCATGCCCGTCCAGGCTGAATCCGCCAGGGACGCCCTCGAGCTCCTCTTCAGGATCGAGGAGGAGTTCGGGCTCAGGCCCGTCGGTGGAGGCAGGCTCGCCGTCGCGCCCGGCGCGGAGAAGGCGCCTAAGCTCGCCGCCGCCATCAAGGCCTGGGAATCCCAGGTGGATGCGCTCGACCGCGGAGAGATAACCCCCGAGGAATACGAGTCCTGGAAGAGGGAGTTCGGCGGATGCTAAGCAGCATGCCGCGGGGCGCTCGAGGCTTATGCCGCCAGCATGCAGCTGAATGAAGATCCTTCGACCAAGGGCCTGTTCGCCAGTGGCTATCTGAAGTGATTGCGCCAAGCTCATTATTGACCAATGTTCAATAATGATTTACCATGAGCTAGAGGAGGTGGAAGCTATGCCCAGAATCGTCAAGAACCCGGATGAGCGCAGGCGGGAGCTGCTCGTCACGGCGATGCGCCTCTTCGCCGAGGAGGGCTACGATAACGTCTCGGTGAGGGCGGTGGCGCGGGCGGCGGGCGTTGCGCCGGGTCTCGCCTACCACTACTTCGACTCGAAGCAGAACATGTTCGACGCCGCCATCGAGGAGTACTCGCGGCGTTGCGCCGAGGGCATCATCGCGATCCTCGACGACCGAGGCCTCTCGCTCGACGAGAAGCTCGACCGCGCGATCGAGGCGGGGGCCGACCCCGGCGCGTTCGACCACGCCCACTTCTTCCCCGCGGGGGGGAACGGCGCGCTCCCCNCCGCCCTGGTCGCCGAGTTCAGGTCGGGCGAGAAGGCAGATTAGATAACCGCCCCAATTCCAGTTGGGGCTTTTCTTGACGTTAGATGTTGAACAATGCTCAATAGAAGGGAGCGACATGGAACAGAAGAACGCAGACGAGTTGAAGGCGCGGTCGAGGGCAGCGTTCGACGCCCAGGCTGAGACCTACGACGCCGGAATGCAGGGGGACCATGCGCGGGGGCTCTACCGCATCGTGGCGGGCGAGGTCGCCCGGGCGTGCGGCGGCATCGACTCGCCCCGCGTGCTGGACCTGGGGTGCGGGACCGGGGCCCTCGCCGAAATCGTCCTCGACGAGATCCCGGGCTGCGCCCTCGTGGGGGTCGACCTTTCGGCGAACATGGCCGAGCGGGCGGCCGAGCGTCTCGGCGGGAGGGCGGAGGTGGTCGTGGGCGACGCGGAGCGCCTGCCCTTCCGCGATAATTCTTTTGATGCGGCGTACTGCAACGACTCGTTCCACCATTACCCCGATCCGGCGCTGGCGGCGTTCCAGGTGTGGCGCGCGCTGCGCCCGGGCGGCACCTTCGTCGTCGGCGACGTATGGCAGCCGGCGCCCGCGCGCGCCGTCATGAACGCGTGGATGCCGCACTCCGCCGAGGGGGACGTGCGCATCTACTCCGAGGGCGAGATGCGGGAGATCCTCGGCACGTGGTTCGGCAGCGTGAGCTGGCGGCGGATCGGCCTCACCTCCTGCGTGGCAATCGCGCGAAAAGACTAGCCCCTTCATGTCTAAGATGGAAAAGAATGAAAGCACCCGCCCTTGGAATAAGCCGTCCCGGTCGCGCGAATCCGCCGAGAACTACCTCAGGGCGATCCTGGAGATCCGCTCTTCGCATGGGCGATGCCGCAACGTCGACATCGCGAGGCACTTGGGCATCTCGAGGGCGAGCGTCTCCAAGGCCCTCGTGAAGTTATCGGAGGCGGGTCTTGTCGAGGTCGTCGACCATGACGTTGGCTTCACGCCGGAGGGGAGGGCTATCGCTGAGGCGACGAGTGCGAGGCATCGTTTCTTCGAGAGGCTGCTGCGCGACGCCGGGGTCGCCGCCGACGAAGCATCCAGAGATGCCTGCCGCCTGGAGCACTGCGTCTCCGCCGATTCTTTCGAGAAGCTCTATTCCCACTTGACGAGGAGTCATCCCTCCGAGTAAAACGACGGCTGAGCGCGCCAGGGGCCCGCAAGCCTCGCGTTACTACTCGGGAGGAGTGGTTGCGAAATCAACCCGTTTTCGTGAGTTTGCGAGAATGACGCTTCCAGGCTCTCCACCAGGGGCAACCGTCATTCTTGAGTTTCGTTTTTCCGGGTGAGTTTCGTTTGAGTTTCGTCGATTTTCGACGGCACTTGCAAGCCTCCCGCCATCATTGCCTCTCGTTGGCTTGTAGGTTTTTCGGTCGTGTCGGTTCTCTTCGGTTCTGTTCGAGTCGTTTCAGGCTCGTTCGACCCATGCCCGTTTGCCATGGGGTGACAACCGACCATGCGTCTATCTGCGGAAACGAGAAGGCTCCTCGATTCTTTCGAGGAGCCTTGTGAGTTTCTATCTGATTTCGGAATCATGCGGTTTGCAGGTGCGGACGTTCTGAAATGTCGTCATCGGTCGCCATCGGAACCGCTAGAAACCGTATGAAAAATACGAACAAACGTTCTATTACTATTCCCACTCGATCGTGCCGATAGGCTTGGGCGTGAGATCGTAGCACACACGGCAGATGCCGGGAACCTCGGCCAGGATGCGGTCGGTGATCTTCTTGAGCAGCGCCCAATCGAGTTCGGGAACCTCGGCGGTCATGGCGTCGACGGTGTTGACCGCGCGGATAATGGCGGGCCACTCGAACGCGCGCACGCCGTCGCGGACGCCTGTCGCGCGGAAATCGGGGACCGTCACGAAGTACTGCCACACTTTGCCCTCTAGGCCGGCTGCGGCGAACTCTTCGCGCAGAACGGCATCGGCTTCGCGGAGCGCTTCGAGCCGATCGCGCGTGATGGCGCCGAGGCAGCGCACACCCAGGCCCGGGCCGGGGAAAGGCTGGCGCTCGACCATGCTCTCGGGCAGTCCCAGCTCGCGACCTATCACGCGAACCTCGTCTTTGTACAGGAGCTTCACAGGTTCGCAAAGCTCGAATTGCAGATCGTCGGGCAAGCCGCCCACGTTGTGATGGGCCTTCACGCCGTCGGATTCGAGAATGTCGGGATAGATCGTGCCCTGGGCGAGGAAGCTCACCTCGTCGCCTACTTTGCGGGCCTCTTCCTCGAACACGCGGATGAATTCGGCGCCGATGATCTTGCGCTTCGCCTCGGGCTCGGCGACGCCGTCAAGCAGCGAAAGGAAGCGATCCACCGCGTCGACATACACGAGGTTCGCATCGAGCTGGTTTTGGAACACGTCGACAACCTGCTCGCTTTCGCCTTTGCGCATGAGACCGTGATTTACGTGCACGCAGATGAGCTGCTTGCCAATAGCCTTGATGAGGAGCGCTGCGACCACGCTCGAATCCACGCCGCCGGAAAGGGCCAACAGCACCTTCTGATCGCCCACTTGGGCCTGAATCGCTTCGACCTGTTCGTCGATGAACGCTTTTGCCTGTTCGGGCGATGCGATTCGCTCCATATCATCGGGGCGCTTGTTGGGATCCATTCATGTCCTCCTCTGGGTCGTCTTTTCGTATGAGGGGATTATAGCGAATCGGCGGGACCGTGTTGCGACAGCGCGTCGGATCACGATGATCGTCACGTAATTTACGGTATTGACGCGCGGTTCGCGCAGATATATATTACACTTGTAATATAACATATGTAATATATAGGAGGCTGTAATGCCCGAGCAAAGGGTGACAAAGGTCAGGGTGCTCGACGCCGCGCTAAGCATCGTGCGCGAACAGGGGGAAGAAGCCCTGAGCGCGCGGGCGATCGCCGAGCGTGCCGAGTGTTCGGTGCAGCCGATCTACAGCTTGTTCGGCGATATGGCCGCTCTTGCTGAGGAGCTGTACGACCATGCGCGCGCATGGGTAGCCGCCTACAATCTGGAGCACATGCACGACGGGGCGAATCTGTTCGAGGCGAACGGTTTCTCGCATCTGCGCCTCGCGAAAACCGAGACTAACCTCTTTCGCTTCCTGTATCTTTCGCCCCATATGCACCCCGAAGGCTTCGAGGAGCTGTTCCAAAGCGTTGCTCTCGATGGGGTGGAAGACTGCATCCAAGACCTGGGGCACCTTTCGGCCGAAGCGGCTCACGAACTCTATCTCAGCATGATCGTTTACACGCACGGCATGGCCGCTATGATCGCTTGCGGCGCACAATTCACAGATGCCGATCTGCACGAACGCATGGATCGTTCGTTTCAGGCGTTCGTGGCGCAGATCAGGGAAGGGGAGCGAAGCTGATGACGGCAGGCGAAGGTGCGGCCGATGGGGCCGGGCGGCGTAGGGCGGCATCTGCGGAAAACGGAGCTTCGCGTTTCATCGGCGGTCGCCCTCGTAAACACGGCTCGGGTGCGGTCCGTCAGCGCGTTCGGCGCTTGCTGTTGTTGGTGTCGTTTCTTCTGTTCCCGATAACGATCTTCTATTTTTCGCCGGTGCTTATCATCGAAGGTGCGCTAACGGGCGTGGTCGTGGCGAGCGCGCTCGTGTTCACCGCGCAGTTCCTGCTGTCGCTCGTATGCCGTCGCACGTTTTGCGGGTGGCTGTGTGCGGCGGGTGGTTTGCAGGAACTCGAGTCCACGGTAGTGGGAAAGCCCGCGAAGCTAGGATGGCGCACGCGCATCAAGTACGTCATTTGGGTGCCGTGGCTCGCCTCCATCATCGTCTGCGCCTGGGTGGCGGGCGGATTCACCCTGATCGATCCGTTGGCCGGTATCCCAGGCGGCGTATCATTGAACAACCCGCTCGGGCTTCCCATCTATTTCGGCATCGTGGCGCTGTTTTTCGTCCCGAATTTGTTTTTGGGTCGGCGCGCTATGTGCCACTGCGTCTGCTGGATGGCACCGTTCATGGTGATCGGTGGCAAGCTTGGCCGCGCGGCGCGTTTGCCTCAACTGCGCATCGTCGCCGAACCCGAAGCGTGCATCGCATGCGGCAGATGCACGAAGGCATGCCCGATGAGCCTCGATATGCAAGAGCTGCTTGCGTCGGGCGACATCCTCGATGCCGAATGCATCCAATGCGCGGCGTGCGCGGATGCGTGCCCCAAAGACGTGTTGGCCCTGCGGTGCAGCCGATAACGTCGCAGCGCAAATGGCGTTCTTGCAGCCCCTTGATAGAGGCTCCTGCGTGATAGTGGCCTTTTTGCTACGATAAGCATCATCATATGATCTGCATTGATCAATCATTGGAGCGATCAGGACTCTTCGACGAGGTGCGCTTCTATTCCCGTACGGGCGAATGCCTGTATCCGGTAGGTCGAGAGGGCGTGACAGCCGGTATTGCACTGCAAGAGATCTTGTTCGGCCTTTGGACGAGCGAGGAGGAGCAGCACTGCGCCTTCCTTCGAGAGAAACTCGCGGCCTTGCGAGAGTAAGCCGCATCCGCGTGACCCTCTTTGCGGTTGCACGAAGATGGCGCGCTTAAGCGACCGGTCGCGAGCACCGTCGTTCGCGGCGCATGGTGCCGAAGGGCGCTGCCGTGAGGCGCGGTCTGCTGCGGGCGGAGCTGCTGCGAAGCGTTCGGGCAATCCCGCCGCCAACTTCTCGCAGGTGGCTTATACTGGACGACAGTACGCAAGAATCTGTGTACCGCGCCTCGCGCGCCGCATGCACTGCGTCGGGCAGGACGCGCAGACCGTGCCGCCGACGCTGCGCTGTCGGTGAAAAGGAGGAAACATGGCAGTGATCTTCGCGATCCTCGCGATCGTCATCGTTTTCGTCGTTGTGCTGGTGGTGAATGCCTTGCGCCTGAAGCCGACGCCGGTGAGCGACCCTCTGCCGCAAAGTTCCGAATCGGGCGACGATGCCGCCGTCGAGCGCTTCCGCGAGATGCTGCGCATGCCCACCGTGTGGGCGGCCGAGGATCCCGACGCCGATCATGAGCCGTTCGATCGCTTCGTGCCGCGCATGCGCGAGTTGTATCCCCGCGTATTCGAGAGCCTCGAACTCGAGCTCGTTGAAACGTATGGCATCATGCTCAGGTGGCCGGGTGTGAACTCCGCGCTCGGTCCGATCGTTCTCATGGCCCACCACGATGTGGTGTCGGCCAATCCCGAGGAATGGACGCACGATCCGTTTGCGGCCGATATCGAGAACGGCAAGATATGGGCGCGCGGGTCGGTGGATACCAAGTGCATTTTGGCCGCGCTCTTCGAGGCGGCCGAGCGCCTGCTTTCCGAGGGCTACGTTCCGCCGCGCGACATATACCTGTGCTCGTCGAACTGCGAGGAGGACAACGGCAACACCGCGCCCGCAATGGTGCAGCTCTTCCGCGATCGCGGCATCGAACCGTATATGGTGCTCGATGAAGGCGGTGCGGTTATCGATAATCCGCCGCTTGGAGTAACCCGCCCGTTCGCGGCCATCGGCGTAACCGAGAAAGGGCTGTTCAGCGCATTTCTCACGGTCGATTCGCAAGGCGGACACGCTTCGACTCCGTCGCTTGACGACGCGACGGCAAAACTCGTGTCGGGGCTTGACGCGTTGCAGAAGAACCCGGCGCCCGCTAAGCTCTCGACGCCCATCGAGGCCATGCTCAAGGAGCTCGCTTCCTACGGCGGCTTCGGCCTCAGGCTCGTGTTCGGCAACCTTTGGCTCTTCCGTCCGCTCGTGCTCAAGATCATGAAGGGCGATCACGAGACGGCCGCCATGGTGCGCACCACCTACGCCATTACCGAACTCGAGGGGTCTCCTGCGGCGAACATCATACCCAAGCAGGCGAAGGGCACGGTAAACGTGCGCATCGATCCGTCCGAGACGATCGATATTGCATTTGGCCGCATAAAGGAGCGTTTCGACGATCAGACCGAGTACGACCTGAGGTTCGCCATCGATCCCTCGCCGATATCGCCGTTCGATGACGCGGCGTTCGATTATTTGCGCGCCGTGACGCATAGCATCTATCCGGATGCCGGCATCGCACCCTACGTTCAATCTTCGTCGAGCGATGCGCGGCATTGGCATCGCATCTGCCCGCGCACGTACCGCTTCGCCGGCTTTCTGTTCAAAGGCGATCAGCGCGCCCGCATTCACGGGCAGGACGAGAACCTCGATGTCGATGCGTACAAGCGCGGCATCGGATTCTATATCGAGCTTATCCGCAACCTCGACCGTTTGGGAAAGTGAGGCTCCATGACCGAAACCACGAAGCCGAATGCGGGGCGGGCGAGCGGGGATTCCCGCAAGGGCCTTTCGCAAGGCGGAAAATTCTTCTACGGCTGGTGGATCGTTGCGGGCGGCCTGCTCATCATGGCAACCTGCTACACTGTTTTCGTCAACTGCATTCCTCTGTTCCAATCCCATATGGTCGAAGATCTTGGCATCACGGTGGGGCAGTTCAACACGGGCGTGTCCATCTGCACGGTCGTGGCGGTGTTCGCTTCTCTTGTGATCGGCAGGCTGACCGATAAGTGCAGCGCGCGAGCGCTTGGCGCCGTTACGGTGCTCACGAGTTCGGTGGTGCTCGTGGCTTTCTCGTTCATCACGCAGCTGTGGCAGCTCTACGCGCTCTGCATCATCGCCGGCATGGTGGTTGTTGCGGGCACGCGCCTGCTCGTCTCGGTTCTCATATCGAACTGGTTCACGCTCAAGCGCGGCCTCGCCGTTTCGATCGCCCTTTCGGGTTCGGGGCTCGGCGGCGTCATCCTTTCTCCAGTGACGAGTGCGATGATCGTCGGGTCGGGTTGGCGCTCGGCGTTTCTGCTGCTTGCGGTCATCTGCCTTGTGTTTGCTCTTCCGATCGCGGTGATAATGTTTCGCAGCCGACCGATCGATAAGGGGCTTGAGCCCTACGGTGCGGGCGTCGTCGAGAAGGAGAAAGCCGATCGCTCCCCCGATAAACCCGTTTCGGTGTCTATCGGGTGGAGGCACCTGCGCAAGAACGCGGGCTTTTGGATGCTCATCGTGGGCTTCGTGATGATGGGCATCGTGAACGGCGCCATCATCACCAACTCGATATCCAACATGACATCGGTGACGCTTGACGGCGTCGAGGTGGTTACCGGCGGGCACTCGACGATCTGGGCGGGCGGCGTGTGGTCGTTTTACCTTGCCGTCGTCATCTTTGCGAAAATCGCCCTGGGAGCCATTTACGATAGATGGGGCATGAGGGTGGGCACCATCCTCGGTACCGTCGCTTCGGTGCTCGCGGGCATCGCCCTGTGCTTTCCCGCAACCGATTGGGGTCCGATTATCGCCTGTCTGTTCTTCGGGTTCGCAACTTGCATGGGAACGGTTGCGCCGCCCATCATGGTGGTCAAGGAATATGGGAAGAAAGACCTCGGTACGGTCACCGGCATCGTGACCGCGTTCGAAATGTTCGGCGCGGCGGTCGGCGCGGTGGTTTCGGGCATCATGTTCGACGCGTTCCTGTCGTTTGTGCCCGTATGGATCATGGTCATCGTCGCGTCGGCGCTTATGGGGGTCACGCTGCTCGCATCGATTCCCGCGGCCCGCAAACTCGTCGAGCGAAGGATTGCCGAAGGCGCCCCCGAACTCGATGCCGAGGGATTCGAGATAGCGTCCCCAAGCGAGCAATCGAAAGCGCGCGCCTAGGCGCTGCGATCCGGTTTGCTTGATGCGCCGTCCGGTTTCGGGCGGCGCATTCGTTCGATCCTGCACGACCAGCATGCGCTTGTTCTTGCGAGGCGCTTTTCAGGAAGCCATCCGCTCTGCCTCCCCGTCGATTGCGCATCGAATGGATTCGTTTTGCATTCGCGGGAGCAACGATTGGGCAACCTGGATGACACCTGTGTTACGGCGATGGAACAACTTGCTATAAAACCGCAGATCAAAGACCCAAGTGAAAAGAAGGGACAATACAATGACCTTACTGCATATATAAAGTTCGGTTAAGGAGTCGTATGAAACGGGTCAGCGTCATCGGTGCCGGGGTGGGCGGTTTGGCAGCCGCCATCAGGCTGCAGCAAGCCGGATATGAGGTGGAGCTTTTTGAAAAAGAGCCGCTTGTCGGCGGGAAGATGAATAGCATCAAGGGATCGGGTTTCGCGTTCGATGTGGGTCCGACCATCGTGATGATGCCCTCTTTGTACCGCGAGGTGTTCGAGCTTTGCGGACGCGATCCCGACGATTACATTCCGATGGAAAGAGTCGAACCGCTGCTTGAGATAAGCTTTTCTCCCGAAGAGAGGTTGCCGCTTTCGAACAACCTGTCCGATTTGACGGCGAGCCTCGAGGCTGTGAGCGAAGAGGATGCGGAGGGCTACTTCGAATACCTCGCCAAGCTGTACAAGCGCTACCGCATCGCGAGGGACAACTTTCTTCAGCGGCCTTTTCGCAAGCCGACCGATTTCTACAATCCCCGGAGCCTGGTGGCGGGAGTTCGGCTCCATACGCTCGGCGACGCCTATTCCTCGGTGTCGAAATACGTGAAAGACGACCGCTTGCGCAAGGCGCTCGCATTCCAAACGCTCTACATAGGCATATCGCCCTACGAAGGGCCGTCGCTTTACATGATCATCCCCATGATCGAGCTTCTTTACGGTGTGTGGTACATCAAGGGAGGCATGTATTCGATGGCAAACGCAATGGGCAGGCTGCTTGCCGAGATGGGCGGAATCGTTCGCACCTCGTCGCCGGTCGAGCGCATAGCGATCGAGAACGGGCGAGCCGTCGGCGTTGTCGCGAACGGAGAATTGCATGAATCCGACTACGTGGTGTGCGACGCCGATTTCCCCTACGCCATGAAGGAGCTCGTCGCTGACGCTTCGGCGCGCGGCAAGTACACGCCTGAGAAGATAGAGGCGATGGACTACTCGTGTTCGTGCTTCATCATGTACCTCGGCCTTGACAAGCGATATCCGACGCGGGCTCTGCATTCGATCAGGTTCGCCTCCGATTTTCAGAAGAACATCGCCGATATCTTCGATGACGCGCGGTTTCCCGACGACCCCTCGTTTTACCTGTACGCCCCCTCGTCTCTCGATCCCTCGCTTGCTCCGGAAGGGTGCCAGACGCTTTACGTGCTCGTTCCCGTTCCTCCCCTCTCGGATCGATCGCCCGCATGGACAAAAGCCGATACGGTGCTCTATCGCAAAAAGGTGCTCGATCTCGTGGAGCGCGAAACCGCGTACAGCGACATTCGCGATCATATCGCGTTCGAGAAGATCTATACGCCAGTCGATTTTGCCGAGCGGTTCAATGCTTGCCAAGGCGCGACGTTCGGGCTGCGGCCGACGCTGCTGCAAAGCAACTACTGGCGTCCGCACAACAAGGCAACCGATTGCGAGAACCTGTATTTCTGTGGAAGCAGCACCCATCCGGGTGCGGGAGTGCCGATCGTGCTGATGAGCGCGAAGCTGGCTTGCGAGGAGCTGATGAAAGATGACCGTGCCGTATAGACGATTCACCGAACGCGCCGGCGATTTCGCATGGTGCGAGGATGTTATCAGGCGAAACTCGAAGAGCTTCTACCGCGCGTTTTCCCTCTTGCCGAAATGCAAGCGAGAAAGCGTGTTCGCCCTTTACGCGTTTTGCCGCGCTGCCGACGACTGCGTGGACGTCGAAGCGAGCGAAGCGTCTCTCGATGCGCTCGAACGCGATCTCGAGCGCTTTCTTTCGGGGTTGACGCGCGACGAGCCGATGTGGCGGGCGATGGACGTCGTCTTCGAATCTTTCGACCTTGACGAACAGCCGTTTTTCGACATGATCGAGGGCCAGCGCCGCGATCTTTCTTTCAGGCAGCCTCAGACGATCGGCGACCTTGAAGAGTACGGGTACTACGTTGCGGGCTCGGTCGGGCTGATGCTGCTGCCGATTCTCCATTCGCGCTCTGCAGTTTCGGACGGGCTGAAGCAAAGCGCGATCGACTTGGGCGTGGCCATGCAGATAACCAATATCTTGCGCGATGTCGGAGAGGATCTCGATAGCGGGCGCGTGTACCTGCCGGCCGATGCGATGCGCGAAGCGGGGTATTCGCAAGCCGAGCTTGACAAGCGCGTTCTCAATCAGAGTTTCGTGTGTGCGTGGGAGTTGCTTGCCGAACGCTCCGAAGAACTCTATCTTCCCATGCAGCGCGATGTCGCGCTGCTCGATGAGGATAGTCGAATGGCCACAATATCGTCGTTGTTTTTGTATCGGGGCATCATGGATCAGGTTCGCGAGAGCGGCTACCGGTGCCTGACGGCGCGCAGCGTCGTTTCTCCGAAAAGGGCCCGTCAGTTGGTGGCCGAAGCAGAGGCGTTGCTGCGCAAGGCCGCGCAGCCCGCTCTTGTCGAGGGAAGGTGATCGACGTGCAGAACTACATAGGCATGGGGCTCTCGCTCGTCTACGTCGGCCTTGTTCTCGCCGTATCGGGCATTCTTTCGCGCAAAGGCGCTTCATCCGAGGCCACGCGAAAATTCGTCCACATCGCACTCGGGGGCTGGTGGGTGATTGCGGCACTGTATTTCGATTCGCCGTTGTGGGCTGCCGCGCTGCCGGCGGTTTTCATCGTTGTCAACGGATATGCGTACCGCAAGCAGGTGCTTCGGTTCATGTCGCGCGAGGAGGGCGACACGCCGGGTACGGTGTATTACGCGGTGTCTCTGACGGCGCTCGCGCTGTTTTCGTTTTGGATCGGCAACCCCTACGTGGGCGCGCTCGGGGTGTTCAGCATGGCGTTCGGCGACGGGTTCGCAGCCGTGATCGGGAAACGGTACGGCTCGCGGAAGGTTCCGTTTTCTTCGGGCAAGACCCTTGTGGGAAGTGCGGTGATGTTTGCGGTGAGCTTTTTCTCGTGCGCGGCGGTGCTTTTGCTTGCGGGCCGGCCGTTCGCCATCCTCGTTGCGGCGCTGCTTGCGGCTGCGGCCGCCGTGCTCGAGGCGATCTCGTCGGACGGACTCGATAACCTGACGGTTCCTTTAGGGGTTTCGGCGCTGTACGCTGTGCTGTTCCTTCCGGCGGCTGCATACACGCCTGGCCTCGTCGGCCTGCTCCTAAGCGGTGCCGTAGCGGTGCTTTCGATTCGGTTCGGCCTGCTGACCGTTGCGGGAGGGCTCGGTGCGGCGATCGTGGGAGCGCTTGCCTTCTCTATCGGCGGATGGCCCCTGTGGCTTTTGCTCATGTGGTTTTTCGGCAGCTCGAACATCGCGTCGAGGATCATGGCGAAGCGGTCGAATGCCGAACGCAGGAAAAAGCATGAAACGAGGAGGCTCAGGCAGGTGTTGGCGAACAGCGTGCCGTTTCTGGCCTGCGCCGTCGTATACGCGATTACCGGCGATTCGAGGTTCCTGATCGTTTCGGCTGCGGCCCTCGCCGCAAGCACCGCCGATACATGGGCGTCGGAAATCGGAGTTTTCAGCGCGAACCCGCCGATCAACATCCTGACCGGCAAGCGCATGCAGCGTGGCCTTTCCGGCGGCGTGAGCCCTCTCGGTTTGGTTGCAACTGCCATCGGATCGACTACATCGGCCTTTCTTGCCATGCTTCTGTTCCACGCGTTCGGCTATTCCGTGCCGACGGGGCCCGATGCGTTTTTCTTCATCATCGCCTGCGGCGTTTTGGGCTCGCTTGTCGACAGCGTGCTCGGCTCCCTTCTGCAGGCAAAATACCGTGTATCCGAAAAGCCCGATCTGGTGGAGGCGCCGTCTGCGGGTGGACGGGGCGGTTGCGTCCTCGTATCGGGCTACGCATGGGTCACCAACGATGCGGTGAACTTCATGAGCGGGGCGATCATCGTGGCCCTCGGTTTGCTGCTGGTCGTGTAGGCGGGGCTCGCTGATCTCCCTGGGGGCCGCGAACGCGATCCGCGGCCCCCGTCTGCAGCGTTTTTCCGCCGCGCTGCCCGGCCTATCCTGCGATCCTGCGGGATTTCGATTGACAGGCTTAGGCGACCTTCGGTGCATCCTCGGCGCGCGCCATGGCCTTTTCGTAATCTTTCGTCCCCACGAATATCTCGTTGGTGTAGGGATTGCGCTTGAGTTTCTTCGAGCGGTAGATTACGTAGCCGATGGCGGCCACGTTGGCGAGCAGCGATACTATCGAGATGGCGAGGTTCACATTCGGGTCGTTCACCGACTGCACGGCGAAGACGCTCGAATCGAGGAACATCGAGAAGCATTGGGCGAACATGCACCAGATGGCAAGCGTGAAGGCGCGGTTTTGGATCCAGCCGCCCTTGTTCCAGAGGAATGCGGCGACGGTGGGCGCAAGCAAAAGCGCAAGGCCGCAATAGAACGAATGGGTTGGCAGGCAGTTGTAGGTGTAGCAGAAGTTCCAGATGTCATAGGAGATGATGAACACCCACGTCATGTCGGGCCAGAGCATGTCCTGCTTCTTCTTGGAAACGTAGATGCCGAACCAGCCGGTCATGACGAAGATGTTGATAAGCCCCGCAATGCCGTTGAACACGTTGTGCCAGCCGCCGTACAACGTGACTCCCTCGCTTGAAACCCAGGTGGTTCCGAATGCGCGCACGGCCGATTCGAAATCGCTCACCACGGCGATGAGGATGTTGATGGCAACGATGACGAACGGGAAGCATTTGAACCAATGCGACTTGCCGATCGCGCCCCATCTGTATTTGAGCGCCATGAAGCCGATGCAGCCGATGGTTGCCGCATAGAGCTTCGCGTAGTGAAACCAGCTGTTCATGTACAGATGGGTTGGGTTGTCGAGCGCCCATTCGGCGCCGGATGCGGCACCGACCGTGATTGCTATGAAGTAGATCGTGAGCCCCGCCGGCAGCACGATGAAGCAGAAGACGCCGCCCGCCCTCGTGCGGCGTGCGAGTTCGTTGATGAGGATCAGGCTGATGAACACGACGGCCCATCCGATCCATTGGTAGATGGCGTTTTCGCCATAGACTTGGAATAGCATTGGTCATCCCTTTCTTTTCCTTGGTGTGAGACGTGCGGGGCCAAGCATCCTTGCGGGCGCTCCTTTCGTTTTGCCGGGCGGCTTGGCTCATCCGGCTTCTTCGGTTGTCGGTATGCCTTTACGCTCCTTGCGTGTCGGGTCTTTTCGATTCGCCTTCAGGATCCTTGGGACCTTTGGGGCCGTCGGCGGGCCCGCATCCCCTGTCCATGTGCAGCGTTTGGGCGATGATGTCCTTCAAAACCTCGTCGTCGACTTCGGGATGCCTTCGCACGAACCCTACGACGCCGACGATCAGCACGTAGAAGGTTTCGTAAACGTGATCGATCTTGATCTCGTGCAGCGCCTCGTAGTCGCGCACGGTCGTTTCAACGATGTAGGAGGCCATGCGGTCGGCAACGCGGTTGAGAAATTCGAGGTAGAGTGCCGAATTCTCCCGTGATGCGAGCGCTCTTCTGAACGAGTCGTGTTCGAATACGCCCAGGCGCAAAAGTTTGACTACGCTTTCGAGCGCGTGTTCGATGTTCCCCTGTTGCCTTTGCGCGTTCCAGTGGTGGAGCGCTTCGAGGTAATCGCCGATGTAATCGTCGAGCACAGCCGAAGTAACGGCGTCTTTGCCGGGGAAGTAGTGGTAGAAGAGCGTTCTCGTGACGCCGACGCGGTTCGTGATATCTTGCACCGACGTGCGGGAGAGCCCCTGCTCTTCATAGAGCTGTCGCGCTGCTTCCACTATATCTGCGCGCCGCGTTGCATGCTGCTCGCTTTCGCCGCTCATCGGTACACCTCCGATCGATGTGCTCGGCATCGCCTGATGAGCGCAGGATACGCTTTTGGTTGACGGATCGTCAATAGACACTTTTGACGATCCGTCAACGACCGTGCGGGCGAAGCGGGCGCAAGCGCGATGGCTGCGGTTGCGGCCTCCCGTATATAATGGAGCCGTTGTTCAAACGAGAAAGCGATATGCTATGGATCTCTACGCCGCACTGCAAAAGCCCAAACCCTTCGAGCGCGGAGCGAGCATATGGACCGATGCCCGAATATCTCCCCAAATGCTGCAGGCTCATCTGGATGGGAGCACGGATTCGGCGAGCTATGCGCCCGATCGGATAGATAAGACGGTTTCGTTTCTGCGAGACAGGCTGTGTCTGGACGAGGGGAGATCCCTTGTCGACCTTGGTTGCGGCCCTGGCTTGTATGCCGAGCGGTTCGCCCGGCAAGGCGTTGCGGTGACGGGGATCGACATTTCCGAGAGCTCGATAGCCTATGCGACCGCGCAGGCGAAACAGGCGGGGCAGCTTATCGAATACCGTAACCAGAGCTATTGCGAGCCGTTCGGCGAGAGCTGCTTCGATGCGGCGATTCTCGTATGGGAGGATCTCGGAGTCTTGTCGCCCGATGAGAGGCAAGCGGTTTTATGCAACATTGCCGCAGCCCTTCGGCCCGGTGGAATGTTCGCCTTCGACGTGGCGTCGGAGCAGAGGCTTTCCGAGCTCGATTCAGGCGGTTCGTGGGAATCGTTCGAAACGGGGTTCTTCCGCACGCATCCGCATGTGGTCATCGGCAAGACATGGTTGTTTCCCGAAACGAACTCGTATTGCGAAACCAGCGTTGTCGTGGACGATGAGATAGCGGTCTACCACAATCATCTGACAGTGTTTACCGAACAGCGCATCGCGCAGGAGCTGCATTCGGCGGGGCTTGTCGTCGATTACGTCGGCGGTGATCTGATGGGAAGCCCCTTGACCGGGGAGTCATCGCAGCTGGGCGTCGTGGCCGTAAAGAAGCGAGAGGCGATGCCGTTTTCGACTGATCGGTGATATTTCTGATGGCGGGCATGCTCGGCGCGGGTATAATCGCTTTCATGGAATCTCTTACGGTTAACATACCCGATGTCGCGCTTGTCATCGAAGGCGGAGGCATGCGGGCGAGCTATACGGCGGGAGCCGTGGTGACGCTGCTCGAGCGCGAGATGCGCTTCGGAAAGGTGTACGGAATTTCGGCCGGTTCGAGCCATGCCGTCAACTACGTATCGTGCGACATTGCCAGAACCAAGGCCTCGTTCGTCGATCTTGTGAACGATCCTCGGTTCGGCGGCGTGAAAAGCATGCTTTGCGGCAAGGGGTATTTCAACGGGCCGTACCTATACGAGGGAATCGCCGAAGAGCATGCCGGCATGGACGATGCGTTTGCGTTCGATTGGGACGCGTTTCAGGCGAACCCCGCCGATGTCCACATCGAGGGGTTCGATTGGGATACGGGTGAGACCGTTGAATGGACAAAGGCCGACATGCCGACCATGCGCGATATGATGCTGCGCGTGCGCGCAAGTTCGACCATGCCCATCTTCATGCCGCCTACGACTATCGGGGGACGGACGTATATGGATGGCGGCATGGGGGATAGCTGGGGAATCCTGCTCGATGCGGCGCGGCGTGACGGCTTCGAGCGTCTCTTCATCATCCGCTCGCAGGAGCGCGAATACCGCAAGAAGCCCATGAGCCCGACAGTGCAGCGGTTGTTCCGCATGCTGTTCCGCAAGCATCCGCTGGTGGCCGAGCGGTCGATCGAGCGTTGGCGCCACTATAACGAGATCCTCGACGAGATCGAACGGCTCGAACGCGAGGGCTCTGCGATGGTGTTCTATCCCGAATCGATGGGCGTTTCCAACAAGGAGACCGACTATTCGAAATTGCAGGCTTCCTATGAACGCGGGTACGCGCAGGCCCGACGCGAGGCCGATGCCTGGGAGGCGTGGCTGCGCCCGTAGCGGCGATCCCCGCTTTTCGCAATCGTCCTCGACGTTTTTCGATCTGCATGGTCGTGCTACCATGGTTTTCTGTCGAAAGGATGGTCTATGGGTGCCGATGGGCAAAGCGCTACCTCGAAACTTGAGGTCATACTGGGTCGCGAAGGCGTGGAGCGCCTTGGGGGCTCCACTGTCATGGTGTTGGGTCTGGGCGGCGTGGGATCGAACTGCGTTGAGGCTCTGGCGCGAGGTGGCGTGGGACGCCTCGTTATCGTCGATCACGACATCGTGCAAGAAAGCAATATAAACAGGCAGGCGATCGCCTTTCGCAGTACGGTCGGACGCAAGAAAACCGAAGTCATGCAGGCCATGATAGCCGATATCAACCCTTGGGCGGAAGTGGCTGCTCACGATATGTTCGTGCTCTCCGACAACCTTGCGGAGCTGTTCGATGCGTATCGGGGCGAGCTCGACTACGTCGTCGATGCGATCGATACCGTTTCGACCAAACTCGCCCTTGCCCTTCTTGCCCAGGAAAGGGGATTGCGCCTCATCAGCAGCATGGGGGCTGCAAACAAGCTTCACCCGGAATGCTTCAGAACGGCAGACCTGTACGAGACGGTTAATTGCCCGCTTTGCCGAATAATGCGGAAGGAGGCACGCAAGCGGGGCATCGACCGCCTGCGCGTTCTGTACTCGTGCGAAGAGCCGGTTAAAACGGAATCGGGCGAGGGGAGCGAACGGCGAGACCGATCGAACCTGGGAACGGCGTCGTTCGTTCCTCCCATCATGGGGCAGATGATAGCCGGCGAGGTCATTCGGGAGCTGTCGGGCATCGGCGGGGGCGGCGAGGCGAAGCGCAATGCGATGAAGCTGGCCGATTCGATCAAGCGCACGGGCGGCGAATGCCGATGACCTTGTTCGACATGCATTGCCATCTTGATTTCTTTGACGATGTGCGATCGGCGGCTGCGAAGGCCGACGAGCAAGACCTGAAGTGTTTTTCCGTGACGGTGACGCCACGGGATTTCGGAAGGGCCTTCGAATTGCTCGGGTCCCATACTAATATTCGCGTCGGCCTCGGCCTTCATCCGTGGTGGGTCGCCGATGGAAGCTGCGGGTGGGAGGATATCGCCCTTTTCGAGCAGATAGCTTCCGGGTCGTCGTTCATCGGGGAGGTCGGGCTCGATTTTGGAAAGCGCTGCAAGGGTTCGGAAGCCGTTCAGCTGGCGGCGTTCGAACGGGTGCTTGCAACGTGCGGACACGGCGGAAAGGTCGTATCCGTTCATGCGGTGCGTGCGGAAGATGCGATGCTCGACATGCTTGAGCGGTTCGGCACCGCGCGGGCGAACGCCTGCATCATGCATTGGTTTTCGGGATCGTCAGATCAGCTGCAACGCGCTATCGGCCTCGGTTGCTTCTTTTCTGTGGGGCCGAAGATGGCTGCGTCGAAGCGGGGCCGGGAGTACGTGAAGGCGATTCCCGAAGACCGGTTGCTGCTCGAAACCGACGCCCCTGCCGGGCCGGGCGCGCCGGCATCCTCGTTCGACCTTGCGGGGCTGTTGTCCGACACGCTTGACGAGATCGAGCGGTTGCGCGGCCTTGATGCCGCTGCCCGCATCGAGCAGACGTCCGAGCGGCTGTTCTCGGGTTTCTAGCGGTACTCGCTTTCGTCGGCCGATTGCCAACCGAGCAATGCGTCTCCGACGAGGCGGAATTCGAACGGCAAGGGCTTGGCGAGCGCGCCGTCGTCGATATTGGTCGGTATGGCCTCCAGATCGTGCTGCATGTCGAAGAACGAAACGTCCTCGAACGCCTCGGCATCGGCCGCCGCTTCTTCGGCGTCGGCCTCGAGGATGCTGATGACGGTGTCGAGATAGCCATCGAGGCGGGCGCTGCTTTCCCTGATGGCATCAAGGTCGCTTTTCTTGAACACCGAGAGCTCGGCGCAATACCAGCCGATGGCCTCGGCGTCGTCTTCGCCCATAAGGTCGCTGAGCACGATGCCGTGCTTTTCGAGGTCCTCGATCGTATAGCATTCCGAAAGAACCTCGGGTCCAACGAGCATCTCTTCGCCGCCGTCTTCATCCTCGATGCAATCGCTCATGACGTAGACGGCCAGCAGGATGAGTATGTCCTCTCGGTAATTGAGGGAGATTCCGAAATGATAGTTCGGGTCATCGTGATACGAGCCCCAGAAGATATCGGGCTGATTCTCGAGCAGGGTCTGGACGGTGGCGGCCATGGCGTTCCTTTCCGAAGATGCACGTACGCATCAAAGCGCATGCAAACTATAGCACGTACCGGTGCGTTTATCAGGGAGCGTCACGGTTTATGCCGATCGGCTGCCGATGGAGTCGTCGCGGTTTTCGAAAAGGCCCCGAAACCCCCTTGCGCCGCTCGCAGCTTCGTGCCACCTCGATGCGGACTTCTTGCGGATGATTTCAGGAGGCGATGCGCATGTTGTGTGGCTGGGAGGTAACGGTTGGATGGAGAATGGAAAGCCCGCTTCGACGTGCGGTATGTTCAGTGGTGAAGATGTGTTCAACATACTGAAGGAAACGAAAGGAGGCCCGCCGTGGCAAGCGAAGCGCAGGACCGGAAAGCCAAGAAGGGGGGTCTGTTCGACGACCTTTCGGCAACCCAGGTTATCGCCGGCGCTCTTGCGGCGGTAACCTCCATGCTGCTCGCTTCCCAGATCGGCATCGCCGGTTCGGTGATAGGCGTTGCGGTTGGTTCCATCGTGTCTGCGGTTGCATCCCAGCTGTATAAGAAATTCCTCGCCGCCTCGGCAGAGAAGCTGCGTGATCTGAACCCCGTCGATGCTCCGTCGGCCCCGAGGGGGGACGGAAGCGAAGACGCCTTGCCGGCTGCGACGACGGCCGAGGTGGCATCGGTGCGGACTGCGGTGCTTGCGGCAGAGTCCTTAGAGGGGCCTGCCGAAAGCACCAGAGGCGAACGTGCGCGCGAAAGCGAATCTCCCGTGCTCGCAGAAGGGGTTGCCGCCGACAAGACGGCGGTGCTGAGCCCGATAACCCGCAGGCAATCTCACACGCCGAGCCTGGACGATACTGCCTTGCAGGGCGATGCGACCGTCATTCGCGCGAAGACGCTGCGCAAGCACAAGAAGAGGCTCCAGCGAAGCGTTGCTGCCGTAGCGGTTGTTTCTGCGCTTGTCGCGGTGGTGGTTTCGGCGTTCTTGGTCAATGCTCTGACGGGTGGACAGGGCATCGGAGCGAAGGTCTCGCCGTTGCCTTCGGTCTATACGCAGAGCGGACCGGCGGACGATGCAGCTGCGCCTTCGTCGGACTCATCGGCTTCCGATACCGGTTCTGACAAAGGCAAAGGCGATGCCGCATCACCCGATGCCGGGAAGGATTCGGGATCGGATCAGTCGGGTTCGGGATCTTCGGGGTCGGCCGATGATGGAAAAACCGATGGTTCATCGGGTTCATCGGGTTCGTCGGGTTCATCGGGCGGAAGCGACCAGGGATCGGACGGCGAGGGAAGCGGCGGGAATGCCGGAAGCGGCGACGGCCAGGGGTCGTCGGGATCCGGCCAGGGGTCCGGTTCCGAGTCGGGCTCGGGTTCCGGATCGAATCCGAGCAGCGACCAAGGATCGGGATCGAATTCGGGATCGAATTCGGGATCGGGTTCCGGCCAGGGATCGGCAAGCAAGGCGGCAGGCGAGACGGCTGCCGGTCAATCGGCTGGGAATCGAGTGGCCGCCGGTTAAGGGCGACCAGATTCGAAAGGATGATGCCGGCGGAAATCGAGAGCGGGCGATTTGCGCTTTGCACGCCGCCGGCCGACGACGATGGTGATGATTACCGAACGATCACCGAAGCGGCTTTTCTCGGAGCCGTGCGGCGGTATCGGACGGCGGGGTATCCGGCAAGCATGCAGCAGGCGATTTCCCTGCCCTCTATGCCGAGCCAGCTTTCGAGCGGTTCGTTTCCCGAGATGATGCGCTTGAGATATCCGCTGTGCAGGACTCCCGCACCATGGGAGACGGCGGCGAGCTCCATGTTCGCTGCGGCGAGCCCCCCGTCCCACGGATTTTTGGTTACGACGAGAACGAACGCTGGAGCATTGAAGAAAAGCTGGTCGGAACCGTTTTCCCGATGGTTTCGATACGTCTGCTCGAATACGCGGACATAAGGGGAGCGCTCCTGTTTCAGCTGTTCAATCACCTGAGGGAGCTCATCCCAGAGACGTTCCTTGAACTCGGCGAGCTCGTTTTGCACGATGATGATTTTCGTGCGCTGCCTGTTTCTGGCGGTTGGGGTGTAGCGCGCGGCCTGAACCATGTCCTCGATGACGGCGCAATCGAGTTGCTCTTCGCGGTATGAGCGGATGCTTCGGCGGGATTTGACGGCGCGAAGCAGCTGCTCGGGTTCGATGGCGGGCGTGCGATCGATGTCGTCGATGTCGTCTGCACCGTATTCGGGTATGCTTGCCGCTTCCGTCGGGCATACGGCAACGCAATGACCGCATTTGATGCAGGGGCCGCCAACGACGGCGATCCCCGCATCGAGTCGCAGTACTCCCGGAAAGCAATCGGCTACGCATTCGCCGCACCCTATGCAGCGATCGGCGTCGATGTGGACGGCTGTTCCCATAGGTGGTTTCCTCGCGATCCTCGGCTTCGTCTAGAGCAGATGCTCGCGCAGGTAGTCGCCGCTATGGGAGGATAGGTAGGCGGGTGCGATGTCGAACACCGTACGGGCGCCCGATTGACCTTCGACCGAAAGGCGATGTGCGGCCCGCGCGAACGCTACGAGCACGTTTCCGGTGAATCCGGGGTTCGAGCCGAGCTTGAGCGAGTATTCGATCAATGCGGGGTTCCCGTCGCCCGTTTCGCCGCTGCGAAGCACGAAGCCGCCATGGGGGATGCCGGCGTGATCGCGGTCGAGCTCTTCCTGGGAAACGAAGTGCACGGTTGTATCGTAATCGGCGAAATAGTTCGGCATAGTGACGATCTGCTCTTCAACGGCTGCGGCGTCGGCGCCCTCTTCGAGCACGACCCAGCATTCGCGCGTGTGCTTTTGGCGCGTGGTGAGCTCTGGATTAGCGCCCGAGCGAACCGCTTCGAGGGCAGCTTCGACGGGGATGGTGTACTGCTTCGCATCGGCGACGCCGTCGATGCGCCGAATCGCATCGGAGTGTCCTTGGCTGACTCCGCGGCCCCAGAACGTGTAATCGGTTCCTTGGGGTAGAACGCAGGTTCCGTACAGTCGGTTGAGCGAGAACATGCCCGGATCCCATCCGCAGGAGATGATGGCGATGGTTCCGCCGATTGTGGCAACCTTGTCTACTGCGGCGAAATGCTCGGGGATGTTCGCATGGGTGTCGAAGCTGTCGACGACGGTGTACTTCGCGGCGTAGTGCGGGGTTTGCTCGGGCAGGTCGGTTGCGCTTCCTCCGCATAAGACGAGCACGTCGATATCGTCGGCGCCCTCATCGAGTTCGCTTGCGGGACGAACGGGCACGCCTTCGGTTTGAACCTTGACGCTTGCGGGGTCGCGACGGGTGAACACGCCGACGAGTTCCATATCTGCTTGTTGGGAGATGGCGAGCTCGACGCCGCGTCCGAGGTTTCCGTAGCCGAGAATTCCAATGCGTATGCGTTCCATGGTGCTCCTTGCAGGTAGTCGTGTACGGTTTTCTGTGTATGGAACCATAGTAACGCGAAACGGCGGCATCAAGGGAAGTGCTACCCAAAGGTTAACGTAGAAGAAACGAAATTCGGGTATGGGGTTTGCGGGCGAATTGTTACGGATGGCGGGCGGGCGAAGGCCTCGGTCGGCACCGAGGCCTTCGCGTTTCATGCGCTTGCGATGCTTACAGCTTCGCTTCCGTTGCGACCGCGTTGCCGAGAAGAGCCCCGAGGGTAAGGCATCTCCCATGGCTCAGTCCGGGTGCGCAGATCGGGTAGTCGTTGGCGAAGAAATTGCCCATAACGTTGCCGACCGCATAGAGCCCGTCGATGGGGGCATCGTCTTCTCCGAGAACCTGCATTTGATCGTTCACGTTCAGCCCGGATGCGATAACGAGCACTTTAGCGGTAAGCGACGATGCGAAGAAAGGAGCGGTTTTTATGGGCTGAAGATCGGCGGCGTCTTTTCCGAAGTCCTCATCGGTTCCGAGTTCGACAAGCTCGTTGTACCGCTCGATGGTTTCGGCGAGCGATTCGCCAGGGACGCCGATGGCCGCCGCAAGCTCTTCGATGGTATCCGCTTTGACGGTGGTTCCCTCATCGAGGCAAAGATTGACGACGTCGGTCGGCGAACCCGGGTTGGCCGGATCCATTTTGCCTTCGCTGAAGTATTTGGTAAGGGGTCCTGCCGTGTTGTTGTTGTAGTTGCTCAGAGCCGACATTTTGGCCATCTGCTCTTCGAAATCTGCGTCGAATATCGACCATACGACTCTGTCGGGACTGGTCATGTACATGTTCGATATTCCCGGAAGGGTGGTGTTCTCGTTGCAGAAGCGCTTGCCGTTGCTGTTGACTTTCAGGAAAGACGCGGTGCTCATGGCGCCGCCTCCGAAAATGGGATGCACCATCGCTGCATGCGATCCGCTTTGCACGGTGCCGCCAGCCCAGAGAGCCATGTTGATACCGTCGCCGACGTTGACATCCGGATTGGGGTAAACGCTTCCCTCTGCGTTCTTTACGAGCGGACACCATTCTTCGACCATTTCAGGATTGTTGCCGTAATCGCCCGTCGCGAGGATGACTCCCTTTGAGGCGTTGACTTTCAGATAAGAGCCGTCTTTCTTCGATGCCACGACGCCGACGACCTTGCCGCTATCGTCTTTGACGAGCTGCTCTGCTTTCGTATCGTAAAGCACCTGGCCGTCCGATTCCTTCCCCGCCGCCTCCATTCTGCCAATAAGGGCGAGCGGACCTTCTACGAGGCCTCCGAACATGTGGTCCGTCGGATAGGTGCGCGTGGTGAAATCCTCGGCATCCGCCGAAGCCGAGGAGCCCGAGCCGAGGGTTACCTGCCCGCCGTCCGATTCGGTCATGTCGATCAACCGGTCGAAAATTTCACCGGAATGATCCGCCCACAGCTTGATCAGGCTGCCGTTGGCTTTGTATCCGGATGATTTGACGAGGTCATCGACTAGCTTGCCCTTGTCGATCGCGATGCCCGCTTCTCTTTGCACTCTTGTGTCGACTGCGGCAAAATCAAGGCCTCGGCCGTTGTAGGAACTCGTTTTTTCGATGAGGACGGTGCGCGCGCCGGTTTCGGCGGCGTACATGAACGACGCCATTCCGGCCATTCCGGCACCAACGACGACGACATCGGCCTCGATGGTTTCTGAAATTTCGCTTTCGGCTATAGCGTCTGGGGCCGTTTCCCAAGAGCGCTTTTTGTCGCTCGCAGAAGAGCTTTTGGCATTTGGTTCGGAGGCTTGCGGGTTTCCCCCACAGGCGACGAGCGATCCCAGTCCTACCGCTGCGCCAAGCGAGGCCGCTCCCTTCAGGAAGCTCCTGCGCTCGATGGGTCGGCTGATTTTCTCCATGTTGTATCCCTTTCTCTCATCCCTTGCCATGGGCCTCGATCGGCATCCATGGATTGCTTGGGGCAAGTATTCGGGATGAGGTTGTATGCCGCATCGATAGGTTCGCTTTTACCTCGTTTCGAGCATCGATAGAAAGTAATGATTTTCCCCTCGACCCGTATGCGAGGGAAGTCGTGCGAGAGCGATTGGGTATAATCATGCGGGAGGGGAGTGGGATATGAAAACGGTTTGGTTTCAGGTTGCCGGAATGTGCCTGTGCTTCGCATGGGTGTTCTGCTCGTTTCCTCCAGTGGATGTCGATGTTGTGATCCAGGCGAGCTTGCAGAACCCCGAGCAGGTTCTTTTGAGGCTTGCCATCGTCGGAGTGGTTCCAGGTTTGCTGATTCCTGCGGCATCGTCCCTCATATCATCGCGCCCGACCAAATTGCTCCTGTTTGCCGTCGGATGTTTGCTTCGTTTGCTGGGTTGCTATTTGAGTCTTGTGGCTTTTCGACTTGAGGATCCTTTCCCTCTTCTTTTCGTCAGCGACTTTCTGATGGGTTGCGGAACCACGGTGTCTCTGATCTTCTGGGGCGTATTGCTCCACGGGCAGGATATCGAATCGAACGAAAAGATCTTCATAGCATCGTTTGCCGCCGTTGGCCTTCTCGTGTTCTCCATCGGGATGTTTTTCTCCTTGCATGTTGTGGTGTTTCTTTTCGTTATGCCCCTCGTCGAACTTGCTTGCTATGCGATCGTCTGCGTTCGATGCACCTGCGAGGCCGAGCAAGGGCTCCGTAGGTTCAAGAGGGCGGGCAAGGACTTCTTTTGGCTTATGGCCCGTACCTGCATAGCGATAACCATCGTAAGCTTCGTGTGGGAGATGTTTGCAACGGGTGTTGGTGCGCTGGCCATTCCCAAGCTGGCTCTTTTCGGTACGGGGTTGGCCGTGTCTGCTCTGGTAATCTGGCTGTTCACCAAGTATTCGTCCAATGTCGGATTTGCCGCTGCCGCTCGCTGGGTTTTGCCGATTATGGCCGTTGGGCTTTTGCTCGGTTCTTTTGACGACATCGCATCGCTTTCGCTGGCCTGCCTTCTTCTAGCCGCCGCTCACGCTTCCCTTGAGACGATACTGAGGATGCAGATCATCGGCTTTTCCCGTAAGGACGACTTTGATCCTATGCGCATCATCGGCTGGGGTTTCGCTGCCATCATGATGGGGGCGTTTCTCGGGCCCGCGCTGTACCATGCTGTCGTGCCCGCTTTGGTTCAACCTGGCGCATCATTGGTGATATGCGTTCTAGCTGCGTTAGTTGTCATCAGCGCATTTCTCTTCTCCGATGTCGGAGAGAAGCCCGCGCAAGCGCTCTCTCAGCCAGCGGATGTCGTCATGCGCAGCGCGAAGATGGCCGAGGCGTACGCGTTGTCGAACCGGGAGAGGGAAGTCCTCGAATACCTGCTCGAGGGCAGAAGCCATCCCTACATAAGGGACGAGCTGTTCATATCGAAGAGCACCGTCGATACCCATGTCAGACACATTTATTCGAAAACGGGTGTCAAGTCGAAGCAGGAACTGATCGACTTATCCAAGCGGCTGGCAGTTTGACGGGCGCCTCTACTCGCACGCTTCGATCGGGCTCGGTTCGCAGCTTCGTCTAGCTGGCGGCGAAACCGCGAGCGCGCGAGGGGAGCCCATCAATCCTCGGGAGGAATGATGGGCCATTCGTTGCCGGTGAGGTGCCAGGCCGAGAAGTCGAGCGCGTCGCCATCGACCTCTATCTCCTTGATGCCCGTATCGTGTTTGCCGTTCGACGTGGTCATGTAGTAAAGGCGCTTTCGGTTGGGATCGTCTATCTCGAACACGGTGTCGCCGTACTTTTCGCTGTCGCCGCCCATGGCTTCGATGACGGTGGGGTGGAAATCCATATGGCTTACCGGGGCATCCGATATCTCGAGCGGCTTTCTCTGCCCGGAATCGTTTGCCGGTTTGACGAGCATGATCGGGCTTGTCGTATCTCCTATCATGTCGGGTGTGAGATACCAGTATCCGTGGTCTGCGGTGACGATGATCGTCGAAGAGTCGTATATGCCGAGCTCTTTCATCTGGTCGATGTATTCGGCGACGATGTTGATGGAGCCGATCGCCTGCTGGGTGAACGTCGCATTGCCTTCGCCGATATCGATTCCGTTCTCGTCCATGATGTAGGGGTAGTGGGCGCCGGTGAGGTGGATGAACCGAAACGCGCCCGCCGTGTCGTCGTCGACGAGGCTGAGCTTTCTTTCTTTGAGTTTCTCGTAGTAGGCGGGATCGTTCATCTGATAAAGGGTGTTCGCATCGTCGGTGCCCTCGACGGTCGATACCATCTTGTTGTTCATCTCGTCGGTGTAGAACCAGAACTGCGGCTTGAGGAGCCAGGGCATGTCGCGGTACAGAGCGCACTTCGCAAGGATTTCGATCGTTCCCGGGACGTTGACATGTTTGGTGGTCGTGGGGTGCAGGTTGATGGTTTTCGAGGCCATGTCGCGTTCTGAGGGGATGATGAAATCGGCGCCGATGGAATCGCTGTATATGCCGATCGAATAGCCGGTGTCGTGTATGTCGTCGATGAAGCGGCCGTTGCCGTACCGATCGGCATAGTAGTCGTCGTAGGTTTGCCCGACTTGGGGCGTAACGTCGGTGAGCAGGTACGGAACTGCGTAGCGTGTGGGGATCATCGAGCCCGTGGAGTTTTCGAAGAACGTGAAGTCCTCGAACGGACGGGTGATTTCCGGCTCTAGCTCGATGACGTTTTTCAAGTCTATGGTGTCGTAGGTGTCGAGCACGAGTACAACGACGTTGTTTTTCGGGGAAAGCTCGAACAAGCCGTCTTCGGTGCATTCGATCGGGTCGAGTTTCTCTCCGCGGAGGGCCGCCGGGTCGACGAGGAGGCTTGCGACGCCAACCGTCTGCACCGCGATGAGGGCGATGGCTGCTGCGGCGCCGAGGAAGCGGACTTGACGGCTGAAGCGACGGCTTAAGATAATCAGCCCCGCGATGATCGCTATCCAAACGAGCGCCGTCGAAAAGGTTACGGCGGTGTAATCGTGCCAGGGGATGGAGGCTCCGTCGGCGGTGGGAAGCCCCTGGTTCATAAGCATGGCTTGCAGGTAGCATCCGATGGCGACGGCCGTTACGGAGACGAGCGCGACGGTGAAGGCGCGGCCGCGCAGGATCGACATGAGCAGCGCGCATGCAGCGGCGAGCGCGCCTGCGAAACCGACCATGTACCATCCGACATCCTCGATGCCCATGATGAGGCTGGCCGAGTTCGAGGCGACGATTTCGAAGGGGGCAACGACGAACAGCGTGTAGAAGAGGAAGATCGAAGCGAGCAGCGCATACCCGAGACGCGCACGCCAGCGGAGGTGTTCGCGCGAGCCTCGATTTCTTTCGGCTGCAGCCTGTCTGCCGTTGCCGGAATCCGCGGTGGGCGCCGTATGCTCTTCGTATCCGTTTTCCGAAACGCGCTGGCCGTGTATTACCCGGTGAACGTCGGGTTCGACTTCCTTATGCGCGTTCTCGTCGATTTTGAGCATTGCGAATATCTTGCGGCGCGTTTTTCGAAACACGACGCCGAGTACGGCGGAAAGGGCAACCGCAACGCCTGCAAGCGCTTGGATCGTATAGGTCATGACCGAGGGGTCGACGTACGCATAGGCCGGTTGGGTCATGAACGGAAGTGCGAACAGCGTTGCGATTGCCGCCTCGGGCATATGGGAGGCTATCGTTCGGGCGGCGTTTTTGGCGGTTGCGCGCCGGTTCGCCTCGCCTGCCGTCCTGTTGTCTTCAAAGCGCTTTGCCGCAGCGCCCCCCTCGGCGTCGGCCGTGCGGCCTTCGGGAGATTCGCTGCAGCGGCCCTTTGCTTTCTCCTGCTTGTCGATTATGCGGGCAAGCAGGAATTCTCCGGCAACTTCTGCGCTGTGCCCGATGTTGAACACGGTACGTCGGGTTGTCTCGGCGATCCGATCGTGCCATGCGGACTGGTTGGCAAGCATCTCGGCGATGGCATCGGGAAGCTTTTCGAGCTCGTTGAGTGAAAGCGAGATGCCGATTTCGTTGCGCAGCGAGATGTCGGTCGGCACTATGTCGATGTCTTTGTAATCGGGGTTTCCTATCTTCATGGGCGTATCGATGAAGATGCTCGGCTTGTTGGTGGAGAACGAGAACTCGTGGGCAACCGTCGACCAGTCCGTGATGAGGATGTCTGCGGTGAACACCGATTTGTTCGAGGCGAAATCTCCTTCGAACTGAAGCTCCTCGTCGGAGACGTCGGCCCAGCGGGCGAGAATCGACTCCCAGCGAGGCCGATAGCGCTTCGTGTACTCGGGGTGGGGGCGCACGATGATGCGATACCCTTTGCCGAGCAGCGATCCGATGATCTCATCGATGCACGAATCGGGAATGCACCCCTCTTGCCACGAGGGGGCGATGATCACGGTGGGGCGACCATGCGCTTCGTCGGGCCGCTCTTCGACGAGCTGCCGGTAGGATTCGATCGTGCGATCGAGAAGATCGTATCCGTAGGGCACGAGCTCCTTGGCGGGCGTCCCGTACACTTCCTCGGCGCGTCGAAGTTCGTCGATCTGATGCTGACCGGAGCACAGGATGGTGTCGTAGCCGTCGTATGCGCCCTTGTTGGGCGTCATGTGGGTGCTCGTCATGTGATGGAACAGGAAGACGTATTCCGTTTCGTCGCATACGTACGAGCGCTTGATGTAATAGGTGTCGAGATCTTCGAGGGTGGTTACGACCACGCTCGCATCCATCTTCATCATCAGCGTGATGATGCGCTTGGGCCCGATGTAATAGGGGCGAATGCGCGGCTGCTTTTCGGCGATGCCGAAAATTTGGTCGTTGGGATCGTTTGTAACGTAATGTATGGAGCAATCCGAGTTTTCGAGAAGCCACTCGATGACGCCCTGGAAGTACTTGTAGAATCCGCTGCTTTCCGAATAGAACACGATATGCTTGTTGACCACGTTGAAGAAGCGCTTGTAATCCGCCTTCTCCCGCTTGGCGAGCGGATTTCTCTGGTACCATTTCCGATCGCTCTTATCGAGCGCTTCAAGCTCTTCGAGCTCCTTCTTGCTTGCTTCGAGGTCTTCGTAGTCGATGTGCTTTCTGGGCACGATGATCACGTTGCAGAGGGCCTGGATGGCTATCGACATGAGGTTCGAGCATACCCAGTAAAAGCCCATGCCCGTTGCAACGAATATGCCGAGGACGAACGACAGGCCGATCGATAGGCCGTTCGTGGTGTTTTTCTCCATGCGCGACTGCTCTCGCTGCAGGGGGTTGATGCGGTTTTGCGCAAAGCCCATGACGATTGCCGAAAGACCCGCTGCGAACGGCATGAACCAGGCGATGCCTCCATCCGTTGCGGGAACCATGCCCAGAAGCTCGGTTCCCGGAGCCCCGTAATCGGTGATTCCGTGAATGACGTCCACCAAGCCGAACAGGATGAGTATCTGCACGGCGAGCGGCACGAGGCTCAGCAGGGGATGGTAATGGCGTTCTTTGAACATCTCGTGCTGCTTGTCGCCGATGGTTTCTCTGTCTCCGAAGTACTTTACTTTGATGCGGTTCAGCGCGGGCATAAGCTGAACCATGACGATGCTGTTCTTCTGGCACCAGAGCGACATGGGAATCAGGATTATCTTGACGATGACGGTGAAGAGAAGTATGGCGATCCACCAGTTGCCGGTCAGCCGATAGCATGGCTCCATGATGAAGTTGAGCGCTTGCGCAAGCCATTCCATTGTGAGAAAACCCTCCCCTAGATGAGCGAGCGGCGCATCTCGCTTCGCGAGCGCGACCGCTGCCGAAAAGCAGTCGAAGAACAATGATAAACCCAACCGCTCCAATCGAGAAGGTTAAATATGGAAGCGGAGTGATCAGGAAATCGAGTCCGTCGGGGTTTTCGGCGAACAGGGTCCGGTTGCGCCGATGCGGCTCTTTGCGCGCTTGCGGGCGGCAACGGGAAGTTGCCCTCCCGTCAATGCCTATTTGACGGGAGGGACCCTTGCGGCGTGATACGCTCGAAAAGCAAAAACACGTGTTGATTTTCAGTGCAGCCCTAGGGAAAAACTCAGTAGAGGGATCAGGCAGCCGGAAGCGGTTGTCCTAGCTGGCTTCGGCCAGGGGGATAGGAGAAGAGCATGGAATCACCGTTCAACACAGCAAAGAGCAAAGCGGCGTCGGGAGCGTTTTCGCGCAGAAGCTTCATCAAAGGCGGCCTTGTGGCAAGCGCCGCTGCATTCGGCGGCGCTGCGCTTGCGGGATGCGCGGCGCCTGCCGCATCGGAACCGAAAGGATCTGCGGGCGATGCGGGGGTGCCGACCGACGAGATCACCGCACGCCTCGCGGAGCGGGTCAAGGGAGCCGATCTCCCCGACGCCGCCCCCATCATGCCGGCCGACCCCCCTGAGACGTGGGACGATGAGGCCGATGTCGTAGTCGTCGGCGTCGGCGGCGGCGGTCTTGTGGCCGTGGCTTACCTGGCTCAAAAGGGATTGAAGGTCATCGGCATCGAGAAGGAAGGCATAGTCGGCGGCGCAAGCCGGCACGCCTGCACGTTCGCCAACGTGTTCGGCGGCTCGAAGGACCAAAACGAACTGGAGTTTTCGGTTCCTTCGTTCCCACCCGACGTTCATGCGTTCATGCGTTTGTACGAACAGGACAATTCTTACTCGATTGACGAGAAGTATTTGAAGAACATGCTCGAGATGTCTGGTCCCGCATGCGACTGGATCATGGAGCAGGATGGCGTCGATATGGTCTGCCTCGGTCCCATCTGGCACGATCGGGCGGTTCACGAAGGAACCCAGAATGTTGTTTTGGGTATGGACAATCCCACTAACGCCATGGAGCAGGTTGCGCTGGATGCGGGTGCAGACATTCGCCTGTCGACGAAATGCGCAAAGCTCGTTTCCGATGGCGAGCGCGTGCTCGGCGTTGTTGCCGAATCGGGCGGCAAGGAAAGCTACATCAAGGCTGCCAAGGGCGTGATCCTCTCCGCGGGCGGCTTCGGCATGAACCGCGATCTCATCAAGGCGTATCTGCCGAGCGCTTATGAGGGCACGGTGCAGGGCGGCCCCATGCCCTCGCACACCGGCGAGGTATTCCGCATGGGTCTCGGGCTCGGAGCCGATTTTTCGGGGTACGATTCGTGGAGTTGCTGGGAGGGCGCCATCGACGAGGAGACGGCGGGCGGCGACGGCCAATTCTGGCACTATTTCTGGCACGGCGAGCGCCAGCTGTTCCATAATCCTTGGCTCATCATTGACAAACGCGGTAATCGGCAACCGTATTTCGCTCAGACCCAGGAGCTCTTTGCGAACCCCGGTGGCCAGATGGGCGATTTGAGCAATTGCGCCGCATGGATGTCGGCGGTGGGGCACAAGGTGTACTCCATCTGCGATTCGAACTTCCCAACGAACATCTTCGAGAACAACGTGCTTTTGCCGACGCAGTCCGATCGCAATCGCATCCCGCTGACCGATCCGGATGTCCTTATCGACAACGGCGGCCTTGTCTCGGCTGATTGGCTTTCGGAGGTCGAAGATGCCGTCGCTCGCGGCGCCGTCAAAAAAGCCGATACGCTTGAAGAACTTGCGGAGATGCTGACGCTCGACCCCGAAGTTCTGAAGAGCGCCGTGAAGGAGTACAACGAGCTGTGCGAGAAGGGCGTCGATGAGGAGATGTCGACTCCGTACGATCCGACTTGGCTTCATCCCGTACAGGATCCGCCGTTTTACGGAGCCATCGTCGGAGGTCAGATGGCGAAGACCATGTGCGGATTGCGAACCGATGAAAACCTTCAGGTCATGAAGGAAGACGGGACCCTTATTCCCGGCCTGTACGCCAATGCGACCACAGCAGGCGGTCTTTCGGGTGAGGCGAACTACGGGTGCTTCTGGAATTCCACCGTGTTCGGCGGCGTGGGCACGAGCTGGATTACCGGCTGGATTGCCGCCCAATGCCTCATCGACAACGAAGGCTGACGTCTCGGGGCTTTAGCGCCGATAGCCGTTTCAGGTTCTTTCAGGACGGGGGTCGCCTTGCAGCAGGGCGGCTCCCGTTTTCGTTTGCGCACTATCGGCGAACGCCGTTTCTGATGAAGGTGACAAGCCTTTGGACGTACGGCTTCTCGTTTGCCTCGCTGTAGGCGAGGCAAAGGGGGAGATCGATCTTATCTTCCGGATGGAAAGGCATGAACCGCGATTCAGGGTAGGCCGTTTCCATCGAGGGATCGAAGGGCTGCAGGTGAATGCCGCCTTCGCCGCAAAATCGGTTGATCGCATCGTCGTTGAGGGGCACTTCTTGGAACAGCGGGTCGAAGCCGCGCTCGCGGCAGCGGGAGATGAAGCAGTGGATGAAGTGGTCGAAATCGAAAGGGCTTCGAATGGGCGTCCCGCGCAGGTTCTCTATGCGCAGGGACGCTTTGTCGCAGATGGGATTGGTTTTGAGCGTGATGGCCCGCGTCTCGACCATGGAGACGGGCACGAGCTTGATGCCCTTGCGCTCGTATTCGCCTTGAACGAATCCGAGGTCTATCGCGCCTTCTTCGAGTGCGTTGAGTATTGCGGTGTCGGAGAGCTTGTAGGTTGAAAGGGTGCAGCCGGGCGTTCTGGTCTGGAATTCGCGCAGCAGCCGAACGGCGTCAAGGCTTTCGTTGAAGAAAAGAAAATCAAGGGGAAACGATTTGAACGCGACCGAGATCACCGTGCGGTCGGTTGCCCCTGTTTTGCGCGCATCGATGAACAGGTCTATCTCATCGAGTTCGCGCAGCATCGCATCGGCGTGTCGGAGGATCTCCTTTCCCTCTTCGGTTGGGCTCATCTTATCGTCGCGATCGAATATATCGAACCCGAGCTCCTGTTCGAGCGATATGATCGCCTTCGAGATGGCTTGCTTGGATACATAGAGATCTTCCGACGCCTTTGCAACGCTGCCGCACCGGGCAACCGATGCGATGTATTTCAGCTGATGCAGCTCCATTCGACGTTCCTCCCGTGTTCTTTTGCCGATGCGGCCGTGCCCTCGATGCCGCCCTATTCGCCTGGCGCCTCTTTGCCGCCGTGCGCTTTCAGCTTGATGAAGAGCTCTTCGCGAGTGGCCACGTTGGTTTTAAGGTAGATTTTCGAAATGTGCGTTTTTACGGTGCTCTGCGAAATATGCAGCTCCTGGGAGATGAGGCGGATCGTGTACCCGTCCATGAGCAGCGCGAATACCTCGGCTTCTCGGGTTGAGAAGCTTGCCTGCGCAATCACGTCGTCCCAATCGGCTTCGACGCGGCCGGCTTGCCGCTGCTCGCCTTGTGCCGGGAGCTCGGCGATGCCGACGGCGAACAGGAGCTCGAGATCGCGCGGAGTGAACACGGTGAACAGCAGGATGATGGCCACGAGGTCGATGACGAGCGTCAGGTAGTACATGTGCTCGGTTCCCGCGAACAGGACGTTGTTGACGAGCGCATGCCCGAAAAATCCGCCAAGACATACGGGGAACCCGCAGATCAATCCATATGTTTGGGCGGTCGATGTGTGGAGGCGCCGTACAAGCAGGGCGCTGATGGCGAATACGATGGCGTCGAGCATGTTTCTCAGCGATCCGCTGATCCACGAGAATGCGGGAGAATGGTAGGAGCCAAGCGTCGTGGCGATGAAGAGAACGAGGATTACCGCCATGGCGGCATAGAACCCTTTGGTGAGCGCGGTGAGCTCTTGCTTGGGCGGCGCCACCACGATGAGAACGAACAGGAGGCTCAAGAGCAGCGTGCCGAAATTGATAAGCTGAAACGATGCCAGCGAAGCATCGAGGTCGGATGCGGCAAGTCCCTCCTGCTTGGTGAGCACGGCGATGAAGAACACCACGAAGCACACCATGGAGAGCTTGAGGACGCTTTTCTTCGAAATGCCCAGGGCGCTGAACTCGTCGGTTGTTCGCGAGAAGAAGCTTTCGGTTCCGGTTGGCGATGCTTCGGCGCAATCGCTTCGAGTGCCGATCGGCGCGGATTCCCCCTTCCGCGTTTCGGCGCTCGGGCAGTTTATCCGGCAGAGGAAAAGCGCGATGACGACAGGGGTTGCGGCAAGGGAGGCGAGGGAGAGCGCTGGCGGCAACGACGAGGTGACGAAGTAATAGGCGATGCCGACGATTTTAGACAAGCCGACCGATACGAACAGATCCTTCGCCTTCAAATTGATGTAGGCGTTGGCGCACGACATCATAAACCACGCCGCCCCGATGCCCGCGAGCCCCGCTCCGATCCACGTGAACTCGGCGGGAATCCATCCGGCGCCGATTGCGGCGCTTGCGGCGATGCTGCCCGATAGAGAGCATGCGGCCGCAGCGAACGCCCCTGGGCGCCCGAAGGAGGCGTCGGCCTTGCGATAGAAGAGCACGCCGAGCAGAATTGCGGCGGTCATGAAAAGCGAGAACCAGAACAGGTAAGCTTCGAGCCCGGCCGAGCTGCCCGAAGATTCCGGGGGGAAGAGCACGAACGAGGACGTCTGGACGTCAAGCCATCCCCAAATGAGCCCCAGGGAGAGAAATCCCATGGTGGGCCAGCGCGTTTCCGCGCATGTGAGTATCCTGTTCAGCATTGACAATCTCCCCTGGCACAGCTAGCTGCCACCATCCCGTATCCATGCATTATACCGTCTTTGCGCGCCGATCCCCCGAGCAAGCGGCGTATCGGCGCGCTGTGCACGGGGGATCGGTAGGAACGTACTTTGCCTACGGGCGACCGTCTGCGTGCGGCCTGCGCTAGTCGGCGATGCCGCAGGCGCGCCAGGCGGCAACGCGTCCGGTTAGAAACGCTCTGCCTACGCTCATGCCCGGCGTGGTCATCTTCTGGTATACGCCTCCGAAGAAGTTGCCCGAGCAGTTGCCTGCGGCATAGAGCCCTTCGATGGGTTTACGGTCTTCGCCGAGAACCTGCATGTCGGCATTCACTTCAAGGCCGCTTAGCGTGGTGAGCACCGAAGCGTGACGCGGTATCGCGTAGAACGGTGCCTTCGCGATTGGTTTCACCTTGTAACCGAGCTTTCCGAAGTCGGGCTCATAGTCGTAGTTGCCTTCCGCAAGCTCGTTGTAGCGCTGCACCGTTGCTGCGAAGGCATCGGCGGGAACGCCCATCTGCTTTGCGAGGTCTTCGATGGTGTCGGCTTTGTACACCCAACCGTTTTCGACGCCGTCGGGCACGATTGTGGTCCAATCGCCGTATTGGGTCATGCCGGTGCCCATGTTGGGCAGGTCCTCCATGTAGTTGTCATCGAATATCTGGAAGTGCATCTGCTCGGGCTGCCGCACGTCTTGCGCCCAAACCTCGTCGTAGCTTACATCTTCGTTGGAGAAGCGGTTCCCCTCGGTGTTGACGCGCAGAAACGGGATGGTCGTTCCCTGCAGCGTATGGAATCTGAGGCTCGGGTCGTAGTGGATGTTGGAGCAGTGCGGCGAACGCTGGATCTGGCCGCCGGCCCACATGCCCATGAGTATGCCGTCTCCCGTAGTCACGTCGGGGCGCGTGTAGGCGGATTCGAGGCCGTCTGCCTGAGGCAGGTATTCCGCGCGCATCTCGGGGTTTCCCTCGTAGCCGCCTGCAGCGAGAATGACGCCCTTCTTCGCGTTGCACAGAATGTAGTCGCCCGCCTCGGTCTGGGCGATGACTCCGGTCACGCGGCCGCTCTCGTCTTGTCGGAGCTGGACGGCGGGCGTGTTGTACCGCACTTCGGTGTTGCCTCGCGCGACCGCGTCGTTAACGAGTTCGGTGGCGAGCGTCATCATGGTGCCCGTGCCGATCATCTCCCCTACGGGAATGAACGTGGTTTTGAACGATCGGTTCCAGTGCTCCGAGGGGGCTACCGGGTCTTCGATGATGAACGGGCCGTACTTCGTCTCGCCGAAGCGATCGACGATCCAGTCGGCTAGGTTGCCGCTGTAGTTGACCCAGTTTCCGAGGACGTCCCATTTGCCGAGGTTGCATCCGGTCTCGCGATTCATATCGCCGACGATCTCCCAGCCGTTCACATCATAGCCCATTTCCTGCTGCATTTTCGATCCGATGGCCGTGAATACGAAACCGTGCGAATAGACGCTCTCGATCTTCTGCAAAAGGATGACGCTTGCGCCCTCCTCGGAGGCCGTTGCCGTAGCGACGGCGCCTGCGTTTCCCGCGCCGACGACTACGATGTCGGCCTCGAGGGTTTCAGCGATCTGGTCGTCGCCGATCGGCTCGGGCTTCGCTTTGTAATCCTTGGCGTTTCCCGATTGGCTTTCCGGTGCGGTGCTTTCCGGCGAGCTCTGGGCCGGAGTCGAGCATCCTGCGAGTCCTGCCAGGGCGGCAGCGCTTCCCAGTGCGACGCTTCCTTTGATGAAGCTCCTGCGATCAAGTTCCATGTCTCTCTCCCTTCCTCATGGTTTCATCCCGTCCGCCGAGAACGATCGCCGCGGCGGAACGGCTCCATGTTAGGTGCGGCAGGGACGCAGCGCATCCTGCAAAGCGTCTAGAAACGGGGTTTCGCGCTCGACTATTCGGACTAGTCCGGGGTAAACAGGGGTGGGTCGGTGCTATGCGGGCGGGAGATCTTTGTTTTGTGTACTATAATCGGGACTGCCGTCCCGCAAAGGATCGCTATTGTGGAAACCTTATCGCCGCAAATCGTGTACGATTGCGAGATCGCCCTGCTGACAAGGAGGAATCATGGCGGAAGGACATCAGAAGCTCAAGCTGCTCTATCTGATGAAGATGCTTCAGGAGGAAACCGATTCCAAAAGCGGGCTTACTATGACGCAGATCATCGAGAAACTCGAAGAGCAGGGGATTTCTGCGGAGCGCAAGTCGATCTACCGCGATATTGAAACGCTGCGCGATTTCGGGCTGGACGTGAGGACGCATCAGCGCTATCCGGTCGAGTACGCGGTGGAGGATCGCGACTTCGCCCTTCCCGAGCTTCTTCTGCTGGTTGACGCCGTGCAGGGAAGTCGGTTCCTCACGAAAAGCAAGAGCGACGCGCTCATTCGGAGCATCAAAAAACTTGCATCGAAGCGGCAGCGCAAACTTCTCGACAAGCATCTGCACGTAGAGGGACGCATTAAGACGCAAAACGAGTCGGTGTTCAAAAACGTCGACAGCATACAAAGCGCTTTGGCCGCGCACCGGAAGATCTCGTTTCTTTACTTCAAGTACAACGCCGCCAAAGAAAAGGTCATGCAGCATGGCGGCGAGCGTTACGTCGAGACTCCGGTGGAGCTCGTGTACTCCGACGGATGTTATTATCTGGTTACGTTCAATGAAAAGCACGACGACTTCACCCATTATCGCGTTGACCGCATGGATGATATCGAGCTGCTCGATGAGCGCGTGCAGCGAAACGAGCGGATTGCGAACTTCGACGTGCGGGAACTCGAGAGCCGTGCGTTCGGCATGTACAAGGGGGATCCCGTTTCCGCATCGTTCATCGTTGAAGAAGAGGCCATGTGCGCTGTGCTCGACCGGTTCGGCAAAGACGTGCATTCGACACCGCTCGGTGATGGCTCCGCTCGGGTGAGCACCGTGGTTATGAAAAGCCCCGTGTTTTTTGGCTGGCTCGCGCAGTTCGGCGGCGATGTGCGCATCGAGAAGCCTCGGTCGCTAGCTCGCGAGTACCGGGATTACCTCGCTGGGATCGTGGAATCTTACGGGGATTGACCAGGTTGAGGGTGCCGGCTCGCGGTTTGTGGGGAAGGGCCTTGGGCTGGAGGACTCAAAGGCTTTTTGCTTCGGATCTTCGTGAGCCGCCTTTTCGTGGAGTACAAGCGCTTCGGCTTCTATAACGACTTTGCGATGCTGCACGGTTATATGGACGCTGCCCATATTCTCTGTGCGGATCGTGATTTCCGGCGGTCGATTCTCTCTTTGCTGGACTAACGATAGGCGCTCGATTCTCTCCCCGATCAGGGGAGAGAGGGGCCGATAGCTCTCCCAGCGCAGCGCGGCCGACTTTTTCTCGTCGCCGATGCCTCGGGGGTGTTTGCTCGATGGTAGATGCGGGGGCTTTTCGGTGTCGAAGGATCCTACCTGGAGTGCCAGGCGACGCTGATCTGCGATCGCGATAAGCAGGTCGCATGCTTCGAGCCTTATGATGACGGGGCTTCGCTCCATCCATTGCCTGGACTCTTCGTCCCACCCCAGCAGCACGTCGGCGATGCGCGATCCGACGATGCGCTCGGAGCTGATGCCGAATGTGGCGGGGTCTACGCTGTGTGCTTTCATGGGATGCTCCTTGCATGCAAAACATTTGGTTTCTCGCAAGAATACCGATTGAAACAAGAACATATGTACGCAATATGGGACAGAGATTGGGGGAGAGAGGTGAAAAGGCAGGTCGAAGTACCAAAAAGAGGACAAGCAGTTTTTTCCGAATCGATAAAATTCATCGAAAGGTTAGATGGGAGCGTATACTTGAAAAAAAGAAAGAGCCTGCAGGCTCTTTCGCTGAAGTCAAATTGCCACCTACGTGGCGCCTTTCGGCATTTTTGGCTAGGCCGTATTTTGACTCGCAGTGGAATCTTGACTGGTAGTTAAGCTCCCTAGGGAGTGACCCGCTTGAAAGCCCTTTGATGCAACGGGGCGTGCTTTCTGCGGGGCGTCTTCCGGGTGCTTTGGCTATGCGGTTTTGCTTGCAGAGTAATTATGGCTGGTGTTGTAAAATCGAGGGCATTCGGGTAACTGCTGTTACACTTTCACATAGTGGAACCCACGAGCGCCGAGGGGCCTGCCGTTTTGATTTGCCGATCGAGGCGAATCGCTCTGACCCTTCGTGCTTGGCGTGTGTGCTGCGCTGTTGCGCGGCAGCATGAACTGACGGTCGGTCGGTTGCGGTTTGCTGCAAGCGGTTGAAATTGCCATAAAAAAGGACTTGCATGTTCGAAAAACAAGGGTATTGCTTGAAAAGCTTCGTAATGGCTCTTCTGAGCTCGTTCGCCATTTGCAGCCATTTTACCGCTGTGCAAGACCCTGATTTTTCTCTTCCCGATCTTTTTTACCTGGGCAACAGGTCGGATATGCTTTTGGCTGCAGTTGCGCTCTGCGTTCTTTTCGTTTGGTACGGGAAGCAGGTTGGCAGGACCGACCGGGTTGACAAAGCGGGCATCGTTTTGTCCTTCCTTTTCTCGGCCGTACTCGTCGTTGGCAGAGCTTTTACCGTCAACGATGTTACCTACGGCGTATACGGGACGTTCGACACTATGATCGGCTCATGGCAGCGATGCCTGTTCACGGTCCTGGTTTTTGCGGGACTGTGGATCGCTCTCTACTACGGCGTTCGGTTTTTGTTCGAGAAGCTGGATGCGTTGAGGGGCAGGGCGGATGCGGGGGAAAGCCTGCCCGATTGCGGGAAGGCCGTACACTCGAGGATCACGCGGCTCTCCTTTTTCCTGCAAGAACATAGCCCCTGGAGCTACATGGCGCTGTTTGCGCTTAGCTGGTTGCCGTACATCATCGTCTTTTTCCCTGGCACCATCTACGTTGACGGTGCGTATCAGCTGCGCCAGTTCTTCGGCGCCGACCCTTATACCGGGCATCATCCGCTAGCGACCACGCTGTTGCTCGGCTCGCTCGTCCAGGTTGGGAGGGCTTTGGGATCCGATTCGATCGGCGTGTTTGCCTACGTCGTTTTGCAGGTTGCGCTAGTTTCCTATACGTGCGCGCGGATCGTCGAATGCGTTCGCGCGATCGCTCCGCGACAGCGGTGGATCGCCGTCGCGTGCATCGTCTTTTTCGCTTTCGTTCCCGTCTGGGGGGGGGCGGTTGTAAGCGTAAAGAAGGACGCGCTGTTCTATGCCGCGTTCGGAATGCTGGTCGTATCGGTGTTCGAGCTTGCAAGGCGCTGCGCTTCGGGAGGGCGGGCGCGGAAGAGGGATTACGTCCGGCTGTTTCTGCTGGCTTTGGCCGTCTCTCTCATCCGCAACGAAGGATCCCTCGTTGCATGCGCCATCCTGTGCTGCCTCGGCTTGTACCTGCTCATGCTCAAGCAGCCGCGCAGGCGCGCGGCCGCGCTCGTCGGCCTTGCGATCTGCGTCGTTCTTTCGTACGGCATCGGCTACAAAACCGTGCTCATGGGCGCCCTCGATGCTGAGAACGGTTCGATCTCCGAAGCCCTCGCCATCCCCCTTCAGCAGACCGCCCGCTACTGGATTGCGGCGCCCGAAGACGTAACCGATTCGATTTCCGAGGGAGTGAGCCGCGTTCTCGATACAAGCGGGTTGGTCGAATCGGTGTACAACCCGCAAATATCGGACAACATCAAGTTCGGCTTCTTCCATAAGGAGTACGATGCCGGAGATCTGCTGGCTTTTGCGCGTTCGTACATCGAAATGGGTTCTACCCATCCGGTTTTGTTCGCCGAGGCGTTCGTGGATCAGACCCTCGGATGGTGGTACCCCGAGCTTTACGGAGACCCCGACCATGCCGTTTCCGGCATGGGCTTGTGGCAGCTCACTCCGGCGCCCGACGTGTACGGCGAAGTGGTGGATTCCTCGCTTGCGTTTCAGGAGACCGGGGCCGTGAATGCGTTCGTGTCCCTTATCGACTGCTTTGCGTATGTGCCGGGGATCGGCATGCTCGTCTATCCCGCCGTATACCTCTGGCTTCTCGCCTTCCTCGCAGCTTACCTGGTGCGGGCTGGTGAAAAGCGCAAGCTGGTGATGATTCTTCCTTTTGCGTTGAATTTCCTCATCTGCATCGCTTCTCCCGCAAATGGGCTGACTCGCTACGCGGTGCCGATCATGATGGTTTGCGGAATTCTGATTGCCTTTACTTTGGGGGAGGAAGGCGAGTCCGCTAGCGCTATGCATAGGTGAGAGAGCTCTTCATCTGTTGGGAGACTCCGTGGCGAAGTGCGGGCGATTTGGCTCGCTTGCGCGGACTGGCGTATCATGCGATGGGTCTGAACCTGTTGGAGGTACCGTATGCGCATACTGCTTGTCGAAGATGACGCGGCCATTGTGGCGGCCCTGTCGGAACTGCTTGCCAGCGAAGGATACGAAGTCGAATCGGCGTCGCGCCAAGACGCTGCAATCGATTTGCTGGCAACGTCGTTGTACGATCTTGCTCTTCTCGATGTTTCGCTCGAACAGGGGAGCGGCTTTGCCGTGTGCGCAGCCGCCCGCGAGGTTGCCCCCGCCATGCCCGTGGTGTTTCTCACGGCGTCCGATGACGAGTACAGCACCGTTGCCGGCCTTGACATGGGCGCGGTCGACTACATCGCGAAGCCGTTTCGCGCGAGGGAGCTCCTTGCGCGCGTCAACGCCGCACTCCGGCGCATCCAAGGCCAACCGACATCGCTGATGCTCGGCGATGTTGAAATCGACCCCGTATCGGCTACGGTGCGCAAGCGGGGCGAAGAGGTCGTGCTCTCCGCCCTAGAATACCGGCTGCTTCTTCTGTTCGCTCAGAACTCGGGCTCCCTTATTTCGCGCGAGCGCATGCGCAGCGCCTTATGGGACAGCGCAGGCGAATATGTGAGCGACAACGCCATCAACGTGTATGTCAAGCGTCTGCGTGAGAAAATCGAGGACGATCCGTCCGACCCGAGGCTCGTTGTGACTGTTCGCGGCCTCGGTTACAAGGCGGGTTGCTAGTATGGGCGCCTTTGTGAGGAACCCCGTGCTCGCACGGCAGGCGATAGCGCTTCTTTGCGCCCATCTTGCCGTTTGCGCGGGAGCCTATGCTTTGGCCGGATGGCAGGCTGCTGCGTCCGCGGCCGTTGCGGGTCTTCTTTCCGTCGGGCTGTTCGCCCTGTTCTCGATCGTGCGCCATCGCGAGATAGCGCGTCTTTCCGCAGAGGTAGACGAAGTGCTCCACGCGGGACGGCGCATCGACTTGTCCGATTGCCGCGAAGGAGATGTTGCGATTCTTCGCAACGAGGTGTCTAAGATGACGGCACGTCTTGCCCGCACTGCCGATCAGCTCGAACGGGAAAAATCGGCTCTCGCCGACGCTCTTGCCGATATCTCGCATCAGATCCGCACGCCCCTTACCGCTGTCGAGTTGATGATTCCGGTGATAGAGCGGTCGCAGAGCGAAGAGGAGCGTTCCCGTTGGCTTCACGAACTCGATCGCATGGTCGACAGGGTTTCGTGGCTTGTGACGGCCCTGCTGAAGATGGCGAAGCTCGATGCGGGTGCCGTTCGTCTGCAGAGACGTCCCGTCGATGCTCCGAAAGCTGTGGAGGCGGCGGTCGATCCGCTTGCCATTGCGCTTGACATGCGCGGGGTCGACTGCGTCATCGAGGCCGATGGCGTTGAAACGTTCGACGGCGATGCGGCGTGGACGACCGAGGCCGTCGGCAACATCGTCAAGAACTGCATGGAACACACGCCCGAAGGCGGGCGGATAACGGTGAACCTCAGCATGGATGCCGTAGCCTGCCGCATCCGCATAGCCGATACCGGCCCGGGCATCGCCGAGGAGGATTTGCCTCACGTGTTCGAGCGCTTCTATCGAGGCGGCGTTCGCTCGGCCGGCGCGGTAAGCGAAAAAGACGGCGTGGATGCGTTTCGCGCGCAGGGGTTCGGCATCGGGCTTTCGCTTGCGCAATCGCTTGTTTCGGCGCAGGGCGGATCGTTGCGGGCGTCGAATCTCGAAGCGGGAGGGGCATGCTTCGAAATCACGTTTCCGAAGTTAACGGTGTAGGGGTTCCCTGCGCTGTTTTCGGGCATGTTGGGCGAAATTACAATTCTGTAATGCGAGCGTCATTTCCGAGCAAGGAGCGTCTGCGACGATAGTCTCGGACATTCATCGACGAAGAAGGCGGACGCCATGGACATCATTACCGTACAGCATCTGACTAAGGTTTACGGATCGGGACCCGCGTCGACCCGGGCGCTCGACGATGTGTCTTTCTCTATCGCCGAGGGCGAATACGTAGCCATCGTAGGGTCGTCGGGATCGGGCAAATCGACGCTTCTGCACCTGATGGGCGGCGTTGACCGCCCCACATCGGGAACGGTTCTGCTGAACGGAGCCGATGTGTACGCGCGCTCGGATGAAGAGCTCGCCGTGTTCAGGCGCCGAGAAGTGGGTCTCGTATATCAGTTCTACAATCTCATTCCCGTGTTGAACGTCGTGGAGAACATGACGCTTCCCGTTGCGCTCGACGGCCGCGAGGTGAATCGGGATCGTCTCTCGTCGCTGCTCTCTTCCCTCGGGCTCGAGGGAAGAGAGAGCCATCTTCCCAACCAGCTTTCCGGCGGCCAACAGCAACGTGTTGCCATTGGGCGCGCACTCATGAACGCGCCCGCCGTCGTGCTGGCCGACGAGCCGACGGGCAACCTTGACTCGAAGAACAGCCGCGAGATCATGGCTCTTCTGCGCGCTTCCAACAAGCAGATGGGGCAGACTCTCGTGGTCATCACGCATGACGAGGACATCGCTCTGTCCGCCGATCGCATCATAGCCATCGAGGATGGGAGAATCGCGCGCGATGAGAGGATCAGACGATGAGCGTGATGACCTCGTTCACGCTGCGGTCCCTCAGGAAGAACCGCGTGCGCACCGTGGTCTCCGTCGTCGGCATCGCGTTGTCGTGCGCGCTGCTTGCCGCCGTTTTCACGAGCGTGGCGAGCCTGCAGGCGGGGCTGTACGAGCGGACGCTTGAGACCGAGGGCTCTTGGCAGGTGTACGCTCCGAGCATGTCGGCGGCAGCCCTCGAAAACCTCGAGCGGAGCGATAACGTTGCCGACATGGCGGTTTCCCGCGAGCTGGGTTCGGCGTATCTGACCGAGCAGGATAGCCTGACAATGGGCAAAATCGCGACGGTGCGAACGCTTCCGTGCACCGTCAAAGGCACCTTCTCCCCCGAAGGTTCGCCGCTGACGATGATTCCCGAGATCAGCGAGGGTCGTATGCCGGAGAATGCCGAGGAAATCATGCTGCCCGATTTCTGCAAGAATGCGGTTTTGGGCGAGGGGGCTTCCGACGCAGGCGTTTCCTCGAGCGGCCCCTTGGAGGTCGGGGGCACGCTTTCCCTCGACCTCGGAACGCGCGTCGTAGACGACGCGAACGGGGACGGGCGCCTGACGCTCAACAGCGTAACCCATAGCTATCTGTCCTCTGCAGAAGGAACGTATCCCCATGATGAGGAAATCGTCGATGCGAGCATTCGCACCTACACGGTCGTCGGTTTCTACGAGCGCCAGTCGTCTTTTCTGGGGAATGATTTCACGGCCGCATCGTCATCGACCTCCATCGTTGCCGTTACAAGCGCGGACGCGGGGGAGGAAGGGGATGTCACGGGTGCGTATCTTACCGTGCGGGGGCTTTCGAACGCGCAGGCCGTTCAGGATCTCGTACTCGACGCCATCGGCGACGAGCATGTGTACCCGACGTATCACTACAATCTGTTCCGCTACCAGGGCATCGACGATGGCCGTCCCATAACGGGAACGCTCTGGATGATCGCCTACGTGCTCGCTACCGTGATCATCGTGGCATCGGTTTCGCTGATCTACAACTCGTTTGCAATTTCGGTCGCCGATCGCACCCGCCAGTTCGGCCTGCTGTCATCGATTGGCGCGTCGAAGAAGCAACTGCGAAGATCGGTGTTGTTCGAAGCGTTTTTCCTCGGTCTGATAGGCATTCCTTTGGGCGTGCTTGTCGGTTTGGCGGGCGTTGCGTTGGTGTTTTCGTTTAGCCAGGAGGCGTTTGCCGCGCTTTTGGGGACGGGTGGTGGAGTGCCCGTGCATATCGATCCGGTCGTGATCGCCATCGTCGTCCTGCTTTCCATCGTCGTTCTGCTTGCGAGCGCGTGGGTTCCCGCGCGGCGTGCCGGCCGCGTGTCGGCGGTGGACGCCATACGGCAGACTCAGGACGTGAAGCTGAGCAAGCGCGCTGCGCGCAAAGCTCTCGGGGTGGGAAGACGCGCTGCGCGAGGGGGCAAGGCGGCGGTGGGCCCGACGGGCCTTGCCGGCAAACTGTTCGGCGCCCCTGGTTTCATCGCACATCGAAGCCTTTCACGGTCGAGCGCGCGCGGCCGCACGGTTGTGGCGTCGCTTGCGGTGAGCGTTGCGTTGATCGTGGTGTCCGGAAGCGTTGCGGCGTATCTTTCGCCTATAGCGGACCGGGCTGAAATCCAGGATGGCGCAGGAAGCGGTGCCGACATCACCGTTTCGGGTTCGGCGCCGCAGATGGCCGAGATGAGCGCGTTTGCGTCGGATCTCGACGATTTCTGCGAGCGTGCCGAGATGATAGAGGGCGTGAAGTTCCTGAGCTCGTACAGGCAGGGGCAAGCCGATGCGGTTATCCCCGCAGAAATGATTTCAAGCGACGGGCGCATCGTCGGCGATGATCTTGACGCGCAGAGGGGCTCGCCATGGTCGCCTGCAAGCTTTTCGGAAGAGGGGGACTATCTTGGAGATGTGACGATTTTCTACCTCGATGACGCTTCGTGGCTTGAGCTCGTGCGCGAACTCGGACTTGACGAGGGGCGTTTCACCGACGCCTCGAATCCGCGCGCCATCGCCCTCAATCGGTACCAAGGGATCCTGCAGGATGATTCGTATGCGGATATGAAGCCCTTTGCCGATACGGGAACGGTCGATTTCTACGTCATCGACCATACTGTTCAGGTGGATTCCGAATCATGGGTATTCGTCGGGCTGCTGAAGGATTCGGCGGGGGCGTTATCGGCGGGATACATCAATCAGTACAGCGAAGGCGAACCCGACATGATGGAGAAGCCCATCGAGGATGTGGCGGCCCGCTCTACGTTGGAGATCGGCGCTCTTGCAGATGAGGTGCCCGCTTCGATCAACACGGCTGCGGCCTCGATGCACTTTCCTGCCATCATGCTGCCGGCAAGCGTTGCGGGAAGCGCCGCCGGAGCGAAAAGCCCCGGCGGCGAAGCCGGTCTGTTCGATTTCTACTGGAGCAACCTTTCGTTTACGGCCGAAGATCACAGCGCCGCTGCCGTCGCGCTCGAGGAGCTCGCAGGAGATTCCGATTTGCTGGACTTCAGGGTGTACGATGTTGCAGAGGCATCGCAGCAAAGCCGGCTTATCGCTCAAGCGGTGCAGCTCTTCATCTTCTGCTTCTCGATCATCATGCTCCTCATTGCCGTGGCAAACGTGTTTAACACGCTGACGAACAGCATTATTCTGAGAACGCGCGAGTTCGCCATGCTGAAATCTGCGGGCATGGGAGACCGTGCGTTCGCCCGTATGCTCGCATACGAATGCGCAAGCTATGCGGTGCGCGGTCTTGTGATCGGGCTGGTCGCCGCTACGGCGACAACGTTTTTTCTCTACCAGGCGGCGAGGCTGTCGTTTTCGGGGTTGGAGTTCGGCCTGCCGTGGCCGTACGTGGGCGCAGCGGTTGCCGTGGTGCTCGCGGTACTTGCGGTGAGCGTGGCTTTCGCGCTGCATAAAAGCCACGCGTCGAGCGTTGTGGACGCTTTGCGGGCGGATGCCGTGTAGCAGAGCCTTTCGGGTGGTTTCGATTTCCGTTTGTCCTCAGAAGCTGCGGGCGTTTCGCCGAATGCCCGCAGCTTCGCTTCGGCCATGCGCTACCCTGTAAACTGTTGATGAAACCGACAAGCGAGGATGGCGCTGATGGCCGACGTGATTCCTTTTTCCTGCATTCGTCCGCGCGAGGATAGGGCAAGCGACGTTGCGTCGCTTCCCTACGACGTGTTCAGCTTAGACGAGGCCAAAGACGAGATCGCGCGGCATCCGCGCTCGTTTCTGCGCATAGACATGGCGGAAGCCACATTTGCCGATTCGGTCGAGAAGCACGACGAGCGCATCTATGCGCGGGCGCGCACGTTGCTTGACGAGGCCATCGCCGATGGAACGTATGTTGTCGACGGCGAACCCCACTATTATCTGTACCGCCTTCAGGCGGTCGATGGCAGGTCGCAGACCGGCGTGGTTGGCTGCTCGTCGATAGACGACTACCTGAACGACGTCATCAAGAAGCACGAGAAAACGCGTGCTGACAAAGAGGTCGACCGCATTCGGCACGTCGATACGTGCGGCGCGCAAACCGGCCCCATCTTCCTTGCGTTTCGCTCGGATGGAACGATCGAGCGCGTGATCGAGAAAACGGCTTCGGCCGAACCTCTCTACGATTTCGAGGCCGATGACGGCGTGCGCCATACGGTGTGGCGCGTGGACGACCCCGCCGATGCCGACGCCATACGGGCGGCCTTCGAAGCGACGCCCGCCCTCTCCATCGCCGACGGACATCATCGCGCCGCCTCCGCTGTGAAGGCGGGGCTGCTGCGCCGCGAGCGGGCTGCTGCGGCAAGCGGGGGCCGTGGCGAAAGCTCGGCCGCCAATGGATCCGATCGCAACGATGGGGGCAAGCAGGGTTTCGCGGATGCCGTGCCCTGCGGCGATTCGCTCGAATCCGACCATTTTCTCTCGGTTGTTTTCCCGAGCGATCAGCTGACGATTCTCGATTACAACCGAGCGGTCGCCGATTTGAACGGTCTGTCGTCTGGGGAGTTCCTCGATCGCATTCGCGAGCGATTCGAGGTGGGTGAGGCGGCTCCGATGCCATGCAAGCCCGATTGCAAGGGCTCGTTCGGCATGTATCTTGACGGTGTTTGGTATTCCCTCGAGATCAAAGACGCCTATCGATCGAGCGATCCCGTGGCGGGTCTCGATGTTGCGCTTTTGCAGGACAACCTGCTCGGCCCCGTGCTCGGCATCGAAGATCCTCGCACTGACAAGCGCATTGATTTCATCGGCGGCATCCGCGGGCTCGAAGAGCTGAAGCGGCGCGTCGACGGGGGTATGGCGGTGGCGTTTGCCTTGTATCCTACGTCGATAGAGGAGCTTTTTGCGGTTGCCGATGCGGGATTGCTGATGCCGCCGAAATCGACGTGGTTCGAACCGAAGCTTCGAAGCGGGCTGTTCATCCATCGGATTTAGTCGCGTGTGGAAGCGCCTCCCGCACCGTGCTCTATCGTTGTTCGAAAGACGCGCTTCCCGCTGAACGGGCGTTTGTTGGACCTTGGACAATCTTGCTGTCGGCGTTTCCCGAACGGCATCTCTAGGCGAGAGGCATCTGCTGATAGAGGCCGCTTTCGGTAAACCCGAGGGCGCGGTAGTACTCGCGCGTTCCCACCGAGCTGATGACGTTGATTTTGGCGTAGCCTTTGTTCTTTGCGATGTCGCAGGCGATTTTGATAAGCTGCTTTCCCAATCCGAGGTGCTGCGCGCCGTCGCCTGTTCTATGGAGACCGGCGACCTTTCCGTACACGTGAACCTCGCGGATCATCGCTTCGCCCGGTCCGACGGGCAGGTCGGGGGTGCTGGATACGTAGTCGTTGTGCGGCATTGAGAGTCGGAGGAATCCCGCGATCTTTCCATCGGGCGTTACCCACTGGAGGAACCGCTCGCTCGAAACGGTGGTTTCAAAAGGGATTATGTCGAGGGAGAGTTCGCCGATATCCGTATCGGCGGTGCTGATCTCGCGATAGCGGATTTCTTCGATCGGCGTATTTGTTGCGGCGGCTTTCCTTTCGACCATTTGGCGCAGGTTGATCTTTTTGTTTCCCGCCACGATGTCGTGAGAGGAGATGTCTCGGATCATGCGCGAGATGCGAACGTAGGGCGGCGTGATCGAAGCGTCGGTAACGAGCACGTCGAGCAGCTCGTCTTCGGTATAGGGGCGCCATCTGCCGTTTTCGAACAGCTCGCAAAGCCCCGTGCCGTGCACGAGTGCGCAGGGATACAGCTTCACCTCGTCGGGAAGGTAGGCGCTTTCGGTGACGAGGCGGCGGTAGTCGCGCTTGTCGGCCTCGACGTTTGATCCGTAGAGATTCGCCATGAAGTGCACATGGATCTTGAAGCCGAAGATGCGCAGCAGCTCGAAGGCCTTGCGGATCGCATCGGTGCCGATGCCACGGTTGTTCATGCGAAGGATGGTCGGATCGAGGCTCTGAATGCCCATCTGCACCTTGGTGCATCCAAGCTGTCGGATCAGCCTCAGGTTTTCGCAGGTGATGGCATCGGGTCGCGTTTCGATGACCAGGCCGACCACCCGATGCCGCGCATCCTCGTTGGCGGTTTGCTGCTCTGCCAGCTCGGCCAGGTCGGCTGTTTGGATGGCGGATGCAGTTTTCCATCCGTCGTTCTCTTCGTAGAGGCTCGTCATTGCGCGGTTGTAGGTGAGATCGCCTGATTCGACTGCACTTTGTGCATCTCGCACGAATTCTTCAAGATCCTCTCGGCAATTGCTCAACCCTGCATCCTCGTAGAACCTCTGCCTCTCTTTTGCTTTCCCCTCTGCCCTCTCGGCCTCGTTGAGCGCTCGGAACAGTTCTTTGACGAACCATATCTGATAGCTTTCAGGGTAGTCCGTCCAGGTGCCGCCGAGCACGATCAGCTCGATCTTGTCGGTGACGTGCCCCATGTGTGTGAGGGTGCGCAGACGCGATGTCACCTGAAGGTACGGATCGAAGTAGTTGCGCTCGGCCCGCTGGCACGCCGGCTCGTCTGCGAGATAGCTTTTGGGCATGCGCAGATCGTTGGGGCAGTAAAGGCAGTTGCTCGAGCACTTCCAGGGTTTTGTGATAACGGTGATGGTCGCTACGCCCGAGGCCGTGCGTCGAGGTTTGACTTGCAGCGTTTGGATGAGCTTTTTCTCGAGGGCCGAATCGACGTTCCAGCTTTCCCATAGCCCAGGATCCGATTCCTTGGTTTTGAGATAGTAGGGCAAAAGTTTCTTTTTCGCGTAGTGGGGCATTTTGCCAGTGCGGCCTTGGTTGTGTCTGCGGACAAGGTTTTCCACGAAACCCTTGTCGACGCCGCCACGGCTTCTCAATTCGTCGAGTATTTCCAGTAAGATGTCATCCATGCTATAAGGCATTCTATAATACCGATGTGACTTTATCGCAATCGATCCGATCGGCGAGGCCTTTGAATACCGAAACTGCTGAAATGCTCTGCGCTATCACGAGCGACTTCTACGCGAAGCACTGCGATTCGTTTTCCGAGACGCGGCAGGCGCCGTGGAATGGCTGGAAGCGCTGCCTCGGTTTGGCGGAAAGCCTAGCGACGGAAGCCGGTCGGGGCAGTGGGGCGCCTCGCGGCTGCAAGGGGGAGGATGCCAAGGTTGTCGGAGCGGGCAGGACATGCGCGATGGACGGCCCAAAGCTTGCTGGGGCAGCGGATGGCGCAAGGGTTTCGTCCGGAAACGCCGAGCTGCGTGTGTTCGACCTTGCGTGCGGCAACATGAGGTTCGAATCGTATCTTGCTTCGGCTTTGCCTGGGATTAGCTTTTCGTTCTACACGGTGGACAACTGCAAAGGCCTTCTTCCCGAAGGCGTGGCAGACGGAGCGGTTGCGGGCGGCCAAAGCGCTCGCGCGATTGCGGGGCGTTTGGGCTCCCACGCGTCCGTCGAGCATCAGAACCTCGATGTGGCGGGCTGCCTGGTTGGCGGCGAGGATCTGGGCGATCGATTGCATGTGCCGATATGCGATCTTTCCGTCTCGTTCGGATTCATGCATCATATTCCGCTTCTCGAAAACAGGAAAAGGGTTTTGTCCGCTCTCATCGAGCGAACGCGTTCGGGCGGCTTTGTCGTAGTGTCGTTTTGGCAGTTCATGAACAACGAGGCCATGGCTGCAAAAGCGCGGGAGGTGCACGCGGTTGCCTTGGAGGAGCTTGGAATGCCCGAACTTGATGCGGGGGATTTTCTGCTGGGTTGGAAAAACATGCCCGGCGCCTACCGCTATTGCCATAGTTTTTCGAGGGCCGAGATCGACGGGCTGATTGCCGGCGTTGCGGACAAGATCGAGGTGGCCGCGCGTTTCTCGGCGGATGGCCGGACCGACGATCTCAACGCCTACGTGGTTTTGAGGGTTCGCTAGCCGTGATTGGGGCTGCGTTGCAGGGCATCCGGCGGCAGCCGTAGCGCGCTGGTCTCGTTTCGGATATGCGGTTCAGGTTCGCGAATTCGAACGTTCGGCAAGAATCGCGGGAGGCGAAATCATGGGAGACCAAGGGTCTTCGTCAGTTCCCTGCGCCCGTTTGCTCGGCGTGAGTTGACAAACGGGCTTTCGACTGGAAAAATCGCTGAAACGGCAAAAGGAAGGAATCGCGATGTATGTAGTCTGCCTCGATCTTGAAGGCGTGCTTGTTCCCGAGATATGGATCGCGTTCGCCGAGGCGAGCGGAATTCCCGAGCTCAAACGCACGACGCGCGACGAGCCCGATTACGGCAAGCTCATGGAATACCGCCTTGGGATTCTTCGCGAACACGGTCTCGGCCTTAAAGAGATCCAGGAGACCATCGCGACGATCGACCCGATTCCCGGTGCGAAGGAATTCCTCGACGAGCTTCGCGCTTACACGCAGGTGATCATCATCAGCGATACGTTCGAGCAGTTCGCGAAGCCTCTGATGGAGAAACTTGGCTGGCCGACGATCTTCTGCAACACGCTCGAGGTTGCTCCCGACGGCGAAATCACGGGATTCGCGATGCGCTGCCCCCAATCGAAGCTGACGACGGTTCGCGCGCTGCAGTCATGCGGATTCACCACCGTTGCGGCGGGCGATAGCTTCAACGACCTTGCAATGATCAAGGCGAGCAAAGCGGGATTCCTGTTCAAGAGCCCTGACTCTATCAAGGCAGAAAACCCCGATTTGCCTGCATTCGAGGAATACGGCGAGCTCATGGAGGCCATCAAGCGCGCTATGGACTGATCGCTTGCGGCGAAACCCCTGAAGGAAGATGCGAATGCGGCACCGTTTGGTGCCGCTACTCTTTTCCGGTCCAGCAATACGTGCATACCATTTCGGGGTCGATGCCGATTGCCTCGAGCATGCCGTCGAGCGATTGGAATCCCAGTGAATCGAAGCCCATCTCCTCGCAGATGGCGGAAAGCATGCACTTGCCGCGTTCGGTCGAACTGTCGGCGTATTCGTCGAGGTGGTTTTGCCCTTCGTCGCCTTCGAGCTGCTGCACCACACGGCGGGCGAGAAGCTCCATCTCCGATTTGCTGCTCGAAAAGCTCAAGTACTTGCAGCTGAACATGAGGGGCGGGCAAGCGGAGCGCATGTGGACCTCGGCGGCGCCTGCGCCGTACAGGAAGTCGACGGTTTCGCGCAGCTGCGTGCCGCGCACGATGGAATCGTCTACGAACAGCAGTTTCTTGCCGTTAATCAATTCGGGTACGGGAACCTGCTTCATCTTCGCCACGCGGTTTCGCACCTCTTGGTTCGATGGCATGAACGAACGCGCCCATGTGGGCGTGTACTTGATGAAGGGGCGGGCGAAGGGGGTTTGGCACTGCGTCGAATACCCGATCGCGTGCGGTATGCCCGAATCGGGTACGCCGGCTACGTAGTCGACATCGGGAATGCCGCCTGCCGCCGCTTCGTCGCGCGCCATGATCGAACCGTTGCGATAGCGCATGACCTCGACGTTCATGCCCTCGTAGTTCGAGTTCGGGTAGCCGTAATAAGTCCACAGGAACGCGCAGATCTTCATCTTGTCGCCGGCAGGGGATATGGTCTCGTAGCGATCGGCTGTCACGCGTACGATTTCACCCGGCCCCAGCTCGTACTCATCATCGTAATCGAGCTTGTGGTAGGGGAACGATTCGAACGAAATGCAGTGTCCGTCGTCCTTTTTGCCGACGAGCACCGGCAGGCGCCCCATCTTATCGCGCGCGGCGATGATCTGGCCGTCGTTGGTGATGATGAGCAGCGTGAGCGATCCTTCGATGGCATCCTGAGCATGTTTGATGCCTGAAACGAAGTCGTCTTTCTGATTGATGAGGGCGGCAACGAGTTCCGTGGTGTTCACGGCCCCCGAACTCATTGCCATGAACTGCCTTCCTCCGTTGGCGAAGTTGTTTTCCACGAGCTGCTCGGCGTTGTTGATGGCGCCGACCGTCGTGATGCCGAAGGTGCCGAGATGCGATCGGACGAGCAGCGGTTGCGGATCGGTATCGCTGATGCAGCCGATGCCGGTGCATCCGTGGAACCCTGGGAGGTCGCTTTCGAAACGGGTGCGAAACGGCGTGTTCTCGATCGAATGTATCTCGCGCTGGAATCCGTCCTTCGCGTCGTGAAAGATCATACCTGCGCGTCGTGTACCTAGATGCGAGTGGTAGTCCACTCCGAAAAACACGTCCAACACCACATCGTTGCGGGATGCCGCTCCGAAGAATCCGCCCATCGTGTACCTTTCGCCTTGCCTGACCGCTTTCGTTACAACGAATATACCAGTATAAAGCTCTCGGTGGTTTGCGGGGGGCGAAGTCGCGATGCTGTTCTCGGTATGCACAGAAAGCACCCATCAGCGGCAGCGGGGCGGCGCATTTCCGCCGACCGTCCGCGCGTAGTCGCTTGATGGAGATTTTTCCTTATGCTGGCGCATCGCGAATGGTGCGGATATCGTTTCAGGACGACGGTTGAGAAGAAAGCGCGAACATGAAGAAGATCCTTTTGATCGCTACGGGTGGAACAATCGCCTCGGTTGAGGACGGATGCGGCTTGAAGCCTGCGTTTACGGGCGAAGAGCTAACGGAGTTCGTACCCCAGATTGGAAGCTTGTGCGAGCTTGGCTTCGTGCAGCTCATGAACATAGACAGCACCAACATGCGTCCGTCGGATTGGATGCGCATCGGGGATGCGATCGTGAAATCCTACGACGATTACGATGGGTTCGTCGTGCTGCACGGAACCGACACCATGGCCTACACCGCAGCGGCCCTTTCCTACCTTATCCAGGGAAGTCCAAAGCCCATCGTGCTCACCGGGTCGCAGCAACCCATGGCAAGCCCCTTCACCGATGCGAAGCTCAATCTGTACCAGAGCGTCCTGTTCGCCTGCGACGATCGGTCGTGCGACGTTTCGGTCGTGTTCGGAGGCGCTGTTCTTGCGGGCACTCGCGCGCGCAAGCAGCGCACAATGAGCTTCAACGCGTTTGCGAGCGTCAACTTCCCCGAAATTGCGCTTATCAGGAACAATCGCATTATCAGGGCGGGAACGTGCGTTTCCTGTCCGGACAGGGAATCGAAGCCTCGCGTGTACGATCGCTTGAACGAGCGCGTGTTCGTGCTCAAGATCACGCCTGAGATGAAGCCGAGCGTTTTCCGACTGCTCAAACGGGATTACGATGCGATCATCCTCGAAACGTTCGGCATCGGGGGCATTCCCGACTACGGCGACTATCGGAAGGCTATTTTCGATTGGGTCGATTCGGGCAAGACGCTCGTCGTGACCACGCAGGTGCCCGAAGAGGGGCTGGATCTTGGCGTGTACGAGGTCGGACGCGCCTACGCCGATCACTGCGGCATACTGAAGGGCGGCGATATGACGACCGAGGCGCTTGTGGCGAAGACCATGTGGGTGCTCGGGCAGACCGACGATTCCGCCGAAATCAAGAAGTTGTTCTACCATGTGGTGAATCACGACAGGACGGTCGCCGAGTAAGGCCGAACGCCGGTCGATGCGCTAGAATTGTTACATTGTCTGTGCGGTTTTCCGAGCAGAAGCCTGTTTTCTTAGGCGGGCTTTAGGCGGGAATCCGCTGGTGTTTGGGAAACGGGAGGAACTGGTGGCGAGACTATCGGTTGCGCCGAAGGCACGTGCCGATGAGCGCATCGCTGACTACCTGGATAAACATGCCCGCCGCGTGGCGGCGACGCCTCCGGGCACCTGCCCTTTGGCTGTGCAGCTATCGCTTCTTCGGGCGAGCGGATCTCAGACGTGCGGCAAGTGCGTCCCCTGCCGCGACGGCATTTCCCAGCTGACGGCTCTGCTCGAACGGGTAGTTGCCTGCGAGGCCGATGAGAGCGCACTTTCCACTCTGAAGACGCTTGCCGAAATGATCCGCGATGCGTCGGATTGCGCCATCGGATACGAGGCCGCTTCTTCTGTGCTTGCGGGGCTCGAAGAGTTCGATGGCGAATACCGAAGCCACGTGTTTGATCGGCTGTGCCAACAGGGGGTCGGGCAAACCGTTCCGTGCGAGACCCTGTGCCCCGCGCATGTCGACGTTCCCGCCTACATAGCCTTGACGGGAGCGGGCGATTACGCCCAGGCTGTGAACATGATACGCAAGGACAACCCGTTTCCGACGGCGTGCGCGTACGTGTGCGAGCATCCGTGCGAAGATCGGTGCCGCAGAACGCTTCTTGATGCTCCGATCAACATTCGCGGCATCAAGAAGTACGCGGTCGAACAGGCGCCGGCCGATACGGTCGACGTGCCGAAGCGAAATGCCGACACCGGTCGCACGGTTGCGGTCGTAGGCGGCGGCCCGAGCGGCTTGACCTGTGCGTACTACCTTTCCCTCATGGGACATCGCGTGGTTGTGTTCGAGGCGCGCAGGCAGCTTGGAGGAATGCTGCGTTACGGCATTCCCGCCTACCGGTTTCCGCGCGAGCGCCTCGACGAGGATGTCAGGGGCATCTTGGCCGTCGGCGGCATCGAAGTGCGTTGCGGCGAAGAGATCGGGGCGAACGAGATGCGCGATCTCGTCGAGGCGTACGACGCGGTCTACGTTGCCGTCGGTGCGCAGACCGGCAAGACTTTGCGGGTCGATAACGCCAGGGCCGAAGGCGTCGCGTCGGCGGTCGAACTGCTCGGCGAGATCGGCGATGGGGCATATCCCGATTTCACGGGCAAGCGGGTTGCGGTTGTCGGTGGCGGCAACGTTGCCATGGACTGCGCGCGCACGGCGGTGCGAGCTGGAGCCGAAGAGGTGTCGGTGGTGTACCGCAGGCGCAAAGACGATATGACGGCGCTTCCCGCCGAGATCGAAAGCGCCATTGCGGAGGGCGTCGAGATGGTGGTGCTCGAATCGCCAGTGGGCATCGAGGTCGATGGGAGCGGATGCTGCTCGGCGCTCGTTACGCAGCCGCAGATGATCGGGCCGGTGAAAGACGGAAGGCCCGCCCCCGTCGCGGCCGACAAGCCGCATGGGCGCGTAGAGGCCGATGCGGTGCTCATGGCCGTGGGGCAGGGCGTTGCAGCCGAGCCGTTTGAAGAATTCGGCATGAAGACCACGTGGGGCTGTTTCGATGCCGACGAGTTTTTACAGGCCGAAGGACTTGAAGGTGTTTTCGTGGGGGGCGATTGCCAGACCGGGCCGTCGTCGGCGATCCGCGCGATAGGCGCCGGCAAGGTTGCCGCGCGCAATATCGACGAATATCTGGGATTCCATCATACGCTCGATTGCGGTATCGAAGCTCCCGTACCTCAGTCCAACGATCGCACGCCCAGGGGCCGTGTGGAAATCGCCGAGCGTCCGGCTCGCGTTCGCAGGCTCGATTTTCTCGAAGTCGAAGGTTCGATGAGCCTTGAGGAGGTCGAGCAGGAATGCGGCAGATGCCTGCGTTGCGATCATTTTGGCTGCGGGACGGTTGAAGGAGGAAGGCAACGGTATGAATAACGTGACGATAGACGGGATAGGCGTCGAAGTTTTCGAGGGGGCTACCATTCTCGATGCCGCCGAAGCGGCGGGCGTTCGCATTCCGACGCTCTGCTATCTCAAGGGGCGCAACGCGATCGGCTCGTGCCGCGTATGCGTTGTCGATGTGCGAGACGAGGATCGGCCTGTTCCCGCGTGTACGACGACTGTGCGGGACGGCATGGTTGTTGTAACGCAGTCGAGGGAACTCACCGGGTATCGCCGCATCGCCCTCGAGCTGATAGTTGCCGATCTCGAAGCCGAGGCGGCAGACGATCTGTTCGCGGCAAGCAAGGGAGACGAATCCGAGCTCAAAAGGCTCTGCGACGAATACGACGTTTCGAAGCCGGCGTTTTCTCCGGTTAGAAAAAGGGAACCCGTGCTCGATGGCAATCCTTTTCTCATCTACGACCCGAACCTCTGCATCGCCTGCCAGCGGTGCGTGGGCACCTGCAACAACGCGGCGCGCAACCATACGCTGCAAACGCGCAGGCGCGGTGTGCGTACCGTCATCGACGCTCCGTTCGGGAGCGACTGGAAGCAGAGCGCCTGCGAATCGTGCGGCAACTGCGCCCAGGCGTGTCCTACGGGCGCACTGAAGACCAAACGCCGTGCGAGCTACTATGCCGACGATGCGACCAAGGTGCTCACGACGTGCCCTCATTGCGGAGTCGGCTGTCAGCTCAACCTCGTTGTCGAAGACGGCAGGATCGTCGATGCCGAAGGCGCTGCGGGTCCGTCCAACAAATCGCTTCTGTGCGTGAAGGGAAGGTCGGCAAGCTACGGCTTCGTGGATTCTCCCGATCGCATCCGCACGCCGCTGGTGAAAAACGCGCTCACAGGCGAATTCGAAGCCGCCACATGGGACGAGGCGCTCGATCTGGTGGCCCGTCGCCTTGCGGGTTTGCGCGATGGATACGGGGGAGGCTCGCTTGCGGCGTTCGCTTGCTCGCGGTCGACCAACGAGGATGTCTATCTGTTCCAGAAGATGGCCCGCACGGCGTTTCGAACGAACAACATCGATAACTGCGCACGTGTTTGACACGCCCCCAGCGTTGCCGGTCTGGCAACAACGTTAGGGTCGGGGGCTATGACGAACTCCATCGACGACATCGCGCAGGAGTCGGATGTCATCATGCTCGTTGGCTCGAACCCCGAAGAAGCGCATCCGGTATTCGGCATGCAGATCCGCGCCGCGGTCGAGCGGGGCGCCAAGCTCATCGTGGTCGATCCGCGCGACATCGGGTTGACAGCGCGTGCCGACATCCATCTCAAGCTCAAGCCCGGTACGAACGTGGCCTTCGCCAACGGCGTGGTGCATGTGCTCATCAAGGAGGGCTTTGCGGACGAGGCGTTCGTCGAAGAGCGCACCGAAGGTTTCGAGCAGCTTGCCGAGATGGTAAAGGAATATACGCCCGAGCGGGTGGCTGCGATCTGCAACATCGATCCGCGCGACCTCGTTGCAGCAGCAAGGATGTACGGAAATGCCGACAAGGCGTCGATCGTGTACTGCCTCGGCGTGACCGAGCATTCAAGCGGCACCGACGGCGTGATGTCTCTTTCGAACATCGCAATGGTGTCGGGCAAGCTCGGCCGTCCCGGTTGCGGCGTGAACCCGGTGCGCGGGCAGAACAACGTGCAGGGCGCATGCGATATGGGCGCGGCGCCGGCTGACTTTCCCGGATATCAGAAGCTCGCGAACCCTGAAGCGATGGCCAAGTTCGAACGGGCGTGGGGTGTCCGGCTCAGTCATGAGCCAGGGCTTATGGCCACTGAATGCTTCCCGGCGATACTCGATGGCAAGATAAAGGGCATGTTCATCTTCGGCGAAGATCCGGTGCGCACCGATCCCGATACGAGGCATGTCATCCATGCGCTCGAATCGCTCGAGTTTCTGGTGATTGACGAGCTGTTCATGACCGAGACTGCGAAGTTCGCCGACGTCGTTTTGCCCGGGCGGAGCTATGCGGAAAAGGAGGGCACGTTCACCAACACCGAGCGCCGCGTTCAGCGCGTGCGCAAGGCGGTTGAAATCGACGGCGATACGATGCTCGATACCGATATCTTCACCGAGATCATGAATCGCATGGGGTATGCCCAGCCGCACATGAGCGCCGCTGAGATCATGGACGAAATCGCCGCGCTCACGACGCCCCCTTACGGAGGCGTGAGCCATGCGCGCCTCGATGGGGACGAGGTTGCCGGTTGCGGATTGCAGTGGCCCTGCCCGAGCGCAGATCATCCTGGAACGCCGATCCTCCATGTGGGCGAGTTCTCGCGCGGCGCCGGCGCCTATTCGCTTGCGGGGTACCGCGAGCCGACCGAGCCAACCGATGAAGATTATCCGTTTATCATGATGACGGGTCGCATCCTGTATCATTACAACGCCTGTGCGATGACGGGACGAGCCGAGGGGCTCAACGAAGTGGCTGGCAGCTCGTTCATCGAGATGAACGAGCGCGATGCGGCTGAGCTCGGCATCGCTGACGGAGATCGGGTGAAGGTTGCCTCGCGGCGCGGCGAGATAGAGACCACAGCGCACGTGTCGGAAAAAACGTCGCCCGGCGAAACGTGGATGCCGTTTCATTTCCAGGATGGGAACAGCAACTGGCTCACGATCGCTGCACTCGACACGATATCGAAGACTCCCGAGTACAAGGTGTGCGCGGTGAGGATAGAAAGGGTTTAGCTACATGAAGATCAACCACGCGATTCTGCACGTACTCGATTTCGTATCGTGCGTGAATGTGATGTCGCAGGAGGAACTCGACCTTACAAGCAAGAACGCAAAGCGATACGTTGCGGGGCATGCGAAGCACGCGCTCGGCAACCTGGACAACAAGCGCGGCGAGTTTGCGCCCGATAGCATGTTTGCCGAGGAGATCAGAAGCTACTTTCGCGGACAACGCGATTTCGTGGATCTATCCATCCAGGTGGCGGAATTCGTTGCCGGGGAGCTCGGACGCATGGAGAAGGCCGCCTCGACCGACGTGCTCGTGGTTGATTTCGAAGACGAAACCAAGGCGGCTGTGGGAGACATGTCCGATGAAGAGATCGACGCGGCATTCGAAGGTCGGGGCAAGCGCTATTTCGCGATGCTGATGCTCGAGAGCCGTCAGGCGTTCATGCACGAAGTGGGCCGCGGCGAGAGCGGCGACGTGCGTACTGCGATAGAGCGCCACCATGCCATCCTCCCGAATCCATCGCAGAAGGTGCAGTCTTATGCGCTCGTCGAATCGGGCTCGCTCAACGTGGCGTTCAGCGACAAGGCGCGCACGATTGCGGGCGAGGAGCGCTGGCTCATCCCCGACGGTCTGCTGCAATGCTCGATGGGGCCGTCGGGCAAAGAGGTGTTCAATGCGGTTGCGCGTATCGTCGAGGAGGTAGCCGAGGAATACGGTGCGAACTCGGCGGTCGCCGTCTCGAAGGCGAAGGCCTACGTTGCCGAAAACGCCCGGGACTCCGACGAGGTGTACCCCGAGGAACTGGGTCGCGAGGTGTTCGAAGACGATGCGCTGCAGAAGCGCTTCGAAGAGGCGGTGGCCGAAGAGGCCATCCCCGAGCGCGTTGTGGTTGAAAAGGCGGTGGCCGACCGCGTGGCGAAGAACCATAAGATCAGAACCGATACCGGCATAGAGATCACGTTTCCCGCCGAGTACAGTCAGAGTGCCGAGTTCATCGAGTTCGTCAGCGAGCCGAACGGCCTGATTTCGATCGAACTCAAGAACATCGGAAGGATCGAGAACCGATAGCGCAGCCGCCGCTCGGATTTTGCTCTGCTGCCGTTTTCCTGCGGGATTCGGCCGCCTTCGGAAAAGCGAGAGCGCCCGCGCATCCGACCGGATGCGCGGGCGCTCTTTCGGTGCCAAAGCTTATGCAGCGCGGCGTTGCCGCCCTGCGGCCGCAGTTTGGTTCTCTCTGCGGCGAGAAAGCTTAATCCCTCGTGAGCTTGCGGTGCAGGCGGTGGGGCTTCGAGGCCTCGGGCCCCAGTCGGGAAATCCTGTTCTCCTGATACGATTCGAAGTTGCCTTCGAACCAGTACCAGTTGCCGGGGTCTTCGTCGGTGCCTTCCCATGCCAGGATGTGCGTGGCGATGCGATCGAGGAACCAACGGTCGTGGCTGACGACGACCGAGCATCCCGGGAAGTTCAAAAGGGCCTCTTCGAGACTTGAAAGCGTTTCGACATCGAGATCGTTGGTGGGTTCGTCGAGCAGAAGCAGATTCCCGCCCTGCTTGAGCGTGAGCGCCAGGTTCAGGCGGTTGCGCTCTCCGCCCGAAAGCACGCCTGCCGGCTTCTGCTGATCGGAGCCTTTGAATCCGAAGCTCGCTACGTAGGCGCGACTTGGGATTTCCGTCTCGCCCACCATCATGTAGTCGTTGCCGTCGGAGACGACTTCCCAAAGGCTTTTCTTCGGGTCGATGCCCTCGCGGTTTTGATCGACGTAGGATATCTTGACCGATTCGCCGATTTCAAGGCTGCCCCCTGTGAGGGACTCGAGGCCGACGATCGTCTTGAACAGCGTTGTCTTACCGACGCCGTTCGGGCCGATCACGCCGACGATGCCGTTGCGGGGCAAGGTGAACGAGAGGTCGTTGATGAGCACGCGGTCGCCGAACGCCTTGTGCAGGTGCTCGGCTACGATGACCTTCGAGCCCAAACGCGGACCGACGGGAATCTGGATGTCGGCGAAATCGAGCTTCTTGGCAGAGCGGGCTTCGGCTTCCATCTGCTCGTAGCGCTCAAGGCGTGCTTTGCTCTTCGCTTGCCTCGCTTTCGGAGAACTGCGCACCCATTCGAGTTCGGACTGCATGCGCTTGGCGAGCTTGGCTTGCTGCTGCCCTTGCGATTCGAGGCGCTTCGCCTTGGTTTCGAGGTAGGTGGAGTAGTTGCCCTTGTAGGGGTAAAGGTGCCCGCGATCGACTTCGCAGATCCATTCCGCCACGTTGTCGAGGAAGTAGCGGTCGTGCGTGACGGCGAGCACGGCGCCTTCGTAGGTGTGGAGGAACTGTTCGAGCCAGAGCACCGATTCGGCGTCGAGGTGGTTGGTCGGTTCGTCGAGCAGCAGGAGGTCGGGTGCTTCGAGCAGCAGGCGGCAGAGCGCTACGCGACGGCGTTCTCCTCCCGAAAGCTGTTTGACGGGTGCATCGGGGTCGGGGCATTGGAGCGCATCCATTGCTTGGGCAAGCTGGCTGTCGAGATCCCAGGCGTTGGCGGCGTCGATTTCGGTTTGCAGCTGGCCCATCTCGTCCATGAGGGCATCGAAATCGGCATCGGGCGAGGCCATCTCTTCGCCGATCTGGTTGAAGCGCTCGATTTTGGCAAGGATCTCGCCGAAAGCGAGCTTGATGTTCTCGATGACGGTTTTCCCTTCATCAAGCGGCGGTTCCTGCTCGAGAATGCCGACTGTGTAGCCAGGTGTGAGTCGCGCGTCGCCGTTCGTGACCTCTTCGATGCCCGCCATGATCTTGAGCAGCGTCGATTTGCCCATGCCGTTCGGTCCGACGACGCCGATCTTCGCGCCGGGATAGAACGAAAGCGTCACGTCGTCGAGGATGACCTTGTCGCCATGGGCCTTGCGTGCCTGATACATTTGGTAAATGAATTCTGCCATGTTGTGTTTCCTGAGTTCGAGGTTGTTGTTGCTTGGATATTGTCGCATGAGTGGAGTCGGATTTCGAGGTCGTCTTTGCATTGTGCAGTCAAGCTGCGGCCATGGGGTACAATGAATCGCATGAAAATCGACCGCATGTTCAAAATCATCTACCTGCTCATGAGCCGCGATAAGATGACGGCGAAGGAACTCGCCGAGCACTTCGAGGTGTCGGTACGCACCATCCACCGCGATATCGATTCGCTCATGCAGGCGGGCATCCCCGTGTATACGAGTCGTGGATCCGAAGGCGGCGTATCGCTTGTGGACGGCTTCGTGCTTGACAAGGCGGTCCTGTCGAAGGACGAGCAGGCTGAGATTCTCTTCGGGTTGCAGAGCTTGCCGGGATGCGCGACGGGGGAGGACGTCCTCGGAAAACTGGGCGTCTTGTTCGGTCGGTCTGGCCCCGATCGTACGAATACGTTTTGCTCGAACTGGTTTTCGAGCCCTTTGCTGCAGCAAGGGTGTACGACGAATTCGACATCGACTCCATCGAGTCGTCGGATGAGGGCGGGCTTCACGTGCTCACCCGATATCCCGACGGAGAATACCTCTACGATATGCTCGCATCGTTTGGAAGCGCCGTCGAAGTGGTGCAGCCTGCAGAGGTTCGGGAGAAATTCGAACAAAGGAAGTGACCCCCTTCCGCATATATGACATACAGCTGTCAGGTATGGTGCGGGAGAATTGCGGTAAACGCACAAGGAGGTTTCAATGGAATGGATCGAACGGTACAAGCCCGACCAGGAGCCGAGTCTGTCTGATATCGACGCTTTCGTGGGCACCCCGCTTTGGGGCGAGCTCAATGCGTTTCTTCGGGAGGGCTACCAGGTGGAGCCCGAAGTAAGTTACAGCGGATGCTCGGGGCAGCCGGGTTGGAACGTGAAATACCGGAAAGCGGGCCGGGCGCTATGCACCCTGTATCCCATGGACGGCTTCTTCATCGCGCTTGTGGTCATCGGTGCAAAAGAATACGACGAGGCGCTCGATGTTCTCGGCGGATGCACTCCCTATGTGCGGGATCTCTTCGAGCAGACGAAGCCGTTGATGAATCAGCGATGGCTCATGATCCGTGTTACCGATGGCGATATTCTCGACGACGTCAAACAGCTCGTTCGGACACGGCGGAAGCCGAAGCGGTAGGCGGGCGGCGTGCCTGTCGGGCGTCTGACAATCGGGCGGGTGTGAACCGGGGGCTCGGCGGTCGAGCCGTGCGCAGCCGAGCGTTTGGCCGTACGGCGAATCACCGACTTCACCCGATCGTGCTACCATATGCCCAAACGAGGAGGGCCGTGTGTTCAAAGAAATCAAAGAGGTTAAAGAAGCCGAAGGCGGCAGGCCTTCAGGTTTGGTCGAAATGGACGAGGTGTTTTTCGAGCGCGTGTACGAGCAGGTGGCGCGCGTGCCTGCGGGGACGGTCTGCACGTACGGGACCATCGCCGAGCTTGCGGGCTATCCGAGGGCCTCGCGCGAAGTCGGCTTTGCCATGAGCCGGGCCCTGAGCGAATGGGATCTTCCGTACCATCGCATAGTCAACGCCAAGGGAACCCTTGCGCCCTCATACGCATTCGGCGGCAAGGACAAGCAGCGGCAGATGCTCGAAGGCGAGGGCGTTACTTTCGTCGATGCGGAAACCATCGACATGAAGAAGCACCGCTGGCCGCCCGAGCCCGACTCGGGAGAATCGGAGCCCGAGCAGCTTTCGCTGCTATAGGCAACCCGAGCCCGTCGCTTTCGCTGCGCCTCTGACGAATGGGTTACGGGGAGCGGTTGGCGGCGACTGGGCCCGCGTGCCGTGGTACCATGATGCGATTGTACTGCGCAGCCAAGGAGCAAGCTTTGCCGATTAGAGTCGATAACGATCCAAACATCAACCGAACCGTCATTGACGAAGAACAGCTGAAGAAGATGATGGCGGCGAGCAAGCCGAGCTTTTTCCAGCAGAACAGGTTTCGCATCGTCACGCTGATCCTCATCGCCGTCAACGTGGCCATGTTCGCAATCGAAGCCGTTCTCGCCGGTTTCAGGGTGAGCATTCCCACGACCGTGCTCGTCGACATGGGCGCCATGTATGCGCCGCTTATCCAATCGCCTGCCGATCTGTACCGGTTCGTCACGCCGATGTTCCTGCACGTCGATCTGATGCATTTGGCGTTCAACATGGTTGCGCTCTACAGCGTGGGCGAGGTGCTTGAACGGGTGCTCGGGCGCGGCAATTTCATCCTGCTGTATTTCATCGGCGGCATAACGGGCAACGCGATATCCTATGCCGCAAGCGTGTTCGTGCCAGGGCAGGCAGCGGTGAGCGCGGGCGCATCGACAAGCGTGTTCGCCCTTTTCGTGGCAGTGGCGCTGCTCGGGTTGCTCCATAAAGGAAACCGCCGTTACTTTTCGCAATACAGCAAAAGCATGGTAAGCATCATCGCCATCAACGTCGTGTACACGTTTTTGGTGCCGAGCATCTCCATCAGCGGGCATTTGGGCGGCGCGCTCGGCGGGCTTATCGCCATGTTCGTGATTCCGAGCAAGAACTTGCGGGTTAACAACATCGTCAGGCTGATCGTGGCCGCGGTGTGGCTCGGCGCGCTCGGGTGGCTGGTGTTCTCGACGGTGTAGCGCTGCTGTGGATGGCGGCCGCACTGCGCGCTACTCCCATTTGGGGCTGACGAACGTATCCACCTTCTTGATGAGCGGGTAGCCTATGGCGGCGCCTGCCGCCGCACCGAGTGCGCCTCCGAGCCAATCTCCCGGTGAAGCCGCATCTCCGAAACCGAAAAACGCAAACGCCTCGAACCCGACTCCGAAAAATCCCGCACAGACGGCTGCGACGACGCATGCCGAGGCGAGCGGCATGTGCTGCCACAGGGCGTTGACGAGCGCGATGGCAAGCACCGCGAACCCGAAGACGTTTCCGAAAGGCACCGGCACGCCGAGGTTTGCTCCGAATGCGAGTATGATGGCGGCCCAGGCGAAAACCAGCACCCAGCGCATAACGGTAAGGGCTTTAGGCCTCCTGTTCGGCATCGGCGTTCTCGCTGCTCTGTTCGACGAATCGTATTCCATGCTGAAACCCTACCACGGGCTTTCGGCATCATTGAGCGCAGGGCGTTCCTGTGCCCGTTTCGTTATGTAATCTAAACGCTTACGTTTCGGCAGCGATACCCGCCCGTGCATTGCGCCTGCGCCTTTTTTCGCGCACTCTGAGAACATGCACGGCATTCGAACCCTGTCGGCGGGAAACCGCTGCGGCCTTTTGGGAGTGAGCGATGGATAAATACGACGTTGTGGTAATCGGATCGGGCCCGGGCGGCGCTGCGGCAGCCTATGCGCTTAAAGCCGGCGGGAAGCGGGTTGCCCTGATCGAGGACGATCTATGGGGCGGCACGTGCCCTAATCGGGGTTGCGACCCCAAGAAGATGCTCGTGAGCGGCATGGAGGTGGTGGAGCGCAACAACCAGATGATCGGAAAGGGGTTTTCTCGCATCGAATCGATCGACTGGCCCGAGCTCATGGCTTTCAAGCGCTCGTATACCGAGCCGTTTTCGGAATCGTTCAAGAAAGGCGTCGAGGAGTCCGGTATCGATGCCATCGAGGGCTCGGCGCGATTTATCGGCGATGCGCGCATCGAGGTGGGCGAAGACGTCATCGAAGCGGATGCTTTCGTCATTGCGACAGGACAGCGTCCGAGCATTCTGAACGTCGAGGGCAAGGAGCTCCTTCTTACGAGCACCGATTTTCTCGATATGGACGAGCTGCCGGAGCGCATGGCGTTTCTCGGCGCGGGCTACATCGCCTTCGAACTTGCAGCCATCGCGAATGCGGCTGGCAGCGAAGTCACCATCATCCATCATAACGACCGTCCATTAAAGGGCTTCGATGCCGAACTTGTCGGCAGTCTGGTGAAGGCATACGAAGACAAGGGGATCGCGTTCGCGTTCGATGTGGATGTAGAATCGATATCGGAAGAAGGGCAGGGCTTTTCGGTGCAGGGAAAGATCGAAGGGGCGCAAAGCTACTCAGAGCGCTTCGACTGCGTTGTGGGCGCCACGGGGCGGATCCCCAACGTGGAGGCCCTCGATCTGGAAAACGCCCACGTCGAATACGACGGGCACGGCATAGCCGCAGACGGGTTCCTTCAAACGTCGAACCCTGCGATCTATGCGGTCGGCGATGTCGTTGCCAAGAAGATCCCGAAGCTCACTCCGACCGCTTCGTTCGAGGGAGCCTACCTCGCTCGGCGCATCCTGGGAGACGAAGCCGAGCCGATCGCGTATCCGCCCATCGTATCCATAGTGTATGGAAGCCCCAAGCTTGCCCAGGTGGGAGTGGGTGCAACGGAGACAGCCGATCATGCTGAACGGTACAGGCTCGACGATAGGGACATCGCGGGCTGGTTCACCTATCGGCGCATCGGCGAACCCGTTTCGAAGGTAAAGATCGTGCGCGAAGGCGAGCGCCTTGTCGGCGCCAGCGCCTTGAGCTCGCAGGCCGACGCGCTGATAAACCACCTGGCGATACTCATCGACAGCGGCATCGTGCGCAAGGATCTCGATCGAATGATTCTCGGTTCGCCGACGCTTGCGAGCGACCTGTCCTCGCTTATGTAGCGCGGCTTGCCAAGACGAAACGGAGCCCCGTGCCGATTCTCATCGCACGGGGCTCCGCATATCTGGGTGCATGCTTCCCTACGCAAAGAGCGGTGCGGTAAACCATTCCTTCTTCTTCCAATCGCCCCTGTTCGCGAGCGCATGAAACGCTTCTTCGAAGAAGCTTGCGATTTCGGTTTCGGGGTCGCTTGAGCCAAGCGCCTTTTCGAGCGGCAAGAAATATTCGGCCTTTTCCGTGCTGTAGAATCCGAGCGACGACTCTTTGAGCGTATGGGAGAGATCCTCCTCGACGAAGGGGTAGGGCAGCACGAAGAAGCTTGGATCGTCTTCTGCTTCGTCGCCCGGCCAGAACCCGAATTCGATGAGTTCTTCGTCGAAAGCAACCTTTTCGATGATGCCTTCGCCGGGGAAGGGTGCAGGTTTGCCGCTGTACAGAACGCCGGTTACGTCGAACGTCCCCCAGAACAGGCTCGGCAGCGCCGTCTTGCAGCGGAATCCCGAAAGGAAACCGAGAATGGCCCGATAGGCGAAGGCGAACATGCCGAAGCCTTCGCGGGCTTCGGCTGCATCGTAGCGCCGCGGTTCGTCGTTCTCGTCGAAGGGCGTGGTGATGCCCATTTCCTGGGGTACGGGATTGATGCGGGCATCCGCGCCGATCTCTTCGAGCATGCGCTGGAAGTCGGCGTAGTAATCGGCAATCGAGCGTCCGTCGCGCAATTCGAAGGAGCTGTGCCTCCCATCGGTGCTCACGGCGGCGACGGTCGAATCGAAGAGGTCGATCGTCACGGTGCATGCGGCATTCGCGCACGGCACGAGGCCGGTGGTAAATCCCTGTGCGGTCAGCGGCAAGGTAACTTGCTGCCATTCGGGTTGCGCGGGCATTTCGGCGAGTTTGAACTTGCCGAGCATCTGCGAAACGAGATGGATCGTCTGCGCGGTGCTTTCCCAGGACGAATATGCGATTGCTTTCATGGTGTCTCCTTAATCGAAGGTTCTTTCAAGGTTGCCGGGTGCGTTTGGCCCCATCCGCCCAGTCGCTTTTCGACCAGTTTCAAGAGTGCGTCGGCGGCGATGGCGAGACCTCCTGCGAGGATCGCACCCCAGAGGATTTTGACGGTGTTCATGGTTCTCAAGCCATCGAAGAGCAGGGTGCCGATGCCGCCCGCGTTGATGAGCGCGGCGATGGTGATGATGCCGATCGTCGAGACGGCGGAGAGCCGGATTCCCGTGAAGAGGACCTTCTTGGCCAGCGGCAGCCGAATCTTCACGAGTATCTGCATCGTGCTCATGCCCATGCCCGTGGCAGCCTCTATGACGGCCGGATCGACGCCTTCGAGGCCGGCGAGGAAGTTGCGCAGCAGAAGGTACTGGTTGTACGTTACGAGCACGATGAGGGCCGTGGTGGCACCCAGCCCCGTCAGGGGGATGAGCAGCACGAACAATGCCAAGCTCGGGATGGAGTATATGATCGAGAAGAGGTAGGTGAGAAACCGCGCGAGCGCTTTCGAATACATCGACGCGATAGTGAGAACCGTCGCGACCGCAAGCGATAAGACGAGCGTGATCACGAGCAGTTCGAGGTGCTGCAGCAGGGGAGTGAGCAGCTTGTCGGGATAGGTGAGAAGGTAATCGATCATTGGAGTTCCTCCCAAAAGCGCTCCTGCTCGCGTGCCGAGGCGATGAGCGATGCGGTGAAATCGTCTGCGGGGTTGAGCGCGATGTTGCGCGGCGTGTCGAACTGGCGTACGCGTCCGCCGTCCATGACGATGACGCGGTCGCCCAGCTTGAAGGCTTCGTTGATGTCGTGGGTGACGAAGAGGAACGTTTTGCGCAGGTCCCTGTGGAGGCGAAGGAGCTCGTCTTGGAGGTTGGTGCGGGTAATCGCGTCGATCGCGCCGAACGGCTCGTCGAGTAGCATGATCTTCGGATCGACGGCGAGCGCGCGGGCGAGCCCCACGCGCTGTTGCTGGCCGCCCGAAAGCTGCGAGGGATAGCGGTTCCGGTACTCATGCGGGTCAAGCCCCACCACTTCGAGCAACTCGTCGACGCGCTGCTCGATGGCGGGTTTCTCCCATTTGAGAAGCTTGGGCACTGTGGCGACGTTGTCGGCGATCGTCATGTGGGGAAAGAGTCCTACCTGCTGGATCACGTATCCGATGCGCCTTCTCACGACAACCTTGTCAACCGTCGAGATGTCTTCGCCGAACAGCATGATGGTTCCCTCAGTGGGTTCGTACAGGCGGTTGACCATTTTGAGGAGGGTGGTCTTTCCGCATCCCGATGTGCCGAGAATGGTGATGAATTCGCCTTCATCGATCGAGAGGGAAACGGAGTTTACGGCCGGTGCGCTCGCATCGGGGAACCGCTTCGTCACGTCGATCATTTCAATGGCTTTCATGGTTGCGCGTTCCTATCGTTTTCTTTCGGCAAAGCCCGCTTTGCCCGACGCGACTCGCCGGGATTCGGTGCCTTCCATCGGTCTTCCTGTTTCGGTGCTACTTGATCGAGTCGTAGTATTCGCGAGCCACTTCTTCGTATTCGCGCTTGTCCACATCGACGGCGGCGTTCAGCGCCGTCACGTTTTCAGTGGTGAGGGTTGCGCTCACCCTGTTGAGGATGTCGGCGATTTCGGGGTTCGCGTTCAGGACGTCGTTGCGCACGATGGGCGCGAGGTTGTAAGGAGGCCATACCTGCAGGTCGTCGATCAGCAGCGTGTATTCGTCGGTGTTGGTGAGCTGGCCTTCGGTGGTGTAGGCGGGCGATACGTCGCCGTCGCCGCTTGAGAGCACGCTGTACTTCAGGCCGTTGTCGTAGACTTTCGATGATTTCCAGTCGAATGCGCCGTAGGCTGCTTCGAGAGCTGGCAGGCCGTCCTCGCGCGCATCGAATTCGCCTTGCGAGGCGAAGTTCAGCTCGCTTGCGTGCTTTTGCAGATCGGATATGGTTTTGATTCCGTATTGGTCGGCCACCGAAGTGCGGATGACGAGACCCTGGCCGTCGTTTGCTTGCGAGTAGTCGAGCCAGGTGATGTCGAACTGCCTGTCGTATTCGTCTTTGACGGTTTCGTACACCTCTTCGGGATCGGTGATCATATCCATGTTGAGAACCGAGAGCAGGCCGGTTCCGGTGTATTCGGGATACAGATCGATCTCGTTGCTCGTGATGGTGGTGTGGATGACCGAGCTTGCCACTGCGGGAACGCGCTCGACGGAATATCCCGCGTCTTCGAGGGCTATCGCGTAGATCTCGCTCACCACGATGTTTTCGGTGAAATCCTTCGATCCTACGCGAATGGTATCCTTGCCGTCGGTTCCGCTTGCGCCGTCGCCTCCGCTGCATGCGACAAGGCCTATCGCCAAGCCTACGACGGCGAGGCAGGCAACCAGTTGTTTCAGGGGTTTCATAGATCCTTCTTTCCTTTTTGTATGTCGGTGCGTGCTTATCAGGTGCTCCAGCAAGTCGAACAGCAGGCTTACCGCAAGCGAAATGAGCGCCACCGACACGCCGCCCACGATGACGAGATCCATTCTGTTCAGGCCGAGCCCCGTGAATATGAGCTCTCCCAGACCGCCTGCGCCGATTTTCGCGGCAAGCGTGGCGCTTGCGATGATTTCGATCGCGGCGGTTTTCATGCCGGCGAGGACGAGCGGGGTTGCTAAGGGGAATCGAACCTTGAACAGCAGCTGCCGATCGGTCATGCCGAGGCCGAGACCCGTTTCGATGATTGCGGGATCGACTTGGGCGAGGCCTGCGGTCGTGTTCATGAGGATGGCGGGCACGGCGAGCAGTACGAGCGCGATCGACGCGGGCAGCACGCCTGTGCCCATGATGGGGATGAACAGCAGCAGGATCGCAAGGCTCGGTATGACGCGCAGGATCTGGAAGAATGCGAGCAGCGGCTTGCCGCCTCGTTGGTGCTTCCAGCAGAGGTAACCGCATGGTACGCCGATGATGACGGCGATGGCGAACGCTATGAAGCTTATTTCTATATGCTGCAGAAAAGCCTGCTGCAGTTCGGATCCGTTGGCGCTCAGGTATTCGAGAATCTTTTCACCCATAGGGACTGCTGACGTTTATCCGCTGTTGCCCGGGCGCTCTACATGCCCACGAAGGCGCGGGCTTCGAACATAAGGTCGCTGAATTCCCTGACCGTTTCATCGCGAGCCCAGTCGCGCTGCAGCTCGCAGATCAGCTGGGGGATCGTGATCAGCTGCGCGCCTTGCTGCTCGATGCGTCGCAGGGCTGTTTCGTGGGCGAGCAGACTTGTGCCGCCGACGGCATCGACGACGGGGTACACCTCGTAACCTTCGCGCATGGCGTCGATCGCCGGGAAGGCGAGGCAGACTTCCGTCCATAGCGCGCACATGATGAGTTTCTTTCTGCCCGTGCGTTCGACGGCTGCCACGAACGCGGGATCCTCCCAGGAGTTCATGGTGGTGCGATCGATGGATTCCACATCGCTCAGCACTTCGCGCAAGGGCGGAATCGTATCCTGGTTGCGGGTGGTGGCTACGTTCACGGTGGTGAGAACCACGGGCAGATCGAAGGTTTTGGCCGTGCGCGCGACAAGTACGATGTTGTTGATGATGTCGCTTGCGCGGGCCGAGCCTACGGAGTGGATCTGGGTGGGTTGGTAATCGATAACGACAAGGGCTGCGTTTTCGGGAGTAAGCAGATGGTCTGTCTGCGGATTGCGCGGCTGCGCGACGTTGCTCATGGCGGCGTTCCTTTCAATTGGGAGCCTGATGCTACCTTTTATGGAATTGTAGTTTGCGCCTGCCGCTTTCAGGTGAAGCGTTGCCTGTGTCGCTGTCTTGTTACCGTGACGTAAGAATGTGCGGCCCGTTGAAATGGTTGACCGTTGCTGAAAGAGGTGAACGATATGGGCGAGATCGAATATGCGGTTGCCCCTTGCTCCGGGGAGCTGCTCGGGGGGGGGATTTCTCGACCCTCTGGGCATACGCGATATTACGGCAAACAGCCGAGGCGGCCCGGGAGGATGGGCCGCCTCGGCGATGCGGGAGGATGCTGGTGCATTGCGGGAGACCAGGTGCTGCGAGCCTGGATCCGACCAGCCCTTGCTAAGCCAGGGGCGCAGCAGCGATGTTCTTGCCGGCTACGTAGCCGTAGTACATAGCCATGGAATGGCTGATGCCCGGCAGCTTGAACGGGTACTTCACAGCGAAGCGGTCGCCCTGGATGTTGCCCACGGCGTACAGGCCGGGGATGGGCTTGATGTCCTTGTTGTACACGCGGCACTCTTCGTCGGAACGCAGGCCGCCCATGGTGGTGAGGCAAAAGCCGAGCCCTGTGCGCTGAGCGTAGAAGGGGCCGTCTTGCACGGGCCACAGGTACTTCTCGGACTTGCGGAAGTCGTCGTCATAGCCGTTAGCGCACATCTCGTTGTACCGCTCGATACTCGCAAGCGCGCTTTCCGCATCCATGCCGGGGATGGAACTCAGCAGCTCTTCGATGGTCTCGGCTTTGAATACGGTCTCGCCGTCCACGCGCTCTTCCATTTGAGCCAGGGTCCATGGTCCGCGGCCGAGCACGCGCCCCTTCACCGGGTCGAAGGACAGAGGCGCTTGTTCGTCGAGATGCGAGTCGAAGATGAGGAAGCACTTGCCCTGGGGTTGCGATTCCAGCGCCACCTCCACGTCGGTGCAATCGATCTCCTCGTTCATGAAGCGCTTGCCGTTGTAATTCAGATGCAGATGAGGTGTGGTCATACCCACGAGGCTCATGTCCGCCGTGTCGGCGTGGCCGCCCATGACATGGCACATGGGCGCCATGTTCAGGCTGAAGTCGGCACCGGCCCACGCGCCAAGGCGGTAACCGTCGCCTGTGTTGGTGAGGTTGCCTTCCGCGTCGTAGTTGGGCCATGGGTTGAGGTTGCCCACCTTCACCACGGTCGGGTAGAACTTGGCCATGATCCCTTCGTCGCTTTCGCATCCTCCTGTGGCAAGGATAACGCCGTTGCGACTGGTAATCTTCTTGTACTGGCCGGTTTCGGCGTTGCGGGCATAGACGCCGCGCACCGTGCCGTCCTCGTCGGTAATGAGCTGCTCGGCGAAATGGCCGTAGAAGGCCTGACCGCCGGCATCGATTGCGCGCTGGGCGTTCTCGCTCACCACGTGCTCGTGGTCGGTGAAGTAAATGCGTACGGGGTAGAACGCCTTGTTCTCGGTCCAGTCGGCATCGCGATAGCTCATCGACGAAACGGCGTAGGGGTGCTCGAGGCTTTTCTGGAGGTACTGTCCGTTGATGGCGTCGGCTTCCTCGGGGGAGGCAGGGTAGTAGATGTCCGGGTCGCCTGCGGCCCACCAGTCGAATACCTCTGATTCGTTCTGCAAGAACTTGCGCACGATGCGATAATCGGAGTAGCCGCCCGAGTTGCCCCATTCCTCCTGGGCGAGCTCGTCGATGTCGAGTTCCGGAAGGCCCAGGTTCTCGTTGAGGGATCCGTTGACGTAGCAGTAGTTGTCGGAGCGGCACTGCGGCGTGGCGCCCTTCTCCACGGCAATGACGTCGAGACCCTCTTCCGCGGCGGAACGGAAGGCGGCAACGCCCGAAACGCCCAGGCCGACGATGACGGCGTCGGCTTCAAGCGTCTCCTCGATCTGATCTTCGGAGATGGCTTCGGGCGCGTCGGGCCAGGGATATTCCGAAGTGCCTGAGGCCGAGGCGCTCGCATTCGCAGGCGCGGCTTCGGAGCTGCTTGCGGTGCTTTGGGGCGCGCAGCCCCCGAGGGCGGTTGCGGCGCCGCCCAGGCCCAAAAGCGCGGTTCCCGTAAGAAACGCCCGCCGCGACAACCCGCGGGACTCGCCCTCTTTCGCGAGGGCCTTCTGCTCTGCTTTCGGTGTCTTCATGATGTCGATCCCCTTTCTTGAGTTGCGATCAAATGCCGCATAAGGCGCCGTGTTATCCCGTCGGCTCGTTGGCCGTGCATTGTTCGTTTGCGCCAACGGTTGGGATGCAGCGGAGCGTGCGACGGGGCCAGTATGGATCCGGCGGTGGGAGGGCACCATCGTTCAGGGGGTATGAAAGCAGCGCTTCTTGTCACCCGAAAACGGGTGACAAGAAAGAATAGCCAGGTCAGATTGCTTCAGAGGAAAGAAAAACCCCGTGCGATCATCGCCAGAAGAGATCGATGAGCTGCTCGCGGGAGTGGACGTCGGTCTTTTCGTAGATGCGCCGGATGTGGGTTTTCACGGTGTTGCTGGAAATGAACAGCTTTTCGGCGATGTAGGGTGCCGACCGCTTTTCGAGAAGCAACATGAGGATTTCCGTTTCACGCTCGGAGAGGCCGTAGCGGACGGCGAGCGCCTGCTCTCTGCGGCGGGCTTCGCCGTCTTCGCGCTGGGGGCGTCGGCGCAGCAGCGAGAATGCGACGATTGTCAGGAAGACGATGCGCAGCGAGACGCTGATGGATAGAGCCAGAGCGTCTTCCAGAAACGGGTAAAGGCTCATGACGAGAAGTGCGAACCCGAGTACGACGGCATTGACGAGGCATGCAGCCAACGGCAAAGCAGCGCGCGAACATGATTCTCTTGAAAACGACGTGAGGAATATTGCGCCGATGGCCGCGTCGCAGAACCCGAGCACGGGGTTGAAGCTTGCCGATGGGCCTGACGTGTCAAGGCCGCTCGTCTGCAGGAGCCATGCAACGACGAGAAGCGATATGCAGGCCAGCGAGCCGATTTTGCACAGGACGTCGCCTGCGGATACCGCGGCGGCGGTTTTCCCTCTGGTTGCGATGACGCCAACGGCAAGAAGAATCGCTCCCGCAGCCAGCGATCCGAGGGTGCTGGCAATGGATACACCCTCGCCGGCGTCGCTTCGAATGACGAGGGACTCGCTGTTGGCGCCCCACATGCAGCCGATGGTGAACACGCAGAGCAGCAGGCAACCGATGTTGATCCAGCTGTTTTGGAGGAATTCGCCCAGATCGTGTTTAGATGCAGGCGTTGAAGCGTCGTCGAGGGGAGTTTCCTCTGGACGCGTTGAGACGACGAGAAGGAGCGCTGCCATCGCGTACATGGCGAACCAGACGGCAGTTCCCAGGCGGTTCGGGAAGGCCAGCACCAGGAGCAGTTTCAGGAGGGCGGCAAGGAAAAGCCCCGCACCTGCGATGAGAAGAGCCTGGGAGCGCGAAAAGCGATGGAGCTCCGCCTCGATGCCGACAATGGCGAAGCTGAAGCCCATGCCCAAAAAGATGCCTGCGATCACAGCGGCTACGGCGACGCCGTCTCCGTACAGGGCGACGGGGATGGCGATGGCGCTGGCTGCGAGGAATCCTGCGCAGAGATTGCGGCGCAAGGCGAAGCCAAGGGCGGCTAAAATCGTAAGAAGGACAGACGTTGCGAGCGCCGAGGCCAGGGCGGAGCGAAACACCGTCCAAAACGCGCTTGCGAGCGGGGAGGATGAGGCGATAAGTCGGCTGGAGTCTGCGAAGAGAAGCAAAAGGAGGAACAGAGACGCCACTGCGAGAACCGTCATGCCGCTGCGCACCGCGGGCACACCTTGCCCTTTGCGGATGTTCACGAACCCAAAGCCTCCCTCTTTTCGTTCCAGAAGCGCCTCATTATATCACAGGGCCGACCTTTGTCTGCCGTACCGTCCGCGGCGATCGTTTCTGCCAAAACACATCATGCGGCATCGGGAAAACCTCGGATTATCACAGAGGTTGATTTTGCGTCTAGCTGGCAGAATCGCACACCGAGAAGCGGCGGGCGTCAACAGGCGATCTTATGCGAACCCGAGGCAGACGTCTGCGGAATTGCGCGACCGCAAGGATGGGCGCGCTTTCTTAATCGGGCAGCTGTCGGCTGCGCCTAGTCGGATGCTTCAGGGATTTCGCTGCTCGCCTCGCCGAGGCGCCTTTCTTTTTCGAGTTCGTCGAACTTGGCCTTCATCGTGGGGTTGTTGCGCACGAGTCGCTTGATGGTGAGGTTTTCCGCCTTGTCGTTTGCCAGGCGTAGGTTTCTATCGGAGGACAGCAGCGCGTCTTTGGTCTTCTGCAGATGATCGATCGTCTTGTCGATCTCGTCGATGGCGGTTTGGAACTTGCGGCTGGCCAGTTCGTAGTTTCGCGCGAATCCCGTCTTGAAATCGTTCATCTGCTCTTCGAAGTTGGTGATGTCGATGTTCTGGCTGCGCAGCGTTTGCAGCTGCGCCTTGTATTCAAGCGAGTTCATGCCCGCGTCGCGCAAAAGCGTGATCATGGGGATGAAGAACTGGGGCCGGATGACGTACATCTTCGGATAGCGGTAGCTTACATCTACGATGCCGGTATTGTAGAGTTCGCTTTCTGGTTCGAGCAGCGAAACGAGGATGGCGTATTCGCATCCTTTGGTCGTGCGGTCCTTATCGAGTTTTTTGAGGAAATCCTCGTTTTTGTGCTTGGTTGCGGTCTCATCGTTCTCGTTCTTCATCTCGAACATGATGGAGACGATCTCGTATGCCGTCTTCTGCTTGAAAAAAAAAATGTAATCGCCTTTCCTTCCTGCGCTCGCATCGTTGTCCTTCTCGAATTGGGCTCCTTTGAAAGCGGTTGCGCGCAGCTTGTTGAATTCGGTTTCGCAATGCTGCTCGAGGGTTTCGCCGACCATCTTGGTGGAGAGCTTCGCCTTCATGTCGCGAAGACGCTCGATTTCTTGGTCTTTGAAGCGGATGATTTCTTGCTTCGAGAGGATCTCGCTGTGCATCTTCTCTTTGTACGACGCCTCGATCTGAGCCTTCTCGCTTTCCTTGAGCTTTACTTCGTTGGCAAGCGCATCGCGCTCCCGCTCGGCTTTCGAGACGGCTTCGCGTACCGCGAGCTGCTTTTGGGTTTCGAAGGCCTCGATTTGAGCCCGCAGTGCGTCGCGTTCCTTTTCGAGCTTGGCGGCTGTTTCCTGCACGGCAAGCAGCTTCTCTTTGTCGAAGGCCTGTATCTGTGCTTTGAGACGTTCGATTTCGGAGCTCTTCTGATTGAGCTCTTCCTGGACGCGCAGGTTCAGCTTGGAGAACTCGGTATCCTTCTGGCTAAGCTCTTTCTGGTTCTGGGCGGCGAGTTTTTGCTGGACAAGCTGTACGGCCTGCTCCTTCTCGCGCTCCATCGCCTGTTCGCGCTCGCGAATGGCTTTATCGAATTCGTGATTGCGTACTTGCTGCAAGATTGCAGCGTAATCGGATTCGTCGACGGTGAAAACCTGTCCGCAGCTCGGGCATTTGATTTCGTTCATGGGTTCTTTTCCTCCAAGCTCGAATGACTTGTGTGTTGATCGGTATTGTAGACGAGTCCGCGCATGTGCATGTGTACCGAATTGGGGTCAAGCGGTGGCTTTTTGGCGGATGGGGGTGGCGCTTCTCGGCGAGCGACGGATCCTTGATGTGGCGTAGCTGTACCGATATAGGTATAGCTACTGTGTAAATAAGCAGTATTGTTCATCGCAATGGAAACGAGATAAGAATGGTGGACGGTATGGCAAAGAATACGGCGAAATTCGTCGACGAACTACAAAGGGAGCGTGCTCTTTTCATTCAATTCGAGGAAATCGAACGCAAGCGCGAAGCGGAGGCGATGACGAGCATCGAGGGGAAAGCGAATGCGCTCATCGATCTGTTCGCCTCCTATCGGCGCCCTGCGTAGCGGTTTGCGGCAGGCCCCTACACGACGATTCCGTCGCAGTGATCGATTTCGTGTTGGATGATCTGCGCGGTCCAGCCGGTGTACGTCTTCGTCTTCTCGCGGAATTCGGCGTCTTGATAGCGCACCTTGATAGTGCGGTAGCGCGTGGCGGGGCGGCGTCCGGCAAGGGAAAGGCAGCCCTCGTCGGCGGCGTATTCGCCGGCGCGGCTGACGATCTCGGGATTGTACATGATGCGGTACGTTCCCTCGTCGTCGAAGGCGATGATGCGCTTGAGCATGCCGATCATGTTCGCAGCCATGCCCACGCACTCGTGGCTGTGTGCGGCGAGCGTATCGAGCAGGTCTTGCGCTGTCGGAGCGTCGCTTGGGCCTGCGGGTTCTGACGGGCGGGCGAGGAACAGCTGGTTGGTCATGATGGGCTTGATCATGGGCTTCCGATCTTGCGATAAAGGATACATGGTTTTTCTAGTGTAGGTCGGTTTCGTCCCGCGTGTTTTTTCGGATTCCAGTGTTGCGGAAATCTCCATTTGACTTCGAGTCCGCTCCAGGTTCTACAATCGCAGGGAAAGCAATCGAACAGGAGGAAGCAATGGGCAAGAAAACATTGGTGGCGTACTTCTCGTGCAGCGGCGTAACCGAGGGCGTAGCCGAATCGTTGGCGAAAGCAACGGGCGGCGATCTTTTCGAGATCGTGCCCGAGGAGCCCTATACCGCCGCCGATCTTGATTGGACGAACAAGTCGAGCCGCTCGACCGTGGAAATGAACGACCCCTCGTCGCGACCTGCGATCAGAAGCGTCGTGGCGGATATGGACGGCTATGATGTGGTGTTCATCGGCTTTCCCATCTGGTGGTACGTTGCACCGACCATCATCAACACGTTTCTTGAGGCGTACGATTTTTCGGGAAAGACGATCGTGCCGTTCTGCACGTCGGGTGGAAGCGGCGTCGGACGTACGGGCGAGGTGCTTCAGGCGCTCTGTCCCGACTCTGTTTCGTGGCGCCCTGTCAAACTGCTGAACAATGTATCGACGGCGAGCATGCGGGCGTGGGTTGAGGGCTTGAACCTGTAAGGCGTTTGCGAGCGGCGGGGCTGGTTGCGGGCGCCGTCGGCTACGGGCTCGAATGAGTTTTGTGTCCCGACTTCTGATTTTCTGCCGAAATGAACCGATCTGAAGGGAATCGGTCCTAATTTGCGGGGCGCTCGATCCTCGGATGAGGAATATTGCGACCCATTGCAATGCGGAAGGAAAATACAGCTTTGTGATCTGGTGTTTTGCGATGAGACACAGAGCGCGTCGCATGCCGTTTGCATGTTGTCTGCCTGTTGCGAGAACCAGTCCTTCAGATCGGTTCATTTCGGCGAAAATCGGCGGTTTGGGTTGCGATTTCGGATCGGCGCAGCTTCGTGTCGCGGTTTTGGGTTGGTGCGCTGTTGGGCAGGTGGGTGCGATTCGATCGCGAAGCTGCAGTTCGGGTTTCGACTACGCGCATTGCTTGCAAGTGCGCTATCGTCTGCGGGCGGCAGGGTGCTTGCAGACGGCAAAGCGGATCGCGGGCGCTATCGTGCCCCGCCTGTGCCTTGCCGCCCCAGGCGCGCTAGATTTTCTTCGGTTTCGTCGTAAGCAGGCGCACGAACGCCCCGAGCCCGTCGGGCAGGGGTTTGTATCGCTTGCCGTGGAGCCACATGCTCTGCGCGCGCATGCCCTCGAGGTCCGACGGTTCGATTTCGAGCAGGTTTTCGGCGCAGGTGAAGAAGCTCGCCTCGTATCCTTCGCGCAAGACGCCCTTCTTCTCGCCGAGCATTTCGCCGCCGTTGACGGTGTATGTTTTGAGCGCCTCGTACGCTGAGAGCGACTGGTCTTCCACGTAGAACTCGCGCATACCGCGCATCTGCAGAAACGGATCCACCGATTGCACGGGCGCGTCGGTCGATCCGCAGAGGGGTACGCCCGCTTCGGCCAGCCGCGCAAGGGGAATTTGGCTCGCTATCTGGCTTTCGCTCAAATAGCGCTCGTAGCCGTGCAGGTACCGTTTGTCGATCCAGGCGTAGCCTGGCTGCACCGTAACGAAGGGCTTCAGCTTGCAGACGCGTTCGACGGCATCCTCTGAGGGAAACTCGCAATGGTCGATGCGATGCCGCCCGGGCACGCGCTCGAAGATGCCCACCAGCTGATCGATGGCTGCATCGCCGATAGCGTGTGCCGAAACCATGAACCCGCGGTTTGCGAAGCCTTCGATGGTGCGTGCGAGTTCGTTATCGTCGAAGTAGAGCGAGCCGGTAGAACCGTCGGCATAGGGCTCCGAAAACGCGGCCGTGCGCGACCCAACCGAGCCGTCGAGCTCCCATTTCATGCAGCCTCCTACGCGCTTCGCGTCCATGCGGGGGAGCACTTTTTCGAGTTTCTCCTCATCCATGTACTGGGGAAATATGCGGACATCCAAGGGGAAGCGCTGCGCGAGGAACGCGGTGAGTTCGGCCATGCGGTCGCGTTCGCTGTCGTCGGTGCCTTCGAGAGCGCACACGGTGCCGATTCCGTAGGCGGCGCACTGGTTGCAGAAGTGCGCGATGCCGTGTGCAAGGGCGACCGGCGTGATGCTCGAGGCCAAGTGGTCGGTGAACTTCCCGAGGTTCGCATCGTGGGCGGGGCCGGAAAGTATGCCGTCGGGTGCGACGTCCCCAAGCTCGAGCGCATTGAGGAGGGCGGATGAGCATGCTCCCGAATGACCGTCGATGTTGATGATCCAAACGGGCGCGCCATCCGCCCATTCGTCGAGCTCGTAGCGGTTGGGCAGGCGCCCCTCGTCCATGGCGGCGGAAACGTAGTTGCTGAATATCAGAAGCGACCCGGGCTTCGATTTCGCGGCATAGGAGCGGATCTCCCGTTCGACGCCTGCGAGGTCGTGCGGTTCCACGCGGCCGTTCACGATGTTGCAGATCTGCTCTCCCATGCTTGCGAGCGCGATGGCTTCGAGCATATGCAGATGCGAATCGATGAGAGCGGGGAACACGTGTGCGCCTGCGAGGTCGATCGTCTGCACGTTCGGGCCGTCGGCTGACTCATCGAACCCTACGATCACGCCGTCCTCGACCGTCATCGAACGATGCGCGTCGGTTTCGCTTTCCATGGTGTGGAAGGTTGCGTTGACGAAAACGGTCTTCATGGCGGCTCCTTAAATGCCGACTGCGCTGCCGATGGCCATGAATAGAAACGCTAGCAGCACGATAACCTGCATGGGGGTGCTGGCTAGAGCGTCCGACAGGAGCAGCTTGCCGTTTTGGCGGCGGCAGCGACGAAACGCCGGCACCACGAGAAACGCCATCATGATGGCGATGAGGCCGCCGGCAGTGCGCATGATGTCAAGGAATCCGCCAAGGTTCAAGAGCACGAGGATGAGCGAGGGCAGGGTTGCGATGAGCCAGCACAGGCGGCGATTCCACTTCGTCTGCTCTTCGATGATGTCGGACAGTGCGAGCGAGATCGACCAGTAGGTGGTGAGCATGGCGAGCACGGTGAATGCCGATCCGAGTACTTGGGCCCAAAGCCCTATGCCCTCCGACCAGCCGATCATCGCGAGTTCGGTGATGCGTGCAGAACTTGCAAGCGAGCAGGTGACGATGACGACGATGAACATGAGGTTGAGTCCGAGCCCGATAAGTATTGCCTTGCGCACTTTTGCGGGATCGCGATCGAGCCCCTCGACGGCTTGCGGCACGCTGAAGAATGCGACGAACGAGAACATGGCCATGCCGAAGAAGGCGAGAATCTCGTTAGGCTGGCCTACGGTATCGAAGGGAAGCGGGTTATGCCAGTTGAAGAGCGAAGCAACGCCGAGTATCGCCACGATGACGATGATGATGCTGACCGATATGGCCTCGCTCACGCCGAGCACCTTGAGCCCGAAGAACACGACGGCTGCAGCGATCACGTAGAACAAGAGTTGGGCTGCCAAGGGAGGAAGGCCCGCCGCTTGGAATATCTCGGCACCGCCGGCAACATAGGCGGCGAGGTTCGTGATGAGTACGAGCGTGGTGAGGACGAACAGCGCGATAACGAACACGTTGCCGTGCTTGCCGCGGAACAGGTACGTGCGGAACACCGAGATGACCTGCGTGCCCTTGCCGCTTCCTATGGTGATTTCGGCGAGCATCATGTGCATGCAGTAACTGAAGAAGAACGCTGCAAGCATGATGGCGAGGCCGGGGATGAGTCCGGCGCGATTCACGAGGTAGGGAAGCGTCATAACGCCGCTGCCCACGCCGTATCCGGTGATGATGCAGGCTGCCTGCCAAACCGTGAGTTTTTTCTCCATGGGTAGAAATCCGTTCTTGTCTATCGAATGCCAAACGCAACCTCGCATTGTACACCGCATAGGGGCGCTTCGGAAATGAGGGGTTGCTTGACCAGGGCGCGCGGCGAGGGGTTCAGCCGCGCTTGGAGCCCTGACGGCTGATACCGCCCTTGTGGCCCGACGCCTTGTTCGGACCTATGCCTGCGCGGGGAACGTTGATCGCCCGCGGAGTTGTCGGGCGCGCGCTCTTTGCGGCGAGCGCACGCGCCCACCGTTCTCTATCAGGGTTGTTCGGGGCTTTGGCCAAGGTGTACCTTCTTGCGCGGTGCGCTAAACCAGTTTGCCCTTGCAGTGGTCGATCATGTGCTGGATGATCTGAGCCGTCCACCCCGTGAAATCCTTCTTGCGGGGCGCGAGCGCGCCGTCGACGAGCTCGTCGTAGGCGACCTTGATGCGGTCGTAACGCGTCACTTTGGATTCATCTTCGAGGGAGAGGCAGCCCTCGACGGTCTTGAACGCGCCGAGGGCTTGCTTGAGCACAGGGTTGTACATGACGTGCGGCTGGTCGTTGTCGTCGAGATACACGATGACGCGCTTGGCTATGCCGATCTGGTTGGCGGCCAAGCATGCAGCGCCCTCAAGCGACGCGATGGTATCGAGCAGATCTTGCGCTACGGTTTCGTCTTCGGCCGTTGCCGCCTCGCAGGGCTGCGAGAGGATCGCTTCGTCTTTTACCAATTCCTTGATCATGGTGCTCCTGTCTTGGGTGGGGTGATTCCCGCGCTTTCGCTAGGTGAAAGCGCGTTGGCTTCCTGGTGAATTCTAGCACGAAGGCGAATGCTTGTTGATCGGTTTGAACCGACGGCAGGGAAGTCGGTCCCTTCTCTGCTGGAAATGCAAGCGCGATTTCTTTCAAGAGAAAGACCAGGGCTTCGATGCTGCAAGCTCGGTTTGGCCTCTTCGTTTTCTCGGATGATAGAGCGATCACCGCCTGATCCTTCTTGCCGATGGCGTATATGCTGCACAATCGCGTTTTGCGATAGAATGGCATTGACTGGTGATCTTTTCATTCGGAGGTATAAGGCGATACCGAGAGGCGCAGATTCATGAATGTTGTTCCAACCGAATTCGTTCCAGAACCACCAAAAGGCTCGTCGTTCGTTATCGATAGATGCCCTTTCCGCTATGGCGAACGTATCGATATGGCTGTTTTAAACCTAGCTGAGGATAAGATAGTCAACTGGCCGATGGTGTACATATTGGCTAACGAGGACACTGCCTACGTCGGTCAAACGACGAGTGTTGCCAATCGGATAAACCAGCACGGCGCAAACGAGGAAAAGAAAGACTTTGCCAGCGTCAATATCATCTTCAATGAAGAGTTCAACGTTTCCGCTGTAACCGATTACGAACATCGCCTTATCGGTCTTATGCACGCCGACGGCAGATACAGATTAACGAACAAGAACGATGGCATGACTGATACGAACTACTTTTCGAAAGCTCAGTATGCAGGCATGTTCAATGATCTCTGGGAAGAGCTCAGGCGTCTGGAGCTTGCTGAACACACGATTGACGAAATCGAAGAATCCGAGGTGTTCAAGTATTCGCCCTATAAAGGGTTGACCCCCGACCAAAGGGTTGCGCTCGATAAGATACTCGAAGCCATCGAAGGAGGTCTTGACGATGCGAAGCCCATCGTGGTTGAGGGAATGCCTGGAACCGGAAAGACGATCCTTGCGATCTACTTGCTGAAGGCCCTGAAAGACAATCCAAAGTATGCTGGGATGAACGTTCGGATTGTCGAACCGGTTACATCGCTTCGGAATACCCTCAAGAAATCGCTCGCTAGCGTAAGCGGTATGAACGCTGATGACATAATCGGCCCTGCCGATCTTATCAAGCCCGATTATCGATATGCGGGAAGGGACGCGAAAAGTTTCGATATCGTCCTTGCCGATGAGGCCCATCGGTTAAAGCGGAGGGTGAACCTTGGTACTCAGTTCGGGAATTTCGACAAAGTAAACGAAGAGCTTGGTTTGCCTAAGGGGGCAAATCAAATCGAATGGATACTCGATCAGGTGAAGCTACCTGTTTTCTTTTACGATCCCCTGCAGACGGTAGGGCCCTCGTGTGTTGGAAGGGAGGCTGTTCGATCTGCTCTTGGCGATGCTGTTTCCAGTCCGATAAGGCTTGATAGCCAAATGCGAGTTAAGGGCGGAAAAGACTATCTCGACTACATTGCCTCTGTTCTCGCCGATGCCGATCCTGAGCCACGAACGTTTGAGGGGTACGAAATCGTGATGCATGGGAGGTTCGAAGACTTTGTTGCGAGCTTTGAGGAGACCTGCGAAAAGCATACCTTGAGCAGGATGATTGCTGGGTATGCTTGGAAGTGGGTGTCCAAAAACGATCCCGATGCATACGATATCGAAATCGACGGCGTCAAAAAGCGATGGAATTGCACTTATGACAACTGGGTTGGAAAAGGCGTAGACGATCCTGCCGTTGCTCGCGAGGTCGGGTGCATCCACTCAACGCAGGGATACGATCTGAGCTATGCGTACGTCGTCATTGGCAACGACATTAAGCTGAATTCGTCAACTGGAAAACTGGAAGCGAATAAGAACGGTTATTTCGACAGGAACGGTTATGCGACTGCTTCGCAAGAAGAGCTGACCCAATACATCAAAAACATCTACTACGTTCTGCTGACTAGGGGAATTTACGGGACGCATGTATATGTGTGCGATGAGGGGCTAAAGAAGCATTTTAGCCAGTATTTCGAGGTGATCGAATAGCCACAGGATGAAAGAATCGATTGCTGCATCTTTGCCCATCTTGGATCGTCTGCCGTTTCGGTTGCTTTGCTACTGCGGATGACGAATGCCGATAGGCATCTAGGGCGCTTTGTCTTACGCGAACGCCCGTCTCTTTGAATACGTGTTCTGTATCGAAGCATGGCGAATGGCACGATGCTTTCGACCTGGCATGAGCAACGAAAGCTGGTTGTTGTATGAACATTGGTTGCGCAACTGATCCTTACGACAGGGAATCAAGCTTGTATCTTATGGCGTACCTCGATGTACTGGGGACTACTCAAAGGATAAGGATCGAGTCCATGCGGATGAAACGCTCAATATCTTTCATAACCTTTATGCCTTCAGTACTTCGATAGCGGGGGAGATATTCAAGGAGGAAGCGGAAATCCGTTTTCGTATTTTTTCTGACAATCTTGTTGTTGCATTGCCTCTTTCGGACGATATCGAGAAGCAGCATCGGATGATTGTTTTGTTTTTACGAGCTATCTGCAACATTTAGTCTTCATGTGTCGGAGATTGCGTTGGGTGGCTGCTTCGGGGTGGGATAACGATCGGTTCTGCCTATATGGATGAAGGATGGTATGGGGCGAGGCTCTTGTTGAAGCTCACTATTTAGAGGATTGTTTGGCGATCTTTCCTCGGGTAGTGCTTGCCGAGGGCACGGCACGTTACTTGCTGGAGGACGAGGAATTATCCGTCTTCGTTAACCAGGATTTTGATGGAGTTTATTACCTTAACTACCTTTCGAATTGGTCGTACTGCGGAGAGGTGCTTGCAGCGGGCTTTGAGCGGATGAAACAAGAGGCTATGCCGAACGCTCGCTTCGATGTGATGCAGAAGTTAAGGTGGCATATGAATTATGCGAATCGGGAGCTGGAGAGAAAGGGAGAAAGCGCGCGTCTCTCCCTCTAAGCCGGTACCGGGAATTGGTCGTTGCCGAGGCGATCTTTGATGCGTTTTCTCTAGAGCTTGGATTTTTTTCGGACAGGTATTCACCTTAAGAGCCTTAAATCCCAAGATCAGCACCTTAACCCCCATCAAATATGGGGTGTTTTGGTCTGACGATCAAACCCCTTTCACCATGAAATATGCGGATTTCGTACCCGTGGCCCCTTCGCCATACTCCTTGGTAATCCATCGGCCTTGAGGCCCATGAAGGCGAGGTAGGAAGTTAGGGGTGATGAGGCGGGCAGCCGATGGTCGGACCAAGAAGAACTTTGGACTCGAAAGGTGAGAGAGATGTTGGGAAAGAAAGAGGGGATTGCGTCGCAAAGCGCGAAGCTGCGAATGCTGCTTGCGGTTGTTGCTCTGACGGCTATGCTTGCCTTGGCGCTTACGGCATGCGCTCCTGGCGGATCGAAAAGCGATTCCGCTGGCGACGGGGGCGTTGATTGGGATGCTATCATCGCCGAGAATCCGGACGACCCGTTTGTGGCGAGCTATTCTTCGGGCGATGACGACCACCTTGTAACCATGCACCAGAAGCTTGGGTACACCTGCGCCGATTGTCATGACGATGCCGATGCTCAGCTGGTGGGGACTCTTGAGGAGCCGGTGGAGTCGTCCGAATCCAACGTAGGGACGCGCGAGATGTGTTTGAACGAGGCATGCCACCCCAGCTGGGACAAGATCAAGGAAAGCACCATCATGGACGGCGAGTCTACCGTGTACAACAGAGATGCCAAATACAACGTTCACGACAACCATCGCGGTGAAGTCGATTGCGGCGAGTGCCATAGCATGCACGAGACTTCCACGTTGAACTGCGTTGAATGCCACAACCTTGGCGAGCTGCCCGAGGGTTGGGATGGATACGAATAGGAAGGGAGGAAAGATGGGAGCAAAGGTATCACGTCGCGATTTCTTGCTGGGTTCTGCGGTTTTGGGAACGGGTCTTCTGGCTGCCGCCCCTTTGGCGGTCGGAACGCAGGCTGCCTATGCAAAGGAACCCGATAGCGTCGAGGAAATCGACGAAAGCATTGAGCCGTCCGAAGTTTACGAGTGCGATTTCTGCGTATGCGGATCCGGCACCGCTGGCCTCTGTGCGGCGAACCGCGCTGCTGAGTTGGGTGCGAAGGTCATCTTGGTAGATGTGGTGACGGAAAACGGGGTGGGCGGCAATTCTCGTTACGTAGAAAACATCGGGCACATAGCCGTCGGCACCGATAATGCCCTGCAGGCTCAAGGCGAAGTCGATACGTTCTACGATTCTCTTTCTGCGTATCATCGCTATGCAGGCAACACCATCATCACGCGCCGGTTCTCTGATACGGGCGAAGAGGTTCGCACGTGGACTTCGGAGTTCCAGGGCGTTACGTTCAACGCGCGCGGAAAATACGACGAGGGTCCCGATGAGATGTCGGGCGGCATGAACGCCGTTATGACCATGTACGAACTCGGCAAGAGCCAAGGAGTGCAGTTTATTTTCGATGCTCGCGCATTCAAGCTGCTAACTGACGAGAGCGGGGCTATCTCCGGCGTTTTGTGCAAGAGCCGCAATAACATGGTGATCCAGGTGAATGCGAAGGCCGTCGATCTTTGCACCGGCGGGTTCTCGGCGAACCGCGAGATGTTCGAAAGCTTTACGCACGTGAGCTACGACAACGTTATCGCTCGCGGCACCATGGGAACGCAGCGCGGCGACGGCATCACCATGGGCCTCGAGCTTGGCGCTCTGCTGCATCACCCCACTGCCATCAACTACTGCAGCCCCGTCCTTCCGGGCCATTACAACAAGGGCGCGCTGACTATCTGCGGATGCAACCAGGCGGATACCATCTTCTTGAACCAAGATTCCCGTCGCTTCTGCGATGAGAGCGTCATCAAGGACTGGACGCTTTCCGGCAACATCTGCAGCCAGCAGCAGCACGTGTATACGATCATCGACCAGGACTTCGTGCAGAAGATCATGGACGAAGGCGTGGTGACGCGCCGTGCCAACTACTTCGAACCCGGTACGCCCGTTCCCGAGTTCCAACAGGAGATCGACGACGCGTTGACGCGCGAGAACCCGCGCGTGTTCAAAGCCGATACGATCGAGGACCTGGCCAAGCAGCTCGGCCTCGACCCGGAAGCTGCGGCAGCTGAGATCGAGAAGTTCAACGGATACGTGGATGCAGGCAAAGACGCCGATTTTCTCAAGGATCCAGAATACCTGCGCAAGGTTCAGACGCCGCCGTTCTACGGCTTCAAGACCATGCTTGCGTTCTATAACACCGTCGGCGGCTTGAAGGTCGACGAATACGCGCGCGTTATCGGAAGCGACTACAAGCCGATCCCCGGTTTGTACGCGGGCGGTTCGGATGCCGGCGGGCTTTTCGGTCCGTATTACGATGTGAGCATCGCACCCGGCTCGACGCAGCTTTGGGGTCGTGTTTCGGGCTATTGGGCTGCGAGCCATGCGGTAGAGGAGTATATGGCGTAGTCGGCGGGATCGGCTAATACGGTTTTCCCTTCTGGTGAGGCGGCAGTGGTCTGAGGAAACTGCCGCCTCACCTTTGCGCTGTCTACGGGTATAATTTTCTGCAGAGAGATTCGCGCTTATCATGTTGCTGTTTGAGGGGAAGTTGAAATGGAGAAGGCGAACAGATCCCGCATCTTCGTTGCGGCGCTGGGCTTTTCGCTGACGTGGATCTTCTTGCAGCCGAGCACTCTCCCGTGGCCGGAGCAATTGGGGGAGGGTGGCTTTTCCGATACGTGGTACGGCATACTTTTGGGTGCCTTCATAGCTCTGTCCATTGTTGTCATCGCTGGTCGGCGGTATGTGGAGCGGTTCATTGAAGGCCACAGGATCATCTTGTTCGTTTTGATGATGCTGTCGTTGGCGGGATTCGCCCTGCTTCAGTCGGCGGGATCTTTCGGCTCGGCTGAGCTGATTGCATGCTGCGCCGCATCGCTGCTTGCCGTGGGGTATCTGGCGATAATCATGGCATGGATATGCGGAATCGCGACGCTTGGCGGGGCAGAGGCGGGGCTGGTGGTTGTCCTCTCGGTCGTGCTTCACGTGCTGATCCGATCCGTGTTCATTGCGATGGGGGACGTTCTTTTTGCCATAGACAGCTTTGGTCCGGCTGTTTCCGGTGTTTTATGGCTTGTGTTTCGTGCGCTGGGGGATGGGGATCCTGATCGGCTTGAGGTTGACTCTGTCGAGAGCGGGCGTTCGATCGAATACGGCATCGGCGTTTTTCGCGATCCTGCGTTCGCGATGGTGGGGGCGTATGTGCTTTGCATCATCTGCGGGCGTGTGACCATGGGCGTATATTTCAATACGCTGGGCCACCCTTCCGCAGACACGCTGCTCGTGCGCAACGCCTTGGTTGGATTGCTCGGGTTGCTTTATCTGTTCGTATGGCGAAGGCGCCCCGATGACGAGCGGTTGTCGTTGGTGGCGTGGATACCGCCGACCGTCATGCTCCTGTTCGGGCAGATTGCCATTCTCGCGCTCGGCGCGGAGCAATCTCCTTTGAGCAGCGCAGCTATCACGGGTGCGCTCATGTGCCTCGAGGCTATTTCGCTGATCATGTTGTTTCGGCTCGCCTATCGAAAGCGCGCTTCGGCGGTGCTGGTGGTTGGATCGGGCTTCTTGGTCGCGCGGTTGATCCCGCTGGGCATCCAGCGCTCGCTTGCGCTTCAGCTGATCTCGTTTTTCACGGTGCCGTCCAGCTCTCTTGTGTTTGTGGTCATCACCGCTGTCATGGTGATCATCATCGGCGTGTTCGTGGTGGTTTTTCGCTTTGCCATCACGTCCGGCTCGGATGTGCGGGCTTTCGCGCAAAAAGATGCGGTTGGAAGGTCGGGTGAGCCTGCGAGACCGTCGCGTGAGGAGATCGTGCTAAGCATAGGAAGGGGAGCGGGGCTGACTCCCCGCGAGATCGAGATCATGGGTCTGGTAATCGAGGGGAACAGCCAAAAGAGGATATCGGAGAAGTTGACGCTTTCCTACGGCACGGTCCAGTGGTACATGAAGGCCATCTATAAGAAACTCGATATTCACTCGAAGCAGGATTTAGTCGATCTGGTGCAGGAGCGGTTGGGGTGAGGGAAGGCAGATCGCTTCGTTCGGCGCTTTTGGCCGCCTCGCGAGAAACCATGCCCGGCTGTTGGTCGTAATGTCGATTTTGCGTAATGGCCGCAGAAGATCTTCGGACGGATCTTACGGACGTCATCGTGAGAAAATCGCGCGTGCTATAATCGCGGTACGGGGATTCGCCTGAGGATTCGGGCGCAAGATGGGATGGGTTCATCGCGCGGCGTCAGGGGGAAGCGTGACGAAATCTGGGAAATACATAGCTATGCTGCCCACCAAGGTTCGCAGACCCGAACCGTCGGATAAAGCGGTGGTGCGCGAGCGCGTGGTGGAGAAGATGTCGCGTGCTTTGGGCTACAAGATCGTGACGGTTATATCTCCTGCAGGGTTTGGCAAAACGACTGCCGTTTCCGCATGGTCTGCTACGCTGGGAAATACGGCCGTCGCCTGGTTGCACGTGGACGAGGTCGATTCGGGCGCAGATCGGTTTTGGAGCTATTTCCTGGGCGCTCTCGAGGTTGCCGATCCGCTGCTCTGCGAAAGGCTCGATGCAATGCTCGCGCTTCAAGGGCCCGTGCCCGCGTTTCTCGACGAGCTCATATTGGGGCTTGCGGCATACGGAAAGCCCTGCGTTATGGTTTTGGAAGACTACCACAGGCTTTCTGGTGCGGGCGAGATTCACGAAGGTATCAGCTACGTCATCCGTCATTTGCCGGAAAACGCGCATCTGGTCATCACCTCGCGTGCGACGCTGCCTATCCCGCTGTCTCGAATTCGCGTGCGAGGCGAGCTTCTTGCGGTAGACGAGGGGGATCTTGCGTTCACGCCCCAGGAAACGGGGCTTGCCATGCTCAAGCATGGGGTTCGGCTGTCCAAAGACGACGCGCGGCGGGTGTTCGAGGCACTGCGGGGCTGGCCTGCGGGCGTCGCCGTCATTGCTCTTCTGTGCACCACGGGATCATCCGACGAAGTGGAGCAAGCCCTTGCGAGCGCGCGCCACGACATTCGCGCTTATCTCGTGGAAGAGGTGTTCGACGGCTTGTCGGAAAAGACGCAGGACTTTCTCGAAGCTACGGCTATCGTCGATTCGTACAACGTCGATCTGGCGTGCGAGCTTACGGGGCTCGGACGCGGAGAAGCGTCTGCTGTCATCAAAGAGCTCATGGGAAACGGCTTGTTCGTCGGGCGCACGGAGCGTGACGGTCACGGGGAGGCGTGGTATCGATATCATCACCTGTTCGCCGACCTTCTCGAAGATCGGATTCGCCAGATGGACAGGGCGAGGGTAGAGGAGCTCTCTTTCAGGGCTCGAGACTGGCTCGACGCTCACGGGTATCTTGACAGCGCGGTCGAACTTTCATGCAGGATAAAAGACTACGGGCATGCACGTTCCGTGATTCTTAGGCAGTGGGAGGGCTGCTATACCAGCGATTCGCATCGCATGCTCACCAGGTGGGCCGACCTCATGCCCGAAGAGGAGGTGAGGTCTGACCCCCTTGTATGCGCGGTGCTGGCTCTGCCCGTTATGATGGCTGCGGATTACGGGAAGGCCCGAGAGTACATCCAGATAGCGGAGGCAGGCTGCGAGCGCTTGAAGGCGGGCGAGAAACGCGATCTGCTTTCCGGCTTGTGCATGGTGCAGCGCGCCTATCTTGCCACCTATCAGAACCACCGCGAGGAGTCTGCCTGTTTCGCATCGGCTGCGCTTGAACGGCTCCCGCGAAGCGAGGCGTACCTGCGCGGAACGATGAAGCAGGTTCTTGCTTCGCGTCACTGCTACGACGACCCCTTCGCTTCGAAACGCGATCTCGAGGCGATCATCGCCGAGCAGCGGGAGCGGGGCAATGCAAGCCTTCTCGGCGCTCTCTATTGCAATCTTGCCGTACTGGATGCTCAGCTGGGCCTTGATGACAAGTCGAAGTACATGTGCGAGCAGGCCTATGCCCTGTTTGCCGAAAAAGATCGGTTCTACATGCCGATGTACACGTTCGCCTACTATGCGGAGATGCTTTGCGCTTACGGACGAGGCGATTTTGAGGAAGCGCTTGCGTTTTACGAAAGGTACGAGGGGGCCAACCTCGGCATCATCGTGTCGCACTACGACACGGAGGCGCTTTGCCTTAAGGCGAAGGCCCTCTATCGCCTCGGCATGCCTCAGGCGAAGCAAACCTTTCTCGGCGCGTGGGCCTCGAACGAGAATGCGGTGTACATGACAGTTCCCTCGCTTGCGATGATGCGCGACTGGTGCAGCGTGTTCGGGTTGGACGAGCCTCCTCGGTGCAATCAGGCGGGTGCGCTCGATCATGCCTGCGTGTTTTTGGCTATGAGAGAGTACGTAATGGGCAATATGGCTGCCTGCGAAGAGGTCTGCCGTATGGCCGATGCTCTGCCCGAGCGCAACCGCGCTGCCAAAGTTGCAGCTCACGGCATTGCGGCGCTCTTCTCTTTTTCGACAGGGCATCTGCATCATGCTCATGCGCATATACGCGCCGCCGCTTTGCTTGCGGGTGGCAGCGGGCTTGTCCAGCTGCTTTACGAGAATGCATCCGATCTCAAGGGGGCGGCTGATCTCGCCTTGGGGGATTCGGATCTTTCCGTTGCCGAGAGGGCCGTACTCGGGGAAGTTGCGAGAGCCGCCGACGCGATCTCGGCATCGCAGGCGCCTCTTTCGCTTACCGAGCGCGAACTCGAGGTTCTCAAAGAGCTTTCGTCGGGGGCTACCGTCGCTCAAGCCGCAGCAAACCTGTTCATTTCGAAAGACACCGCGAAAAGTCATCTCCAAAATGCTTACGGTAAGCTTGGGGTCCACTCTAAAGTCCAGGCCATCTCGGTCCTGCGCGAAGCTGGCATTCTCGGCTGATTCTGTCAAAGCGCTCTGGCGGCACTCGAATCACCCCGACCCTCACCTCTTCGGGTGATTTGCGAAGTGCGCTTTCAATCCCAGAATAAATGCAGTTCGTCCCCGCAGGGGTCCGCGCAAGCGGGATGCGGGGGGCTTTTTGGACGAGATCGCCAGATGGGAGGCTGTGATTCCGCCTGTCTTAGACATGGGCACGCATGCCTTCTTCTGCTCGGATTCGTTCGGAAATCCTTTTGGCTCGAGATGAGAGGAAGGTAGAAGATGAAGGTGAAAGAGGCGAGCATCTCTCGGCGTAGCTTCGCGATAGGCGCAGGCGCAGCTGTCGGTGCGGGCGTGGCCGCAACGGCGCTCGGGTGCGCGCCGTCGGGGGGATCCGATAAGGGGTCCGAACCGGCGGGAGCGGATGCACAGGTGAAGAGCGCCGTGTCGCATGACGACGGCGAGTGGATCCCAAGTACCTGCAACATGTGCTTCAACAACTGCTCCATCCTCGCGCACGTCGTTGACGGCACGTTGGTGGAGATCACCGGCAATCCCGACAGCCCGATCGGCGGCGGGCGCATATGCGCGAAGGGTGCAGCGGGCATCATGCAACTCTACGATCCCAACCGCGTTACCAAGCCGCTCAAGCGGACGAATCCCAACAAGGGCTTCGACGAGGATCCGGGTTGGGTCGAGATCAGCTGGGATGAGGCGTACGACACCATCGTATCTACGCTGCAGGCGGCATCGGCGACCGAAGGCAAATGCGTCGGCGGGGCATCTATGGTGGCGGGTCTCAATGGCAGCGTGTGGCGCTCGCTTGCGATCGGTTGCGTGTGCGGTGCATCCGAAGGCCTCCTTTCCGACATCTGCGGTGCGGGCATCCATGTGGTGGAGGCTCTTTTCACCTCCAATGGCAACGCCATGCCCGACTACGACAACACCAACTACGTGATCCAGTTCGGTACCCAAGCGGGCACTGCGACCCGCCATGGGTTTACCATGACGTGCGAGCGGTTCGCGCAGCGCCGCCGTGACGGGCTCAAGCTTGTAAGCTTCGATCCGCACATGAGCGCAGGCGCCGAGCAGGCCGATATCTGGATGGCCCTTCGTCCGGGGTCGGATGCGGCTGCGGCGCTTGCGATCGCCAACGTTCTCGTCGAGAACGACTTCATCGACCGCGAATTCCTCGTCAAGCGCACGAACGCCTGCGCTTTGGTCGACCCTGATACGGGCCGCGTGCTGCGCACGTCCGATGAGGCGATGAAGTCGATGTATTGGGATCAGAAAGCGGGGGAGCCCAAAGCGTACGACGAGGCGGGTGATCCCGCTCTTGAGGGTACGTTCGATGTCGACGGCAAGCGGTACAAGACCGCGTTCGAGGTTTACAAGGAGCACATCGCGCCGATGACCCCCGAATGGGCGGCCGACATCACGACGCTCGATGCCGATGCGCTGCGCAAGATCGCGCTCGAGTTCGGCGAGGCGGCGTGCATCGGACAGACCACGACGGTCGATGGCGTCGAACTTCCGTATCGCCCTGCGGCGGTCGACATCTTTTCGGGCGTCTCCCGCCATAAGCATGCGATTTTGAGCACATGGAGCTGCCTTATGATCAACGTGCTCATAGGCGGCTGCAATTCCGTGGGCGGCTTCATCGGGTTCGGGCCCGCCTGCAACGGTTGGACCGACGACAATCCTCAAGCGGGGTTCCGCGCTACTATTTTCGAGCCCGATGGGTTCCTCAACAACACGTCGCTTATGCTCGGCGCGCCGCATTCGTTCTACGACACCATCTACAACGGCGACTATACGCCCCAAGGCATGGGGATGGCGGCTTTGCAGCCTCTTTCCGAGGACGGTCATTTCGTGCATGTTGCGCAAAGCGACCCCGACCGCTACCATACAAAGCCCATAACGCATCTGTTCTGGTATGCGTGCAACCCCATCAAATGGTGGGCGAACGCCGACGAGCAGGCCGAGGTTTACAAGAAGATGGATTTCATTGCGGGCTGTGATTTGTTCTTGAACGACATGAGCCTGTTCAGCGACATCATGATTCCCGAGGCGACCTATCTCGAGCGCTGGGATGTGCTGCCGCAGTGGTACATGAACCATCGCATGCCGGGCGGCATGACCAAGCCGTGGACGCTTGCCATGTGGCAGCCGGTCGTGGAGCCGAAAGACGGCGTTCCGGGATTCATGGACATCTACGGAGAGCTTTGCTATCGCGCGGGCGAGCAGTCGAACGCCGCTTTCATCGGCGCCCTTGCCGGTATGTACCGCATCAAAGAAGAGTACATGCCCGACCTTACCCAGAAGCTCGACAAGGAAGTCTTCATCGATGCGGTGTACAAGTCCAACATCGACGAGGAGCACGGGCTCGATTGGTTCAAAGAGAACGGCGGGGTCTATACCCACGACCGTACCGTGGATGAGGTCTACATCTGGGCGAACGACGCTCCGGGGCGCATACCGTTTTACTGGGACTTCATGCTCGAAATGAAGGACAAGGTCGAGGCCAAGGTTGCCGAGCTCGATATTCCTTGGGAGACCGACGACTACATTCCCTTGCCCGAATGGCGACCAGGTGGCGATTTCTATCCGGTTGAAGACGCTGCTTTCGACATGTTCCCCATCTACTACACCAACGCCGCCAATACCGACAGCTGGACGGTGGAGAACCCTTGGCTCAACGAAGTCAACGAAGACGACGGCGTGACCTACTGCATCGAGATGAACCCTGCAACCGCCAAGGCGAAAGGAATCGAGAGCGGAGACGAGATCGTCATCACCTCGACCGCCGGCTATTCGGTTGAGGGCAAGGTCGTGCTCAACGAGGGCATCCATCCCGAATGCCTCTCGTCTGTGGTGGGCACATGGGACTGCAAGAGCAAGGCCATGTCGATCGCATTCGGCAAGGGCGTGAACCTCGTGAGCTTGCTGCCTGGTACGAAAGCCGAGCGCATGGATCATATCGTTTCAGCTTTCGACCAGCTCATTCGTGTCAAAATCGAGAAGAAGTAGGGTGTGATTTCCATGGCATACGGAATGCTCATCGATCTGAAAAAATGCGTCGGCTGCCATGCGTGCTCGGTGGCATGCAAGGAAGCGCACGGTACACCCCCGGGAGTGCGCCGCTCTCATGTGGAGCGGGAGACGGAAGGCGTCTTCCCCGATGTGAAGCGGACCATCGTGCCGATGCTGTGCATGCAATGCGAGATCGCGCCTTGCGTGGAGAATTGCCCTACGGGTGCGAGCATCAAGCGCGAAGACGGCATCGTCATCGTGGACAAGGAGACGTGCATCGGGTGCCAGACGTGCATCGAGGCCTGCCCGTACGGTGCGCGCTACTACCGTGCGGACGACATGGGATACTTCGGTGAAGAGCTCAACGAGTACGAGAGCGTCATGTACGTCGATATGCCGAAGGGCACCGTCGACAAATGCACCTTCTGCGTCGAGCGCATCGACGGCACGGGCGAGCCCCAAGCGTGCGTGGCTGCGTGCCCGGCGGGCGCGCGCGTGTTCGGCGACCTCGAGGACATCAAGGCTGAAGCCGAGGCTGCGAACGGCTTTCAACTGGAGGCGGATGTGAGCACCAACCCCTCGGTGTGGTATCTGCCTCACGAGGCGAACGCCTAAACGCGTGTGATTGCAGGAGGCGCCGTGCGATGCCTCCTGCAGGTTGTGCTGTGGGGCGTTGCGGTTTTCCGCTGCGGGTTCGCCCTTTCCCAACGCGCCCGGCTTTGCCGCTGGCCCCCTTCCCGAGCGGCGGGCTGGGCGCTCCCTGGATGTTCGAGCAAGGAGACCCCATGAAGACGGTAGATCTTTCGGTGCAGAGAAACCATGCGATTAGATCGGGATACCCCATGCTGCACCTTGGGGCCGATGGCGGCAGGAAGAAGTCGTTCGACGAGGTTCAGACGGAAAGCGCATTGGATGTCCTTCTCGACGGAAGGCCGGTGATGCGGCTTATATGCGATTTGTCCGATACTGTCGCTCTGGTTGTAGGGCGTTTGTTCACTGAGGGATTCATCGGGGGCGTTTGCGATATAGCGTGCGTCTACGTGAATCGGCATGCGACGGAGGTTCGCGTGACGCTTGCTTCGTCGGCGTCGAGGAGGCTGCGGGGGGAGGCGAGGGATTCGGAGCCCGTCTCGATCGCGACCCACGGTGCTCTCCAGCGCGAGTTAGGGAGCCGTCTTCGTCCCGTGAACCCGATTCCCTGGAGCGCAGATGACGTGTTCTCTCTCGCGCGGGTTTTTTCGAGCGATTCGCCCATGCATCGGCGCACGTTCGGCGCGCACAGCTGCTATGTTGCGCTCGGCGATCGGGTTCTTTTCTGCTGCGAGGATCTGGGCAGGCACAATGCTTTCGACAAGGCGATAGGCAGAGCGCTGATCGAGGGGATTGACCTCAGGCGGGCAACGGTGTTCACAAGCGGGCGAACTCCCGCGGACATGACAGCGAAGGCGATACGCGCAGGGATTCCCATCCTCGTGTCCAAGGCCGTGCCCACCGATCTCGCAATCGAACTTGCACGCAAAAACGGGCTTACCCTCATCTGCTCCGCGCACCCCGATTCGATGCGAGTGTTCAACGATCCGCTCGGATGTGCCGAGGTGCGCGGATGCGGCGATGGGCTGCGACTCGAGGTGCAGGGCGCTTCGTGGGAGGCTACTCGCGTGCTTGGATCGTGTTCCGGGGAGGTTGCGCTCGGGGTTTGTTAGAGGTTGCACAGCTCGGCTTATCGGATGGGGGCAGTTGCGGGCGATATGCCTTTGTTTGTCGGCAACGAGTTTTTGCAGCCTGCTCAGCAAACGGATATCCGTTTGCCGTACGGTGAATCTCCAAGCTGGAAGCCCGAGTCCATTGACGGTTATTTCCCCGAGTGGCGCAGCATGCCATCGGATACGAGATCGATGAGCTCTTGCTTGGTGTGTATCTCCAGCTTCTGGTAGATCTTTTTATATGCGTCTGTACCGTTCCTTCGCAGGTATTTGGATAATATTTGTCATTGGGCAAAAAGATTCCACGCATAAGCCCGAAAATCGCACCATGGAAACATCTTTAAGCTCGAAACAATTTTCGATAATCCAATATGCAACGACGCCGAAATATATTCCTCGGTCCTTTATCCCAGGGCGTTGCGAAACATGGAAAACAGCGCTTTCGGCGCTCGGCCTTATCGATCCTTTGATCAGGATATCTTCCTTAGGAGAGTCAGACTGAATTGACTGCGTCTCGTTGAAAAAGATATCCATTATTTCAACCTCGTCTAAAGGGTCATGTGGATAGACGCTTAACTTCTTACCATCAAAATGGAAAAACATTCCAGGCTCAACATGCTCTATGGGAGCGGACAAACTCTCAATTATTCCATTTATGGGCAAATTACTAGCTCTTCTTATTCCAGTTGCTCAATCTGTCTATCAAAAAACTAAAACACATAGTTCTAATTTTATCGTCGACTTAAACACTTTCCCAGCATGTTGAATCTTCAAATTCATTCGCTTTTTGTTTCCATTCATTTATAGCAGTTTGAACTTTGTCAGATCATCCTTAAGGAAAGGAAACGCAATGACTGCGTACAGGCCAAAACGGGTAATTGCTGAATCTCGTCATGTCGATTTAAAGATGCCAATGACACGCCCAAGAGAATGACAAAATGCGGATTTAAAGCCAGGGAGCAAACGGAGGAATGAGAGCGGTGCCTCAAATCTGAATCAAGCCTACGGACGCTGACTCTCTCCGAGTTCTTTCAAGTCTACACCTGTGACATCAAGTCGATAATGGCTGCGAGCGCATGGGAAACCAAGCAGGAGCTTTTGAAGGTATGGTTGAACCTTATCTTGGGGCAACGCTTATCGAGGAGCTCTCCACTCAAGACGTACTGCTATAGCAAGAGCTGATGCGCGTCATGCGAAAGAAAGACGGATCGCATTATTCGCCGACCTATCTCAGAACCATTAACAACTAGCTCGATGCGATCCTGAACCATGCGACCAACTCCTATCGGCTGACGCATAATCCATGAAAGGTCTTCGCAAGATGGGAAAGAAGAGGGCCGAGAAGATGAACTTTTGGTCGATGGCGGAATACCGCATTTTCGCCGAGCAAATCGAAGGCGTTTCCTTTGTGCACGGCGCCTTAGCCCTGCAAGCTCGAAAACAGAAAGCCAGACAATAAATCGAATCTCCGGTACCTCTATAGCTCTTTAATTGAAGGATATATGTCGGGGTCGATCCCGCGACATATCACTTGAAATGCTGCACTATCAGTCAAGCACGTGTATAAGCCCATTGCAGCACATGTGCGCGAAAGCATAAAAAGAGGGAGCTTTTTTGGCGCATGAATATAATCAGTATTACAAGTGGTGATTTTTTCGATGCATCGTTTTGCCGCAACGATTCTTAGAGTATCTACTAGTTCCATGATGAACTGGACATTACAGGCATGACCTTTAAGTTCGTGTTGATACCTGAGAACTTCAAATCCCTTTCTCCATTCTCGAATCTGAAGATAAAAGTAATCAGGTAAATGCGCGACGGGGCAATTACCTTTTGGATGCAACGCGTAAATCTCGTCTCGGATCTCTTGATCAAGCGCATCATATAGCTTATCTAGATCATGCATTCTTTTTGGATGTTTTTTATTCATATACAAAAACGATTTCAAATACAACTCACAAGCAAATGCCATGCATGATTCAGCGGCAGCGCTCACCATCAAGCTCACATCATGGGTCATGCCAATGGATACAAAGCGGTAAAAAGAGTCTCCACTTTCAATACATGACGCCGCTGTAGAAACATAGTCTTCTTCTGTAATGAGTTCGCTCTTTTCATTATCTTCGAGCTGAAAATGAAAAGTTGTCATTGCGTCCCCCTATTCCCACTCGATGGCGTCGGTTCTGCCGTCCCGTCATTCCAGTTACACCCAGTTTTCGGCATCGACACGGAACGCGTGCCGCCGAATGACGCGATGTCGCGTTTCGTCGGCTTCGGGGACAAAAGTTGGGACAACCTCAAAAACTTTTTTCAAACTCAGGGCTTTGAGTTTTTGTTTTTGTCCCAAAGGAGCTTCCGGCCGTGATTCGGGTGCCCGATTGGGCGGAATCGCCCGTTTCTGAAACTCAACCGCAGCATCACGCGCAAGCCACTCGCAACAACTGCAAATGATTGGTCGCGGGCGGCTTCCAACGCGATTCCAAAGCCGCAGGTCAGGCGACTGCGCTGCTGGCAGGGAAAGGGAGTCGTATCAGGCGGCTTGCTCATGAGTCGACGATGAGGCCTCCACCGAATGTCGAGAACATGCTGGTAAAATAGGCAATACTTTTTATGACAGGAGAACGAGCATGGCCGAACCCTACACGATAGGAAGCCGATCCTCACGATCGAGCAGCAGATAGAGCACCTCAAGCAGAAGGGCGTAGCCTTCGAGCTGTGTTCCGAGGAAGAGGCCACGGACTACCTGCGCGACAAGTGCAACTTCTTCAAGCTCGCATCCTACCGCAAACTCTTCTCGAAATACGAGGGAGGCCCGCGCGACGGCCGCTACGTAGACCTCGACTTCGGCCAGCTGCGCCTGCTCGCGGCGCTCGACCAGGAGCTACGCCACGCCCTGCTCGGCATGACGCTCGACATCGAGCACTTCCAGAAGGTGACACTGCTTCGCGAGATGGAGGACCGCGGAGAGGACGGCTACGCCATCGTGGCCGACTACATGGCATCGCTTACCACTGCAAACAGGGAGTACCGCCTGCGCGAGCTCAAGATGAGCGGCCGCAGCCCCTACAGCTCGAGCCTCTACGCGAAGTACTCCGGCGACATGCCTGCCTGGGCCTTCCTTGAGCTCACCTCGTTCGGCACCCTCATCGACTTCGTGCGCTTCTGCGCCAGGCGATGGGGCGACAGGCGCCTCGAGGCCTCCCACTACGACCTCAAGCGCGTGAAGTCCGTCCGCAACTGCGCCGCGCACGGCTCGTGCCTGATCAACTGCTTCGCCGAGAGGGGCGCCGCCCGGGGCTCGGCGTCCAGCGGCGTCTCCCGAAGGGTCGCCGCCGTGGGAATTCCCAAGGCGACCAGGAGGAAGTGGATGGGGAATACGGCCATGCAGGAGGTCGCGACCGTGCTCGTGGCGCACTCCGGCTTGGTACCCGAGGGCTCCTCGCGCTCGCGCGCCGCATCCGAGCTCGCCGAGATGTTCGCCAGGGCCGACGGCGAAACCGAGGCGCTGCCCGACAAGGGGCCCGACGCCGCAGCTCGCTCCGCGCTCGAGTTTCTTCGCAGGTTGACAGAATCGCTCGGGTTGGTAGAATAGCCTGCAGATAGCAAAACCTTCACGGTTTTAGGGGCGGACTTGCGCAAGCGACTCTGCCCTATTTTTATATTCACTCGCTGTAGGAGACGGGTGATACCTGGGTCAATTAAGGGAGGGGCATCGCATGGCGTCAAGCGCAGAATACCTGGAATACGTCCTCGACCTGCTGGCCGACGTGCCGGAGGTCTCGCATCGGAAGATGATGGGCGAGTATCTGCTCTATGCGTCGGGCAAGCTCTTCGGCGGCGTCTACGACGACCGCTTTCTGGTGAAGAGCACGGAGTCCTCGCGCGCGCTGCTCTCGGTGCCCGCCGTGCCCTACGAGGGCGCTGCGGAGATGCTGCTCGTGGACGTGGAGGACAAAGCCGCCGTGCGCACCATCGTGGAGGGCGTGCTTCAGGAGCTGCCCGAGCCGAGGAAGCGCCGGGCGTAGATTCCCGCGGGTCTGCATATCGTCGCCGGCATCAATCACCCGTGCCTGCTCATATGGCGATTGCGCCATCACCACGCTTAGAAACCGAAGCTCTCCTAGGACTCCTCCAGGAGACCTCCTAGGAAGTCTTCGGGTACCCTACGCGGCAGTTATGGCGCTTACCGTGGTACTCGAGCAACGGCTCGTTGTCGAGATCCAGCAGGTCAATGTAGATGTTGTTGGCGGACGGATCCTTCTGAGCAACAGAGGCGGAGAACGCCTTCATAAGCTCGGACTTGCCGGAGCGGCGCATCCCCGTGATCACTTTGATGTTTCGGGTGCCTTCGAGTGCCCAAAGCCGCTCCATGTATGCATTGCGGTCTACCCAAGTCATCATTCGCTCCTTCTCGGTTTCGAAACTCTAATTATTTGAAAGTTTCGAAACCGAGAAGGCAATATGCCCACGGTCCGCGCAAGTTTTCGCTGGGAGGCTGGGCAGCCTGCCCGATTAACATGGACCGGCAATTGCTAAACCCCAAAAGCCGGAGCGCGCGGCGCCGCTCGTTTCGCTACATCGCCTTGATGGGATGGCGGATCACGGTCTTGAGCTTCTCCGGCGCGCACTTGCGTGGGTCGGAGAGGTAGATCTCGTGATGGAGGCGGGATTCGGAGAAGTCGGGGGCGTAGCCCTGCTCCGCCGCGAATGCGCGCATGGCGTCTATGGTTGCCGGTTCGCCGTCGTAGGGCCCGGTGTGCATGCATTGAACGCAAAGGCCCTCGTCAACCCTCAGCAGCTCAACCGCCGAGAAGTCCAGCTTCTTTTTGGCGGCGGCTTCCGAAACGGCCCAGTCGAAATCCTCGCGAGTGACGAAATCGGGCAGGCGGATGCATGAGATGAAGCTGAAGTCGTCCTTCCGCGCATAATCAATCTCGCCATCGGCGCGGTCTTGCCACCAGAAGCCCTCGAGCGGCGGCACGACGAAGTCGAAATAGCCTTCAATTTCCCGCGGGCCCTTCTTCGACATCTTGATGGCATAGGCGACGCCGTAGAGCAGCGGCAACGCGTTCTGGCACTCGCCGCCCTCGGCATTGGGATCGCCCTTGCCCCGCACGGCGACGTAGCTCATGGGCGGAACGGTTACGACATTCGGCTTGCTCGACGGCTTGTAGAGCTCCCTGAACTCCTTCTTGAAATCGTATGTCATCGCAACAGCCCTCCATGAGCTTAGGTTTTCGCCGATATCAGTTCAAATATAGCAATGGGCGGGGCTTCGAAGGAAACCGCGCCCATTGGCAGTCATTATAACACAGAATCGAACGTCTGTTCTATTCCCACTCTTTCACGCTCTTTTGACGCGGCGCCATTCCAATTGGGTCTAGTTTGGTTGTCGGTTTTGTCCACCTTGCCGTCGAATCCCTCCGCGTGTCCTCGCGTAGGCGTTTGGGACAAACCCTGGGACAAATTCGCAAACTATTTCGAAACCGCGAGCCCGCAGTTTCATTTTTGTCCCGGGGACAAAAACGGCAAGGCTTTGAGGTCCGAAACCGCTCGAAAGGGATGCCAAAACGGCTGTTTTCCCTCTTTGGCGCCTGTTTAGCGAAGTGAATTGTAGCCTGTGGCTTTATCGTCTTGCGTTCCCGCAGATCAGGAGGGATACGCAAGAGCGATGACTGAAAGAATCGTCGCAGGCGGCTTCGCGCATGCCCCTAATCACGCTTTGGCACTGCTCGATAAGGCTCCTTCGCTTCTCTTCACGAACAGAGGAGCCCTCAGTGGATCGGAGCTCGAAAATCAACGATTCCCCAAGTCAGGTACTCCCATTTCCCTTTCTCCTTATCGAGCTCAGGATACTCGCTCAAAAACCTTTCAACGCCCCTTTCCATGCGCGCAAGCAGGGCAGTTAAGTTGATGCTGATCTTTATGCGGCAGTCGTTCTCAACCCCATCCGACTCTGGTGAGCTGGTGGATCCATATCCGACGACCAGCTGGCTGTCGTTGTCGAAGACCTGTATACCGATCGAATGGAACGGCGAGTATTTTGCGCCCGCGCCGTCAACGACCGAAGATCCGGTATGGAGCACGGCGTTTCGCAGCTGGCAGAAATCGGATGCGGTGAAGTTGTCTTCCCGTATGAGCGCGTTCATCGTTCGCTCGATATGGTCTCGACTTTGCTTGCGAGATCTGTCGATGTCGTCAACCACAGGGGTACTAGGAAACCCGAGATACCTCGTGCACCAATTTCGCTGTCCATCTCTATTACTGGGGTCAATCAGGTTCGCGCAAACATCCGGAATGGTGACCAGAACTGTCAGGCATGAGATTAGCAAACCGGCGTCGAACGCCAAGCGAGCCTCTCCGATAAGATTTCTCGGCGAGCGCTCAATGGTTCGCGGGGCGCCCTGGGGCCCGCCCGCGTCGTTTTCGGTATCAGGAAGCAACAGGTCAAGCTCCGAGTCCATCGGTTGGTCGTTTCTCATCTCATAACGTTTAATTAGGCCGCCGTCGAAAACGTAACGTTCGACTTCGAGAACCGCCTGAAGGCCGCGGAAATCCGATAACGTTCGACTTCGAAAATCCGGCCTCTTCGGACTTTTGTCGTAACCGTTTGCCGACCTTTCCTACACGATTCTATCTGGTTTCGCGCCCCGTTTCCATCTATTCCTAAAGTGGAACGTTGTGTCGGCGCTGGTATTTCAGGGTGAGCGATCGGTGCGAAAATGACGGATGAAGAGCTGCAAGAACGCATCGACGAATGCTGCGCGAATATGGGCTATTATCCCAGGAAAATGAAAGCGGCCGTCAATTCCTTCGCCCGGCATTGCGGAGGGCCCACGGAGATGCTCGCCGCCGACATGAAGGTTGTCGCGGCATGGTCGGCGTCCATGCGCTCGGCGTTGACTCAGAGCACCCTCAACATGTACGCGACGGAATGCAGGCGCTTCTTCGAATACCTAGTGCAAGTGACCAAGTCGTAAACCATTGACTAACCGCACAAATGACAATAGGAAAATGGATTCGACAGAAGAGGACTGTGCCAATCGAGGAAATGCACAACATGCCGACAAAACGAGGAGACGAAACTCCCCGAAACGCCTGCGTTGCTCAGAATCGCGAGGAGTACCGCGCTTGGCTTGCCGACCATCATGATGCTGAATGCGAATGCTATCTTAAAGTTCATTGCGGAAAACCTTCTGACGATAGCATCACCTACCTTGATGCAATGGAAGAGGAGCTTTGCTTCGGATGGAAAGACAGACATTCGAGGTCCTTTCCAGAGGCTGAAATCCCGCACCGCTTCATGAATGCAAAAGCTAAAGCCCCAGTTCCTCTTCGCCCCAGTGCTTCATGGCAAGAAGGATGGGCACGAAGCTCTCGCCTCGCGTGGTCAGCGTGTATTCCACCCGTGGCGGGATCTCGCCGTAATCTATCCGTTCTAGAAAGCCGTTGTCCACCAGCTCCTTGAGCTGCTTAGAGAGCGTCGATTCGGAGATGTTGCCGATGCAGCGCCGAAGCTGCCCGAAATGGCGCACGTCCTTGAGCGCCACATAGAACAGTATCTCGATCTTCCATTTGCCGCCGATCATGCGCTGGATGGTGGAGACGGACTTGCACCTCTCCACTTCAACGCCTTGCCTTCGTACCACTCTTCCCTCCTTGATGCGCTCCATAAAAAGACAGTACTTCAAAGATAGCAGCAATATGCGGATGATTGCATTGAAACATCCCACAAGGCGAAACTAGGAGGCTGATATGCATTACACGGGAACCATCTGGAGGCCGCCCTACGAGGCGGACTCGCTCATCATCGAGGCGACGGCAGGATGCACGCACCGCAAGTGCAAGTTCTGCACGCTCTATGAGGATCTGCCCTTCAAGTTCCGACGGACGCCCTTGGAGACGATGGAGGCAGACTTGCTCGAGGCGCAGACCTGGTTCCACGACCCGCTCCACAAGGCCGAAGAGCACTTGTTCGGGCTTGACGAGACGAACGCGAGCCGCATATTTCTCGCCGGTGCCAATCCGTTCGGCTTGCGCGCATCATCTTCTGGACATTGCCGAGCTTGCCCACCGCTCTTTTCCTCGGCTAAAGAGCATAGGCTGCTTCTCCCGCGTGACCGACGTGACGCAAAAGACCGATGAGGAGCTGGCCGCACTTGCACAGGCGGGCTTCGACGGCTTGACGATAGGCATCGAGACGGGGGACGACGAGGCGCTAGCGTTCATGGATAAAGGCTACGAATCGAAAGACATCGTCGAGCAATGCGCACGGCTTGATGCGGCAGGCATCGGCTATGCGTTCTTCTACCTTGCGGGCATAAGCGGCAAGGGACGCGGCATCGTGGGCGCAAGAGCCACAGCCGAAGTCTGCAACCAAACACATCCTTGGCTCATAGGTGCGAACATGCTCACCATCTACAAAAGCTCGGAACTCTATCGCGAGATAGAGGAAGGACAGTGGGAGGAAGAGACGGAGGTGGAGAAATATGAGGAGATCCGCGAGCTGGTGCGCCTCCTCGATATCCCGGCCGAGTTCGCCATGCTCGGGGCGTCGAACCCGGTGATGCTACGCGGAAGCCTGCCTTATCACCGCAAACAGATTATAGATGCCATCGATTCCGTCATCAGCAACATAGGCGAGGAGCGCCTGCGCAGCTACCGGACCAATCTTCGGCACTTGTGAAGCATCGGCCTGCTATGCCTATTCCCAGTGACCGCCGATGACTTTGGTCTCCCAGCGTCCTTCCTCCGGATGGCTCACCGTGTTGTAGCCGGTTGTGGTTCACCTCACTTCGCTGTGATACCCCGAGACTTCACCAGCTTTCATGTGAGCCTTGCCATGCGCGGCGGTGCGCAGGTAGGTGATGTCGCCGACGGGCTTGTAGGTGGGGACGGGGCTGGTGAAGTCGCGCCGCACCAGGTCGGCCCGCGCTGGGCGGGAGCCGGCGCACGCGGACCGGGAAAAACCGAATAGTAGAGGAGAACGAGAAAGCCCGGGCATCGCGACCCGGGTTTTTCAAACTCCTCAACCGCCGACGACGACTCGAAGGCGGTCCTATCCATTCTCATAGTCGAACGTTATCTGCCCGACTCCCGTTATCAAAGTGGAACGGAATCGGGTCGTTTCAATCCAGCATTAGATGTCTCCTCGATGCCCCTAGATAACGTTACAAGTTGCGATTCGACGGAGTCCATCGGTTAACCCTCGATCTCTATACTCTCGCCACCATCGTTCGGAACCAGCTTCACAGAGTAATTGAGCTGCGCCGCCGTTTGGCATAAGGTCTCCACCTTCATAGTCTTCGACTTTAGGCGCTGGTCTAGCGCCTGCGGGGTGAGACCGAGGTCGATGGCAAGGGAGCGTTGGGAACGGCCTTGTTCCTCGAGTATCGACTTGATGGCGTCTGCGGATCTCATAGCTGCAACATCCCCTGGTAGAATGCTCATGTGCCATAAAGTAACACCACAATATGAAAGACGGCTATCCCCATTATTCCGTAATCAGTAAAGGCGATTTGACAGTTTTCTTGAAGTGGTGCATACTTTTCATGCAAGTATGAAAAGTATGCATTAGAGAGATGCTGCACAATGTCCATGCCAAAAGGAAAGCACATATTTGGAACTGTTAAGGTTGGGGAGCGCGGACAAATTGTCATTCCCAAAGAAGCGCGAGAAATATTTGACATAAATCCCGGAGACACGCTACTCGTTTTAGGCGATGAGGAACAAGGAATAGCTGTAGTCAAAGCTGATGTAATGAAAGAGGTTGCTGTAAAGATTTTGAAAGGTTTAGGCCACTTCAAGGGAGGAAATGATGATGAAACTAAATGAAACTACGCTTCCCTTTTTAGAAGTGGATTGTATTCAACAGTTTGGGCAAGAAAAAGAAAAGCTGATTTTTGAGCAAGCAGAAAAAATTTATCAAGAACTTCTGAATAACGCCGACTATCGCAATAACGCCGCAATTCAAAATCATTTGCAATTAAAGCTATTTCCAACGTTGGCTTATTACAAGGCACTTCGAGGAGAGGGTATAAACCAAAATGAAGCGTTAGAATATGTTAGAAACGAAACCCATAAAGCCGCAAACGTTCAAAAAGAAGAAATGAAAAAGTTAGGAAGTATGCCTTTTGCATATACCATCTATCGGTTAGGTGTAAAAAAGCATATGCGAAAAAATTTTCCCGATGACGGTTGGACAACGGAATGGGTTAAATGTAATGGCAAAGAGATACACTTCAATTTGCATAATTGCATTTATTGGGAACTAACAAAAATGTATGATTGTCCAGAGTTATGTTGTGTGTATTGTGAAAATGATGATATTTCTTTTTCAGGTTTATTACCCAAAATTCGTTTTGAACGAACTGGCACATTAGGAAATGGTTCGCCATATTGCGATTTTCATTTTCTAAAAGTGAGGTAAGATCGACGCATATCAAAAGGAGATCGAAGAGCTCGACCTGGAGATTCGCGAACTCCAAAATCAATTCAATAAGCTTGCGGATTCCAGGGAAATAACCCTGGAGGATATTTTGCTGCACGTCAGGACTATGCCGACCTTGAAGCAATTGATCGAGAGATAACCAATATCTCGGACCAAATCGACGGTATCGACGAACAGCTCAAAGATGCAAAAACAATTGATAAAGAGCTTAGCGAGGACAGAGCGGCTTTCAATGCGGCCGTGCTAGCCACTATGAAGGATGTGCGCCGCACAATTAATGAAAGTGATTCCGTCGAAGATTACGCGGACCTTTTTACTACCAACAACAGTCCCTATATTGGAAGCGAAGCTACCGAGTTCTTTCTCGCAAAAACCTATTCACTTGCCAAGCACATACATCACGGTTTACCTATTGTTATTGACTCTTTTCGCGCCGAAGAACTATCGACGGGAAGGGAGGAGCGTGTGCTCCCCCTGTTTATCGATCTCCCTAATCAGGTTATTTTCAGTGCTACCTTGAAGGGTGAGGAAGTTGGAAAATATCGCGGGCGTGAAGGAATTAATAATATTGAATATATAGGATATATGCAAAAGAAGCTTCTCACCAATCGCGATAACGAGAGATTCTTGTCGAAAGTCGCTGATTTCGGCATCAAGTTCAATGGGTAGGCTCTATTTGGCGCAAAGATCGTCCTGCATTGGCCTGCATTCGCCTGTATTCACATGAATGCAGGACATCGTTGAAACGCTGATTGATTTACCCACAACTGCTTAGGCTGGTGGCGCAAAACCAGTTTCACCGCCCACCCATCCCTTTGCAGCATAATCATCCTATTAGCCACATTATGTCTCAACGCATGGGTACCATTTACCCGGGTGCACCTGGGGCAACGGGCCGGCAGGCCCGCGCAAGGTCGCTCGCAGAACACGCAACAGCAAACACGACAGAAGAGGCGAACGACAGATGCCGGACCCCGGACGACAGCACCGCGGAAGAGAGGCATTCCAACCACAACCGAACAACTCCAGCCACTAGGCAGGCGCCCGCATGGGCGCCTTTTACTTAATGACTTCAGTCTGGCGCGCGCGTAGCCGCGCCGAGTAAACCGCCCGCTATGCGGGCGGACGACAACCTGCTTTACAAAACCACCCTCCCGCCGGATATTGACGATTGTTCAGGCCGTCAAGAATCCGAGAAGGAAGGGTGGTGTTCGGCTATGGCCAACAAAGCCTACAGCCTTTCGCACACGAAGTGGATGTGCAAGTACCACATCGTGTTCACGCCGAAGTATAGGCGAAAGGCCATCTACGGCCAAATCAGGTCCGACATAGGGGAGATCCTGAGGAGGCTCTGCGTGTACAAGGGCGTCGAGATAATAGAGGGGCACCTCATGCCCGACCATGTGCACATGCTGCTGGCGATACCGCCGAAGTACAGCGTGTCGAGCGTGATGGGCTACCTGAAGGGCAAGAGCTCGCTCATGATCTTCGACAAGCACGCCAACCTGAAGTACAAGTTCGGCAACAGGAGGTTCTGGGCGGAGGGCTGCTACGTCTCCACCGTCGGGCTCAACGAGGCGGCCATCGCGAAGTACATCAGGGAGCAGGAGGCCGCCGACATCGCGCTGGACAAGCTGAGCGTCAAGGAGTACTCCGACCCGTTCAAGAAGTAGCCGGGGCCCGCCGGTTCGACCGGCTCGCCACGGGTCAAGGGCAATAGGGCCTGAACAGCGTGAAGGCCGGCGTCTTTAGGCGCGCGCCGGCCTTCCACGGGTTATGCCCTAAGAGCAAACCACCCGCTATGCGGGTGGCCCTGATTTTTCAAGGACTTAGCCGCGAGCTAAGGCATGCGGCTCATGGCCGTTTCGTGAAGGCCCGACCAGCTCGACCCACCTCGACCCGTCTCCGCTCGCGCCGTGCCCACCAATCGCCATCAGGCGGTTCAATCGTCGCGCAGACGAAAAGGGACACGGTGCCGTGCGGTGTGCTCGCGCGGTGCCGCACGGGAAGATTGGAGGAACCATGGCACGCACAGCCGAATGCGCCGCGCCCGAGGGCAACCAAGATCGCGGCGAATGGATGACGGTAATCGAGATGCAGGAGTACATGAGGGCAAGCCGAAACAAGGCATACGACCTCATCTGGTCGGGAGAGGTCGACTCGTACAGGCTCGGCAGGAAGCTCCTGGTGTCGAGGGCGTCAGTGGACGCCTACATCGAGTCGAGGAGCGGCAGGAAATGACGGCGGCGACCGCCCCGGGAGCCGACCGCGGCCGGGCATGCGAGAAAGCCTCGAGACGAAAGGAGCTCGAGGACGACCATGACCAAGAGCATTAGCAGGAGCCAGGTGAGGCTCATCGCATCGACCAACGCGATATTCGGCGCCGACGAGGCGTGCGCGATGCTGCGCATCAGCCGCGACGCAATGTACCGGCTCGCCAAGGACCCCGACGACCCGTTCCCGATCCGCTACATCGGCGGCAAGACGCGCGACGGCATCGTGCTGCACGACGAGCTCGTCGCATGGGGCGAGCGAAACAGCGTCGTCGGCTCACCCCGAAGGGGCTAGCGCCGATGGCGGCCGCAGGCCCGAGGGGGCGCGACGGCCCCTCCCCGCGCGAGTTCACGGCGGTACGGCACTTCATGATGGCGGACCTGGGCCTCTCCGGCCTTCCCCTGCTCGTCTACGCGCGCATCTTCGGCTTCTGCGACGCCGGGTGCGACTACTTCGAGAGCAAGGGCGGCCTGGCCCGCTTCCTCAGCGTGCAGGAGCGCAGCGCCCACCGCGCCATCCGCGACCTGCTCGACCGGGGCCTCATCGAGGAATGCGGCGTGCACGCCCCGGCGCGCGGGCACGCCACCAAGCGGTACCGCATCGTGCGCGAGAGGCTGCCGCCCGGAGCGCTGGCAACCCCTGACGATTCGTCAGGGTTCCCGGCGCGAAAGGGTGACGAAATGACAGGGTTCGCCGCGAANGTCGTCGGCTCACCCAGAAGGGGCTAGCGCCGATGGCGGCCGCAGGCCCGAGGGGGCGCGACGGCCCCTCCCCGCGCGAGTTCACGGCGGTACGGCACTTCATGATGGCGGACCTGGGCCTCTCCGGCCTTCCCCTGCTCGTCTACGCGCGCATCTTCGGCTTCTGCGACGCCGGGTGCGACTACTTCGAGAGCAAGGGCGGCCTGGCCCGCTTCCTCAGCGTGCAGGAGCGCAGCGCCCACCGCGCCATCCGCGACCTGCTCGACCGGGGCCTCATCGAGGAATGCGGCGTGCACGCCCCGGCGCGCGGGCACGCCACCAAGCGGTACCGCATCGTGCGCGAGAGGCTGCCGCCCGGAGCGCTGGCAACCCCTGACGATTCGTCAGGGTTCCCGGCGCGAAAGGGTGACGAAATGACAGGGTTCGCCGCGAACAAGGGTGACGAACCGTCAGGGTTCGCAGCCCGAACCCCTGACGAGATGTCAGGCAAACCCCTGACGATATGCCACCCAATATCAAAAAGGGATAACGAAGACTTCAGAAGATAAGGAAGGGGCGCCCGATGGACCGAGCGGGACTCATCACCCTGGAGCAGGCCCGGGCGGCCGGGCTCTCCTTCGACGAGCCGGAGCCGAGGACGTGCCCGCACTGCGGCGCCGCCCNGGCACCGTGTTCAGCGTGCTCGACGCGCGCTACGAGGACATGCGCCCGACCATCGTCACGTCGAACTACGCGCCGGGCGCGCTGGCGGACAGGCTCGCAAGGCGCGGCGAGCGCGTAACGGCAGAGGCGATCGCGAGCAGAATCTCCCAGACCTGCAGGCCCGTCTACCTCGGCGGAAGGGACAGGCGCCGGCGCGGCTAGCTTGTGCGCTTCCCGTGGAGGCGCGGACGGCTCGACCCAGCTCGACCCATCGCGGGCGGCCCCGGTCGCCGCCGCAATCGAAATCGCTATACACGTCTTGGGCGGCGCCGGCGCGCCAGCACGCACGCCTGCTCCGACTCGCACCGTGCCCCCATCGCGAGGACGCCGCCCGCCAAGCAACAAACGAAAGGCGGAGGGCCCATGGACGGCTTCGAAAGGATAACCGGCCGCGAGCACGAAGAGCTCGTGGAGAAGTGCCAGGAGAACGGCTGGCTCAAGGTCGGCGGCTTCGACTGGCAGGACGACCCGTTCCTCGAGGGGTACCCCTACGAGTTCTCCCGCACGGACAGCGTTGACAGGCTCCGCGAGGCGCTCGGCTCGGGCAACTGGGCCATACGCCAGGGGTTCTGCTACCGCGACCTCGCGTTCATCCAGCAGGTGAACGGCGGCGACGAGTGGTGGACGCTCAAGCGCGACGGCGACGCGTGGACCGGCTTCGAGAGCTGGAGCTTCGGTGCCATCGCCCAGGAGCCCGAGAGGTTCGAGCGCGCCATGCGCGACATGTGCGAGGCGACGCCGGAGCAGTGCCGCAGCGGCGAGTGGGCCCATCTGCACGAGAAGGCTCCCGAGCCGCTGGCGCAGCNTCAAGCTCGTGTCGGGCTGCGTGACCTTCCTCGGCGGCTTCCTGGTCGTGTGGGGAGCGGTCTCGCTCGGCCTGGCCATCAGGGAGCAGCAGGGCGGCCCGCAGATCGCGACCGCCATATCCACCATCGCCGGCGGCGCGATCATCATCGCCGCGTCGGTCTACTTCGGGCAGCTGGACACGTCCTGGCTGCCGGCATAGGGGGCGTCGCGGATGGCGCTCCGGATACCGGTGCAGAAGGACATCGGGGAGTACGAGGAGAAGATCGTCGGGAAGATGAGCCTGCGCACGCTCGCATGCGTGTCGCTCGGCTTCGGCAACGCGGTCGGGGCGGCTGCCTTCGTCCACCTGGGCCTGCACGCAGACGTCGCGGACGCGGCCTTCCCGATCATGCTCTGCAGCATGCCGTTCTGGCTCGCCGGGTTCNGACAACGCGCGCATCCGCCTCGTGAGCCGCAGGTTCGACCTCTCCACCGACACCAACGACAACGTGCTCGTGGTTGGAGGACCCGGCACCGGCAAGACGCGCTACTACGTCAAGCCGAACCTCCTGCAGGCCAACGCCAGCTTCTTCGTGACCGACCCGAAGGGCACGCTCATCCGCGAGATGGGCGGCGCGCTGGCGGAGCTCGGCTACGAGATCCGCGCGTTCGACACCATCGACTTCACGCGCTCCATGCGCTTCAACCCCATAGCCTACATACGCGACGAGGCGGGCGTCATCCGCTTCGCCCGCGGCATCGTCGCCAACACCGAGGGCGAGGCCGACCACAAGGGCGACCCCTACTGGGAGAAGGCCGAGCGCCTGGTCTACACCGCGCTCACGGCCTACCTCGTCATGCACTGCGAGCCCGCCGACCGAAACCTCGACGGGCTGCTCACGCTGCTCTCGCTCGCCGACGCACGCGACGACCCGGGCTACATGAGCCCGCTCGACATGGTGTTCCGCGAGCTGGAGACCGGCGAGCGCTACGTCAGGCGCGAGGGCGCCTCGGCGGAGGGCGGATCGCTNGGGCGCCGGGCTCTACATACACGGGGGCGTCGGCGCCGGCAAGACGCACGCCGCCTCCGCTATGGCCAGGCTGTTCGCCGAGGCCGGCTACGACGTCGCCTTCACGACGGCCAAGGGCATGCTCGAGCGCGTGAAGGCCACGTTCGACGAGGGCGGCACCGAGGCCGCCGTCGCGCGGTACGCCAAGTGCGACGTCCTCGTGCTCGACGACCTCGGCAAGGAGGACGCGACGGAATGGTCCGTCGGCACCGTGTTCAGCGTGCTCGACGCGCGCTACGAGGACATGCGCCCGACCATCGTCACGTCGAACTACGCGCCGGGCGCGCTGGCGGACAGGCTCGCAAGGCGCGGCGAGCGCGTAACGGCAGAGGCGATCGCGAGCAGAATCTCCCAGACCTGCAGGCCCGTCTACCTCGGCGGAAGGGACAGGCGCCGGCGCGGCTAGCTTGTGCGCTTCCCGTGGAGGCGCGGACGGCTCGACNTGCGCGACTTCACCTCCAAAGACGAGCTCGACCTCGCCCACATGGGCGACGAGGGCGCCAAGGTCGCGCTCTTCGCGTCTATGAGCGACACCGACTCGACCTTCGACTTCCTGTTCGCCCTGCTCATGGACACGGCCGTGAGCGCGCTTTGCGCCGAGGCGCTCGAGGCGCACGGCGGCTCGCTGCCCACGACGGTGCACTTCGTCTTCGACGAGTTCGCCAACATCGGGCGCATACCCGACTTCGAGCGGACAATCGCCGTCACCCGCAGCAGGAACATCGCCGTCTCGATGATCGCCCAGTCGCTCTCGCAGCTGAAGGAGACCTACGGCGACAACAACGCCGAGACCATCGTGAACGCCTGCGACACGCTGCTCTACCTGGGCGGCAAGGCGAACGAGACCAACGAGGAGATCAGCAAGATGGCCGGCAAGCAGACGGTGGCGAGCGAGACGCAGAGCGACTCGCGGGGCGCCGGCTGGACCCGGACCGTGAACCGCGGCATCTCCGAGCGCGACCTCATACAGCCCGCCGAGGTGGCGCGCATGCCGCGCGAGGACGCGCTCGTGCTCGTGAACGGGTGCATGCCGCTCATGGACCGGAAGTACCGGCTCGAGCGCCACCCGCGCTCGCGCCTGCTCGAGGAGGCCGCCCGCCGCGGCCCGTTCGACTTCGCCGAGTACCGCAGGCGTAAAGAGGGCGACTCGTGACGGGGCCGCGCCGGGCGCGGGCCTCCCCCGCCGCGGGGGAGGAGCAGCAAGGAACATCGTCAACCGAATGCAAAGGAGAGCAGCATGCTCGCAAACGTCATCAAGCTCGTGTCGGGCTGCGTGACCTTCCTCGGCGGCTTCCTGGTCGTGTGGGGAGCGGTCTCGCTCGGCCTGGCCATCAGGGAGCAGCAGGGCGGCCCGCAGATCGCGACCGCCATATCCACCATCGCCGGCGGCGCGATCATCATCGCCGCGTCGGTCTACTTCGGGCAGCTGGACACGTCCTGGCTGCCGGCATAGGGGGCGTCGCGGATGGCGCTCCGGATACCGGTGCAGAAGGACATCGGGGAGTACGAGGAGAAGATCGTCGGGAAGATGAGCCTGCGCACGCTCGCATGCGTGTCGCTCGGCTTCGGCAACGCGGTCGGGGCGGCTGCCTTCGTCCACCTGGGCCTGCACGCAGACGTCGCGGACGCGGCCTTCCCGATCATGCTCTGCAGCATGCCGTTCTGGCTCGCCGGGTTCTGGCGGCCCTTCGGCATGCGCGCCGAGGAGCTGCTGCCTCTCCTGGCGGCACACGAGCTCTCCCCGCAGCTGCTCGCGTACGAGCCCTGCCTCGCCGGGAGCCTTCCCGAGGGCTCGCCGCGCCCGGGCCGCC
>NZ_LT962671.1:191225-194120 GCF_900199545.1 Raoultibacter massiliensis
CTCATCCTGGCGGCGGGGGCGCTGCTCGCCTCCGTGGCGGCCTCGCCCGCCTACGCCGCGCCGAGCACGGTAGACGTGTCCATCGGCGGCAAGATCCCCTACGGCGGCTTCGCCACCACGTGGATGAGCGCCGACGGGAACATCGCCTACTGCGCCGAGCCCTCGTCCCCGACGCCCGCGCCGGGCTCCTACTCGACGAGCCCCGTGCCGAGCGGCGACGTGACGGCGGCGATCTGGTACTCGTTCGGCTCTCCCGGCTTCGACGCGTCGATGTTCCCGGGCAGCTGGTACGACGGCGGCGGCTGGGACGACGCGAAGTACGCCGCGGCGAGCCACGTGCTCATCGCCTACGCCTACTCTGGGTCCGAGTCGGCTGCCACGCACGGCACGAGCGCCGAGTTCGCCTCCTGGGCGAAATCCGAGCTGATCGGCGGAACCTTCGCCAAGATGAAGGCGGGCGCCGGCAAGGTATCCGCCGGGTTCGAGGCGTTCTGCGTCAGGACCGGCGGCGGCTCCCAGACGCTCGTGAGCTTCAGCTGGTCCACGGGCGGAGTCAAGGTCGCCAAAACGGACTCCGAGGCGGGCGCCGAGCCCCAGGGCGACGCCTCGCTCGACGGCGCGAGCTTCTCCGTCGTGAACGAGAGCGGCCGCTACGTGCTGGTCGGAGACAAGTACTACGCCGACGGCGAGGCGTGCGCCACGATCAAGACCGCGCCCGAGGACGGGTCGCACGTCGCCGCTACCGGCACCGACGCGCTTCCCGCAGGCAATTACCGCATCGTCGAGTCCGGCGCGCCCGAGGGCTACGGCGCAAGCGACTCCTCCGTCGCGTTCACCGTGAAGGCCGGCGAGGTGGCCGACCTCACGGGCGACCCCGTGACCGACGAGGTCTTCCGCGGCGGCGTGCAGGTGACCAAGTCCGACAAGGAGCTGCAGGCGTCCGAGGCGCTCGCGGGCAACGGCCACAAGGAGGCGCCTGGCGAGCACCCCGGCCTCGACGGGATCGAGTTCACCGTCACGAACCGCTCGGCGCACAAGGTCCTCGTTGACGACGAGTGGCGCGAGCCGGGCGAGGCCGTGACCACGCTGACCACCGCATGGAACGACGAGGCCGGCGCCTACACCGCCCAGACCGCGACCGATGCCCTGCCGTACGGGACCTACGACGTGCGGGAGACGGCGACGAACGGGAGCTACCTGCTGACCGACGGCGAGCCCCGCACCTTCGAGGTCCGCGCCGTCGGCGAGATCGTGAGCGCCTCCGCGGACGGCGCCGCGCTCGAGTTCCGCGACCAGGTGGTGCGCAACGACCTCGAGGTCTNCCGCATCACCAACATCGACATGCACGGCCTCGGCCAGAACATGCGCGTGTTCGGCATGATCACGGCGCTCGAGATGGTGCGCAACCGCGTGATGGTCACGCCGCCGCGCCCCAACTACACCTGGCTCTACATCGACGAGGTGCAGAGCCTCTTCGCGCACCCGACGGTGGTCGAGTACTTCGCCCGCCTGTGGCGCGAGGGGCGCAAGTTCGGCCTCATCTGCACCGGCATCAGCCAGAACACGAGCCACATGCTGGCCAACGCCGAGGCCCGCGACATGGTGCTCAACTCCGAGTTCTTCCTGCTGCACAAGCAGTCCACCGCCGACCTCGACGCATGGGCGGAGATGCTCCAGCTCTCCGCCGCGGAGCGCGGCTACATCGGCGACGCCGTCAAGCCCGGCGAGGGGCTGCTCATCAGCGCGGGGATCCGCGTGCCCATCACCGACGACTTCCCGAAAGGCTCGCTCTACGACCTGTGGAACACCAAGCCCGCAGAGGTCGCCGAGCGCGAGATGCACCGGGCGGCCCGAGAGGCGGAGGAATAGGAATGGCCGGCCCGAGCGAGGGCGGCGGGATGCTCGAGGTGGTCGGGGCGCAGCGCCGCGACGTGCTCACCGCNCTGGGACAAATTGTCCCCGACGTCGGGCGCGCGCACGAAGGACTTCGTCATGCCCTCCACGCTCGACTTCAAGCCCGAGGGCAGGTCCGACTGCTTTTGCAGCGACGGGCGCTACGGCGCGGTGCTCGCCGTGCGCAGCTTCGGGTCGGTCATCGAGGAGGCCTACCTCGCCTCCATCATCGACCTGCCGCTGCCGCTCAACGTGACGCTGCACGTGCAGCCCATCGCGCAGAGCGAGGCGCTCGCGCTCGTGAAGCGCCAGATCGACTGGATGGACAAGGAGATCATCGACGAGCAGATGAGCGCCGTGAAGAAGGGCTACGACTACCAGATCCTGCCGCCCGAGCTGCGCTTCTCGAAGGAGGAGGCCGAGGAGCTGCTCGACTTCCTGCGCAACAAGTCCGAGCGCCTGTTCGTCTACACGGGCCTCGTCTACACCTGGGCCGACAGCCTCGAGGAGCTCGACCGCCGCGTCCAGCAGGTGACGAGCGTCGCGCAGGGCTGCACGATCGGCCTCGAGCCGCTCCACTTCCGGCAGCGCCAGGCTCTCAACTCGGTGCTCCCGCTCGGGGACAACCACGTCACCGTGAGCCGCTACCTCACCACGGGGCAGGTGGCTATGCAGATGCCCTTCGCCAGCCAGAGCCTCGACGAGGCGGGCGGAGGCTACTACGGGCAGTCCAAGGAGAGCGGGAACCTGGTGCTGTGCGACCGCAAGCGCCTGGCGAGCCCCATGGGCTTCGTGTGCGGCAAGCCCGGCTCGGGCAAGAGCTTCTCGGTGAAGCGCGAGATAACCAACACCGTGCTCGCGCACCCCGAGGACGAGGTCGTGATCTTCGACCCGGCCGGCGAGTACGGCAACCTCGTCGGCGCGCTCGGCGGCGCGAACGTCGAGCTCGCCCCGGGATGCTCGGCGGTGCTCAACCCCCTCGACACCGCCGACGTCGCGGAC
>NZ_LT962671.1:194357-196908 GCF_900199545.1 Raoultibacter massiliensis
GCATCGTGGCCTTCGCCGCCTGCGCGCTCGCCGTCGCGCAGCTGCTGAGCGCGCTGTTCGGCTTCTGGGACGACGCGGCCTCCAGGCAGGGCCTCGAGGGGCTGCCGCCCTACATCACCTACGAGATGGTCGAGGCGGCGCTCGAGTGCCAGGAGGAGTACGGGCACCCGGCGGGCTGCACCATCGCGCAGATCATCCAGGAGTCCGGCCAGGGGGACCGCATGAGCCAGCTCGCAGAGCGCGACCACAACCTCTTCGGCATGAAGTGGTGGTCGGGCTACGCGGGCTGCCCCGAGGTGGCCGGCAAGGCGAACTGGGCCACCAGCGAGGAGTACGTGCCCGGCGAGCACACCCAGATAACGGCGAGCTTCATCCGCTTCACCGGCGACGCCGAGTGCATCCGCTTCCGCAGCAGGGTCTTCCTGCAGGCGGAGCGCTACTCGGGCAACGCCCTCATCCGCGAGGCGATCGAGAGGCACGACTCGGACAGGATGGCCGAGGGGCTCAAGGACGGCGGCTGGGCGACCGACTCGTCCTACGTCGAGTCCCTGAAGTCGATCATGGCGCAATGGGGCCTCTACCGGCTCGACTCCATGACGGTCGAGGACCTGAAGGACCCGGCCGGGAAAGGGAACGCGATCGTCGAGGCGGCGTACAGCCAGCTCGGCGTGCCCTACGTCTGGGGAGGCTCGACCCCCGGCAAGGCGCTCGACTGCAGCGGGCTCACGCAGTACTGCTACGCGCAGGCGGGCATCCGCATAAGCCACTACACGGGGTCCCAGTACGAGGAGCTCAGGTGCATACCGCTCTCCGAGGCGAAGCCCGGCGACATCCTCTACCGCTCGGGGCACGTGGCCATCTACATCGGCGACGACAGGTACATACACGAGCCGCGGGCGGGCGACGTGTGCCGCATTGCGAGCGGCATCGGCAGCTTCAGCTGCGCGCTCACCGCGAGATAGGAGAAACCAATGCAGGGAAAGACAAGGGTCATGGCCGCCGTCGCGGCAGGCGCGCCCGTCGCGGGCGTCGGGGCCCGGCCNCCGAAGGGCGTTCGCCATCTCCGCCGCGACGGCATTCGCCCTCTGCGCGCTCCTGCTCGTCCCCGCGCAGCCGGCATACGCCGACATAGCCGGGGACGTCAACGATTGGCTGTGCGGCCTCCTGCGCGACTGCTGCAACTGGATGTTCAAGGCGCAAACGGGCGTGCTCGGGTCGATCGGCGCGAACGGGATCCTCTCGGCCGACTTCGCGCACATGCTCACGAGCTCGAGCGACCTGACCATGCACGACGTCGCCCGCGGCGTGTGGCAGGTTGCCATCCTGCCGATCGGGTGCGGGGTGCTCGGCCTGGTCTTCACCCTGAAGCTCATCGAGATCTCCCAGCGCATGGACGGCAGCCAGAGCCTTCCCGGCGTCAAGGAGGTCGTTTTCCTCCTCGTGTTCTTCGCCGTGTTCCTGTTCCTCATACAGAACAGCTTCGACCTGATGGCGTCGATCTACGAGGTCTGCGGGCTCGCCATCGACCGAGTCGAGGCGCTCTTCGGCGCCGGAGGCGCGCTCGACCTGCCCGAGGTGTCAGTCGTCACCACCGACGACGACGTCCCGTCGCTCATCGCCATGCTCGTCGTGAGCCTCATCAGCTGGGTCGTGGTGCTGGCAGCCTACGTCGTCGCCCTCGTGGTCTGCTGGGCCCGCGCGCTCCAGCTCTACATCATGGCCGCGTTCGCCCCGATCCCGCTGGCGTTCCTCGGCATGGACGCCACGCGCCAGATAGGCGTCGGCTACCTGAAGAGCTTCGGGGCAGTCTGCATCGCCGGCGTCATCATCCTCGTGCTGCTCATATCGTTCCCGCTCGTGCTCGGCGGGCTCACCGGGGCGAACCCCGGGACGGGCACCCCGGCCGACGCGGTCGCAAACGGGCTCACCTACGCGCTGCAGTACCTGGCCATGTGCGTGCTGCTCATCCTGGCCCTCGTGAAAAGCGGCTCCTGGGCGCGCGACATCGTGAGCGGCTTCTAGCGGAAAAGCGAGGAAGGGGGCGGTCGCCATGAGATAGGGGCGCCGCGCCGGGGCACGCGTCCCGGCGGAAGAAGACAAGCACAGACGAACGACGAAAAGGAGGAAAGACATGGAAGAGAGGAAGAACGTGTACCTCTCGCTGCACAAGAGCTTCGTGCGCGAGGGAATCGAGTACACCGACCGCGCGACCGGCGAGGCCAGGACCTTCAACTCGGCGACCCTTCCCAAGGGCACCGTCGTCGACGGCGTGGACGTTGGAGGCTACGAGTTCAGCCCCATGTTCGTGAACGAGAGCCGCTTCAAGGGGGCCGACTTCCGGGACATACCGCTGCTCGCGAACCGCGAGGTGTGGCTGAGGAAGACGGTGATGGGCCCGGACGGCCAGCCCGAGCTCGACGAGGGCGGCCGCGCGGTCAAGGACACCGTGAAGGTCATGCCGGCGCAGCTCAAGGAGGCCGTTGACGCAGGGCGCTCGCGCTACCTCGCGGAGCGCGCCGAGCACGCCCGCCAGGCGAGCCGCGCCGCCGAG
>NZ_LT962671.1:197671-201115 GCF_900199545.1 Raoultibacter massiliensis
GGCTACGCCGTGGCCGCGGGCATCGCTCTGGCAGCTGCGGCGGGCGCGGGCGGAGCGCTCGCGTACCGCAAGCGCAAGACGGCCGGCGCAAGCAAGGAAGAGGCGGCAGAAGAGCCGGAAGAGTAGCGGCAGCGCGTCGATACCAACCTGGAGGCCCTAGGCGCTCGCCCGGGGCCTCCCCTGCGAACGGGGGAGGACATGAGCAAGGGAAAAGCCGCCACGGCGCTCGCCATCGCAGTGGCGTTGCTGGCGCTGGCGGCGCTCGCCGTCCTGCCGCAGCCCGAGAGGAACCCGTACGGGGTGCACGAGGTGCCCGCTGCGGAAGAGGACGCGGCGATGGAGGCTCAAGAGACGGGAGGCGGAATCGACTGGGACGCCCTTCCCGCCTCCGTCGTCGCATGGGTGCGCGTGCCGGGCACGACCGTCGACTACCCGATCGTCCAGGGCCGGCCCGAATCGCCCGACTTCTACCTCACGCACGACGCCGGCGGCGAAAGATCCTCGTGGGGCGCTCCCTACATAGACGCCGGGTGCGCGCAGGGCGCCGAGAGCCCGCTCGTCATCGTCTACGGGCACCACATGTCCGACGGCACCATGTTCGCGCCGCTCGCGCAGTACTCGTCGCGCGACTTCGCCGAGGGGCACCGCACCATCCGGGTCTACACCCGCGAGAAGGCGATCGAGCTCGAGGTCTTCGCGGCCGACGTGGTCGACGCGAGCTCGGAGGGCAAGCGGACCGACTTCGCCAACGCGGCGGAGCTCGCCGCCTACCTCGGGGACAAATTGTCCCGGTGCGAGGTCGTCCTGGAAGAGCCTTCGGACGTCGCGCAGGCCTGGGCCTTCGTGACGTGCAGCTACCAGACGAGCAACTCGCGCACCGTCGTCTACGCGAAGGAGGTGGAAGGATGGGATTCGCGCCCTTCGGAATAGGGCTCCTCATGGGGCTCCTCACGCTCACGGCCTACGCCTGCTGCGCAGCCGGCGACGACGACCGAGACTAGGACTTGCAGATCGAAACTACAACCGAATATGGCCCTTCGACCCCTTGCCGCTATATCTCGGCAAGGGGTCTTGCATGTGGTGAGATAATTTACGCACTTGATAGAAACAAGACGCTGCCGGCTGCTTCTCGATAAGCTTCCGGTTGTCCATGAATAGAGGTACGCAATTGGGAGAGATTAAGCTGCAAGACGTCAAAAAGGCTATCGACATCGGAAAAGACGTTCTGCCCTTCGTTGAGCCCGCTGTGAACAAATACGGGCCCGCTCTGATCGACTGGGGGCAGCAAAGGGGGAAGCAGGCGGCAGATAGCCTGGGAGAAGCCAGAGACTCATTCCTTTCAAAGGGTCGGGCAATCAAAGACAAGAAGGAGCAGCAAAAGTCACTCGAGGCATCCCGCAAGAAGGCCGTGGCAAGCTCCCTTCCGCCGATCTCCGCAAAAGAGTTCTTCGAGAACTTTGAGAACAACGTCTCCAGCGAAGCCGACCTCAGCGATGGGTACATGGCGATCGCCGGCTGCTACGCCGTCGTCACGATGAAATCGGCACGAGAGAAAGACCCTTCCGCCTACGAGGACGTCTATGTCGGTTGCGGCAAATCCATGGGCTTCAGCATATACACACAGCTTTGCGGTTTCGGCAACGTCGACGTCTACGCCGACTTCAAGTTCAAAAGACCCATGATGATCCTGCTCTTCCCGTGTGAGGAAAAAGACCTCGAGAGCCGCTATGAGACCCTCGTCAGGGATCTTCAGGCCGAGAGCTCGTACAACAAATGGGACGTCCTGGCACGCTCCGACGAGGCGAGATAGGCGCTAAGAGCATGAGCGACAAAGAACTTGCGCCGATTAGCGTCGAGGTTGTTGCGATCGACGACCTCAACAGTATCAAGGTCATCTCGAACACCAATACGAGCAAAGAGAACAACGCCGGCATCGGAGAGCGGGCGGACGCCTTTCTCGGCCTCGCCTCGGACGTCGTAGACCTCGTCGAGGGAAAGCAGCTCTACAAAGTCGAGGTCCCCGAAGGCTACAGCCTTAAGGACCTCGTCGCCTCGAAGAAGGATCCGGAAGCGGTGAGGGCCCTCGTCCGAGACCCAAAGGGTCGCCTGAGCGGCGACGTCTCGCTCAAAGCTACCGGGGTCAGCCCCGCGCAGATCGCCAGCATCGGCCTTGCCGCGGCGGCGATGGTTGTCGGCCAGGCGTACATGACCGAAATCAGCGACAGCCTCCAGCGCATCGACGCTAAGCTGGAATCGATCGCCTCCATGATCGTCGGAGATCAGAAGGCGAAGGTCAAAAACGCCCTGGATATCGCCAGAACCTACGCAGCCCTTCATGACGATTACCTCCAAAAGCCCGCCGAGGCGCGCCAGGCGGCAAGAAACGAGATCGAGGGCAGGTACAACGACGTCGGCCAGGTAATCGATTGGATTACCGAGCAGCTCGCCGGCGTCGAAGACGGGGTCAGGGGCGTCGCCGAGCGCGAGAAGGACCTCGAACCGTTGCTTAAAGAGATCCAATCCTACGAGGCTCAGTTCGGAATGTGCCTCCAGGCCTTGTCGGCGCTCGCCATGACGCGCATGTACTACGACGGCAGTATGGACGACCGCAGCGCCCTCATCGAAGAGCAGCGGATCCTCGACAAATCTCAGGGCTTCCTGAAAAAGAGGCAGGTCCTCGCCGCGCTCATGGAGATGAAGATCGGGGGCATGAAGGGCGCGCCCATCGCGCTTCCTCGCGGCACCCAGGGGAACGCCCTCAAGAGGCTGGTCTCTCAGACGCCTAGAGCCGCCGCAAAGGAGCAGCTCCTCGAGGCTAAGGTCGAGATGCGCACGAGCCTACGCTCGGGAGAGTCGAAACTGAGGTCCGAAGCCGAAGATCGAAAAGGCGAGATCGAACGCATCGCAGCGGCATCCCGGACAGCCAGGACGCTGCTCACGGACGGAACCGACTGCTGGCTCATCGACGATAAGAAAGATTAGAAGCCAAGAAGAAGAGGCGGGCAATTGCCCGCCTCTTCTCACATCACCCACTTGAACACGGCGCGGAACAGCCAGACGAAAAAGCCCAGCGTGACCTTAAGCGCCGCCATGAGGAACCTACCAAGCCTCTTCATCGACGTCACCCCAATCTTCCTTGACCTTACGCACGCCCTCCTCGGCGCCCTCTTCCTTCTCTTCCGCGAGCAGCCTCGCCAGCTCATCGGGCACGCCCGGGACCTCCGCCCTCCCCAGCGCGCGCTGCAGCTCCCTTATCTGCGACTTCAGCGGTTTTGAGGGAGGGCCCACGTGCTCGCGGTAGCAAGCGCAAATCGCAGCGGCATCACATAGATACCCCCGCACCCGGGCGAACGCCTCATCCCCGTCGAGCAGGACGCGGCGGGCGCGCCCCAGCTCGGCCTCCGAGGCCAGCATGAAGCGCCAACCGCGGGACCTGCGCGCCGC
>NZ_LT962671.1:201557-205103 GCF_900199545.1 Raoultibacter massiliensis
GCGCTGAGGTTGCCGCGGTCGGCCTCGGCGGCCCACTCGGGCGAGAGGTCCTCGGCGATCCGGCGGGCGAGCCTCTCCTCGCGCGCGATGGTCTTGCCGGAGACCTTGCGGCCCGTCTGCCGCTCGATGATGGCGGCCTTCACGTCGTCGACGCGCATGCCGGAAAGCGACGGGTCCTCGGAGCGCAGGCGCACGGCGTCGCCCCTGAGCGCCTCGGTCGCGGCGGCGCGCTCGGTCACGGTGAGCGCGCGGGTGAAGTAGTTCGCGGCGTGGAGCAGCGTCACCGCCCGCTCGTCGTCGATGCCCTCTATCACGCGGCAGGGCATCCTCTCGTAGGAGGGGTCGTCCTTGGCGAGCAGCGCGTAGGCGGCCTTGCGGCGGTGCCCGGAGACCATCTGCCACGAGCCGTCGCCCACCTTGCAAACGAGCGGCAGGTCGGTGAGGCCGTCCTTTCGTATGGACTCGGCGAGCTCGACTATGCCGGCCGGGTCCATGGAGTACGCGGCGTTCGCCGGGTGGTCGGCGATGTCTGCCACCGCTATCTCGGACACCGGGTAGCGCCCGCGGGTGCGCGACGCGCCGTCGAGGAGCCCCGTGATGGTGAAGCCCGCGGCCACCCGGCTAGGTGAGCTCACGGCACACCTCGTCTGCGAGCGCCTCGTAGTCGCGCGCGGGGCGGCTCCCCGGCTCGAAGGCCGCCACCGGCTTCCACTGCCAGCTGCCCTCGCAGACCTTGCTGCTCGCGTGGATCACCGTCTCGAACTGCTCGTCCGGGAAGAACCCGTCGAGCACGGCCGCGCCCGTTGCCTCCGCGTTGGTCATGCGGCCGGGAACGCAGGTGCGCAGTATCTTCCATCTGGGCGTGGGCATGCGCAGGGCGTCCGCGATTGAGCGCGTCGCCTCCACGGTGAGCGCCGTGCCGCGCATCACGGTGGAGTCGAGCTTCACGGGGATGACGACCATGCCGCCCTCCGCGGCGGCGAGGTAGGCGTTGAAGGCGAGCCTGCGCATCACGGGGCTGCAGTCGATGAGGCAGGCGTCGTAGGAGCCCGAGGCGTCGTCGAGCGCGAACTTGAGGCGCTGCTCGCGCAGGAGCATCTCGTTCTGGTCGACGAGGTCGATGGTCGAGGCCACCACGTCGAGGCCCTCCCCGGCGGCGTAGGCGACCTCCTCCACGGGCGCGCCGCCGTAGAGCAGCTCGACCGATGTGCGCCGCTCGGAGGCGGCCCGGCCGTAGAGGCCGAAGAAGTCGGTGGCCGACGCCTGCGGGTCGAGGTCGACGAGCAGGGTCCGAAGGCCCCGGGCGGCGAAGATCGCCGCCAGGTTCACGGCGGTCGTCGTCTTGCCGACGCCGCCCTTGTAGTTGGNACCCCAGGCGCTCGCCGCTGACCTTCTTGGACGGCTCCTCGGTCAGGCTGAACACCCAGTCGTCCCGCCGCGCCTTGGCCGAGTTGTCGGCGACGTGCACGCCCAGGGCGTCTAGGATGCCGAGGAACTCCGCCTCGTCGCGCGCCGTGGTCTTGGCGAGCGCGACGCGGGCGCGGATGTCGCCAACCCACGAGTAGCCGCCCGAGCGCATGATCTCCTTCTCGGCCCGGCCCAGGTAGACGCTCCTGAGGCTCCTGGGCACGCCCGCGCCTGCCCGCCCGCGCGCCTTCGACGGCGATTCGGGAGCCCGGTCGTTGGAGAGCCCGGACAGCCCGCGCTCGCGGGCCATGTCCTGAAGGTCCCGGTTGAGGTCCTCGGGGTGCTGGGTCTGCATGCGGTAGCCGGTGCGGAGGTTAACGTTGTTCACGACGATGTGCGCGTGTGGTATGCCGCGGGCGTTGTCGTCGTGGTAGACGATGGCGATCTCGTGGTCGCCGAAGTGCTTGAGAGCCCACGAGCACGCGAGCTCGCGCAGCGCCGCCAGGTCGATGTCGTCGCCGGGGTCCGGCGAGAGCACGAAGTGCTTGAACGTCCGCGCGGGCTTTCCCCTCCAGGGGGCGTCCGTGCCGAAGGCGGCGCGCGTGGCGTCCATCTCGGCGTCCCAGGCGCAGGCCTCCTTGGCCTCGTCTCCCAGTGCGCCGGCATCGCGCTCGTCGTAGCTCAGGTTGAACAGGTCGCGCGCCAGGGCGCGGCCTCCCTTCTCGAGGTAGCGGCGGATGCCACCCGTCGAGCCGTGGCCGCTTATCGGCTTCAGGATCGGCATGGCGAGCCCTCCACGAGCGAGTCGGCGCCGATGCGACCGAGCTCCGCCGCCATCTCGCGGGCCGCGCCGTTCACGTCGGCGAGCTCTCGCTCGATCGTCGGGATGCTCTCCGCGACGAGGTCCCGGTCGACGTGCCCGTGACGGGCGTGGAAGTTGATGAGGTTCATCGCGTGCACTGCCTGGTTGTAGTGGTAGCCCCACTTCGTGAGCTCCCGAGACATCGACCAAAGGGCCCTGCGGTCCACGAGTATGCGGTGCTCGTCTCCCGCGTTGGCCTCCGTCGACAGCGGTATGCGAACGAGGTAGCGCAGGTACTCCGACTTGCTGAGGCCGGCGCGCTCGCACCGCTCGCAGAGCGCGTCGTAGTCGCCTCCCTCCATGCGGAACGTGACGCGGCGCTCCTTGCCTTTGGCGGCGCCGGCTTCCTCTTCCATGGCGGATTCCTTTCCTCGGGCCCGCCGCGCGGCGGGCGCGTCTCTCTAGGGGCGCGGGGGATCCCCCGCAGGCGGCGGCNCGGTGGCCTACAAGGGCCTCGTCCCCGGCGAGACCTACATCGCCGTGGGCACGCTCATGGACAAGGGCACCGGAGAGCCGTTCCTCGACAAGGACGGCAACGAGGTGACTGCGCGCACGCCCTTCGAGCCCGAGGCGCCCTCCGGCACCGTCGAGGTGACCTTCGAGTTCGACACCGAGGGCCTGGCCGAGGGAGACGAGCTCGTCGTCTTCGAGAAGGTCCTGGACTCCGCCGGCAACGTCGTTGCGACCCACGAGGACATCGACTCCGCCGAGCAGAGCGTCGTCGTGGACAACCCCGACACGCCCGAGGTCCCCGAGGAGCCCTACGCCAAGACCGGGGCCGACGCCCCCGACGGCACCGGCTACGCCGTGGCCGCGGGCATCGCNCCCGGGCGGCGAAGATCGCCGCCAGGTTCACGGCGGTCGTCGTCTTGCCGACGCCGCCCTTGTAGTTGGAAATGGCTATCGTGCGCATGGGTCGCGTCCTCTCTAGCGTGGGGGGCGCGCCTCGCCGCATTCGGTCCGGCGCGCCCGAGTCTCGGAGCGTCGGGACAAAACCGTACGGATTTGTCCGACAAACGGAGTGTACCATGAAAACGTACGGATATGTACGCTTTCATGGTACAGGGGCCGGATTTCGGGGAAACCCGGCCCCGGGAGCCCGGGGCCGGGCGCGCCGCCTAGGAGAGCGGCTCCATCTCGCCGAAGCAGTTGACGTGGTGGCGCAGGAGCGCTCGGTTCTCCTTGACGACCATCATCGCCACCTCGTCGAAGCGGACCGGGGTGTCGGCGTAGTCGTCGCTGTTGCCGGCGAGCCACGTCGCCGCCAGCGCCTCGCG
>NZ_LT962671.1:208193-354731 GCF_900199545.1 Raoultibacter massiliensis
TCGATCCCGCCGATGCCCTCGGGCCCCTGCCAGGCCTCGTCGACGATCTCGTAGCCCTTGCGCTCGAGGAAGGTCCTGACCGCGCCCATCGCCTTTTCCTTCATGTCGTTCATGTCTTGCTCCTTAGACTCTGAGGCCCGCCCCTGTGGCGTGCCTTGCGCCGCGTGAGTCGCATGCAGCGCGGGCGCGCCTGCAAGGGAGGAAGCGAAGTCGGGCGTGGTTATAGAAGTCTCCCGACGGCAGTTTTTCGCGTTGTTCGCGCGCGGAGCGCATGGGGCGAAGAACCCGAAAAAGTGTCGCGGCCCTTGCTGGCCGCCCGCCGGCGTGCGACCCTGCGCGTCCAAGGAGCGCCAGGGCGGGTTTCGGATCGGAGGGGCGGAGGCGTGCGGTATGGAATCGGGCATGGACGCCGGGGCTTCCGGACATGGGATGCGATCTGTCGGCGATTGCTGGGGCGCTCGCGAGGGTTTACGTCGGGACGTCGCGTCGAGGACGGAGGCGCGTTTCCGAGTCGCGGCACCGCTACCCTAATCGGGACGGCCTCTCCCGTGCCGCTCACGGCCGATATGCGCACGGGACCGCTGGTGGCGAGGCGGCTCTCCATGCGGAACGGCTACGGTGCTGCGCAGCACGTCCGTCGGAAGAAGGAGGACGGCTGATGCTGGGCTACGAGGAGAAGGTGGAGCGCATCGAGCTGATCGACGCTGTGACAGATGTAGGAAGACTGGCAAGAGGCCTGGACCAGCTGCTCGAGTCCATGGCGCACGCCGACCAGCTGGACCCGCTCGACGTCGAGGGCATAGTGGCCCTGAGGTCGAGAAGCGAGAGATGCGCCGAGCGCATCGGCGAGGCCGCGCGCATCCTGGAGGCGCAGAACGAGATCCTCTACGCCGAGGAGAGGAACAGCGCCAAACCCCGCGAAAACAAGAAATGAGGACCCGAACGAAAGCGGCAATCTAAGCCCGATCGGGGCTTCCTGCGCCGCCCGCGCTCACATTGAGCCTGGATGCCAGCCGTCCCCGCATTCCCAGTGCCGCCCCGTGCCGCCGCGTTATAATGCTGCAAACGCATTTGTATTGCATTTCGAGCGATGGGAGCGCAGATGCCTGACAGCTACAAGGAGCTCATTAAGAGCAATCCCGACGAGACCGAGATCAGGAGCTTCCTGGTGGAAGGCGACCAGGTCTCCGTCACCCTGCGCATCCCCGACACCCTGCGCGACGCGGCGAAGGAGGAGGCGGCCCTGCGGGGCATGAGCTTCTCCGCCTTCGTGCGCACCTGCATGATCGAAGAGCTCGCGAAGAAGGGGGCGTGAGCATGATCCGAGTCAAGACCCTCACCGTCCAGCTCATAGACGCGCAGCCGGACCGCATCCGCATCTGCCGCATCGACGGCGAGTCGCTTGTGACCGTCGTCGTTCCGAGGGAGGACCTCGCAGAGGCGAAGTCGCTGCCGAACATCCCGCAGCGCGGCGTCTACTACCTGCTCGACGAGGACCACGGCAACGTGAGCCGCGTCTACGCTGGGCAGACGACCCAGGGCATCGCCCGGCTCGACGCACACAAAGCAAAGAAGGAGTTCTGGAACAAGGCCGTCATGTTCCTCGACGACGACCAGAACATCAGCAGAGACGCGCTGGACGTCCTCGAGGCGAAGGCCATCGACTACGTGCGCACCCACGGCTCGTACGAGACCGACAACTCGGCGACGCCCAAGCCCTACGTCGACCCGTACAAGGAAGAGGCCGTCGAGCGCCTGCACGAGAGGATCCTCTTCAGGATGGCGGCTCTGGGGTACGACCTCGACAGGGTCGACCGGGGTCCCGCGGGTGCGCCGGCGGTCTTCCACACGAAGAAGAACGGCATACGCGGGGCGGGGCGCTACGACAAGGCCAGCGGGCACTTCACCGTGCTCGCCGGTTCGAAAGTGAACCTCTCGAGGCCCGTGCTGAAGAACGCAGGCGTCGCGGCCGTGCGCAGGGAGATCTTCGGCGATTCGGGCGGCATCGCAGAGCTCGCCGAGGACCTCGAGTTCCCGACGCCCAGCGCCGCGGCGGTGTTCGTGCTCGGCGGCAGCCAGAACGGCTGGACCGAATGGGTAAGCGACGACGAGGAAACGCTCAACCAAGTCTATAGAAGCGAGGAAAACTAGATGAACAAGCAGCAGCTGGCCTCCAAGATATGGGAGTCCGCCAACAAGATGCGATCCAAGATCGAGGCTAACGAGTACAAGGACTACATTCTGGGATTCATCTTCTACAAGTTCCTGTCCGAGACCGAGGTTGCCCGCCTGAAGGCGCGCGACTTCGCCGAGGAGGACCTGCCCAGCCTGGTGGAAGACGACAAGGAGACGGTCGAGTTCGTCAAGGGCGAGTGCGGCTACTTCATCGCCTATGACAACCTCTTCTCCACCTGGGTCGCTAAGGGCGGCGACTTCGAGATATCGAACGTGCGCGACGCCCTCTCCGCCTTTAGCCGCAACATCGACCCTGCCCGCAAGCGCGTTTTCGACGGCATCTTCGACACGCTGCAGACGGGCCTCTCCAAGCTGGGCACCGATGCGCGCAGCCAGTCCAAGGCCGCCCGCGACCTCATCTACCTCATTAAGGACATCCCGATGGACGGTCGCCAGGACTACGACGTGCTTGGCTTCATCTACGAGTACTTGATCAGCAACTTCGCCGCCAACGCCGGTAAGAAAGCAGGCGAGTTCTATACGCCGCACGAAGTCTCCATGCTCATGAGCGAGATAGTCTCGTGGCACCTGGCCGGACGCGAGAACATCACTATCTACGACCCCACGAGCGGATCGGGCTCGCTGCTTATCAATATCGGCAAAGCCGTGGCGCGACGCAACGGCGATCCGGACTCCATCAAGTATTATGCGCAGGAGCTCAAGGAAAACACCTACAACCTCACGCGCATGAACCTGGTTATGCGCGGAATACTCCCCGACAACATCGTGGCGCGCAATGGCGATACGCTCGAAGACGATTGGCCCCGGTTCGATACGGTCGAGAACAAGGACGAGACCTACGATCCGCTGTTCGTCGATGCCGTGGTGTCTAATCCTCCGTACTCCCAGAACTGGGATCCCGAAGACAAGGAGCTCGATCCGCGTTTCAAGTTCGGCGTTGCCCCTAAATCCAAGGCCGATTACGCTTTCCTTTTGCATGATTTGTACCACTTGCGCCCCGACGGCATCATGTGCATCGTTCTGCCCCATGGCGTGCTGTTCCGCGGCGGCGAGGAGGGAACCATCCGAAAAAACTTGGTGGAGAACCGCCACATCCAGGCCATCATAGGCCTTCCTGCCAACATCTTCTTCGGCACGGGCATCCCGACCATCGTCATGGTGCTTCGCAAGCAGCGCGAGACGAGCGACGTGCTGGTCGTGGATGCGTCGAAGCACTTTGTGAAGGAAGGCAAGAACAACAAGCTGCGGGCAAGCGACATCAAGCGTATCGTCGACGCCGTGACAACGAACGCGACCGTCGACAAGTTCAGCCGCCTGGTTCCCATCGACGAGATCCGAGCCAACGACTATAACCTCAACATCCCGCGCTATGTTGACTCGAGCGAGGCCGCCGAGAGCTGGGACGTGTACGCCACCATGTTCGGCGGCGTGCCGAAGGCCGAGGTCGACGCGCTCGAGCGCTACTGGAAGGTATGGCCGAGCCTCAAAGGACAGCTCTACCGCGACGCCGGCGGGTCGTGCCTTGCGCCCGCGACCGACGACGTTGCGCAAGCGGCGAAGGGAAACGCCGACGTCCGCGCCTTCCTGGGCGGCTACCGTGATGCGATAAGCAATTTACCTGCCGCGCTGCGAAGCCGTTTGGTAGACGGCGCCGATGAAGTCGATACCGTGGCGGAGGAAGAGGCCATCGCAGAGCTTTTGAAAGACGCGCTGGCGGGCGTGGCCCTTATCGACGGCTACGACGCCTACCAGGCGCTCGACGACGCCTGGGCGGGAATCTCCGGCGACCTGGAGGTCATCCAGACCGAGGGGAAAGGCGCCGTGCGCAAGGTGGACCCGAACATGGTGGTCAAGAAGAAGAACGGCAAAGACGTCGAGGTGCAGGACGGCTGGGCTGGCCGCATCCTGCCGTTTGCGCTTGTGCAAGAACGCCTGCTTGCCGAAGATGTCAAGGAGATTGCTTCCCGTGATTCCCGCCTAAGCGAGATATCGCAGGAAGTAGACGAGATTCTCGAAAGCTTCGACGAGGAAGACAAGGGATCCTCTGCTGCTGTCAGCGACGAAGGCTCGTTTGTGGCGGCAGAGCTCAAGAAGGCCATGAAGGCTATCGGAAAGCACCCCGAAAACGATTTCGAGCAAGGTCTGGTTCGTGCGCAGGCGCTGCTCGATGAGGAGAAAGGCCTCAAGAAGGCGAACAAGGAAGCGAGAGCGGCTCTTGAGGAGAGAACCAAGGAGGTCATCGAGGGCCTGACCGACGCCCAGTGCGACGATCTGCTGGCCGCCAAGTGGATAGAGCCGCTGCAGGCCGAGCTCCTGGCCCTTCCCGAAACCGTTGTGAGCGATTTCATCGCGAAGGTAGCTGCGCTCAACGCCAAATACGCGACAACCTACTCGGACGTGTGCAACCAGATAGATGACGCAGAAAGCCAGCTGGCAGACATGCTGGGGCAGCTCACGGGCAACGAGTACGACATGGCGGGCATCGCCGAGCTGCGCAAGCTGCTGGGCGGTGAGTAGCATGGCGGAGAAGCAGAATACGCCAGAAATCCGCTTCAAGGGCTTCACTGACCCTTGGGAACAGCGTAAGCTGGGCAGCATTGCGGCTTCGTTTGATTACGGCTTGAACGCAGCCGCAACTGAATATGACGGTCAAAACAAATATCTTCGCATCACCGACATTGATGACACAACACATGAGTTCTTGAAAAGCGATCTTACAACTCCGTTGGCTGACCTTGCAATGAGTGCAGATTATTTACTGGAGGAAGGTGATTTGCTCTTCGCTCGTACGGGAGCAAGTGTTGGAAAAACCTATCTGTACAGGCAATACGATGGAACGGTCTACTTTGCTGGATTCCTGATTCGCGCACGAATCGGAGAAAGTGCTGACCCTGAATTCGTCTATCAGGCAACTCTGACCGATGCCTACAAGAAGTATGTTGCCATAACCTCGCAGCGATCCGGCCAGCCTGGCGTCAATGCGCAGGAATACGCAGATTATCAATTGATGCTTCCTTCTAGAACGGAACAGCAGCAAATTGGGATGACGTTGCGGTCTCTCGACAACCTCATCACCCTTCATCAGCGTGAGCCACGGTTTGCTGATACAGGTTAAATAAGAGTTGAAAGAGCCCTCATGACGATGTCAATGTCCTTGTTCTCGAGCTCTTGAATGACGTGCAAATAGGTTTCCTGGGTGGTGGTCATGCTTGCATGCCCGAGCCTTCGGGATACGCTGGCGATGGAGACGCCGGCGAACAGCAAGAGTGATGCATGTGTATGACGCAGCCCGTGGACGGATATGACAGGCACGCCAACATTCTTGCAGTGGCGCGCCAAAACGCTGTTAGCTGTCGAGTTATAGACCTTTCCCTTCGCAAACATGGGCTCGGTCGGCGGAAGGTCTTTGAGCAGCCCAGAAAGTTGCATGATGAGTTGCCAGTCGAGTTGAACCTTCCGCACTGATGAGGCGTTTTTCGTGGGGACGAATCCGCCGCCGTTCTTGTAATCCCAGGTCTTGTTCACCGAGAGCGTTTGATGGGCGAAGTCGAAGTCTTCGGGAGTAAGCCCAAGGGCCTCGGAGAAGCGCAGGCCCGTTTTAGCGACTATGAGAATAAGCCAATCCCAACTCGGCCCGCCTGATAAATCAAGGTCGCCGAGCATGGCATGAAGCTCAAACTGGTTGAGATACTTGATCTTTTTCGCCCGCGGCTGTTTCCCTTTGATGATGGCCTTGCGCGTAGGGTCGCGGGGGATGAGTCCTTCGTCAACTGCGTCAAGGATCGCCCCCTTAAGCTGATGGTGGAAGTCCATGGTTGTCTGGCGCTCGTGGTGTTCTGCGTAGCCGTTGATGAGTTGCTGGTACGAGGTCCGGTCGAGATCTTTTATCTTGAGGTCTGGAATCAACTTGGCGAGCCAAGACTGCGTGAGCCGGTACTTCCCCATGGTGACCTCACGGATGGCCCCTTCTTTGTAGACGCTAATCCATTGCGAGTAGTAATCACAGAAAAGAGATTCTTCGTTGATACTGATTGGCATTTTTACCCTCTTTCATCATGTGGGGCGGCTCACGCTGATGAAGGGTGATGAGGGAATCGAGGTTGTTAAAAAACTCGCCAAGCCGGCTCTGCTCATTAAAACTTGGAACAAGTGCGATGGTTTCGTTAATTGCTTCTTTAGATAAACTGGGCAACCCAGTCGATTCATCCTTGGATTTCCAATCAACATTCAAGAACGAGCAATGAACGAATTCAAGGTCCATGTCCTCTTTTGGAATCGCATAAAACAGCGTGTCAACCGTCCAAAATGGAGCCTTTAGCAAATACGGCTTGTCGATCGTTCCCTTCCTGCCGATGCCAACAGCATCGCGGTCGTAAGACAAAGCTTCGTCGACGCTCGTCATAAAACCGCCGGTTCCATAGACGGGAATGGGGCCTTCTTTGAGGTGCTTGTAATCCTTACCACTGCAAACATCGGCGATATCCGAGAACTTACGCTGTTCCCAAGATGAAGCGAGGGGACGCATGGTCGCATACGCCCCCTCGGATTGACAAACCCTCAATTTCGTCTGTTCATAATCGCCGCTCATTCGTCGATGTCGAAGCCGCCTTCCAGGATGAACTTCTTCAACAGCGCCGCCGCACGGGTGTTCACCTTGAACAGAGGGAGCGTCTTGCCTTCCTTCTGCTCAAAGAAGGCCTTGGCGCGCTCCTTGTCCACCGAGTCCTTCAAATCGTCGAAGCGCCCGAACTCGTTAATGTTCGATTCCGACAGGTCGAGTGCAGCCATGGTGGCAAGAAGCTCGCCGTCTATGCCGAGCGCCTCGACGACCCGCTCGACCTGGGCGTTTTTCGCCTTATGGGCATAGGACGTGATGTAATCCCTCAGCGTCATGCCGTCTTCCAGGGCGGCGTCTCCTCGCTCGACGTCGTGGAGGAACAGCTCGGCGAAGCGCTGGTCGTCCTGACTCAGGGACGCGAACGATCGGTGGAGCTCCTCGCGCGCGGCGGCAAGCCCCTCGTCATCCTGCTCAAGGCATTTCAGCCACTTCTCGAAGTTCGCGTTCATGTAGTCGCTGTCTATGAGCCCCGTGTCGATCTCGGTTATATGGCCATCGAGCTCGTAAGGCGCCTCTGGGGCGCCTCCAGGGCCGATTCCTCCCGCGAACATCTCTTTGTAGCGTTGCACGAGGATGAGATAGGTCCGCTCGTCGATGACCGGCTGCACGAAGTAGGTTTTGCCGCATCGCCCTCCCTCATCCGGTTCCTCCTCGAACTCGTAGGTATCCTGGTCCCACGTGAAGCCCTGCACTTTCGCGGCTTCGAGGAATTCGTTGAGCTCGACGAACTCCTTGGCGAACTTGCGCCTGGCCTCTTGCGATGCGGGAAGTTTCGAGAGGTCGCCAACGCCCGCGGCCTCGAACACCATGAGTATTTCTTGCAGACGCGCATCCATCAGAGCGATGTTGTCCGGGAGCTTCTGCACGAACATGTCGAGCGGGCGGTCGCCCGAGTACAGCTTCACTGCGGCATCGATGTAGCCCTTCATAGTGTGGGGACGGCGGTAGTAGCGGATGGTGCCGAAGGGCTTGTCAGGGCCGAACAAGCGGTTGGTGCGGCTGAAGGCCTGGATGATGCTCTCGTAGTCGATGACCTTGTCGAGGTAGAGCGTGTTGAGCCACTTGGAGTCGAAGCCCGTGAGCATCTGGTCCACCACGATGAGCAGGTCGATGCGGCTCTCGCGGTTGGCGTCGACGTTGACGTAGGGTTTCTTATGGGAAAGGCGCGCCGAGATGTCCTTCTTCATGGCGGGCCAGGTAGGAATAGTGAACTCCTGGCCATATGCTTTGTTGTAATCTTCGATAAGCTCGACCAGGGCATCCTCCTTCACGGTGGAGCCGGCGTCGTTGTCGATGCTCGGGTCGAAAAGCGCCGTCACCTTCATCTGCGGTGCCTCCGTCTTGAAGGCGCGGTAGTAGTCGATCGCCTCGGGGATGGAGCTCGTCGCCAAGATCGCGTGGAACTTGCTGCCGTGGGAGAGCACAGGGAAGCGCCGCAGAACGTCCTCGACCACCTTGCCGTGGTGCGGCGTGTCGGGCCAGTACTGGGCGCGGGTCAGGAAGTCCTCGATGCCCTTGATGCGGTTGCCGGCACCGTCGACCATGGGGCCCATGGGGACCTTCGCCTGGTCCATGTAGTGGTAGAAGGCCTTGCTCTTGCGCTCGTCGGAGATGGCCTCGCCGACACTTGAGGCCTTGGCCTGCTCGAGGGCCACGGCCTCGCGCACGTCGTGGTCGTCGAAGGTCATCACCATATATGGGTCGAAGCCCAGGACGTTGCCGTCGCGAATGCCGTCGGCGATGCTGTAGCGGTGCAGACACTCGCCGAACACCATGGCGGTGGTGGAGCCCTTCTTCTGGTTCTCGTCGAGGATCGGCGTGCCCGTGAAACCGAAGAACAGCGCGTTCGGGAAAGCCCGGCGTATGTCCTGGAGCATGTCACCGAAGGTTGAGCGGTGGCACTCGTCTATAACGAACACAATCCGCTTGGCGGCCAGGCGGTCGAGCTCCGCCTGGGTGATCCTGCCCTCGCCGGCCTTCACGTTGCTCATCTTCTGGATAGAGGTCACGATGAGGCGGTTCTTGGGGTCGTCGCTCGCGAGCTTTGACTTCAGCACCTGCGTATTCTCGGTCCCCTGCACGTCGTCGGCGTCGTCGGCGAAAGCGCGGTACTCGGAGAGCGACTGCGTGCCCAGCTCGATGCGGTCCATGAGGAAGACCACCTTGTCGGCGTCGTGCGAGTCGGCTATGAGCTGGGCAGATTTGAAGCTCGTCATGGTCTTGCCGGAGCCTGTGGTATGCCATATGTAGCCGCCGGGGCGCCCCGGGGCGCTGCTCTTGGGTCTCTCGTCCCATTTGCACCTGCGCACCTTGTCGGATATGGCGGCGGCTGCGTAGTACTGGTAGCTGCGCATGACCTTCAGGCAGCCGTCCGAGCTGTCGGCCACGGTGTAGAAGCCGATGAGCTGGTGCGCCATGGGGATGGAGAGCAGCGTGGAGGTGAATCGCTTCCACTCGCCGGTCCCGGGTTTGTCGCCCGCGCAGACGGGCTCGTTGTTGAAGTCCTCCCAGTGGAAGAAGAAGTTCGGGTTGAACGCGCCCGTGCCAGGGTTGGCGAAGTAGCGTGCCTCGTCGGGAGTCATTCCCACGAAGATCTGGACCAGGCGGAAGAGCCCCGTGAACACGCCCTCGTGGGCGTACTTCTCGATCTGGCCGGTGGCTTGGCTCACAGGCACGCCGCTGCGCTTGAGCTCGATGTGGATGACGGGCATGCCGTTGATGAGCAGACACAGGTCGCCGCGGCGGTCGTTCAAGATCTTACTCTTCGCAGGGTAGACCGGCTGCTGAGCTATCTGGTAGCGGCTCTGGCCGGCCGCGATCTCCTGGCGATCGTAGATCTTCAGGCTCACCTCCTTGCCCAGGTGAAGCGGATCGTTGGGGTTGTCGCGCGTGATGGCGACGGTCTTTCCGTTGATGAACCCGTTGAGCGCGAGCGGGGTCTTGAGCGTTTCTATTTGTTCGATGACCTGTGCCATCTCGCCCTGGGTGAGCGGGCAGCCATTCAGGCGGTCGATATCCGCGTTGTTCTGGAACAGAATCTTCGCCCAGTTCTCGATGAGGTCCTGCTCGGTGGGATAGCGCAGGACGCCGTCCGCATCGTCCCATCCGTGCTGCTTCAGCACAGTGATGACCGCTTCTTCGAACGCGGCCTCTTTATCAAAAACCATGGCGGAGCCTATCTACGAATTGCAAAAAGTTATGCATTCAACTATTAGCAATCATTATAAGTCACACCCGCATCTACCTGGGAACAGCGTAAGTTGGGGGGGATTGCCCCTGTAACAATGGGGCAATCCCCAAATGGAGCTTGCTATACGGACAATCCAAACGATGCTGTTCTCGTTCAGGGAAATGCCGATTTGAAAGATGGCTGGGTTTTTCCTCGTGTCTGGACTACAGAGATCACGAAAACAGCCAAAGCTGGAGATCTAATCATGAGCGTTCGTGCTCCTGTCGGCGCAATGGGAAAAACCGCCTATGACGTGGTTCTCGGCCGCGGTGTTGCCGGAATTGCCGGCAATGAGTTTCTGTTTCAAGCCTTGTCTAAAAAGGAAGCCGAGGGGTATTGGTCTACTGTTTCTGCTGGTTCGACCTTTGATTCTATTAATGGAGACGAACTCAGAAATACGCCGGTCGATTATCCCCGCAGCAAGCCAGAGCGTGAGGCGGTTGGAAGCTGTTTATCTAGAATCGATTGCCTCATCACCCTTCATCAGCGTACGCAATCCGCCCCCTTATAAACAAGCAGAGACAAAGGTGGGGGGCCTCAGTCGTTTGACTCGGGGCTCTTTAAATTTGCGACTCATTTATTGACCCGATTTCCCAAAATAGATCATTTCGGGATGGGCGGTTTCGAATGCTCCGCTACCCGCGCCCCATCCCGAAAATGCTCACGTCATCGCCGCCGCTGTCTTCAGGCGCCTCAGCCACGTCTGGGGGCATCTTCGTTTGCAACGCTTCCTTCGCAGACACATCGACTGGTTCGCCGAGAGCCAGGAAGAACTCCATAACCAGCTTGATGCGTTGCTGCAGAGACTCGCTCAGCTCGCCGTAGGGTGCCGCAAGGCGCACTTCCTTAGTCAGCTCCGCCATCGAGTCCCTCAGCGCCTTCTGCACGCTCACGGAGGGCCTCACCTCAACCTGGGCGTCGGTCAGCTTGGCGATGATGTAATCCTGTCTACACATACCGCTCCATGCTGCCATGTCGCATATCAACTTGCGTTCTTCCGATGAGCAGCGGAACGCCATCGTCTTGCTGCGCCTGCGGGCGCTGTTATCGCACGGCATCCTTCTTACCCCCTCGCCCCGTCGAGCGCGGCTGCCATCTCGTCCTGCTTCGTGGGGAACAGGTGCGCGTATCGGTAGGTGATGTCCACCGCCTCGTGGCCCATGCGCTCGGCGATTGCCAGCGCGGAGAAGCCCATCTCGATCAGCAGGCTCACGTGGCTGTGGCGTATGTCGTGTATTCGGATGCGCTTCACGCCCGACGCCTTGCACCCTCGCTCCATCTCGTGGGCCAGGAAGTGCTTGGTCACGGCGAACAGGCGCTCGTCGGGGGCGACGTCGTCGCGCATCTCGATGAAGTCCGCCATCTCGTCGCGCAGGAAGGCGGGCATGACGATCGTGCGCACCGACTTTGGCGTCTTGGGGTCGGTCACGGTGTCCACGCCGCGGAGGCTCTGGTACGACTTGTTGATGCGCAGCCGCGAAGTCTCCAGCATGAAGTCGGACGGCGTGAGCGCCAGGAGCTCGCCGCAGCGGATGCCCGTCCAGTACAGCAGCTCGAAGGCGTGGAACGACAGCGGCTTGTCCATGACGGCCTCGCTGAACCTCAGGTACTCGTCCTTGGTCCAGAACTGCATCTCGCCGCCCTTCTTCGAGCCGATCTTGTCGACCCTGCGCACCGGGTTGTCGGTGAGGCCGTAGTAGCGCTCGGCGTGGTTGAAGATGGCGTTCAGTTGGTTATTTACCGTGCGCAGGTACGTCGGCGCCCAGGGCTTCCCGTCGGCGTCCCGGTGCTCGGTGAGCTCGTTTTGCCACCTGATGACGTCGATCGGCCTCACGTCGCACATGCGCATGTCCCCGAAGAACGGCACGAGCTTGTCGTTGATGATGTACTCCTTGGTGATCCAGGTGTGCTCGCGTATGCGCGGTTTCACCTCGGAGGCGTACACCTCGACGAACTCAGAGAACGTCATGTCCATGGCCCCGCCGTTAAGGCTCTTGAACTGGCCTTCCCACACGGCGGCCTCCACCTCGGAGGAGAAGCCGCGCTTCGTCTTGTGGCGCTTCGAGCCGCGGGCGTCGCGGTAGTAGCACTGCACGTAGAACGTGCCGTTGTTGCCATCCTTGTACACGGGCATGTCAGTCCACCTCCGGGAAGTACAGGGCGTCGAAGACGTCGCTCCGGACGCGCCCGCGGATAACCACGCGCCCACGCGCCTCCTGCTCGGCGTTTATCCTCCTTATCACCTCGTAGGCGCTGCCTTTCTTGATCCTCAGAAGCTCCGCGACCTCGTCGGCATCCAGCATGTGCGGCCTCGGCGTCTTCGCCACCTTCTCGTCCATGGTTCCTCCTATCAATAGCGTACGGATATGTACGGTTTACAGATTCAGAGTAAACGTACATATCTGTACTGTCAATAGAATTGCGTACATTTGCGTACGCTGATAAGATGTCCGGGTACGTAATTCCAGGAGGAGGGCGCATGTCCGTAGGCGAGAACATAAGGCGGTACCGCAAGTCGCGCGGCATGACGCAGGCGCAGCTCGCCGAGGCCGTCGGCCTGACCGAGGGGGCCGTGCGCCACTACGAGAGCGGCATCCGCGCCGTGAAGCCCGAGCTGCTCGAGTCCATCGCCGCGGCGCTCGGCGTGTCCGTCAACGCCCTCAAGGATTACGGCGTCGAAACCGCGGGCGACCTCATGTCGCTGCTCGTGCGGCTGGAGGACTCCTTCGGCATCGTGCCCGCAGCCGACGGCACGGGGCTCTCCCTGAACCCCAAGGCGCCGCACGCGCCCAAAGCGGCGATGGCAATCGAGCTGTGGGCCGAGAAACGCGCGCAGCTCGAGAACGGCGAGATCGACGCCGCAGAGTACGAGGATTGGAAAGCCTCGCTGTAGCGGCTCTCTGCCTTTTGCAATCAACGCAACCGAATCAGGACGCCAAGCTAGGCGGTGAGCGTTGCGCGTTCCTGCGCATGCTGAGTTTTTACTCCCCATTGCATGCAAAGGCATTTTCGGCGCACCTGGGGAGTAAACGACGCGGTGGCTTACATGGCGGCACACGACAGTACCCTGCGGCATTTCCCCTGATTACTCCCGTTTTCATTGAGACGGTGAGATTCTTTACTCCCCATTAACCACCTGGGGAAACGCCGTGCGGAGACCGCAAAAACGCCCATTGAGTTCGATTTGAGTTTCATAGGCCACGAAACGGCCCCGTTTCGCACCCGGGGACAAAAAGCGCGCGTCTACTCACTCGGGATGAATCCTTACTCCCGTTCCTCCGAATACCGCCCAGTGCTTTGCCGTCTTGAAATACGGGGAGTAAATCGCGAAATCGCAGGTGAAAGGGAGTAAATAGCCAAAGAAAAAGCCTCCGTCCCAACATGGGAACGGAGGCTAGATCATCGTATTTACTCACCGCCGTCGCTGGCGGCTTTGCCGTGACTTTCGTACGAAACGAAACTCAGCAGCACAGTGCGGCACTCAAAATTGCAGGTCAGAACCCTGTCAGCCTACTCCCACTCAATAGTTAGAAACGCTCCCCAGTTTGTTCCAGTTTGTCGTGGTTTGCTCCAGTTTGTTCTATTTACGCCCAGTCTCAAAAAATGCCGCGAATCCATGGGGTCAAATCTGGGTCACGGATTTCGGGGCAGGGCAGGGCGCTTTCGTGGGTCACGGTGGGTCATGGCAACTGGTCGAGTAGGTTTTCAAGGTGTTCTAATCATAAAGCAACGGTAATCTCAAAGATAGGCTACAGGCGATCGGCTCGCTTTTGCTACTCCTCGGCTATCAGTCACATGAGACCCTCGGCGGGCTTCTGTATCTGCTCGGCGCAATGGGCGGCCAAGTTGTAGGGCGCCGCCCAGATGTTCTCTCCCGTCATGGTGTCCATCACCGAGCAGAGCTCGGCCAGCCCCATGAGGTTGCGTCCGGTCGAGTCCAGCTCGTCCGCTGCCTTGAACATCGTTTCAATTGCATCTATTTTTCACTTTGTCGTTCGGGGCATGCAAACCCGTGGATGCTACGAGGCGAAACGCCAGGTCATGACTTTAAAGCGGCAGAATCCTAACTTTCCTTTGCGGCAACGGGGACATCGACACAACTGAGGCCCGTTCAAGGTGGGCCCAGCAACAAATTAAACGCATATCCGTCGGTGCGCCTCAATCGGATGAGCCGGCCTTCCATATCCAACCCCGCCCTACTGTTCATTTCCGTGTACATGCCCAATCGCCTTTGTGCGATATAGTTGCGGGCAATTGCGGCGTATAATGCGATGAAAGCAAATGTATTGCACTTTATGCGCTAGGAGCATGCGATGAAGAGCTACACGGAGCTAGTCGACTCCAAGGCCAGCGAGACCGACATAAGGCGCTACTTGGTGGAGGGAGAGCGCGTGTCCGTGACGATGCGCATCCCAGACACGCTGCGCGACGCCGCCAAGGAGGAAGCCGCCCTGCGCGGAATGAGCTTTTCCGCGTTCGTCCGCACCTGCATGATCGAAGAGCTCGCGAAGAAGGGACACTAAACATGGCAGACATCAGGAAGCTCGAGAAAGAGTTATGGGATGCGGCGGACGAGCTGCGCGCAAATTCCAAGCTCACGAGCCAACAGTACTGCATGCCCGTGTTGGGCCTTATCTTCCTTCGCTACGCTTGGGGACGCTTTAAGCGCGCGGATGCCGAAATCGAGGCTGAGCGTGCGGCCAAAACGGGCAGGAAGCCGCCCAAAAGCCCCGATGACTATAAGGCCAAAGGCGCCATGTTCATCCCTGAGGAATCCCGCTACGATTACCTGCTGAACATGCCTGAAGGCACACGGATTGGTTGGGCGGTCAACAACGCGATGACCGCCATAGCGAGCAGCAACCCATCGCTTGCAGGCGTTCTGCCGGACACCTACACCGAAATCGGCGACGAGCTGCTAACCAACGTCATCCGCATCTTCAACAACCCCGCCCTCGACGAGGAGGGTGACGACATCATCGGCCGCATCTACGAGTACTTCCTCGGGAAGTTCGCGCCTGCTGTTGCGAGCGACGACGGCGTATTCTTCACCCCAAAGTCGCTCGTGCGCATGATCATGAATGTTATAGAGCCCGAGCGCGGAACGATGCTCGACCCCGCTTGCGGTTCCGGCGGCATGTTCGTCTCTGCGAGCGACTACGTTCGTGATGAGGGCGGCAACCCGTCTAACTCTTTGATGTTTTACGGCCAGGAAAAGGTCGACTACAACGCCAAGCTCTGCCTTATGAACATGGCTGTGCACGGCATGTCGGGTCATATCAAATCCGGAGATGCCGCCAACTCGTTCTACAACGACGCGCATGGGCTCGATGGCAAATGTGATTACGTTGCCGCGAACCCGCCTTTCAACGTAGATAAGGTGAAGCATGCGCAGGCCGTCGAAGCCGGACGCCTTCCTCTGGGGGTACCGAAAGAGAACAAGAAGAAGGAGGTCTCCGCCAGCGGCGCTAACTACCTCTGGATCAACTACTTCTACTCCTATCTCAAGAACACTGGCCGCGCGGGCTTCGTCATGGCGTCCTCCGCCACCGATTCCAACGCCGAGCGAGCCCAGCGTCGCAAGCTCGTGGAGACCGGCCACGTGGACGTGATGCTCTACGTGGGCAACAACTTCTTCTACACCAAGAGCCTGCCCTGCACGCTGTGGTTTTTCGACAAAGGCAAACCCGAGGCGCTTAAGGATAAGGTCCTGTTCATCGACGCGCAGCGCTACCACACCGCCGTCTCCACCACGCTCAACGAGTGGACGCCCTGGCAGCTCAAGAACCTCTCGGCTATCGTCTGGCTCTATCGCGGCGAGACGGGCAAGTACTTAGACCTCATCGAGGCGTACAAGGACCGCGCGGCCGAGTTGGCCGCGCTGTTTACTGGGGACGCTGCCGAGAAGCTCTTGAGTCTAGGCGGCGTCGAGGACTTCGTCGCCGCGAACGAGGCCATGTTGGCCGCCATTGAGGCGCAGAAGGCATCGACCAAGGCGGAGGTCGAGGCCCTGCCCAAGCGTGAGCAGAAGAAGCGCCGCGAGGCCCTGGCCGAGGTGACGGCGCAGATGGAGTCCGCCGCCATCGAGATGGGCGAGGCCGTCTGGCTTGTCGAGAAGTTCGGCGAGGGGGAGTACGCCGACGTGCCCGGCCTGTGCAAGGTCGGGTCGCGGGCCGATATTCAGGGCGACCAGCCCGCCGAGATGAGCTCCTGGAGCCTGACCCCGGGCGCTTACGTGGGCGTGCCGCCTGTCGAGGACGACGGCGTTGACTTCCACGAGCGCATGGCCGAGATTCAGAAGGAGCTGGTCGAGCTCCAAGCCCAGTCGAACGACCTCATAGCCACCATCACCCGCAACTTCAAGGAGCTGGGGCTATGAAGGTCAAGCTGAGTGATGTGTGCTCATCCATCTACGACGGCGATCACAACGCGCCACCCAAAGCGGCTGCGGGGGTACCGTTCGTGACGATATCGAATTTCGATCCGAACGATGGCGAAATCGACTTTAGCGATACATCTTTTGTGCCCGTTGAATACTATGAATCGCTCAAGCCCGAGCGTCGTCCCCGCAAGGACGATGTCCTGTATTCCGTAGTGGGCAGCTTCGGCATACCGTCCCTTGTTAAGGACAATTCAGAATTCGTATTTCAAAGGCACGTCGCTATCCTCCGCCCTAACGAACTGATAGACCCTCGCTATCTCTATTACGTCATGAAGAATCGTGACTTTTACCACTGGGCCGACAGCGTTGCAATCGGCGCGGCACAGAGGACCGTCACCCTTGGACAGCTTCGAACCAAAGAGATTGAATTGCCTGAGCGAGAGGTCCAGGTGCGCATCGCTGATGTGCTCTCTGCCTATGACGAGCTGATCGAGAACAACCGCAGGCAAATCAAGCTCCTTGAGGAGGCCGCCCAGCGCCTCTACAAGGAGTGGTTCATCGACCTCAAGTTCCCCGGCCATGAGACCACCCCCATCCACAACGGTCTCCCCGAGGGGTGGGAGTGGAAACATTTGCATGAGTTTGCGGATGTTGTTATGGGTCAGAGCCCGAAATCAGAGTATTACAACGATGAACACGAGGGCCTTCCTTTCCATCAGGGCGTTGGTAGCTATGGCAAGCGGTATGTGATTGATGGAACGTTTTGCACGCAACCGACTAGAATTGCTAAGGCTGGCAGTGTGCTCTTTAGTGTTCGCGCTCCCGTGGGGCGCCTGAATATCACGAAAAACGAGATAATTATCGGCCGTGGTTTAGCAGGAGTTAATCATCACGACGGAAAACAAAGTTTCCTTTTTTATTTATTAAAAGAGAGGTTCTTCGAGGATGATCTTTTGGGCAACGGGGCCATTTTTTCCTCGATAACCAAACAGGAACTACTCGCTCTGTCCTTTCTCATCCCGGATTCGGTGACGATTGATCGTTTCGAAAAGATCACATCTACAATCGACGAGAAAATCAAGGAGCTCGACAACCAGGGCAACTTGTTGGCTGAAGCTCGTGACCGCTTGCTTCCTAAGCTTATGTCCGGTGAAATCGAGGTGTAGCTTATGGATCGCGAGAAGACATTTCAGTTACACCTTGACCCTGATCTTGTTGAGGAATTCAACGAATCCCTTGGCAAGCATGAGCATATATCTGAACAAATCTCGTTTGTCGAGAAAGCTTTCGAGGGGAAGAAATACCGCGGCGTCCCTGCCTGGGATTGTATCTGTACCTGTGTTCATCGAATCAGGGATGGAGTTGCCTACCTTAATGATCAAAAACTAGGTAGCATGAAATACCGGAGTGCTTTTGATTTCATCAACTTCATCAACAATGCCGCTGTGGTTCTCGATTGCGTGCAGATGCTCGCCGATATACTGGGCGTCGATTTAAGTGAGGAAAATTCTAGGACGGCTGCCTTCAATATGGTTGGCACCGATGGCAAAGGCACTGACAAACAGTACTTTGAGTTTCTCCGTTCACTCTGCGGGGTTCATCCCGCAGAAACGGATCGCCATAGAAGATACCAGGGCGCGGATATGGTGTCCTGCCCGTATTTGGCCTGGACGCACACCTTTTCAATACCCATGCCTGAAGCGTGGGGCAATTGTGACATTCATGCGCACGCCTTCGTGAACAAGTCAAATAGTTGGGGTGAAGACGTTTGCATACAAATGTCCCAGGTATTCGCCCATATCAAATATCGCTACAGCCTTCTCAACAAGATAGGAAATGAGCTGGAACGATACCAGGAACGTAAGATCGAGGAGCTCCGCGGCACCCCAATTCCCGACAGAGGCGATGATGAAAATGAGGCCGATTTTATCGATCGGTTAAAAGGCATCGAGGAAGAGCGATTTGGGTCAAACAACGACTACGTTTACGACTTTGCAAAGAAAGCTCTGCAGTTCGTTCCATCTAACAAGGCGAACGTTGCCGCTTCGCGCCGATACGCGAACGCATGGCGTTTTGCGTTAAGCCTTCAACTCAACGTGTTGCGTGACATGTCGAGGGAGGGGATCGATCATGCGGGCATCGATTACGACGATACGGATTGGATCCTGTTCGAGCACTTGCTTTACTTGCATTGTCATGCCGATGAGCTCAAGCCTTTCGGCTACAACTTGGAGAAGATTCACTATCTCGATGGTACAAGCGGGCCCAGCGACTCAAGCTGGGGACGGCTCAAACTTTACGAGATGGATGAGGTTCTGGGGAAATACGTCGCATTCGATTACGAAACGGACAGCGACGAGGAGCTTTACATGCTTTCACGCATAGCGCTCTATGAGATAGCCCTTCGGAATCCCTGCGAGGTCAACGATGCAATTCCGTTTGACTCGAAATACCGATCATCTGACGCGATGGAGAAAGGCGGGGGAATGCGATGAGTAGCCGTTACTCCGAAGAGGAAGCCGTTCAAAAGCCCGCAGGTGAGCTGCTGGGTCGTATGGGCTGGAGCGTCTACTATTGCTTCGACGATGAGGTTTTAGGCAAAGAGGGAACCCTTGGCCGCGAAAGCTATCGCGATGTTCTCCTTAAGCGCGACCTCGAGTACGCTTTGGTCGAATTGAACGAGCATCTGTCCGAAGACGAGTGTAAGCAAGCTGTCAAAACGCTTGAGGATGTGTTCGTCGGCGACTCCTTGTTGCAGACTAATGAGGCAAAGTACAAGATGCTCAGGGACGGCATACCGGTTATGCGAAAGCAGGCTGACGGGTCGACCCGCACCGAGCATGCTCAGGTTTTCGATTACGAGCATCCGGCAATGAATCGTTTCGTGGCCGCCGAAGAGCTGTGGATCCATGGCCCCTTGCATCGGCGGCGCGCCGATTTGGTTGGATTCGTCAACGGCGTTCCTTTGCTGTTCGTCGAGTTCAAGCGGCATGATAAGGACGTCATCCGCGCCTACGAGGATAACTACACCGACTACCAAGACACCATTCCCCAGATCTTCTACTACAACGCCATCGTTATGCTGTCGAACGGGCTTGAGTCGAAAGTGGGCACTCTCGGCAGCCCCTTCGAGTTTTTCCATGAATGGAAACGTCTGCAGGAGGCTGACGAGGGCAGCATCGCCCTGGAGACGACGCTCCGCGGCATATGCGACAAACGGACTCTGCTTGACCTGTTCCGCAACTTCATCCTGTTCGACCACATGAATTCTCCCGCGGCGAAGATCCTCGCCCGCAACCATCAGTTCCTCGGCGTCAACGAGGCGGTGCACGCCTATTCCGAGCGAAAGCTAAACGATGGAAAGCTCGGCGTGTTCTGGCATACGCAGGGCTCAGGGAAAAGCTATTCGATGGTGTTTCTGTCGGAGAAAATCAAGAGAACACAGCCGGGCTCTCCGACCTTCCTGATACTGACCGACCGCGATGAGCTCAACAAGCAGATTAGCGAGACCTATGAGAGCTGCGGCTGCCTTGCGGGCGTGCCTGCATCGCGTTTTGTCGCGTCAAGCGGCAAAGACCTTGCCGAGAAGCTGCGGGGAAATCCGAGCTACATCTTCTCGCTGATCCAGAAGTTCAACCAGCCTGATGAGACCCCGATTTGTCCCGATCACGACATCGTCGTGTTCTCCGACGAGGCGCATCGCTCGAACAACGGCGTATTCGCCGAAAACATGATGCGGCTCTTGCCCACAGCCTCCAGGCTCGGCTTCACCGGAACGCCCATCCTGGATTACGACAACCTGACGAAGCGCACATTCGGCGGGTACGTTTCCGTCTACGATTTCAACCGGGCGGTAGAAGACGGCGCAACCGTGCCCCTGTTCTACGAGAACCGATCGGACCAGCTCGACATTGAAAACCCCGAAATTAACAACGAGCTGCTTGATGCGGTGGAGGAAGAGGACCTCGACGAGAACCATGCGGAAAAGATAGAGAAGCAGCTGGGCCGCGGCATCCATGTCATCATGTCCGAGAAACGCCTCCGCGCCATCGCCCGTGATTTCGTGAACCATTATTCGGGCATATGGGAATCGGGAAAGGCCATGTTCATCTGCGTAAACAAAGTCACCTGCGTGATGATGTTCAACTACGTTCAGGAGTATTGGCAGGAGGCCATTGCCGCAGAGAAGGCCAAGCTTAAAAGCCTTGGACAGCAGGAGCAGCTGGAGCTGGCGCGCAAGATCAACTGGATGGAGTCCACCGAGATGGCCGTCGTCGTGAGCCAAGAGCAAAACGAGATAGACCGTTTCCGCAAATGGGGATTGGACATCACGCCGCATCGCAAAAAGATGCTGGAACGCAACCTGGAGAAAGACTTCAAGGATGCGGACAACCCGTTCCGCATCGTGTTCGTCTGCGCAATGTGGCTCACGGGCTTCGACGTGAAATCGCTTTCAGCCATGTATTTCGACAAGCCGCTGAAGGCTCACGGCCTGATGCAGGCTATCGCACGTGCAAACCGCGTTAGCAAGGGCAAGAGTAACGGGCTCATCGTCGATTACATCGGCATCGTCAAAGCGCTTCGCAAGGCGCTTGCGGACTATATCGTCAACGACCCCGGTGGCAAAGCAGACGACCCGGTCATCGACAAGGAAGAGCTGATCAGGCGGATCGCCGAGCTAACAGCCAGCATCGTTTCTTACGTGTCCGAATGCGGCTACGATATGGAGTCTCTGCTCGTGGCGGACGGATTTGAAAGGCTTGCAGAAATTGAAAACGCCGCAGAAGTCGTTTGCGGCACCGACGAGACGAAGAAGCGATTCAACATCATGTGCCGCGAGCTGTTCCGTATGTATAAGTTTGTCACCGTGCGAGAAGTCGGCAGCGATTTGGCGGCCCTGCGCGATGCGATAAGGGCGGTGTACAACCACCTGAACAAGCAACGTGCTCATGCCGACACCACGGAATTGCTGGTAAAGCTTCAGGGCATCGTCGACGACCACATCACGGTCAAAAGCGCCTCCGACGAAGCGAAGGAGGGGACGCGCTTCGATATAAGCGGCATCGATTTCGACCGCCTTTCGCAGGAGTTCGCTAATAAGAAGCACAAGCATCTGCTTGTCGATGATTTGCGAGCCGTCATCGAGGAGCGCTTGGCGATTGCGCTCAAGGACAATCCTCGTCGCGTGGACTTCTTTGAGCGGTACGAGCGAATCATCGAGGAATACAACTCAGAACAAGACAAGGCGACCATCGAGAAGACTTTCAACGAGCTGATGCGGCTCTCCAGGGAGCTTGATGAAAAGCAGAAAGAATGGATTCGTGAGGGCTTCCAAAGCCAGCAACAGATGACGGTGTTCGAGATGCTTTTCAAGGAGACCTTGACGCCTGCGGAGATCAAAAAGGTGAAAACCGTGGCGATTGACCTGGTTGCAACGATCGATGAACGGCTAGGCCAAATGGTCCATTGGACCGAAAAGGAAGAAACTGTTGGCCAGGTTAAAGTCATCATCAGGGATGCCGTCTACCAACTGCCCGAGGAGAGTTATCCGGACGATGATCTGCCAGGCTGCATAGAGGAGATATTCAATTACTTCTACACGCGAGACATCGCTGCATAAAGCAGAAATGACAGCAGCGCATTGCCCATTGACCACGATATTAGGATTTGTATGAAAGACTGCTACAGCGTAACTACCTATTCGGTACAAAGTATCCTTGGGCTCATCGAGTCCGGCGACATCGCCATCCCCGAGATTCAGCGCCCCTTCGTCTGGGATAGCACCAAGGTACGCGACCTTGTGGACTCCCTCTACCACGGCTACCCGACGGGCTACCTCATCACGTGGAAGAACCCCGACGTCAAGATCAAGGGCGGCGGGGTCGCCGAGGGCAAGACAGTCCTCATCGACGGCCAGCAGCGCGTCACCGCGCTCACAGCTGCGCTTGCGGGCAAGCCTGTGCTCAACGACGACTACGAATCGAAGCGGGTGAAGATCGCGTTCAACCCGCTCTACGAGGGTGAGGACACGCCCTTCGCCGTGCTCACGCCCGTCATCGACAAGGACAGTCGCTGGATTTCCGATGTCGCAGAATTCTTCGCGCCCGACTTCGACTCGTGGTCGTTCGTCAACGGCTACATCGAGGCGAACCCCGGGTGCGACCCCAGGGTCGTCAACGCGCGCATAACCGACCTCAAGGCCATCGCTACGCGCCAGCTGGGTTGCATCGTGGTGGCGGCCGAGTGCAGCATCGACGAGGTCACCGACATCTTCATCCGCATCAACTCGAAGGGCGCCGTGCTTTCCCAAGCGGACTTCGCCATGTCGAAGATCGCTGCAGACGAGGCACACGGCGGCAACATGCTGCGCAAGGCCATCGACTACTACTGCCACCTCGCCGTGAAGCCGGAGTTCTGGGCCACGATCAGCCAGCAGGACCCGGAGTTCGTGGCATCCGAGTACTCGACCAAGTCCGAGTGGCTCAAGGACGACAAAGACGACATCTATGACCCCGACTACAACGACGTGCTCCGCGTCTCCTTCATGCACATGTTCGGCCGCGGGAAGCTTGCTGATTTGGTTTCTTTGCTCTCCGGACGCGACTTCGAGGCCCGCGACTTCAAGGCGGAGATTGCCGACGAGTCGTTCGGGAAGCTCCACGACGGCGTGGTAAAGTTCATGAGCAAGGGCAACTTCCAGGACTTCACGGCGGCCCTGCGCTCTGCAGGCTTCTCCTCCTCGCAGATCATTGGATCGAAAGGCGCCGTGAACTTCGCATACAACCTTTACCTGACCCTCCGCGAGGACAAGAGCATCCCCTCGACCGACGTGAAGCGATGGGTCCAGCGGTGGTACGTTATGTCGGTGCTCACCGGGCGCTATTCCGGATCGTCCGAATCCATCATGGATCGAGACATGCGCCGCATCGCCGACCAGGGCTTCATCCCGTTCTACGAGGAGATCGCCGCCTCCAGGCTTGCGGACACCTTCTGGGACGTGACGCTGCCGCAGGACCTCGCCACCACCTCCGTGCGCTCAGGCGCCTGGATGACCTACGTAGCCTCGCAGGTCCGCGCGGCCGACAACACGCTCTTCACCAACGGCTTCAAGGTCGCCGACGTCATCGCCAACGTGGGCGACATCCACCACATCTTCCCGAAGGCTTACCTCAGGAAGACCATCGACGCGCCGCAGCGCCTTTACAACCAGGTTGCCAACTACACCTACCTGGAGAAGCGCATCAACATCGCGATCGGCGAAAAACGCCCCGGCGAGTACTTCAGCCAGGCTCGCGACGCCATCAAGTCGGGAGCAGGCTATTTCGGGGACATCGCCGATGAGGGTACTTTGCTCTCGAGCCTTGAGGCCAACTGCATCCCCGAGGGCATCTTCGAGATGGGCGCCGATGATTACGAGAATTTCCTGGCTCAGAGGCGCGTCCTGATGGCCCGGAAGATCCGTAACTACTACGAAAGCCTGTAGTTGCTGCTGCGAGGGAACCCCGAGGTGGTCATTGATGGAAATCGGTTTGACTGACGAGGTCAGGAAGATATGCGGCTTGCGGCCGCCGCCGGCGCCGGGCGAAGGTGGTGACCCGTTCTTGTGCTAGGATATGACGCGCGTAGACCTTGGCTCTCGCAAGCTGCTCATCATGTCGAACGCGGCCACGAGCGCATGCGCCGTCACCAGGATGTCGGCTTCCGATTGGAAACACATCGATGAGGTAGCGCATCTGTTGATCGAGGACGCTGTCGGCTGTTGCGGGTGCAGCTCCGAGAAATTCTTTTCGCTTGCCGGCGAGATCGCGTTCACCAAGACGCATGGGCGACGCGCGGTTGGCAACATGCTGACGCTTGCCCATACGCTCTGGGCTGACGAGATCGACATGAGCGAGAAGCGCCAGTGGCGTCAGATGGGGTTTCTCAACCATCGCTTCATATCGCGCTGTGTGGCGCACGACGGCTACGGCTATCCTGCGGAGCGCTTTGCGAAAGACCTCGCTGCGCATTTGACGCAGCAGTCCTAAGGTTGCAGCAGCCTCGCGGATCATGGAAAACGGGGTAGGGCGTAGAAGAGCTCTGAGTATCGTAGTAACCCTCTCCTATCTCCACGCGACCTGTGATGGCGCTACGCAACCCCGCAACTGAAGGCGGAGCGTGCCTCGAACCTTGCTGCTCACAGCCAATATGCCGACGGGGTAGTGCGAACGATGTCGTCCTCGTCCGGATGGAGGGCGAGCCATGCAGATGCTGCAACCTCACTGTGAACAACCTTGCCGTCCATCGCGACATCGCCAACATCGGCAATGACGATGAACTCCGCATCTCTTCACGGCAACCAAGCCGAATCCCTTTGAAGTCCGCCAGCACAGAATCTCATCATTGCGCTCAAGGCTCATCATCCAACCAGCCAGCCAATCCTGAATAGTTGCACAGACCCCCTCCTACCGGCCGGTCCTCCTTCGCCTTCCTTGGCTCCGCCACGCTCGCTCAGAACCTGGCGCATCAGGCAAGGCGCGAAAAACTTTTGCTGCGCAAAACTCGGGCCCTGCCGGGTTTTCGCTTGATTCCTTGCCCTCGGCCAGAACCTGAGCGGCTTCCGGATCACAAGGCAGGCCAAAGGGGCCGGCCGCGAACAAACGGAGGTCATCATGGGCAATTTCGAACTTCAGGAGAAGGCAGTCAAGGCAGCCGCCCGCTTCATCGAGCGCAAGGGCTTCGAGCTTCTCGAGGCCGGTTGGACTTCCCCCGAGGGAACCCAGATCGACCTGATCGCCAGCGACGAGGACACCCTGGTCTTCATCGATGTCACCGCAACCGAGTACGGCGAGGGCGGCTTCGAGGGCGGCAAAGTCAAGCGCAGCGACCTTGAGATCGCGGCAGCGGCCTGGCTCGCGGGCAACACGCCCGACGGCGAAATCCAGGTCCGCTTCGACATCATCGACATGCTGGTCGTGAGCACCGACAGGGCGCTCCTGAGGCACCACATCAACGCCTTCAGCTGTGGGGTCGAGTAACCGACCTCCATCCCGGCCCCCGCTGGAGGGCCGGGAGCCCCTCGGGGTCATCCCGAGGGGCTCTTGCCGCGCTTACTGGCCGTTCCCCATGATTCGCTAGTTGGCCGCGAGCGGCCCGGGGCTTAGCCCCCCAGTCCTTTCAGCGACCTTGCGCACAGCTGCGTGATCGGCTTCTCCATGCGCCCCCCTGAGCTCCCTGGCGGCGTCGGCCGACCCCGTTTTTTCCAAAGTGTCGAACTCCTGGGCCAGCTTGCCGGGGATCTCTTTGGCGTAGAGTGCCAGCAAGTCGCGGCAGCCCTCGGCGGTTATGCCGAATCGTTCGAGGCTGCACTGCTCGACCAGCTTGGCGAGGTCGTTTGCCGAAACATGGCCTGCGCGGTTCTCGCCGCCGATGGACATGGCGAGCTTGGGCGGCTTGGCCTTCAACTTCGCCCCCTCGACGTAGGGGGCGATGGATGCCACGTCGTACATGGGCGCCAGCCTGTGCGACCCGTCGGCGGCAAGCATGATGGAGTAGTTCTTGGCGTGCGCGTCCGTCGCCGCGAGCAGGTAGTTGAGGAAGAGCATCTGCAGGAAGCCCGCGGCGTTTGCCTGGGCAGTGGACCCGGTCGAGGTGAGAAGCCCCAGCAGTTCGGCGCAGTTCGGCCCACCGTACATGGTGTACTTGTTGTCGGGAAGGCATCCCAGAGCCTGGCAGAGATCCTCCTGATGAAGCCTCGTCACGTTGTCTCCCTCGACCAAACGGTCGTAGCGCTCGATGACGATGGCGGGCTCCACGCCGCTCTCGCCCTCGAATTCCAGGTACTCGACACTTGCCGCAGGCACGTCTAGGCTTGTCGCAAGCCGCATGCAGACGTACTCGTTGAGCGCCTGATGGGCCAGTCCGCGCACGCCGCTCTTCAGGATGTGGGTGGTTGCCGCAGAGCCCTCGCAGGAGTACCACCTGCCATCCATGCGCCGCAAGGCGAACTTGCTCTGCTGGCCGCCGAGGCTCCAATGCTCGTTGCTGGCGATCCAGCCGGCGCCATCCTGACGGCCCGTGGCCAGCCTCCGGGCGATTTCGGCGTCGCTCATGGCGACAAGGCGCTCATCTCGGCAGGCGTCGGAACCCTGGGGGGCGAACTGCACCGCGCCGGGGCAGTCCAGGCCGATGACGCCGAGGAGCGCGAAGGGGTTGTTGGGGGAGATACCGGCTTCGGCAGCGACGTGCCTTCTCGCAGCCGGGTCCTCCGGCAAAAGCCCCCAGAGGTAGGGCAGCACGACCTTGTCCCGGTAGGGCCTGGTGGAAAGCGGCATGGACGACGACAGCGGAACGCCGCGGTAGCCTCTCTCGTAGGCGAAGGAAAGCGAGCCGGCCCCGTCCTGGGAAAGGGTTCCCGCGTGCTTGCCGGCGATGAGCACATCGAGGGCGCCCGCCGTCATCGCGCACCTCCCGTTAGGATGGAGAGAGCGCCTGCGGGGGCATCATCGCGAGCCGCAGGCTCTCCGATACCCAACTGCTCAGCTTGCGGCTCATCTGCGGGGTTCCCGACGGTCAGCTCCAACCCCAGCCCCAGGGCCCCGAGCACGGCGGTGAGCTTGTCCAGTTGCACGCCGGGGTTTTGTCCCAGCTCCAGCGACCAAAGGCAGCGCTTCGACACGCCCGCGGCCTCTGCCAGCTGAGCCTGGGTCATCCCCAATTCAGCGCGCCTGTCCTTTATGGCGTAGCCTATCTCCAGCGCGTCGACCATGGATATCCTCCCATCTCAGGTGAATAATTCTTTCGCATCATTTTGCGATTATGATAGTTCGCAATATTGTGCGAGTCAATATTCTCGCAACATTATGCGTTTTCACGTTTCGGCCAAAATGCCTTGATTCTAACAGTTATCCCAATAACTGATACGATTCCGTATCAGTTGTGCTACAATCTGTAATACAGGAAAGGCAACAGCGTTAGAAACGTCTGCTTTCCAGTCAACCGAATACGAGGTCCCTCGCTTCCACAACCTCGGGACCGCAAGACGCGAAGGAGCTTTCCCATGCGAACCCTTGCAGTGAGCAACTACAAGGGCGGGGTGGGCAAGACGACCACGGCCGTGAACCTAGCTGCTATATACGCGGCGCGCGGCCTGAGGGTCCTGCTCATCGACCTGGATCCCCAGGCATCCGCCACAGACTACTTCGGCCTCTACGACCGGGCCGCCAAGGACGGGAAGACGTCCATCCAGCTTCTCTACGAGAACGCTGCCGTAGCGGACGTCGCTTACGAGTCCGACATCGAGAACCTGTCCGTCATCTCGTCCATCATTGAGCTGACCGACCAGAACGAGCTGATGCTGCGGGAGCAGAGGCTCCGCTTCGCCTTGGACGATTGCACGGGGGATTACGACGTCGCGATCATCGACTGCAGCCCCACCATGAAGAGGCTTGCGTTCAACGCCTATCTAGCCGCAGCGGAGTCCGGTATGGTCGTCATCCCCGTGAAGCTCGACTCGACCGTCATGCGGGGAACCGCGCTCACCGTGAACGCCATCCAGGCGATCGCCGACGCGCTGCGCGTGCCCGTCCCCGAGTTCAGGATCCTCAGGACATGCGTGCCCGGGCGCATGACGAACGCCGAGAGGACGGGCGAGGCGGTGCTGGACAGGTTCTTCTCCGGTCAGCAGCTCTCAACCGTCATCCATGCGTCCTCGAAGGTCTGCGAGGGCAGCTGGCAATGGAAGCCCGTCTCCGTGTTCGAGCCCGGCAGTAGGCCCGCCAGGGACTACGAGTGCCTCGCCGACGAGCTTTGGGAGGCGATGGCATGAGCGCGGCGGACGTGGCCAAAGGCTTCAGCATCAGCGGCCTGCTCGACACCGGCTCCCAGACGGCAAGCAGGTTTCCGGTAAGGGAGATACCCCTTTCCGATATCCAAGATCACCCCGGCAACGTCGCGTACTCCATGGACGAGGAGGGGATCGCAAGACTCGCCGAGTCCATCCGACGCGACGGCCTGACAGACCTCCCGCTAGTCAGGAGACTGAAGGGCGGGGGATTCCAGATGATCTCCGGGCATCGCAGGATGGCGGCCTTCAGGCTGCTCTCCCAACAGGCCCCCTCCTATTCGAAGATTCCCTGCAGGATCGCCTCCGACATTTCCGACGAGCAGGCCTTGGTGCTGCTTCACACCGCAAACTTCTTCACGCGCTCCCTGACCGTCACCGAGCGCGCCGCCGCCACCAAGGCCCTCGGCATCCAAGTCGAGCAGATGCGCGCAACGGACCCATCCCTTGCCGGCATGCGCACTGAGGACGTCAAGGCGCGCATCGTCGAGGAGATGACGGGTCGCAAGGTGAGCGGCAAGACGATCAGGCGCGAGGAGGCGCTCGCGGACAAGGTTGCCGGCCTCATTCCCGAATGGCGCGATGCGGCAGACTCCGGCGGACTCTCGACTAAGGCCGTCGACGCATTGGCCGCATCCGACGAGGCGACGCAGAGATCGGCGTTCGACAAGTGGGCGGAGTCGCCGAAATCGAAGGCGGCGACTACCGAGCTGGTCGCCTCGATGACGGCCTCGAAACCCGCCGCCGACAAGCGGCTCGCAAGCGCCGAGAAGTCGCTCAGCCGCTTCGTCGCGAGCCTTCCGCGGAACCCCTCTGCGGCGGATTCCGAGGCTATATCCCGCATCGCAGAGCTGGCCCGCCAGGCCGGCGATGCGGTGCGAGGGTCCACCGAAGCCCATGGGGCTCGGTGGAACCCGTCAGATTCGAATCGTAGCGAGTAACTCATTGCGTATTACAACGCAATGAACTCGTTCCGGAGGCGGGGCAGGGCGCTTCCACCCCGGATGGGGACGCCATCCCGGAAACCCTCCCCGACCTCTGGCAATCGGAAGCGGCAAAACGCCTTCCACCGTCGCCGCTTCCTTCACGGGGGATCCCCCGTGGCCCCTACAAGACGCAAGGAGAAAACGATGGGTGAGTACACGCGCACCGTGAGCTGCCGCATGACAGAGGAGGACCGGCAGCTCTTGGACCAAAGGGCGGAGAGGCTTGAGCTCGCGAACTCCGAGGCCATCCGCGCCCTCCTCAGGCTGCCCATAGCCGACCCCGACGATCTCGTCGCCATTGACGCGGGAAGCCGCGTCGTCGTCATCGACGCGAAGACCATGGGCCGCATCAACCGCGAGCTCATCCGCTGGGGACGCCACTACAACCAGGCGGTCAGGGCCCTGAACACCATCGCGATGTTCGTGAGGAACAAGGGCGGCATCGACCCGCAGGTCGCGAAAGAGCAGCTAACCAAGGCGGCAAGCGAGCTGGAGCTCGTTCAGGGCTCCGTAGAGGAAATCAAGGAAATGGTTCAGGCGGTCCATGAGTCCGAGAGGTTCTGGCGGTAGCCATGGCGGTGCTCAAGGCAATCAACGGCCACACGGGATGCGGACGAATCAAGGACTACTTGGAGAAGGGCGGAAGGGCGCTGCTGCGCGACTTCTTCAACCTTTCTTGGGACGAGGTCGAGGACAAGGGTCTGGATACCGTTCTTAAGGACGAAGTGGACTGGGCTCTGGAGATGGACGCATTACGCCGCGACTACGGCAACGACAGGCCATGGAAGGGGCAGCGCGCCATCACGTTCCGTCACTACGTGATCTCCCCGGACCCTGGTGACGGCATCGACCTAGAGGGGTTGCGCGGCCTGACTCATGCATGGGTGAGGAAGCACTTCTCCGACTACCAGGTGGCCGTCGTGTACCACGACGACAACAGGCAGGGGATCCCGCACGCCCACATCGTGGTCAACAACACAAATCTCGAAACCGGTCGGAGACTCCACATCCCGAACGCGCTTGATATGAACCGCAGCCTGCAGGAAGTCGCCGGGGCGAGGGGACTGACGGCCTTCGACAACGAGATGCCGAGGGGCAGGGCAGGGCGGAGCGATCCGAGAACCCCTCCCCGACCTCGAACGCGGTGTGCCACGTATATCAACAAAGCCGAGCGCGGAATCCTGGACGCAGGTGGCTACTCGTGGGTCAGCGACATCAGGAACAGGGTGTCCGTGGCCAAGGTGCTGTCCCGAAACGAGGGCGAGTTCATGCGAATCCTAGAGCTCATGGAGATCGAGGCCGCAGAGAATTCGCCCCAAGCGCGCAGGGAGGACTGGATCTTCTCCTTGGCAGACCAGCCATCTAGGAAGGTGTCAGGAGAGAGACTCGGGATGACTTTCGGCAAGATAGCGCTGACGGAGCGCTTCGCGCGAATCGGCTCTTACCACCCGGATGCCGCATCCTCCAGGGCGATCCTCTCCATGGCCGCCGACGCCGTGGAGATCAAAGACGTTGCGGAGCTCGGCAGCCTGGCGAAGGCGGTCGAGACGAACGCGCAATATTCGATCCGATCGAGCGGGGATTACGGAAGGCGCATCGAGACGCTTCAAAAGCGCATGGAAAGGGAGTCTGAGGCCATGGCGGCGGCGAAATGCGCCGAGCGAATCCAGGAACTCACCGAGGCCAGGGAGTACGCCTCAAGACACTCACTGGTTCCAGATGAGGAGCCCGCAAGAAGACATCAAAGCTCTGGATCCGACCGTTGGCAATACGGGTCGCAGCGTAGCGGAAACAAGCCTCATAGGGCGGCTCAGGGCTCCTCTGCGACAAGGCGGAACAGCAGGGACAGGCAACAGGAAGGACGTAACCGATGAGGGTTCAGATCAAGTACAGGAGCGGGCGGCTGGACGTCTTCGACACGGACTCGTACACGCCCGTGCAGCCGTTCGGTGACGGCTGCATGCTGGCGGACTACGAGGTCCGGTTCGACCGCCTTGAGAAGGGATTGTGGCTGCAAGCCCACTTCTACGATGCGGACCCGAGGTTCAAGGAAGACCTGGGCGACGGCGTGGTTCCCGTAGGGCGAAGGTCCATGGGCTGGCGTTTCCTCCTTGCGGAGGAGGCCGAGTTGAAAGAAGTCGAGCAGGTTCTTGTCGACGGGGACCGCATGCTCGTCCGGATGGGAGAAGGGCTGGTGGACGTCATGCGCTTGGACGGCGCATCCGCGTTGCTGCTCTCCGATGGGGGCGGCCCGTCCCTGGCGAGCAAACTGCAGGGCGTGATCGAGGCGCTGAAAGCGGCAGACCCCACCATGGACGATGAGGCGGCCGCCGCCCTTGCCGGCTCCAACTGGGAGTCGTTGGCATGGGCCAGGGAGCTGCAGCCCCTGCGGCAAATCGAGGTTGAAGGCGAAGAGGAAGGTTGGATGGACCATGAAGGCGATTAGGGTGATTTTCGGAGCCATTGGCGGCTTCTGCAGGTGGCTCATCAAGGCCGTGTTCAGGTTCATGTGAGTCGTCTCCCGCGTCGCGGGGCCGTCGGCACCGCGATCGAACCGTGCCAAAAACACAATGGTTATTACCATATCAGTGGTAGAGGTGATAACTACGACACGTTGCATACCGCAATGGCTCAGTCCCGTAGTGGAAGCCCTCGATCTCACCTGCCTCGGCTCCCAGTAATCGCCCTGGAACCGTCGGCGTCCGCCCGGTAGAACCACCCACAATCGGGATCCGCAAGGGCCTCCAAGACCCTAGGCGTTTGCAGCGGCCATCCATACACTGTTTTCGTCATTGCATGCAGTTGCAGAATACACAAATCCCCAAAACGGAATATAATTCAATTTTGGGGAATACACATAACATGCGTTGTTGAGGAGGATACCTGTGAAGCTTATTGAACGAACGGCGTACCTTTCGGAGATGTTGGAGCTTGCCGATACGCCGGACATCAAAGTCATCACCGGCGTTCGCAGGTCGGGCAAGTCAAAGCTTCTGGAGGCCCTGGCGCAGAAGATCTCCGAGCGACAGCCCGATGCGAACATCATACGTATCAACTACAACCTCACGGACTTCGAGGACATCCTAGATTACCGCTCCATGGAGGCATATGTGGAGGAGCGCTACGTGTCCGGCCGGCAGAACTACCTTTTCATCGACGAGGTACAGATGTGCAGGTCCTTCGAGAAGGCGATAAACAGCCTGCATGCCAGGGAGAAGTACAGCATATTCGTTACCGGCTCGAACGCCTTCCTGCAAAGCAGCGACCTGGCAACCCTGTTCGTGGGCAGGACATACGAGATTCCCGTCTACCCGTTCTCCTTCGGGGAGTACCTCGCATACTACCCGTCCCAGAACATCTACGACAGCCTGACCAGCTACATCTCGGATGGGGGCATGGCGGGATCGTACATGTACAGGACCGAGGAGCAAAGAAGGCGCTATATCGACTCCGAAGTCCTGAACGCCCTGGTGGTGAGGGATATCGTGAGCAAGTACAAGCTGAAGAACGAGCAGCTACTCCATGCGCTCATCGACTACCTCATGGATAACGTCGGGAACCTCACGTCCATCCGGTCGATTGCCGACACGCTCGAATCGAACAGGACGAAGGCCGACCACAAGACGATCGGCAAGTACGTAGACGCGCTATGCAAGGCGTTCGCTTTCTACAGAATCCGCCGATATGATATCCGCGGAAAGAGGTACTTGAGGTCGGAGGACAAGTACTACCTTGTCGACCAGTCGTTTAGGTTCGCCCGCCTCGGCACCAAGAACATGGACTACGGCCGGGTGCTGGAGAACATCGTCGCCATAGAGCTCCTGCGGCGCGGCTACGAGGTGTATGTCGGCGTGCTGTACAAGAAGGAAATAGACTTCGTCGCCATCAAGCAGGGCGAGAGGCTCTACATCCAGGTTGCGAACAGCATATCCGAGGAGCGAACGTTTGAACGAGAGGTGACCCCCTTGCTAGCGGTAAGGGACGCCTACCCGAAGATCCTGATTGCCCGAACGTATCAGCCCGAATACCAGTACGAAGGCATACGAATTATCGACGCCGCCGATTGGCTGTGCGGTTCGAATCCCCAAAATCAATAGCACTTGCTTTTTGGGGAATGTGCCGTGTTCCGATGGACGGACATGCGACATTTTCCTTTACATTTGTGACAGATCGGGCGTAGCTCCAGTTTCATAAGTCGAGGATGATTCTCCCGTTCGGTCCAATGGCGAAAGAAGACTAATCATGACGACGTCGGAGACGATGGAAATGGAGACGACTATCCATCGATCAGAGGACATCGCCGCGTTGATTTCATTGCTGTCCGACGGAGCGGGATTCGAAGGTGAAGCAGAGATGGCGATATGCGCGATGCCTCGAAGCCTGCGAGATATCCATCGAGAGCTCATGGCGAAATGGAGGAATATCAACGCAAACGACCGAAATCAACCCCGTGATCGTCATTTCTCCTTTGAGCAACACACCAATAAAAGAAGAGGGCGTTGCTCCGAAATATCTTCGGATTGATTTTTGCAGAACTACAATAAGCAAGTACTTCAGATATTACATTTCTACCTATGCTTAAGCTCTTTAAGAGGTGCCGAATTGAGTCAAGAGATTGCTTTGTACAAATCAGAGTTGTCGACTGTTGAGGGGCAAATTATCGCAGCCATGCCAGCTGACGCGGCGGATTTCGACACTCAATTCGATTCTGATCTAGATGCCAGTGACATTGCCTATTCGCTTGCTATTGGTTTGGTTGGAGTTTTCATTTCCACCAACGCAGATATTGAAAAGTGGTTGGCGTCAGTCCACGATGCGGCATCTGGCAAAAAGGGGGAATATAACATCATCCAGCAAATGCTTGGGTCCCTGCTATTCCATCAGGGTGATGCGCTGGATGTGTTTAAGAGCGGGGAAGGTTTTGTTGCGCGGAACGGCGAGAAGGCTTACGTGATGTTTCACAGACTTCTGTTTGGGCATGACGTGCTAGCCACCGGCAAAGGATTAATGCCGTTCAATCCGTTTGCGCTGATGTTTGAGCAGCAGGGATTAGCGGGCGTGCTTCAAGCTGCACGGCATCTAATTGCCGACACCATGTCGAAACAGGGGCTTCCCGTCCCAGGAAGCTCGTATTTCGATATCGATCGCGAAGATGGAAAGCCTTGGAACAAGATTATCGATTGGGTGCAGGAACTCTCAATCGAGTCTTGCGGGGACAAGAAGCTTCAGCAGGACATTTATTCACATATGTTCACGATGCGCGCTCAGGATATTGCAGCGGGTGGATTGGTCGCGGTGCTCGACAATGCGTATTACCTTGCCAGGCGAATAGATGACCCCATAAGAAAGGCTCAGATAGAGCTGGTGAGCACCAGCGTCGCATTCTTTGGGCAGGCGGCTGTCGGTGCCTCTAGGCAAAATGGCGTACCGTATATCAACAATGCGATGGTTCCCCAACTGGCCAAAGCCTACGCTGGACTTTTCGCATCGAGCATGAAGAGAACCTATCAGCTCAGAGAAAAAACCAAGGAGTTATGCAACTCCTCAGATGAGCAAATCGCGAGACACGAATTGATATCTGAGCAACTTCACTCGTCGTTGGACTCGCTTGATTCGAGCAATGCGGCAGCAAACGTCTCTAAGCTAATCAACTACCTGGAGGACTGATGAACATCCCTCAGCAAATACCTCAGAAGATAATCGTACCTATGGTGGGCGTGCTGGCAGGCATTTTTGGTTTAGGAGTTGGCATGCTTGCTCGTCAGCCGGAAATCAATGTTTTGCATAAGCAGGTTAGGCAGTTGCAGGCCAAGGCTGGAGAACTCGAAGAAACCGTCCGAGCTCAAAACGATGAATTATCCGGTCTCTTCCAGCGATATGAAGCGCTCAAGGCGTGGAATTTGTTTCAAAGAAGCGAACTGCGTGAACAGATTAAGCATAGTCTGACGTTCCAATATGCTGTGAATGATTTCTTCTCCCTGATGTTTGAGCGATTGGACACGGGAAGAGACTTCACCAAGGACGAAATGGCTTTCTACCATGCCATGTCGAATATGCTTGATGGAAGAGATCTCAACGCTGAGCAAATGGAATGCATAAAGCAATACGTCAACGCCAGTCATGAGCGACAAGTGGCGCGACTGGAACCCTGCGATAGCTCCGAATCCTTGAAGAGGATACGGGAGTTTGAAAGCAAGGACGACGAAGGATTCTTCAAGCTTCCTGGAATTAAGCTACCGGAGTTCAAGATGCCCGAAATCAATGTTCAATTCCCTTGGGATGCCAAACGCAAGGATGAAGATCAAGAGTAGAAGTACATCATTCAGGAACCCCAATAACGTAACAATGACGCGCTTGTAGCAGGTCCAGAAGCCGCAATGGCCGCCACTGGCGTCTATCAGCGGCTCTCTGTACCTATTCCTAAACTCAGCCTCTTATTCGACTGCATAGACGATGGTGCGCTCATGGCCGTTCCAGAGGCCGTAGCTGCAGGTGACGAAGGCATGCACACTCTCGGGATCGGTCACATTTGGGTCGAGCACCATATCTGAGCCCTCGAGCGTTTCCTCCCACCACGCAAGAAAGTCCCTCCTATCGCCGAAGCCCAGCCTCTTAAACTCGTTGTAGGTGTCCACGACGTCCGTAGCCGCAACATGCAGCCGTTTCTTCTCCTCTGGCGTCTGGAGCAGGATCTCGCAGTGCTCTTGCGCGAATGCCTTGTCCGAGTAGCTCGCCATTGCGGCGAACATGCTTCCGTCGTCCATGTGGTGGCCGAACACCATGGCGAGCGGGCTGTCGAAGCCCTTCTCGGTGCATTCCGCATCCAGATAGGGGCAGCCGTATATGTTCCAGATGCCGTACGCGTCGTGGGTAAGGTAGAAGGTCGGGTCCTCATCCCGTGCCTGGCATATTGGCAAGTCGATGCCGGTGCCCGGTACCGTGACCCAGCCGATGACGTCGGGGTTCTCCTTCTTCCACCAATCCCAATCAACGTCTGGAAAGCTGTCTTCGGCCTCGGCTTCAGCCGTCTGCGCTGCTCTTGGCGAGGGCTTCGGGTTCGAGGCCATGTCCGTCTGGCCAAGCAGCGACAACCCCAGGAATGCTCCGCCACCGACGAGCAGCGTGCATAAGAGTGAAGCAACGATCACGCCCGTATCCGGTTTCTTCATTTCCCCTCCTAAAAACACGGAGGCGACCTCAAAGGCCGCCTCCTCGATCCCGAAATCCGTCTATCTACAATTCGTCTGCGTTTTCGGAATCGGAATCGTATTTCTTGCGTTTGCGAATAGCGTAGGCGCCGCATCCGGCGCCGGCCGCGATGAGGGCGATCGCGGCAATGGCGATCAGCTTGACCTCGGTACCGGTCTTGTCGTAGCTCTTCCCAGGCTCGTCAGGGACCTCAGGGGTATCAGGGTTGTCGACCACGACGGTCTGGCCTTCGTCGTCGATGTCCTGATGAACTGCGATTACGTTGCCGTTTACGTCGAGGCATTCCTCGAAGGCGACCAGCTCGACGCCCTCCTCGATCTTGGATGCATCGAACTCGAAGGTGACATCCACGGTTCCGCTGGCCTTGTTGGGGGTGAACTCGGCGGTCGCGGTCACGGGCTTGCCGTCGGCATCCTCAAGCGGCATGCCGGTGGATTTCACGATCAAGGTGCCATGGGCGGTGTAGGTGTCGCCGAGGACGAGGCCCTTGTACTCGATGGTGTCGGTCAGCTTCACCTTACCGGAGGCGATGATGTGGTCGCCATCGCCTGCATCGACGAGGGTGGTGCCGATCTCCACGACGGTCACGGTCTGGCCCTCGTCGGAGGGATCCTCATGGGATGCGAGCTGCACATCGGCTGCGAAGAGCTTCTCGTACACGACGAGGTTCTTGCCGCCAAGGTAGGTCCCGTCAAAAGAGAGCTCGACAAGCTGGGTGCCGTCGGCCTCCTCAGGGGTGAAGGCGGCGGTGCTAGTAACCTGCTTCTCAGCAAATCCGTCCTTTACCATGACGGGTTCGCCGGTCTCAGAGTCGATCAAGACAGCCTGGAGCTCGTACTCGGTGCCGGGAACGAGGCCCTCGTAGGTCACCTCGTCGACGACGGCGATCTCGGTTCCGGTCACCAGCTTGTCGCCGTCGGACTTGTCGGCCGCGGTGGTATGGATGTCGAGGAAGTGCACGGTCTGGCCCTCGTCCGCGATGTCGGCGTGGGCAGCGACCTCTACGCCCTCGGAGAATAGTGACTCGAAGGCCACGATGTCCTCGCCCGCGAGCAGGCTGGAGTCGAAGGTGAATTCGAGTTCCACCTCGCCGGCCTTCTTCCTGGGCTGGAAGGTCTTCGTGGCGGTGATCGCATTGCCGTCGCCATCGAGCAGTGCCTCGCCGGTAGACTTCACCACGAGGGTGCCGGTGACGGTGTACTCGGTGCCGTCGTTCTTGAGGTTCTCGTACCAGACGGTGTCGACCAGGGTGGTCTCAGCGGAGGCTTGGGCAACGTGGTCGCCGTCGGCCTTGTCGGTCTCCTCGGTTTGGATTTTCGGGCCCTCCTTGTCGTCGAGGCTCATCCACACGGCCTTGGCCGCGGTGGAGTCGCGCTCGACCACGAAGGTCTTGGTCACGAGCTCATAGCCCTCGTTGGAGTCGCTTCGGAGCTCTTCCAGCCTGTACTTGCCGTAAGGAAGCGCCGCCAGCCCGTCGTCAACGTTGGCATCGGAGCCGTCCTCGCCGAGGGAGAACCATACGCCAGCCTTGGAGTCCATGTCGGCAGCCTTGATGCTCTCAGCCTTGAGCAGGCGGTCGTTGCCGTTGGTGTTGCTGCTGTGCTTGTTCCAGGAAGAGGCCGTAGAGACGTTTCCGTTGCGGTCGGTCACGATGACGTGGGCCTCGCCGGTGGAGACGTTGGTCAACTTGAACGCCACCTGCAGGGATGCGTTGGTGTCCTCGGCCATCTTCACGACCTCAAGGTCGTTGCGGATCACCTGGTCGTAGAACTCGAGCTCGCCGCCAGCAGAGGTCGCCTTGACGATCGCGCCGTTCTCGCGGACCTGGAAGGTCTTGGGCTCGCCGTCGGTGAGCAGGTAGGAGTCGTTGGTCTTGGTCTCCTGGATGGTGTAGGTGCCGTAAGGCAGCTCGTCGGCCGCGGTCTGGGCGGTGTATGCGCCGGCCTCGGCGTTCCAGGAGGTAACGATGGTCTCGATGACGTCGCCGGGCTCGAACCACTTGTCGCCCACGAGTACCTTGTGCTCGGATTCGTTGGCGATGGTGAACTCGATGCCGGAGAGCGTGGAGCCGGTGTCGAGGGCGTCATGGGAGTTGCCGCCCAGGGCCTCGGAGGCCTGGAGCTCGACGTCGGACTTCGTTACCTGGACGCCGCCGCGGATCACGTCGTCGTCGCAGGGATCGCCGGTGAGGTCCACAACCTGCTTATCGGACTTGATCTCTGCCTTGGCGGACCAGTCGGAGACGAGGTAGCCCTCGGGTGCCTGGGACTCGACCACGGCGTAGGTGCCGCAAGGAAGGGCATCGGAGGAAGTCTTGGCAACGAATGCGCCCGCGTCGCCGTCCCAATGGCCGGTGATGGTCTTCACGACCTCGCCGTTGGCGTAGTACTTGCCGTCGACGAGGGCGTACTGGCCGGATTCGTTGACGATGTCGTACTTGGCGCCGTCGAGGGTTGCGTCGCCCTGGGGCTCGGCCCCTGCCTGGGAGTCTTCCTTAGCCACCTTCAGGCCACCCTTGTCCCATGTGAAGCTCATGAGCACCTGGGTGCCGGGGCCCGTGTGGATGCAGAACGCATCGAAGCCGGTCGAAACCTTTCCCTTGTTTGCCTTGATGGACTTCCAGGTGCTGCCCAGAAGCTCGCCGCGGGCCCAGTCCCCGAAGTCGCCGCCGGTGCCGAAGACGGCATCGGCCTTGGAGCCCTGATAGGCATAGGACAGGAGCACGTGGCTTGCGACGATGTACTTCTCCGCGCTCCAGCCGCTGCCGTCGTACCAGGTGTCGGGGAACATGGACGCATCGAATCCCGGAGCGCCGTAGCTGAACCACATCGTTGCGATGAGGTCGGGGTCGCTCACGCCGCTCTTGCTGTAGGTGCCGGGCGCGGGCGTGGCGGAAGCCGGGTCGGCGCAGTAGGCAACCTCGCCGTCGGCGTACATGCGGGTCGTGGAGTAGCCCGCGTACGGGATGTCGTCTCCGATGGTGACGTCGACGCTTTCAGCCGCGAGCGCGCTCATCGGAGCCGACACGCACACGCTGAGCGCCAGGGCCATGCCCATGACGACTCTGATGATTTTGGAGGATACGATCCTCTCGGTTGTCTTGGTCCTCACGCCTCCTCCTTAGAACGGGATGTCTTCGCGCGACATGCGGGAGCTTGCGCGCTGGGCAGCGCCACGGCCGAGGCGCTCGCTGCCGTCGCGAGCTGAACGTGCGCGCGCAGAGAGGCTCTCCAGGTACTCGCTCCGGTTGCGCTCGATCGCGTCCCTGATCTGAGCGGGCATCACCTTGACGACTTCCTTCAGCTCGATGCCGTCCTCTCCAACGACGGGCTTGCCGTCCTCGTCGAGGATGCTCTTGCGGAGCCAGACCTCCCTTTCCGTGAGGAGGGGGATGTCGCGGTAATCCTCGCCGCGGTATCGGGATTCGTTCACGAACAACGGGCTGAACTGGTAGTAGCTGACGTCGCGCCCGTCGATCACCGTGCCCTTCGGAAGGGTCACGGAGTTGAAGGTCTTAACCTCGCCGGTCCTCCTGTCGGCGTACTCGATGTCCGTGCGCACGAAGTTCTTATGCAACGTGACATAGGTGTTCTTTGGTGTTTCCTGGCTCATGCGAGCCCTCCTTTACGTCTTGCGCCGGCCTGATGTGGAAGTGCCGGCTTCGGTGCCTGCGGGGCCTACCTGCCCATTCGATAACCAACCTTCTGCCTGATTTGGTCGACTGCGGGGATGCTCCTCGCGCGTTGGATCCTGGACGTGAGGGACTCGTCCTGGAGCAGCGCCCTCTCGAACTCCCCGTAGCCGATTCGCTCGATGTCGTTCGGCTCGTAGCCGAGATGCGCCTCTGCTGCGTCAACGAGGTCCTCGGCGTCCGAGTACCCCCAATTGAAACCGTTCATCACCTCCGTCCAGCCGTCCTCGCGCCTTGCCCAAAGGGAGAACGAGAAGCCTAGGGCGCGGCCGTCCTTGGGGTCAGGCGCCGCATGCGCCTCAAGCAGGAGGCGCGTTCCGTCCTCGGGGTCGTTCATCATCCAAGCCGCCTCCGGCGTGGCCCCGCTGTTCGGTTCGTACAAAACTTCCTTCCTTTCTCTTAGAATCCGCTAACTATGTCCCGAGCCCATGCGCCGCTCTTGGCGAGCGACAATATGAGCAGGATGCACATGGCCAGGTACTGCAATGCGTACGTGAGCCCGGTCGCGACCGCGTCCACTGGCGTTCCCGTGCCGGGATTCGCTCCCGTGAGCCCTCCGAGGATCACCGGGAAGGCGATCAGCAGGATCACGATGATCAGGCCCGCGACGCAAACGGCGGTGAAGTTCTTCAGGTAGCCAACCCCTATCTGCCTCGTGTCTTCCAAGGCCATGAAGGCGAGGGGGATCGGGCTGAACGCAGCCATGATGTAGAGCTGGAGGGCGCGGGCCCAGCAGACGACCAGGGCCACGATGTAGGCCGCGAGGACGACGACCCAGCTGATGAGTGACACGACGAGCATCGCAAGCAGAGCCGGGATGTCGTCGTCCGCGGTCACGATGGACGCGGCTGCGAGGTCAAGGGTCCCTCCCTGCCCGAACAGCCCCATGACCTTGTCGATTGCGATTCCGACCACCTCGTAGATGGACTGCATCAGCTCGAAGCTGTGCTGGATAAGGAACAGGAACACGGCGAAGAACACCAGGAGGAACACGACCTCCTTGACGCCTGGCATGGAGGCGTTCCTGTCGACCCTCTGCGAGATCTGTATAAGCTTCACAGTGAAGACCAGCGAGAGCACGCCGCATCCGATGGGGAGGATGGCAACCTCCCACACGCCGTGCGCGATGTCGTACATGGAGACGCTTCCCGACGTTGTGAGCATGGAGTCGAAGTCCGCGCCCAGGATTCCGTCGTAGCCGATGCCCTTCAGCACATCCACTTGCTTCGAGAACATCCAGTTGGTCGCGTCCCTTAAGAGCTCGGCCAGCCAGTTGTTGATGTCGCCCGCGATGTCCGCGTATGCGCCGTGTGCCGGCACGAGCAGCGTCGTCAGGAGCACGATCGTTGCCGCGAAGGCCAGCTTGAACCTGCGGTCATAGGCGAGTTTTACCAAGGAGCCCATCGGCATCACATCGCCGAGATCTTGCCCGACGTGCCGTCGACGACGATGGTCGCGATGGTCCCGTTGGGGTCGTCCAGCGTGAAGGTGGAGCTGGTCTTGTTGGCGTTGGCGTCGATGTAGACCTCGCCGTCCCAGGCCGCCGTCTTGGCGTAGGGGCTCCTGGACCTGGCGAAGTCCTGAAGGCAGCCAACGATGCCGTCCTTCTCAACGCCGGCAAGAGCCGCCAGGTAGTCGATGTCGCCGCTGATGGCGAGTTCGACGTCCTCGGGGGCATCGATGAGGTAGGCGGCCGAGATCTTGAAGGCGTCGCAGGTGATCGCCATGCCGCCGTTCTCGGTGGCGTCGACCCTGACCATGGACGGGGTTTGCGCGGATGTGATGCTGTCGCTGGCCCAGACGGACTCCGAGAAGCCGCCGCCGTCGGCCTTGGCGTTCTCCGGCTCCCAGTAGGTGACTTTTTCCTCGCCGGCAGCCCTCTCCACGAAGGCGCCGTTCATGATCGAGAGGGTCGCCTTCCCGTCCTTGGACGTCCATTTGGTGCCGAGCAGCTTCTCCAGGCTGTTCTTGGCGGCATCGGCTTCGTCCGCCGCGCCTTCCCCCTGGCCTTGCTCGGCCGGGTCCTGCTGCGTGCTGTGGACCATGGTGCAGCGCACGCACCCGGAGCCGATGAGCACGAGCAGGGCAGCGCATGCGAGCGCGGCCATGGCCTTGCTTTTCTTCTCCATACTTTTCTCCTTTCTAGTGGCGCGCCGTCAGGGCGCAGGTGAAGCAGTCGACTCCCGAGGCGATCCTGCAGACGTCCCCCGTGCGGGGCTCGTGGATGTACCTGTCGTCGCCGATGTAGATGGCGACGTGGCCGTGCCTGTAGAGGATGTCCCCGGGCCTGGCCTGGGAGATGGGTATCTGCCTGAGCTCGCCCTTCTGGTCTTCCGTGTAGTGGCTGATGCGGATGCCCGCCTGGCGGTAGCAGTACTGCGTGAGGCCGCTGCAGTCCAGGCCCTTTCCGGGCGTCGAGCCGCCCCAGACGTACGGCACGCCGAGCTGGCTGTACGCCGCGGCTACGATGGCGTTTCCCGCCTCCTCGCCGTCCCTGAAGTCCTCTAGGCTGAGGCCGTCGAAGCGGTACAGGCCGTAGGTCTGCATGATCGACTTGAGGGTCTCCACGTAGCTGGAGTCCGTTGCCCATCCTGCGTCCTTCAGGCCCTCGGCCATCTTGTCCGAGTCGTGGTTCGCCATCGCCTCCCTGATCAGAGGGTTGTTGGCGTACCGTCCCGCCTGCAGGAAGACTCGGCTGCGGAACCCGATGCACTCCGCGTCGCCTTTGAACACGATGAACTGGGCGGCGGTGGTGTAGTGGCTGCCGTCAGCCGCCTCCTCCCCGGTAGCCCAGCTGGCCTTTCCCGCCACTTCCGCGGCCGAAGCGTAGGAGGAGGCCCATTTCATGCCGAACAGGTTGTGGTCCCTGGTGGCGAGCTGGCTCATGCGGTCTCCCTGCCCGCTCTCGCAGATGATCTGGGCGATCGTGCAGCCGGCAGGGTGCCCGTACTTCTCCTGGGCGTCGAGGGCGGCCTCCACCATCTCGTAGGTGATGTAGGGAGGCAGTCCCTCCATGGCCTGCTTGTCCGCCTCGTTCTCCCAGAATCCGAAGAGCGCTGAGACAATTTGTCCCACCAGCAAGGCGCCCAGCACGAAGGCCACGATTCCGACGACGATGCCGGCGATCGGGGCGCCGGCGCCTGCGATGGCGCCTGCCACCCCGGCTCCGCCCNTCCGCGGCGTCGAAGGCGTCGCGGGCGCCTTCGAGCTCGTCCGTGTCGTCGAGCTCGTTTGCCATCGTGCCGGCTGCCATCCGCCTGAGGCTCGCCGATCCCATATGCTGCGGTTCGGCAGGCTTTCCAGGCAGCCCGAATCCGCTTCCGACGACTCCCTCGCGGAAGGACTCGCCGCCTGCCACCACGCCGGAGTTGAGAAGGTTCTCCCTCTCTCCGGCGACGACGTTGTGCATCGGGTCCCTGTCAGGGCCCCTCGTCATCGGGCGGACCTCATGCCCGCGCCGCCGAGGGCAGCCACTTCTGACGGCTTGGTGGTGAGCAGGTCGTAGATCCTGCCCTTGGGGAGCTCGTTGGTGATCGGGAGCCGTGCGCCTCCAGCCACGAGCAGGCCGTCGCCCGGCTTGATGCCGTCGTCGATGTAGCCGATCTCCTCGTCGGAGAGGTTGAGCGTCTCGGCCCACAGGTCCCTGTCCACCGTCGACTGCTTGTGGAGCATCAGGTAGTCAGAGTTGAGGATCATGGTCGATCCGATGTCGCTGCCGAGCATGAAGCTCGCGTTCTGCGACAGGCCGGTGGCGACAAGGCCGAACTTTCGTCCCTCGGCCCAGAAGCTCTCGAAGTAGGCGATGACGGCAGGGTGCTTGAAGAGGCTCTGCACCTCGTCGATGAACAGCCAGGTGGTCCTCTCCTCCGCGAAGTTCTGGTACATGCGGTTGCGCACCTGCTCTAGGGCGGTGAGCATGCCGAATACCTTCATGTCCGAGTTGAGGTCATGGAGGTCGATGTTCACCATCGGCGCGTCGAGGTGCACGTTGGACGTGCGGTTGAAGAACGAGAACGATCCCTTGACGTGGCGCTCGTAGCGCAGGGCGATCTCCCGCGCGACGGGCTCGGGCTGCTCAAGCAGGAGGTTGTAGAAGTCCTCGAGCACAGGGGTGCCCGCGGCTCCGGACCTGCGGTAGGCCTCCTCGACGCATCGGGCGATGATCGACCTCTCCGCCTGCGTGAGCCCCTGGTTCCCCTCGGCCATCATCGATGCGGAGAGGGCGAGGAACGCGTCCACCTTGAAGGCGATCTGGAGCGGGTCGGAGAGCGTGGCGACGTCCTTGGTGTCGAAGGGGTTCATGAACTGGCCGGAGTCGGCGGCCAGCCTGATGCTCACGCCGCCGCCCGCCTCCGCGACGGGGCGGCCCTCGCCGGTCGGGTCGATCCAGATCCCCTGGGCGCTGTCCCCGTAGAGCATGCGCACCTGAAGCCATACGCTCTTCTGGGCGTTCGACTTTCCCGTGCCCGGGGTCCCGAAGTCGAATCCCATCGGGGAGGGAAGCGAGAGCCTGTCGAGGATGGTGAGCGTGTTGGTGATCTTCGACTGCCCGAGGTAGATGCCTCCGGGTTGGTTGATCTCAAGGGAAGCGAAGGGCATCTGCATGGCGATCTGGCCGCTGGTGAGGAGCCTCGTCACGTCGCACTTGTTCGTCGCGAACGGCAGGACGGAGCCCCAGCCCTCCTCTTGGCGGTAATAGAGCCTCTCGATCGTCAGCGCCGAGCCTTTTGCCGCGGAGATGATGCGGTCGACGCGCTCGTCGAGCTCCGTTTCGGTGGAGGCGTAGGCGAAGACATAGCCTGCGTACTCGAAGAGCCGCTCGTTCTTGTTGCGCAGGAAGTCGAGCAGCTCCTCTGCGTCGGCCCTCGAATAGCGCAGCGCGGTCGAGGTCTGGGTGAGGATGATGCCCTTGCTGGCGGCGCGGCTCTTCTGGCCGCGCTCCTCCATGTCCATCCAGTCGATCTTGCCCTGGACCATGTCGATCGCCTTGTCCTGGGAGATGGGCTTCAGGTGGAGCGAGATCGAGAGCGGCATGGGGAGGTCTACGATGTTGGAGAGGCAGTCGTCGAGCAGCACGGATCCGAACGACCTGATCGCCATCACGCAGCACCAGGCGTCGTCGGCCTTGAAAGCGTCGCTTCGTCCGTTTGGCCTGAAGTCCACGGACATGGGGGCGACGAAGTCGGCCGTGCGCGCGGTGGGGCACTGGGACAAATTGTCCCAGTCGAACTCGAAGGCGCCCAACGGGCTCAGCAGGCCCCTGGCGACCCTGAGCTTCTCGAGGCCGTCGATGGGCTCGGCCTTGCTCTTGATCCTGGCGAGGGCCTGGACGCAGTCGTTGCGCATCCGCGCCAGCTTCGGGATCGCGGAGTCGATGTCCTCCGCCTCGGTGGTGAAGGTGAGGTAGCGGTGCCTCTTGAGGTTGGAGACGCCTTCGCGCATCTTGTCGTTGAGGATGCGGTTGTATTCCTCGACGTAGGGGTCCAGGCAGGGGTCCGACTTGGGGAAGAACGTCCTGTTGCCGATCTCCTCGGGCGGGACCGGCTCGTTGGTGATGGTCACCTGGACGCTGGTGTCGGGGTTGAAGTAGTTGTACAGGGCGCTCATGGTGCTGTAGATGTTCTCGCGGATGTCCTTCTTCGCGCACTGGTAGGTGATGTCGCCGAACCGCACGGTCTGGCTGAACAGGCCCGGTGCCACCTGTGCCACGCCGTTTTTGAGCATGAGTTCGTAACCGCACAGCTCCAGCGTGCCCTTCTGCCTTTTCCGCTCCTTCTTTTCATTCTTCCGCTCAGGGGCTTCCGCTGCACCCTTCTTACGCTTCCTCAGCAGGCTCATAGAGCTCCGCCCCCTTTCTGTAGGTACGCTTCCTTTCCTTTCGCGCGAGCTTTCTCGGTTCCAGCGCCAACGGCGCGGCCATCGCGCCCCTGTGGCTTGGCGTGTACTCGAAGTGGCGCTTGGCCAGGTGGTGCTTCGCCAGCAGCGGCAGGAACCTCTCGAACGGCATTCCGCGGGGCTTCCAGAAGCCCGCGAGCCAGAAGGGCAGTGTTGCGAGCATGATCGGGAACGTGGCGTCCGAGGGGTCGACCCCCAGCCAGAACCAGCATGCGAGGGCGGTCGCTATCGCGGTGGCGAAGCCCCCCGCCAGGCACACGCAGGTCCTGATGGACATGTCGCCGAACAGCTTCTGCTCGTACTCTCCGATGTCCTTCTGGATTGGGATGTGGAGCTTGTCGTCGATCAAACCGAGCCCCCTAAGCCGGCATCCACGAGGTGTCGAGCTGGCCGAAGTAGACGGCTGCGGCGATGATGATCGCGCCGCCGGCGATGGTCGCGATTCCGGCCTCCATGCCCTCGCCGCCGCCACCGCGGTTTCCGAAGGAGCGTCCGAGCTGTACTGCCCCCCAGACCACGAGGAACCCTCCGAGGAACGTCACGCAGCCCGTCACGAGCGAGATGATTTTTGCAAGCATGTGATTGCCTCCTTTGCGTCGTTGGCGCCTGGGTGGAAGGGGCGCCTTGCCTTGCGTGGTAAGATTTGGATGCGGAGCGCGCGAGCGCTCCTTTGCGTCTTGACGGCGGCAGCCGCATCGAGGGTGGAAGCTCGAAGCGGCCGAGTTGCTCGCGCATTGCCGCCGTCTCCGTGGCTTTCCCTAGACCACCTCCCTCATCCCCGCCGCATACGCGCCGAAGTCGAAGGGCTTGGCGTATATGGACCCCTTGTGCCCGGGCTCGACCTCGGCCCATCGGGGATGCTGCGCGGCGTCGTATTTGTCGTCTTGGAACGGATAGGTTCCCGCGATGAGCAGCAGGGCCTTCCTCCTGGAGAGGCGTCCCACCTCGTCGGGGAGCATGAGCGGTCTCTCGAAGATCGTTCGGTTCACGGTGGTCGACTTGTTCTGCCCCTCCGTGTCGTTGAGGGTGAGGGAGGCGATGGTCTGGTTTCCCAGCATCTTCGAGATCTCCTCGTTGGTGCCGAACAGCGTCGACCCCAGGAACAGCGTCGTGTCGCAACAAGCCCTGATGGACAGCGCCTTCTCCTCGCCATAGGTGCCCTTCAGCTGCTCGAAGGACTGCAGGATCATGGACATCGAGACGTTCCTGCTTCGGATGACCGCGATGAACCTGTCTATGTCGGGGAGCTTGCCGATGTTCGCGAACTCGTCGAAGACCAGGTGGACCGGCGTGGGGAGCTTGCCGCCGTGGTCGATGATCGCCGCATCGCAAAGCTCGTTCACCGCCTGCCACATGAGCATGGCGAACAGGAAGTTGAAGGTCCCGCGGGTGTCCGGCATCGACGCGAACACGACCGTCTTCTGCCCGGCGTCCCCCATGGCGTCGAGGTGCAGCTCGTCGTCCGCCAGGATGTCCTGCACGTTGTCGGCCATCATGGGCAGGCATCGCGTGTTGCAGCTGATGATGATCGACTTCAGGGTCTCTCCGGCCGCGGTCTTGAAGCGCTTGTACGCGTTGAGGGCGAAGTCCTTCGACTGGTCTGCTGGTTCCCTTACCTGCTCCCAGCGCACCGTGGAGGCTCCGTTCGTGAACGCCCTGGAGTTCTCGTCGAAGGGCTGCTCGTCCTTGGCGGAGACCAGTCTCTTGCCCGTCTCCAGCTCGTGGAAGAGCAGGTCGAGCGGGCTCATGTAAGACTCGTTGCCCTCGCGTGCCTCTGCCAGGGAGAGGAGCGTCAGCATCCCGGGGAGGCTGCGGTCCTCTGGAGGGCAGTGGTGGACGAGGTAGGCGATGAGGGCCGTGTAGAGCAGGCGCTCGGCGTTCTCCCAGAACGGGTCGCCCGTGTGCTCGGCGTCGCCGGTGGTGTTGGTGATGAGGCATTCGACGATGGCGAGCACGTCGATGTCGCTCCTCACGTAGGCCAGCGGGTTGTAGTGGCTTGAGGCCTCCATCCTGACCAGGTCGAAGTTCCTGATCCTGTAGCCTGCGGCCTGGAACATCCAGCCCGTGGAGCCGATGAGGGTGCCCTTGGGGTCGGTCACCAGGTAGCTCGCGTTCATCTGCATCAGCAGCGGCAGCACGTGGCTGCGGGTCTTGCCCGTGCCGGGAGTGCCGACGACGCAGATGTTTCGGTTGCGATCGGTCTCCAGGTCGAACTCTGTCCTGGAGACGGGGATTCCTATGTTCTTGGTGAGGGGGATGTTCAGCGAGGGGTCGTCCCGGTTCATGAGCCCTTTGCCTTCGTCGACGGTTCCCCAGCGTGAGGAGCCATGCTCTTCGCCGCGCCTGAACGTTCCGCCCCTAAGTGCCCTGTGGACCCAGATTCCCCAGATCGCGCAGGCAGCGAGGATGCCCGCCAGCGGCGCGAGCGCGTTAGCGCGCCCTATGCCGCCGCCCGCTATCCAGCCGGGCAGCTGCACGAGGGCTTCGAAGGGGTCCAGGGAGCCTTCCGGAAGGGCAAGAAGGCTCCCTGCGAAGACGAAGCTTGCGAGGGCAGCGCAGGCTGAGAGAAGGGCGACTTTCGCCACGGTATGTCTTGCGAAGGGCGTCAACGGCCCCTCGCCTGGTCGATTACCTCGCGGCTCCTTCCGCGTGCGCGCTCTGCGAGTTCCGCTGATTTCTTGAATGCCTCGACTCGGTCCTGGAGGGGCTCCTTGTCGGGATCGTCGATTCCGTGTTTTGCCTTGTCCGGGTCCTTGCGCCCGCGCTCCCTTGCGAGCTGCTGCTCGGCGCGCTTGCAGGCCCTGTTGGTCTCGTCTGCCAGCTCGTTGAAGCAGCGGGCAACCTCGGGCGCGTCGTCGACCCTGAATATCAGGAACGACTTCTCGCCTTCGTCGTAGAACTCGTGCTGCAGTGCTTCTCGGTCGAGCTTCCCGTCGATGACCTCCTTGATCGTCTCGAACTCGGGCAGCTCCTTGAATTCGTGCAGGTTGAGCTTCGCCCATTCCGGTGCCGTCTCGGGCTGCTGGGGGTTGGCAAGTGCGGCTCCTTCGCGGCCGATCTCGCCGACGGAGTTCCTGAAGGCCATGGAGACCCTTGCGGCGCCGTGGCTCATGGCCGCTTGCCCGGCTTCCTGCCCGACGCGGACCATCCAGTCGAACAGCTTCTCTCCGGATTCGTCCCCGAAGTCGCTCGGCATGTTTCCCTCCTTCTCTGCTGGGACGATTTGTCCCAGTGGCTAGGGCCGTCGTTTTCTGCGGGAGTGAATCTGCTCTGGAAGGTCGTCGATGGCGACGAAGAAGTATTCCCTGAAGTCGATGCAGAACATGTGGGTGGTCTTTATCAGCTCCAGGGCGCTGAGGGTGACCTCGCCCCTGAGCTTCTTCCCGGCGTTGGTGTCGCTGATGCCGAGTCTCCTGGCGTATTCCGTGGTCGACATGCCGCATCTTTCCTTGCTGCTGTTGATCACTCCCAAAAACTGCCTGGTAATCGGGTCTAAGTCTTCCATTGCTTCCTCCATCACTCACGGCTGCGAGTCGCCGTAGCCGCGGCCCCTTCAGGCCCGGTGATGCTGGGAAGGGTAACGGTGCGCTTCGTGTCTGTGTTGAAACCCGTCATGTGGCGACGGGAATCCGTCATGAGGTGACGGGTCGGGCGGGCGCAACGCGATCGGGAGGCAGTGGGCCGAACCCGCGCCTGGGCACAGTAATACTGTCTGCACTCTATAGAAAACTGAGTTTTCAGGTGCCCAATACATAGGACAGTGAATAATGAAAGACCAGTTGGCAGGTTGTTTTCGACGAAGGCGGACAACCGCAGCAAGCTTACTGGGACAATTTGTCCCAGTAAGACTTAACCGGGTTTGAGTTTCTCGTCGCGATAGGCTCGGTAATCGCCCATCGCATCGCTCAGATGATCGAAGCCGCTGCTGAAGTCCCAGGCCTTCGCCCAGAGCTCACGTGCCACGGGGTCCGAGTCGCGCCACTCCGCCTCGAGCCTGTTGATGCGCTCCTCTTCCTGCTGGCGCCGCGCCTCGGCCTCCCTTTCGGCCCTCTGCCGCTCGATTCGGGCGCGCTCGCTTCTCCGTTTCGCGATGGCGGATTCCAAGCTCAAGCCTGCGACGGGCCTGTTGGGCTTCAGCCAGGTTGACAACGTGGCGATGAAGCGCTGCTCCGTGCCGGCGTTTTCCTGCTGGATCACGTAGCGGCGATAGGTCTTTGCAAGGAAGTCCTCGTCGACCCCCTCGCATCCGAGCGTTTCGCCCCACACCCTCCAGGCCTTCTCCTTAGCGCACTGGGATGCCTTGGAGCGGGGGACCTTTTCCCATGCGCTCTCGAACTCGTCGCTTGTCTCCTCCGGCCCTCCATCCTCCTTGCCGCAAGAAAGTTTTCCTGGCTGCCTGGTTGGTTGGTCAGAAGATAATCTCTCAGTAGTCTCTGAGTAATCTTTGTATATGTCTGGCGAATTTTCGCCATACCTATGACGAAATTTCGACATAGGGGTACCCGAGTCAGGGTCTTCTCCGTCATAGCTATGACGTTTTTTCGTCATAGGGTCCGGGCATGTGCTTTGCTCTGGGTAGGTGAGCTCTGCGATGCGCTTGGGGTCGATCGCGATGAACATCACGTTCCCCATCATGCCCGCCCCGCACTCCACGTTGCGGAATATGCGCTTCACGGCCCCGAGCTCTTCGAGCCTTACGACGGCATCCTTGGCCTGCCTCTTGCTGATCCCGAAGTGCTCCGAGAGCTGCTCGTAGTTTCGCTGCAGGTAGTCCGAGGCGAAGCGCTTCTGGTAAGCGATTACGTCGCCCGTGTATTCGTCGCGCACCTCTCTGGGACGGTACCAGTAGAGGACGTCCGAGAGGATGTTGATCGCCACCAGGTCCGCCTTGCCCGATGGCGTCGTTATTGTCTTGTACCAGGTTGCGGGTATGACGTTTCCCGTTACGGCCATGGTCGCGATGGCGTCAACGGCAGCGTTCCCCGTCAGCTTCCGTGCGATCATCGCCGTTCCTTTTTGAACATTCCCTTCGTGGACTCCCTGTGTCTCTTGGGCTTCCTCGCGCCCGCATCTGCTATCGGCTCCACTTCATCCGGAGTGAGCGGGATTTGCCTCATGTCGGGAGCCATGGTCTCGCTGAGGTCCGAGGTCTCCATCTCTTCGAGCGTCGTTCCTTCGGAGTGCTTGTCGATGACCATTCCCTGCTCGTTCATCTGCGCGAGGACGTCGAGAATCGCCTCCGAGACGTCGACCAGCCTTTCGTTGACCCTTTCCCCGGCAGAGATCCTGGAGAGCTCGTCGGCGACCCTTTTCGCTTGTATTGCCAGGGCCTTCTGGACCCTGACCGTGGGGAGGACGGTGATCTCGTTTCCCTCCAAGCGGTTGATGATGAAGGCCTGCTTGGTCATTCCGCTGAGCGCGGCGAGCTGGTTTATCCTCTCGTTCTCTTCTTCCGAGACGCGGAAGCCGACTGTGGTGTCTCTCCACCGGCCTTCTCTGTCCAGGCTCTTAACGCTCATGGCCTTCGCCTCTCGCGTTCATGAGGGCGTCGAGGACGTCCGCCATGTTCCTCTGCTGATTTGGGAACAGGTGGGCGTAGCGGTAGGTGATATGAACGCTCTCGTGGCCCATTCTGTCGGCGATTGCCACGGCGGTGAAGCCAAGGTTGATCAGGAGTGACACGTGGCTGTGCCTCAGGTCGTGAACCCTGATCTCCTTGACCCCTGCAAGCTTCGCGGCGGTCTTCAAGGTGTTGTTGAGGGCGTACTTGGTGAAAGGGAAGAGGCGCTCGTCTTCGTTCGGCTCCCGCTCCATCTCCATGTATTCCTGGAGCTCCTGTGCGAGGAATCTCGGGAGGGCGATGACCCTTTCCGACTTCTTCGTCTTCGGCTTGCCGATGATGTCCCTGCCGTTTAGGCGGCTGTAGGACTTCGTCACGCTGATGGTCCTGTTCTTGGTGTCGATGTCTTTGGCGGTCAGGGCGAGCAGCTCGCCTTCCCTTAACCCGCACCAATAGAGGATCTCGTATGCGTAGAACATCTCAGGTCGGTCGACGACCTGCTCGGAGAACTTCAGGTACTCCTCCGTCGTCCAGAACTTCATCTCGTTGCCCTGTTTCTCTCCGACTCTCCCGGCTTTCTGGAGGGGGTTCGAGGGGAGTCCGTAATGCTTCACGGCATGGTTGAGAATGGCGGAGAGCTGGTTCTCCACGGTCCTGATGTAGGTCTCGGAGTACTTCTTGCCGTTCTTGTCCCTTGCTTTGAGGAGGGTGTTTTGCCAGTCCATGATGTCTCGCGACGTGATGTCGACGACCCTCATCTTGCCGAAGAACGGGATGAGCTTCTCGCTGATCATGTACTCCTTGCTGCGCCAGGTCGTCTCCCTCAGCCTCGGGCGTACGTCCTCGGCGTAGACCTTGACGAACTGTTCGAAGGTCATGCTCGTCGACCTGGCCTCGTTGGCCAGAAAGTCCCTTTCCCACGCCAAGGCATCGGTCTTGGTCTTGAAGCCTCGCTTCGTTGAGTCGATTGTCTCGCCGTCGTGGTTGGTGTAGTGGAGCTTGACCAGCCACGTACCCCGCTTCTCATCCTTCCTAACGCTCATTTCCGGCCTTGCTTTCCAGCTCGCTCAGGTCGATCTCGTCGCTCCGTCCGAAGAGCCTCTCTTCGTAGTAGCTTCGATTGGTCTTTCCCCGCATCGTTATGCAGCCCATCTCGTCCAGCTCCTCGTTGAGCTTCCTGACGATCTTGTAGGCATGCTGCATGCTGCATTCCAGGTCTTCGGCCACCTCTTTGGCCGTGATGAGTCTTCCGTCCATCGTTGTGTCCTTTCTATTGATACAGAAACGTATCAGTGCTACAGACACAATAGCTGATACAATTACGTATGAAAGAAAAGAGCGTCGGGATTCGCCGAAAAACATATTTGGTATTACAAGTCAGGAGGGCCGATGAAGGTCGGAGAGAAGATTCAACGCATCAGGAAGGAGCGCGGCTACACTGCAGACCAGCTCGCCGAGATGCTCGGGATATCCGCCGTCTCCCTTCGCAAGTACGAGTACGGGGAGCGCACCCCGAAGGACCCCATGATCGCCGAGATCGCCCGCTGTCTCGAGGTGAACCCCTCCTCTCTCAAATCCGACTGGGGAAGCGACGCGAACGATGCGATACACATGCTGTTCGAGCTGGAGGAAGCGTTTTGCCTAGAGCCAATCAAAGTTGGGGACACTGTCGTCTTGGCTCTTCCGGAAGACTTGGGCAGCGAGGATCAGGAAGCACTGGCGAGGGCGCTTCGCCACTGGTATAGGAACAACAGGGACCTGAAGGACGATGAGCTGACGAGGGACGAGTATGTTGCCTGGAAGGACTCCTTCAAGGCCTAGACTCCCTAAATAGAACCGAAAACGGCCTCGTCAGAGGCCTTTTTTATGCCGTGACCCGTTCGTGACCCAAACTGGAAAGATTTTCTTTGGAACCAATGATACAATATCGTATCAGTTTGGTAGTTGCAGGTGGTTAGCGGGTCTGCATCGTATAAAATGGCGTTTTACCACAGGTAATGATACGAATCCGTATCAACCGTTACTCTTAGTGGGTTTTCCCGATTTCCGTAAAAATTGCAGGTGGATACGGATAATTTCACCTGTTAGCCGCTTGCAAAGTGACTTCAATATGACCTAGTTATCTTAGGTCACGCTGGTACGATTTTGTATTCTGACTTGCGTAATCTGGATACAAAAACACCTCTTGAGCAGGTTATTCTCAAGAGGTGTTGTAGGTCACAGATTGATACGATAATGTATCAGCTTTTACTCCCATTCAATCGTTGCCGGGGGCTTGCTTGTGATGTCGTACGCCACCCGGTTCACGCCCGGCACCTCGGCAACGATCCTGCTCGAAATCCGTCCCAGAACCTCGTAGGGGAGCTTCGCCCAATCCGCCGTCATGGCGTCGCTCGACTCGACGGCGCGCAGGATGATGGGGTAGGCGTAGGTCCGCTCGTCGCCCATGACGCCGACGCTTTTGACGTCGGGGAGCACGGCGAAGTACTGCCAGACGCTCCGCTCGCTGTTGCGCTCGCCGGTTTCCTCGAACACGGCAGCGTTGTAGGCGTCGAGCTCCTCGCGCACGATCGCGTCGGCGTCTTTCAAGATCGAAAGCTTCTCAAGCGTTACGGTGCCGATGATGCGGATAGCGAGCCCCGGGCCGGGGAAGGGCTGGCGATGCACGATGTGGTCGGGCAGTCCGAGCGCCGTGCCCAATGCCCGCACCTCATCCTTGAAGAAATGGTCCAGGGGCTCGATCAGATCGAAGTGCACGCCTTCGGGGAACGGAATCAGGTTGTGGTGGCTTTTGATGGTGCTCGCCTTGCCGCCCGTCTTGCGCGCGCCGCTCTCGATGATGTCGGGATAGATGGTTCCCTGCGCCAAGAACTGCACGCCGTCCAGGTCCTGCGCGACGGTGAAGAACTCTTTCCAGAACTGCGATCCGATGATGCGGCGCTTCTCTTCGGGCTCCACCACGTCGGCGAGCAAAGCCGCATAGCGCTCTTCGGCGTGCACGTGCACGAAGTCCACGTCGAACTGGCGGGTGAACACCTCTTCAACCTCTTCGGGTTCGTTTTTGCGCAACAGCCCGTGATTCACGAACACGCAGGTGAGCTGCCGTCCGATCGCGCGGGCGCACAGCGCCGCCACCACGCTCGAATCCACGCCGCCCGAAAGCCCGAGGATCACGCGCTTGTCTCCCACCTGTTTGCGGATCGCTGCAACCGATTCCTCGATGATGCTGCCCATTGTCCATGTAGGCTTAAGGCTGCAGATTTTGAACAGGAAGTTCTCGAGCATGGCACTGCCGCATTCGGTGTGACGCACCTCGGGATGAAACTGCGTCGCGAACAGCCTCGCCTCCGCGTTTTCCATCGAGGCGACGGGGCAGGCGGCGGTCGACGAGGTCACTGTGAAGCCAGCGGGCACTGCGGTCACGGCGTCGCGGTGGCTCATCCAGACGGTTTGCTCGTCGGGCGTACCTGCAAGCAGCTCGGATGCACCGGTCCGCACGATCGAGGCGGGGCCGTATTCGCCCGCATCGGTGTGGCTGACGATGCCGCCGAGTGCGGCGGCCATTGCTTGCTGCCCGTAGCAGAAGCCGAGCACGGGAATGCCGAGGCTCAGTATCTCGGGGTCCAAAGAGGGGGCATCTTCCGCATACACGCTTGCAGGACCTCCCGACAAGATGATGGCCGAAGGCTTCTCGGCTTGCATCTCTTCGGCGGATATGTCGCAGGGAACGATCTCGGAATATACGTGCAGATCGCGTACGCGGCGGGCGATGAGCTGGCCGTATTGGGCTCCGAAATCGACGACGATGACTTTCTGATCAGGCGAGGTTGCTGCTTGCGTCACGGGTGCTCCTAATCTTTTTTACAACCGGGTGCACGCTGGGGTTGGATGTCCGCAGATTGCGTGCCGAAAAATATCAACACTATAGTACATGAACGTTTCCAGTCGGTTTCGCCATGCGCGCAAGCGCCATGCCATTTCCTTTTCAAGACCATGGTTCCTTGCTGCTCGCCATCGACTCGCCACAGAGGTGCCAGCCTGCGCGCAGAAGCCCCAAGGCCACATGTGCACGGTTGACTGCCGCGCCCGAAACCTTGATTGTTTCCGCAGTTCAACCCTTGGTAAACCAGAGGTCTACCCAATTCAACCGGCGGTCGCTCGGGTGAACTCGCAAGAAGTGATACGATGCGACTGCTGCACACGCAGCGAATTCAACTCAGAACCGAGGAATGAGCCCATGAGCACCCAAACGCTTGGAGCGATGATCGCATCGTTGAGGAAAGAGCACGGAATGACCCAGCTCGAGCTGGCGGAGAGGATGGGCGTGACCGACAAGGCCGTCTCGAAATGGGAGCGGGACGTGTCGTGTCCTGATATCAGCCTGCTGCCGAAGCTCGCAGAGACGTTCGGCGTGTCGGTCGATCAGCTCATGCGGATCAAGTCGAAATCGCAGGTGGGCGGCATCCGGAAAGAGGCGGAGCGCATCATCGCGCTCGTTCTCAAGGCGGTCGCCCTGGCGATGGGGGTTGCCGTGCTTGTTCTGTCGATATTGAGGTCGCTCGACATGTACGCGGGATTCACCCTGCTGGGCATCGGCTTGGCATGCGTGGGGATCTCTCTCTTCTCGAGTCAAGCCAACGGCAGCGATTCGTAGGCGGAGCCTGCAATAGCGGTCAGGCGCGATCGCAGGCTCCTCAGCGGTCGGAAGGCGCAGGCGCTTTTGTTTCCGGCTCCTTTTTTCGGATGACATCATGGTGTATTTTTCGCGGCCTGCGGGGTCGTCGTGTACAATGCAGCGCATGGACAAAAAGCGAGTGGAAATAGACGAGGATAAACGCAGGGATCTCCATGAGTCCTTCAACAACCGCATCTCGTACGTGTGCAAGCTCGCGGCGCTCGTTATCGCCGTCGTCGCATTCGGGTCGGTCATTCTCGGCCAGGACGACAAGACGTTCGTGATCCTGGGCTTATGCGTTTCCGTCGCCCTGCTCGCCATCGCGTCGCTCCAAGACAACTCCGGTAAAAAGTAAAAGGTATCTCAACGTATGATTATCGAAGCGCTCAAGGCCTTCCTCATCGGCATCGTCGAGGGCATCACCGAATGGCTTCCCATCTCCTCGACCGGTCACATGATCCTCGTCGACGAATTCGTGAAGCTCCAGGTTTCCGAAGATTTTCTCGCACTGTTTCTCGTGGTCATCCAGATCGGTGCGATCCTCGCCGTGCTCATCCTGTACTTCCACAAGCTCAACCCTTTCTCGCCGAAGAAAACCTCGGTGGAGAAGAAAAGCACGTGGAGGCTGTGGGGGATGGTCGTCATCGGCTGCATTCCCGCCGCCATCTTCGGATTCGCGCTTGATGACTGGGTGAACGAGCATTTCTACAACAAGGTCGTCGTTGCCTCAATGCTCATTTTGTACGGCATCGTCTTCATCGTTCTCGAGCGCCGCAACCGCAAGCGCTTGCGGCAGGCCGAGGCCATGGTTGCCGCTCCGCGCGGCCGCCATGCCCGCATCGACGCAAGCGATACGGCGCAAGCCGCCGAAGAAGCCCTTTTCAAGGTGAACGATGTGGACGATATCGACTGGAAGACCGCGCTCAAGATCGGCTGCTTCCAGGTGCTCGCCATCATTCCCGGAACGAGCCGATCGGGTGCCACCATCATCGGCGGCATGCTGTGCGGCTGCTCGCGCACCGCGGCGGCTGAATTCACCTTCTTTTTGGCCATTCCCGTCATGCTCGGTTGGGGGCTTGTGAAGGTGGTCAAGTTCGTGCTCAAGGGTCTCGTCATGAGCCAGGTGGAGATTGTCGTGCTCGTGGTGGGCATCGTGACCGCGTTCGTCATGTCGGTCATCGCCATCCGCTTCCTCATGGGCTATATCAAGAAGAACGACTTCACGGCGTTCGGCTGGTACCGCATCGTTGTGGGCGTGCTCGTACTCGCCTATTTCTTCTTCGAGTCGATGGGCATGCTGCCGTAGCCGATCGCCGAAGGCGGCTGTCGGCAGTGCGTGCTTTTTTGCTCGCATGTCGGTGCGCTGCCATCGTTGCAGCGGGCGCTGCTTGGGCTAATACGTTTCCATCATGTCGATCAGCTCCTGCTGGGAATGCAGATCCATTTTCTGGTAAATGTGTTTGATATGCGTCTTGATGGTGTTGCGCGAGATGATGAGCTCCTCTTCGATGAAGGGCACGTTGCGACCCTTTGCAAGCAGCCTGAACACATCGGTTTCGCGTTCGGTGAGCGAAAACCGTTCGGCGATGCGGGCGCACTGGCGGTCGATCGCGTCGGCTCGCTCGTCTTCCGGTTCGGCGGCGGGTTCGAGCAGCGGCACCGCTTCGATTCCCTCGATAGTCGCTTCGAAGCTGAACGTTCGCAGCGCGAGCAGGTTGAAAGCTGAGAACGCAAGCACTACGAGCACGACGGCGCCGGGAACGAGTAGCGGTTCTGCGACGAGCAGCCCGTTGGTCAAATGCCCGAGCGAAGTGCCCACAAGCGTGCCCGCGCTTGTGGCGAACTGGCCCCAAGCGAAGATGGGCAGCGCGTGAAGCGGGTTTCTTCGGCCGATTGCGGCGAGCGTGTAGTATACGAGCACCGAGAAGCAGTCGGCACCTGCAGCCAGAAGCACGTTGGGAATGGATGTGCCCGAAAACTGCGGCACGAGCACGCACAGAAACCCAGCCAAGATAAACAGACTCGCCACCTGGTACAGGATGTCGGCGGGAGCTGCTTTGCCGGCAACGACTGCCTGGACGGCCACGAGGGCGAGCGGCAGGAATGCGAGGATCGTGATCTGGGGCATGCCGTCCGATTCGCCGAACATGAGAGAGAATCCGTAGGCAATGCGGAATACGAAGAATGAAACGAACAGGATATGCGAATAGGGGAGAAACGCTCGCGGCTCGGTGAGTGCGAGAGTGGCGGACGAGGGGTTCGCGCGTATTCGATCGAAGATCGATGCCGCGTATGGGTAGGTGAGCGCGACGATTGCGAGAGGTCCGATGGCGAACATCGCAGTGCCGATCGAATCGGGTAGGGCTATGAACATGCTGCGCAGCAGATAGGCAAGCGCGAGGCTGCCTGCGATCCCGATGGCGACGGCGCGCGCATCGAGTGCGATGAGCATGATGCACGCGTGGACCGAGATGAGGCCGCGCCCGAAGTTCATGAGGAATCCGCCGCAAACGAGTGCTACGGGGTTCGCGGTTGCAAGCCCGAGGGCGACAAGCGCGAGACCCGCGATAAGTATTCCGATGGCGGCGACGGTGAACCTGCTCGGTTTGAAGGCATCGGGTCGAAGCGATGCGGCTATGGCGACGGTGAGGTAAGCGCAGCACGAGCCGATGGTCGCGACTTCGCGCGCCATGCCGAGCACGAGCGCGAAGCGCGGAAAGATGTATTGGTTGAGAAGCCACGTTCCCAGGAACATGAGCACGAGCGCGCCGAAGCAGCGCAGCCACCGCGCATTCGCTATTTCGCCGATCAGCTGTTGGCGGCTTTTGCCTCCGATTTCACGGCTCTGTTCTTCCGATTCGACCATTCTCTGACTTCCTCGATTCGATCAAAGCAGTATACCAGTCTGCATGCAAGTTTTCTCGTCGCCCAATAAGACAGGCGATTGAACAGGAGTTATACAAATCTCCCCTTGTCTGGGTGATGGCGGAATCGGCGCGGATTCCATAATGGGGACCATCAGACGGGCCTGGCGCAAAGCGAAAAAACCAGCCGGGCGCGCACCGAAACGCCGACGCCTCGAAGGGCGCTGGAAAACCGAACGGGAGGACAGGAAACATGGAAATCGAAATCAAAAAGGGATTGTCTCGTCGCAGCTTTCTCGGGCTTGCGGGCATGGCGGGCGTCGGCGCGGTAGCCGGGCTTGCGGGATGCTCGCCCCAGCAAAGCTCCACGGCCGATCAGAAGAGCGCCGCGCAAGCCGCCGAGGGATCGTCGAGCGCGGCGAGCGGGCAGGCGGACTGGCTCGGCAGTGCGCCGGAAATCGCTGAGGGCGACATCGTCGAGACGAAGACCACCGACGTGCTTATCGTGGGCGCAGGCAACGGCGGTATGATGGCAGCTGCAACGGCTACCGACGAGGGCATTGATTTCATCATCTGCGAGAAGAACGACAAGCCGCAGAGCACGCGCCACTGGATCGGTGCGGTAGACACCGCTCAGCAGAAGGCTGCCGGCGTCGAGATCAACCACGGCGAGCTTATCAACGAGCTCGCGCGTTACGCATCCTACAAGTGCGATATGGATGTCTGGAAGGTATGGATCAACGAATCCGCCGAAATGCTCGCCTATCTCGATCCGATCATGGAGGCCTCGCTCGGTTTGACCGCGACGGTTGACACCGAAAAGTTCGACAAGCAGCTTCACTACACTCCCATGGTGCAGCACATGTATCTTGAGGATCCTGCGCTCGGCACGCGTCCTGAAAAGGAGCGAAACGAGGTACTCTACGAGTACATTCAGAGCAAGGGCAAGGACATCACGTTCAAGCACAAGCTCGTTAAACTTGTGCGCGAGGGCGGAACCGAGGGCCGCGTAACCGGCGCAATCTTCGAGACCGACAACGGTTACGTGCAGATCGATGCGAACAAAGGCGTGCTTTTGACCACGGGCGGCTATGCTGGCAATGCGGTCATGACCAAGGCGCTTGCGCCCATCGTGCCCCAGTGCACCACCACCGCCAACAACACGCCCTCCTGCGACGGATCGGGCATCAAAGCCGCCCTTTGGGCGGGTGCGAAGATGGATCCGCAGCCCGCCCCCATGCTGTTCGCTCGCGGCGCGGTTGCCCCCGGCGTCGATGCGGGCTATACGGGCGAAGGCGAAGACGCCGCGCTTCCCGGAAACGTATTCCAATCGAACGTGGGCACTCAGCCGTTCATGAAGGTCGACCGCACGGGCAAGCGATTCGTCAACGAGGCGAGCCCCTACGAGGCCGTGTGCTTCGCATCGAGCAACCGTCCCGGCGGCGTGTGGTGCGAGGTATGGGACGGCAACATCGTCGAGGACGTCGAGCGTTTCTCCACCGTCGGCTGCTCCAAAGGCATCGCCCAGCAGTTCGCTGCGGGCGTCACCCCCGATGAGATGTTTGCCAAGCAGATCGAGGGCGGTACGGTCTTCAAAGCCGACACCATCGAAGAGCTCGCCGATCAGCTCGGGTTCGAGGGCGAAGCCAAGGAGAACTTCCTTGCGCAGGTCGATCGCTACAACGAGCTGTACGACCAACAGAGCGACGACGACTACGGTAAGGAGGCCTTCCGCCTGTCGGAGCTGCGTACGCCTCCGTTTTACGGCGGCTGGTTCGGTGCCTGCTACCTCACCACGGTCGATGGCATCAAAATCAACGCCAACATGCAGGCGCTCGATCAAAACGAGGAGGTCATCGAGGGGCTGTACTGCGCCGGCGATTGCTCGGGCAGTCTGTTCGCCGACAACTATCCCGAATACATCATCGGCTGTGCATGCGGGCGCACCCTCACGTTCTCCCGCCATGCCGTGAAGTACATGAACGAAAACTAGCATTCGAACAAGGGTTAGCTGCTCGTTTCTTGCTGCCCGACGGCCCGTGCGACCGTCGGGCAGCGTTCGTTGCCTTGCGTTGTGCGCGAGATCTTCTCTGAGAACTTTTTCCGTCCGCTCCGTGCGCTGCGCGGCTTTTGCTATCATGATGCCCACACGAGGGCGCTCGCTCGCCTCGGTTGTCGCCTTCGGCGCTGCCGTTGCCGATGCGCCATGCTCGTTACCGTTTTTTTGTGGATTCGAAAGGAAAGCCGATGTCTGAAGAAAACAGCGTACTCGCGCAAATCCAAGAACATCGTGCAAAGATCGATGAGATCGATCGCGAAATCGTCTCGCTGCTGAACAAGCGCGCAGGCCATTCGCTGGTCATCCGTGGTCTCAAGCCCGGTGCTCATCTGGGCTTGTATGACGCGAGGCGAGAAGAGGAGATCTTCGAGCGGGTTGACAGCTATAACGAGGGTCCTTTGTATAACGAGAACCTGCGTGAGATATATGCCAGCATCCTCAAGGTTATGAAGGAGACCCCGTCAGTATGAACGAGCAGATAGCAAACAAACTGCCGGATTACGGGACGCGCTCTGACGAGATCACCATCTTCGCCGGACCGTGCTCCGTTGAATCCGAAGAGCAATTCGACGAAGTGGCCGAATGCATTGCGAGCCTCGGTCTCACGTGGGTTCGCGGAGGCGCGTTCAAGCCGCGCACCAACCCGCATTCGTTCCAGGGTCTGGGCGAGGAAGCGCTTCAGATCATGAAGGCATCGGGCGAGAAGTGGGGCCTCAAAACCCTTACCGAGGTTATGGACTCCGCGCATTGCGAGCTTGTGCACTCCTATGTGGACGGCTTGCAGGTGGGCGCGCGCAACTTCCAGAACTTCAGCCTGCTCAAGAACATCGGGATAGTTACGGCCGAGTCGCATAAGATGGTGCTTTACAAGCGCGGGTTCGCGGGCACCATCGCCGAATGGCTCGCTGCTACCGATTACCTTACCGCCGAAGGCAACGACAATGTGGTTTTGTGCGAGCGCGGCATCCGCACCTTCGAGACGGCTACGCGTTTTACGCTCGACATTTCGGCTGTGCCCGTCATCCACAAGCAGAGCCTCTATCCGGTGTGCGTGGACGTGTCCCATCCGGCCGGCGTGCGCGACCTCGTGCCGTCGCTTGCGAAGGCCGCCGTTGCGGTCGGGTGCGATTCGATCATGATCGAAGTGCACCCCAATCCTCCCAAGGCGCTCTCCGACGGTCCGCAACAGCTCACGCCCGCCCAGTTCACCGAGCTGGTGGCAGAGCTCCGCGAAATCGCCGCCGTATTCGGGAAGAAGATCGTGTAGCCCGCTTTGGGTTTGAACGCGAGCTGCGACGCCGATCTTGCAAGCTGATCCATGCAGCGCCGCCCGGAAACGATCCGGGTGGCGCTTTTTTGGTGCATGCATGTCTCGCGGGAGCCAAAATCGCCGACCTCTGTCGGGCGCGGCGGTCGGGGTTTCCCCACGCGCCTGGCGCATGCGGTTTCAACGCACCAACTTGCGCATTTGCATTTCTCGTTCAGCATCTCCCGCTGCGGTGAAGAAGCGCTAGAATAAACTCTTCCAAAACTTTAGCCATTGATGACCACTGATCCGAAAGCGTAGTCCATGCCTATCGACATCGATTCTCTGAACCCTGCCCAGAAAGAGGCTGTCCTCTGCACAGAGGGCCCGCTGCTCGTGCTCGCGGGAGCCGGGTCCGGCAAGACCCGCGTGCTCACGTACCGCATCGCCAACCTCATCGAGAACAAGGACGTCGCTCCGTGGCGGATCCTTGCCATCACGTTCACGAACAAGGCGGCGGCGGAGATGCGCGAGCGACTCGGGGCGCTTGTGGGGCCGGCTGCGCGCGGCATGTGGGTGTCGACCTTCCATAGCATGTGCGTGCGCATGCTGCGTGCCGATGCCGAGCGTCTGGGTTTCACCAAGGCGTTCACCATCTACGCTGACGACGATTCGAAACGCCTGTTCAAAGATATCATGGCGGAGCTCGATATCGATCCGAAGCGCTATCCGGTAAACGCGCTGAGAAACCGCATATCCACGGCCAAGAACGAGCTTATCGTACCGGGCGATTTCGAGGTGCAGGCGGCGGACCCCATTGCGAAGGTGGCGGCGCGCGTATACACGCGTTTGCAGGAGCGCTTGAGGGCCGCGAATGCCTTCGACTTCGACGACCTTTTGCTTTACGCGTACCTGCTGCTCAAGAACCACCCCGATGTGCTCGATGCCTATCAGGACCGGTTCCGCTACCTTATGGTGGACGAATACCAGGATACGAACCACGCGCAGTACGCGATCACCACGCTGCTCGCCGCCAAGCACAAGAACATCATGGTGGTGGGCGACGACGACCAATCCATCTACTCGTGGCGCGGTGCCGATATCCGCAACATCCTCGAATTCGAAAACGACTATCCCGAGGCCCATACCGTCAAGCTCGAGCAGAACTACCGCAGCGTCGGCAACGTCCTCGCCGCCGCCAATGCGGTTATCGCCAACAACCAGCACCGCAAATCCAAGAAGCTCTTCACTTCGGAAGGCGATGGCGATAAGATCCAGGTGTACATGGCCTCCGACGAGCGCGACGAAGGCCGCTGGATCGCGGGCGAGATCGAGAAACGCAAGGCCGAAGGGTTCTCGTACAACCAGATCGCCGTGTTCTACCGAACCAACGCGCAGAGCCGCATGATCGAAGATATGCTCGTGCGCGCGGGCGTGCCGTACCGCATCGTCGGCGGCACGCGCTTCTTCGACCGTGCGGAGATCCGCGACGTCATGGCGTATCTGACGCTTGTGGTGAACCCTGCCGACGACATGGCGGCCAAACGCGTGATCAACGTGCCGCGCCGCGGTATCGGCAAGACCACGATCGAGCTCATCGATCGCGAGGCGCGCGAGAACCGCATGACGTTCATGGAGGCGGTCGAGCTCGTTATCGGCGACGAGAGCGTTCGGCTTGCAACGCGCAAGGCGCTCAGCGAATTCATCGGCCTCATCAAAGATGCGAGCACCTACGGCGGCGACCTGCGCAAGGTGGTCGAGGCCATCATCGACAAGAGCGGCCTTATTTCGGCGCTCATCGCCGAAGACACCGACGAGGCGCGCGGCCGCGTCGAGAACATCCAGGAGTTCTTGGGCGTTGTGGACGAATATACCGATACGCACGACGAGGGCGATGCCGAATACGCTGCTCCCACCGCAGGCGGCCAGGCGCTTGCCGAGGCGAATGCTGCGGGCGCGCTCGAGGCCGTCGTCTCGGACGAAAGCGGGGATCTGCAGTTGTCCATCGGCATCGGGCAGGGCGAGGATGCCCCCGTTCGCGTGCTTTCCGCCAACTCGCTTGCCGACTTCATCGAATGGGTGACGTTGCGAACGGATCTCGACACCATGTCGGAGGACGGCACGGCGGTCACGCTCATGACGGTGCACTCGTCGAAGGGCCTCGAGTTCGACTGCGTGTTCGTGGGTGGCATGGAAGAGACGCTTTTCCCCCACATGAACTCGGTGAGCGATCCGAGCGGCATAGAGGAGGAGCGCCGGCTCGCCTATGTGGCCATCACGCGCGCACGCAAGAAGCTCTACCTCACGTGCGCTTATGCGCGTCAGATATTCGGCCAGACGCAGGCGAACCCCACTTCGCGCTTCATCGCCGAGATTCCGAGCGAGCTGCGTCAGACGACGGGTCTCGGTTCGTCGGGATTCGAGGGTACGGGCTGGGAGAAGCGGGGCAGCCGCAAGGGCATCGCCGGATCGGGAACCGAGGCGGGCGGCGGGCGCGTATTCGGCCAATCGAGCGCTTCGGGTCCGTCGAACCGCGCGACGCGAAGCTCGTATTCGGGATTCGTCCGCGATACGGGCAAGAAGGCCGCTGCGGGCATGGCGTTTGCGGTGGGCGATACCGTCGATCACAAGACGTTCGGCCGCGGTAAAGTCGTGAAAGTCGACGGCGACACGCTTCACATCAGGTTCGCGAAGACCGGTGCCACCAAGAAGCTTTTGAAGGATTATGCGCCCATCGTAAAGATAGGGTAGGGGTGCGGGCGAGCGGCATTGCATCATCGGCTGCGTGAACTGCCGGCGGCCAATCGAAGGGAACGCCCCGCACCAGTCGATGCGGGGCGTTCTTGCTGTCGGGCAATCTAGCTGTTGCCGACAGGGCGAAAGTGCCGCCTAGATGCCTGCGGCTGCATTTTCTCCTGCAAGCTTGCCGAACGTGAGTGCGCATGCGAGGCTGTGGCCGCCAACGGTTACGGGGTACTCGACCAGGTAGCGTCCGCCTTGGGTATTGCCTGCGACGTACAGGCCCTTGATGGGATCTCCGTTCTCGTCGAGCGGATGCAGGTCGGTATCGCATTCGAGTCCGCCCATGAGCACGAGCATGCCTGCGGAATCGAATCGACAGGCGTAGAAGGGCGGCGTGTCGACGGGGAACATGCGGCTCCCGATTTTGCCGTAGTCTTCGTCGACGCCTTTCGCGGCGAGTTCGTTGTATCGTTCGATGGACGCCTTCACGTTCTCAACCGGAAGGCCCATTCCCTCGGCCAGTTCCTCGATCGTGTCGGCTTTCAGGGTGACGGCGCTCTCCACCATTTCGTCGGTGGTATATCCGAGGGCAAACCCTTCGAGAACGGTTTTGTATTGATCTTTTTCATCGTCGGAGATGTAGTAGTTGACGAACCCGTGTCCGGTTCCCTGCGCTGCCAACTGCGTTTTCCAGTTGGCGTCGAATACCTGCCACGATTTAGTGCCGAGGGCTGCAAGCTCGGGATCGGGGGAGACGGGTTGGCGGGATAGCTGGTCGGCGATATTCTGACCGGGGATATCCTCGTTCATGAACCGATTGCCTTCCATGTTGAGCTGCAGGAAGGCATCGACGCCCAACGCGCCGCCCATATGATGGGTCATCGGCGCATAGGGCCCGAGCTCCATGTGCGCCCCTGCCCATATCCCCATACGCTGCCCGTCGCCGGTATTGCAGAAATCCCCGTTCACGTCGACTTCGCTGTAGAACGAGGCGAATTCGTCGGCCTGGGGGGCATAGTAGTGGCGCATCTCCTTGTTGCCGCCCATGTCTCCCGTGCAGAGGCAGACCGCTTTTGCGTTGATGCGCGTATACGCCTCTCCTTTGGCGTCGTGCACGTAGGCGCCCGTAACGGCACCGGTCGACTCGTCGACGATGAGTTGCTCGGCGAAGGTTCCGAACAGGAACTCTGCGCCAGCGGCGAGCGCTTTATCCCGGCAGTTCTCACAGCCCCATTGCATATTGGGATTGAGGTTGATGGTGCCGTGGAAGAACGGATAGAACTCCGTTTTGTAGTCGTAGCCTTCAAGCGGGGGCCAGAAGATGGGGCGAAGAAAATTCGGGTTGTCGGTAGTTTTGTTGTCGGCGGTTTTCGCTACGAGCTCGTAGTCGGCTCCTTCGACGAACCAGTCGAAGGCTTCGCCCGAATGGTCGTACCAGTAGTTGAGGAAATCAGGGTTGGGACGGTAGCACATGTCTTTCATGAGCTGATTGACTATATCGGCTTTCGGTGCCCACTCGATGCCGATGCTCTTTTGAATTTCGGAATTGACGACGCCGAATGCTCCAGCCATGCCGACGACGCCGATATCGTCCTGCCTTTCAACGCCGATGACGCGGGCACCTGCTTCGGCGGCGGCGCGCGATGCCGCTATGCCCGCTAATCCGAGTCCGAGCACGAGCACGTCGCAATCCTTCTCTTCGACAATATTTGCGGGAACTTCGGGCTTGGCGAGAAACGGCGGCGTGTATTCGGACGGATTGGCCGCCGTCGAACCGACGGTTTCGGTTGCCGCGTTTCCTTGGGCGGCCTTATCGGTCGGAGCACAGCCTGCAAGTCCTGCACTGGCTGCCACTGCAGCCGCTGCGCCCAGTCCGATGAAGGAACGACGAGACAGTTCGATGCGGTTTGTTTTCATGATACCCTCCTTGGTTTCCGTTTTGCTTGCTTGCGGCCCACTCGATGCGACCGCGAACCGAACGGTACCTCCTCGGTGCTTCCGAAAACCTCCTCCGAAGGCGGGTGATTTTTGCAAAAGTGCTGGTCTAAGCCACCTGAAACGGGTGATATAGAAGCGAGAGGGAGATAAGACGATTCCCGTTCGCTCTTCGGCGGGTATACTGTGGAAAAACAAGGAAGGGGACTATGGAGCGCTTGCATACAAACGTGCGAAACGTTGCTTTTCGGGATGCTTTATGTTTTGGGGGATACGCGCTGTACCTTGTTTTCTCGTATATGGCTTTCCATTCTTTTACGCTGTTCGCCCCTGCCGCCGCCCTCGATGCCGTTTCGCAGACGCTTTTTCTCACGACTGTCCTTGGTGCGAGGATATGCGTTTTTGCGGCCATCGCCTTCTTTTCGTTGCGCAGCACGGGTCCCGATACGCTTGTTTCGGTGCTCGTTGCCTGCGGAGTGGCCTTGTTCGGCTTTCTGGTCTGCGGGATGGCGCTGCAGTTTTCCGTTGATGTGGAATTCAGCCGCATTCTACCCTGGTTGATGTTCGGCGGCGTATGCCTCGGCGCAGGCGATGCCCTCATGGTTCTTTTGTGGGCACGGTTCTGCAAGACCTTTACGCTGCGGAGCGTTTACCTTTTCGTCCTGTTCAGCAACATGGCGAGTTTGGTGATCTATTTCCTTATGACGCTTCTGCCTCCCGCTTTGGTCGTATCGGCTACTGCGGTGCTCTTTGTTGTTTCGTCGGCGTGCGTGAAAAAATCGATTTCGATTCGCGTTCCGTCGGCGAGCGAATACTCGCTTCCCGTTGCCAAAAGCGCCGCGTCTCGCCTATGGCGTCCGGTGTTCGGCACGATGGTGTTTTGCTTTATGAGCGGGATGATGATGCAGATATCGGGCCAACAGGAGTTGCCGCTCTCGACGGTGCAGGAGACTTCCATCGTATCGAGCGGGATAGTCGTGGCGATTCTTCTTGTCCCTGCACTGGTTGTTTCGAAACCGCCGAACCTGAGCCGCCTCTACAAGATGGCTTTGCCGCTTTCCGCAGCGGGCTTTCTTCTCTTGCCGATACTCTGGAACGCGGCAGGGGGGATCGTCAATGCGTTCGCCCAGCTTGGCTCGATGGTTGCTGGCATTATCCTGTGGTGCATGCTGTCCGATATGGCGCGAGACACCCGGTTGCCTTCGCCGCTCGTGTTCGCCGTCGCCTTGGCATGCACGAATGTCGCTCAGCTGCTCGGCGTGCTCGTCGGGTTTTTCAATGCGTCGAGCATTACCTCAGGTGGAATCATGCTGACGGTAATAGCGCTCGTTTCGCTGTACTTGCTTTCCATGCTTTCGTTGTTTCTGTTCAAAGACAAAGGGCTTGCTTTGGCGGAGCCTGCGATGCCCGCTCCCCAGTTGGTCGTGCGCGAGGAGCAGTGGTTTTCCGCTCGCTGCGAAGAGATCGCGTCAACTCATCAGCTGACGGCTAGGGAGCAGGAGATATTCGTACTCCTTGCCCAAGGTCGCACGGTTCACGGCATCTCGGAGAAGCTCTACGTGTCGGAGAACACGGTCAAGTCGCATATCAAGAGCATCTATCAGAAGCTCGGAATTCACCTTCGCTCCGAACTGATCGAGCTCGTCAACCATGTTGATGACGAGCTCGAAAAACAAGTGAAGCAGATTCGCTGAGGAGTGCTCCCGCACCCCTACGAGCAGCTCATCCCCGGCGTGCACGAGGCGCAGAACCCGCAAGCGGCGGGTGTTGCGGCTATGCCTCCGAGCGCGCTTTCGCGCAGCTCGAAGGGAAGCGAGCGTCCCACTTTGCGCATCGCTTCGACCGTCTGGTCGAAATCGACGAGGTTGCCGATTCCCGCAAGTGCGATCTGCGCGCTTACGAGCGCGGTTGCGGCGCCCGCCGCGTTGCGTTTCTGGCAGGGAACTTCCACAAGCCCTGCGATGGGGTCGCATACGAGGCCCATCATGTTGGTGAGCGCGTTGCTTGCGGCGGCGAAGCACTGCGCGGGGGTTCCTCCTGCAAGTTCGACGGCCGCCGCCGCAGCCATAGCAGCCGCCGATCCGATTTCGGCCTGACAGCCCCCTTCGGCGCCGGAGACGGTGGCGTTGCGCGTGATGAGGTATCCGATGGCGCCGGCGCAGGCGAGCCCCCGCTTCAGATCGTCGTCGCTGAACCCCCTGCTATCCTGCAGGGCTAAGAGCACGCCGGGGATCACGCCCGCCGAGCCCGCAGTGGGAGCTGCGGCGATGCGCCCCATCGAGGCGTTCGTTTCGAGCACGGCCATCGAATAGGCGATGGCGAGCGAGAGCTGATCGTCGCAGAGGTTTCCTCCGAGCTTCCTCAAAGCAGAGAGCTTCAGGGCTTCGCCCCCGATCAATCCCCCCATCGAGGGAAGGGGCTCTTCGAGGGGGCGGGTTGCCGATTGCCTCATAACGGCAAGCGCTTCGTCGAGGTAGCCGTCGGTGTCGCTTGCGTAGCCGAGGCTGGCCGCAAGCGCGTCCTCTCGCTCCAAGAACGCTTCGGAGATGGACATGCCGCTTCTCTCGCAGAAAGCGAGCATCGCGGCGCCATGGGGGAAGTCGAGTTCGTCGAAGCGCATCTGAGCCGCTTCGACGTCGGCTGCATCGTCTTTCGAGACGCCGGTTGCGCTGTCACCGGGGATGATGCGCACGTCTCGGATTGCGGGATGCGCTTCGATGGCCGTTTTGATTTCGGGACAGACCGCCTGGTCGGTTTCCAGGATGGTGTAGGCCGCATCGCCCTTGCGTTCCCGGTACATGCGGGTTGTGGCGATGTTCACGCCCCAGTCGCTGATGCTTTTCGCGATGTGTGCGAGCACGCCCGCTTCGTCGCGTTGCCGGATCACGATGCTCGTCTTCTCGCCCGTCACCTCAACGTCTATGCCGTCGATTCGGCGAATGACCGCAGCGCCTCCGCCGATGCTCTCGCCGCGGATGCTCATCTCGCTGCCATCCGCATCGACGATGCGGATGTCGACGGTGTTGGGGTGGTCGTATTCGGCATCGGGTTCGGGGGTGAACGAGAACGCCAGACCGGCCTCGCGGGCAAGCTGGAACGAATCGCGTATGCGCAGATCGTCGGTATCGAGCCCGAGCATGCCCCCGACGAGCGCCTTGTCGGTGCCGTGCCCGACGAGCGTGTGGGCAAACGATCCGAGCAGCGAGAACTCGACGGTGCGGGGTTCGGCCAGGCAAAGCCTGCGCGCCATGTAGGCGATGCGCAGCGCGCCCGCGGTATGGGAACTCGACGGTCCGATCATGATGGGGCCGATGATGTCGCGTATGCTCAAGGTGTCCATTGAGGCCTCCTTGGAAGTGGTGTACGAATACGCGGTCATCGTATCACGACCGCAGGCGTCTCCATCGAATCGTAACGCCGCTCGGCAAGCGGATACCCAGGCGCGTGCAGCGGTGCGGTGCACGGTGCTGCGAAACCGCGTCCGCCCCGAGCCGCGATGGGCTGTCGGCGGGCGGCGGGCGGAATCGATTTATGATGAATGCTTCACATGGCGCGCATTTTCACGTGAACCAGCTACAATGGCTAACGTTTCGCCCGAGGGCGGACGTGCAGAAAACCCGATACATCTAACGCAAGGAGCACAGAGCATGACGGCACCTATCGTCATCGTAGGACACCGAAACCCCGACAACGATTCGATCAGCGCAGCGGTCGGCTACGCGTATCTGAAAAACGAGCTGGCCAAGCGGGAAGCGGAACGATCCGGCAAGGCGCCGGCGGAGTACGTGCCCATGCGTCTTGGCCCCATGCCCCCCGAAAGCGCTTGGGTGCTCGAGGAGAACGGCATCGCGGCTCCCGCGATACTGAGCCATATCCATGCGCGCGTGCTCGACGTGATGACGCCGAACCCCATCTCCATTCCGCGCACCGCAACGCTGCTCGAGGCGGGGCGCCTGCTGCGTAAGCACAACATCCGCTCGCTCGTCGTGGTGAACGACGATGAAACCTATCACGGCCTCATCACCACGCGCATGATCGCCGAGCGCTACATTTCGGCCACCGATGCGCTTGAGGACGACGGTTCCAACAGCATGGCGGTCGCAGGCGACCTTATCGCTTCGCTCGGCCAGAAGGTCGATGAGATGACCGAGACCGATGTGCTTGTGCTCGATAAAGAGGGCCTGCTGAACGAAGCCGTTGAAGACCTCATGGCAAGCGCTTTGCGCGAGGCGGTCGTGCTCGACGACGACGGCTATTGCATCGGCATCGTCACCCGCTCCGACGTGGCCACGCGCCCGAGGCGCAAGGCCATCCTCGTCGACCACAACGAAACGCGCCAGGCCGTGCACGGCATCGAGGAAGCCGATGTCGTCGAGATCGTCGACCATCACCGCATCGGCGATGTGTCCACCACGAACCCCATCCAGTTCTTGAACCTGCCCGTGGGCTCGACGGCTACCATCGTCGCCATGGAGTTCGAGCGCCACGGCGTTGAGATTCCGAAGTCGATTGCGGCGGTTCTCCTTTCCGCCGTCATGACCGATACCGTTATCCTCAAATCGCCTACGGCGACGCATTTCGATCGCGAACAGGCCGAACGCCTCGGCGCTCTGGCGGGCGTCGATCCGACCGATTTCGGCCTTGCCGTATTCAAGTGCCGTGGCGGCGAGGACGACCTGCCGGTCGACAAGCTCGTCGGGGCCGACTCCAAGGAATTCCAGCTCGGCGATTCCACCGTGCTCATCGCGCAGCACGAGACGGTCGATCTGCCCGCCGTCATGGAGCGTGAGGATGAGATCCGCGCTTACATGCGCCGGCTTAAAGACGATAACAAATACGAGTTCGTGCTGTTCATGGTGACCGACATCATGGCGGAGGGCAGCCAGTTCCTGTGCGAGGGCAACCGTCGCATCGTGGATCGGGTGTTCAACATCAAGTGCACGGGCGTGGGCGGCACGTGGATGCCGGGCATCCTGAGTCGTAAGAAGCAGGTTGCAGCCCGCATTCTCGGCTCGTAGGTTGTTGCGCGCCTTCGGGCTGTGAGCCGGTGCGCATTCTCGGCTCGCAGACCGATTCGCAGGTAGCATGCTCAAGCGGGCGGTGCGCTTCAGGCGCGTCGCCCGCTTTCTTTCTCCCAGACTTTTCCGATATGTTCGATGAGGAACTCCTCGAACCGTTTCGCTTCCGGGGATTGCTCGCCGTCCGAATCCACGATGGCGACGGTTCGCGTAAAACGGGCATCGGCGAGGGCGACGAGATCCGCTTCGTAATCCGAAAGGTCGCCCCAGCTGCATTCGGGCCAGAACCCGATGCCGAGGCCGAGTCCGATCATCTTCTTCACAACCGAAGGATTGTCGCTTTCGAAGGCGATGTGCGGCGTGAAGCCCGCGAGGGCGCAGAGCTCGTCGCAAAGCGTCCTGAAGGCCTTCGATCCCGCTAGGCAGATGAAGCGGCTTTCGACCAGATCGTTCAGATCGACGGGCTCGGGGGGACGCGAACCTCGGCTCGCCATGGCGATTCCGATGCGTTCGGTGAACATCGCTTCAACGGCGGCGTCGGGCGGTGCAGCGCTCAGCCCGTGAAACGATCCGTCGGAAGCGAGGGCCGTCACGTGGATATCGCACAAAGGCTCGTGTTCGTTCTGGCTGATGAGGAAACGGGTATCGGGATGCTCGGCGCCGTAGAGCGCGATCGCGTCGACGACGATGCCCGAAGCGGCCTGAATGTCGATGCGCACCGTGCGCCGTTCGCTTTCCGAGAAAGCGGCGATATCGCGGGCGATGCCGTCGATGCTTTCAAGGGCGGGCGCGAGCCTGTCTTTGAGGTAGGATCCTGCGGGAGTGAGTCTGATGTTGCGGCCCGTATGCTCGAACAGCTTCACTCCGAGCTCGCGTTCGAGACGGCGGATTGCCTGGGAGAGCGCGGGCTGCGCCACGTGGAGCTTTTTGGCGCTGTTCGTTACGTGTTGGCTTTCGGCTACTTCGAGGAAGTATTTCAGCTGCAGCAGTTCCATGGGCAGGCCTCCGCTTATTGATAATGTATAAGTTATTATAACAATAGAAACAATATATTAGACGGTATCGAAAGAAAAGCGTAGCGTAATGCATGTTGGCTTTCAATCGATATGGCCGCGCATCGGTGCGTCCACTGGCAGGAGATGATTCTTCGTGGCTGAATTACTCGAAGCGGCAATGCTCGTTTGCTTCGGACTCTCATGGCCTCTCAATGCGTACAAGGCGTACAAAGCGGGTACGGCAAAGGGAACGAGCTGGCAGTTCATCGGGTTGATCACGATCGGGTATGCGGCGGGCATCGCGGCCAAGTTCGCGTCGGCTTCGATCAACTGGGTGCTCGCGGTGTATTTCATCAACGTGATATGCCTCGGCGCCAATTGGCTCGTGTATTTCAGGAACCGCAAGCTCGATGCTGCCGCCGATGCGGATGCCGCCCGTGCGCTTGCCGAAGAGCAAGTGTGCCGTACGCGCGTCGAAGAGGCGCTTGAAGAGGGCTTTGCCGGTGGCGTGCGCGCCGCTACGCGCGGCATCTAGGCATTTAGGCAGTCGTCCGGCTGCGCCCGCGTGGCTGTCGGCTGCGACTGCGCCGTTGCGTGCACCATCGAAGCCGTCCAGTCGTTCCCCTTACGAGCTTCGGCCCCAGGCATCGTTCGGCCCGTTGTTTGGCGACCTTGCGATGGGAGCAATCGGGCATGCGCCTGGGCGCCGTACTTGGGTATAATGGCGGCATGACTCTCATCCGAACCGATACACCGAATGCTGCGGCAGCCGACGAGGCTGCGTTCGAATACGCTCTTTGCGCCTTCTCGGAAGGCGCGCGGCCCGTTGTCATCGTGCCCTCCTACGACGAGGCGGTCCGCCTCAAGAAAGCCTGGGCCGAGCGCATGTCGTTCGGCATCGACGTGGTTACGCTTTCGTCGTGGGCAGCCGACCTGTGGGAGCTGTTCGGCGATGGGCGCACGTTCGTGGATTCCGTGCAACGCGAGCTCATTGCGGCGGCAGCCTTGCGCAGTTATTGCGAGCAAAACCCCGAATGCCTTTTGCAGCCTACCCCGGGAACGCGCGCGTTCATCGCGCGCGTTGCGCGCGAGGCGCTGCCGAAGGCGACGGGCGAGCACGAGCTGGGCCGGGGCGAGCGCGAGGCGGTCGAAGTGCTCGAGCGGTATCGCGAGATCGCGGCTTCGGCGGGCCTGGTCGAACAATCCGAAGCCCTCGCGCTGCTTGCGGACGCTTCCGTGCTTGCGCGGTACCGTCCTGCTGCCGTAGGGTTCGAAGCCGATGCGTTCACGGCTGTCGAGCGGGATTTTCTTTCGCAGGCGGGAACGGTTGCGTTCGTCAACGAGAGAAGCGAAGAGCCCTTCGGAAGGCGTGCGCCCGAGCTTGCCTCGCTGCTTGCAGCGCTCTTCGAACCCGATGAGGAGCACCCCGTCACAGCAACCGGTGCGGTGCGGTTCGTGCTGCCTTCGGGACGCTACGCTGAGCCCCGATTGCTGTGCGACGCCGTCGAAGCCGTCCGATCCGCCGATCCCGATGCGTCGATCACGGTGGCGGCGCGCGATGCCTTTGCCTGCTTCGAGGAGCTCGCGCCGAGGCTTGCCGAGCGCGGCATCGCGGCCGAAGTACGCGGCAGCGTTTTGTTCGCTGCGACCGAATTCGGCTCATCTTGGCTCGCTTTGCTCGAAACGCTGTTCGGGGAAACCCCGCTTCTTTCCCGTGCTGCGGCGGATTTCGCGATCGGCGCCTATTCGGGCGTCGGCGTGCGCGGCGCATACTGGATGGATGCGCGCTGGAGGGCGAACCGCTCCGTCGATCGCGATTCCATCCTGACCGATCTTGCCGGAAGCGCCGATCATGGGCTCAACGGCTTGGTGGGATCCCTCGAAAGCGGCCGGGTGGAAGAGGCGTTCGATATCCTGCAAGCCCATATGCTCAAGCAGGCGGGATGGCCCGAGGGCTACCGCGATCGGCAGATGTCGGCGCTCGCTTTGGCGCGCACCGTCTTCGAAACGGCGCTTGCGCTCGGGGCCTGCACGGAGGATTACCGCTCGGTGCTCGGGGAGCAGAGCCTGTTCGTGCGGACCGCAACCGATCCGGCGGCCAACCGGGCGGGCGGCGCGAACGGCTTCCCGAAAGGCGAGCGCGACGATGCGGACGCCGGCGCACCACCCGTTCTGATCGTCGATCTCGAGGGGGCTGCGGCTCTGGGCGCGGCGTCCTGCGATTGCCTGCTCGTCACCGATCTGACGGCGGCGGCGTACCCTGTGCGCGATGACGGCGGTGCCGTCTCGTCGCTGCTTGAGAAGCTCGATGCGGCGGGCGAGCGCGACGGGCTCTCTTGCGCGCGCGCAACGTTCGCCGATGCGCTTTCGGTGCCGACGGGGCTGCTCGTGCTGTCGCGCCCGCTCAACAACCCGGCAGGTGACGAGGAACGCCCTGCGGTCGTGTTCGAGGACGTGATCGACTGCTATCGCTCCGAACTGCAGAACCCCGGCGAGACCGACAAAAGGACGGGTCTTACCGCGGAGCTTCTTCCTTACGCGAGCACCCTCGGCGAACAGGGCTCCTACGAGAACCTTTCATTCGAAGGAAGGCCCCAGAAGATGGTGGCCGAGATTCCCGTCATGCCCACCGGGTTCGTCACGCCCGCCGCGCGCGACAAGATCCTTCTGCCCCAGCAATGGGGCGGGGTGGTAAGCGAAGGCTACAGCCTCTCTCCTTCGGCGATAGAAAGCTACCTCGAGTGTCCTTACAAGTGGTTCGCCCATCGCAGGCTTCGGCTCGAAGAGCTCGATGCGGGGTTCGGGGGCCGCGAGTTCGGCTTGTTCGCCCACCGTGTGCTGGAGCATTTCTACGCTCGATTCAGGTGCGAAGTCGCTCCGAAGGTAACTTCCGACACGCTGCCGCAGGCGCGTCGCATACTCGAGCGCGTGTTCGATGAGCAGCTGGCCTACGACGCGACGCTTGTCGGCGATTCGACGGCGCTCGTTGCGCTCGACGATCTGGAGCGGCGCGAAGTTGACGACCTCAAGCGCAAGCTCATCGGCTATCTTGATCGGGAGGCGCGCCTTTTGCCCGGCTTCGCTCCGCTCGACGGCGAGGTGAGCTTCGGTCGGAAGCAGGGAGCTTTCGAATATGCGGGCTTCAAGGTGAACGGAACGATCGATCGCGTCGACGTGGACGGGTACGGCCGTGCGGTGGTCGTCGACTACAAGGGCGCCGTGGGCAAATCCTATGCGCTGAAGGAGAAGGCGGATGCCCCCTTCGCGCTGCCCCGCAAGGTGCAGACGCTCATCTACGCGCAGGCCGTGCGCAAGACCATGGGTCTCGAACCGGCAGGCGCGCTCTATCTTTCGTATGGCAAAGACGGGGGCATCGCCGGATCGTTCGACCATGCGCTGCTCGATCCTGGGAAGGATCTGCTCGGCATCGATGCCGCCACGTGCGGAACGCTCGGTTTCGCCGAGCTGCTCGATCGCGTCGAGGAGGCCGTGGCCGCCCGCCTCGAATCGCTGCTTGCCGGCGATATTCCCGCATGTCCGCGCGACGAAGACGCCTGCACGTACTGCCCGGTTACCGTCTGCAGCGTGCGCGATGCGTTGCAGCGCCGTAGCGAGGGGGATGAGTGATGGGTTCGGTATCCTACACGCACGAGCAGAAGCTCTGCATCGAACAGCTTGTCGGGCCGGTCGATATCTCGGCAGGCGCCGGGTCGGGAAAGACGTTCACGCTCTCGCAGCGCATCGCCTACGCCCTCTCGCCTGAATCGGGCTCGGGCATCGACGACATCGACCAGGTGCTCGCCATCACCTTCACCGACAAGGCCGCATCCGAAATCAAAAGCCGCGTGCGATCGACTCTGCGTGCGAGCGGCCTGTTCGAGCCCGCGCTCAAGGTTGATTCCGCGTGGATATCGACCATCCACGGCATGTGCTCGCGAATACTGCGCGCCCATGCGCTCGAACTCGGCCTCGATCCCGGATTCGCGGTCATCGGCGACAAGGAACGCCAGGAGATGCTCGACGCCGCCGTGAACGAGGTGATCGGGGAGGATTCCGAAATCGTGAGCCGCTCCGAATTCGATGCGCTGTTCGAGGCGTTTCCTGCGCGGAGCAGCGGGTTCGGAGGATCGTCGATATCGTCGATGGTTGAAGAGCTCATCGCGAAGGCGGCGGGCATGGTGAGAGGGTTCGACGGGTTCGAGACGGGACCCGATCCGGCATCGCCTACGGAGTTGGCGAAGCGGCTTCTTATCGCATACGAAGAGGTGCTTGCCTCTTACGAAGGCGCCAAGCAGACGGCTTCCCTCGAGAAGAACCGTGCATTTGCGCTCGATGCCGCCCAGGCCTTGCAGGAATTCCTCGAATCGGGCGATGAAACGCTCGACGGCTTTATTGCCGTACTCGATGCATGCGAATTCCTCGGCAAGCGCGGGTGCCCTGCGGAGGAAACCGAGTACTACCAGAACGTTCACGCGGGCGTTGCGCAAGAGGCATTCCTCGCGAAGGCGCGCCCCCTTCTGGACGATTTGCTCGCGCTCGCCAGGCGAGCGCAGGGCGTTTACGAGGCGAGCAAGCGCTCGCGCGGTGTGCTCGACAACGACGATCTGCTCAAACTTGCGCTCGATGCGCTCTCCCGCGAACGGATCGCGCGCGAATACCGGGATCGCTTTCGGCTTGTGATGGTCGATGAGTTTCAGGACACGAGCCAGCTGCAAATCGAGATCGTCCGCCATCTGGCGGGCGAGGGTCTGCGCTACCTGTGCACTGTCGGCGATGCCCAGCAGAGCATCTACCGGTTCCGCGGTGCCGACGTGAACGTGTACAAGGCGTTTCGCGCGGGGCTGGAAACCGACGAGGTGCGCGCCGGCGGCGGGTCGCCGACGCTGCTCAAGCTGTCCCGCAACTTCAGAAGCCATGCCGACGTGCTCGCGTTTGTGCGCGCCGTCTGCTCCCAAGACCAGGTGTTCGGAGAGGATTTCCTCGATTTGACGGCGGTATACGATGGAAGCGGCTATCGCTGCGCGAAGCCGCGCATCCAGCTTGTGGCCGCTACGATTCCCCAGGGTCTGCCGGGCAAGACCGCCGACCTCGTCGAGGCGGAGGCGCGTGCGATCGCGCGCTACTTCCGCGAAATGCACGAGGCGGGCCATCCCCTCTCCGACATGGCGGTGCTGCTCGGCCGCATGGCGTTCGCCGAAGCGTACGCGCAGGCCATACGCGACGAGGGTTTCCCGTGCATCATCGCCGGCGGCTCGCTTTTCCATAGGTCCCCCGAAGTGAAGGTTGTCGAGCGACTGCTTCGCGTGCTTGCCGATATGGGTGATACCCAGGCGCTCTTCGAGGTGCTGACCAGCCATATGTTCGAGCTTTCGGCCGATGATATGCTCGAGCTCGCAACGGGTTTCGACGAGGCGAACGGCATTCCCATCAAGCGCGATCTCAGCAAGGGGTTCGCTGCCCTGTCCGATTGCGCCGATGAACTGTCGCCAGGTTTGCGCCATGCGGTGCTGCTCATGCAGAAAGCGCAGATGGAGATCCGTTACAAACCACCTTCGAGGGCGCTTGCGAACGTGCTGCTCGATTCGGGGTGGATCGCGCGCCTCGAGGCTCAGGGGGCCGAGGGTTCGGCGCGCATTGCAAACGTTCTCAAGGCCGTGCGGTTCGTCGAATCGATGGAGCGCGACAAGGGCTTCGGCATTTCCCGCTGCTCTGCGGAGTTCTCCGCGATGATCGCCGCCGGCATGAAGGAGGCGCCCGGAGCGCTTTCGGCCGATGGGCAAGAGGCCGTGAAGATCATGACCATCCATGCTTCGAAGGGGCTGGAGTTTCCCGTCGTGGCGCTCGCCCGGTTTGCGAAGGGTCCCTCGGGTCCCTCGGGAAAGCTCGTTGCCGAAACGATGGGAAACAGCACGTATCTCTCGCTTGCAGCGCCCTCTTCGATGCCCGTCAAAGGATCGCTTTCAGCCAAGGCGCAGGGAAAGCCGTACGCGGCTCCCCTAGGGGCGGATCCTCGCGCGGCAACGGGGCTGCTCGACTATCACGCCTCGCTCAAGCGGGTTTCGCGCATCGAGGAGGAGGCCGAGGAACGCCGCCTGTTCTATGTGGGCGCAACGCGCGCCAAGGAGGCGCTTTGCGTGGTGATGGGCATCAAGGAGCAGAAAACCGATCCGTACAAAGCCTATCGCGGCGCCATCGACGATATCCGTTCGGCGCTCTGCGGCGAAGGGCTGTTCCCATCCGAGAGCATTTCTTTCGAGTACGGTGGAAGCGAGCCTGCCGAGTTCGTGCGGGTTATGGCGGTTTCCGAAAGCGAGCGGGAGGCCGAGGATCCGACATGCCGGCAAGCGGGAACGTGCGCCGATTCGGAGGAGCTGGGAGTGGTGAGCATCCCGGACATCGAGCCGTTCTCGCTGCTCGAAACGCGCTCGACTTCCCGGGAGGATACGGGGCTCTTCTCGTATTCGTCGATCGCCGAAGCGCACGATGCGGCTTCTGTCGAGCTCTCGTCGGCATCCGGGACGTTTGCATCCGATGCCGATAAAGCCACCGATTTGGGTTCTGCCTTCCATCGGCTCGCCCAGCTCGCTGCCATGCGTTCGATCGATTTTGCCCGATCGCGCATGGGCGCGGTGGCGGCGGCGTACGGCATCAAGGATGCCGAACGGCTGCACCGTGCCGTGGATCGCTGGTTCTCGTCGCAGGTTTGCGCAAAAGCGCTCGGCATGCGAAGCCATGAAGCCGAGGTTCCGTTTTGCGTGGCGGTCGCAGGTGCGGGGTGCCTCGAGGGCGAGATCGATCTTTTGTGCACCGATGACGCCGCCCGCGCTTTCGTCGTCGATTACAAAACGGGCGGAAACGATGCCGAAACCGATGAGCAGCTGCACGAAAAGCACCTGTTGCAGGCGCAGTGCTATGCGTATGCCGTGTTGAACCAGGGCTTCGAATCGGTCGAGTTCGCGTTCGTCCGCGTTGAGCGGGATGATCCTTCGGGCGGCGATACCCTGCAGGCGGTGCCGTATCGGTTCGAGCAGAGTGACATTGCGATGCTCGGCGAGGTTATTGCCGAGCGATACCGGGCATCGCAGGGGTGATGCGGCAAGAAGGGGTGCGGCATGCAGCGAGCCTTTACGGTTGATCTTTGAAAGCGAACGCGCCCCGCAAGAAACGGGACGCGTGTTGTTCGTGCAATCGCCTATCCCGGCAACACGTCTTCGAGCGGGCTCTTTGGTACGCGGTGCACTCGGTCCCCATCGCTTTTCACGACAAGCAGATCATGCGAAACGCGGTCTGCTTCATGGAATCGGCGGCAGCTTCGGCTCGCTGCTGCGATGTCTTTGAGCATGAGGACTTCAATCCTTCGGCTTTGACTATAATGAAGCGAAAGGAACGGCGGCGCAAGGCAGGCCGAAAAGCGTTTCTCGGCTGTTCTACTCGTACGGTACCGAGGGCGCCCCGTGCGTCGATTGCAGCTGCTTGCATGCGCCGAAACACGACAGACTAAGGAACGAAGCATATGAACGCAACCTCATCCCATTCCCGCTTGCTCGATACGTTTTTCGAACTCGTCCGCATCGACAGTCCTTCGCGCCATGAGGCGGAGATGGTCGCATACTGCAAAGGCCGCCTCGAAGATCTCGGCTTTGCCGTGCGCATCGACGATACGAGGGAGTCGACAGGCTCGGATACCGGAAATGTTATCGCCCATCTGCCTGGCACCGCACCGGGCCATATCGCGCTTTCGGCACACATGGATTGCGTGAGCCCGTGCTGCGGTGTAGAGCCGATCGTCGAGGGGGGCGTGGTCCGTTCTGCGGGAGATACCGTGCTTGGCGCCGATGACAAGGCGGGCATCGCTGCCATACTCGAAGCGCTCGAAACGGTTGTCGCAGACGGGAGACCCCGCCCTGATATCACGGTCGTGTTCACCGTCTGCGAAGAGTTGAGCCTTCTCGGCGCCGGAGCGCTCGACCCCGATCTGTTCGATGGGACGGTGCCGTGCTTTGTGTTCGATGCCGATGGTGCGCCTGGGTCGATCGTGCTCGGGGCTCCGTACCACTACACGCTCAATGCGGCTTTCACCGGCAAGGCGGCACATGCGGGAGTCGAACCCGAGTGCGGCGCGTCGGCTATACAGATGGCTGCGGCGGCGGTGTCGGCCATGGAGCTCGGCCGCCTCGACGAATGCACGACGGCGAACATCGGCATGGTGGAAGGCGGGCGCGAAGTCAACATCGTTCCTGATCGCTGCACGCTTTCAGGGGAGTGCCGATCGTTGTACGAAGATCGCGTGAACGCGCAGCGCGACCGCATGACCGAAGCGCTTGCCGACGCTGCCGACCGCTTCGGCGGTTCGGTCGATATCGACTGGCGCGAAGATTACCCAGGCGTGCTGTTCGACGAAGCCGATCCGATCGTCGAGAAGCTCTTCTCGGCCGCTCGTGCAGCGGGCCTCGAACCGAGGACGACGGTGTCGGGCGGGGGCGCCGATGCCAATCTGCTCGGCACCAAGGGCGCGAAAGCCGTCACACTTGGTATCGGCATGACGGCTTTCCATTCCCTGCACGAGCACATCGCCGTGGCCGATATCGAGGCCACCGAACGGTTCATCGAAGCGATTATCGCCGAGTTTGCAGACTAGGCTTTGACTGCGCGGCGGGCCTCAGCACGGGTTTCTCGGTGCATGCTGATTTCTTCAAAAAACCTTTTCAAAGGTGTTCGCGATGTGCCGATGTATTTGCTCATCAGGCATAACGCGTAGGCTGTGTTATGGATACACCCGGGTGCGTGGCGTTTGACAAGCCTGTTGGCGGGTGATAAAGTTCTCGTTCGCGTCTCGTAAGGGGCGCGGTTTTTCGTGTGCGTAACAGCTGAACGCACTCGAAAAGTTGGAAAGATGAGACTACCTATATATACAGTATAGGCGGCTCGAAACGGAAAAGGTAGAAGGAGTACAGCTTTGCCTACAATCAACCAGCTGGTCCGCAAGGGCCGCAGCAAGTCGGCCGAGAAGAGCAAGACGCCGGCACTGAAGGGCAACCCGCAGAAGCGCGGCGTATGCACCCGCGTGTTCACCACGACCCCGAAAAAGCCGAACTCGGCTCTTCGCAAGGTCTGCCGTGTTCGCCTGGTCAACGGCATGGAAGTCACCGCGTACATTCCCGGTGTCGGCCACAACCTCCAGGAGCACTCCATGGTGCTTTTGCGCGGCGGCCGTGTTAGGGACCTCCCCGGCGTTCGCTACAAGGTCATCCGCGCCGCGCTCGACTGCGCAGCGGTGGACAACCGCAAGCAGGCTCGCAGCCGCTATGGCGCCAAGAGGCCCAAGAACTAGTAATCGTTAAGTCGCGCGGGCCATACGGGCCTAATGGGCGAAAAGCCCCGAAGCGCGCAGACAGGAAAAGGAGAAAGAATGCCGCGTCGTGCAGCAGCAATCCGCCGCGAAGTGCAGCCGGATGCAACGTACAACAACCGCTTGGTCACGCAGCTGATCAACAAAGTCCTACTCGACGGCAAGAAGTCCGTCGCCGAGGGCATCGTCTACGGTGCCTTCGATCTCATCGAGCAGAAGACCGGCGGCGATCCGCTGGCCGTGTTCAAGAAGGCCATGGACAACGTGCGCCCCACCCTCGAAGTCAAGCCGAAGCGTGTCGGCGGCGCCACCTACCAGGTGCCGATGGAGGTCAACTCCCGTCGCGCCACCACGCTCGCGATCCGCTGGATCGTCGACTTCTCGCGCAAGCGCAAGGAGCACACCATGAAAGAGCGCCTCGCCGCTGAGATCATGGATGCTTCCGAGAACACCGGCGCTTCGGTCAAGAAGCGCGAGGATCTTTACAAAATGGCCGAGTCCAACCGTGCATTCTCGCACTATCGCTTCTAAGAAGGGCGGTATCGAGAATGGCAATTTTACCTTTGAAGGATACGCGCAACATCGGCATCATGGCCCATATCGACGCCGGTAAGACCACGACTACCGAGCGCATCCTTTACTACACGGGCAAGACCCACAAGATCGGCGAGGTTCACGACGGCGCTGCTACCATGGACTGGATGGTCCAGGAGCAGGAGCGCGGCGTAACCATCACCGCTGCCGCCACCACGTGCTTCTGGAAGTATCCCGGAGGCGCCGACAACGGCAAGGAATACCGTTTCCAGATTATCGACACGCCCGGCCACGTTGACTTTACCGCCGAAGTGGAGCGCTCGCTGCGCGTCCTCGACGGCGCCGTTGCCGTGTTCGACGCGGTTGCCGGCGTGCAGCCGCAGTCTGAAACCGTTTGGCGTCAGGCCAGCAAGTACGGCGTGCCCCGCATCGCCTACATCAACAAGTACGACCGCGTGGGTGCCGACTTCTTCAACGCCATCCAGACGATGAAGGACCGCCTGGGCGCACCGGCCGTTGCCGCGCAGATGCCCATGGGCGCCGAGGACAACTTCTGGGGCGTCATCGACCTCGTGACCATGACCGCATGGGACTTCAAGGCCGATGATAAGGGCATGACCTATCCCGAACCCATGGACGCCATTCCGGCTGAGTTCGCCGAAGAGGCCGAAATGCGTCATCAGGAGCTTCTCGAGGCTGCCGCCGACTGCGACGACGACCTCATGGAGAAGGTTCTCATGGAGGAAGAGGTCACGGTCGACGAGCTGAAGGCCGCCATCCGCAAGGGTACGATCGCCTGCAAGATCCACCCTGTTTTCGTGGGTTCTTCCTACAAGAACAAGGGCGTGCAGGAGCTGCTCGACGCGGTTGTCGATTACATGCCGAGCCCCGTCGACATTCCTGCCATCAAGGGCACGAACCCCGACACGGGCGAGGAAGACGAGCGCCCCTCCGACGTCAAGGCTCCCTTCTCGTCGCTGGCGTTCAAGATCATGACCGACCCGTTCGTCGGCAAGCTCACCTACCTCCGCGTGTACTCGGGCCAGCTCGATTCCGGTTCGTACGTGCTCAACGCGAGCAAGGGCAAGAAAGAGCGTATCGGCCGCCTGCTGCAGATGCATTCCAACAACCGCGTCGACATCGACGAGTGCGCCGCTGGCGACATCGTTGCAGTCGTCGGCTTGAAGGACACCTCCACGGGCGACACCCTGTGCGATGAGAAGCATCCGATCATCCTCGAGTCCATGGAATTCGCCGAGCCGGTTATCGACATCGCCGTCGAGCCGAAGACGAAAGCCGAGCAGGACAAGATGGGCGTCGCGCTTCAGAAGCTCGCCGAAGAAGATCCGACCTTCCGTGTTTCCACCAACCAGGAAACCGGCCAGACTATCATCGCCGGCATGGGCGAGCTCCACTTGGAGATCATCGTCGACCGCTTGCTGCGCGAGTTCAAAGTCGAGGCGAACGTCGGCAAGCCGCAGGTTGCCTATCGCGAAACGGCCACCAAGCCGGTTCAGGGCGCCGAGGGCAAGTTCGTCCGCCAGTCCGGCGGCCGCGGCCAGTACGGCCATGCGGTCATCAACCTGATTCCTCAGGAGCCGGGAGCGGGCTACGAGTTCGAGAACAAGATCGTGGGCGGCGTTGTTCCCAAAGAGTACATCACGCCTATCGACAAGGGCATCCAGGAAGCGCTCAACTCGGGCGTTCTGGCCGGGTATCCCGTCGTTGACATCAAGGTCGAGCTCGTCGACGGTTCGTATCACGAGGTCGACTCGTCCGAAGCTGCGTTCAAGGTTGCCGGTTCCATGGCTATCAAGGACGCCTTGAAGAAGTCGAGCCCCGTTATCCTCGAGCCGATGATGTCGGTTGAGGTCGAAACGCCGGAAGAGTACATGGGCGACGTTATGGGCAACCTCTCGAGCCGCCGTGGCCAGATCCAGGGCATGGGCGATCGCGGCAACGCGAAGACCATCAAGGCCAAGGTTCCCTTGAGCGAAATGTTCGGTTACGCAACCGACCTTCGCAGCGGTACGCAGGGTCGTGCGGTCTACACGATGCAGTTCGACTCCTACGAGCCGGTTCCGAAGAACGTTGCAGAAGAAATCATCAGCAAGGCTGGCGGAAACGCGTAGGCCCGACGGCTCGCATTTCGCTCATGCATAATGGAGGTAAAACAAGTGGCTAATCAAAAGATTCGCATCCGCTTGAAGGGCTATGACCACGAGATCGTGGATCAGTCCACGAAGCTTATCGTGGACACTGCTCAGAAGACGGGTGCCAAGGTTTCCGGTCCCATCCCGCTGCCGACCGAGCGCAACATGTACTGCGTCGTGCGTTCGCCCCACGTGAACAAGGATTCGCGCGAGCAGTTCGAGATGCGTACGCACAAGCGTCTGATCGACATTCTGGAGCCGACCCCCAACACGGTCGATTCCCTGATGCGTCTGGACCTTCCGGCCGGTGTCGACATCGAGATCAAGCTGTAAGGGGGCAAACGAGAATGATTACTACCATCTACGGTAAGAAGCTGGGCATGACCCAGATCTTCGCCGAGGACGACCGTGTGCTTCCCGTGACGGTCATCCAGGCGGAGCCCAACAAGGTCTGCCAGGTCAAGACCGCTGCGACCGACGGATACGAAGCCGTTCAGCTCGGCTTCGGCTCCATCAAGGAGAAGAAGGTCAACAAGCCCATGGCGGGGCATTTCAAGAAGCAGGGCGCAGAGCCTGCCCGCTACCTGCGCGAGGTTCGCGTGGACGCCGCCGCCGACTACAAGGTGGGCGACGAGGTGACGGTTGCCGATTTCGCCGAGGCGAAGAAGGTTCACGTGTCCGGCACGTCGAAGGGCAAGGGCTTCGCGGGCGTTATGCGCCGCTACAATCACAAGGGCGGCCCTGGCGGACACGGTTCCCATTTCCACCGTGCCCCCGGCTCGGTCGGCCAGTGCGCCACGCCTTCCCGCGTGTTCAAGGGCCTGAGGCTTCCGGGCCACATGGGTTGCGAGACCGTCACGATCAAGAACCTTGACGTCGTGCGTATCGATGAAGATCAGAACCTCATCCTTGTGAAGGGTGCTGTACCGGGCGGCAAGAACGCCGTGGTCCGCATCCGCATGGCATAGAGTGCACGGAAACTTGAGGAGTTAAGACATTATGGCAAGTATTGAAGTTAAGAATGTGAGCGGCAAGAAGGTCAAGAGCGCCGACCTGTCCGCTTCCGTGTTCGGCATCGAGCCGAACGTGCATGCCATGCACGAAGTTGTCCGTGCCCAGCGCGCATCGTGGCGCAGCGGCACTCACAACACGCTGACCCGCGGTCAGGTGCGTGGTGGCGGCAAGAAGCCGTGGCGCCAGAAGGGCACCGGTCGCGCCCGTCAGGGTTCCACCCGCTCTCCCCAGTGGGCAGGCGGCGGAACCGTGTTCGGCCCCCATCCGCGTTCCTACGCGTTCAAGGTGCCGAACAAGGTCGTGAAGCTCGCGATGCGCTCTGCGCTTTCCGCGAAGCTTGCCGATGGCGAGCTCATCGTGATCGAGGAGTTCGGTTTCGAGAAGCCCTCGACCAAAGAGGCCGCTGCCGTCATCAAAGCGCTCGGCTGCGAAGGCCGCACGACCGTGGTTATCGCCGACGACGATGTGAACGCGTTCCTCTCGCTGCGGAACCTTCCGCGCGTGAACGTGATCCCCGTTGCCGAGGCGAACACCTACGAACTGATCGACAACAAGGCGCTGGTCTTCACGGCCGCCGCTCTGGCTCGCATCGAGGAGGTGCTCGCATAATGAAGGATCCCCGCGAAGTCATCATCCGCCCGATCATCTCGGAGCATAGCTACGATATGATGGAGGACAACTGCTACACCTTCGAGGTTGCCAAGACCGCCAACAAGGTTGAGATCGCCCAGGCGATCGAGGCGATCTTCAACGTGAAGGTTGTGAAGGTCAACACGCTGAACGTCAAAGCCAAGCCGAAGCGCGTTCGCTATCAGCTCGGCAAGACCCGCACGTGGAAGAAGGCCATGGTTACGATCAAGGAAGGCGACTCGATCGAGTTGTTCGCTTCCTAGTCTGCCTCCCGCTCGCAAGGGCGGCACAGGGCTTGCTCGAAGCATCGGGACTGGACTCGTTAGGGTCCAGTCCTTTTTTCTGCCCGATGGCGCCGAAGAGCGCCATTGCACCGCGAGGCTTACGTTTGCTGCCGGCATTAGTACTGAAGTTTCGCTGTTTCGGCAAAAATTAGTACTGTTTTATCTACGCTCGGACTCTAATTCATCCCACTGGTGGCATGTTTTTCGAACCGAAAAGAGGCATCATACTCACTGCGCGCATGATCTCCGTTGTGTCGAACGCAAAGCGGATGCCGTCCCCCGCGGTTGCTTTGCAGTTTGTCGGCCTAATTACACGTCGGAGGCATGCGCGTTTCTTACGCTTTCGGCGACAAGCAGAATGCGGTTCCTTCGATTGAGCGCCGAGGCGTCCGGATCGTAGTCGATCACCGTTACGGGCATGCGGGCAAAGCGTTTCCTGAGTCCGTGAAGCGCGCCGCGCGATTCGACGTGGCCTTTCAAGCATCCGAAGCTCTGCGCGTAGATGACGTGATCGACGCCAGCCGCCTCGAACGTCGCCATCTGATCGAGGTACCGGACGTCGTCGACGAGCAGCTTGTCGGGATCGGGTAGGATGGCCTCGCATCCGAGGGATTCGACGAAATCCGCGAGACCCTCGTTCAAAGGCGATTCGAAAACCATGAACGGATTGCCGATGATGCCGATGCGCGGCGCGAAACCCTGCTTGCCGGATCGCACGGTGCGCGTCCGGGGTTCCTTTTGCGGGGGGCAGCCGGGATGCGGATCCGAGGGCTTTGTTCCCTCGTGTTTCCACGGGGGTCTGCCCGCTCGGCGCATCAGGATGCGCACGGCGAATCCCAACGGATCCTTCACGAGGTCGGGGAGGGCATCGAACAGGCACGCCGTGCAGCCCTCGGGCACGATGACGGTGTCGATGCTCGGATCGGCTCGGCAGATTCGGATGATGCGGCCCGCGACGGCTGCAACCGTCGAGCAGACGTCCTGGCTTACTTCCCTGCGGCCGATTTCGATGTCTTCGGGTTCTATTCCGCCCAGCTCGACCGTCTTCGTTCGGGCGCTCGAATCGCCTGCGACTTCGCTTTCGCCCGCGTTTCGGCTGCGGTCGCAAGCGGATTGCAAGGGGGAGGGGCCGGCGGCTTCTTCTTGCGGCGCACCCCGGCGCTCCTCGATCGAATTGGCGAGCGTGCGCAGGCGAATGCGGATGTGGGCCGTATCGGAAATCTCGTCGATTTTGAGCGCGGTGAAGGAACGTCCCGCAGCTTCGAGGTCCTTCTTGACGTCGATGAGGCTGACTGCATCGTAGGCGCATCCGAACGATTGCAGGCACACCATATCGAGATCGTCATGCGAGGCAACGAAGGCGGATAGCCGATCGAGGCGCTTTCCCTGCCTCCATTTCGCTTCGAATGCGGCGGAGCCGTCCGCCGTTTCATCTGCGAAACCGTCCGAGGCGGCGTTTTCCGACGCGACGGCAGGGGGTGTTTCCAGGGCGGCCCGGAGGCTTTTCCTGCGTGCAAGCCTCCCGAGGCCTTCGGGGGCGAGCACCGCAAACCCCATCGACGAGAGCACGCCGTCGATGCCGTGGCTTATCGCGGGATCTGCATGGTAGGGCCTGCCGGCGAGCACGATGCCGCGTCCGTGCGTCTTCTCGATCCAGTCAAGCGCACGACGACATGCTCGCTCAAGCGTTTCGTAAAAGGCTTCCTGCTCGCTTTTGGCGCGCCCGATCGCCTGATCGAACTCCTCTTTGCTTGGGAGGTCGCCATCGGGGGAGAGGCTGCGCAGGGAATCGAGGATCGCCGTTCGGTCGCCCTCGTCGGATGCGATGCGGTCGGGCTTCATCGATGAGAGCTTCGGCGAAGCGAACGCTGCGGTTCCATCGCGCAGCGGCGGCACGCTGTCGAGGATGGCGGACGCGTACAGGCTCGAAACGGGGCAATGAGAGCTTCTTTCGTACTTGGGCATGAAAATCGCGCATGCGCCCCTCTCAAGCAGCGAGAAGATGCGCTGGTGGGTTGTTTTCGCCGGATAGCATGCGCTTTCCGACGGAATGGTGTCGAACCCCTTCGCGCCGGCATCGTCGCTGCGGCCTACGAGGACGGAGAATCCGAGTCGGGTGAGCAATGTGTGCCAAAACGGCAGCGATTCGTAATCGTTGAGCGTGCAGGGCAGACCGACGACGATGTCTGCGCGCGAGGGCGCTTTCCCTTTTTCTCGGCTTTCGTCTTGTCGCGAATCCCCGTAGCGGGCGAGGAGCCCTTGCTCGAGGGCCACGGTGTTGGGCGCTTTTTTCGCGTCGGCGGACAGGCCGCCTGTGCGGCCTTGCGAATTTTCGAAGAACGAGTACGCTCGCTCGCAGCGGTTGCCGTCGATGAAGCGACGTTCTCGAGCGGGTCGCCCGCCGGTTTCGCGGTCGGCGCTCTGGTCTTTGGCGGGGCGACGCGAGAACCCTTTTCCCGATTCGGGCTCGCTTTCGAACGTGACGATCGAAAGCGAGCATTCGTTGGTGCATCCGGGGCACGTTTCGGTGCGGTAGCGGGGTTTGAGCGCGGCGATGCCCGCTTGCTCGAGCAGCGAGCTTTCGATGTGCGGCGCATGCGAGCCGGCGGCCCTCTCGGGTTGCGACGCCTCTGCAGCACGGGCGCGCGAGCGAGCGACGAGGGCTGCGCCGTACGCGCCCATGAGATGGGCGATGTCGGGTCGGATGGCGTGTCTGCCCGAAACGAGCTCGAAGGCCCTTAACACGGCATCGGAGAGGAAGGCGCCGCCCTGTACGACGACGGTGTTCCCGAGCGAATCGAGGTTGTCGAGGCCGATGACTTTGAACAGGGCGTTGTTCACGACCGAATAGGAGATTCCCGCTGCTATGTCGTCGTAGGACGCGCCGATTTTCTGCGCGTGACGCACGCGCGAAGTCATGAATACGGTGCACTTGGTTCCGAGGTCGACGGGTGCTGCCGATTTGAGGGCCCGTTCGGCGAACGCATGGGGCGTGCAGCGAAGCGAATGGGCGCTGCCCTCGATAAACGACCCGCATCCCGACGAGCAGGCTTCGTTGAGCACCGCCCGACGGATCGATCCCCGCTCGATCCAAAGCGCTTTCATGTCCTGCCCGCCTATGTCGAGAACGAAGTCCACGTCGGGGTGCAGGCTGCGCGCGGCGCGGAGATGAGCCGTGGTTTCGACGACTCCCGAATCGATGCCGAACGCCGCCATGAGCAGGTTTTCGCCGTAGCCAGTAACAGTGGCGTGGGATATCGTGCACAGAGGCGTGCCGTCGTATTCGCGCGGAAGGGCCCGGTACATATCGAGCAGCATCTCCGACGAAGCGGCGAGCACGTTGCCTGCTACCGGTCGGTAATCGGAGTGCAGAAGGCATCCGTCCCCGTCGACGAGGACGAGCTTCACGGCCGTCGAGCCCGCATCGATGCCGAGGTAGATCGCGCCCTGCGCGTCTCCGAGGCGCTTGCGGGCAATCCTTTCGGATGCGTGGCGGGCATTGAACGCCTCGACGTCTCCCTGGTTGGAGAAGAGCGGGGGCAGGCGGGGAAGGTCGCCCTGCGTTCCTTCCGCTTCGCCGAGGCCTTTTTCAAGTTCGGAAAGCGACATGTGCACGATGGGGCTTCCGAGCCGTGCGGGATCGTCTGAGAGCAGCGCCGCTCCTCTGGCGGTGAAGAGGTGGGCGTCGTTTGGCTTGATGCCGGTTTTATGATCGAGGTCGAGTGCGCGTCTGAACCGATGCACGAGGCTCGGTATGTGTTCGAGGGGGCCTCCGAGAAATATCGTCGTCCCTTCGATCGGCCTTCCGCACGCGAGCCCCCCGAGCGTCTGTTTGACGACGGCATCGAGGGCGCTTGCGGCGATGTCGCTTTTCTTCGCGCCCGCGTTGAGAAGCGGACGCACGTCCGTCTGGGCGAACACGGCGCATCGGGAGGCGATGGGGTAGCTTCTGGTCGCTCCCATCGCAAGGTTGCTCATCTCCTTGGTCGATACGCCGAGCATGAATGCGATCGTGTCGATGAATCCTCCCGTGCCCCCTGCGCAGGTTGCGTTCATGCGCTGTTCGAGGCCGCCGGTGAGATAGACGATCTTGGCGTCTTCGCCGCCGAGTTCGATGATGGCATCGGCTTCGGGGTAATCCGCCCGTGCGGCGTGCGTCGTGGCCACGACTTCCTGGACGAAGGGAACGCCGAGCGCTTCGGCGAGCTCTATCCCTGCCGAGCCCGTCACGGCAACCGATCCCGAAACGTCTCCATGGCGCCATACGAGATCGTGGACAACTTCGGAGAGCGTGGTTTTGATATCGGCCCGATGCCTGCGGTACACGGAGCGTTCGACCGCACCGCGTTCATCGAGAACGACGATCTTGATGGTCTTCGATCCTGCGTCTATGCCGATTCTGCATGTCATGGATACTATCTATACCGCAAGTTGGCGAAAAGCGCCATGAGGCGGAAAGCATGAATCGGCAACGTGCGTGATCCGCGAAGGTGGAATTTGTCGGGCTTCTTTGGGGCAGACGGGCGGACGCGTCTTTATAATACCAGCAAAACACCTGATGAGAAAACAAGATTAGTCTATCGGTATTATCTCTAATCCGCTATTTAGTGAGCATCGCGGGATGCAATCGAAGGGGGGCGTTGCTAGAGTCTTCTCAGAATCCCAACCACAAAACGAAAGGACAGTCCATGTGTTTCAGACCAGCTGCCGTCGAGCTCGATAAGAAGTGCCCGCAGTGCGGTGCGACATGCAAAGCCGCCGAAACCGTATGCCCCGAATGCGGAGCCGCGCTGCCGTCGGGTCCCGCGATGCCGGGTGCCCCGGGCGCGCCAGGCGCACCGAGCGCACCAGGAGCCCCGGGCGCGCCGAAAGCGCCGGGAGCGCCGGGTGCCCCTGGTGCGCCGAAAGCGCCTGGAAGCAACTAGCGCGAAGGTGGTTGCTCGGTTTCGCGCCGAAGCGAGGTAGCGCGAAACCGAGCGCATCGATTACCCGCACGCCTATCTGCGCCGCGTTCGCTGCGTTTTCCGCGATAAGCTCCCGTTTGCGAGATTGGACGATATGCATGTGCTACCCTTGCACCCATTGCAACAGATGCGGTCGCGAACCCAAGCCGGGGCTCTGTCCGATGTGCGGACACGAGAACGCACCGGGTGCTGCCGCGTGCGCGCGGTGCGAAATGGTATTTCCCCGACCGCCGGGGCCTTCGAAATCGGGGAGCGCGGGGGGAGGAAAAGATGCGCGCGGAAAAATCGACTAGGTTCTTGTCGTCAGATTCCCTCGAAGAATTCGGAAAGCGACAAGTCGAACCCGCCCGCGATCCTTTCGAGCAGGTCTATGCTTGGGTTGCGCTCGCCGGATTCGACTTTGCTGAGGTAGGCGCGTTCGACGTTGACCATGTTGGCGAACGTGACCTGCGTCAGTCCCTGCTGCTGTCTCAGAAAACGTATCCTTGCGCCGATAGCTTTTCTCGTGGTTTTAGTCATGGGGGAATGGTATCTTTAGCAATACGGGTAACTGTGTTCGATAGGACACAACTCCAGTTAACATTAGGAAATGAGCATGTTTGCCGCTTAAGGGGTGGTGCGTCTGATTGCATTGCATGAGCTGACATGTAAGTATGGTAATCACTTATATGTTTGAAGTCCACTGCGTTGTCTCGCAGTCCAGAAAACGAGAGTGCCGACTCTCTCCATCACTGAATGCAATAACTGGGGGTAGATGTTGCATGGAAAACGTATCGATTAACCACGTGCACGAAAGCGAGCAGGCGGGAAAGAAGGTTCGGGAAAAGAAAAACGAGTGGCTGTTCGTCAATCCGTATCTCATAGTCGGGATCGTTGGCGCTTCGTTTTGCTTTTCATGGTTCTTCTCGATCATCCTCACGTCGAATTTCCTTTACTCGGAGATTGAAGATGTACGTCTCTATCAGGCGCTTCACATCGTATTCGCCGCAGCTCTCTTCGCTGCGTATTTTCTGGTTTGGAGGCTGTCGGGCTTCTTTCAGAGGCATCGGGGCCTGCTGTTGTTCATCTCTCTTGCATGCGGGCTTGCGAGCGCGGTGCCCGATGCGGGTCCCGCTTCCGTTCGGGATGCGGTTCTGTCGCTGAGGACGGTGTGCGCCGGGGTAGGCGTGGCGTCGCTTGCGACCCTTTGGATCGAATTTCTATGCGTCCACTTGAAAGACCAGGTACGGGTTGCGATCGCTTCGATATTCGTCCTTTCGTTCGTGTGGTATGCGGGAGTCATTCTGGTCGATGTGAGGTTTTCGCCGTTCGTTGTGCTCTCGTTCGTTTTGATTTCGTGTGCGGTCTACTTCTTCCTGCGCAAGCGCTTCGCCCTCATGGATGCCATGCCGTCCATCGATGCGAAAGAATCGGATTCTCGCTTGCTGATCACATGGAAGCCGTCTCTTCTCACGGTGATGGGGTCGGTGGCGCAGGGGTTTGTGCTCTATTGGCTGCTGCAGGCGGAGTCGTACGTGCCCATGGCGCCGTTTTTGCTCGAGGGCGTTTCCCTTGTCGTGGTTCTGCTCCTTCTCGTCGATTCGCTCAAATCCTTCGCCATCAAGGAGTCGTTCATCAGAAAGCTGTTCCTTCCCGTGCTCGCAGCCTGCATTCTCACTTTTCTCTTCATACCCGAGGAATGGCGCTACGTTCCCTGCCTACTGGCGTTCGGGTTCTCGCTGCTGCCGTACTCGAGCGCGATCTTCGCCACGTGCGAGCATATCGTCCGATGCGATCTTTCTTCGATACGCGCCTTTTCCTGGGCGCGGCTCTATGCGGCCGTCGGGCTCCTCATCGGACTGGGCTCGGGCTGGCTTGCCTTCACGAGCGAGGTGTTCGGCAGCATCACCCTCCCTGTTTTCGTGGTCGTCATCGTGATGTTCTTCATCCTGGTTTCGACGACGCTGAGCACGAAGAGCTACTATCCCGGTGAAGACGAGCCGGGCCAAAGGATCGCGCGCATCGGGGGAGACGGGGAAATTCTGTACGAGCACGTCGTAGAGCACGCGGTCGACGGAAAGAAGTACTTTCAGCAGAAATGCGATGCCATCGCCGAACGTTACAGCCTCACGAACAGGCAAACCGAGGTGCTTCACCTGCTTGCCAAGGGGCGAAACGCCGCCTACATACAAAAGCAACTGGTGATTTCCCAACACACTGCGAAAGCCCACATCTATTCGATATACAAGAAGACGGAAACCCATTCGCAGCAGGATCTCATGGACCTGGTGGAGAACTACGAACTGGACGGAGAATAGGAAGCGATAGCGCATCGCGCGTCTTGAGAGCGGGTTGGTCATATGGCAGCGATCGAATCAAAGGGAGCGGCAGGGCTCGGTGCCCTGAAGCTCGGAATGGATGCTCTGGCGGGTTTCGTCGGGTTCGGATGCGTCATAGCATCCGTTCTCGGGCTCTACGTTACCGTGCCCGGGCTCGTGGCGGCAGATGGCGCCGATTGGCTTTGGATGCGGCTTGTCTACGCGGCGTCGATGGCGGTCGGGTTCCTGATCGTCCGGTTCTGCGCTTACGCCATAGCCAAGCGAAAATGCACCGTGCTGCTCGCGGGGTCCCTCGTCGGTTTCGCCGCCATGGTCGGGGTGCTGTTCGTTCCCGCCGATTCCCAGCTCGTTCGCCTCTGCTTTCATTGCGTGATGGCCTTGGGCCTTTCGCTTCTCGTGGTGCAGTGGTTCTCCTACATATGCTCCCAGCCCTACCGCATGGTGCTCATGCTCGTTGCCGCCGGAATCGCGGCGGGCATTGCGGGGTGTTTGATCGAGGGCTACCTCGTTGAGGTTGCCGCGCGAACGATGCTGGTCGTCATGTGGGCGGTCTCGCTCGGATGCATGGCCGCCCTTGTGCGCTTCCGCCCCGACGACGCGCTGCCGCCCGTCATCGGCAACAGAGAATCTGACAAGCGCTCGAAAATCCTCTGGACTTCGACGATCATGCTCTCTTTCAGCAGCTTCGAATTCGGATTGGTCGTCAGCGTCGCTTCGGAAGCGGGGGCGGCGGCGCTCTGCCTCGGAGCTGCATTCTGCGCCGCCGTTCTGCTTGCGATCGATTGCATGAACAAGAGGGTCGTCACCGAGCGCGGCATGTCGCCGATAACGCCCCCGCTTACGATGCTGTCTTTTGTGGTCATGTTCCTGTTCGACGATATCGTTCAGATGATGGCGCTCTGCTTTCTTGCGGCGCTTTTTTCCATCTATACGGTTTTCGGCTGGGCGGCCATGGCGGAGCATACCCGCATTTCGCGGCTTTCGCCCCTGCATACGTTTTCGAAGGCGCGATTTTACGATTACATCGCCATGGCATTGGGCCTTGCGTTCGGTTTCGCGGTGTTCTCCATGGCGCAGCATGGCGGGCTTCTGGCCGTGCAGGTGTCGGCGGTCGTTGCCATCGCCTACAGCTTCCTTGCGGCGTTCTGCCACAAGGCGCGGTTTCCCGAGGCGGGCGTGGAAGACGTCGGGCATGTTTCGCTTCCCGAGACGAAGGGGCTTTGGAAGAAGCGCTGCCGCGCGGTCTGCGAGCAGCACGGGCTTTCGGAGCGACAATACGAGGTTCTCATGCTCGTCGCGCAAGGGAGAAACGCGAAGTACATCGAGCAGGCCTTGACCATTTCCCTGAGCACCGCGCAGACCCATATCCGCAACATCTACCGCAAGACGGGCGTCCATTCCCGCCAGGAGCTGCTCAACCTCATCGAAGACACCAAGCTGTACGGCGAAGACTGATCCGGCTTCGTACTGGACTGGCGGTATTAGGGATTCTCGGGCTTAGTCAGCCGTACTCATCGACGGGCGGCACGAGGCTTATCTTTCGGCGTTTTCCGAGGTCGGCCATCGTCAAAAGTTGAGTACGGAGGCGAACACCAAGATAGCTACGATGACAGTCTCTTTCGAGCCGAGCTATTCTTCGCGTCAATGGCGCTGTCATACGCCAGAGACGAGAAGGAGGAATGGCTCATGGCTGATTATCAAGAATTCTTGGACAGCGTTGACCGCAAAGCCTACCACGAGGGCGAGGTTACGTGGGAGGAAGACGGATACACCGTTACGCGTACCTACAACTACAGCGCTCCGGGCTGTCACGACTCTTGCGGAGTCTTGCTGTACACCAAAGACGGGAAGCTCGAGAAGGTCGAAGGCGACCCGCTCGACCCGTATGCGAACGGCAAGCTGTGCATGCGATGCCTTGATCTGGAAGAGATGGTCAATCATCCCATGCGCCTGAAGTACCCCATGAAGCGCGCAGGGGAACGCGGCGAGAACAAGTGGGAGCGCATCACGTGGGATGCGGCCCTCGATATGATCGAGACTTACATCAAAGAGGAGATCGACGGCAAGGGCTTGGGGCGCGAAGCGATCCTCGTCGGCCACGGCACGGGCCGCAACATCAACTGGCAGGTCCCCTTCATCGCCGGCGCGTGCTTCAGGACGGCGAACGTGGGCGGTATCTACTTCTCCGGATGGTGGTGCTACATGCCGCGCGTATGCGGTGCCGCCGGTCCTTTGGGAGACTATCCGATCGTCGATGCGTCCGAGACGCTTCCCGACCGCTACGCCAACGACGAATGGGTGCGTCCCGACGTGCTGGTCGTATGGGGAAACGAGCCGCTCAAATCGAACGGGGACGGGTATCTGGGCCACTGGTTGAACGTCTGCGTGCAGGCGGGGACCAAGGTCATCTCGATCGACCCCGTGCTCACCTGGTGGGGCGCGCGAGCGGAGTACTGGCTGCAGCCGCATCCGGGAACCGATTGCTGCATCGCGCTCGCCTGGCTGCACGTCATCATGAACGAAGATCTGATCGACCACGAGTTCGTTGAGAACTGGTGCGCGTACTACGACGAGCTCAAGGAGCATGTGCAGCAGTTCACCCCCGAGTGGGCAGCCTCGATCACGGGCGTCTCCGCCGAAGACATCGTGGCAACAGCGCGCATGTACGCGAACGCGGATCGCGGGGCCATCCAATGGGGCCTTGTATTCGATGCCGGCACGCGTTCTTCCATGCACTGGACCGAAGCGGTTTGCGATCTCATGGCTATCTGCGGCAACATCGAGAAGCCCGGAACCCACGTGCTCGTGCACAACTCCTTCGACATCAACGCCGGATACTCGTCGGTCGATCTGTACGCCGATCCGCAGGCTCTTGAGCGGAAGTTCCGCAAGTGGATGGTGGGCGACGAGGGTCTCGATTTCGTGGGCATGTCGAACTGCGACGCCATGGCATCGGTGCTCGAGGCCGAGAAGATCCCCGCAACGGGCGAAGAGTATCCCATCAAGATGCTCTGGGCGCAAAGCTGCAATGCGTTCGCCGGACACGAGGGGCAGGCGCCGCGCGCATACAAGTACATGTCTCGGATACCGTTCATCGTGTACGCCGATCCCTTCATCACGCCGACCATGGTCGCCATCGCCGATCTGATCCTGCCCGTATCCATGTCGGTGGAGCGCGATTCGGCCCGTACGTGGTGGACTCCGCTGCGAGCCATGAAGAAGGTCACGAGCTACTACGAGGCGAAATCCGACGAGGAGATCGCGCTGTGGCTCGGCAAGCGTCTCAACCCCGAGCTGTTCGTGCGTTGGGACACCGCCGAAGATTTCATCAACGATTACCTGCTGACGGACTTGGCCGTTGTGGGTCCGGACGGCAAGGTGAAGAAGGCGAACTTCTCGGCTGCAACCGATGACGATTGGGGCCATACCTCCGTCACCGATGACAGCGGTCCCTCCATCACGACGAAATGCCCCTATACTTTCGACCAGCTGGTGGCGGCGGGCGGACACGCTTACGATGAATGGAACGCCACGTACAACAAGCATGAAAAGGGCATGCTGCGTCCCGATGGGCAGGTTGGCTTCAACACGCCGTCCGGCCGCATCGAGCTCGTTCCGACGATCTTCCAGGCATGGGGAATCCCCCCGTACCCGGTATACACCCCCGCGCCCGAAACGTGGGAAACCACGCCGGAGGTTATGGAGGACCTGCCGTTCTACATGATCAACGGCGCCCGTTCCTACGAATTCTTCCATACCGAGCATCGTCAGGCGCCGACCATGCGCGAGTTCCATCCGGAGCCGCTGGTCAAGGTGTCTCCGAAGGCGGCTGCGGAATACGATCTGCATGACGGCGACTGGATCTGGATGGAGAACAACGAAGGCCGCTGCAAGCAGATGGTCGAGGTGTTCGAGGGCATTCCCGACGACTGCATTTCCGCCGAGCACGGATGGTGGAAGCCCGAAGAGGAGGGGGCGGCCCCGCATCTGCACGGTTGCTTCGACTACAACGTGAACAATCTGACACGCAACTTCCAATCGGGCCCTGGCGGCATCGGCTCTCCGATCAAGTGCACGCGTTGCCGCATCTACAAGGTGCAGGAAGGCGATGTCATGCCGGGAGTCCAGATCACGCAGCTGGGCGGTTGGCGCGATGACTACCAGCCCATGCAAGCGTAAGGAGGAACAGACAATGACCAAGGCGATTCTCATCAACTACGAGTACTGCACGGGCTGCCATTCCTGCGAGGTGGCCTGCAAGAAGGAGCTCGGGCTTTCCGCCGGGGAGTTCGGCATAAAGCTCACCGAGACGGGCCCCTACGCCTACGGGGGCAAGGCCGGCCCGGACCGCTGGGAGTGGACGTGGCTGCCCGTGATCACCAAGGCCTGCGACATGTGCGAGTCGCGCACGGAGAAGGGCAAGATGCCCATGTGCGTGCAGCACTGCCAGGCGTGGTGCATGTACTACGGGGAGGCCGACGAGCTCGTCAAGAAGATGGACGGCCAGACCCGCTGGGCGCTCTACACCAGGTAGCGCCCTCTCGGGTGCCCGGCTTCGGGTCGGGCACCCAGATGCGGTGCAGTCGTTTCGATCGTCGTTTCTGCGAGTCGATTTCTCGCAGAAACGATGAGAGTCATCTCTTCGAAAGATTCTTCATGGGGGGAGGAGGCGAGGATCGCTTGCCATGAAGGTCAAGCCCATTGGGGGAATTCAAAAACAATAAGGAGGAAAACATGACTACCGATATAGATGCTCGTAGCAAGAAGAGGGCGCTTGCGGTATTCGTTGGCTGTTGCGTCATGCAGGCGTTTGGTTTGGGCACTATACTGAATTCGTCTTCAGCGTATTTCGCTGTTGTGCCAGGAGCCGTTGGCCTCGGCATGGGCGAGTTCGCGATGTGGCTTACGTGTTACGGCATCGCTGCCCTGTTCGGCACATTCTTCGCGGGAATACTTATTCCAAAGTTTGGCGCGAAGACTGTCATATCAGTCGATGTCGTAATATCGGCTATTGCCGTTGCATGCTTCGCATTTGCGACTGAAGCATGGCAATTTGCCGCCCTTGGTGTGGTAATCGGCTTGTCTGGCGGTATGTATTTCCTGTATGCCACGCCGCTGCTCATGAACGCTTGGTTCGGCAAGAAATACCTTGGCCGTTATTTGGGCATTGCTCAGCTGTTCTCTGGAATTGGCGGAGCCATTTTCCCGCTCGTGTTCACGTCTCTGTTCGGTGTGATCGGGTATCAGGGAGTGTACTTCCTCAATGCTGTGCTGATCGCATGCATCTTGATCTTCTCATTAACGGTGTTCTGCGAAAACCCGGCGAAGATCGGGCTTCATGCATATGGTGCCGAAGAGGATGTCACAAAAGGTTCGGACGAAGCCAAGATTTCGTTCCCTGGCGTTCCTTTGAAGTATGCTTTGCCTACGCTCGCTTTTGTTTTGTGCTTTATCGGATGTGCCCTTTCCGCTTTTCCGGGCAGCTACAATTCTTACATTCAGGCGAACGCCGTTTCGGTTTTGGGCGATGGTTACCTTGCTTTCTCCGCAACGCTTATGACTGCTTTGCAGATCGGTTATATCATTTCGACGTTCGTCGCTGGTTTCCTCGCTGACAAGATCGGCATCAAGAAGGTTACGATAATCCTGTATGCGATTCTGATCATCTGCTATATTCTGTTCTCGTTCCTGAATTCTCCGTTCGCCCTTCTCGCATGCGCCTTCTTCTTCGGAATGAACAATTCTCTTGTAACGATCTCGATTCCCATGCTCGTCAAAGAGTATTTCGGCGACAAAGCGTATGACAAGATTCTTTCGTACTGCATGATGGGAGTCGGCCTCATGGGGTCTATGGGAGCTCCCGTTATCGGATTCATTTTCGACAGCACGGGTTCCTATAGCGGCACGTTCATCGTCGGTGCTGTCGTCGGAGCCGTGGCTATCGTCGCGATTCTTGCCGCCTTCCCGTTTGCCAAAAAGGTCCGCGAAGCGCATTGGGCGAACAGCTGATGCCCGGACGACTTAATGCTCGATAACGACTTAGGGAAAGGGTTGCGTGTATGAACACGAACAAACCGCTTGTTCTCGGTGGGTTTCCGTGGGATACGGGACTTCATCTACCGAGCCGCATGTGGTTCATGCCCAACTGATCCTTTGTTTGAGAGGCGCCCCCTGCGCGAAAACGCGGGGGGCCTAAGGAGGTGTTTTCCGTGTCTGAAAAAAAGAAGGGCATCCATTATGCATGGCTGGTGATGATCGGGTGCTGTTTTCTCCAGGCGGGCGCTTTAGGCGCGATTATGAACTCCGGTGGTATTTTCTTTGTTCCCATCTGCGATGATCTTGGGTTTGATCGCGGGGCGATCGCTCTGTACTTGACGTTCTACTTCATTGCGACGACGTTTACGTATCCGCTTGTCGCAAAGTTTCTGCCGAAATGGAACTTTCGCGTATTCCTCACCGTGTGCTTTTTGATCATCGCTGCTACAGAGGCATGCATGGGGCTGTTCACCGAATTATGGCAGTGGTACGTAGCGGGAGTTGTTCTTGGGGTTGCTGGAGCATTGGTGTTTGTCGTGGCGTCGACAGTGCTTATCGAAAACTGGTTCGTCGAAAAGCGCGGCACGGCACTTGGCATCGCAATGTGCGGATCGGGGATCGGCGGGGTCATCTTCCCTATGCTCGGCACCTGGTTGATCGAGGTTGTCGGCTGGAGGATGGCGTACCCGACTATAGCCGTCATTATCTGCATCATAGTGCTGCCATGGACCATGTTCGTATTCAGGCTAAACCCTTCTGAGCTCGGATTGAAGCCTTATGGAGCCGAAAGGGCCGCCGAACTCGAGGCCGAGGCGAGCCATGCGAAGGGCATGCCGGCGAAAAAGGCGATCGTTACGTTGGCTTTCGTATGCATCTTTGCCTATGCCGGGATAGAAGCCCTGTTCAGCGGTTACAACAATCATCTACCTGGATTTGCCGAGTCACTCGGCTACACAGCTGCTTTCGGGGCTGGCATTCTCTCCTTGGCACAGCTTGGCTATACGGTTGCGACTCTTGTTATGGGGTGGGTTACCGACAAGATTGGCGTTGCTGCTTCTACGTACATAACTCTTGGCGTTACAGCTGCATCGTTGCTTGGTTTCTCTTTCCTTCAAGACGAGGTTCCCCTGATGGTGGCTGCATTCGTATTTGGGATGAACTCCGTCATCATCACGATTTCGGTTCCAACGCTTATTTCGGATATTTTCGGCAAGAAATACTTCGCGCAGATTCTTTCGTATTCGCGCATGTCGGGGATCATAGGCTGCTTCGGTGCTGCTGCGGTCGGAGCATGCTATGACATTACGGGAAGCTACGTGGGGTCGTTCGTAGCCGGCATCGTCATACTCGTCATCTGCGCCATTCTTGTGGGGGTTGCGCTTACGCAAAAGAAAAAGATCAGGATGCAGTGGGAGTAACGGCTGTCGCGGCGATTCGTCGATATTTGAATGATTCTGGAAAACCGCAGTTCAGTAGCTAAGTCACATCGGCTGATATGCGGTTTTCCCGCTTCATACCGTGGGTCTATGACCGTGGTGGGAACAATCAGTCTCGTATTTCGTAGATGTAGCAAGATCGGGCAATGGAAGTATCGCCGCATGCCTGTACCATGTGCGCCGTCGAATAAAAGACAAGCAAGATAGGGAGGAATCATGGCTGATTACCAAGAGTTTCTTGACGGAGTGGATCGCGAGGCGTACCACGAAGGGGAATGGCGGTGGGAAGAAGACGGGTACACCGTCACCCGCACCTACCATTATTCGCCTCCGGGTTGCCATACGTCGTGCGGTATTCTTCTTTATACGAAAGACGGAAAGGTCGAGCGCGTCGAGGGAGATCCTCTCGATCCCTGCACGAACGGCAAGCTGTGCATAAAGTGCCTGACGCTCGACGAGTCGGTGAACCATCCCGATCGCCTGAAATACCCCATGCGGCGCGCGGGCGAGCGCGGCGAGAACAAGTGGGAGCGCATTTCGTGGGATGAGGCGTACGACGAGATCGAGGCGAAGGTCAAGCAGATTTGGGAAACCGACGGCGGCAACGCCATCATCTGCGTGCACGGCACGGGCCGCAACATCAACTGGCAGGTTCCGTTTTTCGGGCAGGCGGCGCTGAAGACGCCGAACATCTCGACGTTCGGATTCACCGGATTCTCCTGCTACATGCCGCGCATCTGCGGCTCCATCGCGCCGTTCGGTGATTTTCCGATCGTCGACGCTTCCGAGACCCATGAGGACCGCTACAACAATCCCGAGTGGGTTCCGCCCGAGGTGCTCGTCGTTTGGGGCAACGAGCCTTTGGCTTCGAACGCCGACGGCTACATCGGCCACTGGCTCGTGCAGTGCGTGCAGATGGGAACCAAAATCATATCCATCGATCCGCGTCTGACCTGGTGGGGCGCTCGGGCCGAATACTGGCTGCAGATTCGGCCCGGCACCGATGCGGCGCTCGGCTGCGCGTGGTTGAACGTCATCATCGAAGAGGGCCTCTACGATGCCGATTACGTGGCTTCGTGGTGCGCCGGCTTCGAAGAGCTGGCGGAATCGGTGAAGGACACGACTCCCGAGTGGGCCGCTCCCATCTGCGATCTCGATGCCGATGACATCCGCGCTTCGGCCCGATTGTACGCAAGCGCCAAGCCGGGTGCCATCCAGTGGGGCCTGGCATTCGATCAGCAGCTTTCGGCCATGGCTCTCTGCCTTGCCGGATGCGACCTCATGGCGCTGTGCGGAAACGTCGATGTGCCCGGCGGCAACATTCTCGTGCACAACGCGTTCGAGATCAATGCGGGATACGCTTCGGGCGAGCATCTGACTCCCGCCGAATGGCGCGCTAAGAAGCTCAACAACAACTTCGCGCTTTCGGTCGAGGGCGGCGATTTCGTTGCCCATGCGAGCTCGGATGGCTTGCTGCAGGCAATCGAGGACGGCTTCCCGTATCCGATCAAGATGATGTGGATACAATCGTCCAATACGCTGTCCTGCCCGAGCCAGGACGCACCCCGCGTGATGAAGGCCATGCAGAACATACCGTTCATCGTGAACGCCGATCCGTACGTGACGCCGACGTCGGTGGCGCTTGCCGACATCATCCTTCCCGTGGCGATGAGCGCCGAGCGCAATTCGGCTCGCACGTGGTGGTCGCCGTGCCGCGCCATGGTGAAGGTATCGGATTTCTACGAAGCCAAATCCGACGAGCAGATCATCCTGGAGCTCGGCAAGCGTTTGAACCCCGAGGTGTTCGATCAGTGGGAGACCGATATCGATTGGCTGAACTGGTATCTCCATGACGGAACCGGATCGTTTTCCGCGACCACCGAGGCAACCGACCAGGGTGGCGCCAAGAACTCGGGCAAGACGCTCTTCACGGCATCGTGGGACGAGCTCGTGCGCGATCCGAGCATGCTGGGCCACAGCTACGACGAATTCAACGCCACCTACAACAAGGCCGAGAAGGGGATGTTCCGCCCCGACGGCTCGATCGGCTACGGAACGCCTTCGGGCCGGCTGGAGCTTGCGCCCATGCTCTACCAATACTGGGGCTTGAGCACGACGCCGTTCCACACCGAACCGCCCGAGAGCCCGATCTCGACGCCGGAGCTCATGGCGGATTACCCGCTGATACTCACCTGCGGCGGCCGCTCGTTCGAGTTCTTCCATTCCGAGCATCGCCAGCTGCCGACGATGCGCGAACTGCACCCGCAGCCGCGTGTACTCGTCAACCCGGCGACGGCCGAGAAGTACGGCATCCAGGATGGGCAGTGGGTCTGGATAGAAAACGACCATGGCAGGTTCAAACAGATAGCCAAAGTGTCGCCGGTGGTCAACGAGAAGACGGTTCACGCCGAACACGGTTGGTGGTTCCCCGAAACCGAACCGTCGGCTCCCTATCTGTTCGGCACGTTCGAATCGAATCCGAACAACTGCACCAAGGCGTTCGTGACGGGGCAGGGCGGCGTCGGGTCGCCGATCAAGGGAATGATCTGCAAGATCTATCCCGTGCGTGCAGGGGATACGATGCCGTATCAGCAGATCGCCGAAACGGGCAACTTCCCCTGGTATGAAAAAGTGGAATCGCCTCGCCAGGATGAAATCGACCGCTTCCATGCGGCGCTTGGGCAGGGCATGGAATACGACGTTATGTCCAACCAGCTCATCGATCCGTCGACGGGCGAGCGCACCGATCTGAAGACCGGCGCCAAGGTTGAGGCGTAGCGGGGACAAGGCGAGGAGGAACAGACAATGACCAAGGCGATTCTCATCAACTACGAGTACTGCACGGGCTGCCATTCCTGCGAGGTGGCCTGCAAGAAGGAGCTCGGGCTTTCCGCCGGGGAGTTCGGCATAAAGCTCACCGAGACGGGCCCCTACGCCTACGGGGGCAAGGCCGGCCCGGACCGCTGGGAGTGGACGTGGCTGCCCGTGATCACCAAGGCCTGCGACATGTGCGAGTCGCGCACGGAGAAGGGCAAGATGCCCATGTGCGTGCAGCACTGCCAGGCGTGGTGCATGTACTACGGGGAGGCCGACGAGCTCGTCAAGAAGATGGACGGCCAGACCCGCTGGGCGCTCTACACCAGGTAGAATAAATCAGGCGCTCGGTTCCAGATACCGGGCGCCTGCCTCTTTTGCTTCAATATAGACGAGCGGCGATTCTGCACGGGGGTAGTGATGGCCGAACATGGAAAAGAGACGACCGCCTTCGGCATGTCTGCCGAAGGCGCCCGCATGCAGGGGCTCATTGTGGGGTGTCTCGGGTATGGATTGTTTCTCAGCTGGATGTGGATCGTGTACTTCAGCAATTTTGCGGTGTCCCATGCAGGTATGGATGCGGGTCATGCTTCGCAATTGCGGGTGATAATGCTTGTCGCGCTTGGCATCTCTCTGCCGGTTCTCGGCATATGCGAGAGATTCTTCGTTACGCGCAAAGGGATTGTGACGTCCGCTCTCGCATCGGTTGCTCTTTGCCCCCTTGCATCGCTTGCCGCTTTGGCGTTTCCTTGCGAATGCGCCGACCAATGCCCTCTTTTTTGCCAATGCGCGGCGATGGTCGTTCAGGAGGTCTCATGGGCTTTATCGGGGATCGGCTATGCTTTCCTCATGGTTTACTGGGTTTGGTTTCTCGTGGCTTTGGGAAAAATGACGAAACACTCGATCATCATCGCATCGACCATGGTCGTCTCGTCCGCGGTCTTCTTTTCCGCCACTTTGCTGCTTCCCGCGGTGTCTGTAGCCGTCCACGCGCTGCTGCCGGTGCTGTCGGTCCTCTGTTCGATGTTCTCCCATCGGCGTCTGGCGGTCACGACCGAGGGAATCGCAATCAAGAAGACGATGCCCTCGGTTGCTTCCGATTCTGCAAACGCGAAATTGTCGAAAAGAACGTTGACGATGACTTGGTTTTCGGGGGTTGCGCTCGGGTTTTGTGGGCATACGGTGACGACGAGCTTTTACGCTGTGTGGGCCGACGTGCTCCTCTCGGCCCTTTTCGTCGTTGCATCGCTGGTTATGCTTTTCATCGTGAGGCGATGCGGGGGGTATCGCTACGGTGACCTTTTATGGCTTTATGTGCCGATAGCAACGTTCTGCCTTATTCCCATGTGTCTGGTTGGCGGCATGGGAAGAGCTTTCTTTGCCTGCGTTCTCGTCGCTGCATTGACTGCTTACAGCTTCGCTGACCTTGATGTGCTGGTAAAAGACATGGCAAGTGCCGCTCCCCATATTACTAAGGTGATGGCGTTTGGCCGGATTGGCAACGTTGCCGGGCTCGCCGTAGGGTGGCTGGTCGCTGGTTTTGCCTACGGGATGGAATCAGTGGTTTCCGATGCGTTTACCGTAGCCTGCCTTGGGCTTGTGCTCGTATTGGTCGCTGCTTCGACGTACGTGTTTCGGGGATCGGGTTTTCTCGCATCGCCGACCGTCATCGAGAAGACGGCGGATGATCGATACGAGCGGCAGTGCGTTTTGTTCGCCGAAAGATACGGGCTGACCGAGCGTCAGCTTGACGTGCTTCGGTTGCTTGGTCGCGGAAGGACGGCAACGACCATTCAGGACAAGCTGTTCATTTCGGAGTCGACGGCGAAAACCCATATTTACAACATATACCAAAAAGTCGGGATTCATACGCAGAGGGAGTTAATGGATCTGCTCGACGATACGAATCCCGAAGCTGCCGAGGCGCAATCCTAGTCGTTGCTTTCGTATAGGTGGTAAAGCCGCTCGATGAGCTCGGAGATTTTGGTTATCTCTGCTGCTTCATCGGGAGTTACGGAAACGCCCAGATCTCGGTTCAGGGCCATGATGAGCAGTATCTTTTTCGTCATGACCGCTGAGGTTCCTCCGCATTTCGCTTCCATGTCGATGCTCGAGAGTTCGGGAATCGATACGCCGAGAGCGCGGGCGAGGTTCATCTGCCCGAGGACGTTGAGAGAATCGGGCATCTCGTCTTTCGGCTCGAGGAGCATTCTTGTACGGATGTATGATCTGACGGAAGCGTCGAACTCGTCTGCCGAAGGACGCGGTTTGCTCTTCAGGGTTTCGGCGATTGCCTTGGCCTTTTTCTCGGCCTCTTCGTAGCGCAACTCAAGCGCCCTGTCGCGCCGTCCCGGGCCCATGTTGTATTCCACGGATCCTCCTTGTCTGGATTGACGAATTCTTGGTATAGAGAGTGTGTTTGGTTTTGCAGTCCGCCGGCGAGCGGAGCCGCTGGGGTTCCGCTCGCATCGCGTGCAGGTTCTGCGATTAGTCGGTGAACTCCACGTATTCGATCTTCATCATATCGGCAAGAAGTTTCAGGTCTTTACGGTAGTCGCCGTATACCAAAGCGGTGTGGTCGCCGAATTCGTTTTGAGCCATGAAGGCGGCATCGCGGTCTTTGAGCGGGAAATAGGGACCCTCGGGGCATCCGTAGCGATCGTAGCCGGTGCCGCCGACGATTTTCGATTTGTATACGAGCATCTTCGTTCCAGCGGGGTTGAAGCGCATCATGGTCACATCTTCGCCGATGTGATCGTTGAAGTCGTAGCGGATCGTGGCTCCGAAGCCGGCGTTCGCGGCAAAGGGGCCGACGCCGTATGCGTCGTCCTCGGCGTCGAAGCCATGCATCTTGCGGTTCGGCGTTGCATGCCACGTGCAGTACAGCTTGTTCGGGTATTCGTCCATGCACTCATGCGGAGCGAACCACATGGCTCCGTAAATTTCGTCGTCTTCGATAACCACGGGCGTCGTGTTCGACTGATAGGGCGCCTTGTGGGACAAGCACATCATGACCACCATGGCGTGCAGCGCGTTCATGTCGCCTTCGCAGGCGGAGGGAATGCCGGCTTCGTTGTTGAGCGAATGGCCGAGGCAGAAGGTGACCTGTTCGTGATTCAGGCGCGTCGTAGCGCAGCATTCCTTGCATTGGGCGGTGAACGAATTGCATCCGAAATGCTTCATGAGCTTGCGCGTCAAAACGTTGAAACGGACGGATTTCAGAAGCTTATCCCGTTCCATGAACACGTCTTTCGCTCCGGCGATCAACTCGTCGGCAATCGCTTCCGCTTCCGCTTCTTCCTCTTCGGTGAGGTTATAGGCTTTTCTCTCGGGCAGCGTATGGTTGTTGTATCCATCGGTTTTGTCGAGCTGGTCGATGACTTCGTGAAGGTTGATGGATCGAGCCGATACGCCGAAGTCTGCAGCCACGTCGAAGTCGTCGGTAAGGTACAGGTTCGATTCATGGCGGATCATCTTAAGGGTGCGCGTGTGGGCAAGAGCCTTCATGACCTTGATGCAGCGCAGGCGATCGCGGACATCGTCCCAGTACAGCGTTGCGTATACGTTGTCATATCCTCGGTTGTGGGCGTCGCAGACTTCGGACATGGTGATGGCGCCCGTGTCGGTGTGGATCAGGATGGGGCAATCGAAGTGCTGGTAGACTTCGCGTACCCAAAACGGCATCGGGTTGCCGTCGAGCAGAATCGCGTCGAACCGTCCCTTGAGCGCTTCTATTTCTCCTATGGTGTCCTGAAGCAGATTGAATTCGTCGGAATTCGCCGCAAATACCGTGTCCATGAGCTCGATGTCCGGCCCTGCGAGCTTCTCGACGATCTTCTCGTTGAAGGCTTTGAGCCCGGTTGCCGCCGCCATTTCGTCGAACTCATGCGTCAGCTCATCTTTGTTTCCGAATCGGCATGGGCCCTCGTACGCGTAATCGTGGATGAGCGCGCCGAAGACCGGCAAGACGACGCACTTCTCATCGATGGGGCGCTTGAATGATACGTCCATAGGTGAAGCTCCTCTCGTATTCTTTTGGATGCGGTTTGCATCCCCTTGCTTGCCACCTTAAGCAATGGCGCACGCGGATGCACCGAAAGCTGAGTGCGAAATCGGGCAATTTTCGACATAGCACTCTCAGTGCGAGGCGGTTATCAGGCGTTATCGTTGTTTTCTGATCGCAGGGCCCTCGTTTGGCACACAATGGTTTCGAACATGGCGCCAAGCCCCTTCGTTCTTTGCGAGTCGAGGTTTTGCTTTAACATGGTTTTTGAAACGAAATCTATATCGGCTTCGAGAACGGCATCGGGCGGCTGCCCATCGAATACCCTGACGAGCAGACCGGCGAGTCCTTTGACGATGAGCGCTTCGCTGTCGGCCTTTATCCTGACGAGTCCGCCCTCGAGTTCGACGAGTATCCATGTTGCCGATTGGCAATCCGCAACGGCTACGGCGCGTTTCTTTTCTTCGGCCGTAAGGGCGGGGAGGTAAAGCGTCGAATCGATGAGGTAAGAATAAACAGACAGCCAGTCATCGAAGGATGACAGGAGCCTTACGATATCGGCTTCTCTTTCGGCGATAGCCGATTGCTTGTCAGTCATGGTTTTCCTCCTTGGCTCTCGGTCGGACGCTGTTCATCTGACTGATTTGGCCCGGAAAGGCCTTTGCGTGTGCGGTCCGTCTCTGGTTGCGACGCGTCTATAGCGGCGAACGGCAGTATACGGGCAATGTCCCGGCGAGTCATCGTACTCTCAATGCCGTTTGAAAAAGCACCCGGTCGATTGCCGGGTGCTCCAGGTTTCGTTCGTGTTGTAATCGATGCTTTACTCGCAGGTGAGGATCTCGAGTCCGAGTATGTCGGCGAGCTTGCATGCGTTGTCGTATACATCACCGTAGACGAGGGGAATATGGTTTCCGACTTGCAGGGAGCACTCGTAGAACCTTCGTGCGTCGGCGACTTTGAAGAAAGCGCCTTCCGTGCAGTTTTCGTCTTTGTATCCGATGCCCGATACGATGGTGCCGCGTGCAATGAATATCTTCTCGCAAAGCGGGTCGAATCTGCACATCGTTACCGTCTGTCCTTTGTCGTTGTTGAAGTCGTACCGGATGGTCGCTCCCCATCTTCCCCCCATGGCGAAGGGGCGCAGCGCGTAGGGCTCGCGGTCGGCATCGAAGCCTTTGAGCAGCCGGTTCGGGGTAGCGTGGAAGGTGTAGGCGATGTCCTTGACGCCTGCCATGGTGTCCGAGGCGTCTGCATACGAGTCTTTGTTGAGAGTGAGCAGAGGCGAAACTTCGGGGTTGCGGTTGCCGTTGGTCTTCCCGACCGACGTGTTGCCCATGTAGGGTGCGCTGAAGGAGAGGTTCGACAGCAGAACCATGGAGACAAGCGCCGAAATATCGTATTCGCAGGCTGAGCAGACTCCGTTTTCGTTGTTGAGCGAGTGGTTCAGGCAAAGCGTGAACCTTTCTTCGTTGAGCCGCCTTGTTGCGCACATGTCGGGGCAAGGGGCGGCAAAAGCGTTGCATTCTAGTTTTGCAAGCAATTTGTTGACAAGGTAGTTTGCCCTGACCGACGGGTAGACATCCTCGGGTTTCATGTCGCATTCTTCGGCGCCCGAGATCAATTCGTCTGCGATTCTCTTGATTTCCGCTTCGTCCTCGTCGTTGATGTTGTCGCAGAGACGACCCGGGAGGGTGGGGTTGCTCATGGGGTCGACGTTTTTGGTCTGGTCCATGAATTCGTGCAGGTTGTAGTATCGGAACTGGACGCCGAGTTTTTCGGTGACGTTGCTATGGTCGTAGAACGAGTCGAGAGCGCTGAGCGAATTGTTGGAGTTCGCTCGCGGGATGCAGAGCACGCGGGTTTTTGCGAGCGCCTTTCGTGCGCGGAGCACCTTGAGCCCATCGATGGCGCTATCCCAGTCTATCCAGCTGTATCCTTCGAAACCGCGAGGGCGCAGGGCCGCCATGAGCCCGGAATCATTGCAGCACTGCAGAACGGTTGCGAGAGGCTTTCGGTAGGTTCGGGCAAATTCAAGGGCGAAGTCGATTCCGAAAGGATGGAATTTCAGCAGGTATACGTCTGTGTTCTCGACATCGCCTGCCATCTCCGCGAGCAGCTCGTCGGTGACGGGGAACGTTTCGTCGCGCTTGATGACGACGGGGTCGACGATGTTGACGAACGGCAGTTTTCCGAGTCTCTCTTGCACTTCGTCGACGAACTGCTTGTGAACCATCGAAATCGACATCATGTCGAAATCCTTGGTCAGCTCGTCTCCCTTGCCGAATCGGCATGGACCCTCGAATACATACTCGTGGTATACGGATATCGTTACCGGTCGTATGTTGATTTTGATGTCTTTGCCTTTTTTGATGTCGAATTCCATGATCGTTCCTCGTCCTTTCTGCGTTCGTAGCGCCTTCGATTGGTTTGCCTGCGGATCCCGAGGAAGGGTCGGCTAGGGCGATCCAAGCGGTACCCTTGCGACCTTCTGGCCCGTGATTGCTCTGGGGTCCGTCGCAAGATTCGTTGCGGGCATTGTATGAAAGAGGCTTTGTCCTTTTACAGAGCAAAAGAACCGAAAAGAAAGGAAAAATTCAATGATTTTGACATATCAAAAGAGTGTTTGAGATGGGATTCGAGTGCCTAGCCGTCTATTCGGGCGAGTACAGCGAATACTCGAGCATGATCTGCTGCCTGACGTTCGGGTCGTCAAGGTTGAATCCGAATCGATCTTGCATTTTCTCGATGCGGTAAAGCAGTGTATTGCGATGAAGGAAGAGAGCTTCGCATGCTGCGCTGACCTTGCGCTCGCAGATGAGGTAGAGAAATAGCGTCTTGAGGTCATTCGTGCCGTGCTGCTCGTCGAAAGCTGCGATCTTGGGCACGATTCCGTTCTGAACGCAGTATTCGACAAGATGATTGTTCGTACGTGCGGTTTCGGCGATGTAAGAGGGGAAATACGCATCGAATCGATAGATCGGCGAATCTTTCTTTTCAGAGTAGCGAGCGGCAAGCGATTGCCGGGGGCTCAAGGCGATTTCAATAGCGTTTTTCGATTGCTGGAACGCAAAGGCGAAATCGGTTATGTTGGAGAAGCGGTTGGATACGCCGATCGAGCAGGGATGGGTTTCGGAAAAGGCGAGAAGCCGCCGCTCTTCGGCTGCGGGATTCGTTTCGTGCGTATAGAGCATGAGCGCGTAAACGCCATGGATGCCTATGTGGCATCCGGGAAAGGCTTCTTTGAGATGGTTCGCATAGTAAGGCAGCAGCTTGTTTTCCCGGCTGTGCTCTTGGAATTTGAAAGCTACGAGCAGAAACGAGCCGGCCTTCGGGATTCCCGTGCTTTCGAGACGGTCCGCAAAAGCTTTTTCGTTCTGGGGCTTATGGGCTATGAGATCCCCGAAAAGTCGGGATGGCTCCTGTTCCTGGAGGAACCTTTCGTTCCAGTCGCGTTTTACGCAGTATTCCATATGCTCGACGAGGAGCTGGAACGCATCTACAAGGGCTGCGGTAGGGGGAATCACGTTGCAGTGCATGTTGACGTGGATGAAGTAGTTTCCCTGGATGCGGAATACGTAGTCGAGCACTTCATGCGCAGTAAGCTCCGACGCGGGCTTTCGTTCGATTTTGGTTTGCGTTTCCCAGTCTTTGGCGACGCGGTACTTTTTGAACAGCTTAACGGTTTCGGGAGAATGGACGCCTGATTTGATCAGGGATCGGGCGACGGGATCCTCGATGGGCGTGTGCCGAGAATATGCAAGCAGACGGAATTCGGAATTCGATACGGAGATGAAGTTTTTCAGTATCGGTTCGCTGCGATCGATGAGACTTTGGTAGTCTCCTCCGTCGAGCACGGCGTTTTTCATGCTTCTCGTCCAGGAGTTTATCGAGAAGAACAGATGCTCTATTCGATCGAACGACGAAGAGACGGGCTCGCTGCTTTGCAGGACGATGACCTGCGATTGCAACGAGCGAAGGGCGGGGGAGACGGACGGTTCGCTTTGGATGCAGAGGACGAAGTCCTTTTCGCGTGCAGCGGCGAACGATTCGGCTGCTGCGGCTGATCCGCAGTACAAAATCAACTCGTTTGAGGAAAGGGCTGCAGTGCTTGCCGGCGTTTTGCTTGCGTCGGCGTCTTGGTCGAAGCTGCTTTCTCCCCGAAGGAAGGAGATATGGGCAAATCGTTTAGTCATGCGGGGCGGTGCCGATAGAAGCCGGCATCCGTCAAGATGCTCCAAAATCATGTTGAGACTTACCATCGTGATTCCTTCGATGCCGATATAGTAAAAGTACCGAAATTATAGTTGTTTTTCAATAATAATGCCATATTTAGCATGCCTTTTGCTTTTTACAATGGGCGCAGCCGGAGAAGGGCGCTTGCCTTCGGCGTGCGAGACGAAGCGAAAGGAGAACCATGGCTTTTGACTACAAGGGTTTTTTGGAAGGTGTTGACGAGGACGCTTACCACAAAGGGGAGTTCCAGTGGGAGGAGGACGGGTACACGGTTACGCGCACGTATCATTATTCCCCGCCCGGCTGCCACGACTCTTGCGGCGTTTTGCTGTATACGAAAGACGGGCGGCTTGAAAAGGTAGAGGGTGATCCGTTCGATCCGGTCGCCAACGGCAGGCTGTGCATGAGGTGCCTGAACCTGACCGAAGCGGTCAATCATCCCGACCGCGTCAAGTACCCCATGAAACGAGCCGGTGCGCGCGGGGAGAACAGGTGGGAGCGCATATCGTGGGAAGAGGCCTACGACATAATCGTAGACAAAGTGAATTACTTCAAGCGCGAATTCGGCCCCGAATGCATCGTCAACATACACGGAACGGGGCGCAACATCAATTGGCAATCGCCGTTTTTCGGTAACGCCGCGCTGCAGACGCCCAACACCTCGACGTTCGGGTTCTCGGCTTTCTCGTGCTACATGCCGCGCATATGCGGCTCGATGGCTCCTTTCGGGGATTTTCCGATTGCCGACGCTTCCGAGGGTCATGAGGATCGCTACGGCAACCCCGATTGGAAGGCTCCTGAGGTTATCGTGGTATGGGGAAACGAGCCGCTTGCTTCGAACGCGGACGGGTACTTGGGTCATTGGCTTGCCGTATGCGTGCAGTTGGGCTCCAAGATCATTTCGATAGATCCTCGTCTTACCTGGTGGGGTGCGAGAGCCGAGTATTGGCTGCAGATTCGGCCCGGCACCGATGCTGCTTTGGCGTGCGCGTGGATACACACCATCATCTCCGAGGGCCTCTACGATCGGAACTTCGTTGACTGCTGGTGCGCCGGCTTCGAGGAGCTTGCCGAGTCCGTCAAGGATGCAACTCCCGAATGGGCTGCAGAGATATGCGACCTCGACGCCGACGACATCCGGGCATCGGCGAGGCTCTATGCTTCGGGAAACAACTCGGCTATCCAGTGGGGACTTGCGTTTGACCAGCAGCTGTCTTCCATGTCGCTTTGCCTTGCCGCATGCGACCTTATGGCTATCACGGGCAATTTGGACGTTCCCGGCGGCAACATCCTCGTTCGCAACGCGTTTGAGATCAATGCGGGGTATGCGACGGGTGAGGAGTTCGTGCCTCCGGAGACGATGGCCAATCGATTGACGGCATCGAAGACATGGGAGAGGAAATCGGCCGACATCGTCGCAGCGGCAGATTCTGATGCCTTGACCTACGCGCTCGAGCGCGATGAGCCATATTCCATCAAGATGCTGTGGATTCAGTCGTCGAACACCCTGGCTTGCCCAGGCATGGACGCGCCCCGTTTGTACGAAGCAATGAAGAAAGTCGAGTTCGTCGTTAATTGCGATCCCTTCATTACGCCGACATCGGTCGCCTTCGCCGATATTTTGCTTCCCGTCGCGATGAGCCCCGAGCGCAATTCTGCCCGTACGTGGTGGACTCCCGTGCGCACCATGACCAAGGTTTCGCAGTACTACGAGGCGAAATCGGATGAAGAGATAATCGTTGAGCTTGGTAGGCGCTTGAATCCGAATGCTTTTCCGTGGGAAGACGATATGGGAATTCTCGACTGGTATCTTCATGATGGCACCGGTTCGTTTTCGGCATCGGCTGATGTTGCGAAGGAGTCTGGCGCTGCCTTTACGGGGGCTACGTTGCTCAAGAAGAGCTTCGAGGACATCGAGCGGCAAGGCGGATACGAATACTGGGATTGGGATGCTACCTACAAAAAATACGAAAAAGGGATGCTTCGTTCGGATGGCCAGCCCGGGTTCCAGACGCCGTCGGGTCGCGCTGAGCTGGCGCCGTTGACGTATCAGGCTTGGAACCTCCACCCGACGCCGTTTCATGCCGAGCCACCCGAGGGCCCGTTGTCCACTCCCGACCTCATGAACGAGTACCCTCTCATTATTACAACGGGCGGCCGCTCGTTCGAGTTCTTCCATTCCGAGCATCGCCAGCTGCCGACGAGCAGGGAACTCCATCCTCAGCCGCTTGCGATGATCAACCCCGAGACTGCCGAACTGTATGGCATCAAAGACGGCGATTGGATCTGGATCGAAAACGAAGGGGCTCGCTACAAGCAGCAGGCGAAGCTGTTCGTCGGCATCAAGCCGAACACCATCCATGCCGAACATGCCTGGTGGTTCCCTGAAACGGAAGGGGCGGAACCGAATCTGTTCGGTACGTTCAGCTCCAATGCAAACAACTTGACGCGCCCGTTCGTTGCAGGTCAAGGCGGTATCGGTTCTCCGATTAAGTCGGGCATCTGCAAGATATACAGGGTGGAAGAGGGCGACATCGATTCAAGCGTTCAGGTCGTCGAGAACGGCGGGTTCGGCCGTACATACGATCTCGGCGCTAAATACGAGGCTGGCAATTACGACAAGGATTTCTATCCGCGACACGGTGCGTAGCGAGCGGCGGTCGGGCAACGCTGCGCCGACCGCCGTGTTTGCGCGTAAGCCTTTCCATAGGAGGAACAGACAATGACCAAGGCGATTCTCATCAACTACGAGTACTGCACGGGCTGCCATTCCTGCGAGGTGGCCTGCAAGAAGGAGCTCGGGCTTTCCGCCGGGGAGTTCGGCATAAAGCTCACCGAGACGGGCCCCTACGCCTACGGGGGCAAGGCCGGCCCGGACCGCTGGGAGTGGACGTGGCTGCCCGTGATCACCAAGGCCTGCGACATGTGCGAGTCGCGCACGGAGAAGGGCAAGATGCCCATGTGCGTGCAGCACTGCCAGGCGTGGTGCATGTACTACGGGGAGGCCGACGAGCTCGTCAAGAAGATGGACGGCCAGACCCGCTGGGCGCTCTACACCAGGTAGCGCTTCCCGTCGTTGCAGATGGGATTTCGGCTGACGTTTTGGACGGAATGCAGCGAGCCTCACCTGGATCTCGGGCATTCGTGACGGATCGGATTTTCTGGGGTCCGATGTCGTTTTCGGAAAGGAGCCATTGTCTTAGCCTTTGGGAACTAGGGGGTAGAGAGCTTAGACCCCTTATACCCATTGCGTTTGCGCCAAAGGCTAGTCTTTCTCTGTTTTCCCAGATCAACCATCATCAATTATACAGTACGGGCAAGAATACCCCGTTGGGTACGGCGACAGTGCGCAACGGTGCGCGCTATCCTTTGCCCGCAACGGCGCTTTTACGCGTTTCAGGACGAGAACGAGGAAGGATGTGACCATGAGCGAAGACGAGTTCTATAAAAAAGCCGAAGTTGTCAAGCTCGACACGCTTTCGGATGTCAACGACATCGGCAAGCCGTGGCGCTACGAGGAGGATGGGCTGACTGTCACGCGCACGAGTCCCTGGTCGCCTCCGGGATGCCACCCGGTGGGCTGCGGCCTTAAGCTTTACGTCAACGACGAGGGCCGGCTGGTCAGGGTCGAGGGCGATGAGAACAATCCGGTCACGCAGGGCCGTCTGTGCCCGCGGTGCATTGCGCTGAAGGACTACATCTACAATCCGGCGCGCCTGCTGTACCCGATGAAGCGCGACCCGAAGGATCGCGGCAATGCGGATGCGTGGGAGCAGATCACCTGGGACGAGGCCTTCGATATCATTAAAAAGGAGTATGATCGCATCACGGCCGCATACGGCCGCGAGAGCATCGTGGTCTTCGCGGGCACCGGCCGCGAGGGCGGCACCTTCGCGCCCTACGGCACCATGTGCTTCGGAACCCCGAACTTCTGCTATACGCAATCGGGCTACGCATGCTATACGCCGCGTCTGGCGGCGATCGCCTACATTGCGGGCACGACGTATCCCGAGTGGGATTACGCCGGAGCCCTTCCCGGACGCTGGGACGACGAGTGCTACGAGCTCACCGAGTGTCTTGTCGTCTGGGGCAAGGCGCCGCTCGAGTCGAACCCCGACGGCTTTTTCGGGCATGCCGTGATCGATGCGATGCGTCGCGGCACGCGCCTGATCGTCATCGATCCCCGCGTCAACTGGCTGGCGACCCGCGCCGACATCCATTTGCAGCTGCGTGCGGGCACCGACACCGCCATGGGCATGGCGTGGCTCAACATCATCATCAACGAAGATCTGTACGACCATGATTTCGTGGAATACTGGTGCTACGGTTTCGAGCAGCTGGCCGAGCGCGTGCAGGAAATGCCGCCCGAGAAGGCGGCCGAGATATGCGACGTGCCGGTTGAGAAGATATACGCCGCCGCCCGCATGTACGCCCAGGCGAAGCCGGCGGCGATCCAATGGGGCCTCGCGGCCGACCAGAAGACCGACGGCATGCAAAACGGTCAGGTGACCGTCGATCTGATGGCGATCACGGGCAACCTTGACGTTCCCGGCGGACAGATCCTTCCCGGTACCGGAGCCGGTCACAACGAGTCGGGCTTCGGGTTCGAGAAGGGCGTCGGCGAAGAGCTCCAGAAGAAGATGATCGGCCTCGATCAGTATCCCGCATACTGCATGATCATCCTGAACGCCCATGCAGATCTCATGCTCCATGCGCTCGAAACCGGCGATCCCTATCCCATCAAGATGGGCTTCTACGCGGGCAACAACCTCATGAGCTGCACCTCGATGGAGCCGAAGCGCTGGCACGACGCCATCGTCAAATCCCTCGAATTCTGCATCGGCTTCGACACCTTCATGAACCCGTCGATCGAAGCGTCCTGCGATATATTCCTGCCGCTTTCGACGGTGGCCGAGCGCGAGGGAACCGTGTTCACCCACTATGCTCCCTGCACCGTAACCGCCGGCTTCATGCACAAGGCGATCGAGGTGGGCGAGACCATGACCGACTTCGAGCTGTGCTACGAACTCGGCCGCCGTTTGCGCCCCGAAGTCTGGGAGGAATTCGATACGGCCAAGGAGTTCATGGAGGCGCTGCGCCTGGGCCGTCGCGAGCAGGGACGGTATTTCGATGAGGTGTCCAAGAACGTCGTATGCCAGATTCCCGTCGATTACTACAAGTACGAGCGGGGCGAGATGCGCCAGGACGGGCAGCCCGGCTTCGCAACGCCGACGGGGCGCGTCGAGCTGTGGTCGACCGCGTTCAACCAGTTCGGCGACGACCCGCTGCCGTACTTCCTCGAACCCGAGTTCGGTCCTGCGAATCCCGAGCTTATGAAGGAATACCCCTACATCCTCACCACGGGCGCGCGCACGACGGCGTTCTTCCACTCCGAGCATCGCCAGATCGCCTACCTGCGCGAACTCAACCCCGATCCTATCGTCGAGATCAACCCGAAGGTTGCCAAGGACCTGGGCATTACCGACGGCCAGTGGGTTCGCATGTGGAGCCCGTTCGGCGAATGCGTTGAGAAGGCGCGCATCACCGAAACCGTCGACGAGAAGACCATCCATGCGCAGCATGCATGGTGGTTCCCCGAAGAGGACGGAAGCGAGCCCAATCTCTACGGAAACTTCCGCTCGAATATCAACAACCTGCTTCCCAACGACCACTACGGTAAGCTTGGCTTCGGCGCTCCGAACAAGTGCCTCGTATGCAACATCGAGCCCGTTTCCGAAAGCTACGACACCGACATGGATCTGATCTGGGAAAAATTCGGAAAGCTGGTGTAGCTATGGCAACCTATGGACTATTGATCGATTACGAATACTGCACGAACTGCGGTTCGTGCCAGGTCACCTGCAAGGAAGAACATGCCTATCCGGTGGGGAAGACGGGCATCAAGGTGCTCTCCGACGGGCCGTGGAAAATCGATGACGAGCACTGGAACTGGAATTACTTTCCTGTTCTGACCGACCTGTGCGACCTGTGCGCCGAGCGCACGGCGGGCGGCCGCGAACCGATGTGCGTGCATCACTGCCTGTCGAACATCATCACCTACGGGCCGGTCGAAGAGCTTGCGAAGAAGCTCGATGAAAAGCCGAAGCAGTTCCTGATGGTGCCCCAGTACAATCCCATCGCCGCCAGGGGAGAGTTCGTGCCGAGCGGAAAGCAGAAGCACCAAGCCGCCCATATCGAAGTGCAGGGCACGGGCAAGGCGTCGTATGCCGTCCATCGACACGATACCAAGGTGGGCGAAATCGACGAAACCGAGGAACTCGGCTAGCAAGCATGCGGATAGGAAGCGATAGGCGGTAGACATGGACGACAACAGCAGAATCGGCAAACTTGCTTCTATTCGATACAGGGGCGGCGTCAAAGGCGAGGAGCCCGCTGACGATCGTTCGAGCGGAGAGCCCCTGACCGTCATGCTCGGCGATATGAGCCTGCCGCGAGGCATCGAGGAGGCGGTGCTCGATATGCAGGTTGGCGAGCAGCGCACGATCGACATACCGTGCGAGAAGGGCTACGGGGAGCATCAGGACAAGCTTGCGAACTGGTATCCGAAGACGATGGTCGATGGTGGCTACGACCTCGCTGTGGGCGACGTGATGTTCTGGACGAACCAGGAAGACGGAAGGCGAATGCCCGTCTGGGTGACCGAAATGACCCAGGATGCGGTTAAGCTGGACTTCAACCACCCGTTCGCCGGGAAAACGCTTACCTACTGGATCGAACTCGTCGATTTGAAGTAGGCGATCGACGTGTGCTACCCCTGTACCCAGTGCGGTCGCTGCGGCAAGTACGACGAAGCGAGTCCGTATTACACGCCTCCTGCAAAGATACCGTGCTTCGGATGCGGTGGCGAGGTCGACCCTTCGACGGGGAGGTGTCCGACGTGCGGGAAAGCCGCTTTCGAACCCGCAGGGGCCCGTCGGGGCGAGGATGGCGAACCATCGCCGTCGCGCGGTGATCGCTGACGCGGAGAAAAGGAAGCCGGAGCCCTGGGGCTCCGGCTTCCTTTATGGGAGCGGAGATTGGGTGCGGCTTGGCCGGAAGTAGCCTATTTATCGAAATGAACTCGCCGCGGCTCCCGTTCTGCGATACAATCCACAAGGAGCAACAGGGGATTGCGATGGAAAGCGGTGTGGCTTTCGCGCAAGCCATGCGAGATACGTAAAGACGAGGAGCTATCGATGAAGGTAACCGAAAAGAAACTGGACGACGGCAGGATTCAGCTTGAAGCCGTTGCGACGCCGGAAGAGGTCGATCAGGCGCTGAATGCCGCAGCATACGGCTTCGCTCAGCAGATGAACCTGCATCCCGTGCAGGGAAAGACCATCGAGCAGATTGTGGAAGACCAGCTCGGCATCAAGGATCTCGCATCGATCGTGGAGCCTCAGACGACCGAGATGCTCGTGCCGTTCGCCATCGACAAGAAGAACATCATCCCCTCGTATCCTCCGAAAGCCACGGCGAAAAGCCCCCTCAAGCGCGGACAGAGCTTCACGTTCAGCCTGACGGTTTCTCCCCGTCCCGACTACGAGCTCAGCTCGTACGACCCCGTTTCGATCACGGTTGCGCCGTTCGAGATCGATCCTGCCGAAGTGGAAAACGAGATCGCGCGCATGGCCGATCAGTTCGCAGAATTCGTGACCGATGATCCCCATCCCGTTCAGTCGGGCGATCACTGCATGCTCGCCATCGAGGCCACCAAGGACGGCGAACCCATGCAGGGCCTGACGACCGACGGCCGCACCTACACCGCAGGAGCGGGACTCATGCCCGACGGGTTCGACGAGAACGTCATCGGCATGGACGTAGGGGAGACCAAATCGTTTACGTTCACGGGCCCCGGTCTCGACGACAAGGGCAACCAGATCGATGAAACCATCGAATGCACCGTGACGGTGAAGGAGATACAGAAGCGCGTGATCCCCGCCATCACCGACGAATGGGTCAAGAAGAACATGCCGCTGTACCGCGATGCCGACGCGCTTCGGGGGAGCATCAAGGACCGCATCGAAAAAGGCCGCATGAACGAATACGAGAACTACAAGCGCCAGGTTGCGGCATCCGAGCTCGCAAAGCGTTTCTCAGGCCGCATCGCCGACGAGGTGTACGAGGCCATGCAGCAGACGATGCTCATGAACATGCGCTCCGAACTCCAGCAGCAGGGCATGACCTTCGAGCAGTTCGTCGAGCAGAACGGCGGCGAACAGCAGTTTAACATGATGCTCATGATGCAGATCCGCGAAACGCTCGTTCAGGGCTACGCTCTCGACGCGCTGTTCCGCCACGAAGGCCTCGTTGTGACCGACGAGGATCTCGAAGACGCCTGCAGGCTCATGAACCCGCAGAATCCCCAGATGGCCCGTCAGCAGATGGAGTCGTCGGGCCGCGGATTCGCGCTGCGCGAGATCGCCGAGCGCATGAAGGCCAACAAGTGGCTGCTCGATCACGCCGAGGTGACGATCGCCGAGCCGCAGAAGTAGATTCTCGGGACCAGAAGACGGCCGTCTGTGCGGCGAGCCGTGTCGCAGCGCTTTTCAAGGCCGACGGGAGAAAAACCCGTCGGCCTTTGCTTTTGCGCGCCCAGCCCGTGTTTGCGGTTGCTACCGAAGCACGCAGCTCGTGTAAGCGATGGTTCCTTTGCCGTGATAGTAGGGGATATTGGCGGACTCGCATACTTCGGAAACGACGAGCCCCGCCGCTTCGACGGAAACGAAGGCTTTGTCGGGGAACCTGCAGGCGGCATCGGGGTAGGTGCATGACGGGCACACCGTGCAGCCGCCTGCCGCGAGGAAGAGAAGCGCGCCTTCTTCCCGTTTTCGACCGTCTGCCGATCCGAAAGCAGCGTCTTTCTCCAAGGGAGCGCCCAGGATGTCGCAGGCGTTTCGGGCGAACTGCGCAAACCTTCTTTTGTGGAGCGCTTCTGCCTCCTGCATGCCTTCGATGTCGAATTCGTCTTCAAGCGTTGCGACCGTTTGGACGACGAGAGCGGTTTCCTTCGAGGCGATTGCTTCAGCGAACGCATCGAGGCTTCCGCATGCGGGCGGGCACACCCAGCTTCTGTCGTAGGCGCGGCAGCGATCGGCGGCGCACATGTCGCGGACTTCGGGTTTGACAGACAGGCGCGAGGCGGCTGTCGCTCCCACCGCTTCGAACCCCGCTTCGCGTGCCAGTTCCATGAGCGCATCCGAGGATTCGGTTTCGCTGTTTTCGAGAAAAGGTTCTCTGTTTTCGATGCCGTCCATGCATTCTCCTGCCGCTGTTTTTTCGGGTTGCGAGCATATTAGCACCGAAGTCTTAGGAGCGCATTCGGCGTCGGATTCGATTCTCCAAGATCAGCCTTCACGCCTCATGTTTCCTACGGCTCCGCTTCCTAAACTGCTCGTAGTGTTTGAACGGTGCGCGGCGTGCAGATCGCGTATACCCGCTTGCGTGGGAGTGCTTCTGCGTGCCGTGCGAAAGCGCAATTCGAGTTGTAAGGAGAATCGATGTCTATCTACGACGATATTTCAAGCGCGGTGCAGCGCGGCAAGAAAAAAGAGGTCAAGCCCCTCGTGCAGCAGGCGCTTGACGAAGGTTGCGATCCGATCAGGATTCTGAACGAGGGCATGGTTCCCGCTATGACCATCATCGGCGACAAGTTCTCCGCCGGCGAGGTGTTCGTGCCGGAAATGCTCGTGGCTGCACGTGCCATGGCTGCGGGCACCGAGATCCTGAAGCCGTTTCTGGCTGCTGAAGGCGCGGAGCCCGTGGGCAAGGCCGTCATCGGCACCGTCAAAGGGGACATGCACGATATCGGCAAGAACCTTGTGCGCATGATGATTGAATCCAAAGGCTTCGAGATCACCGATCTGGGTGTGGATGTGGCTCCCGAGCAGTTCGTGAGCTTCTTGCAGGAACACGACGATATCGACATCGTGTGCTGCTCGGCGCTGTTGACGACCACCATGCCCGAAATCGCCACCACCATCAAGGCGATCGAGGAGGCGGGCCTGCGCGATTCGGTGAAGATCATGGTTGGCGGCGCACCGGTTACTCAGGCATTCGCCGACGAAGTGGGGGCCGATGCCTACACCGCCGATGCCGGCGCCGCCGCTGCAAAGGCCGTCGAGCTCGTACAGAAATAAAGTCAGCCCCGGCACCGGTTTTCAGCCGGTGCCGTTTGCATGCGCATCGCTTTGAAATCAAAACAAGAAAGGCACTTGACTATGGATATGCAGAAATGGGTCGCTGACCTCATTGCCGCAGAGAAGAAGAAGCCCCTGCCGGTTGTGTCGTTTCCGGCCATTCAGGTGATGGGGATTTCGGTTAAAGATCTTATCGAGGATGCGGGATTGCAGGCCGAGGCCATGAAGATCGTGGCCGACCGCCTCGATACCTCGGCGAGCGTGTCGTTTATGGACCTGTCGGTTGAGGCCGAGGCGTTCGGCTCCGAGATACGCGTTTCGGACGAAGAGGTGCCCACGGTGGTCGGCTCCATCGTGGACGAGGATTCCGATCCCGACGACCTCGTGGTGCCTGAGGTGGGCGCGGGCCGCACGGGCCTCTACGTCGAGGCCATCCGCCGCGTCGTGCCGCTCATCGATGACCGCCCGGTGCTCGCTGGCGTTATCGGCCCCTTCTCTTTGGCCGGTCGCCTCATGGACGTGAACGAGATCATGCCCCTGTGCTACGAGGAGCCCGAACTCGTGTCCGCTGTGCTCGATAAGACCACTGATTTCATTATCGCCTACACCAAAGCGTTCAAAGAGGCGGGCGCTGACGGCGTTGTCGTGGCAGAGCCCATGGCTGGGCTTCTTTCCCCGGATCTTATGGGCGAATTCTCCACCCCTTACGTGCGCCGCATCGTTGACGAAGTGCAAGATGAGGCGTTCGCTGTGGTCTACCACAACTGCGGAGCATCCGTCGTGAAGGCCCATGAACAGGTTTTTGCAACCGGAGCGGCCGCGTATCATTTCGGCAACGCCATCGACATGGCGGATATCATGCCGCTCGTTCCGGCCGACTGCGTGGCCATGGGCAACATCGATCCGGCCGGGGAGATCAAGAACGGTACCCCCGAAAGCGTGCGGGCGGCGACGACGGCCCTTATGGAGTCGTGCGCATCGTATCCCAACTTCGTGCCTTCGACTGGCTGCGACGTTCCGCCGATGGCCCCCTGGGAGAACATCGAAGCTTTCTTTGACGCGGTCGACTCGTTTTACAAATAATTATCGGAGCAGGGTGGAAAGGAACGATATCGATGGAGATGACTCCGAGAGAGAACATGATGGCCATTTTCGCAGGGGAGCAGCCGGCGTATTACAACGACTTCCAAAGCGCCGTCAAGATCATACTCGATCCGGTTTGGATGAGCGATTCGGTGCCCGAGGACGGCCTCGAGCACAAGGATTCGTGGGGTACGGTATGCATTCGGGCGATCGGCTCGCCGGGCAAGCATCCCCACGTGACGCTCGAGAACGCGGTAGTCAAAGACATCGAGGAATGGAAAAGCCAGCTTGTCATTCCGTCGTACAAGGACCTTGACTGGAGCAAGGCCGAAGAGCAGGCTGCAGCGGTCGATCGCAGCCAGTACTTCGTCGAGTACTTCTGCGCACAGGGTCTGTTCGAGCGATCCCATTTCCTCATGGGAATGGAGGATGCGTTTTGCGCGTATCTCGAAGAGCCCGAGGCGATGATGGAGATGCTCGAGGCGATTGCCGAGTACAAGAAGGCCGTGATCAAGGAAGCGGCCTTCCACCTGCATCCCGATGTCATTTTCTTTCAGGATGACTGGGGCAGCAAGCAGAATCTGTTCTTGCCGCCTGACACCTGGCGCGAGATGATCAAGCCGCTTCAGGCCGACATCGCCAAAACGATTCACGAGTGCGGCATGTTGTACGTGCATCATGCCGACTGCATTTGCGAACCCATCGTCGAGGACATGGTGGAAATAGGAATCGATATCTGGCAGGGCGTCATTCCCCAAAACGGCATCGTGTCCATTCAGGAGCGCACGGGCGGCAAGCTGGCGATGATAGGGGGCATCGACGGTCCTGCCATCGATGATGAAAGCACCCCTGACGAGGCGATAATCAACGAGGTGCGCCGTTGCGTGGATACGTACTGTCCTGCCGGCAGGTTCTTCCCCGGCGCGCCCGCACCGCTTTTGCGCAAGCGAAACAGCGATGTTCTGAACGCCGAGCTTGATTCGTACGGTCGCGAGTGGGCCGAAAAACATCCAATCGCATAAGCAGAAGGCCCGCTTCGGCGGGCCTTCGTCTAGGAGGAGGTCGCCATGCAGTATCGTAGCCTGTTCGAGCCGGTTCGCATTGCGGGAATCGAGCTGCCGAATCGTTTCGCCATGTGCGCCATGGGCCCTATGGGCTTGGGCGATGCGGAGGGCGGTTTCACGCAGCGGGGAATCGATTATTACGTAGAGCGAGCGAAGGGCGGTACGGGCCTTATCATCACGGGCGTAACGCATGCCGCCAACAACATCGAGGTGCACGAGTACCCCTCAACGCCCTCGGCAACCATCAATCCGCCTCACTTCATCAGGACGGCGCGCGAGATGACCGAACGCATTCACGCGTACGGTTCGAGTATCTTTCTGCAGCTTTCAGCAGGTTTCGGACGGGTTTTCGCCGAAATGGCGCCAGGGGAACTGCCCGTATCGGCTTCCCCCATCCAAAATCGCTGGATCGACGTTGATTGCCGCCCCCTTACGGTGGATGAGATACGCGATATCGTGCGGCAGTGCGGTCAGGCGGCGGGCATTGCCAAAGACGCCGGTTTCGACGGCGTGCAGATACACGCGGTGCATGAAGGGTATCTGCTCGATCAGTTCGCCATATCGTTTTTCAACCAGCGCACCGACGAGTACGGCGGATCGCTTGCGAACCGCTTGCGCTTCGCGGCCGAGGTGTGCGCGGAGATCAAGCGCGTATGCGGGGATGATTTTCCCGTTACGCTGCGGTTTTCGCCGAAAAGCTTCATCAAGGATTGGCGCGAGGGCGCTCTGCCGGGCGAAGAATTCGAAGAGAAGGGGCGCGACGTTGCCGAGGGCGTGGAAGCGGCGCGGCTTTTGGAGCGCTACGGCTACGATGCGCTCGATGTCGATGTGGGTTGCTATGATGCCTGGTGGTGGAACCATCCGCCGATGTATCAGGAGAAGGGGCTCTACCGCGCATACGCGAAAATGGTGAAGGAGGCGGTGGGCATTCCGGTCATATGCGCGGGCCGCATGGATGATCCGGATATGGCGCAGGCGGCGGTAGCCGATGGCACGTGCGACATCATCGGTCTGGCGCGCCCTCTTTTGGCCGACCCCCATTACGTGAACAAGCTGCGCGCCGATGACGTGGCGGGCATTCGCCCCTGTCTTTCGTGTCACGAGGGCTGCCTGGGGCGCATGATTCGTTACAAGAACATCTCGTGCGCGGTCAATCCCGCTTGCGCCCGCGAGCGCTACGCGCAGCTTACGCCGGCGCTCGAGAAGAAGCGGATCGTGGTTGTGGGAGGCGGTCCTGCGGGCATGGAGGTCGCGCGGGTGTGCAAAACGCGCGGCCACGAAACGGTGCTCTTCGAAGCCCGTGATTGCTTGGGCGGCAATCTCGTATGCGGCGGCGCTCCCGATTTCAAGGAGGACGACCGCGCCCTTGTTGCCTGGTACGTCGAACAATTGGAGCGTCTGGGCGTTGACGTGCGGCTCAATGCTCCGATGACGGCCGAGGCGCTCGAACGCGAAGCATGCGACCATATCGTCATCGCTACGGGCGCCCTGCCGAAGATGTTCCCTCTCGGCGATTCCGAATTCGTGTTCGGGGCCGAGGAGGTGCTGATGGGAAGAGCGGATCCTGGCGAGGCCGTGGCGGTGATCGGCGGCGGTTTGGTTGGCTGCGAACTTGCGCTGTGGCTCGCGCGGCAAGGGCGGCGCGTGTCGATCGTGGAGGCGCTCGACGACATCCTCAAGCTCAACGGCCCGCTGTGCCCAAGCAACTTCGAGATGCTGCGCCTGCTGCTTGTTCAGCAGGGGGTGGATATCGTTACCGGCGCATCGGCGACTTCGTTTGCGGCGGGCGAGCTTATGGTGGAGACCGCCGAGGGCAGCATGGCGATTCCCGCAACGGGCGTTGTCGAATGCGTCGGCTATGTTGAAAACGATGCGCTGTACGAAGCGTGCCGATACGGAAAGCATCCCGTACACAAAATAGGCGATGCCCGCACGGTGGCCAACATCATGAACGCCATTTGGGACGCCTACGAATTGGGAAGCTCCCTGTAGCATCTCCTTGCGCCCAGGCGCCTCGCGGGCGGGCGTCTGGGCGTGATGGCCGGTTCAGTCGTCGAATCCCATGGCCTCGATGTAGCGTTCGTTGAACAGGGGGCTGGTGGACAGCTCAAGGTACTCGCAGTGCGCGGCGACGCGTTCGATGGCTGATCTTCCCTCGTCGAACAAGGCCTCGACGGCCCCTTTGCCTGCGGCGTTTCCCAAAGGCACGATTCGGGCGCCTAAAGCGGGGGGAATAAGGCCGATTTTCGCGGCGCTCGCCGGCCGAAAGTGCATGCCGAAGCCCCCTGCCAAAAAGACGTTCTCGATATCGTCGTCGGATGCGCCGAGCGTTTCCATCATGGTTTCGATGCCGGCTCGAAGGGCCGCCTTCGCAAGCTGCACGCATCGGATGTCTTTCTGGGTTAGATAGACGCGGTGTGCAGCATCGAGATAGCAGACGGCTTGCCCTTGCTCCCTTCCAACGAGAAGCGCGAATCGGGAGGGGGCTTCGTCCTTGTCGGCAAGGTATCCGGTTTCGTCGACAAGGCCGGCCTCTATCAGGCATGCCACGGCATCGAGCAGTCCTGATCCGCACAGCCCGAGGGGCTCTTTCCCGTCGATCGTTTCGATGGCAAGGCCCTCTTCCGACAGATCCACGCGCGAGATTGCTCCGGGCATGGCGGGCATGCCGAAGGTGATGTTCGCTCCTTCGAACGCCGGTCCTGCGGCAGTGGCGCAGCACAGCAGGCGATCACGGTTTCCCAGGGCCATCTCCCCGTTTGTTCCGAGGTCGATGAAGAGCTGGATCTTTTCTCGCTCGGCAACCTGCGCGACGCAAAGCCCAGCGGTTACGTCGCCGCCCACGTACCCGGCAACCGCCGGGGCGAAGTAGGCGGATTCTCGCGCGTCGCCAGTGCTCTCGTACAGGGCGATTTCGGATCCGAACAGCGTAAGCGGTGCGAAGGGGGACGTTCCGATCGATCGGGGATCGAGCCCTGCAGCGAAGTGCTCCATGGTGGTGTTGCCAACTAGGGCGATGCGCGTGATGCGCGCGGGGTCCACATGCAGCTTGCGGCAAAGCTCGTCACGCGTTCGGTCGATGCCGCTGCGCAACAGGCCGCAGAGGGTTTCCATGCCCTCGACGGTGCTTGCTGCGTCGATACGGGCGATGACGTCGGCCCCGAAAGCCGCCTGTGGATTGACTTTGCCCGCCGTACCCACGATGGAGCGCGTTTCCAGATCGACGAGAGTGAACACCATCGTGGTCGTGCCGATATCGACGGCCAATCCGAGGGGGGAGGATTCTCCCGTGCGATCGGCGCTCGCCTTGTCGAAGGCTTCGGCATCGGATGCCCCCTCCACCCGCATTGCCGCAATGTCTTCCATGATGAGCTCGGTTCCGTCCGCTGCGGGGGTTTGGCAGGCGAGACGGTAGCCGACGCTTTCTCCGTCGCGCACGAGTACGCGGCATCGTCCGCACGTGCCTGCGCCTCCGCAGGGTGCGAACACCGTTTCGCCGGCGTTTTGCAGGACTTTGAGCAAGGTTTGCCCCGAAGCTGCCTCTACGGAGCGCGTCGTGCCATCTTGGGCGTGTATCGTCAGGTGCATGCGTGTTCCTTCTCGCGTTTTCCCTGAGGCAATGATATCCCATAGTTCGCTTTCGGCAGGGGGACGAAACGTCTTATGTGGCCGCAGCGGGGAAAATAAGACGCAGCGCCCTATGACTCGTTTTCGGGACATCGATACAATCGAATTGCCGAGCCGCTCTGCATCCGATGGCGTAAACGAACGGATGGTGCGTGCAGCCCGTCGACGCGAATCGGCGGACATGCGGTGCGGGGTTGGCTTTCCATCGACACGCAACGAAAGGAAACGATCGCATGCTCACGAAACGCCAGAACCTGCTCGAGTGCATCCGCGGGGGCAATCCCGACCGCTACGTCAACCAATACGAGGCGCTGGGTCTGATCATGGCAAGCCCTTTGAGCGACTACTCCCACAAGGAAACCGACCACTACATCATCGACGCATGGGGCTGCTATCAGATGCAGATCGAAGGACAGCCGGGGTTGTTTCCCATGCACGATATGGAGCATCGGGTTATCACGGACATAACCGAGTGGCGCGATCAGGTGAAGATTCCGGGGTCTGTTGACGATTCGGCGTTTTGGGAGCCGATCGCCGCCCGCGCCGAAGCCATCGATCGAAACGAGCAGTTCGTGTGCAGCGCCATCATCCCCGGCATTTTCGAGCGAGTGCATCATCTGTGCGAAATCACCGAAGCGCTTGTCAATTTCTACGAAGAACCCGAGGAAATGCATGCCCTTATCGACGAGATCGTGGAATGGGAGCTGCGCTTGGCCGAAGCTCACATCAAGTACGTGAAACCCGACGCTTTGTTCCATCACGATGATTGGGGCACCCAGATATCCACGTTCATGGCTCCTGAAATGTTCGAAGAATTCTTGTTGGAACCTTACAAGCAGGTGTACGGCTACTACAAGGACCATGGCGTTGAGCTGATCGTCCATCATTCGGACAGCTTCGGCGAAACGCTCGTGCCCTACATGATCGATATGGGCATCGATATCTGGCAGGGCACGCTGCGCTCGTCCAACGACATTCCGAAGCTCGTCGATACCTACGGCGGCAAGATCGCATTCATGGGCGGCATCGAATCGCAGATCATCGACAAGCCCGATTGGACCGAAGACGAGGTGCGCGAAGAGGTGGAGCGAGCCTTGTCTGAAATCGGCCGCACGACGGGTTTCATCCCATGTTTGACGGCGGGCTTGAACGACAGCGGCTATCCCGGCGTGTACGACGCCGTGAGCCGCGTGATCGACGAGTGTTCGAGGCGCGATTTCGCGTAACCGTGTAAACGGAAGCGCTTCGGCGGCGGGAGCGATCCTGCCGCCGCTTTGCGTCAGCGCGCCGCCCGCAGCATTGCGACGGTGCGCGCGAGCAGGTCGATGCACGAATCGACCTCGGTGGTCGTGTTGTAGAAGGCGGGGGAGAGCCGCGTGACGTTCTGCACCTTGTAAACCTCGTGAAGCAGCGGCTGGGCGCACTGGTTGCCCGAGCGCAGCGCTACGCCCTGCTTGTCCATGAACGTTGCCAGGTCGAAGGGATGCACGTCATCGACCGTGAACGAGAGGCATCCTGCGCGCACGGCTGGTTTGCCGAGAACGCGAACACCCTCGACCGACTCGAGCGCTCGCTCTGCGTAGGCAGTAAGCTCGTGCTCGTAGGCTGCGATGTCTGCGCGCCCCGTCGACTCGATGTAGTCGATGGCAGCGGCAAGGGCGATGGCTCCGCTGTAGTTGGGCGTTCCCGCTTCAAAGCGCAGGGGAAGCTCCTCGAAGGTGGTCTTTTCGGTGCTCACCTTGTCCACCATCTCGCCTCCGAACCGCACGGGAGAGAGTTCGGAGAGGATGCCGCGTTTGCCGTACAGCACGCCGATGCCTGTGGGCCCGAGCATCTTGTGTCCCGAGAAGCAGAGGAAGTCGCAGTCGAGCTCTTGCACGTCGACGTACTCGTGGCGTATGCTCTGCGCGGCATCGACGAGCAGATGCGCATCGTGCTCATGCGCCATATCGGCAATTGCGCGAATCGGGCTTACGCAGCCGAGAACGTTTGAAACGTGGGCGACGGCGACGAGGCTTACGTTCTGGGTGTGAAGAACCTCGCCGAGCGCATCGAGGTCCACATCGCCTTCAGGCGTGAGCGGAATTACTTCGAATCGTGCCCCCGTGCGCTTGCAGAGCTGCTGCCAAGGGACGAAGTTCGCATGATGCTCAAGCGCTGTGACGGCGATGGTTGCATCGGGCTTCACCCGATCTTCCCACGCGCGGGCGACCATGTTGATGGAGTCGGTTGTGCCGCCTGTGAAAACGATCTCGTCCGATGACATCGCATTGACGAAGCTCTGTACCGTTTTTCTCGCTTGCTCGAATGAGGCGGTGGAACGCTCGCTCAAGGTGTGGATGCCGCGATGCACGTTGGCGTTGTCAGTGCGGTAATGCGCCGACAACGCGTCGAGGACGGCTGTGGGCATTTGCGTTGTGGCCCCGTTGTCGAGATAGATAAGCGGGTGTTTGCCGATGGCCTGATCGAGGATGGGAAAGTCCTTGCGGATCGTTTCCACCTTGTTCGTGAAATCGTTCATGGTCGATCGTCTCCCTATTGGTTGGCAATAGTTTTGCTGAGGGTTTTAATGGTAGCGCAAATCGAGGTGAAACCATTGAGCCTATCGTCGGAAAATGCGGCTTTGAGGTCGGTTTTCTCAATGAAGGCGATGTTTGCAGCCCCGATTTCGCAAGCCGTGCGCCCATCGAGAAGCGAAACCATAAGGGAGAGGATGCCGCGTACGATGAGCGTGTCGCTGTCGGCCCGTATGCCGACGGTGCCATCGTCTTTTTTCGAGACGAGCAGCCATACTTGCGATTGGCAGCCGCCAACGAGCGTACATGCGCTTTTCTCTTCGTCGGACAGGACGGGAAGCGTCGCCGAAAGCTCGAGAAGGTAGGTGTATTGCCCGAAAACGTCCCCGAGGGAATTGAGTTCGTCGATGACGAGTTGCTGCTCTTCGTCGATAGATGGTCTTTGGGTGCTCATCTGTCCTCCCGCGTTCTATTGGCGCTGCAGGAGCTGTGCACGAACCGCATCGCAGAGTTCAGTTATCGTAGTGATGTCGGCCGTCGTCTCGGCGTCGATGTCGATTTCGAGGGCTTTGTTGAGGGCAATGGTGAGCAGGATCTTCTTCGTCATAGAGGAAGACGTGCCTTCGCATTTCGAATCGAGTTCGTTTTTACGTACCTGCTCGATCGAGACTCCGATGCCTCGAGCGATGCTCGCTTCGCCGAGATGGTTGAGATATTCGGTCTCGAGCATGTCTTCCGGTTCCAGAAGGTAGCGCAGCCGCACGTATTCCCTGACGGTTTCGCAAAAGGAATGCTCGTCGCCCTCGCGCGGGTCCCATGATTCGAAAAGCGAATCCGCTCGCGTCGCCGCGTCTGTCACCCGTTTCCTGAGGGCGTGATTGGGATTGCGAGCGCTGACGTTGTATTCCATGGCGTACTCCAATCGGGCGTAGTGAAGAAGCGCCCGGATGAGGACATCCGGGCGCTTCGGGGAAAGGATCTAGTCGAACACGATGACCTCAACGCCCATCATCGATCCGAGCTCGACCAGCTCGTCGGCGTAGTCGCCGTACACGAGCGGCATGTGGCAGCCGAACTCGAGTTGGGCATGGAACAGGCCGTCACGATCCTGTACCTTGAAGTAGATGCCCTCGGGGCAGCCGTAGCGGTCGTAGCCGGTTCCGCCGACGATCTCGCCTTTGATGACGAGCATTTTGGTACCAGCGGGGTTGAAACGCATGAGCGTCACGGTCTTGCCCTCGTCCTCAGCGAACTTGTAGCGAAACGTTGCGCCGAACCGCTCGTTGGCAGCGAAGGGCCCGATGGCGTACGGCGCGGGATCGGCATCGTATCCTTCCATGTAGCGGTTGGGGACGGCATGCCAGGTGCAGTAGAGCTGGTTGGGATATTTCTGGATGCACGGCTGGTCGCTGAACCAGTTCTTGGACACGATCTCACCTTCGTCATCGAGCACGACCGGCGTCGTATTGGACTGATACGGCGCTTTGCGGGACAGGCAGCTCAGAATGGTGATGGCGTGCAGTGCGTTCATATCGCCTTCGCAAGCCGATGCGATGCCGCATTCGTTGTTGAGCGAGTGTCCGAGGCAGTAGGTGACCTGCTCCTCGTTGATACGGGTGGTCGCGCAGCATTCCTTGCACTGCGCGGTGAAGGCGTTGCATTGGAAATGATCCATGAGCTTGCGAGTGAGCACGTTGAAGCGAACGCTCTTGAGGATCTTGTCGCGATCCATCCAGCACTCTTCGGCTTCCGCCATGAGCTCATCGGTGATGCGGCCCGCTTCCTCTTCTTCCTCTTCGGTCAGATTGCAGACGGTGCGCAGAGGAAGCGTGTAGTTGCCGGTTCCGTCGCCCGAGTGGAGCTGGTCCATCATTTCATGCATGTTGATCGACATGGCCTGTACGCCGAAATCGGCCTCGACCTCGAAATCGTCGGTGAGGAAAAGAGGCCCTTCGTGGCGTACCATCTTGAGGACGCGGGTGCGGTGCAGCGCTTTCATGGTTTTGAAGCAGCGTGCCTTGCGAACGACCTCGTTCCAGTCGATGCAACCGTACGCATGCGGATAGTTGCGGTTCTTCAGCTCGGAGAGCTCGGAGAGCGTGATGGCCCCCGAGTTCGTGAGGATCATGATGGGCTTGTGGTAACGGCCTGCGATTTCGCGAACGAGGCGGGGCATGGGATTGCCGTAGAGGAAGAACACGTCGACATCACCGAGCACCGCATCGATCTTCTTGAAGTGCTCTTCGTCGAAGAAGAACTCATCCGAGCATGCAATGCACATCGGTTCGAGCGCGTTGACGTCAGGATCGTCTCCGAAGGTTCTCTCGAGGCGCTCGCCGAATGCCTTGAATCCGATGGCGGTGGCCTTCGTGTCGAATTCCTTGGTGAGCTCGTCTTTGTCACCGAATCGGCAGGGACCTTCGTAGGCTACTTCGTGAATCAGCGAGCCGAATATCGGAAGGATGTTCACCTTCACGTCGATCGGCTTTTCGATGGCTTCCATTGCCTTGGTTACTGCTTTGACCATGCTAATCTCCTTTTCGTCTGACCACCGGCTTGTGTCTGGTGGGCCGGTTTTGCTTTGCGTCTTGTCGGGCCGCTTCGGCCGAGGGCTCGCGCATGTCCGTGCTCAGCCCTCGGCTGGCTGCCTTATTCGCAGGTGAGCACTTCGAGCCCGAGCATTTTCGCAAGCTCGATCGCGTTGTCGTACACGTCGCCGTATACGAGCGGGATATGGTTGCCGACTTGCAGCGAGCATTCGTAGAACTTCTTCGAATCCGCCACCTCGAAGAATGCGCCTTCGGTGCAGTTCTCGTCTTTGTATCCGATGCCGGCGACGATGGTTCCGCGGGCGATGAAGATCTTTTCGCATAGCGGATCGAAGCGGCACATGGTGACCTTTTTGCCTACATCCTGGTTGAAGTCGTAGCGAATGGTTGCGCCCCAGCGCCCTCCCATTGCAAACGGCCTGATTGCGTAGGGTGCTTTATCGGCGTCGAAGCCCTCGAGCAGGCGGTTGGGCGTAGCGTGGAACGTGTAGGCGATGTTCTCGGCCGATGTCATGGCGCAAGCTGCGTCGTTGTACGAATCCTTATTGCGCATGAGCAGGGGGGAAACTTCGAGTTCGGGATCGTTTACCACCTTGCCGATGGAAGTGTTTCCCATGTAGGGCGCGCTGAGCGAGAGGTTCGAGAGAAGCACCATCGAAACGAGCGCCGAAAGATCGTATTCGCATGCGGAGCAAATGCCGTTTTCGTTGTTGAGCGAATGGTTCAGGCACAAGGTGAAGCGGCCCTCGTTCAGTCGGCGGGTTGCGCACATGTCGGGGCAGGGAGCCGCGAACGCATTGCATTCGAGCTTGTTGAGCAGTTTGTTTACGAGATAATGCGCTTTGACCGAGGGGAAGATATCCTCGCGGGTCATGTCGCATTCGACGGCTCCTGCAACGAGACCGTCGACGATGGCGTTGATCTCCACCTCGTCTTCGTCGTTGATGTTATCGCACTTTCTGCCGGGCAGCGTTGGATTCGTGGTCGGATCGACGTTGTTGGTTTGGTCCATGAATTCGTGGAGGTTGTAGTAGCGGAACTGCACGCCGAGGCGTTCGGTGACCTCGTCATGATGGTAGAACGAATCGAGTGCGGAGAGCGAGTTGTTCGAGTTGTTTCGCGGAACGCAGAGCACCCTCGTGTTGGCGATCGCCTTGCGGGCGCGCAGCACCTTCATGCCCTCGATCGCGTCCTCCCAGCTCGGCCAGCCGTATGCTTCGCAGCCGCGCGGGCGCAGCGAGGCGACCATGCCCGAGTCGTTGCAGCATTGCAGAACCGACGCAAGCGGCTTTTTATATTTTTGGGCAAATGCGAGTGCGAAATCGATTCCGAAGGGATGGAATTTGATCAAGTACAGATCGGCCTCATCGGCGTTTTTGCCCATTTCGTCAAGCAATTCGTCGGTGACGGGAAACGTTTCATCTCGCTTGATGACGATGGGTTCGAGGATATTGACGAAATCGATGCTTCCGAGCTTGTCGGTTACCTCGTCGACGAATCCCTTGTGGATCATGGCGATGCGCATGAGGTCGTATTCCTTGGTCAGCTGCTCGCCCTCACCGAACCGGCAAGGGCCCTCGAATACGTATTCGTGGTAGATCGAGATCGTTACAGGCTGTACGTTGAGCTTGATGTCCTTGCCTTTGGTAAAGGTGTGTTTCATCGGCGATTCTCCTGTTCTCGTCTGCGGGGCGCACATCCCGCGTTATCGGTGCGCTTTCAGCAGCGCCGCGCTGAGCAGCGCTGCCAGTTCCCGTACGGTGGCGGTGCACGCTGCTTTTTCGGGGTCGAGGTCGATGTCGAGTCCCTTGCGCAGCGATATGAGCAGCAGCAGATGTTTCGTGGTTTCCGATGACGAGCCGGCGCAGTTCACGCCTAAATCGCTCAGCTTCGCCGGGTCGTCGGACTGCTCGAGGGTTTTCTTGATGCTGTAACGGGTGAATGCGGCAATGTCGTCGTTCCAGTACGGATCGTCTTCGAGGAGATAGCGCAAGCGTATGTAGCGCTGCAGCCCAAGGTAGATTTTTTCGGGGTCTGTTTCCGTTCGGAGCTGTTCGAGTTCTTCGCGAGCAAGCGACTCGTTGCGTTTGACATGCGATTTGATGTCCACGATGCCCCCTAGGCCGTTGGTCTTTCTCGTCGCCGTCATTGTATGGAGCTGATAAAGGGAATAAAATGGCATGAATGACAAATATGGACAGAGTTTTTAGCAAATAAAATGAGGGGTTGATAGTAACAATGTCGGTTACCATGCATATGCTTCTAGAGCACTGGGGCGATCGCGTTGTCAGCGCCCCGCGCATGGCGAGTGAGCGCTTCTCCCAGGTTGCCCTTATCGCGTCCGGGGTCGATGATCTTGCCGGAAGGGGCGAGGGGGGAGCGGCGGCGGAATCCGATTCGGCCATCGAACCCGAAACGATCTACTGCGGCTACGAACGTCAAGCAGCCGATTTTCTCGTTGCCCATCCGGAAGCGTGTGCTCTTGGAATCGGCGACGGTTCGACGCTTGCTTCGATCCCCCCGAGCTGCGCCATGCGGTTCGCCATCGTGAAGGACGACCGATCCTTTTCAAGCGTCTTCGAAGATGCGCGGCGGTTTCTTCTGAAATACGAACGATGGACCGAGCGGATGAGGGCGGTTTTGTTCGAGCATGGCGATTATCAGAGCTTCCTCGATTGCAGCACAGACATATTCGAAGACTTCGTGACCATAACCGATTCTTCGTTTCGCCTGCTCGCCTATACGAAGGATGTGCCGATCGACGATCCTGTCGTGATGCGCCTTGTTGAGGAGGGCTACCATGCGAAAGAAACCGTCGACAAGTTCAAGAAGTACGGAGCGGTCAAGCGCTGGCAGACGCAAACCGGCATCCTCCGCGTCGAGCAGACGCGCATCGTCGAAAACCCGACGCTGAGCTACGTGTTTCGCATGCATGGCAGCTACTTCGTCCACATCGTGCTCCAGTGCACAAAAAACCCTCTGTCCGATGCTTTGGTGGATACGTTTCAGATGCTGATCGACTGCCTCGAACTGTATGTGCGGCACGATTGGACGGCGCGCCATCAATTCGACAAGGATTACGCCGCGCTGTTGTCCGATCTCGTGATGCGGCGTCCCCAGAACCGCGACCTGCTCCTTAAGCGGCTTGAACGCGCGCGGATGCCGCTCGAGGGAAGCTATCGCCTTTGCGTGATGGAGGTCGATGCCGAAGACGAAGAGGGGCAGCGGGTACTCGGGTACTACGCATGGAGGTTGCTTGAGGCGGTACCGCTTGGCAAGGCAAGCACCTTTCAGGGAAGACTTCTCCTGCTTGTCGAGGATCGAGGGGAGCCGGGCGGTGGGAGCTGCGATGGTTCGAACGATCCGAGCGAGGCGCTCGCGTCGTTTCAGAAAACCTACGGGGGAGTGTTCGGCGTCTCGGAGCCCTTTCGCTGCATCACCGACGTTCCTTACGCGTATCGGCAGGCGCGAATCGCCATCGAGTACGGTCAGCGCGATGCGAAGTCGCTAGCGACGCTTTTTTCGATCCCGAAGCCGGAGGCCCCGATGTATCGGTTCAAAACGTATTTCCCCTCGTACGTTTACGAGCAGGGGCGGCAGGAATCGTCGTTCGTGTCGTATTGCGTGAGGAACAGCGCGGTTGCCGGGATCGTCTGTTACGACCGCGAGCACGGAACCGATGACGCCGAGATGCTCTTCACCTATCTGATGTGCGAGCGGCGGGCGAGCGACGCGGCCGAACGGCTCCATATGCACCGCAACACGCTTGTGTATCGAATCGACAGGATGAGGGAGCGGTTCGGCATCGATCTCTCATCCCCTGCCGAACGAGAGGAGATCATGCTGGCGTTTCGCCTGCTTCCAGCCCGTTTAGCGGATGGAAGCGACTGAGCGCCGAGCGCAATGCGGTCGGCGCTCAGTCGAGAGCAATGCGGTCGAGGCGGCGCTACATGAACACGATGGTTATATCTTTGCGCGCCGGCTCCTGACCTTTGTCGAGGTACGCTTTGCCGCCGCCGATCTGCGTTCCCTGAGCGTCGTAGGACATGCAGACCCCCATGTAGGGTTTCGCGTGCTCCTGCCCGTCTTTCGCCTTGTCGGCTGCGAGCACGTACTTGTTCGCCTTTTCATCGGCGAGGAACTGCTCCTGAAGATCCTGCTTCGCTGCTTCGAGATCGATCGTTGCGTTTTCCTCGATGAACGCTTGGAACTTCTCTTCTCCCCGGATGGTCACGTTCACTTCCATGGTATTCCTCCTTATGCCGGTCTGAACGAGAGGATGCCCGCCGATCGCTTCGGGGCGATCGGCGGGCGCGTGCTCGGGCGGTTATCCCTGAATCGGGCTGTAGAGCGCCCAGCGGGTTTTGCCGTCCATCTTCTTGGCGAGCTCTTCGATATCGCCGTAGTACATGCACCATGCCTGGCAGGCTTGAACGCATGAGGGAAGCTTGCCCTCGGCGGTGCGGCTGTCGCAGAGGTTGCACGCCTTGGTGATCGTGGGGTTGTAGACCCACTCGTAGGGCGTGTCGGCGCCGATTTCCGTTTCGTACTCGTAAGGGCCGACCTCGGTCAGCTTGATGCCGAACTCGCCCTTTTCAAGGCCGAGTTCGTTGCGGCAGGCGACCTCGCAGGAGTGGCAACCGGTGCAATATTCGTAGTTGATGAGAATGCCTTTCATGGTTCACTCCTTTAGTTCATCACGGTCACGACGGGTTCTTCGACCGGCTCGTAGGGCTTGCCGGGTTCGTACTCGGCAAAATCGCCCTTTTCGGCTATCACCTCGTGAGGCAGCACATCCCCCTCCTGGCACGGGTAGATCTTGCACAGCATGCTCTTGATCGCCGATCCGATGCCCCCCTGGCCGGTGCGGAACGCTTCGGTCATGTTGTTGAGGTTCGATTCGTAGGTGCCGTAGAAGTTCGGCTCTGCACCCTCCTGCTCGGGGAACCACCAGCCGTGCTCGGCATGCACGCGTCCGGGCCGCACCTCGATGGTTTCCTTGACTTTCTGCTTGAAGCGGGCGCCGCGGCTGTTCTCGACCCAGATCCATTCCCCGTCGCGCACGCCGTAGCGCTCGCAATCCTCGGGGTTCACCATGATGAGCGGCCAAGGATGGAACTCGCGCATCGTGGGCAGCTGGCGATGCTCGGAATGGAAGAACTCGAACGAGCGGCCACCGCCTGAAAGGATGATCGGGTAGTCCTTGTAGGTTTCGGGCGTGGAAAGCGGGCTCTCGGGCGGCTCGATGTGGTAGGGGAGCGGATCGACGCCCCAGTGGTCGTAGCCGAACGACCACAGTTCGATGCGACCTGTAGGCGTGTTGAATCCGGGCTGCCCGTCGGGGCGCAGCATGCCCTTTTCGTACTTGCGGTACGTGGCATCCCAATCCCAGTACGCGGTTCCGTTGCAGCTGTTCTCGCTTGGGTTCTGCACCGTCTCTTCCCAGGTGCGGTCATATTCGGTTCCGCCGGGGGTGAGCTGGTCGGTAAGGTACCAGGTGCACCATTCCTTGTCGTCTTTCCACGGCCAGTGCTCGGGCTTGATCCGCTTGCCGAGCTCGAGGCAGATCTGTTCGTCTGATTTCGCCTCGTAGTAATCGGTCACCTTGACCATGGTGCGCACGGGCGTCCACCAGGTACGGCAGGAGTTGCGCTCACAGCTCATGGCGACGGGGAGAACGATGTCGGCCAGCGCCTGGGCGGTCGGGGTCATGAACGGATCGGCCACTACGATGAAGGGCACCTTCATGAGGGCTGCGCGGGTACGGGCGGGGTCCATCGACGCGCAGGCGAGCGCATTGGAGCTCTGGATCCAGAACATCTCGATCGAATAGGGCTCGCCGGTTTCGACGGCCGAGAGGATGGCGTCGGAATCGGCGCAGGACACGATGTTCGATTCGTTGATGCCCGATTTGTCGGGGATGAGCTTCTTTGCGTACACCTCGGGGTCGATGTACTCGTCGCCGAGTCCGTAGCGCTTCTCGATGAGGTAGGCGCAGCGGTACAGTGCGTTGCCGCCAGGGTTGTCGATATTGCCGGTGATGGCCATGATGTCGGCAACCGCTTCGGTGACGCCGAGGGCTGCGATCTGCTGTTCGAACGCGAGACCCCACTGGCATGCGCAGCTCGAAGAGGTTGCGATGAGGCGCGCGGCTCCCCGCAGCGCTTCGGGGTCGACGTCGCAGAGGGGGCTAGCCCACTCGGGCGTTTTGTCGGCTACGCGTTCAGCCAGCAAATCGAACCCGTAAGTCCAGCAGTCGACGAAATCATGGTCGTAGAGGTCTTCGGAGATGATCACGTTGAGCAGCGCCATGGCCACGATGGCGTCGGTGCCGGGACGGACGGGCAGCCAGTAGGCGGCGCGGGCGCCCCACCACGTCAGACGGGGATCGACGGAGATGATCTTCGAACCCATCTGCACGCACTGGACGAGCCAGTGGCCCAAGAACCCGTCTGCGTTCGACTTGATGGGCTCGTTGCCCCATACGAGAATGACGCCGGGAGCTTGCCAGTCTTCGTTGGCATAGCGATTGTAGTGCGCCTGCGAGGCGTCGACGATGATCATATCGCCGTATTTGGCCGAGGTTCCGATCATGCGCGGGAGGTAGCAGGCGAAGCCGGTGAAGCCGAACGTGGACACGTTCGGGGTCTCCATGCATGCCGAAGCGAAATACGGCACCTGCCAGCCGATGTTGCGGCCCGTTCCGTGTACGACGACGATGGATTGGGAGCCGTGCTCCTCCTTGATCTTGAGAACCTTCTCGGTGATCTCGTCGTAGGCTTCATCCCAGCTTATGCGCTCCCATTTGCCTTCGCCCCGCTCGCCTGCACGGCGCATGGGGTATTTCAGGCGATCGGGATGGTTGACGGCCTCGGGCATGTCGAGGCAGCGCATGCAGAGCTTTCCGTTGGCGACGGCGTTGAGCGGGTCGCCCTCCACCTTCTCGAGCTTGTTGTCTTTGGTATACAGCAAAACGCCGCATCCCATGTGGCATCCGGGAGGCGACCAGTGCGTGGTGCGCGTTACGGTGAAATCCCCCTCTTGCCACTGCCATTCGCCTTCATGGTAAGCCTTGCGGTCAAGCTTATCCATATACTCCTTGTAGTCGGCCATAGTGCTCCTTCCTTTTCGTCTGGCACCATCGGACGATGCCGTGCGTCGCAATGCATGACGCTTCGATTCTATGGAGCAAGGGGTTTCCCCCGCATGGCGAGCGAGGGCCTATTTCGCTTGCGCGGTTCTGAAAAGCATTAGCAATGAAGACCTATTTCTGGCAAAACCGCCTGTTTGGCGAAGGACCGAGCGTTTTTGCGGGTAAAACGAAAAAGGGATCCGAATCGGATCCCTTTCGATTTTCCAAGTGCGGTAAATCCGGTTTAGCCGGTTTACTTCGGCGCGCCGGGGGCTTTGGGGGCGCCGGGTGCGCCGGGGGCGCCAGGGGCTTTGGGAGCGCCGGGGGCACCGGGGGCGCCAGGTGCCCCCGGCATGCCCGGAGCTGCGGCGGCTGCGGGGAGCTTCTCTCCGCAGGCGGGACAGGTTTCGGCATCGGCTGGACAGGTGGCACCGCATTTCGGGCAGTTGCGATCGAGTGAAACGGCGGCAGGTCTAAAACACATGGGCGTACTCTCCTTATCGTTGCTCTGCTCCGACAACTCGTCCGGAGCGCCTTCATTATGGGCGCTCCGGGTTTTGCGGGGCATGCGCAGGGATGCCCTATATTTGCCGCCAGCCTAATACCTGAGGTATTATGGTTCGCTTCTGCGAACGGTTGATTAGGGTTTTTCGCCCCTTTGTTTCTTTGATCGAATACCTAAACTTAACCGTATCGAATCAAGCCGCAAGCGGGCGCGAAAGAGATGAAAAAAAACCGAGGAGGGAAATATAGTAACATATTACTAATATGACGAGAGTGTGGGACGCGACGGGAGTTTTTCTTCGCCCTCGGAATAGGCCGGCGGGGGCGGTGATCGTATGGGGGTGATACCGTTGGCTGAAAGCGGAGTGAAGTTGATGGGCGAAGGACGCAGTGCACCGGAGCTCGGCGCCGGTCGGGCGTCGTCGGACGGTGCTGGGGGTTGGATACTCGTCAACGCCCGCATTCTGGTTGGTTTGGTCGGGGCCGTGTCGTGCTTTTCGTGGTTGTTCGTCATGCTCGGCACATCGATATTCATACCGTTTGCCGATCTTGAGAATGCGGCAACGGGGATCGCGCATCTTGCATTTCTCGCAGGTTGTTGCGCGATGCTGCTCGTATGTTGGAAATTTTCCGATTGGCTTTCGACCCACAGGATCGTACAGGTGGGTCTTGCCGCCGTGTTCGCGCTCGTCGGCTGCGTCGGCTTTTCCTTTTACGAGTTGGCCGCGTCGTGGTACGAAGTGTTCGGCTTCGTGCTGGGCTGCAGTTTCTCGCTTACCTATACGCTGTACGGCGAATATATCTGTTTGTTCTTCCGTTCTGACATCAAGCCGTACATCGTCGGCATCTTTGCGGCGGGCGTATTCATGTGCACGGGCATTCTGTTCGCCGGCCCCGAGACGAGCTTCCTCTTCGCGATAATTTTTCCCGCTATCGCCATCGTCGCCTACGCGATTGCCATGGTGCTTCTGCGCATCGATACCGTCGAGGTCGTCAAGGCGAAGGTTTCGGACAAGCGCAGCCAGGTTGTATGGCGCTCCTACCTTGCCACGGCAACGTCGGGCATGGCGCTCGGCTTCGCGCTCGGTTGCATCCTGTCGACGCAGAACGCGCAGTCGGGGGTGTTCGTCGTAATCGAGGTGGCGCTGCTGGCGACCTGCATAGGCCTGCTCGTCGACTCTCTTCATAAAAACATTGCGAACGAAACCGCGACGATGCGCCTGTTCCTGCCCTTTTCCGCAGTGGTGGTGTTTCCCATCCTGTTCGTTCAGGAAGAGATTCGCTTCGTGTTCGCCGTCCTGCTTCTGTGCGGCGCCATATTTCCCACCACATGCTCGCTTTCGGCGATATGCCGCCATATCGTTCTATGCGATCTTTCGGCGATACGCGCCTTTTCGTTCGGCCGGTTGATCAGCTTCGGGGGCATCGCCCTTGGAATGGTCATATCGTTCGCCGGGTTCTCCGAATCCGCGATCGAATACTTCGGGCCAACCGCCACGACGCTTTCGGTCATCCTGTTCATGGCGCTTGTGATCTTCTCGGCATCGTTTGTGATGACCGAAGACAACTATCCCGATCAGAACAGGTTCAAGCAGGCGGAGGTGAAAAGCGAGACGGGGGAGGACGAACCTGTGCTCGTGGCTGCTCCGGGTACGCCCATCCGTCGAATCGCAAGCGAGCAAACCGAGCCGAGCGAGAGCCCGGATGGCGATGACGCGCGGTTGACGCGTCCTGGCATCTTCTATCTCAAGTGCGAGGCGGTCGCCGATCGGTTCGATCTGTCGAATCGGCAGAAAGAGGTGCTCGTCATGCTTGCGAAAGGCCGCAATGCCGAGTACATCACCGAAAAGCTCGTCATATCGTCGCATACCGCCAAGGCCCACATCTACAACATCTACCAGAAAACGGGCGTGCACTCCCGTCAGGAGCTGATGAACCTCGTCGAGGAAACGGAAGTCGATTTGTCAGGTTCGGACTAGCCGTCGGAGCACCTGCGCCAAGCAGCGCTAATCCCTGGTGGCTTAGCGCTGTGTTTTTAACCATTTTCACCCCATGAAAGAGCAACCCCCATCTTCTATCGTTGCGAAAGAGATTGCGGATGACGTTCGTTTCGGGCGAACGTCTCGCAAGCGCATTCAAGACGGAAAGGAAGGTGCTTATGCTCTTTGACTACAAGGCCTTTTTAAACGGGGTTGACCGCGAAGCCTACCACGAGGGCGAATGGCAATGGGAGGAGGATGGCTACACTGTAACGAGGACGTACACGTACTCGGCTCCCGGATGCCACGATTCCTGCGGCGTGCTCATGTACACCAAGGACGGCAAGCTCGAGAAGGTCGAGGGCGACCCGCTCGACCCGTGCGCGAACGGCAGGCTGTGCATGCGCTGCCTGAACCTGGCGGAGGGCGTGAACTACGCCGACCGCCCCAAGTACCCGCTGCGCCGCGCGGGCGAGCGCGGCGAGAACAAGTGGGAGCGCATCACCTGGGAGGAGGCTCTCGACGAGATCGCCGACTGGATCCGCGTGAACATCGACGAGGCGGGGCTCGGCCGCGAGTCGATCTTCGTGAACCACGGCACCGGCCGCAACATATCGTCGTGGGTGCCGTTCCTCGGCGGCGCGTGCCTGGGCACCCCCAACATCGGCGCCATAGGATTCTCGGGCTACTCGTGCTACCTGCCGCGCACCTGCGGGACGGCGGCCGGTATAGGCGACTTCCCGATCGTCGACGCGTCCGAGGGCCACGAGGACCGCTACGCCAACCCCGAGTGGGAGCGTCCCGACGTCGTGGTCATCTGGGGCTGCGAGCCTTTGCGCTCTAACGCCGACGGGTATCTCGGCCACTGGCTCAACGTCTGCATGCAGATGGGCACCGAGTTCATCTCCATCGATCCGCAGCTCACCTGGTGGGGCGCACGTGCCGAATACTGGCTGCCCATCAGGCCTTCAACTGATTTGCCTTTGGCGCTCGCATGGCTCAACGTGATCACGCAGGAAGATCTTGTCGATCACGAGTTCATCGAGTACTGGTGCGCGTACTACGACGAGCTCAAAGAGCATGTCGCGCAGTTCACGCCCGAGTGGGCCGCCGAGATCTGCGAGGTTCCGGCGGAAGACATCGCCGCAGCCGCCCGTTTCTACGCGAACGCCGAGCGCGGCGCCATCCAGTGGGGCCTCGCGTTCGATACGCAGGTCGACTCCATCCAGCTCTGCCAGACGGTTTCGAACCTCATGAGCGTGTGCGGCAACATCGACAAGCCGGGCACGAACATCCTCGTGCGCAACGGCTTCGAGATCAACCCCGGCTACGCGACGGCGCAGTTGTACTGCGACCCCGACACGTTTGCAAAGAAGCTTACCGTCGACCTGGTGCATCCCGATTGCGTGCAGTTCATCGGCATGGCCGACTGCGATGCGGTCAACCGTGCATTCGAAACGGGCGAGCCGTATCCCATAAAGATGTTCTGGTCGCAAGGCGCCAACGGGATATCGTGCTCGGCAACCGCTGCGCCCCGTGTTCACAAGATGCTCCAGAACGTCGAGTTCTGCGTGGTGGCCGATCCCTACATGACGCCGACCGCAGTCGCTTACGCCGACATCTTCCTGCCCCTGAAGACCACCGCCGAGCGCGACTCGATGCGCGTGTGGTGGACGCCCCTGCGCGCCATGAAAGCCGTGAGCGAATGGTACGAGGCCAAGTCCGACGAGGAGCTCATCGTGGCGCTCGGCAACAAGCTCAACCCCGAGCTGTTCCAGAAGAGGTGGCCGACCCTCGAGGCCCTGCTGCAGGATTACCTTGACGTGGGCTTCAACATCTACGACCCCGAAACCGGCAAGAGCTACAAGAGCGCGGGCCGCTCGAAGGCGGGCATGATCGAAGTTGACGACGTTCATACCGACTACTGGAAGAAGCACCATGCGGACGGCGAGTGCTCGTTCGACGCGCTCGTGGAGAAGGGCGGATACGAGTACGACGATTTCTGCGCAACTTACCGCAAGTACGAAAAGGGCATGCTGCGCCCCGACGGGCAGCCCGGCTTTGCGACGCCTTCGGGCCGCATCGAGCTCGTGCCGTACATGACGTTTGGAGCCTGGGGCATTCCTCCTTTAGCAGAGCATGTGGAATCGCTTTCCATGAAACGCTGGATGACCGATCCCGAGTTCAAGAAGGAGTACCCGTTCATCTGCATCAACGGCTCGCGCTCCTACGAGTTCTTCCACTCGGAGAACCGCCAGCAGGCCACGATGCGCGAGTTCCATCCGATGCCGCTTGTGAAGGTGTCGACGAAGACGGCCGAGGAGTACGGTCTCTCCGAAGGCGAATGGATCTGGATCGAGAACACGGAGGGACGGTGCCGCCAGAAGGTCCATATCGATCCGACGCTCAACCCCAACTATGTGTACGCCGAGCACGGCTGGTGGTTCCCCGAAGAGGAGCCGGCGTTTCCGCACCTGTACGGCACGTTCGATGTCAACATCAACAACCTCACGGCATCGTACGAGACGGGACCGGGCGGCATCGGGTGCCCGTTCAAGAGCATCGTCTGCAAGATATACAAGTGCACCGACGACGTAGCCGAACCCGCGCCGGGCGAGGTTGTTACGCGCCTCGGGGGGTTCAGGGACGATTACGTTGCCGGCGAGCCGTATGCCTACGGCATGGAGGATTCCTGGCAGGAACGCCAGAAGAGAGGGGAGGAGTAGATGAAGGGCATTCTGATCAACTACGAGTTCTGCACCGGCTGCCATTCCTGCGAGGTTGCCTGCAAGAAGCACCTGGGCCTGCCCGCCGGCGAGTTCGGCATAAAGCTCACCGAGACGGGCCCCTACGCCTACGAGGGCAAGACGGGCAAGGACCGCTGGGAGTGGACGTGGCTGCCGGTCATCACCAAGGCCTGCGACATGTGCGCCGACCGCGCCGAGAAGGGCAAGCTGCCCATGTGCGTGCAGCACTGCCAGGCGTGGTGCATGTACTACGGCGAGGTCGACGAGCTCGCCCGGAAGATCGACGGGACGTCGCGCTGCGCGCTGTTC
>NZ_LT962671.1:356397-482164 GCF_900199545.1 Raoultibacter massiliensis
CGCCGACCGCCCCAAGTACCCGCTGCGCCGCGCGGGCGAGCGCGGCGAGAACAAGTGGGAGCGCATCACCTGGGAGGAGGCCCTCGACGAGATCGCCGACTGGATCCGCGTGAACATCGACGAGGCGGGGCTCGGCCGCGAGTCGATCTTCGTGAACCACGGCACCGGCCGCAACATATCGTCGTGGGTGCCGTTCCTCGGCGGCGCGTGCCTGGGCACCCCCAACATCGGCGCCATCGGTTCTTCGGGCTACTCGTGCTACCTGCCGCGCACCTGCGGCACCGCCGCGAGCATCGGCGACTTCCCGATCGTCGACGCGTCCGAGGGCCACGAGGACCGCTACGCCAACCCCGAGTGGCATCGTCCCGACGTCGTGGTCATCTGGGGCTGCGAACCCCTGAAATCGAATGCAGACGGGTATCTCGGCCATTGGCTTGTTGCCTGCATGCAGATGGGCACCGAGTTCATCTCCATCGATCCGCAGCTCACCTGGTGGGGCGCTCATGCCGCGTACTGGCTTCCACTGCGCCCTGCGACCGATCTGGCGATCGCGCTTGCTTGGCTCAACGTCATCACCACCGAGGAACTGCAAGACAAGGAGTTCGTGGACTGCTGGTGCGCCTATTACGATGAGCTGAAGGAGTACGTCGCGCAGTTCACGCCCGAGTGGGCCGCCGAGATCTGCGAAGTTCCCGCCGATGTCATTCGCGAATCGGCGCGCTTCTACGCGAACGCCGAGCGCGGCGCCATCCAGTGGGGCCTCGCGTTCGATACGCAAAACGACTCCATCCAGCTCTGCCAGACGGTTTCGAACCTCATGAGCGTGTGCGGCAACATCGACAAGCCGGGCACGAACATCCTCGTGCGCAACGGCTTCGAGATCAACCCCGGCTACGCGACGGCGCAGCTGTACTGCCCGCCGGAGACCTTCGCGAAGAAGCTCACCGTCGATGTGGTGCATCCCGGCTACGTCCATTTTATCGGCATGGCCGACTGCGACGCGGTGAACCAGGCGTTCGAGACGGGAAAGCCCTATCCCATAAAGATGTTCTGGTCGCAGGGGGCCAACTGCATCGCCTGCACGGCCAATGCGGCTCCGCGCGTCTACAAGATGCTCGAAAACGTCGAGTTCTGCGTGGTGGCCGATCCGTATCTGACGCCGACCGCCATAGCGTTCGCCGACATCTTCCTGCCCCTGAAGACCACCGCCGAACGCGACTCGATGCGCGTGTGGTGGACCCCGCTTCGAGCTATGAAATCGGTCAGCGAATGGTACGAGGCCAAATCCGACGAAGAGCTCATCGTGGCGCTCGGCAACAAGCTCAACCCCGAGCTGTTCCAGAAGAGGTGGCCGACCCTCGAGGCGCTGCTGCAGGATTACCTCGATACCGGCTTCAACATCTACGACCCCGAAACCGGCAAGAGCTACAAGAGCGCGGGCCGCTCGAAGGCGGGCATGGTGGAGATCGAAGACGCCCATACCGAGTACTGGAAGAAGCACCATGCGGACGGCGAGTGCTCGTTCGACGCGCTCGTGGAGAAGGGATGCTACGAATACGACGACTTCTGCGATACCTACTACAAGTACGAGAAGGGCCTTCTTCGCCCCGACGGGCAGGTTGGCTTCTCTACGCCTTCGGGCCGCATCGAGCTCGTGCCGTTCGCCACGTTCGGCGCTTGGGGCATCGACCCGTGGCCGAAGCACCACGAATCCATCCATACGATAAAGTGGCTCACTGACCCCGAGTTCAAGAAGGAGTATCCGTTCATCTGCGTAAACGGCTCGCGATCTTACGAGTTCTTCCACTCGGAGAACCGCCAGCAGGCCACGATGCGCGAGTTCCATCCGATGCCGCTTGTGAAGGTGTCGACGAAGACGGCCGAGGAGTACGGTCTCTCCGAAGGCGAATGGATCTGGATCGAGAACACGGAGGGACGGTGCCGCCAGAAGGTGCATATCGATCCGACGCTCAACCCCAACTATGTGTACGCCGAGCACGGCTGGTGGTTCCCCGAAGAGGAGCCGGCGTTTCCGCACCTGTACGGCACGTTCGATGTCAACATCAACAACCTCACGGCATCGTACGAGACGGGACCGGGCGGCATCGGGTGCCCGTTCAAGAGCATCGTCTGCAAGATATACAAGTGCACCGACGACGTAGCCGAACCCGCGCCGGGCGAGGTTGTTACGCGCCTCGGGGGGTTCAGGGACGATTACGTTGCCGGCGAGCCGTATGCCTACGGCATGGAGGATTCCTGGCAGGAACGCCAGAAGAGAGGGGAGGAGTAGATGAAGGGCATTCTGATCAACTACGAGTTCTGCACCGGCTGCCATTCCTGCGAGGTTGCCTGCAAGAAGCACCTGGGCCTGCCCGCCGGCGAGTTCGGCATAAAGCTCACCGAGACGGGCCCCTACGCCTACGAGGGCAAGACGGGCAAGGACCGCTGGGAGTGGACGTGGCTGCCGGTCATCACCAAGGCCTGCGACATGTGCGCCGACCGCGCCGAGAAGGGCAAGCTGCCCATGTGCGTGCAGCACTGCCAGGCGTGGTGCATGTACTACGGCGAGGTCGACGAGCTCGCCCGGAAGATCGACGGGACGTCGCGCTGCGCGCTGTTCACGCGGTAGGGCGAAATCTGCACCGAAACCGAGGAAAAGGACGCTGCCGACATGTTCGCAGCGTCCTTTTTCGTTTTGGTTTGAATCGACGTAATGCCTGATCAGACTACATCGTAATACTTCATTGCTTAGCAGTTTCGCCTTATTTCCGATGGTTTTCATCCAGATAGGAAATCGCGCCCCATGAAAAACTCTCCGAATGAGAACAGAATCAGCCCAATTCGATCCCGGGTCGAATGCAAGCGACTCGGATGACACGGTTCGGGACAAGGGCAGGGGGTGAGAGAAGGCACGGCCCGAACAGCCATACCGATCGAGATTCAATCCTGGAGGAATCCTGGGGAAAGGTGAAACAATGACTGAAGAAAAGAAGGGGATGCATCGGGCTTGGCTCGTCTTCATCGGCGTTTGCATGATGATGGCCGGCGGCATGGGCTTGGTGCTCAACGTTATGGGCAACTACTTTGCTCCGATGGCGATGGCTTTTGGTTTGATCAACCCTGAAACGGGTGGCCCTGACGTTACGCAGGTGACGCTTTTGATGACCGTGTATTCGTACGTCATGCTTGTTTGGCTGCCGTTCTGCGGCCGCTTGTTCGACAAGGTTGACGCACGCATTCTGTTTGGCGCGAGCGGCATCCTGATCGTTGCCGGCTTGCTCTTGATGACGGTGTGGACCGAGGTGTGGCAGATCTACATTTCCGGCGCGCTGTTCGGTTTGGCCGGCCCCGTGATCTTCCTCGTGGGTCCCTCGGTGCTTATCAACAACTGGTTCGCCCCGAAGCAGGCCGGCAAGTTCCTCGGCATAGCATCGGCATTCACCGGCGTCGGCACGTTCGTGTGGTCGCCTGTTTTCGCCGGAATCATCCAGTCGAGCGGGTATAAGACGGGCTTCATGGTGGAAGCGGTTGCCGCAGCCATCCTGATCCTCATCCCGGCGTTCTTCTTCTTCCGCACGCGCCCCGAAGACGTGGGGTTGAAGCCCTACGGCATCGAGAAAGAGGCTCTCGTTGATGGGCAGGAAGCCAAGAAGAGCGGTGTGAGCGGCAAGTTCGCTTTGGGCACGATCGCGTTTTGGGCCATTCTCGTCGGAGCCGGCCTCATCTCGCTCGGCGGCGGTTACAAATCCATGATGCCGACTGCCGTGCAGTCCGTGGGCGGCCCTGAGCTCGCAATGCTCGGCGCCACTATGATTTCCGCCGCTGCCGTCGGAAACATTCTCGGCAAGATCGCCCTGGGCACGCTGGCCGATAAGATCGGCATCCGCAACGCCATGGTCGGTTTCGCCTGCATCAGCATCGTCGGCTTCCTCTTGATGGTCCTGTTCATGGGCGACAACCAGATCCCCATGCTCGTAGCCGGCTTCTGCATCGGCACGGGCGATGCGATGATGTCTGTCGGCCTGCCTCTCGTGACGCGCGCCTGCTACGGCGACCGTCGCTACGGCGAGATCTATTCGTACATGAACATGCCGATCGCCATCCTCGGCGGCATCGGTGCGACGTTCGTTGCCATGGTTGCCGGGTTCACCGGCGGTTTCCAGACCGCCTACGGTTGCGGCATCGTGTTCATGGCCATCGTCGGCGCTTGCATGTTCATCGCCGTTACCACCGCGAAGAAGTTCCGCGATAAGTGGACCGTCGAAGGCGAACCGGATAAGACCCGCGCATAGCCCGATAGCTATGTAATAATGTACCGGTTCTGCGGTAGCCGTACTGAACCGCAGCGATGGAAGACAACGCGCCCGCATCATATGCAAGGAGCGGTGCGGGCGCGTTTTTGCAGGACCGCCACCATATACGGGAACGCGTCCGCATATGGCAACAATCTAAACGCCCCGTGATCTATGTAGGATGCGCTCGGCGCATCGCCCGATAGATAGGTGATTTCCATGGAAAAAAAGGCTCCGCGCATGCACTTCGCGTGGGTGATCATGATCGGCTGCTGCTTCATGCAAGCAGGCGGTCTTGGCGCCGTGCTCGATGCTGCCGGCGTATTCTTCGTCCCCGTCTGCGAAGACCTCGGTCTGCTGCGGTCGGAGATATCGATGTATCTGACGTTTTACTTCATCGCCACCGTGTTCGCCATGCCCATCGTCGGCAAGTGGATCACGAAATACAACATCAACGTGCTGCTGAGCGTTTCATTCGCCCTCGTGGTCGTAGCCGTTGCCCTTATGGGCACGTACACCGCCGCCTGGCAATGGTGGATCTCCGGAATCGTGTTCGGTTTGGCCGGCAGCTTCATCTTCGTCGTTCCCGCACCCATTCTCATCGGGAATTGGTTCAAGAAGCGGCGCGGCATAGCGCTCGGCATCGCGATGTCGTTTTCGGGGATCGGCGGCGCGATCCTGTCGCCGCTGTTCACGGTGTTCATTCAAGATTTCGGATGGCGCAACGCCTATTTCGTCGCGGCTATCATCATGGCCGTCCTCGTGCTGCCGTGGACGATGTTCGTGTTCAAGCTTCGGCCCGAAGACATGGGTCTGCGCCCGTACGGCTGGACCGAAGAGGACGAGCTCGCCGAGCAGGTTCGGGAGCAGAAGCACCAAGACCTTCCGGGCGTTCCGATCGGAAAGGCGCTCAAAACGGTTCCGTTCGTCTGCATGTTCTTGTTCGCCGGCCTGATCGCCTACTTCGCCGGCTTCAATTCCCACCTGCCGGGCTTCGCGCAGACGGTCGGCCATTCGGCCTTGGTGGGATCCTCGCTTCTGACGGCGGTAATGATCGGCAACGTGGTGGAGAAGCTGTTCGTCGGATGGCTCAACGACAAGATCGGCGTCCAGTTCACGGTGAACATCCAGCTCGCCATGGTGGCGCTGGGCTTTCTGGGATTCATCTTCTCGGGAGGCAACCTCGTGATGCTCTACATATCGGCGTTTCTGTTCGGCGCGCAGAATTCGCTCGTGTCGGTTTCGACGCCGCTTCTGATCCGGCAGATTTTCGGCGAGCGCGATTTCCCTGCGATCTTCACCTATGCGCGAATCGGAACGGGGGTTATCGGCTGTTTCGGGCCGGTGACGGTCGGCGCCATATTCGATGCGACTGGCAGCTTCATTCCTGCCTTCGTGCTGGGCATCGGCATCACGGCGCTCGGCTTCATCGTGACGAGGCTCGCCTACGTCTACCGCAGACGCCTGCACTGGGTCGATACGGACGGAACGGTGCTGCCCGAAGCGCCCGCATCGAAGTCGTAGGCGCCCGGGTATCGAAGAGTCCTCGGGCGTGCGGTTCGAGGATTGCAGATCGGGTGCTGCACGGTTTGCGCCACGGGTTCGAAAAGGCATCGCATCGCGGTGCCTTTTCTTTTTCAGAACGCATAAAAAAGCAGGTCAAAAGCTCAATAGGACAAAAATAAACACTCAATGCTTAGGCAAAACGCACCTGCGGGAACAATAAGCACATACGGTTCATGACAGGTTTTCCGCAGCGCCGTATAGTGCCCGCATGCGCACTGGTTTCATGCGCACAAGCAAGCGAGAGAGGAAGGAACGGTATGGAGTATAAGACCGATGTAGGCAAGCCGTGGAGATACGAAGACGGCGAATTCACCGTCGTCCGCACGTCTATGTGGTCGCCTCCCGGATGCCATCCGGTCGGGTGCGGCCTGAAGCTTTACGTCGACAAGGACGGTCGTCTCGATCATGTCGAGGGTGACGAGAACAACCCTATCACCAAGGGCCGCCTATGCGCGCGGTGCCTGGCGCTGAAAGACTACGTGTACAACCCGAGCCGAGTCGTCTATCCGATGAAACGCGATCCGAAGTTTCGCGGTCAGCATGACAAGTGGGAGCGCATTACCTGGGAAGAGGCTTTCGCCCTTGTGAAGGAGAAGCGCGATTACTTCCGCGATACGTACGGCGCCGAATCGATGGCCGTGTTTTCCGGCACGGGTCGCTCCGGCGGCATTTTGGTATCCGACATGGCCCAGGCGGTTCTCGGCACCCCCAACGCCTGCTACACCCAGTCCGGCTACGCTTGCTATCAGCCTCGCTCGATGTCCTGTTCGCACGTGCTCGGCGCCTACTATCCCGAAATGGATTACGCGGGCGGCCTTGAGGGCACGTACGACAACCCCGTCTACAACGTCCCCGAGGTCATGGTCATGTGGGGCAAGATGCCCCTCGCATCCAACGGCGACGGTTTGTGGGGCCATGCCGTCATCGACCTCATGAAGCGCGGAGCCAAGCTCATCAGCGTCGATCCGCGCGTCAATTGGCTCGCCACGCGTGCGGAAGTTCATCTGCGCGTGCGCCCTGGCACCGATACCGCCATGGCGATGGCGTGGCTGTGGGTCATCATCAACGAAGATCTCTACGATCACGAGTTCGTCGAGTACTGGACGTACGGATTCGCCGAGTTCGCCGATCGCATCAACGATCCCGAGAAGGGGATGACGCCCGAAAAGGCCGCGGAAATCTGCGAAGTTCCGGTCGAGGACATCTACAAGGCCGCCCGCATGTACGCCGCCGCCAAACCGGCTTCGATCGCCTGGGGCCTTGCCTTCGACCAGAATCAGAACGGCAACCAGGCGGCGCATTGCGTGCTCGCCCTCATGGCCATCACCGGAAACATCGATGTCCCCGGCGGGCAGATCGTCGCCGAGATCGATCCTGCTCCCGGCGTCGAAGACAAGCTTGCAACCGACGGCGAGAAGGCCGAGTTCAACTTGGACAAGGCCGATGCGGGTGCCGATGACAACTCCGCCGAGGATGCCGCACGTCCCACTCGCCGTATCGGCTGGGACAGCCTGCCTGAGGACCTTCGCGATAAGACCGTCGGCTACAAGGAGTATCCGCTCTACGTGGAAAACATACGCAACGCCCAGGCCGACATCATGTTCGATGCCATGACCAAAGGCGAGCCTTACCGGATTCGCATGGGGTGGATCCAATCGACCACCCTGCTTGCGCCGACCTGTTGCGCGCAGCCGCATGGCTGGTACGAGGGCCTGAAGAACCTCGAGTTCTGCATGGCAACCGATCTGTTCATCACTCCGGCTATCGAAGCGGCGTGCGACCTGTTCCTTCCCTTGGCATCGTGCGCCGAGAAGGACGACGTGGTCATGACCCACTACGGCGGATCGCCCGTGTTCTACGGAGCCGTCAACAAGGCCATCGACGTGGGAGAAGTCAAGGCCGACATGGATCTGATCATCGAGTTGGGCGAATACCTGGGGCAGGATTGCCTGAAGGATGAAAACGGCGAGCGCATGTTCAAGGACCTCGAGGATTTCCTTACCCAGCGCCGCACGTCCGGCCCCATCCGCATGGATTTCGACAGTCTGCGCAAGAAGGTCGGCTACCAGCGCGGCGTGAACTACCGCAAGTACGAGACCGGCAAGCTGCGCCCCGACCGTCATCCCGGGTTCCTCACCCCGACCGGTCGCGTGGAGCTGTGGTCGACGGCTTATGCGAACTACGGCGAGGATCCGCTGCCCTATTACCAGGAGCCGGCATTCAGCCCGCATAAAGATCCCGAGCTGGCGAAGAAGTACCCCTTCATCCTCACCACGGGTGCGCGCAACTACGCGTCGTTCCATGCGGAGCATCGCCAGATCCCCGTGCTGCGCGAGCTGCATCCCAACCCGATCATCGAGATCCATCCCGAAGACGCCGTCGAAATCGGCGTGGCCGAGGGCCAATGGGTCGAGATCAAGAACGATTTCGGACGTGCTAAGTTCAAGGCCGTCGTGTCGCCCATCGTGAAGAAGGGTACCGTTCAGACCGATCACGGCTGGTGGTTCCCCGAGATGCCCGCCGACGACGAGGCGCGCGACGAGCTCGTGCCCGTCGGCGAGATCCTGGAAGACGGCCCCTTGGAGTTCGACATCAACGGAACCCACATTCGCAACGGGTACGTAAAAACCGACCACGCCGACGAGAAGGGCCTGTACGGCCTGTGGCAGTCCAACGTGAACGACCTCGTGTCGAACCACTACAACTCGAAGCTCGGGTACGGTGGGCCTTACAAGTGCAACTGCTGCAGCATTACCCCGTTGAAGGAGAGCTACGACACGGACATGGACCTTGTCGTCGAAAAATTCGGAGAGTTGGTGTAACCATGGCTGATTACGGACTTTTGATCGACTACGAGTACTGCACCGGCTGCGAGAGCTGCGTGGTGGCCTGCAAGGAGGAACACAAGCTTCCGGTCGGCAAGTGGGGCATCCGAGTGCTCGACGACGGCCCGTGGCAGAAAGACGATTCCGGAGAAGGCGGCAACTGCTTCAACTGGAACAAGATCCCCGTTCCCACCGATTTGTGCGACCTGTGCGCCGATCGCGTTGCTGCGGGCAAAGACCCGACATGCGTTCATCATTGCCAGGCGTTCTGTATGGAGTTCGGCCCCATTGAGGAACTGGCGGCAAAGCTCGCCAAGAAGCCGAAGCAGGTGCTGTGGGCACCCTGCGAGTAGGGTGCTCTCGGGTGCATGCCTCGGGCGCATGAGCGCTGGGGCTAGATAGCAGGATCGAACGATCCATTTTGCGGGTGCCGCGCGATTGCTGCTCGTGCGGCACCCGTCGAGCTGGAAGGTGCGAGGCCGCGTCCGCATGGAGCGGCTTCGCGCGCAGGCGACGAGTTCAGAAAGGCTGCATGCATGTGCTACTGCTGTAATTTGTGCAATAGGTGCGGGCGAGCTGACGAGATGAAGGACAGGCTGGGCAAACGAGAGTGCCCGACCTGCGGCCGCCTTGAGCCCGACAACGACGTGCGCGTCTGTCCCGAGTGCGGGGCGGCGCTGCCGCCTCCCTTCCCGCCGTTGCCGAGCAATCCGCCTTCTCGCAAAGGGGCTTGAGCTCTGCTTGCAGCCGATCCCGAAAAGGGGGAAGGCTTATGAAGATCAAGGATCGGACCGTACTGAAGAACCTCGGATCGTGCGGTTTCGGGGGAGCGTCCAACACCGGATGCGTCGATGTGCTCGACGGCAAGGTCGTGCGCATTCGCCCGCTGCACTACGATGAGCATTACACGCCCGAAGATCTGAACGAATGGCGCTACGAGGTGCGCGGCCACACGTTCAGACCGGGCATGAAAACGCTCTTGCCGCCTCTGTCCCTTGCGTACAAGAAGCGCGCGTATTCGCCGAATCGCGTGCCGTATCCGCTCAAGCGCGTCGATTGGGATCCGGCGGGCGATCGCAACCCCCAAACGCGCGGGCTCAGCGGATACGAACGCATCAGCTGGGATGAAGCCACCGATATCATCGCCGCCGAAATCGAGCGCATCGGGCGCGAATACGGACGGAGGTCCATTCTCATCCAGGGCGAGGGGCACGGCGAGACGAAAGTTGTCAGCGGCGCTCACGGCTGCTCGTCGCTGATGTTGGATTACGTGGGAGAGGAGCCGGGCGACTACCTGATCCAGGCTCGTCAACCCGATAGCTGGGAGGGCTGGTACTGGGGTGCGAAGCACGTGTGGGGCATGGAGACCCACGGGCAGCAGAATCCCCAGGACAACGTTATCAAGGATGTGAGCGAAAACAGCGATGCGGTGCTGTTCTGGGGCGCCGATCCCGAAACGACGCCGTGGGGCTGGGGCGGGTTGCAGCCGAGCCGCCTGTGTTACTGGTTCACGGAAATAGGCGTGAAGCAGATCCATATCGCCCCCGATGTGAACTACACCAACGCCGTGCATGCCGACAAGTGGATACCTATCTTGCCGAACACCGACGCCGCATTCCAGTTGGCAGTGGCCTACGTGTGGATGACGGAGGGGCTTTACGACAAAGAGTACGTGGCAACGCACGTCGAGGGTTTCGACTGGTTCGAGTATTACGTGCTCGGCCATGAGGACGGCATTCCCAAGACGCCCCGATGGGCTTCTGAGAAATGCGGTGTCCCCTCGTATCGCATCAAGGCGTTCGCCCGCTACTGGGGAAAGCACAGGGTCTCGATCGCCCATTGCAACGGAGGCGGCTACATCCGCTCGTGCTTCTCTCACGAACCGGCTCGTCTCGAGGTGTGCCTTCTGGGCATGCAGGGGCTTGGCAAGCCCGGCGTTCACCAGTTCAAATTCATCGAGTGGGTGCTGCAGGGCGTCAACCCCGTTCCCCCAAGCGAGATATACCCTACGCTCATGGGAGTCTACCACGGTTGGCGCATGGGAGCGCCCAAGCACTTCATTCCGAAAACCATGACGCCCGATGCCATCGTGGGCGGATACACGCACGAAAACCCGATGACGTGGTTCGGCCACGTGGTGTGCTTCATGAAGCGCGAGGACCAGTTCCTCAAATTCCAGTACCCCGAACCCGATGCGCATCCGATCCATATGATCTGGAGCGACACGCCTTGTTGGGAGACATGCTGGAACGGGGGCAATGCATATCAGGATGCCGTGCGCGATGAGAGCATAGAATTCTATCTGGTGCAGCATCCCTGGATGGAAAACGACACGCTTCTGGCCGATATCGTGCTGCCCGTATCGACGCTGTTCGAGCTCAAGGACATCCAGGCGGATATCTTCTCGGGGCAATGGAACAAGATAATCTACGAGGATCAGGCCATCGAGCCCGTCGGCGAATCGAAGGGCGATTACGAGGCGGTTTGCGAGATAGCGAAGAAGCTCGAGCTCTACGGCGGCGAATACGAGGGACTCTACGAAAAACTCACGTGCGGTCGCACGATCGATGAGGATATCGAGTACGGCTATTCGATCAGCGAAGTGCCGCTTGACGAGTATCCGTTCGAGAAGCTCAAGGAGCAGCAGTACTTCGCGTTTCCCACCAAAAAGGATTGGGAGAAGGATCCGGTGGGACTCGAGCTGTTCGCGAGGGATCCCGTCGCGCATCCGCTGAGAACCCCGTCGGGCAAGCTCGAATTCTACTCGATCGGACTTGCCGAGCATTTCCCCGACGATAAGGTTCGCGGCCCCGTGCCCCATTGGATCGAGGAAGCAGACGGGCATGAAGAGCGCATCTCGTCTGCGCGGGCGAAGGACTATCCGTTTTTGCTCGTATCCAACCATCCCAGGTGGCGCGTGCATGCGCAGCACGACGATATTCCCTGGCTACGCGAGATACCGACCTGCAAAGTGAGGGGGTCCGACGGTTATCTGTACGAGCCCATTTGGGTCAATCCCGCCGATGCCGAACGGCTCGGGCTTGCCGACGGCGATGTGGCGAAGCTGTTCAACGAGCGCGGAGCCGTGCTTGGGGGAGTGCTTGTAACCGAGCGCATCATGCAAGGCGTGCTCTATCAGGATCATGGGGCGCGTACCGATATTCTCGAATACGGGGCGGGCGGCCTCGACCGCGGGGGAGCGAACAACCTCATCTGCCCCAGTGCAACGACTTCCAAGAATGCAGCCGGCGAGGTGACGAACGGATTTCTCGTGGGCATCGAGAAGGCGGATGTGTCCGAATTGGCAAAGCGCTACCCTGAGGCGTTTGCGCGCGACTACGATGCGGCGGCGGGCCTCTGCGCTTCTGCGCGCATCGTGAAGGAGGCATGATCATGGGCAAGGTTTTTCTTGTTGACGTTGCCAAATGCAACGGTTGCTACAATTGCCAGATCGTATGCAAGGACGAGCACTGCGGCAACGATTGGCGCCCTTACGCCGCCCCTCAGCCCGAAACGGGGCAGTTTTGGATGAGGCTCGAGGAGAAGACGCGCGGGCAGGTGCCGGTGGTGAAGGTGGCTTACAAGCCGGTCATGTGCGCGCATTGCGCCGCCGCACCCTGTGCGGAAATCTGTCCTGACGATGCGTTCGTTCGGCGCGACGATGGGCTGCTGGTTCTCGACCCCAACGCTTGCACGGGTTGCGGTTCGTGCGTCGACGCGTGCCCTCAGGGTTCCATCTATTTGAATGCCGAGTTGGGCATTGCGCAGAAGTGCACGGGCTGCGCCCATCTGCTGGATAGCGGGTGGGAGGTTCCTCGCTGCGTGGATGCGTGCGCCCATGAGGCCATACGCTATGCCGACGAGGGGGAGTTCGGCACACTGCTCGATGGGGCTGAGCCTCTTGATGAAGTGGGAGGTTTGGGTTCCCGAGCGCGCTACCTCAACCTTCCGAAGCGGTTCATTGCGGGATCCGTCGTCGACTTCGAGGCAGACGAGCTTCTGATCGGTGCCGGTGTGTCTCTGATCGGTCGAGGTGGCGTCCGTTTGGCGCTTGACACCGACGAGTTCGGTGATTTCGAGTTCGATCAGATCGATCCCGACGAATACGAGCTGAGCGTAACGGCATCGGGCTATGCAGATTTAACCATGGCGGTTGACGTTCGCGTTGCTGATCGATGCGTGGGCGACCTCGGTTTAACGCGGTTGTAGCCACTCGATCGGGGTTCGCTGCAAAAGCCGATCGCCGGGCGGGGTTTCGCATATGCGCGAAGCCCCGCCGCTTCGGGAGTCGATGCCGATAGGTTGGCATCGCCGAAGCGCCCGCGATGGCGTGCCGTCGCAGGTCATCTGCAACCCGGCCGTGGGTTGGGCGCGTTAGCGAGCTGGTTGTGGGCTGGGCGCGCATCGACGGCGAGCTGGGACCAGGTGGCCCTTGCGTGGCGGTCGGTGTTTTGCTGGCAGTCCGTGAGATGGGCGGCGAGCGTTCAGGTGGATGCCAGCTGACTGCAGCTTGGAAGCGGATGCGCGCCGATCTGCACAGTTTTTGCCAGATTCATACATGCGAGCGAACCCGATACGCCTTCGACCTTCCTCTTCGCATGTAGGATGCACCATATGCCCAGTTCACGATATGCGGGCTTGACCCAAAGGGAACACGTGCGGCCTTCATATGTATGAATCTAGAAAAAACTGTGCAGATGGAGGCCGTTCGAGTTTTCGTGCGCGATCGTAAGCTATGTGCGCAGCGAACGTGCGGCGCATGCGGGTTTAGGTGCGCTCGGGTTCGGCTTTTCGTGCACTCGGCGTATGGCAGGTTTCGGTCGTTCTCGGGCCAGGGTGGGTCTTGGGGACTCCAGGGTGTTTCGGGCTCGCTCGGGCGGGTTGGATCTCGGAGGCTCCGGCGCGCGCTGGACCTCCTCCCGGCGGCGGTGCCTCGAGCGCTCATTGCGAGGCGCGGCCTCCCTTCGACGGGGGTCGGTGCTGGATGGGATTTCACACCAAACGAACCTCCTATGGCGCGAAAACCCTTCATTCGTATCTCGCGGGAAGACCCAGCCGTCGCCTGAGTTTCAGCATCTTCGCATGATGGTTGGCCGTGCGCACTTGCCGGCGCTTCCCCAGATGCTGGCGAATCGTTTGCGCAATCGTTTCCGTTGCGGCAATGCTGTCCAATTCGGAATTCGTCACTCCGATCACGGTCCATCCCATGGACATCAAGGCGTTCGTTCTTCTCGAATCCGCCAGCCTGCTTTCTTCGCCTTCGTGGCATTCTCTGCTCTGATATTCTACATCGAGCTTATACTCGGGCCAGCACAGGTCGCACCGAAAGCTTGCCTTTCCCGATATTGCCCGTGCCGCTTCGCTTGCGGGGATCGTATGGTTCATGCGAGGGATGCCGAGCCCCTGTCCTCCGTAGCTCATGGGCAGCCCGAGGATGAGGGCTTGTTTGGTTTCGCGTGCCGAAGCGGAGCCGTCGGCAAGGTAGCGGATCATGCGCGCCGTCCTCGCCGCGCCGTTGATCGAAGGGTTTCTCGATAGATAGTTTTCCAGCGTGCGAACGGATAGGAGCGCTGGAACCTGATAGCGAGACGGCGCTTCCGTCCGCCAGGTCTGATACGTCCCGCACATTTCGTAGCCGAGTTCGAGAAGCGATACGGTATCTTTCTCCAGCGATGCTTTCTGTATAAAGGACAACGCAGGCGAGCTGGTGTAAATATCGTAAGCGAGCCGGTAAAACGAAGTGCCTGCAAGGTCCGAAGAGCACATGTGCGGTTCGCAACCGTCTGAGGTTCGGCCTTTCGAGCGGTTGTTGACGAGAACATGCAGCGGTCTGCTGACGGACAGGTTCGGATAGGTTGATTCCAGATGCCCGATCGCGGCCTCGGCTCGGTGCTTGCCGGGTGCTCGGGTTGGCAGCGAACGCCATTTTCCCTTAGCCGGGCTGAGCGCGCGATGGTCGACGGAACGCAGGATTGCCAATGCTGTTTCGTATCCGAAGTAGACGGGCGTGTCGCAGGCACATCGATTGACGTTATCGGCGTGTGAATCGGCATCTGCATGGAAAATCGATCGAACCATGGGCGTGATCCTCTCTCGCCCTTAACGGAAGAGGATCTTGCAGGCGTGGTAGGGGAAACGAGGGCAGACGTTTCCACGATGGGCCGCGCCAAAAAGGGGCGCCTGCACTGGCTCTGTGGTGCAGCGATTCTATCACGGCGGGGGTGCATTCGGTCAAAATCTGCACGGTTTTTGCCAGATTCATACATTGAGAAGCAAACCATGGGATGGTTTTCGGTTCGCATTCAGCGCCGCCAAAAAACAGTCAGCCACATGCGCTTCGATGATCAGGCATTACTCCCGACATTATTGGCAAGCGCCTATCGGATCGCCATGCTGCTGCGCGACAGCATGGCAACGATGTATGAATCTGGCAAAAACCGTGCAGATCTCGGTCGAACTCGTGCCGATGTCGGCGCGTGGGGCGCCGCAACCCGTGACCGTGCTTGTGCGGTGTTAGCGCGCGGGGTGCGGTGGCCGGCACCGGCGCCTACGCCGAGCTATCGCATTTCGCACGGCGATCGCATCCCGCATCCATTTGCGCGCCATGGCGATGCCAACGCATGGGCGGATCTCTTCGTCGGCGGGGCTAGCCCCTGCGGGTGAGGAACGCCTTCGTGATGCGGGAGAGCGCCAGCGCGATCAGGCCGATTGCGGCGAGGGCAGCGACTCCGGCAAGATAGCTGCCCGCCCCCGATGCCGCTGAGCTCATGACGAGCGGTCCCGCGAGCGCGGCGGGAATGAGCGATAGATTTAGGATGGAGAGGTTTTCGGCGTAGTGCGCTTCCCCGAACGCCTTGGCGATAAAGCCCGATCCGACGACGGACGTCCCCCCGATGCCCAAGCCCCCGACGATCGCGCCAACAACCATGAGCGCAACCGAGTGCTGCACGATCGCCGCCGCGATGAGCAGGCAGCCTGCTATATGGGCCGCCGCAACAACAGCCATCGTGGCGGAGATGCCGAGAAGATCGAATGCGAATCCTGTTGCCAATCTGCCGAGGCCGTTGCATACGGAGAGCGTGCCGACGATGAACGCCGCCAGAGGTATTGCGGCGCCGATATCGAGCGCAACCTGGTTGGCCGAGCCGATCAAGCCGAGCCCTATGCTGCTTACAGACACCATCCATGCGGCATACAGATAGAAAACCGGACGCTTCAACATGTCTGCGGTGGCAAATTCGGTGTCTACTGCAGTTGTTTCGGGGGCTGGGGCGTCAGGAGCCTCATCGCTTCGGGTGCGTGTTCGGCGGACTTCATCCGAGCGGGGGTTCTTGATGGCGAGCGAGAGCAGGCCGATGGCGACGGCGATGCTGGCGGAAAGGGCGACGAACGACCAACGCCAGCCGATCGCGGCGAAAAGCGCCGTGGCCACCGAGCCGAGTATCATGGTCGACATGCCGTAGCACAGGAGTAGCATTCCCGACGCAAACCCCGTTCGATCGGGAAACCAGGGGATCGTTGCACCCATGGTTGTCGTGTACGCCATGCCGACGCAGCCACCGCCGAGGGCACCGTAGGCGACGTACATGACCCAGGGGGCATCAGGCTGGATGAGCGTCGCCGTCAGGGCGAACGCCATGAATATCCCCGCTGCTGACATAATGAGCGCGCAGCGCGGCGACGTTTTTCTCGCCACCTTCGAGCCGATGATTCCTCCGGCGCAGAAGGCCCACATGAGCACGGTGAAAGTGAATGATATCGTAGTCGGATCCCAGCCGAATTCTGCGGCAAGCGGCGTCGAGAACACCGACCATCCGTAAATGAACCCTATGCTGACCATGATTGCACAGGCGGCCAACAGCCGGGGCCAGCGTCGGCGATCCTGCGGCACGGCGTTTTGCGCCGGCATTACCGTTTGGGCTTTTCGCTCGACACGACCCGAGAGACGGTCTCTTTGCTTCCGCATTTCGAGCAGATGGAGGTTCCCGGCGTTCTGAGCGCTCCGCAATTCGCGCAGCGCGTCTCTGCTTTGACGGAGAAGATCCCGCATTTGTTGCAGTGGGTGCACGGATAGCATCCCATATCATTGCCTTTCGATCGCGTTTGCCGAATGACGCAAACCTTACCGCGCGGCGCCTTGCCGTGCATTCCCCGAAAAGGTTGCTTTGGGGGAATGCGTGCTTTCTGGGTAAGCCCTGGAGACTGGTTTTCTTCGTTTGCGCAGGCGGTGGGTGGGCGCGGGCGGAAAAACGGTCGTATGCGGCGGTCATGCGCGGCGGGCGGGTGCGGCGTTGCCGGCGCAGCCCATGGCGGTACGGCGATACGATCGCCGAGCATGTTGCCCGCCTTCCGGGTCGTTGGTTGTGGCGTACGCTCGTCGCGGTACAATATGCCGATGCGCTCTTCATACGAGGCGCGATCAAGAGATAGGAGTAAGTATGGCAACGGAAAACAAACTCGGAGGCAAGATCACCGCATTGCGCGAGTCGCTGCAGCTAACGCAGGACGAGCTCGCGCTACGGTGCAACTGCGACGTCGAGGTTATCCGCGGTCTAGAGAACGGCGAAATGGCGCCCTCGCTCGCTCCGCTCATCAAGATCACCCGCGCGCTCGGCGTGAGGCTCGGTACCCTCATGGACGATGACGAGGCGCTCGGCCCGGTATACGTCAAGGCCGACGAGATGGAAGAGGCTACGCGCATGCATAGTCTTGAGACGGTTTCGGATGCGGGGGACTTGCGCTTCTTCAGTCTGGCCGAGGGGCGTCCGTCGCGGCATATGGATCCGTTCATCATCACGATCAAGCCGTCGGGCGAGACCGACCACGTGCTCTCCCAGCACGAAGGCGAAGAGTTTCTCTACGGCATGGAGGGTTGCGTCGAGATCGAGTACGGCAAAGAGGTCTTCGTGCTCCATCCCGGCGAGAGCATCTACTACGATTCGATCGTGCCGCACCAGGTCCGTGCCCACGACGGCCAGAGCGCCAAGTTCCTTGCCGTTGTGTACACCCCGATGTAGGTGATCGCCATGGATACGATCGATACCGAATACAAGGGGGAGCCCGGCTCGCCCGACTATAAGCTCCATTCGGAGTTGACCATCGGCCGCTACTTCAAGAACCAGGTGGCGATCGATCCCGACCACGAGTTCGTCGTGTACCCTGACCGCGCTCTGCGCTGGACGTACAAGGATTTCGATGAGCGCACCGATAACCTTGCGCGCGGCCTTTTGGCCATCGGCATGAAGCCGGGCGACCATCTGGGCGTGTGGGCGCGCAACATCCCCGACTGGCTCACGTTCATGTACGCCACCGCGAAGGCGGGCATCGTCATGGTCACGGTGAACCCGGTGTACAAGAGCCACGAGCTCGATTACGTGCTCAAGCAGTCGGATATGAAGGCTCTCTGCGTCATCGATGCCTACCGCGACGTCGATTACCTGCAGATCATTCGCGATCTCGTGCCCGAGTCGCTCACGCAAGAGCGCGGGCACCTCAAATCGGAGAACTATCCGATGCTTGAAAACCTCATCTACATGGGTCCCGAGAAGCATCGCGGGTTCTACAGCGTGCCCGAGCTGATTCTCCTCGGGGAGTACCTGCCCGACGACGCGCTGCCCGAGGCCGAGGCGCACTTCGACAACAACGACGTGGTCATGATGCAGTATACGAGCGGTACGACCGGTTTTCCGAAGGGCGTCATGCTCACGCATCGCAACATCCTCAACAACGGATTCTACATCGGCGAGGGCCAGAAGCTCGGGCCCGACGATCGCGTGGTGTTGCCGGTGCCGTTCTTCCACTGTTTCGGCTGCGTGCTCGGAGTGATGGCAAACCTCACGCACCGATCGACCATGGTCATCGTCGAGGATTTCAACGCGGGACTCGTGCTGCAGGCGATCCACAAGGAACGGGCGACGGCCGTGTACGGCGTGCCTACCATGTTCATCGCCGAGCTCAACCATTCCGATTTCGACACGTTCGATCTCACGAGTTTGCGCACGGGCATCATGGCGGGAAGCCCGTGTCCGCCCGAGACCATGCGCGAGGTCATGGACAAGATGCATGCGACCGAGATCACGATCTGCTACGGCTTGACCGAATGCAGCCCGGTTTTTACGCAGACCACGGTCGACGACGATATCGAGCACAAGTGCGAAACGGTCGGCCGCAAGCACGAGCCGGTGCTCGTGAAGATCGTCGATCCCGATACCGGCAAGGTATGCGGCATAGGCGAGCCTGGCGAGCTGTGCTGCAAAGGCTACAACGTGATGAAGGGCTACTACAAGATGCCAGAAGAAACCGCCAAGGTGATCGATGAGGAGGGTTACCTGCATTCGGGGGACCTCGGCACGGTCGACGAAGACGGCTACTATCGCGTGACGGGCCGCGTGAAGGATATGATCATTCGCGGCGGCGAGAACGTCTATCCGCTTGAAATAGAGAACTTCCTGCTCACTATGCCCGGTGTGCTCGATGCCCAGGTGGTCGGCATACCCGATGAGCGGCTCGGCGAGATCGTCGGCGCGTTCATCCGCACGCGGCCGGGATATGAGGATATGACAGAGGAAGATGTGCGCGCCTTTGCGATTCCGCGCATCGCGCGCTACAAAGTTCCCAAGCGCGTGTTCTTCATCGACGAGTTCCCGATGACGCCTTCGATGAAGGTACAGAAGTTCAAGCTTCGCGAGATGGCCGAGGAGTACGTGAAAGCGGGGAAGTAGGAGCCGCCGTTTAGCGGAAGGCGACAGCAATGTACGACCTGCGGGGTGCCAATGCGGCGCCCCGCTTCGCGTCGGCGGCTGATCGCTCCTATTCGCAGCCGACGGCGGGATGGGCTTCGGAGTGCTCGAGCATGGCTTTGAGTTCTTCGGAGGTATGCACGCCGAGCTTTTTGAAGATAGAGTATTTATGCGCCTTGGCGGTTGATGGCGAGATGCCGAGCGCGTTGGCGATGTAGGTGGGATTGCGCTCGTTTGCCAGATAGCGCAGGATATGGCTTTCGCGCTCGGTCAAGCCGTATTCTTTTTCCAGCGTAAGGATGGCTTTCTTACGTCTGCCGGGCGCACTGCCGCCGATGATGTCGTACAGAGGAGTGCCCGAGCGGGAGTATTCGATGTCGTCGAGCGCGTCGATGAGGTCGACAAGGTAGTGTCCCATCTGCTGCTTGCTCTCGGTTTGAGCGAGGTATCCGGGGATGGCGTTGTAGAGTATTGCTGCTGCTTCGAGCACTTTCGATTCGCTTTCTTTCATGGTGCATGCTTTCTGTAAGAAATAATACTGATAGGTATTATAAATAGTAACGTGGAACGATGATTCATGAAAGCATTCTTTTTCTTGAAAAACGCTATTTTGGTTGGCGCGCTTAAAATAAGAGTTTTTAACAGGGGTTATCAATGCAGAAAGATCCCTTGCCCCCAAGGGATCTTTCTGTTGACGCTTCGATAATCTGATCCATGGAGTATTAGGCCATGGAAACCAGGCCTTACGGGATGAAGCAGGTAACCTTGTTTCCGTGCTCGGCCATTTTGGCCGAAAGCTCTTCGACGGGCACGAGTTCCATGCACTGGGCGAGGCAATGGTGAACGCATGCAGGCTTTTTGCCTGCGGCAACGCGGTCCTCGCACAGATCGCACAGGTCGGAGGGAACGGGGACGTAATCCCAAAGCCACTTGTCCTTCATTTTCACGGGGCCCATTTCGTTGAGCTTGATGCCCCATTCGTCGAGCGGGATATCGTGCTCCTTGCGGCACGAAACTTCGCATACGTGGCAGCCGGTGCAGTACTTGTAATCGATCAACAAGGCGTACTCGTTCATGCTAGACCTCCTTCCTTGCTGCTACGGGGCTTGCGGGGTCGGTGCCGATCGCGCCTTCGACGGTATCGGGGCTCAAGGTGCCGAGCGCATCGAGGCTGTCAACTTTGGATATCTTGCATAAGACGTTTTTGAACGGCGCGCCGAATCCGATGCGCCCGATGGCGCGATGAGGAATGAGGCTGTTGATGTTCGCCTTCCATACGCCGTTGAGGTTTGGGGCTTCTGCGTCTTGCTCGGGGAACCACCAGCCGTGCTGCGCATGAATGACGCGCGGATCGACGATGGTTGTGATCTTGGCTTTCTCGATGGCCTTGCCAAGCGGGTTTTCGATGCACACCCAGTCGCCGTCTTCGATACCGTACTTCGCTGCGGTTTCGGGGTGTATCTGCACGAGAGGATTGGGCATGATGGCGCGCAGCGACGGAACCTGACGGTGCTCGGAGTGGAACGAAGTCGTCTCACGGCCGCCCGTGGTCATGATGAGCGGGTATTCTTCTGCCAGATCGGGCCTGCTGTAGGGTGTCAGCGCGTTTTCCTCGAAATAGGGAAGCGGGTCTTCGCCCCAGTCCTCGTAGAGGCTCGAGCACAGCTCGACGAGACCCGTGGGGGTGTTGAAGCCCGGTTCCCCGTCGGGGCGCAAGAGCCCCTTCTCGTATTTGCGGTACTCGAAATCCATCTGGAGCCAACCGTCGTTCTGGAGGTCTTCGAACGTCATATCCACGCCGCCGTTGTGCAGCTGCTCGGTGAAGAAGTCGGCAACGTTATCCCATGGCCAAGCCTGGGGGTTCAAGCGCTTGCCCACCAAGAAGTCGATCTCGAGATCCGATTTGCAGTCGCCTACTTCGACGCATTTGTTCATGGCCATAACCATGTGCGTGTTGCGGCCGAAGTGGGGTAGCACCATACCGTCGTGCTCGGCGAAGGTAGTAACGGGTAAAAACAGGTCGCACAATCCCATGGCGGTCGGCGTCATGAAGACGTCTTGGCATACGTTGAACTCCATTTTTTCGAGCGCCTTGAACCAGCGCTTGCCCTGGGCGTTCGTCGTGTTGGCGATGCCGTTGGTTGCGTAGAACCATGCCATCTTGAGCGGGTAGGGCTCGTCGGTTTCAAGCGTATCGAGGATGCAATCAGGATGTGCGATGAGATGCGCTGCGCGGAACCCTTTGTACTTCGGATCGGTGATCTGCTTCTCGAGCATGCCAGGAGGCAGCTGTTGGGCGCATTCGTAGCGCCATTTGCCCATGAAACTTGCGGGTACGGCAAGCGTGACGCCGCCCGGCACGTCGAGATCGCCGAGGATCGCGGCCAAGATGAGCACGGTGTGGCCTGCCTGCACACCGTTGCTGTTCGTGTCGATGGCGAGTCCCCACATGAACGAGGATGGGTGGTTGGTGGCGATGGCGCGCGTTGCTGCCGCGATAGTCTCGGCGGGAACCCAGGTGATCTCCTCGACTTTGTCGAGGGGGTATTCGGCTGCCCGCTCTTTGAGCTCGTCGAATCCGTAGCACCAGTTTTCCACGAAATCGTGGTCGTAGAGGTCTTCTTGGATGACGAGGTTGATCATGCCGAGGCCGAGCGCGGCATCGGTGCCGGGGCGCAGCTGCAGGTGGTAATCGGCGTGCGCGGCCATCCAGGTGACGCGGGGATCGATGACGACGTATTTGGATCCGCGCTTCATCAGGTCGATAAGGGTATGGCCGAAGAATCCGTCCGGGTTCGAGAAGAGCGGATCCTTGCCCCAGAGTACGATGTATTTCGGCACCTCGTAGCGCGGGTCGTCGAATCGATCGGGGAAGAACGCCGCATAATCGAGTTCGGGATACCCGGCTCCCAGAATAAAGTCGGCCACCGAGCAGCGAGGCCCATAGCATGAATCGCCGCTCATCGGGAAACACGAGTTGGGCGTTCCGAGTGCAGCGTAGGCCAGCGGCGTTTTGTACAGCGTCGCCTCGCGGCCGGTTCCCTGAAACGCTACGATGGATTCGGCGCCCCAGTTCTCCTTGACGTAGGCCACTTTCTCCTCGATGATGTCGAGTGCCTCATCCCAGGTAATCGCCGTCCAGGCATCTTTTCCGCGATCTTCCCGCTTACGGGTGAGCGGGGTCAGGATGCGCTTTTCGTTGTACATGTACTCGGGAAGCGTCAGGCAGCGCACGCACAGGCGCCCCTGTGTGATGGGGTGGTCGGGATCGCCCTCGACGTCGACGACTTTGCCGTCTTTGACCGTGAGGTACATGCCGCATCCCACAGGATGGTCGCCCGGCGGGGACCATGCGCAGGTGCGGCACTTGACAACGCCATCACCGCAATCGATTATCCTTTCCGACATAATCTCTCCTCTCTCCTTGTTCTCGTTCTCGTCTTGTTGTATGCAGTGCGTCTGGGTAGGGTTTTTTTATTCGAAAGCGCTAGGAACCCGGATTGCCTCAGACGGGATGCCGATGGATCGAACCCTCTTCGGCTAGGCGCCGGGGGTTTTCGGGGGCTGCGCTTTCGGGGCGGCGGGTGCCGCGGGGGCGCCGGGGGCTTTTGGAGCCGCCGGGGAAGCGGGGGTCGGTGCTTGAGGGGATGCGCTTTCGATGCCCTCCGTCGAGGTTTTGCAGAAGGGGCATTTCGAGGGAAGCTGCCCGGCAACGCGATTGATGCGCTTCCCGCATGAGGGGCACACGACGGGCGGTAGTTCTGTTTCGGCTGGTCTGAAGCACATGGGAGTACCTTTCTCGCGGAAGTTGTGTCCGATGATCGAAGCCATACCTAATCTAATAAGTATTAGAGTATGAAATCTGATGAGAATAAAATAATACTAATCCTTCCTATTGAATAGTACCAAATAGGATTAGATATTATACTTTTTTATAAATAGTTGATATGGACTAATAGAGGTTTAAGGCTACAAATCTTAGTATTTGATCAGGTAAAATATAGCCACATCACGATAAACAGCCGTTATATTATTCTTAAAATAAAATAAATATACCTCTTGTCGAGTCATACTAAAAGGTATTATTTTGATCACGTCAACTAAGACGATAAAGACTAGTACTAAAAGGTTTACTTTAGGAGTTGTCCATGTGTTTCAGACCAGCAGCAGTTTCCATGACCGTTACCTGTCCGAAGTGCGGTGCAGAATGCGCGCTTGACGCAAAGACGTGCTCTGCATGCGGAGCCGATCTTCCCAACACCCCCTCGATGCCCGGAGCCCCTGGAGCCCCCGGAGCCCCTGGTGCTCCCTCGACGCCGGGTATGCCGGCAGCGCCCGGTGCACCGGCGAAACCGAGCGCCCCTGGGGCGCCGAAGGCTCCCGGGGCGCCACGATAGAAAGCTTTCGAAAAGGCGCAGGTTTTTTAGCATCCCGCTGCCTTTTCGGTTGCCTTGCGAGTTTCCTCACAACCATCGAAGACGAATACGAGAGAAAGGGAGGAGCATGGATTATCAAGAATTCCTCGATTCGGTAGACCGCGAGGCCTACCATGAGGGCGAATGGCGGTGGCAGGAGGGCGAATACACCGTCACCCGCACAAACCACTGGTCGCCGCCCGGATGCCATAACGGCTGCGGTGTGCTGCTGTACGTGGACAAGGAAGGCAAGCTCGCTCACATTGAGGGCGATCCGCTGGCTCCGTTCAACGGCGGTAAGCTTTGCATGCGCTGTCTCGACATGGTGGAGGCAGTCAACCATCCCGACCGCTTGAAGTACCCCATGCGCCGTGCGGGTAAGCGCGGGGAAAACAAATGGGAGCGTATTTCATGGGACGAGGCCTACGAGGAAATCGTCGAAAAGGTCAATGCCGTCAAACGCGATTTCGGATCCCATACCATCCTGTTCGTGCACGGCACCGGCCGCAACATAGGATGGCAGCTGCCGCTTTTCGCTTCGACGGCGCTCGAGACGCCGAACGTCTGCAATTTCGGCTTTACCGGTTTCGCCTGCTACCTCCCTCGCATGATCGGCGCTTCCGCCAAAATGGGCGAGATGACCATCATCGACGTATCCGAAACGCACGAACAGCGCTACGCCGATCCTTCGTTCAAGCGCCCTGAGGTTATCATGGTTTGGGGCAACGAGCCGCTTAAGGCGAACGCCGACGGGTTCTTGGGCCATTGGATCCTCGAGTGCATGCAGATGGGCACGAAGATCATCTCCATCGATCCTCGCCTCACTTGGCTCGGTGCGAAAGCCGAGTATTGGCTGCAAGTGCGGCCCGGCACCGATGGCGCCCTCGGTATCGCTATGCTCAACACCATCATCAACGAGGATCTGGTCGACCATGAGTTCATCGATCTGTGGTGCTACGGCTACGAGCAGCTTGTCGAATCCGTGCAGGGCAAGGACGCCGATTGGGCGGCCGAGATCTGCGGCCTCGATGCCGACGACATCCGCGGCGCGGCGCGACTGTACGCAACGGCCGAGAACGCGTCCATCCAATGGGGTCTTGCGTTCGAGCAGCAGCTCTCGGCTCTCGGCGTTACCGCCGCAGCATGCGACCTCATGGGTGTGACGGGCAATATCGACAATCCCGGCGGCAACCTGCTCATCAAATGCGCATTCGATATTGAAAAGCGCTACGGCTTGGGCGATTTCAAGATCCCGCGCGAAAACTACGCCGGAAAACTCACCTTGTCGGCGGGCATTGAATCGTCGGACATCGTGGCCTGCGCCTCCTCCGACGCGCTTTTGCACGCGGTTGAAACGGGCGAGCCCTTCATGCCTCAGATCATCTGGCTGCAAAGCGCCAATCCTCTTTCGTGCTCGGGCATGGACGCACCGCGTATGTACGAGGCTATAAACAAGATTCCGTATTGCGTGGTGGCCGATCCGTTCATGACGCCGACGGCGGTTGCCCATGCAGATATCGTGCTGCCCGTCGCCATGAGCTGCGAGCGCAACTCCGTCCGTACTTGGTGGACGCCCGCCCGCTCGATCTCCAAATGCACGAGTTACTACGAGTCGAAATCCGACGAGCAGATCATTCTCGAACTCGGCCGTCTGCTCAAGCCCGAGAACTGGCCGTGGAAAGACGACAAGGAGCTTTCCACGTGGTATCTCACCGACCAGTACGCCGAAGGCGGCACCCGTTACGAAGGCGATTTCGAAGAGCTGCAGGCGCGGGGCGGCTATAAGTACGACCCGTGGGACGCCGAGTACTACAAGTACGAGAAGGGCATGTGCCGACCGGACGGTCAACCTGGATTTGATACGGCTACCGGCCGATTCGAGTTTTGGAGCTGGGGATACAATCACTGGGGCGTCGATCCGATGCCGTATCATCTCGAGCCGAAGGACAGCCCCGTCTCAACACCCGAGAAGTTCGAGGAGTATCCGTTCATTGCGACGTCGGGCGGCCGATCCTACGAGTTCTTCCATTCCGAACATCGCCAGCTCGAGACCATGCGCGAATTCCATCCGTGGCCGCTTGTCACCATCCACCCGGATGCCGCTGCCGAATACGGCATCGAGGATGGCGATTGGGTGTGGATCGAGACCACGCATGGCCGCTGCCGACAGAAGGCGTTTCTGTTCCCCGGCATCAAGCGCGACACCATTCATCTGGAGCATGCGTGGTGGTATCCGGAGGAGGAGCCTGCCGAGCCGAGCCTGTACGGCACATTCGATTCCAACATCAACAACATGGCTTTGAACTTCGAGACCGGCCAGGGTGGCATCGGCTCGGGCATCAAAAGCTTCCTCGCCAAGATTTACAAATATCAAGAGGGCGATCAGATGCCGGGCGAGAAGGTAACGCGCGAAGGCGGCTGGGGCGATTACATTCCCGGCGTCATGGCTGGCGATAAGGAGTCTGCCGAGAAGCAGGCGGCCGAGGGCAACGACGCGCTGCAAAAGCAGCTCGAGAACGCGCGACGCGTTCAGAGCCTCAAGGTGAAAGACGCCGATATGCAAGGACGCAACGCGCTCGAGTATGCCAAGGAGCATGCCGACGAGGTTATCAAATAGAGGACCGCGAAGTTTAGAGAAAAGGAGGCGAACAACCGTGACCAAGGCGATTCTCGTCAATTACGACTACTGCACAGGGTGCCACTCCTGCGAAGTGGCGTGCAAAAAGATTCTCGATCTGCCGAAAGGCGAGTTCGGCATCAAGGTGTGCGAAGTGGGACCGTTCCAATACAGCGAGCGCGAGGGCGTGAAGGGCATCTGGGAGTGGACGTACATGCCTGTGATCACCCAGGCGTGCGACATGTGCGCCGAGCGTACCGAGCAGGGCAAGATGCCCATGTGCGTGCAGCACTGCCAAGCGTGGTGCATGTACTACGGCGAGGCTGAGGAGCTTGTCAAGAAGATGGACGGCCAAACCCGCTGGTCGCTTGTAACCGTCAAAGAATAATGGGGATTGGCGCGGGCGGGAAAGTCGCCCGCGCCTTCAAAAGGGGGCTTCCCGGCGATCTGTCGAGCGGACGCGAATCGGCTTCGCTTGACCGAGCGGGAAGTGCGGGGAAGCACCCGCAGACACATTGAGGGAGGAATCCCATTGAACATGACAGACCAAGTCTGCGCGCATGTTGTTGCGACGGACTATGCATCGCTTGATGCTTTCACGATTGCGCGCGTTAAAACGCGCGTCCTCGATGCGGCGGGGGTCATCGCGGCGGGCGTTCACGCGCCGATGTGCGACGAATTATTCGATCTGCTTAAGAGCTACGGATCGGCACCGCAGAGCGCGGCGTTCTACCGAAGCGAGCGGATCGATGCGCCGTCTGCGGCCATGATCAACAGCTTCTCCATGAGGTCCTATGATTTCGAGGCTATTGAAGCGGAAAACGAGAATCGGAAGAGCAGCGCCGCCCACATCAGCGGTACGACGGTGCCGACGGCGCTCGCCTGCGCCGAACGCGCGCACGCAACGGGGCGCGAGTTCATGTGCGCTCTCGCTTTGGGAGACGATATCGCGGCCCGCCTGGGGGCGGCATCGGGCTTCGACGTGTACGGGGGCTGGGATAACACCAACACCATCAACGGGTTGGGTGCCACCGTCATCGCCGGAAAACTGGGAGGCTTGACCGAAAGGCAGCTTAACAACGCCCTTGGTCTCGATCTCAATATGCTCGGCGGCTCGATGGACAACATCAACTATAAGACGCTTGCGTTCAAGCTGCCCATGGCGCTCGCTGCACGCAACGCCATCTTCTCGGCGGATTTCGCTCGTCGCGGCATGACGGCGACGCATGACGCGTTGAACGGCAAGAAGGGATACTTCTTCTTGTTCTGCGGCGAAAAGCAGCGCCCCGAGCTTCTGTGCAAAGATCTCGGCAACGTGTTTTACGGTGACGTTGTCATCAAGCCGTGGTCGGCCTGCCGTGCCACTCACCCATCCATCGATGCTTGCATGCAGATCGTTCAAGCGCACGACATCGATCCCGAACAGGTTTTTAAGGTCGTTATCCATACGACGCCGCGCACGGCGGCCGGCTTTGTCGGCCAGCCGTTCGAGATCGGCGAAGAGCCTCAGGTAAGCGGTGCTTTCAGCATTATCTATACCGCGGCGGTCGCCATAGCGACGAAGTCGGTGCGTCCGGATTACATGAACCGCGAGGCGATGGAGGATCCGGATCTGAAACGGTTGATCGACAAAATCGAAATCGTCCCGACGCTCGCTCCGGACGAGTATCAGACGGCAGAGGTCGACATCGTCATGGCGGACGGAGCCACCTATCACGCCCGCTGCGATGTTCCCAAAGGCGACATATACAAGAGCCCCATGAGCGAAGAGGAGGTGTTGGACAAGTTTTATCAGAACATCGAGTTCTCCCAGACGCTTTCCCGCGAAAACGCCGATCGCGTTGTGGAGACCGTATCGCGCCTCGAAGAGCTCGATGACATCGGTGAGCTCATCGAGTTAATGAGGTAACTCGATGGGTTCAGGGGACAAGGTCATAGTAAGGAGAATGAAATGACCGCAGAACAAAAGGCTAAAACCAAAAAGGCTTTAGGCGTTACCGTTCAGATCGCTGCGTTGCTCGTCATCACGCTTCAGTATGCAAAATCGTTTTCAACGCCTGCCATGTCGGCTATCGGTGAAGCGTTTGCGCCGGCAGGGGTCGATTCCCTCATGCTCAAGAACATCGAGGGCCTTCCTTCGCTCATGGCCATCGTCGGTGCGTTTGCCGTCGGCATCATGGAGCGTTACATGAAGAAAAAGACCATGCTCATCATCGCGATGGGATGCACGCTTGTCGGCGGCGTGGCTGCAGGCTTCATGCCCGAAACCACCGAAGGTTTCTACGGGATACTCGTCTGCCGCGTCATTCTCGGATTTGGGCGAGGCATGATCTTCCCGATGGCATCGTCGTTTATCGCCGACCTGTTCGAAGGGAAGCAGCGCGATCGCCTCATGAGCTTCAAGACGGCCGTTGGCGGTCTGTCCGGTTCGCTCTTCCAGCTGATCGGTGGTTTTCTGGCCGTGCTTTCGTGGCGCTACTCGTTCATCGGCTACCTGTTTATCGTGCCCATCATTCTGATGATCGTGTTCTGGCTGCCCGAGCCCGATGTGAAGCCCGCAGGTGTGACGGCTGACGGCAAAAAGGGCAGTGCGCTCAAATCCATTACGATAGCCGCATGGATTGTCATATTCCTCGCCGGCATCTACAACTTCTTCCAGTTCTCGTATTTCACCAACATCTCTTTGTGCATCAAGGAAGCCGGTTTGGGAGATACCGGGTTTGCGGGCATCATCAGTTCGACGGAGACGCTTGCTTCTGCTGTGGGCGCCATCTGCTACGGCGCATTCCTCAAAGGGCGTCTGCGCGGATTCGATCTTCCGATTGCGCTTATCGGCGAGGCGATCGGCTTCTTCATCCTGACCAACGTGATAAGCGTTCCCGGCTATTATGCGGGCGCCATCATCTACGGTTTTGCGTTCGGCATGTTCAACCCCGCTCTTATATTGCAAATCGTCAAAGTGTTGCCGAAGGAAGGCGCTACTTTGGGCTTGTCGCTCCTGGCTGCCGCTCAGAACCTGTGCCAGTACTTCTCCGCCTACGTACTGGCATTTCTTGCCGGCATCATGGGCGTTGCAGGGACGGGTCAGCTTGCCGGATGGAACGTGTCTTGGCCTCTCGCGACAGCCATGGCGGTGCTGGTTGCCATCATTATCGTCGCAACCAAGACCAAGCACCCCGAGCTGATTGCCGGACTGCGCGAACCTGCGGCTCCTGCGCTCGATGAAAGGAAAGACGAGTAAAATCTCAGCTGGCCTTAACGGCGCGGCGATACGAAATCTGTGGGGGTTTCGCTGCGCAGGCTGATCTCTCAACCGCCAGCGTAGAAAACCGATCCACAGCATAGACACGTATCTGCATTGACGGAAGCCGAGCGGTCTCAGCTCGCTCGGCTTCCGCGACAGGGGGAAGGAAATGCGATGGCGCTTGTCAGCAATGGCAGGTTGTTCGGTAGGATTCACTATGCGTTTGTCATCATGGTGTGCTGCTGTTTGGTCCAGGCGTTCGGTATGGGGCTTGTTCTGAACTGCGGCAGCCTATTCTATGTGCCGGTGTGCGAGGATCTGGGATTTTTGCGCTCCGAGATATCTACATACATGACCGGTTACTTTATCGGAACGACGCTTGTAACGCCTTTGGCAGGCAGGCTTCTTACGAAATACGATACCCGTATCGTCATGTCTGTGGCTATCGTAGTGCTATCGGGATCCGTAATGGCCATGAGCACGTACAGCGAGATCTGGCAGTGGCAAGTCTCGGGCTTTTTGGTGGGCGCGGCCGGCGCCGGCATCTTCGTGCTGCCTTCGGCATCGCTGATCGGAAACTGGTTTATCAAACGGCGCGGGTTCGTATACGGCATCGTTATGGCGTGTTCGGGCGTATCAGCTGCGTTGTTCTCCATGGTGATCAGCTCGATCATTCAAACGGCGGGCTGGCGATCGGCGTATTTGTTCGTCGGCATTGCGTCTTTGGCCGTGATCCTGCCGTGCAGCTTGCTCATGCGCAAGAAGCCGACGGAGCTGGGGATCGCGCCGTACGGATATCGCGAAGACCCCGACGACAAGGGAACGCTGCCCGTTATGCGCGGGGTGGCGTTCAAGGCGGCCGTCGTCTCGGTTGCGTTTTGGTGCCTGTTCGTGTTTGCGGGCATCGCGTCGTTCATCCACGGAGGCATCGATCAGCATATGCCCGGCTATATCCAATCGATAGGGTTCACGGCATCGTTTGCCGCCATCATCGTTTCCGCCGAGTCGGTCGGCTCGGTGATCGACAAGCTCGTCATGGGATGGTTGAACGACAAGATCGGCGTGCGGAGGACGACGTTGATCGAGCTCGCCCTTATTGCTATCGGCATCGTCGGGTTCCTCTATTTCAGAAATCCGGTGTTCCTCGTTTTGTCGACGGTGTTGTTCGGCATTCAGGATTCGCTTATGTCGGTAAGCCTCCCGCTGCTCATTCGCGATATCTTCGGATCGCGGAACTACACTCAGATCCATGCTTGGATTCGCACGGGCGTCGGTTTGTTCGGGTCGTTCTCGGGTGTGCTGGTGGGCGCTGTGTACGATACGACCGGCACGTTCGTCCCCGCGTTCGCAGGCCTTGTTATCACCTGCTTCGTTGCCATGGGGTGCATTGTGCTTGCGTATGCGAAGCGCAAGAAGCTTGCATGGGAAACCGACGAAGGGGATGGTCTTCCGGTTGGGTCGACGGCCGATGCCTATGATTGCGCACGCGACGCATCGGTTCGTCGATAGGATACGGCATGTGCTATCCGTGTTCGCATTGCGGTGCCTGCAAAGTGAAGCTGCCGAAGGGGAAGTGCCCGCTTTGCGGAGCCGAGCTGCCTGAGGGCGGCGTCTGCCCCGGCTGCGGAATGAGGATGCCCGCACCGCCCGGCCGCGCCTCCTCTGGAAAACCTGTGCAAGATGCGAGCGGCGATGCGACTGCAGCGCCTGAGGGGGGACGGTTTTGACCATGTGCTACCAGTGCTCTGGCTGCGGAAGATGCCTTGAGGCGCAATCGGGTTTGCCGAGTGCGCCTGTCTGTCCGTGCTGCCGCAGAGAGGTCGATCCCGATGTACGCTACTGCTCTTCGTGCGGCGCGTTTATCCGTCCGCGAGCAGGCAGTGTGAAGGTGGCGAATCGTCATGCGCCTACCGGTTCCGAGCATCCTTTGCCAGACTCGAGGAAGTCGGAAAGATGAAACAAGGCGATTAAGCTGATTCGTGTTTTCGGGCTATCGAGGTCGAGGCCCTCTCTCTCCGTTACGGATCCGATTCTATTCAGGACGGTGTTTCGATGGATGCCGAGAGCATCCGCCGTACGCGACGCGCTGCATTCGTGGCGCAGGTAGCAACGGAGGATGTCCCCGTCGGACGGATTCTTTCTCGGCGTGCTCTCTTTTATGCGGGCGAGCGCGCTCGTGTTGAGGCAGAATTCCAGGAAGGCGTAGTCTTTCCCCTCGCTGAACAGCAGATAGTCGAACAGGTAGTCTTCGAAGCGGGCGAACGGGTCATGCTTGTCGAGGCTGTCGTGTTCGGGCGAGCGCAGCATGGCGCTGTACTCGAATGCGATGGCTATCTGCCGGGCTCCCTTATCGAGGTTTTGCAGTTCGGGAAGAGGGCCCGAGATCGCCGCATCGACATAGGAGAAGTCAATCAGGGCGGACAAGGCGGCTCTGACGGTGCGGTCTGCTTTGCCGTCGGACTTTCGGGCTTGCACGACAAGGTAGGCCGCACCGTCACGCAAAACGACGGGGTTGTCGGGCAGCATCGAGCTGATCCTCCTGGCTAGATATCCGAGGTTCTCCGCATCGGCTGTCTTCGGTTTTATCGCATATAGGCGAACGGCGCCGTTTTCGGACAGCCCTATGCTGCGCGCTTGCCGTGCGATGATATCCTTCGGCATCGTTTTTCCCGCCAGCAGTGCCGAAAGAAGCTCTGTGCCCTCGGCGTATGTTTCGCTTTCGTAGGATTGGCAGCGTCGTATGTGCGCTTTGATATGGGATGCGAGAATGTCGAACGTATCCAGAAGCCCCTGGGAATAAGGGACGTTGTTGCAGGTCATAACCATTTGAACGAAGTAGGCGCCGTTGATCTTGAACACGTGGTTCATGGACGGGTATTGCGTTATCCGATTTCCAGAGTAATGGGTCTTTCCCTGCTTCGCCCATCGCGAGAGCGCTTTCGTTTCCCGAAACCGCGCTATGGCGCGTTCTCCGTGGAAGCCTTTTTCGATGAGTTCGTTTGTGATGGGGTCATCGATCGGCATATCGGGGGTATACGCGATCAGACGATACGTCGAGTCCGACATGGTTACGAGGTTGCCCAAAACGTCACGCGAGATATCGAGCATCTCTTGGTAGCTTCCTCTTTCGGCCGATATTCTGTCGAGATCGTGTTCCCATCGATCGATTGTGCGGATGCGCTTTTGGAGGGCCGAGGCAAAAGCTTGCTTCGAGAGGTTCGTCTCTGCCGCTATCGCGTTGCGCCGATGTTCGGGCAGCGGCGCTTCGGAGAGCTTCTTGCATACGACGATGATCGGAATGTCTTCTCGGATGTTTCGAATCTCCCGATCTTCCTCGCATACGAGGATCGCACCCTTCTCGAAAACGACGTTTTCTTCGCCGGTAACGGGAGGCAGGGGCTCGATCCATTCGATTGCTCCCGGGGAGAAGCTCTGGCAACGAGCTTCTCTTGAAAGGGATTGGATCCAGCCGATGAGCATAGCCGGGGTTGTCATGATGCAGCTCCCTTGGATTAGGCAATATGCACAATTTTATATCAAATTAAAGGCGAATAGCCTATTAATGACTGAAATAGAGGTTTGTAAAATGAGTGGGTAGTATCGATGCTTTATGCAGCCGGACGGAATGGGGGCGTTGTGGTGGCAGGTGTCGGCTATGAAGCGGAAAACTGCACGGGGGCTTGTTCTTCAAGGTTTTCGACGGCAAGAGGTTCTTCGAAGGATCGCTGCTGGTGGGCAATCGTATTCCGCTGGTGTACGGCGATATGTACGACGAGGTCGTGAGCTTCGCAAAGCTGAAGGGCTTCGAGATTACCGAATGCGCATAGCCGACGGGCGCGGCTGACGTTTTTCGGATTTTGGCAGGTTGCCTCGGATAGGAGGCTGGGTGCAAGGGCACCTGATTTCATTCGGCGAGAAGTATTCTATAGGGAAAGGAAATGGGAGAATGATCGAAAAAGCAAAGGATATCACGCTCAACGTGTTGCCGTTGGAGCTTTTCTGCGAGCACCTTTACTACTACGAAGGACCGTGCCGGTTCGGAAGCGGGGATGCCCTGCGACCCGGATACGATGAGATTGCGTTCGCCGAAAGGGCGAAGAAATTCGTTGCCGACATCGAGGCGCATGTGCCCGAGGGCGTTAACGTGATGGACCCCGTCTTGTTTCGCAGGACCGACGACTGGGACGAACCAGAAGAGCAATGGCGAGCGATGGAGGCCGCTGTCAACGCGGCTGACGTCGTGATTCCCATGGCGGGTGCCGGCGTTCAGGATCTGGCGTTCAAATTCGCTCAGCGCTTCAAGAAAACCATGTGCTATTGTCCGTCATCCGGCGCTTTCAACGTGCCCGATGTTCCGTCTGCGATAGCGGCGCGAGACGTCGACTACGTATGCTATTCGGAGTACCGTTGGGAAGATTTCGTGTTGCGCATGGTGGCGCTTCGTGCGAAAAAGGTCATTGCCCGCACGAAATACCTTTGCGTGACGAGGTTCGATGGCACCCAGTCCGTCAGCCGGCCCGACTCCTTTACGAGTCTCGATCATATTACGCAGCGGTTCGGTACGCGTTTCCATTTTGCCAACATACACGAGTTCTTCGACTGCATGGGAGAAGCTGTGCCCGAGGGCAACCATACGACGCCGGGGCGGAAAACCCTCAACGTTGACGAGGACGACTTGAAAAGGGCGAACGAAATCTGCGACGAGCTGATCGACGGAGCCGAAAGCGTCGGCATGAGCCGTGAGCTGATGTTTCCCTCCGTTGTGGCGTACGTGCTCACACAGAAGTACATGGATCGCTTTGACTGCAACGCCTTTTCGATCCCCTGTCCCGACGCATGTTCGACGAGAAGGCTCAACGAGGGAAAATTCACCATGTGTTTGACCCATGCCCTCAATGCGGAAGCCGGCATTCCGTCGTCATGCGAATACGACCTGCCCGCCGCGCTTTCCGAGCAGGCGTTGATTGCCGTCTCGGGTATGAGCCCCTACATGGGAAACACATGCCCTATTCCCGTGCTCGACGGGCATTTCAAGCATGTGTTCGGCGCGACCGAAGAGCAGCTTGAGGAGCTTGCGAAAGATCCCGAGAACATCGACAGACTCTGGATGACCCAGCACTCCGTTGCCCACCGATGCCACCCCGACGCGAACGCGCATGCGCCTTACGGCATCGCTCCGTTCGCCTACGATCAGAAATTCGGCGCAACGCTGCGCTACGATTTCTCTCGCGACAAGGGCGCGTGCATTACGCTGTGCAAGTTTTCGCCTGATGGCGGCAAGATGTTCATCGGGAAAGCGGAAATCGTCGAGAGCAGCGGAAAAGACAGGGAGAACTGTACGCAGCTGGTGTTTTACCGTTTCAAGGATTCGCTTGCCGCGCATCGCGCGCAATGCAAGGTGGGCATCCATATAGCGCTTGTGTACGGCGACTACACCAAGGAGCTTATGGCGTTGGCTGAGGCGCTCGGCATCGAACCGCTTGTTGTCGAGTAAGGCTGCAGGCGAGCGCAACCGTTGAGAAAGGCATCCGATGCTGCAGGAGAGCATACGCAGGGCCGCCGATGAATCTCAGGCCGAGATCGACCTCATCCTGAGCCAGGAGAGGCTCACCTACCCGTTTTTCAGCGAGCATCTTCGCAGGTTCGTGCTCATTCGCTACGCTCTCGATCCTTCGGATTGCGAGGGGACGGATGACTTGGACAAGCTGACGCTGATCAGCTTGTCCAAGACCCTGAAGATGTCCAAAGACCTGGTTGCTGATTACGAGGCTGGGCAGAACTGCGATGGGGCAACGTCTGCTACGGTCAAGCGGTCGTTGCTTCTCATGAAAATCCAAAAGGCGTTTTCCATCGAGTTGTCGCTGCCGGACCTGATGGGAATCGACACTCTCGAAGATGTCGCGCGTGCCGTCTGGAGGCATCTTCCGATATCGAGCAAAGGTGCTTGAGGCGACCCGTCTTCTCCCCTTAGACGGCGGTATTGGCTGACGGCGGGATACGGGTCTTCTCGGTTCGGGCCGCACAGCGGGCAAAACCGGGAAGAAGGCCGCCGGGCTGGCGCCGACGGCCTTCTTCCTAAAGCTGCGCGGTGCGACGCTTACCCCATCATGCTCTTTGCGGCATAGCGTCCGAAGGTTACAGCGCGTCCGCAGCTTGCGGCACCGAGCCAGAGCGGATAGTCGTTGCCGAAGAAGTTGCCCGACACGTTGCCCGCCGCATACAAGCCTTCGATCGGCTGCTCTTCGAGGTCAAGTACTTGGAGCCCCTGGTTCACGTGGAGGCCGCCGAGGATGGTCAGCACGCCGGGGACGCGTTTGATGGCGTAGAAGGGCGCTTTCTCGATCTTCGAGATCTTAAGGTAGTCGGGGTTCTTGCCGAAGTCCTCGTCTTCGCCTTTGTCGACGAGGGCGTTGTAGCGCTCGACCGTTTTGAGGAAGTCGTCTTTCGGCACGCCCATCATGCCGGCGAGCTCCTCGAGGGAATCGGCTTTCATGATGGCTCCGCGCTCGAGCGCATCGTCCCATTCCGCTTGGTTGTCGCCCGAAACGGTCCAGCGCATGAAATCGCCGCCGAAATCATTCCAATGCTGGTTGTAGTCGGCGTCGGTTACCTGGAACCGGGTGCTTTCGGGTTGCAGGATGCATTGGTTGACGATGTAAGGGTAGTCGGTGTCCTCGTTTTGGAAGCGCTGCCCGAGCTTGTTGACGGCAAGCCAAGGGGTTCCCGAAAACGGCGCGTCGCCTTCGGGCAACGGGCTCGGATCGAAATGGATCATCGGCGCGTGGGCCGGCTTGTCGATCGAGGCCCCCGCCCACATGGCCATCTTGTGTCCGCCGCCGGTGTTCGAGGCGGGGAAGTATGTGTTGGGAAGGTCGACGCAAAACGGTGCGAACGCCTTGACCATTTCGGGATCGTTGCCGTAGTCGCCTGTGGCGAGCAGCACGCCCTTTCCCGCATTGAACTTGACGTATCCTTTGGGATCTCCCTTTGTGCGGTTGCCGATGACGCCGGTCACGCGATCGCCTTCCTTGACGAGCTGCACGCCCTCGGTGTTGTAGTAGACCTGGGCGCCGCCCTCGACGGCTTTGTCGAGGATGGCTTCGAGCATGGCGGTCTGCTGGCCCACCCAGGCATGAGCGAAGGGCGGCTCGCCCATCATGCCCTGGAATTCGACGATGCCGTCGGTTTCGGCCATGAGCCAGTCAACGGTTTCTCCGCTGTTGTCCATGAATATCTTGAGCACGCGCTCATCGGCTTTGCCGCCGTTGAGCTTAGCGTAGTTCGCCTGCACTTCGGCCACGTCGTATTCGACGCCGATCGAGGCTTGGTATTTCGAATTGACCGCACCGGTGCTCCAGCCATGGCTGATGAACACCGATTCGTTTTGCAGAATGGCGACGCTCGCGCCTGCCTGCACGGCTGTGAGCGCTGCGGTGATACCCGCCGTACCCGCTCCGACGATGACTACGTCGGCATCGATCGTCTCGACGATGTCGGCGTCGGCGATGGGCTCGGGTGCGTTTTCAACCGTCCAGGTTTTAACCAGTTCGCCACTCGCGTCGGCGTTGCCCGTTTGCGGCTGCTGGTTCGCGTCGGCTCCGGCGCTTTCGCCTTGCGCTCCCGGAGCGCACCCGCCGAGCAGGCCCAAAGCGGCGAAGCTCGCTACGCCGATGCCCGTCCCTTGCAAAAAGCTGCGGCGCGAAAGAGACGTACGCTGGTTGTTTTCCTTGTTTTCCATGATGGTGCTCCTCCCTTGCTTTTTGCGGTCGAGCTGTTCGACCGCTGCATGGGAAGACCTTACGATGATCGCCGGCGAAGAACTAGTGTAGCGAACGCTGGTCTTGTTTGTGCGATCCTACAAAACAAGAGATCGACCAGGCGATTTATGACGTATCTCCCACGTGTGCCGCACGGTCACGCATCGGCCTGTTCGCTGCTCAGCAAATCGTACAGTTTGACGATGATGAAGAAGTTCGCGCGCACGGCTTGCTCCGAGAAATCCGAATCGAGCAGTTCGGCTATTTTGTCCATGCGGTAGCGAAGCGTGTTCACGTGGATGAACAGAAGCTTCGATACGTCGGTCCATCGAAATGAATGATCGAGCATGAGCCTGAGCGTATTCATGAGCGGGGTGCCGTGCGCCGCTTCGAAGTCGATCACGGGTTTGAGGGTCTGCTTGCAGTAGCGTCGAAGCGCTTCGTGGTCGGTGTCGAGCAGGATGGCGAAGATGCCGAGCTGCGCATAGCGGATGATGTCATCCTCCTTGCCGAGCAGCCATCCGAGCTCGAGCGCTTCCTTCGCCTCCCGCAGGCTCGTACCGAGCTGGGGGAACGGGTAGCTGCGGCCGATGCCGATCGAGGTGACGATGCCGTTGTAACGGTCGTGGACGGCCTTGTGGTAGGCGAGGTCGTAAAAGTGTCGGTGGGGCATCTTGCGGCCTTCGTCATCGACGGCGTAGTCGCTGGGGAAGATGTGGATGAACCCCTCGTCGATGCCGATGTCGATAACGTCGGAGGCGTGCTGTTCACGCAGGTACTGCCGTACCGATTCGGAGGTCGATGCCCAATCGTAGTGCTGGTCTCCGCCGCCGATCCGCGTGATTGTGATGAAGAAGGATCCGGTTTCGTCGATTTGCAGCTGGCGGGTTGCAAGGTAGTCGGCCAGCCCTTGCGCGCCGTTTTCGAAAAGCTTGGCGGAGGCATCGTCTCTCATGGCTCTGATCATGCGCTGCGACGAGAGATAGCTTGCCAGATGGTAGGTGAGCGGAGCGCTCACTTCGTCGAGGACCGAAACGGTTTGTTCGACTGCAGCCTCCTTTACGGGTGCGAGCACGATCGATGCGAATGCGCGGCCGAGAGGAATGAAGTAGGTAAGCCGGTTGCTCCGCGCATCGAAGCGATAGCGCTTTTCGCCTGGCTCGGATTCGGCCGCTTCGGCTGGATTTCCCGTGGGGCCAGTCGCATCGGCTGCAGCGGGGTAGAGCAACTCACGGTCGGGACCGATTACGAGCGCTTTGCAGCGACAGGTTTGCTCGAGGTATGCTCCTGCGTAGCCGAACCCCTCTTCTGCGAGACGCTCCATGAACTGAAACGACGAATCGCGCATTTCGTGCGGCATGGTTCCTCCCTTGCGGCATCTATGGGCGGCATCGCGTACCGTCCGCATTCAAGGGTAGCAGAATCTGCCGCGTCGATGTCGGTCGGATGAAAAATGCAACCGAGCGCTTGATTCGTTAATAGATTATGTCCTATAGTGGCATTTCACAATTATAGTATATGGTCTTATGAAATCAAGACGACAGACGAGGATCGGTGAGCGCATGGAATTGGACAAAAGAGTTGCTGAAATAGTGGCAAAGGCGTATGCGGGGGAAGCGGCGACCGAAGAGGAGTGCGTCTATCTGCTCGGGTTCGGCGAGGCTTCGCCCGAGGCGTTTGCGGTGCGGGCGGCGGCTGCGAGCATCGTGCGCGCCCGCACTGATAACACAGCGGTTATCTTCGGCCAGATCGGAGTGGAGTGCTCCCCGTGTACGGCCGATTGCGATTTCTGCTCGTTTGCCGCAAGCACGACCGGCTTCGAGGCAATGCGTCTTGACGACGAGACGATCGTCGAGAAGATCGATGGCTTTTGCAAGGACGGTGATCTGTACGGCCTGTGGCTTATGACCATGCACGAATACGATCTCGAATACTACCTTCATGTGTTGAAGCTGGCCCGCGAACACGCACCTGCCGAGACGAACATCTACACCAACGTGGGCGATACGAGCTACGAGGATTTCTGCAAGATGAAAGAGGCGGGAGCATCGGGCGTCTACCATATCTGCCGCCTCGGCGAAGGCGAGCACACGAAGCTCGATCCCGAAGCTCGCTTCCAAACGATGGAAAACGCGCGCAGGGCGGGTCTTGCGATCCTCGATGCCGTCGAGCCGATCGGGCCCGAGCACACGCCCGAACAGCTTGTTGAAAAGATGTTCCTCACCAAACGTTTCCACTCCATACAGACCGGCTCGATGAAGCGCATTGCGGTTCCCGGCACGCCGTTTGCCGACAAGGGCGAGATCAACCACTTCACGCTCTCCCAGATCGTATCGGTGCAGTGCCTCGCCCTGCTCGATATGGAAACGCTGCCGTGGATCGGCATCCACGAGCCCTGCGAGGCGGGGTATCTTTCGGGTGCGAACCTCATTTCGGCGGAAACGGGCGTGAACCCTCGCGATACGGCGGAGGATACTTCCGCAAGCCGCGGCCTCGACATGGATGCGAGCCGCCGCGTGCTCTTCGAGGCGGGCTTCACCCACCTGTGCAAAGGCGACGGCACAAAGGTGCCGTTGACCATGGAATACATCGAAGGTTGCAATCGATAGCGTACGATAGGGCATAAACGATGCCGCACCCGAGGGTGTCGAACCAGGAGGAAGCGAGTATGGCAAAAGCAAGATTCATGGTAGTAAGCGGGTTTCTCGGCGCAGGCAAAACCACTTCGATGATCGCGTTTTCCCGCTGCATCAACGAAAAACACGGTAAATCGGCGATCATTGCAAACGATCTCGGTGCCAAAAACCTCGTCGATGCCGACTACACGGCAACGACCGACCTGTCGATTACCGAGATCACGGGCGACTGCATCTGCTATCAGACGGAGAACCTCGTCGACAAGCTCAACCGACTTGCCGACGGCGGAGCCGACGTGATCATGTCTGATATTCCCGGCTGCGGCATCGGGGCTCTTGATCATGTGTATCTGAAGCTGAAAGACGAGTATCCAGGGGAATTCGACCTCATGCCGTTCACCTGCGTCGTCGATCCCGAGCGCTTGCGCATGATCCTGCCCGAGCGGGCAACCATCAACCTGCCCGAAGAGATGCGGTTCTTGCTTGACGCGCAGATGGCCGAGGCCGATCTCATCGTGCTGAACAAGATCGATATGCTCTCGGCAGAGGAGCTTGCCGCCGATGTCGATTTCATCAAGACCGCCTATCCCGACATCCCGGTGATGACCATGTCTGCGAAGACGAACGACGGCGTTGCGGCCGTGGTCGATTACCTCATGGCGCACGAGGCGGCGGCCGAGCACCGCGAAATCGGATACGGCACCCCCGAATTCTTAGCGGCTGAAGAGAAGATGTGCTGGTACAACCGTCGTTTCTTCGCTAAGAGAACCGACGAGGCCAATATCGACTTCAACGGCGTGGTCGATGATTTCATGGAGGCCATTCGCGACGGGCTCATCGAGGCGAAGCGCAACGTTCCCCATCTGAAGCTGTTTGCGGCGGGCGAGGGCGATGATTTCGTCAAGGCGTCGCTGGTGGGCGTCGATTACGACATCGAGTACGAGCGCAAGCTCGAGCACGAATACACCGCGATGTCCATCGTCGTGAACGCGCGGGCGGTTTGCGAATCCGAGACGATGGCCGCCATTGTGGATGAAGCGATCAAGGCGATCGAGGAAAAGCACGGTCTTGCGTGCCACGTGCTGTTCACCGAATGCTTCGGCATGATGGATGAAGGCCGCGGCAACGGGGGTCGCGCCTCTCGCTGACCCGCTGCGCCGGGGTTGCGCTCGAATACGAAAGGGAGCTGACGGCATGAATGAGGCTACAACGGTGCACGATCAGGTGCGCGAGTACTACGGGCGCGTGCTCGGCGGGTCTGACGACCTTAAAACCGACGCGTGCTGCTGCGCAACCGATGCGCCGCCCAAGTACGTGCTCGACGTCATGGGGCTTGTCGCCGACGAGATCGTCGAGCGCTTTTACGGATGCGGGTCGCCCATACCGCCTGCGCTCGAAGGCGCAACGGTGCTCGACCTTGGTTGCGGCACCGGGCGCGATGTGTACGTCATATCCAAACTCGTCGGCGAAAACGGGCGCGTGATCGGCGTCGATATGACGCCCGAGCAGCTTGAAGTCGCCGAGCGCTATCGCGAAGAACAGGCGAAGCGATTCGGGTTTTCCTCATCGAACGTCGAACTCAAGTGCGGTTACATCGAGGATCTCGCCTCGCTCGGCATCGCCGACGAAAGCGTCGATGTGGTCGTGTCGAACTGCGTCATCAACCTCTCGCCGTTCAAGGATCTCGTGTTTTCCGAGATATACCGGGTACTCAAACCCGGCGGCGAGCTGTTCTTCTCCGATGTGTTCTCCGACCGACGCATCCCCGAAGCGCTGCGCGACGATCCTGTGCTTCGCGGGGAATGCCTGGGCGGGGCGCTGTACCTTGAGGACTTTCGCCGCATGATGGCGTCGCACGGGTGGGAGCGCTACGCGTTCACGGTCGTCGACGACATCCGTGTAGGCGATTTCGCGCTCGAGACCAAGCTCGGGTTCATCGGGTTCACGTCGCGTACGGTGCGGGCGATCAAAGCGACGGGCCTTGAGGACGGCGAAGAGGACTTCGGGCAGAGCGCGATCTACACCGGCGCGATACCCGAGACGCCGCGCTACTTCGATTTCGATGCCGATACGCGGTTCATCAAGGGTAAGCCGCGGGCTATCAGCGGAAACACGGCTCGTATGCTCGAACAGTCCCGCTATGGCGTTGCATTCGAGATAACGCGGGCGGGCAAGCACCGAGGGAGGTTCGATACGCCGCGCGCGCAGGAAGCGCTTGAGGTACGGAAGGGTGCGAAGAAGGTCGATCTTGCGCTGCTCGAACGCGCATGCGAACGATGCGGCATAACCCCGTTCGACGAGCGGGTTGGCGAGCCATCGCTGCTGCGCGCCCGCGAGGCGCCCTCGACTATGCAGGTGAACATCTGCTATGCATGCAACCTCGCTTGCAGGCATTGCTACCTCGAGTGCGGCCCGACTCGCACCGAGAGCATGTCGCGCTCGACCATGGAGGCGTGCCTGAGCGCGTTTTCCGCAGGCGGGTTCAAGGTGCTCGATATCACCGGCGGATCTCCCGAGTACAATCCCGATTTCGAGTGGTTTCTGCGCGAGGGGGCGAAACTCGGCAGCACCATCGTGCGCACGAACGCGACGCTTTTGTGCAAGCCCGAATACGAGCGCCTCATGGATGCGTTCGCCGAAACGCGCTCGCGCGTGGTGATATCGCTTCCGTTCTACAACGGCGACGGCACCGACGCCCAACGCGGTCGCGGCGCGTTCGAAAAGGCAGTGCGCACGATCAGGCGCCTGAACGAGCTGGGCTACGGGCGCACAGGAGAGTTGCCGCTCGACATCGTCTACAACGTGGCGGGGCCGTTCCTGCCGCCCCCGCAGGAGCTTGTGGAAGAAGCGTACAAGGAAGTGCTTTCCCGCGAGCAGAGCATCGAGTTCGACGGCTTGCTCGCGTTCAACAACTACGCGCTCGGCCGCTTTGCCGCCGACCTCATGGAAGCGGGCATGTTCGACGAATACCTCGGTCTTTTGGCTGATAGCTTCAACGCCCTCGCCGTGACGCGCATGATGTGCCTCGACCAGGTGAACGTCGATGTGGATGGCACGCTGTACGATTGCGAGTGCAATCACGTACTGGGGCTTCCCCTTCTGCTCGATGGGCGTGCGGCAACCGTCGCCGATCTGGCGTGCGGCGCATTCGGCGCACGCCAGATCAGGACGAACCCCATCTGTTACAGCTGCGCAGCGGGTTCGGGTTCGAGCTGCGGCGGCAGTTTGGTGTAGCGCGCACGGTCTTTTCGCGCCTGTCTCGGCGGCCCGCATGGCGATGCGGGCCGCTTTTGGATTCGCATCCCTTGCATGGCGGCTCGCTTTACGGTTTCGAGCCATTTCGGCATGCATTGCCATCCCCGATTCCAGAATGGAATAGCCGGTCCTTCCGTCACCTGCGGCTCGCTTTTCATGTGTCGATCCCTTCCGTCGTATCGGCAGCCGAAATCGGTTCGGCTGATTAGCTTTCCTTTTTGGAATAGCCCATGTTTTTTGTGATACGCCACCCGATCGCCGTCGCCCATACAATGCTCGCAACGGCAATGGCGAGGTTTCGGGATCGCGGCAAACGGTAGTGCTGCCGTCTATGCGATGTCGTGCGGCGGTGGGGTGTCGCGCCGGTTGAAGATGCATCCGGATTCCACAATGCGAACGGTATTGAGCTATGGGGGTGGTTTGGTGTCTGCGCTTATTCAAGAAACCGATCGGCAGAAATCTGCCGCATCGCCTATCGACGGGCTTTCCCTGCCTAGGGAAAGCGACGGGGCGGCGGCTGCAACGGGTCATTTGCAGCCGAAAGGATCGTTTCCCCTCAAACGCGTTATCGGAGCGGTGCTTGCCGCGCTCATCGTCGTCTCCTCTTGCCTTGTTCCCGGCACCGAGAGCCTTTCTCGCGAGGGCGTCATGGCGATCGGCGTGTTGCTGGCTTCGGTTGCCATGTGGTTTTGCGGCACGATGCCGCAGGGCGTCGTCGGGCTCGTCGGCATTGTTTTGCTGGTTTTTCTCGGCGTCGTTCCTTCGTTGACCGAAGCCCTATCGGGGTTCACATCCGCCACTACCTGGTTCATCCTCTGCGTGTTCTGCATGACTGCCATCATGCAGAAGAGCACGTTGGGCCTCAGGCTTACGCGTGCGCTGATCGGATGGGCGGGCGCGAACTCCCGCAAGCTCGTGTTCGCCTTCATGCTGGGAACGGCGGTCGCCTCGTTTTTCATGACCGATACGGGGGCGGTCGTGCTTGGCATGAGCATGGCGCTTCCCTTGCTGAAGGCGGTCGATGCGAAGCCCGGCTCTTCGAATCTGGGCAAGTGCCTCATGCTGGGCGTTGCGTTCGCCGGCGTTCTCGGCGGGTTCGCCTTGCCGTGCGGCCATTCGCTCAACATCCTCGGCATCGGCATCATGGAGTCGACCGTAGGGGAGACGGTGAGCTTTCTTGGATGGATGCTCGTCGGCATTCCCATCTTCGCCGTGATGCTGCCCGTTACCTGGTGGCTTCTGACGCGGGTTTTCCCTCCCGAAAGCATCGCCGACAAGAAGGGCGTCATCGAGGCGAACACCGCTTCGTGCGGCGCATGGACCGCAAAGGACAGGAAATCCATCTGCGTTGTCGTTTTGCTGCCCATCCTGTGGATTGCCGGCAACTGGATCGGCGCGCTGAATACCACGATCGTCGCGATGGTGGGTGTGGCGCTGCTGTTCTTGCCGGGCATGGACCTCATGTCGTGGCGCGAGTTTCAGGATATTGCAGGTTGGAACGTGTTTTTGTTCTTCGGAACCGTCATGTGCCTGGGCAACGCCGTGTCGTCCACGGGCGGTACCGATTTCATTGCAACCCTGTTCTTGAACAGCGGTGTTTTGGAAATACATCCGTTCCTCGTGCTGCTTATCGTGGGATACGTGATGTACATCATCCATACGTTCTGCCCGGTTGCGCCGGCGCTCTGCCTGCTGTTCTTGCCGCCCTTGCTGCTGTGGGCGCAAACGGTTGGCGTGCCCACTGTCATACCGGTATTCGTCGTGGCGTCGATTACGGCGGGCAGCTTCCTCGTGCCGCTGAATCCAACCATCGTGATCACCTACGATCAGGGCTATTACAAGTTCGGTGAAGTCGCCAAAGGCGGTTGGCTTTCGGCGGCCATCTTCGTGTTCGTAACGGTGTGCTGGTCGTTTCTCGTCTGCGACGTTATGGGGCTTGTCCAGGCGATCCCGCTGTAGCGGGCGCAACCGAAAGGAAAAAGGTATGGATCAGCAAATTATCACGTATGCGATCGGTCTGGCCGTGGTGGTCGTTTTGGGCGCGAGCTACCTGCGCTTCAAGCGGCACGAAGGGGAAGGCGAAGCCGAATCCTCGACGAGCATCAAGCAGACCATGGCCGAGGCTCGGGAATACTTCGGCATATCGCCAAAAGACGAGGACGATCGTCTGGCTCGAACGCTCGATCTGACGCCCATGAAGATGCTTTCGGGTGTGTTTGCACCTCCGCGTAAAAAGAAATCGTTGCAGGATGAGAAGAAGGAAAAGGAGTGATTGGGAAAGGAATTCGTCAAGGCATCTGTTCACTGAGATTGGAAGGGGAATTATGAGTAAAGAAGCGGCTGTGCCAGCGGGTACAGCAAAGAAGGGCCTGACCAAGCGCCTCGTTGGTTTTGTGCTCGGAATCGTCGTTTTGGTTGCGGCGATGATGATCCCGGGAAACGAAGAACTCTCCCACGAGGCCATCATGTCGCTGGGCATCCTGCTGTTCGCCGTGGTGTTTTGGATTTTCGATACGCTGCCGGTGGGCGTGACCGGTCTTCTGGGTGCCATTTTGCTCGTGGTGCTCGGCGTTGTGCCTGATTTCGCGACGGCGTGGAGCGGGTTTACCGCCTCGACCGTGTGGTTCATCTTCGGCGTGTTCGTGATGACAGCCATTATGATCAAGACGACGCTTGGCCGCCGCTTGGTGCGCGGGCTCGTGTCGAAGGCGGGCACCAAGTCGAAGTCTGTTGTTTTGGCATACATGATCGCTACGGCCATCGTGTCCATGTTCATGACCGATACCGGCGCGGTTGCCGTGGGCATGGCGCTTGCGCTGCCGTTCCTCAACGCGATCAACGCAAAGGAAAAGAAGAAGAATCTCGGGCGCTGCTTGGCGATAGGCATTGCGTTTGCGGCCATCATCGGCGGCTTCATCACGCCGTTCGGCCACTCGCTCAACATCCTGTGCGCTGGATTGCTTACCTCCGCGTATGGCGTCACCATCGGATTCTTCGAGTGGGTCATCCCCGGCCTCATCATCGCCGTCATCATGATTCCCGTTTTGTGGGTAATCCTGTGCAAGGTGTTCCCGCCCGAGGATCTTTCGCCCGAAGAAGCGGCGCTTGTCGCCGACAAGGACGATGCGCCCATGACCGCTCTGGATAAGAAGTCGCTCGTTTACATGATCGTGCTCATCGCGGGCTTCGTTGCAGGCAACTGGGTTCCCGTCCTTTCGAACGTGAACGTCATCATGATCATGCTGGCTGTTGCGTTTGTTCCCGGCATCGACATCCTCAACTGGAAAGAATTCCAGGATGCGGAGGGCTGGGGCGTTGTCCTCATGGTCGGCGGCGTCATGTGTATGGCGAACGCCGCAGCTTCGACGGGTGCTGCGGCCTATATGGTCAACCTGTTCCTGAATAGCGGAATCATGGGCATCAACACGCTGCTTGCGCTCATTATCATCATGGCGGTCGCCTACCTGGTCCATACGGTCGTTCCCGCGGCGCCGGCGCTTTGCGCCCTGTTCGTACCTCCGGTCATGGGCTTCTGCGTTGCATCGGGCATTTCTCCGGCTATTTTCGCCATGCTGATGGCATCGGTTACGGCGGGCAGCTTCTTGCTTCCTCTGAGTCCGCCCATGATGGTTTCGTACAGCGAGGGCTATTACACGACCTCGGAGCTTACGAAAGCGGGCTGGCTGAGTTCGGTGGTGTACGTGCTCGTCGAGGTTTTGGTGCTGTATTTCATCGGCGGCATGCTGCTGCCCATCGTTGCGGCGTAAGCGCAGCCGAGCTTCCATATTGTGTTCTTCGAGAGCTGCAGCCCGATTAGGCGTCGGGTTGCAGCTTCTTCGGTTACCATGCGCTATGAAAGGATGGTTCCCATGCTTGCGTTCGTACATGCGAATTTGATCGATGGCACCGGGAGGGATCCCCGGCCGTGCTCTACCGTTTTGATCCAAGGCGGGTCGATAATCGCCGCAGGAGCCGACGTCGATGTTCCCGTTGGATCCGTTGTCGTCGATTTGCGAGGGAAGACGTTGCTGCCCGGATTCATCGATGCCCATCTGCATCTCGGCGGATCGGACTCCCTTGATGACCGCATGGGCAACCACGGTCGGCATTTTACTTGGGACTATTCGTACAACATAGCCCGATTGCTGGCTTGGGGCGTAACGGCGGTTCGCTCCGGGGGCGATTGGACGCCCGAGATCCTTGAGTTTCGCGATGAGGTGGAGGCGGGCGCCGTGCGCGCTCCTCATATCGTCGCCCCGGGTCGTTTCGTCCAGGCGTACGAAGGGCATCCGCTGAGCACCGTGTACATGAACGACCCCGCCATCATGCAGAATGCCTGCGTGCTCATCCACGAGGGGGATGGAGCGGACCGCATCGGGGCTTCGGTGCGACGAGCCGTAAGCGAGGGGGTCGATATGGTGAAGGTGTTTTGCGGGGACGACGACAAGCTGCGCTATCCCGACGATACGACCGTGCCCTCTTTGACTGACGAGCAGCTCCGCCTTGTGGTTCGCTTCGCCCATGAAGCTGGCAAGCGTGTCATGTGCCACATTGACGACCTGTGCGACATGGGCAGAGCAGTCGATGCCGGGGTCGATACCGTCGAGCACGTCTGCAATGTGTGCACGGACCCGGATCAGGAGATCGGCGAGGAGCTTCTCGCCAAACTGGTCGAGCACGGGGTTTGCGTGACGCCGACCATCGTAGCTACCGCAGAGCACGAGGAGCACGGTTTCGCAAACGGGGCGCCTCCCGTTGCCCCCGCGGCGCGCAGAGCCGTATCCAAGATGATCCAGGCGGGCGTTCGCATCGGGGTGGGAACCGATGCGGGCATCCCGTTCGTTGCATACGGCGAATCGCTGCACCGCGAAATGCGGGAGCTCGTGGGGTGCGGCATGACGCCGCTGCAGGCTGTTTCTGCGTGCACGGGCGGGAATGCGAAGATTCTGCAGCGGGATGCGCTTTACGGTACGGTGGAAGCCGGGAAGCTCGCCGACTTGGTCGTTCTCGGCAGCGATCCTTTAGATGACATTGAAAACACGCGCGATATCGCCCTTGTCATGCGTGCGGGAAGGGTGGTCGTCGACAACGGAATTTTGAGCGAATGACGGAATCGGTATAATGGGCGGGTGCGCACAACCGAAATACGGGCAGCATGCATGGTTTGGGGGCCGGTGTGAACATAGATCATCTGCGGGAATTCATCTACCTTGCCGAAACGTTGAGCTTCAGCGCGACGGCGAAGCGATTTTACGTGAGCCAATCGGTGCTCAGCAAGCACGTTGCATCCATGGAAGAGGAACTCGGCGCCAAGCTGTTCGTGCGCGATAGCCACCATGTCCGTCTCACCAAGAGCGGCGAGGCCTTTTTGGAAGAGGCGTGTACTATCGTGGGCAGCTACGAGCGCGCTCTGGCGCGTATAACGGCCATCAACCAATCGTACGAATCGGTGGTGCGGGTCGGGTATCTGCGCAATGCGGCGCGACCGTTCCTCGCCCTGTTCCTGAAGTGGATGAATAAAGAAAAACCCGAGATCAGGGTTTCTCTTTCCTGTATGGAGTACGGGGAGCTCTACTCCGCTTTGGCCATGCGCAAGGTTGACCTTGCGCTGGCGATCGATTTGGATACCGATATGAAATCGCGGTGCGATTCGTTCTTCATCTACGACGATTGCTTCGATGCGATCGTAAGCTACGACCATCCGCTGGCAGCGTTTAAGGACGAGGGGATCGAAGCCGCCCAGCTCGAGGGGCAACAGCTGCTGCTTCCCGACCCTTCGGCGTATCCCGGTTTGAGCAATTTCGTCGAGGGGCTGTTGCCTCCGAGCGGTTCTTCCCCCGCGCGCCAGTATTACAGCGATGTGGACACGATGTACCTCGATGTGGAAATGGGCAAGTGCGTGGCGTTCTCCTCTGAGCACAACATTCCCGTGTTCGGCGACAAAGCGTGCTTTTTGCGCATCAACGACAGGCCGTCGTGCTACAGCGTGAACGCCTTGTGGCTCAAGGAGACGAGCGAGGATATCGTTGCGCCGTGCTTGGAAGCGCTCGAGTACTGCCGCAATCGACTGGCAACCCAAAAGGACGCCTGACCACCTTTTTGACCCCGTCTTCTATCACATGGGCTTAAGGCCGAACCAGCTCGCGTGCGTTGTCCTTCCAGGGGGTTGTCGGCGGCGCTGCCTCGTTGCGGCAAAAACGCCCCGACCCGCCTTTCGGGCGGGTCGGGGTACGCATGCGGGTTGTCTTGCGCGCAAGGCGCGAGCGGTTATTGCCCTGGAGCTTTGGGTGCGCCGGGGGCTCCAGGCGGTTTCGGGGCGCCGGGCATGCCGGGGGCGCCTGGAGCTTTGGGTGCGCCGGGGGCGCTGGGGGCACCCGGGGTTCCGGGTGCGCTCGCTGCGGGCAGTTGAGCCCCGCACTGCGGGCACGTTGCATCGAACTGGCCGCACGTGGCTCCGCATTCGGGGCATTTCTTATCCGATTCGATTGCTGCTGGTCTGAAACACATGATGATCTTCCTATCTCTTGTCGGTGCTTTCCGCTTTCAAAGAGGTGGCGCGCCCTGGGGGAGCGGGTAGGAACGTTCCGCATTGGGGGCACGCAAGGGCCCGGGCATCGTTTTCGTAGCCGCAAAGCGGGCAGGTGCCAGGCGCAAGCGGGGGCGCAACCTCACCTGTGCACTTGCCGCATCCGATGCATGTTTGACACATACCGTATCCTTCTCTTCAACGAGTCGCGGCGCCGCCGATCTTCGGGCGGCGGCGCCGATATTTAGGCTTCCAGGCAGTACAGGACCTGCTTGGGTTTCGAAGCGAGATCCTTCGCGAGGTCTTCCACCTCGCCGAATTTGAGCACGTGCGCTTGACAGTGCTTCACGCACGTCGGCTCGGTTCCGCCTTCGGCCATCCGTTTGGCGCACAGGTCGCACAGGTCGGTGAACACGGGCATGTTGATGTCGGTCCAGGCATCTTCGCCGATCTGGTAGATTCCCTCTTCGTGGATCTTCACCCCGCAGTGGCCTTCGGGGAAATCGGCGTGCGTGGTTTCGACGGCGCACGCCATCTCGCACGTGTGGCACCCAGAGCACCATTCGTAATCGATCAGAATTCCCTTTGGCATCGTTTATTCACCAACTTTCGCATAGGAGCCGAGCGGATTTGCGAGGGTGTTGTGATCGCCCTGTTCGCATTTGTACACACGGCACAGTACCGTCTTGTAGTTCGAGCCGAAGCCGGAACGGCCGGGATCGTAGGCGAGCAGCTGGTTGATGTTGTAGTCGTACATGCCGCTGAAGCCGCCGTCTTCCCATCCGGCTTGTTCGGGCATCCACCAGCCATGATCTGTCGAGCAGTAGCGCGGATCGAGGGCCTCGGTCAATTGCACGCGTCGCTTTGCACGGCCGCGATGGTTTTCCACCCACACCCAATCGCCTTCTGCGATGCCGTACTGCTCGGCGGCCTTGGGGTGCATCTGCAAAACGGGGTCGGGCCGCAGGGCGCGCAAGCGAGGCACCTGGCGATGCTCGGAATGGAAGAGCGACCAGGTGCGGGCGCCCGTGGTCAGGATAAGGGGGTATTCGGCATACATTTCAGGGTCGGCGATGGGGCCGGGGGAGGGTTCGTCGAAGCTCGGCACGCACTCGATGCCGATCTGGTTGAAGTAGGACGACCACAGCTCGATGCGTCCGGTCGCCGTCTGGAAGCCCGGCTGTCCGTCGGCGCGCAGAAGGCCCTTCTCGTATTTCTTGTACTCGAAGTCGAGGTAGGTCGGGGCCGCCTCGCGCAGCTCCTCGAACGTCATATCCATGCCTTCGAGGATGTGGGAGAACATTTCCTCCTCGGTGTCCCACGGGTAGAACTCGGGGCAGATGCGCTTGCCGATTTCGAGGTTGATCACCATGTCGGACTTCGCTTCGCCCACCTGTATAGCCTTGTTGATGGTCTCTCCGCGCTGCACGCCGTCGCCGATGCGGATGCCGTTGCGCTCCGCGAACGTGCATGCGGGCAGAAAGACGTCGGCGAGCGCCTGCACCGTCGGGGTCATGTACAGGTCGACCGAAACGATGAATTCGAGCTTCTTGAGCGCGTTGTAGGTGCGGCGCGTGTCGGGCGAGGAGTTGATGAGCGGGTTGGTGGTTTGCAGCCAGCCGGCTTTCAGCGGGTAATCGTTGCCCAGCTCGTCTTTGCCGGTTTCGAGGCATTCGATCGTCACGTCGGTCGAGGCGTTCTTGAAGCCGTAGCGGTACAGCGGGTACTTGTGGATGCCGAGTCGCTTTTCCTTCTGCTCGTCGGAGAGGTTTTCGCCGCCCCAGCCAGCATAGTAGGGAAGGATCGACGGCGGTGCGATCATGCCGCCGGGCACATCGACGTTGCCGGTGATCTGGAAGATGGCCGAAAGCGCCTGGCATGCGGGAACCGCTTCCCTGCTCATGTCGACGGAAACGCCCCATTGCATGATCATGCCGTCGGCGTTCGCGATCATGCGGGCGGCCTCGACGATCTTATCGGGGGTCACCCAGCAGATTTCAGCGGTCTTTTCGGCGGTGTAGGGTTCGCATGCCTCTTTGAGCTGATCGAAGCCGTAGCACCAGCAGTCGACGAACTCTTTGTCGTAGATCTCCTCTTCGATCATGACGTGCAGGATGCCCATGGCGAGCGCGGCGTCGGTACCGGGGCGCAGGGGCAGAAAGATCTCTGCCTTGGTGCCGAGCCACGTCATCTTCGGGTCGACCGAGATGATTTTCGAACCGCGCTTCATGCAGTCGACGACCCAGTGGCCGTACAGGCCGTCGGAGTTGGACACGATGGGGTTGTTTCCCCAGAGGATGATGCATTCGGGCGTTTTCCAGCGCGGGTCATCGTAGCGCTTCGTGAACTGCTGGGAGTAATCTCCCACCCAAAACGAACCCGAGGTGCACATGGAAGAAGCGATGCGCGGCACGAAGCAGGCGCAGCCTGAAAGGGCGAATACGACGTTGGGGCTTCCGAAAGACCAGGCGAGGTGGCTGATCCATGGAGCGATGTCGCGGCCGGTTCCTTTGAAGAACAGCACCGATTGCGCGCCGAACTCTTCCTTGTACGCCAAGAACTTCTCGGCGATCAGGTCGTACGCCTCATCCCAGGTGATGCGTTGCCAAGCATCTTTGCCGCGATCCTTCGGATCGCGCTTCATGGGGTAGACGACGCGGTTTTCGTTGTAGGCGGATTCCATCAGATCGAGGCAGCGCACGCAAAGGCGCCCCTCGTTGAACGGGTTGTCCGGGTCGCCTTCGACTTTGACGAGCTTGCCGTCCTTATCGGTGTACATGAGCAGGCCGCAGCCAAGGTGGCAGCCAGGGCCCGACCATGCGCTTCCGCGCGTTACCGTGTATTCGCCCTCCTGGTAGCGCCAAGGCTTATCGTGCTCGACGTACTCGTACTTGTCGGGGCGGCCGATTTTCTCCCCCGTGTGTCTCTCGTGGGAGACGTCCTTGAGATCAGCCAACTCTCTCTCCTTTCTCGTCCTGTCTTGCTTAAGCGAGCGCGGCGTCTTCGCTGCGTCTGCGAGGATGCGACCGTGCGTCGCGCCCCGTAAGCGCCGAAGGGCGCGGCAGCAGTCGAGCTCTTGCTGTTAAGTGTAGGAAGGAAACGGGTCAACTCGCGTTTCGTTAAATGAAAGGAGTATTCCAAAAAGGAAAGTGATTATTCACGGGGCCGCCGATCCGAAAGAACGCCTCGAACCGACGGGGCATGTAAAGGATTTGACCGCTCGCGGCAGTGTGCTGCAGAAATCTGCGTTGGGGAGCGCCGCTTTTCCGGCTAGACCGCCCAGCGTTTCAGCGTAGCCAGGTGCATGCGCAGTATAGCCCTCGCCTCATCCTCGGAGTACGACGAGCCGTTCTGGGCGTTGAACTCGTCGAGAAAGCAAAGGTTCGTCTCGATCATCTCTTCTATGGTTTTGTCGGCATCGGTAAAAGAGCCGTTTTGATAGCAGTGCGAGCAGTATTCGACGTTCGTGCTTCCGTCGGCCTCGGTAGCCAAGTCCTCTGTGGCAAGAAGCGTCATCGAACAGCTTTGGCAAACCGCGGGCTCGTCACCTCCAAGAAGGCTGTTGATCGATACGCGGAATTTCTCCGAGATGAGCTTGAGCGTTTCCGGGTTCGGTGTGGTTTTCCCTGTCTCCCACCGAGAGACGGCTTGGCGCGTTACGAACAGCTTTTCGGCCATTTCGTCTTGCGTGAGTCCGTTTTCGGCTCTCAGGTTGGCAAGAATCTCTTTCGTTTCCATGATCGGAGCGCTCCTCTGCTCGGGTGGTTTCGGTTCGCGTGTTTGCATGGAACGAGTATACGGTGATTCGAGAGCGAAGGATAGCAACGGGGTGTTGCTTTGCGGCATATAGTGCTGCCATCATATTGTTTCCCACGCGGCTTGGTGCGCCACCCTTTTATTGGATGGGCGGGGCTGGGTGGAGCCGTCGTTGTCTGCTCTTTTTGGTTGAGGCATTCGAGTTTACTGTGCAAGGAGTGCGATACGCGATTTGCCACAGGCTGTCCCTGCTTACGTGTTTGCGCCGTCCGATACTTCGACGAGTTTTATCCAGTATGCGATGTCCTTGCCTGCAAGCGGGTGGTTGAAGTCGAGTGTGGCGACTTGGTTTTCTATGCTGACGACCTTCACCGGGATGGGTTCGATGTTGCGCGGGGAGGTCCATCCGATTGTCTCGCCGACGGGAAGGTTGTCGCCGTTCGGTATCTTGTAGGTGGGGACCTTCTGCACGGCGCTTTCGTTGTATTCGCCGTATGCCTCGCTGCAGGGCAGCTCGAGCGTGCGCTCTTCTCCTGGCTCCATTTCGGAGAGAGTTGCTTCGAGGGCGCGCATGACTTGGTGCCTTCCGATTACGATCTCATGGGGTATTCCTAGGCAATCGTCGAATACGGTGCCGTCGGGGAGGCTTCCTTTGTAAAGGAAACGGATGCGTTGTCCTTCGCGAACCATGGTGGCTGTCTCCTTTCTGAAATCGGGTCGGGGTTTCTCCGACCCGATGCGTCTGCTTTCCGCATGATTCCATGCTGCGTTTCGCAGCGAACGCCGCTGCGTTAGTGCCAGCGCTGGGAAGTCAGGAAGAACCCCTCGACGGGCTTTATCTCGCTGTCGTCGTCGATGAGCGCGGCGGCGTTCTCTTGGGCGTTTCCGCAAATTTCGCTCACAGGCGCCTTCGTCTCTTCGGTTTCCTTGGCTTCTTCGGCGGTCTTTTTCTCGTTGTCGACCATGGCTCGTCCTCCTCTGATCTGAAATGGCAAGCGGTCTGCAGCGGATCTGCTTGAGGGCGTCATTCGAGCGGCGATCCTGCGGCAGACGGCTTCATTCGTTTGATGGTAAACGCATTCGGAAAGCATGCCTATCGTATGCGAAGTATGAGATTGCGAAGCGATATCGGCATTCTCAGTCGATATCGCGCCGGCTTTCAAGCCCTTAAGCTGAACGGGCAGGCAGGCGAAAGGGGGAGTGGTGAGAAAGGAAGCCGAAAGCGAACGTGGGAAAGCGGGGCACCAGAGCCCCTTTGTCGTGGGTGTCGTGCTGCTCGTCGCTGGCGTGGCGGTCGCTGTAATCCAGTACAAGGTACCGACGATTCTCACCGATCTTATGTCGATGTTTTCCATGAGCCCCGAAGTCGCTTCGTGGCTCATGTCGATATTTACGCTGATGAGCATTTTCGTGGCTCTCCCCTCGGGCGTGCTCGCACAGCGCTTCGGGGCGAAATCCATGATGATCGTCGCCCTGGGCATTGCCGTTGCCGGGTCTCTCATCGGGTTTTCGGCGGGCACGAGCGCCGTGCTCATCGCGTCGCGCGCCGTTGAGGGGGTCGCGCTGACCGTTCTGACGACATGCGGACCTATCGTGGTGCAAACGTGCGTTCGGCGGGACAGGGTCGGTACGGCGATGGGTATTTGGGGTATCTGGGGGTGTCTTGGCTCGACGATCGCTGCCGTTATGACGCCGACGGTGTTCGAGTCTTTCGGGCTTGGCGGCACATGGATTCTGTTCGCCGGCTTCGCTGCTTTCGCGGCGGTGCTTGTAGCGGTGTTCGTGCGCATGCCTCGCATCCAGGCTTTCGGTCGTGAGGACTCGGGTCGGTCCGTTGCGCCTTTTCGCAAGGATGCAGCCCTTTCCGACGCGCAGCGCGCCGAGGCGCCCCCCGGCGCTTCGAAGCCCCGCTATCGCGAGCTGTTTACGCGCGACATAGCGCTGCTCTTCGCGGGCCTCGCCTCGTTCAACATATGCCTTCTCGCCATCCTTGCTTTCGTGCCCACGATTCTCCAGATGCAGGGGTTCGATCCCACGGTGTCGGGTTTTATCAGTACGGCTCCGATGCTCCTTTCGGTGGTGTCCTCGCCGCTGCTCGGGGCGGTTTCCGATAGGCTGGGGCGTAGCAAGCCGCTGCTTGTGGCGTCCATGCTCGTCATGGGTCCTTGCACTTTTGCTCTTTACGTTGATACCGGTGTGCTCATGTGGTGCGCGGTCGCGCTCATGGGGTTTGTTGGCATGGGCAGCGTGGGCCTGTTTCTTTCGGCGTATGCAAAGATATTGCCTCGACCTGAGTTGGCTTCGATTGGCATGGGGGTGCTTGTGCTTGTGCAGGGCGTCGGTCAGTTTCTCGGCACGTTTCTTGTACAGGCGCTCCTCGGCCCCTCTTTGACCGAATGGACATTTGCAGGAGGGGTTCTCATGGTTTTGGGATTTGCTGGTTCGTTTGCTCTGTTCCTGTGCCGGATACGCTAGACGTCCTGCGACCTTTCGATGCGTGGCGAGCATGCCGTTGCCCACCTCGTAAACGCGGTTCGATATATTCGGCGACGGATGTTTTCATACTTCACGTATGATGGTTTTTCCTGAGCTGGGATAGTACGGTTGCAGCAATGCCCTTGCAATTCGGGGTTCATCTGCGAGCTCGTATGCACGGTCGGGTTGATGGGGACAGACGAGGTTGACGGCGTGGCGGCGGGTCGGTTCTTTCATTGGATTCCGATTTGGGTCTTCGCCGAATCAGGCATATGCGACGGTTGCTTTCAGCCGACAAGCAACTGTCGTCCGTACATGAAGGGGGTCATGTATGAGGGTATCCTCTCTCGACGATGAGTTTACCGAAATTCAAGAAAGCCAGATCGGCGCAACGGAGAAAGACTTTGAAGCGGTGCTGCTCGATGGGTGCTTGGGCTTTGGACTCTCGATAGGCAACGCCGTTCTCATTTTGCTTATGGCAATCGGTCATAGCTCCGATGCGGGGGCAGGCAGCTTGATCGCCGTCTGCACGGCGTTGGTTGCGGCGATAACGTTGCGGGTTGGTCAATTCCTCACCGATCGGCTTCAAACCATTGCGGGGAAAAATGTAATCGTCTACGGCCAGGCGGCCAGCTTTACCGGAGCGCTTCTGCTTATCTGTTTCGGCATTGATGTTGCAGCAGCTGCCCTTGCGGGCGTGGGTCTTGTGGCAACGGCGTTTCTCTATGGTAGGTTCCTGGCAGGCCTCGCGCGCAAGGCCCTTGCACTTGTGTTCGACGTCGTGTTCATGTATGCGGGCATCATGCTTCTTGTGCTTTCCCAGCTCGCTTTCTGGTTCTCGTTCGCAGCGGTTGCCGTGGCGGTTGTCTTGTCGGTTACGATCTCTCTGCTCTACTCCCGCAAACGCTATCAGCTCGATGATTTGGTGAGTGCTCGGGAATCGAAGCGCCGCAGTATAAAGGTGAAAGGGAACAACCATACGCTGCTGCTGCTCGGCTTTATGTTCAGCGCGGCGCTCATGGTCTTCTTCGTGGGCTTTGCTGTCGAAATCGCTATGCTCGCAATCGGCGCGGCGGTTGGACTTGCGGGAATACTATCGCTGCTGCTCGGTCAAATGGACGAGCGCATGTACAAGGAGACGATGAAGAAGAGCGTCGCGTTTACGGGTGCGCTTTTCCTTCTTCCGGTACCTCTTTTGCCCGATATTGGCAAGCTTGCCGTTCTGTCAGTTTACGTATGCGTTATCAGTCTCAACATTATTGTGCTGGTCAATGCTGTAGTGGAGACGTCTCGTTTCGACATGATCTCGCCGATCTGGCTTTTCGGTCAAGAGGGATCGGTATTTTTCACCGGCATCTTTTTGGGTGGCGCGCTGTTCAGCGTGGGCAGCCTTCATTTTGGGGACGTGCAGGGCGCATGGTATGCAACTTGCATCGTCGCGGTTGTTGTTGCGGCGTGGATGCAGATTCGCGTTAACTATCAGATATACCCGTTCGAACCCGTCATCGAAACGAAGCTCGATGAAGAAACGCGGGCGAATATCGAGCATGACGGCCAGAGAAAAACACTATGGCAGCAGAAGCGCCAGCTTGCCTGTGAGCGATATGGTTTATCTCCAAGAGAACGAGAGATACTGCAGATACTGCTCAAAGGCAGGGATGCCAAGTACATCATGGACACCTTCTACATATCGCAGTCGACGGCCAAGACCCATATATACAATATATACCGTAAATTCGGAATCCACTCGAGGCAGGAACTGCTCGATTTCATCGAGGGCATGGAGCTTCCCGAAGGCTTCGGCTGCAACGAAGAGGGAGATGCGGCGGATTCAGATTAAAGATGTTTTCGTCCTCGTACGCGAAGGATGAGGAAGCGAAAAAGCATCTCATCCTATCTTCGAAGTAGTTTTTCCTCATTTGCGACCAATTCCCGATGTGTCCTTCGCCGCGGAATAATCGTTTTGCGCTTCGGATTGTGCGGTTCGATGCGCGAAACCTCGTTATGCGGGGCCATAACGCGAGGGGAAGCATAGCGATCATTCGTTAAGGAGGACTCTTATGGCAGTAAAAACCAAGAGTACGGCTTCTAGCTATGGGTGGGTCATTCTAGCCGTTACGTTTCTTGCAGGCTTCACCGCGCCGGCCAATATGGCGAAAGTTACCGCGCTCGCGCCGGTCGTCATGGCGACGTTCGGGTTCGGTCCCGACACGCTCGGCTGGGTCATCGCGCTGTTCTACGTGCTCGGTTTCATTATGGCGTTTCCAACAGCGGGACTTATCAACCGACTGGGCATCCGCAACGTCGTTCTGATTGCAATCGGCTGCGCTGCAGTCGGGTCTGTTATCGGTGCCATGACGACCGACGTGACCGTTTTTATGATCAGCCGTTTCTTTGAAGGTGCGGGTATGGGCGTTATGGGGGTGGCGGGCGCTTCCGCCATTGCTCCGTGGTTCGCTCCTGAAAAACGCGGGTTTCCGCTTGGCATTTGGGCGATGTGGGTTGCTCTTGCCATGTGCATCTGTCCGATCCTGTACGGCTGGGTGGTCGACGCGCTTGCTATGCCGTGGCAGACGGTATGGTGGGGAACGTTTGTGTTCGACATCATTGTGGGGGTTATCTTCGTCGTCTTCTACCGCGAGCCTGAACGGCCGTTTGTATCCGACGAGGAAAAGGCAGCGGGAGCTGGCAAGGCAAGCTTCAAAAGAGCACTGAAGAATCCGATGCTGTGGGCGCTCGGCTTGATTTTCTTCTTCGATGAGGCGGCGTTTATGGCGATCAACGGCTTCCTGACTACGTATTTGACCGAAGAGCTTTCAACTACGCTTGTTTTCGCGACGGGGATCGCCTCAGCCTTCGGTGTTGCGGGTGCAATTTGCGCCCCTCTATGCGGAAAGATTTCCGACTGGTTGAAAACTCGTAAATGGGTTTTGCTGTTCGCTCTCGTCGGTGGTACGGCGTATACCGCTGTTGTGTTCACAACCCAGGATCCGAATCTGTACTGGGGAATCATGATCCTCGCTGGTATAGCGGGAGGATTCGTTCCCTCGATCATCTGGGCGGCGACTCCCGATACGGTGGAGCCCGACGATGTTCCCGTGGCGAATGGTCTGGTGGCCACCACTCAGAACCTCGGTATGTTCGTGGGTGCCATATTCATGGGCAACGCTATTGCAGCCTTCGGCTGGTCGACGGCTTCGTTTGCCGTCCTCGTTCCTTGTTATGTAATCTGCATCGTGATCTTCTTCATTGGACTGCGCAAGCTGCGCTAAACGTGCTGAGATGCTTTCGGGTTCGAAAGGCGGCTCTTCGGGGCCGCCTTTTCTTTTCCGGTTGTCCGCCTTCATGGAAAACCGAGCAAATCAATGAGCCCATAAGTAGCTGAACAGGTAAAACGCTCTCGTAAATACGTTATTCGAACACGAAGTATGAGGTTCTCGACTGCCGATTTGTTGATTTCGCTATTTGCGTACGATACCCAGTCGTCTCTTTGCGGACTAGATTGCCATCAAGGTTATGCTTCCCGGTTATTGCACGGCAACGCAAGCTCCGCAAAGAGCTATGCGGGGCAACCGCACAGCCCATCGCACAGGTGCGTCCGCAGCGCGGGCTTAGCCGGGCGGTGCGAAAACAACGTTTTGAAAGGAGCTGATGCAAACGATCGCCGGGTCGTTGCCTTCGGGGACAAACGGCTGCTGCCCTGAGTGCCGTTTCGTTCGCAGCGTGTTCGTGCTGCGGCCCCTGGGCTTTCGACCGAACAGAGCGCCGCTTGTTTCAATATGACGGCGTGCAGGCTTTGTCGCTGCAGAAGGGCCTTGGCCCGTGCGGCGGGAAAGAAGCAGAGAAGACGAGCAGGGAGGAGAGCTTATGAAGATATTCAAAGGGCAAGGAACCGCCGACCTTGGTAAGCCGTGGCGATTCGAAGAGGACGGGCTTACGGTGACCCGTGGATGCGCGTGGTCGCCTCCAGGGTGTCATCCAACAGGATGCGGCATTAAAACGTACGTCAACGATTCGGGCGAACTGGTGAAAATCGAGGGCGACGAAAACCATCCCATCACAAACGGGCGGCTGTGCGTACGCTGTCTAACCATACGCGACTACGTGTACAATCCCGACCGCATCCGTTATCCCATGAAGCGTGCCCGCGAGGATCGCGGCAAAAACAAGTGGGAACGCATCACTTGGGACGAGGCGTATGACCTAATCGCCGAGAAGGTAAAGTATTACAAGGAGACCTACGGAGCCGAATCGATACTGCTTATGGGCGGAACGGGCCGGGAGGGCGGTCCGATGCTTCCCGCGTACGCCCATGCATGTATCGGCACGCCGAACGCTTGCTATACGCAGTCGGGATATTCATGCTACATTCCGCGTGTCGCCGGAACCACCTACGTGCTCGGCGCCACGTATCCTGAGATGGACTACGCAGGCGGTCTGCACGGGCGCTATGACGATCCGGCGTTCGAGCTGCCTGAACTCATCGTGTTCTGGGGTAAAGAGCCGCTTCCGTCTAATGGCGATGGTTTGTTCGGGCATGCGGCCATCGATATGATGCGCCGCGGAGCGAAGCTTATGAGCATCGATCCGCGTGTTAATTGGGTGTCGACGCGTGCCGATTGGCACCTGCGTTTGCGCCCAGGTACCGATACCGCTCTTGGCATGGCGATGCTAAACGTGATCATCTCCGAAGATCTCTACGACCATGATTTCGTTTCGAAGTGGTGCTACGGATTCGAACAGCTTGCCGAGCGTGTGCAGGATATGCCAGTCGAGAAAGCTGCCGAGATATGCGATCTCGATCCTGACCTCATTCGCGAGGCGGCGCGTGTGTACGCGAAGGCAAAGCCTGCGCAGATAGCGTGGGGCCTTGCTATCGACCAGAAGTCAAACGGCGTGCAAGCGGGCCATTGCGTACTCGCGCTCGAAGCGATAACCGGTAACATCGATATCCCTGGCGGGCAGCTTATCGGCGATGTGAACGACGGCCTCGAGCTTGGTTTCGGATGGAACAACCTAGGTCCTGAGCTGCAGAGTAAAATCATGGGCATCAAGGAGTATCCGGCGTATGTGGGGCTTGTGCTCAACGCCCAGTGCGACATGGTGCTCGACGCCCTTGAGACGGGCGAGCCCTACGCGTTCAAGATGGGCGGGTTCGAGGATACGAATTTCTTGGCGGGCACATGTGCGGCGCAGCCGAAGCGTTGGCACGATGCAATGGTCGAGAACCTCGAATGGTGTTTTGGCATTGACGTGTGGATGACTCCGACGATTCAAGCGTGTTGCGAGGTCTTTCTGCCGCTTTCTTCTACCGTGGAGCACGATACGGTGGTTTACACGCACTACGGCGCTTCCCCGATCATGGCGGGCGCAGTGAACAAATCGATTACGGTAGGCGACTGTAAGGGCGATTGCGAGATCATGTACGAACTCGGCAAGCGCTGCATGCCCGTTAATTTTGAAAAGTACGCCGATTACTATGACTTCTTGGCTGATTACCGTTTGGGGTACAAGCAGACGTTCGAAGAGCTTCGCGAAGAGGTCGTGCATCAGAAGATTGAAACGTTGTCGTATCGGAAATACGAGACGGGGAATCTCCGTCCCGACGGTCAGCCCGGCTTCAACACTCCGACGGGACGCGTCGAGCTGTATTCGACAATGTTTCGCCAGTTCGGCGAAGACCCATTGCCGTATTACGAGGAACCGCAGCTGAGTCCTGTTTCGACGCCTGATCTTGCCGAGCGGTTCCCGCTTGTGCTTACGACCGGCGCGCGTACCTATTGCTACTTCCATTCGGAGGGAAAGCAGATTCCGTATCTGCGCGAGATGAATCCCGATCCGCTGATTGAGATCAATCCATCCGACGCCTTGAAGTACGGGGTTACTGACGGGCAATGGGTCGAAGTCGAAAATCCCTTTGGCAAGGTCGTTCTTAAGGCGAAGGTGTCTCAGATTGTAAAGCCGGGCGTCGTTCATGCCCAGCATGGGTTCTGGTTTCCGGAAAAAGATGCCGAAGAGCCGAGCTTGTATGAAGTGTGGCGCTCGAACATCAACGAGCTTGTACCGCATAAATACATCGGCAAGCTCGGGTTCGGTTCTCCGTTCAAGTGCCTTCTGTGCAGCGTGAAGCCGGTAAGCGAGAGCTATGACACCGACATGATGGAAGTTTGGGATCGATTCGGAAAGTTGGTGGTTTAAATGACGGCGTATGGCTTGCTCATCGACTACGAGTACTGCACAGGCTGCCAATCCTGCGAAGTAGCGTGCAAAGAAGAGCATGGAATACCCGTTGGACAATGGGGCATCCATCTGCTTGACGACGGCCCGTGGGAATGCTCGGACGGCAAGTTCAATTGGAACAAAATTCCTACGCCAACCCGTTTGTGCGATCTGTGCGCCGAGCGCACGGCGAAAGGGAAACAACCGAGCTGCGTACACCACTGCCTTGCGGGCGTCATGCAGTACGGAACGGTCGAGAGCCTTGCGAAGGAGCTCGACGAGAAGCCGAACCAGGTGTTGTTCGTGCCTAAGCCGTATCAATACTGAACGGTTTGATTGAGCGACGTTTGGGCCGAGGTCGACGCAAGCCGACCTCGGCAGGTGAGCCGAAGGAGGCGCGATGAGCGAATTCGAAACAACGGGAGCCGCCCGCATTGGGGCTGCCGAAGACCGCTTCGAAAACTATGCGATGCTTTCACGTTTGTTCCGATCCGAACTCGATGCCTCCTTACTGAGGGTCCTTGTCGAAAGCCCGGTTATCGAGCCGATGGAAAACGCCCATTTCAACGAGGGATACCAACTTATCAGGGGGTTTCTCGACGGAGTCGACGACGTCGATCGGAATAGATCAGTGCTTGCCATCGATTACTGTCTTGCTTTTCTGGGCTATGGATCGAATCCAGAGCGCGATGACGAGAGCACCGGCATGCTTGCGGCGTATCCGTACGAGTCGGTATACGTTTCGGGGAGCAAGACGCTTGCCGGGGGCGCTTCGGCGAGCGTTGCCGCCGAGTACCGCTGCTCGGGCTTTATGCCGATGCGCGAAAGAATCGTCGCTGACGACCATATCGCCTGCGAGCTCGAGTACCTGCAGCACCTCGTTGGCAAAGAGCTTTCAGCCCTTGAGGCGAAAGAGGAAGCTACGGTACTCGATCTGCGTAAACGCGAGCTCGAGTTCATCGAATCGCATCCGCTTGCGTGGATCGGGGCCTTCGAATCGGCGGTCATGAGCTTTGCCGAGACCGATTTCTATCCGGGACTCGTTCGCATGACGCGCGGTTGGTTGGAAATGGAAGTGCAGGAGCTCGGCGGAGCAGCGAAGGCAGGAGGAGACGATGAGCGGGCTTGGACCTGACGGGCGCGGCTGGGACCCGAAAGCCGTCGAGTACGATCTCGGCGAAGCGGGGCCCGGCAAGAGCATCGTGATCGAGATTACCCGATCGGTCATGGTGCGCGTGCTCGACGATGAGAATTATCGTCGCTACAAGGCAGGGGAGGAGCCGATGGCATTTCAGGGACGTCTGCACGCCTCGCCGTATCGGTTCCCCCTGCCAAAAGAAGATCGCTGGCACGTGGTCATCGAACCGAATACCTATTCGGGTATTGCGGAGTTCAGGGTTCGCGTGCTCGATGATGCGGCCATTTCCGGGCAAGCGCGCTTTGTGCGCTGATTCGGATGCGGTCGCTGGTAGGTAAAACGAAAATGCAATACGAGAAGGAGCGATAACATGCGAGAAGAGGATTACAAGGCTGCTGCCGTTGTAAAACTGGATTCGCTTTCAGATGTCAACGACATCGGTAAGCCATGGCGCTACGAGGACGAGGGACTCACCGTTACCCGCACTTGCCCCTGGTCGCCTCCGGGGTGCCATCCTGTGGGATGCGGTCTTAAGCTCTACGTCAACGACGAAGGTCGGTTGGTGAAGGTTGAAGGCGACGAGAACCACCCGGTTACGCAGGGGCGCCTGTGTCCCCGGTGCATCGCGCTGAAAGATTACGTGTACAATCCTGCACGCATCATCCATCCCATGAAGCGCGCCCGAGAAGATCGTGGCAAAGCGGATAAGTGGGAAGAGATATCGTGGGAAGAGGCGTTCGACATCGTCAAGGAGAACTACGAGCGCATCACTTCGCAGTACGGCTACGAGAGCGTCGTGGGCTTTTCCGGCACGGGCCGTGAAGGCGGCACGATGAGCCTGTATCCCACGATGGTGTTCGGGACGCCGAACTACTGCTACACCCAGTCGGGATACGCGTGCTACACGCCGCGCCTGGCTGCCGTAGCCTATATTACCGGTTGCACGTACCCCGAGTGGGATTATGCGGGCGCGCTTCCTGGCCGTTGGGATGACGAGCGCTATGTGCAAACCGAGGTCATTATGCTCTGGGGCAAGGCTCCGCTCGAGAGCAACCCCGACGGCTTCTTTGGGCATGCGGTCATCGACGCGATGCGCCGTGGCACCCGTATCATCAACATCGATCCGCGCGTGAACTGGCTTTCCACGCGCGCTGACATCCATCTGCAACTGCGTGCCGGCACCGACACGGCGCTCGGTATGGCTATGCTCAACATCATCATATCCGAAGATCTCTATGATCACGACTTCGTCGAGTATTGGTGCTACGGCTTCGACGAACTCGCTGAGCGCGTAAAGGAGATGCCGCCCGAGAAGGCTGCCGAGATCTGCGAGCTTCCTATCGAGAAGATCTATGCGGCGGCGCGCATGTACGCTAACGCCAAGCCCGCTGCAATCATGTGGGGGCTCGCCGTCGACCAGAAGACGGACGGCATGCAAAACGGTCAGTGCATCATCGCGCTGCAAGCGATTACCGGCAACCTTGACCGTCCGGGTGGACAGCTCCTTCCCGGTGCCGATGCCGGGCACAATGAGCTCGGGTTCGGCTATGCGGAAAGCATCGGTGACGAGCTTATGAGTAAGATGATCGGGCTGGATCAGTACCCTGCATACTGCAACATGATCCTTAACGCGCAGGCGGATCTCATGCTCGAAACGCTCGAAACAGACGAGCCCTATCCGATCCGCATGGGTTTCTACATGGGCAACAACCTTATGACCTGTACCTCGATGGAGCCCAAACGGTGGCATGACGCCATCGTCAAGTCGCTCGAGTTCTGCATCGGCATCGACACGTTCATGAACGCTTCGATCGAGTCGAGCTGCGACCTGTTCCTGCCTATTGCGACCGTCGCCGAGCGCGAGGGAACGGTGTTCACGCACTATGCGCCGTGCACTGTAACTGCGGGATTCATGCATAAGGCAGTCGATTGCGGCGGGCTGCCTTCCGATATGGAGCTTGCTTACGAGCTCGGCAAGCACTTGCATCCCGAGCGCTTCGAGAAGTGGGCGAATGCTCACGAGCTCGTCGAGCACTTCCGTCTCGGCGTTCAGGAGCATGGCGAGTACTTCGATAAGGTGTCGCAATGCGTGGTCGCTCAGGTTCCGATTGATTACTACAAGTACGAAAAAGGGCTCTTGCGCGCCGATGGGCAGCCTGGGTTCGCGACTCCGACTGGTCGCGTCGAGCTGTGGTCGACGGCGTTCCATCAGTTCGGTGACGATCCGCTGCCATACTACATTGAGCCCGAGTTCGGCCCGGTCAACTCGCCCGACCTTATGGAGGAGTACCCCTTCATCCTCACCACGGGCGCACGCACGACGGCGTTCTTCCACTCCGAGCATCGCCAGATTGCCTACCTGCGCGAACTCAATCCCGATCCGATCTGCGAGATCAATCCGGCGACTGCGAGGAGCCTCGGCGTCGCGGACGGGCAATGGGTGCGTCTCTGGAACCAGTTCGGCGAGTGCCTCATGAAGGCGAAGGTATCCGAAATCGTCGACGAGAAGACCATTCATGCGCAGCATGCATGGTGGTTCCCCGAGGAGGATGGAAGCGAGCCCAACCTCTACGGAAACTTCCGCTCGAACATTAACAACCTCCTTCCCAACGGCCATATGGGCAAGCTCGGCTTCGGCGCTCCCAACAAGTGTCTGATCTGCGCTTGCGAGCCTATCGTCGAGAGCTATGACACCGATATGAACCTGATCTGGGAAAAATTCGGAAAGCTGGTGTAGACATGACAACGTACGGACTTCTGATCGATTACGAGTACTGCACGAACTGCGGATCGTGCGTGGTCTCCTGCAAGGAGGAGCACGATTATCCGGTTGGCAAAAGCGGCATCACGCTTTTGGCCGACGGGCCTTGGAAGATGGACGATAACGACAACTGGAACTGGAATACGTTTCCGATGCCGACCGACTTGTGCGATCTATGCGCGGAGCGCACGGGCAAGGGCAAGGAGCCCATATGCGCTCACCATTGCTTGTCGGGCATCATCTATTACGGCACAGTCGAGGAGCTCTCGAAGAAGCTTGAGGATAAACCGAAGCAGCTCTTGATTGTTCCCCAGTACAAACCGCGTGAGGCTCGCGGCGAGTTTGTGCATAAGGAAAACAAAACCGACGGGCATCATGCGGCCCATGTCGAGGTTGACGGTACCGGTGAAGCGGCATTCGGCGCACATCGTCATGATGCGAAAGTGGGCGAGTTTGAGGTTGAAGAAGACCTCTAGATAGTAAAGGCGTGCCCGCCATGCACGTGGTTGTGCGTGGCGGGCGTCTGCAGGTTGTGCCGGACGGCTGTGCGGGGTCCGTATCGATCAGGCGGGTAAGCGTCGTCGATTGAGTTCGCTTTGCCGTTCTCGCTTTGGGCTTGGAAGGCACTGCATAGGGAAAGCGGGGTTGTATGGATAACGAACGGCTTGGAAAGATAGCTTATATACGGTATCGCGGAGGCGCGCAGGGAGAACCCGAATTGATCGACGATCGCTCAAAAGGAGAGCCCCTTGCCGTGGTCATCGGCGATCATCGCATACCGAAGGGTATCGAGGATGCGCTTTTCGATATGAAGATAGGCGAAAAGCGGAATCTGGTGATTCCCAGCGAGCTCGGTTACGGCGTGTATGACGATAAGGCCGCGCAGTGGTATCTCAGGACGGCTCTCGAGGACGGGTATTCTCTTGAGCGGGGATCGATTCTCGTATGGACAAACCCCGAGAACCAGTCTCAGCGTCCGGCTCGCGTTACCGATGTGACGAAGGATGGCGTGAAGATAGACATGAACCATCCGTTTGCTGGGAAGACGCTCGAGTATTGGGTCGAACTCGTTGATCTTGTCTGAGGGATGCAGCGATGTGCTACCCCTGTACCCAATGCGGTCGCTGCGGAAAGTTCAACGAGGATAGCCCCCTGTACACGCCGCCGCCCGATATCCCCTGCCTGAAGTGCGGCGGCGTCGTCGACGGAAAGACCGGCGTGTGCGCAGATTGCGGGCATGTGGCGTTCGAGTCTGCGGGCAAGGGAGGCGATGATTCTCGAGAAGACGAATGATCGGACGTGCGGTCGGCCAACCTGATTGCTTCGCAGCGTCTCTTGTCTCCCTCGATTAATCATCTCCGAGACTGGGCCGTTTGTCTCTCTACGACTAAACAGCGATGGTTTTTTACCCTCGAATTGATACAATCGTGCACGGCATCGGCTATGCAATGCGATTCAGGGACAGCCGACTCCCGGAGCTGATGCTGCATGGCGAACTTTCGTCGATCGTTCGCATTGGGGCTTGACGTAAAGGGGGACTATGTCTGGCAACGAAAAGGCTGCTGCGCCTGATGGGGCTGTGGGCGCCGGCTTCAAAAATCTCAATCTCGAAAGCATTGGAATTGCACTGGCGATAACGTGGTTCGGTGCGCTCCTGTGGAGTCCGAGCGCGGCTCCCACGTACTTTCTCGAGAACGGCATGGATTTGCAGGTTCATGTGCTCAGGTTGCTTTTCCTGCTTGCTCTTTGCGCGGTATATCTCGTCGTCCAGTTCTTTCCCTATATCGTTCATAAAAGAACGCTCAAAATCGTTGCAGTGTCTATCGGCACAGCCGTATCCCCACTGCCGATGCTCGGAAATGTTGTTCCTGCCTTCGCCGAGTTTTGCAACGCGTTTCCCGTGTTGTATTACGCGTTTTGGGCGGGAGCTGGCTTTTCGACTGCCGTTATGATGTTGATCTGGGGATACGATATGTCAACGAAATCGAATTCCCAGCAGGGCGTTGTGAACATAGCTGCAAGCTGTATTTTTTCGGGAGCAATGTATGTGCTGTTTGCTTTTATGCAACGCCCAGCGGCAGCGGTTCTCATTATGGTGCTTCCTTTGGTGATGCTTACGGTATGGGTAATGTGCTTGGGTCGGAAAGACGGATTGGCCGTCGAGGAGCCCGAGCAGGTCAAGAATCCTACGGCTCTAACCAATATGCGTAAAGTGTTGGGCAAGGGTTCGACTGTGTTTATCTTTTCTTACGGGTTCATTATGGGCGTGGCGGGTTCGATCGGTACGCAGTTTTCCATCATGCAATACTCCTACATATTCGTTGGCGTGTCGTCGATTACGGCAGGAGTCGGTATGTATGCGCTGTTGAAGTCGGGGCGCCTTCGGGTTGGAAGAAGCATGTTCATGGGTTTTCTTCCTTTTGCCGTGCTCTGCTTGTTTCTGTTCTCGATCGTGAACGATGGCGGGAAGATAGCGCTTCTTTTCGTGATCTTCTTTGTTGTTAACAGCTATAACGTAATGAATACCGCCTATGCCGATTCCGGAAAAGGCGACCACGAATTCAACAGGACGTATGATCTGTTCAGCTGCGAATCGCGTACCGCTGATATGGTGGGAAGCGCTCTCGGGTGGCTTGTTGGTTCGGTGGTGCAGTTCGTCATCGATCCTCGATTGGGTCCATACTGTTTTTTTCTGATTGCCGTTCTTTTGGTCAGCATCAGCATCCTGTCGTTCTTTCGTACCGAAACCGAGTTGCTCCAGGATGCGGAGCCGGGAAAGAACTACGATGCGTTTAGGTCGGTCATGGGGGAATGGGAAGAGGTGTGCGATCGCCTCTCCGAACGATATGGCCTTTCGGCGCGTGAGAGCGAGATATTCCTGCTGCTGTCCCGCGGGCGTGATCGGCAGTACATTCATGCGGTTCTCTACATTGCTCCCAGCACGGTGCGGACGCATACATATAATCTTTACCAAAAAATGGGCATTCACAGCCAACAACAGCTCATCGACATCGTCGAGGCGGAATTCCTCAAGAAGTAAAAGAAGTCGCATTGATATGCGGTTTCGAAGATTTCCTGCAAGTTGACGGGCAAGGATCTTCTCTGGGGTTGGCCGACCTTGGCGGTCTCCAGAAAAACGGATGACGCGGAATCCCATTCCCATGCTTTCGTTCTCTTGGGTTTTGATGCGATTGGCTGTTGCGCATCTGTTCGTGAAAAGGGTTCCTTCAGCTTGGAAGCGACTTTTCGCTGCATAGAGCGCTTCAAACGGCCAAAAACATTCGTGTTGCGCAACTCATGCCGGCTTCGAATGCTGGGGTGCGAAGACCGATGAGTTTGTTGGCTCGCTCCTCGTTGCCCTTCGTGCTCTTCGCGATGTTGGTGGTGGGCGAGAGCTTGGAATTGATACCGAAGCCTTGGGCGCCGAGGGATGCATGCGAACAGATTGCGGATAATCCAATGGCTCATCTTGGGGTTTTCGCTGCGAGAGCCCGGGTCTTTTTTCAAGGAACAAAATCTCCCATTGGGTAAACCGCCTTTTGCTCAGCGCAGTTACGCCGACTCCGTAGTGCGGCTCTGATTACCTGTTCATACATAACACGTCTTTAACCAGGCGTAATGATGTCTTTTTTGAATTCTAATACTAAATGTCGATGCCTTTTCAGCCGTTTTCGTACCTCGTTGCCCTTATGTGCATGCGTCGATCTGCCGACAATCACCGTGTACTTGAAAAACAAGACGGGGATTTAAGGAGGTTATATGCCACGAGTATCCGGATACATGGCAGACGAGATCACCATGCAGTACGTCACGACTGGAGGAGACGTGCTCATATCGGGCGATGCTGAGATGTCTACGGCGTTGCTTGAAAACGGAGCATTCTATTTCGACGATGTGCCGCCTGGGTCGTATGTCGTATCGATCGTCAACGTCGAAGGGTACAACCCCATTAACAAGCTTCTCGACGTTGAAGAAGGCGAGGGAGATGTCGACCTCGGCTGGTTTGCCGGAAAAGCGATTCCCAAATCCATGTGGGGCGTTCACAACGACTACGAAGAGGAAGCGTAGGCGCGCCGGAAGCCGCCGACTGAAAGGTGCACTATGGGTAACGAAGAAATCAAGACATATTACAAGGGGCTTGGCTTCTGTGGGGGAGGGGTTAACTCGAACACATGCGAAGTGGACGTTAGGGATGGAAGGATTGTCCGCACCCGCCCGTTTCGCTACGACAAGCACTACACGCCTGAGCAGATGAATGCATGGACGATACATGCGAAAGGAACGGAATACAAGGCCTCCATGAAAAGCCTTATCCCGCCGTTTTCGCTCGTGTACAAGAAGCGTGCATATTCCACTAATCGTATCCTGTATCCGCTCAAACGCATCGATTGGGATCCCAATGGCGAGCGTAACCCCCAAAACCGCGGCAAGTCGAAATTCGAGCGCATTTCATGGGACGAAGCACTCGATATCCTCGTATCCGAAATCCGCAGAATCCATAAACTGTACGGTCCGTACTCCATCTATTGCCAAATCGACGGACACGGCGAGACCAAAACGGTTCATGCCGCCCACGGATGCCAAACCAACCTGCTCGATCTGTTCGGCGGGTACACCTACCAAGGTCGCCAGCCCGATAGCTGGGAGGGGTGGCACTGGGGTGCCAAGCATGTTTGGGGTCAGGCGCCGCTCGGTCAAGCCGACCAGTACAACCTATGGATGGACGTGGCTCAAAACACTGAGATGCTTCTCCTGTGGGGGTGCGACATGGAAACGACTACGTGGTCGTGGGAGGGGCAGCAGTCGAGCAAGCTGTGCTACTGGTTCACCGATCTCGGTATCAAGCAGGTGTATGTATGCCCTGATGTGAACTATGGAGCAGCCGTGCACGCCGACAAGTGGATTCCCGTAAAGCCCAACACCGACGCCGCTTTGCAGCTTGCTGTCATATATACCTGGCTTGATGAGGGGCTGTGGGATAGGGAGTACGTTGAAACCCACGCCTACGGCTACGACATCTTCTTCGATTACGTGCTCGGAAAGGAAGACGGTGTGCCGAAGACCCCCAAGTGGGCTGAGGGGAAATGCGGCGTTCCCTCCCGTCAGATCAAGGCGCTGGCACGTGCTTGGCATAAGAACCGTACGGCTATCGGCCACGGCAACGGTGGGTCCTATATCCGGTCGATTTATTCGCACGAACCCGCCCGACTCGAAGTGCTTGCGATGTGTATGCAGGCCATTGGCAAGCCGGGTCGCAACGTCATGAAGTTTATCGAATGGCAGATGATGGGTCAGAAGAGCGCCATGCCCGGACCTCGCAGCGAGCTCATTCCGTATCCTGGCGGAGCTTACAAGGGATGGCTTATGGGTTTCAAGAAGTCGTTCATTCCCAAAACCATGTTTCCCGAGGCGGTAACGGGTGGGTGGACCGCTGAGAACCCGCTGACGTGGTATTCGTTCCCCGATGCGAGTTTTCCGGCTGACCAGCAGTTCTATCATTACCAGTACCCCTTGCCCGGAGCTGAGCCCATCCATATGATCTGGTCCGATGCGCCATGTTGGACGACGTGCTGGAACGGTGGCAATGCGGCTATCGAGGCGTACCGTCATCCGAGCATCGAGTTCATCTGCACCGAGCATATCTGGTTCGAAAATGATTGCCAGTTTGCCGATTTGCTCTTGCCCGTGAACACCAAGTTCGAAGAAGAGGATATCAACTGCGATACGTCGAGCGGCGATTTCAACTACATTGTCTACGAGGGTCGCTGCATCGATCCCATCGGTGAATCCAAAAGCGATTACGAGATCGCCTGCGAAGTCGCAAAGCGGTTTGGCCCCATCATCTACGAGCAGTTCACCCATGGGGAATCGATCGAGGACTCCATCAGGGCCGGCTTCGAGACGTCTGGATGCCAGGAATATCTCGATTACGATGAGTTTAGGGAGAAGGAGTACTTCATCATTCCCACGGCCAAGGATTGGGAGGACGATCCTCGCGGCCATGCGCCTTTTGCGGAAGACCCTCAAGCCCATCCAATGCAGACGAAAAACGGGCTTATCAACTTTTATTCCGAAGAGCTGGCTGCGCATTTCCCTGATGACAAAGAACGACCGCCTTACCCTCAGTGGGTTGAAGCCGGCATCAATCATCCGTCCGAGCGCCTTGGCACTCCGCGCGCGGAACGATACCCGTACCTCATCGTGTCGAACCACCCTCGCTGGCGCTGCCATGCCCAGCTCGATGACATCACGTGGCTGCGCGAGATAGAAACCTGCAAGGTCGAAGGCCCCGACGGCTACCTTTACGAACCGGTTTGGCTCAACCCCGTCGACGCCGAGCGCGAGGGCGTGCGGACCGGTGACGTGGTGAAGATATTCAATGAGCGCGGCTGGGTGCTCGGCGGCGTCTACGTGACCGAGCGCATCATGCCTGGCTCGGTGTTGCAAGATCATGGAGCGCGCGTCGATGCAATTGTGGCGGGGAAAAGCGATCGTGGCGGTGCCAACAACCTCATCGCCCCGACCGCGACGACGTCGAAGAACGCCGTCGGAGAAGTGACGAGCGGTTTTCTCGTCGGTATCGAGAAGGTCGATGTATTCAAGTTGGCCGAGGAGCACCCCGAAGAATTCGGACGCCAACGCGACGATGGCGGCGTGCTGATCGACAACTGGATCGTGTAGGAGGAGTGCAGGTGAAGGATACGAAAACATACTACAAGACGCTTGGTCTCGGCAGCTTCGGCATGAGCGCGCTGTCGGCGGAAATCGACGTCAAGGACGGCAAGATCGTTCGCACGAGAGGCATGCATTTCGATCGTTCTTACGGCGCCGATTATCTCAAACCCTGGACGCTCGAGGTGAAAGGCAAAAAGCTCGAGGGGCTGCTGAAAAACGATATTCCGCCGTTCGCCCTGGTGTACAAGAAGCGCGCGTATTCCGATAACCGCATCCTGTACCCCATGAAGCGCGTCGATTGGGATCCGGAGGGCGAGCGGAACCCGCAGAATCGCGGTAAGTCGAAGTTCGAACGCATCAGCTGGGACGAGGCAACCGATATCATTGCGAAGGAACTCCGCCGCATCGAAAAGGAGTACGGTTTGTTCGCCGTATTCTGCCAGGGCGACGGGCACGGGGAAACCAAGACCGTGCACGCGACGCACGGCTGCCAGATGCGGCTCATGTCGATACTCGGCGGATTCACGTTTCAGGCGCGCAACCCCGATAGCTGGGAAGGTTGGTACTGGGGCGCGAAGCACGTGTGGGGATGCGATCCGGTGGGCGAGGGCGACATCGGCAACCTTTTGCTCGATATCGCCGAGAACTCGAAGTATCTGCTCCATTGGGGTTGCGACGAGGAGACGACGCCGTGGGGCTGGTGCGGCCAACTTCCCTCAAGGTGGGCTTTCTGGCTCACCGAGGTGGGCGTCAAGCAGATCTACGTGTGCCCCGATGTGAACTACGGCGCTGCCGTGCATGCCGACAAGTGGATTCCCGTCAACCCGAATACCGATGTGGCCCTCCATATGGCCATCGCCTACACCTGGATCGCAAACGGCTGGTACGACCAGGAATACCTCGATACGCACGCGGTCGGATTCGACTGGATCAAATACTACGTCATGGGTGGCGAAGACGGCGTTGCCAAGACGCCCGAGTGGGCTTCTCCGATCTGCGGCGTTCCCTCGCGGCAGATAAAGGCCCTTGCCAAAGCCTGGTACAAGCGGGCGACGTCGATATCGCACGTCAACGGCGGCTCCCTCATCCGCTCGCAGTTCTCGGCGGAGCCCGGGCGCATGGAAGTGGTGCTCATGGGCATGCAGGGACTCGGCAAACCCGGCCGCAACGTGATCAAGCTGATCGAATGGGGCCTCTACGGGCTGCCGTCGCAGTGCCCGAACCCGCGCAGCGATCTCTACATGATGCCCGCCGCGGCGTATCGCTCGCTCGACTACAACAACCCTGAAGTGTGGGATATTCGCCAGTCGTTCATCCCCAAAACCATGGTTCCGAAGGCGATCCTCGGCGACTACACGGTTGACAACCCGCTTACCTGGTACGGCACGGGCATCGCGGGTTGGCCGAAGGAAGATCAGTTCGTCCAGTACAAATACCCGAGCGAAACGGCCGGCACGCGCATCCATATGATCTGGTCCGACACGCCGTGCTGGTCGACGTGTTGGAACGGGGGCTACACGCTTGCGAAGGCGGTCCAATCGGAGGAAATCGAGTTCGTGCTCATCCAGCATCCGTGGATGGAAAACGATTGCATCTATGCCGATATCCTGCTGCCCATCAACACGAAGTTCGAAGAACGGGACATCGCGGTTGATTCGTCCAACGGGTACACCAACGTCATGATGATCGAGCCTCGGTGCATCGAGCCGCGCGGCGAATCGAAATCGGATTACGAAGCGGTCGGCGAGGTGGCGAAGAAGATGGGCGTCTACGACGAGTTCACCGGCGGTAAAACCGAAGAGGAGTGGATTCGCGAGGGCTTCGAGAATTCGGGTTGCCAAGAGCGTGTGAGTTGGGAGGAATTCAAAGAGAAGGGCTATTACGCGGCTCCGACCTCCGAGGGCTGGGAGGAAAACCCCCGCGGGTTCGCGCCGTTTTGCGAAGACCCCGAGGCCAATCCCCTCGGCACGCCTTCAGGCAAGCTCGAGTTCTATTCGACGGCGCTCGCGCATCATTTCCCCGATGACGAATCGCGCCCGCCGTTTCCGAAGTTCATCGCCGCCGACGACCGTTTGTCCGAATCGCTGCTCACCGAGCGCGGCAAGCAGTATCCGTACCTCATCGTGTCGAACCATCCGCGTTGGCGCGTGCATGCGAACATGGACGATATCACCTGGTTCCGCGAGATCGAGACCTGCAAGGTGAAAGGCCCTGACGGATACCTGTACGAACCCGTGTGGATCAATCCGGTTGATGCCGAGCCCCACGGCATCGCAACAGGCGACGTCGTCAAGATATTCAACGATCGCGGCTGGGTGCTCGGGGGCGCATACGTGACCGAGCGCATCAAGCCCGGCGTCATATACCAGGATCACGGCGCGCGACTCGATCCCATCAAGGTGGGGGAGGCCGATCGCGGGGGAGCCAACAACCTCATAGCGCCCTCCGAAGTGGCTATGAAGAACACGAATGCGGAAGTGACGAGCGGCTATCTGGTCGATTTCGAGAAGGTCGATGTGTTCGAGCTTGCCGAGCGGTATCCCGAGGCGTTCGGGCGAGACTTCAACGCAACGGGCGTGAAAATCGACAATTGGCTGGTTTAGGAAGAGGAGAAAACCATGAAGGTATTTGTATTCGATTCGTTCAAGTGCAACGGCTGCTACGGTTGCCAGCTTGCCTGCAAAGACGAGCACTGGAACAACGAGTGGCTGCCCTATGCGCTGCCCCAACCCGATACCGGCCACTTCTGGTGCAAGATGACGCAGACCGATCATGGCCAGGTACCGAAGGTCCGCGTTGAATACACGCCGCATTTCTGCAACCACTGCGACAACGCACCCTGCATGGCGGCTGCCCCTGAAGCGGTGTACAAGCGCGAAGACGGGCTCGTCATCGTCGATCCGATCAAAGCGAAGGGAAACAAGGCTCTGGTCGATGCGTGCCCTTACGGGGCCATCTATTGGAACGAGGAACTCGAAGTGCCGCAGAAGTGCACGGGATGCGCGCATCTTGTTGACGAGGGCGAACTTCCGCACTGCGTTGACGTTTGCGCCACGGGCGCCCTGCGCTTCGGCGAAGAATCCGAGTTCGCCGAAGAATTGGACCATGCCGAGGTTTTGGCCTCCGGGGAGCACGGTCCGCGCGTGTACTACCTCAACATGCCGCATCTGTTCATCGGCGGGGAGGTATGGGATCCCGCAATCGACGAGGTGATCGAAGGCGCGCGCGTGACGCTTTCCGGCGACGTCGACATGGCCACCGAATCTGATGAGTTCGGTGATTTCTGGTTCAGGCGCATTGATGAGGGCGACTACACGGTAACTGTCGAAGCCGAGGGGTATGAGGTTGAGACACGGGAAGTGAAGCTCGAAAAAAGCCTGAACATCGGGGATATTCCGCTGCGCCGCGTCGCGGGCAATGAAGTCGTTGACAAGGAGAAGCCGGCTGTGGAGTTGGATGTCGAGGCGCCCGTCGGCGAACCCGATGTCGAGGTTGTCGAAGTCGGCGATGTGACTGCGGCGATGTCGGTCATGTCTCAGGCTCCCGATGAAGACGGCGGCGTAATGAGCAAAAGCGGGATATCGAAGAACTAGGGGTTCTGTCTGACTAAAGCGGACTTGGGCGCATGTTTTCGCCGATAGAGGCGACTACGACTCATTAGCGATGTTGCGTGCGCCCTTTCGTACCGTTTTCAGGAATCGCGGAAGCTTCGAGAGTCGTACCGTTTTGATTCAGATCGGACGAAACTCGATTTCCGCATCGGCTCAAGCGAAAGGGGGCATTTGGGCATCATCTATCTGTTGGGAAACGTAAGACGAAATCCAAAGAATCGCATCAAGGAGGATTGAATGAGTGCGCAAACTAAATCACCGGTAGCCACAAAAGCCGCACTAGGCACATGGGCGGTAACGATGGTTGTGTTCGGATCGAGTGCAACGACACCGGCCATGAACTCGTTGTTTCAGGCGTTCGCCGACCAGCCGCAGTGGCTTGTATCCCTCATCAACACGCTGCCGTCATTGACCACGCTGGTTGGCTGCCTGCTGTTCGGTGCAATTGCGAACAGTAAAATCAAGTTCAAGACCGTTGCCATCGTCGGTATGTTGATATATGGCATTTTTGGCATTTTGCCGTGCTGGATTAACGACTCTCTGGCTGCGGTGCTCGCCATCCGTGCATTGACCGGATTTGGCATCGGCTTCATTATGCCGCTCGGGTCGACCTGGTTCATGCGCATGATCCGTAATCGTCAGGAACGTGGGCGTTATCTGAGCTGGAATCAGGCGTTCGGATCGGGCGGTTCGGTTGTCATGACCCTGCTCGGCGGTTGGCTGTGCGCTGTCAACTGGAAGTATACCTTCCTCGCGTATCTGTTCGTGTTTGTTGGCTTCGTCATCATGCTCATCTGCTTCCGCGAACCCAAGACCGTTGATGAAATAATCAAAGAAGAAGGCGCCTCTGCTGCCGAGGAGTTTTCTCAGGCGAAGCGCGTCAAGCTCGGGGCTACTTCGTGGTTCATCGTCATCTTCTATTTCTGCTTTCAGCTTTTCATGTCACCCGGTCTCATGCAGCTTTCCGTTCTTATGGCCGAAAACAATGCGGGCGATGCCGCTATGGCAGGCAATCTGCTTACCATTTTCGTGCTCGTTACCGCGATAGCGTGCATTTTCGGAGACAAGTACATCAAACTGTTCGGCAAATACACAACATGCGTGTTCTTCCTCATTACGGCAGCCGGCTTGTTCTGCATAGCCTTTGGCACGTCGGCATGGATGTTCGCGCTCGGCATGGTGTTCGTCGGCCTCGGCTGCACGGTTAACTTCCTTGTTAACTTCGAGATCGGTCTCGTAACGAAAGCTGCGGGACTCGCATGGGCGGCTTCTCTTATTATGTTCGCGACCAATCTCGGCAACTTTTGCTCATCGTTCTGGATGGGCATCTTGCAGGGCGTTGGCGGTGCCGATGCCGCCACGAACTTCCCGGTTGTCGTCTGCGGCGTTCTTATGGCCGTTGCCGGCATTCTGTTTGCCGTTATGAATACGGTTAACAAGAAGGTCTGGGGTAAAGACGCTATCGCAGCGCGCCAGCTCGAGGAAGACCATCAGTAGGCGTAGCGCTCGCATACGCCCCGTTTCAGCAAAGGCATCGAAGCAGCCGAATCGGGGTCATCCCGATTCGGCTGCTTCCCTATTGGCCTTACAACAGACAAGATATCGAGAAGTCAAGCGCGGATACGCGCTGCAGTGAGGAGTGATTATGATTACGAAAGCAGATGACGTCAGGCTCAACGTGCAGCCCATCTTTCTGGAGATGGAGCATCTCTATAAATACGAGGGACCGTGCCGTGTCGGTCAAGGGGAGGCTCTCGAGGTCGGGTTCGACGCCATCAGGAATGCCGAATGGTACAAGCGGTTCCAAAAAAAGCTCGCCGACAACATCCCGGACGAAGTGGCGGATGTGCGCGATATCATCCGTATCAAGCGGACTGACAACTGGGATCAGGAAGAGGAATGGTGGGATCGCCTTGCCCAGACGACGGGGGATACCGATTTCTACATCATCCATTCGTTTCTGGGGCTCGACGACATAGCCGTTGAGTTCGGCGAGCGCTTCAACAAGCCTTTCAGCCTCGAACCCGAATACGAGAATCCCTGCTCGACCACTTCGGTGGCGGCCGCTCTCAACGCCCGCAACCGCGGATACGAGTTTTACGGGTTCAGGACATGGGACGAGCTGGTCTGGCAGCTGCGCATCCTTCGCGCCCGCAAGGTGGTCAGAACCTCGCGCATCCTCATGGCTCCGCGCAACGGCGCAGCGCTTTCGTTCAGCGGCGTTGACGGCGCATACGATGTCGAAGAGCTCACCCACAACCTTGGTTGCCGATTCCGCTATATCAGCATACACGAGTTGCTCGACCAGACCTCGCCTGCGCTTCCGGGAGGAAACCACACGACGCCCGGCCGCGACACGTGGGATATCGACGATGAGGATATGAAAGAGATAGAGGCCATGGCCGATGATTTGATCGAGCGAGCGGAAGAGGTCGAGGTCGATCGGCAGTACGTCGTCAATTCGCTCAAGTTCTTCAAGACGGTGCGCAAGCACATGGACAGGCTCGATTGCAACGGGTTCACGGCGCCGTGCCCCGATAGCTGCTCGACGCGCAGGCTGAACGAGGAGCAGTTCACCTTCTGCCTTGCCCACTCGCTCAACATGCGCGCAGGGCTTCCTTCCGCGTGCGAATACGATGCCTGCTCCGTCATTACCCAGCAGGCGCTCATTGCGGTATCGGGGAAGCGCTGCTTCATGGGAAACACCATGCCGATCGTGAAAGAATCCGACGGGCAATGGGCGACGTTCGGTCTCGGCGGCATCGAGGAAGAGGATATGCCGCTGCTCGACGAGCACGAGGGGCATCTCTACATGATGGTGCATTCCGTGCCCAATCCGCGCATGAACGATCCGGAAAAAGACGCTCCGTATTCGCTTCGCCACTTTGCCGAGGAGAAGGGCTTCGGGGCGGTGTATCGCTATGATTTCAATCGCGACAAAGGCAAGGTCATCACGGTTGCGCGGTTTTCTCCCGACGGAAGCAAGCTGCTCGTCACGAAAGGGGTCATCGTGTGCGGCAACGGGTTCCATCAGCACAGCTGCAACACGGCTATCGTGTTTTCGGTTGACGATCAGGCCGATTTGTTCCAGAAGCAGATGCAGGTCGGAAACCACCTTGCTACGGTCTACGGCGATTACACCAAGGAAATGGAAGCGCTCGGCCGTTCGCTCGGCATCGAGGTCATTACGGTTTAATGAAGTAAGGCCATCTAGGGTTGGGGCGATCGAGGGCGATGCTCGTCCCAACCTTTTTACGGAAGGAGAGACGTATGGACGAAGGGGTGCCAAGCTCCATAAAGGAGCAGATTCGCGCAATGAACGAAAAATCGCTCGACTACCTTCGCGATATACGGGAAAACCCCGATGATTTCATCGCCGTATCGAAGAACATCAAGGCTTTCGTGCTCCATCGTTTTTTTCTCGTTGAAGACAACCCGGATACCGATGGAATAGCCGAGTTGTCAAAATTGAGCATCGAGAAGCTTCTCGAAGTGAACAAGCGGGGGATGCTGCAAGACCTTTCGAACAACTGCGCCGGAGTCAGTTCGGAAACGATGAAGAAAGCTCTTCTCATCATGACGCTGCAAAAGCAGCTCGGTGTAGTTTTCGATCCTATGAAAAACGATACGGTTTCGCAGCTCGCGCAAAGCGTCGTTGAGCAGCTCGGATCTTCGTGATCTCATTCTGTTTGGTGCGTTCTTTCAGAGACTGCCGTTTACGCTGCGTCGTCTTCGTGCGCCGCAGCGTTTTTGCGGGCTGCGGCGCCCCTGAGGATCGCTGCAGCGAAGAACGCCGCTGAAGCGATGGTAGCAGCGGTTGCGATGATCGCGAACATCGCCGTATAGGATCCGTTTGTGGCCGAGGCGAGGAAGGCGACGAAGAAGCTGCACAGGAAGTTGCCGACCAGCATGCCTATCGAAACATAGGACATGCCAAGCGTCACTTTCGAAACATGGGTTACACGGGCTACGCATTCGTTCAGATAAGGGTAGAGGATGCCGCAGCACAAGCCGATGAACGCGATGCTGCAGTACACCGTGAACGGCGTTGTTGCAACAGAGAGCCCGAAGTAACATATAGCGAGCATGGCAAGGGCAAATGCCGGTACGAATCTACCCAACCGTTTGATGATGCGGGCGAAAGCCAATCCGACGAGGAATCCAACAAACGTTTGCACGGAACCTGCCGTGCCGGCAACTGCCGATGAGCCGATCCCCGAATCGATGACGAAGCCGGAAAGCGTCATGTTGAATATCATCCCGCAGCATGAGAAAACGCAGTTTGCGGCGGCGAGCAGGTACACTGCTACGGGTACGGATATCTTTCTTCCCTGGGAATCTTTCGCTCCGAGCAGGTTTTTTTCGGGTCCAAGCTTAGGTATGAACTTCAGTTGCATGAAAACCGCTATGGCGAGGATAGCGTAAATGTAGAGACAGACCCTCCATCCGAACAGGGCTCCGACAGTGCCTGCACCGAAGTTCAAAAAGAATGCGATTATACAGGCTCCCCCGTTGAGAAGCCCCATGACCTGCGTTCTTTCTCTCCCCTCGAAGAGCTGCGCGGTAATGGCGGGCACCATCGGGTAGACGAGTCCGGCACCAACGCCTTCGATCGCACGGGTTGCAATAAGAACTTCGACGTTAGGGGAGAACGACCCGAGGAATCCTCCCGCTATGAAAATCAAGGTGCCGACGATCATGAGGTTTCTTTTGTCGACGATGCGGGCCAGATGCCCGGCGATGAATATGACGACTACCATGACGCCTGACGTAATGGAAAAGGAAAAATTGACGGCGTTTGAATCTTGGAACGTCTGTGTGATGAGTGCGAGTATGGGCATGTAAAGGGCAGCCTGAACCTGCCCGTCTATGCTGCTGAGGATCAGCGATGCCTTGACGAGGTTCTTGTTCTTCATGGGTGTTGCGGTTGCTGCCATCGTTCCCCCTATGCTTCGGACAGCGTGATTCATCGTTTCGTGCATCGATTTCAAAAAGCTCGAACAGATGCGGTTGCGGCGTCGACTCTCGTCCCGATGCGTATCGATATCTTCGGCAGTCTTTCGGGCCTGCGCAACTGCCAAAGTGTCCTGAATGTCGATTTAGTACTCCGGTATGAGAGAATTTGGCGTCGAGCGAGATACCTTGAAGAAGGCGTTTCATGCTTTCGCCTCGATCGCACGTTCGGTGAGTTCGATAAGTTCCTGCTGGGTGTGCACGCCCATTTTTTGGTAGATATTATAGATGTGCGATCTTGCCGTGTTTGTCGAGATGTGAAGCTCTTCGTGGATGTCCTGGCGTCTCTTGCCCTGGAGCAAAAGCATGTATACCTCCTGCTCCCGCTTGCTGATTTCGTACTCGGCAAAGATCGAAGAGAGGGCGAAAGCGTATAGCTCGGGCCGCTTTGCAGAATCGGGGGGCGAATCGGAGTTTTTCGCACTGATCAGCGGAGCCGTTATGAAGAAAAACGCTGCGAACAGCAAAACCGAAACCAAGAAGAACGAATCGACTCTATGTGAAAGCGGCCCGAAAGCGTCGACGTAGAAGATAAACCAGCCTATAAGCATGCCGCAGGTGTTGATGATGCGATCGCGGCTGAAATAGCTGTACGCAAGTTTGCTTCGATCGATGTCGAACTTGCTTGTGAATACTTGCTCGATAATATGGTAGATGGCGGAGAGGGTGAACAATACTAAAAGACAGATGATCACAACTGGTTTGGAAGGGGCTATCGAGGCGGCGTACAAGCAAGTCGTTGCGAGGGGTAGGAGCACAACGAAAAACCATCTTGGTGGGTAAACGGGGTTTGTGCCGAGGAGCGCATACGTTGCGAGGCCAGCGGTGAGATGAGACAGGCCGATGAAGAGAAAAACCCAATCGTCGTAGGCTTTCAGCGTGCCCAGGGCTCCGGTAAACCCAATGATAGTTCCTGTTGCGATGGTGAACAATGCGAAATTCGACTGAGGGAGACCGAGGACGTCTTTTACGCTGTTCTCAAACGATTCGTGGATGAATTCGGCATCATTGGCGCAGTGCGCCTGTCGCTTTCTATGGAAATGGCAGGTGCACCAGAGGGTTGCGGAGGCGAAGGGGAGCGCTGCTGTGACAACGGATGCTGCTGCAGGATCAAGAAACTGCATGGCGGTGAAAATTACGCCGCTGATTATGAAGGGCGTAGCTGAGTTACACAAATTCGCATGGTATGAAGAAGGTTTGAGAAAATAGGACCAGCTTGCGCAAATCGCGGCGACGGCCGTTCCCCCGAATCCCCAAGCGGCGATAGCCAGCCATTGACTCTGAAGAAACGAACTGTTGTCGAGAAAGAGAAATAGGGCTAGCGGAAGAGAGCAGGCTAGACCGAGGGGAATGAGGACGAACTGAATCCTACGTGGCGCCAGCGTATCCGATATGAGTTTGAGCACCAGGGCGGAAACCGCATCGGTGAGGAAAAATACCATTCTCAGCAGATGCATGAATGAATCGGGCTGTTCGCTTGCCGCTCCGAACAGCGGACTCCATACGATGGTGGCAATGTAGGCATTGCAAAGTGAAAAGCCGATGCATGCCATGGAGACGTTGGCGAAAAAGCCTCGCTGCCCATTTGTTTGCGAGAATCTGAAGCGTTGGTTGTCCCCTAGCCGTCCGATCTCTGCTCCTTGATACGAGTGTGCGATGACGATGTCGTACAAGTTTGCTAGACTGCGTTTACCGTCGCATCCCCCTTGTCGCTTATCTTTCTCTCTGGCATCGACAATAAGTCGTATCTGCGTGACGGTTGTGGTTTTAAGTACGGTTCCGGTTGCTTTCGGGCCGCATCACGTATATATCGAACAACACGCTGCGAAGCTGCAAGATGGGCTGTCGGCCTCCCGCTTCGAACGCAGAACCGAATATCGTCGCGCTAGAAGAGGTGCATGGGGGAACTCTCGGCGTATGGGCCTACGGCCTTACGCGCCTGCCTGTTTCCCCGATGACCTCCAGGGCTTTTTTCGCGGGCAGGGGCTTGGCGAACAGGAATCCTTGGATGAGACTGCAGCCGCTCCGCTCGACGAACGCGCGCTGGGATTCGGTTTCGACTCCTTCGGCGAGCACCTCGCTTCCCATGGCCTTGAATGCCGAAATGAGATGCTTGAGAAAGTCGTCTCCATCTCGCTCTCTCTCCGAGGCGTGCCAAACGATGCTTTTGTCGAGCTTGATGATGTCGAGCGGGAGTTCGAGGATGGTCGAGATGTTCGAGAATCCGGTGCCGAAATCGTCGAGGCAGAACTGAACGCCTGCTTCGTGCATGGTCAGAATGAACGATCTCGCCGTGTCGAGGTTCGAGACAAGGGTGCTTTCGGTGATCTCGATCTTGATCGAAGCGGGGTCGATCCCGCTGTCTTCGATGATTCCGAGCGTTCTCTCGGCCAGATCGTTTTGCATGAACAGGATGGTCGAGAAGTTAACCGACACGCACTCAAGGGGCGCGTCCGGGTGCTCGTCGCGCACGTTTTTGACGAACGAGCAGACTTTGCCGAGCGTCAGATAGGTCATATCGACGATCAGCCCCGTTTCTTCGGCGATGGGAATGAATTCGGCGGGGGAGATGCTGCCGAATTCGGTGCCGTCGAGGCGGCAGAGCGCCTCGGCTGAGACGAACCGGCGCTTGGGGATAGACCATATGGGTTGGTAGTGGGTATCGAATCCGTCGTTTGCAAGCGTGGTTCTCAGAATATCGGCGATATGGTGTTTGCGGCTTATGGCGCGCACCATATCGCCGGTGCACCGGCAGACGACGTTCGGTCCGAGCCGCTTCGATTCGCTTGCGCAATATTCGAGCGCGTTGACGATGGTGCTGCTGCTCGATGCGACGTCGGGGTACGTGACGACGCCGATCGAGCACGATATGACGAAGTGGTTCTCCTCGACCTGCCAGGGATCGGCCATGCGGTCCTGCAGCGTGTCGAGGAAGGAGTCGACTTTGGCGCGCCGGTCTCCCTCATAGAGCGCGACGAACTGGTCGCCGCCGTAGCGGTAGAGCCAGGGGGTGTCGACGGCTTCGTGCAGATACGATGAAAACGAACCGAGGAACGCATCTCCGTTTTCCGATCCGAATTTGTCGTTCAGAAATTTGAAATTGTTCACCGAAACGATCACGGCGGTGAACGGGCGCTGCCGCTTCAATTCGAGGGCGACCATCTTCGAGAATTCCTGCCGATTGGGGATTCGGGTGAGAAAATCGATCGATATCTGCTTGTTTTGGAGGTACAGGTACACGATGAGCAGCGAGCATACGGCTGCCGACCCCGATAAGATGTAGGTGGGGAACATCTGCTGGATAACGATGACCACGACGGCCAGCACGGGAAAGAGCGTCAGTATCCTCGTGATGGCGGGATCGAGGTCTTTGCGCGATGCGAAGGCAAGCGCAAAGCACATGATGCAGTACAGATAGAATACGATGTAGGTGACGATGATCAGCGAGCCTTGGTGGTATTCGCCCTGAGCGTCGAGATAGAACAGGCAGCCCGTCCAGGTGTTTGCGACTACGCAGAGAAGGTAAAGCGCATAGGGGATGGCGCCGAGCACCGCGGTCATGCGACTGCGATTTCGCGCCTCGGCGATCGTCGCATAGGTATAATAAAAGTAAGCGGTGCTGATAAGCGGAGTTGCTACGAAGTAAAGCATAGTGACGAGCCACGTGATGCCGATCAGCTCCGCCGTTTCGTTCTGGATGAGCAGCGTCGAGGCGATGTTGAGGGCAATGGCGGAAACCGTGATGGCGAGGCAAGCCTGGAAGATCCTGTTTTTAAGGCTGGGGGTCAGGTAGCTTTTGCGAGAGTAGGCAAGGATGATGCATGCGATGATGAACGCGATGCATTCCGCCGTGAAATTCCATGTCACAGGTCTTCCGTTTCGATCGTATCAGTATAACGATGACCAATTGTATCGCATATAGCGGGGAAGTGCGGCGGCAGCGGTCGCGCATTCCCGGGCTTATTTGTGTGCAGGTTGTGCAATCGGGTTCGCAAATCCCAATCAGGAAAAAATTCTTGCGTACACGCCACCGGGCGTATATAATTTTCGTTTGCGTCTGGTCGTGGATGGATACACCCGGACGCGTGGAAAGCCGGAGTCGTAAACGCCTCACTCCGAAACGGGCGTTAGGCGGCAAGCGGCACCACATTGGTTGATAAGGTCTTTTGGGGTACGCAGGGAGTGTGCGTGCGAGCAGGAGACCGCTAAGAAAGGATTGAGATGGGAGTCAAGCAATACAAGCCGACCAGTCCCGGCAGGCGCTTCCAGACGGTCTCGGATTTCGCCGAGATCACCTGCACCACGCCGGAAAAGTCGCTGTTGACGCCTCTGCCCAAGAAGGCAGGCCGCAACAACAACGGTCGCATCACCACCCGCCATCAGGGCGGCGGCGTGAAGCGCCGTTACCGTATCATCGATTTCAAGCGCAACAAGGACGGGGTGCCCGCCAAGGTTGCGACCATCGAATACGACCCGAACCGCTCAGCGCGCATCGCCTTGCTCCATTACGCTGACGGCGAGAAGCGCTACATCCTTCATCCGAAGGGTCTGCGCGTCGGCGATACCGTCATGAGCGGTGTCGATGCCGATATCAAGCCCGGCAACGCTCTGCCCTTGTCGGCGATCCCCGTGGGCACGCTTGTCCACGCAGTTGAGCTTCAGCCCGGCCGCGGCGCCGCAATCGCGCGTTCCGCCGGCACGAGCATCCAGCTCATGGGCAAGGAAGGCGATTACGCCATCCTCCGCATGCCCTCCTCCGAAATGCGTCGCGTTCTCGTGACCTGCCGCGCCACTGTCGGCGAGGTTGGAAACGCCGAGCACGGCAACATCAAGATCGGCAAGGCCGGCCGCAACCGCTGGAAGGGCATCCGCCCGAGCGTTCGCGGTACCGTTATGAACCCGGTCGACCATCCGCACGGCGGCGGCGAAGGCAAGAACAAGTCCGCTGGTCGTCATCCGGTCACCCCGTGGGGCGTTCCTACCAAGGGCCATCGCACCCGCAATCCCAAGAAGGCTTCGAGCCGCTTGATCATCCGTCGGCGCAAGAAGTAGCGCGAGCGCATAAGGAGTAGATGTGAGTAGAAGTTTGAAAAAAGGTCCTTTCGTCGAACCGCGCCTTCTCGATCGCATTGAGGCGATGAACGCGGCAGGCGAGAAGAACGTCATCAAGACCTGGTCTCGTGCCAGCACCATCTTCCCGGAAATGGTGGGCCACACCATCGCCGTGCACGATGGCCGCAAGCACGTGCCCGTATACGTAACCGAATCCATGGTTGGTCATAAGCTCGGGGAATTCGCGCCTTCGCGTACGTTCCGCGGCCACTCGGCCGACAAAGGCAAGCGATAGGAGGACGCGAGCATGGAAGCTAAAGCAGTATCGCGTTTCGTGCGCGTCTCGCCTCGCAAGGCCCGCATCGTCATCGATCAGATCCGCGGCAAGTCCGTTCCGGCAGCCCGCGAGATTCTCAAGTTCACCAACCGCGGCATTGCCGAGACGGTCGAGAAGACCCTCAACTCTGCCGTTGCCAACGCCGAGCACAACCATCACGTGCGTGCCGAGTCGCTGGTAGTCAAGACCGCATTCGCCGACGAAGGCCCGACGCTCAAGCGCATTCGTCCGCGTGCAAAGGGCTCCGCTTCGCGCATCCGCAAGCGCACGAGCCATATCACCATCATCGTCGCAACACGAGAGGAGGCATAAAGCACATGGGTCAGAAAGTCAGCCCCACCGGATTCCGTCTCGGCATTACCGAGGAGTGGCGCAGCCGCTGGTATTCGGATAAGGATTACGCGAAGAACCTGGAAAACGACCTGGCTATTCGCAAGTTCTTGAACAAGTATCTTTCCCGCGCCGCCGTCTCCAAAGTGGAAATCGAACGCGCCGGTGATAAGATCAAGGTCATCATCACCACGGCTCGCCCGGGCGTTGTGATCGGCAAGAAGGGTGCCGAGATCGACACTCTGCGCAAGAAGCTCGACAAGATCGCCAACGGCCCCGTTTCGGTCGAGGTCATCGAGGTCAAGCGCCCCGAACTCGACGCCGTTCTCATCGCTCAGAGCGTTGCCGAGCAGCTCGAAGGCCGTGTGGCGTTCCGCCGCGCGATGCGCAAGGCCGTTCAATCCGCCCGCAAGAGCGGTGCCCAGGGCATCCGTATCCAGTGCGCAGGCCGTCTCGGCGGTGCCGAGATGAGCCGCCGCGAGTGGTATCGCGAAGGCCGCGTGCCGCTGCATACGCTGCGCGCCAAGATCGATTACGGTTTCGCCACCGCTGCCACCACCATGGGTTCCATCGGTGTGCAGGTGTGGGTTTACCACGGCGAAGTGCTCCCCGGCCAGAAGGCTCCCCAGCCCGCGCTCGAGGGAAGCTCTCGCCCCAACCGTTCCCGTCGCAACGAGAGGGGGGCAAAGTAAATGCTCGTACCTAAGCGTGTCAAGCACCGCAAGGTGCAGCGTGGTTCGATGAAGGGCAAGGCCAAGGGCGGCACCCGTTTGAACCACGGTTCCTACGGCATCCAGGCCCAAGAGGCTGCCTGGATCACGAACCGCCAGATTGAGGCTGCCCGTATCGCCATGACCCGTCACATGAAGCGTGGCGGTAAAGTGTGGATCACGATCTTCCCCGACAAGCCCATTACGCAGAAGCCCGCAGAAACCCGCATGGGTTCCGGTAAGGGTAATCCCGAGGCTTGGGTAGCGGTTGTCAAACCCGGCCGCATCATGTTCGAGATCGACGGTGTTGATGAGGAGACCGCCAAAGAGGCGCTTCGTCTTGCCATCAACAAATTGCCCATCAAGTGCAAGATTGTTTCTCGCGAAACGGAAGGGCAGGCATAAATGAAGGCAGCAGAGATTCGCGAGCTTTCGGCTGAAGATTTGCAGGCGAAGCTTAAAGAAGCACGCGCAGAGCTTTTCAATCTGCGTTTCCAGATGGCCACGAGCCAGCTTGACAATACCGCTCGCGTGAGTCAGGTCAAGAAGGACATCGCCCGCATCCAAACCGAGATGCGCGCCCGCGAGCTGAGCGCTTAAGCGAACTGAAAGGTTAGGTAGAGAATAAATGAGTGAAGAACGTAATTCTCGCAAGGTTCGCCAGGGCGTCGTCGTAAGCGCCGCAGGCGATAAAACCTGCGTTGTTCAGGTGAAGGAACGCAAGCCGCACCCTGTGTACGGCAAGATGATGACAAGCACGAAGAAGTTTCATGCCCATGACGAGGAAAACGCCGCAGGCGTTGGCGACACCGTCATGATCATGGAGACCAGGCCGCTGTCCAAGCTGAAGCGCTGGCGCCTGCTCAAGATCGTGGAAAAGGCCAAATAGTCTGCTTGTCCGCATTCAGACTATACGAGATGAAAGTTAGGTTACAGCAATGATTCAGATGCAAACCATGCTCGCAGTGGCCGATAACTCCGGCGCTCGCAAGGTGCAGTGCATCAAGGTCCTCGGCGGCTCGAAGCGCCGCTATGCAGGGCTCGGCGATGTCATCATCTGCAGCGTTAAGGAAGCGGCGCCTAACGGCAACGTGAAGAAGGGCGAAGTCGTCCGCTGCGTGGTCGTGCGCGTGAAGAAGGAAGTCCGTCGCTCGGACGGCAGCTACATCAAGTTCGATCAGAACGCTGCCGTGCTTATCGACAACAACGGCGCACCGAAGGGCACCCGTATTTTCGGGCCTGTCGCCCGCGAGCTGCGTGACAAGAAGTACATGAAGATCGTGTCCCTGGCACCGGAAACGCTGTAAGGGGGTATACGCAAATGGCAAAGATGAACATCAAGAAGGGCGATAAGGTCAAGGTCCTGACCGGCAAGGATAAGGGCAAGGAGTCCGTCGTCCTGCGCGCGCTGCCCGAGAAGGAGCGCGTGGTCGTCGAGAAGGTCAACGTCGTCAAGAAGGCGCTTCGCCCGACTCAGCAGAATCCTCAGGGCGGCATCTCGAGCGTCGAGGCTCCGATCCACGTTTCCAACGTTGCGATCGTGTGCCCCGAGTGCAAGCAGGCCACCCGTATCGCGATCAAGCGCGAAGATGGCAAGAAGGTCCGTTACTGCAAGAAGTGCGGCAAAGCCATCGACAAGTAAGGAATCGACCAGAAGCCCGGGCATTCGGGCTTTCGGTTTAGGTACACGCAAGCATGACCCCCGCCAGCGGGGGACGCAGGGTCGGAAATCCTGTGTTTAATTCATCGAAGAGAGGTTACACAACATGGCTATTCCTCGTTTGAAGGAGCAGTACAACACCGAGATCGTGCCGGCGCTCGAAAAAGAGCTCGGCGTCGATAACGTCAACAAGGTTCCGCGTCTCGAGAAGATCGTCGTGAACATGGGCGTCGGTGCCGCTTCCAACGATTCGAAATTGCTTGATGCGGCTATGGCCGACCTGCGCACCATCACGGGTCAGCAGCCCGCCATCACGCGCGCCAAGAAGTCCATCGCGGGTTTCCATGTGCGCGAAGGTCAGCCCATCGGCTGCAAGGTCACGCTGCGCGGCGACCGCATGTGGGAGTTTTTGGATCGCCTTCTGGCGACGGCGCTTCCTCGCGTCCGCGACTTCCGCGGCATTCCGACGACGAGCTTCGACGGCCGCGGCAACTACACGCTCGGCATCACCGAGCAGCTGATCTTCTCGGAGATCGAATACGACAAAGTCGATCGTACGCGCGGCATGGACATCACGTTCGTGACCACCGCCGAGGATAACGAGAGTGCCTTCGCGCTGTTCAAAGCGCTTGGCTTCCCGTTCAAGAATTAGGAACCAGAACTCGAATGCCATCGAGTTGGTTATAGGAAAGAAGGAATTGCATGGCTAAGAAATCGATGATCGCCAAAGCTAAGCGCGAGCCGAAGTTTTCGACGCGCCAGCACAATCGCTGCACTCGCTGTGGTCGCCCGCGTGCGTACTACCGCAAGTTCGGTCTGTGCCGCGTCTGCCTTCGCGAGCTTGCGAACAAGGGCGAACTTCCCGGCGTGACCAAGTCTTCTTGGTAGGACCTCGAGACTTTATTCGGTACGCAACGGGTGTGCCGTCGGTATAGGCGGAGGCGCTACGGGCGCCGACGAACCGGACCCCCGGCTCATCACGAACCAAAGGAGAAACAATGAGCATGAACGACCCCATTGCAGATATGCTTACGCGCGTGCGTAACGCAAACTCTGCAAGCAAGCCGACGGTTTCCATGCCGTCGAGCAAGAAGCTTATCGAGATCGCCCGCATCATGCAGGAAGAGGGCTACATCGTGGGCTACGAGATCGAGAAGGGCGAACCCCGCGATACTCTCGAGATCACGTTGAAGTACGGCGATAAGAAAAGCAAGACGATCCGCGGCTTGAAGCGCATCTCGAAGCCCGGTCTGCGCATCTACGCCGGCAAAGACGAGCTGCCCCGCGTTCTCGGAGGCCTCGGTACGGCTATCATCTCGACGAGCCACGGCGTCATGACCGACCGCGATGCCCGCAAAGCAGGCGTGGGCGGCGAAGTCATCGCCTACATCTGGTAGGAAAGGAAGGGATTTAGATATGTCTCGTATCGGCAAACAACCCATCGCCGTTCCTGCTGGCGTCGAGGTCAAAATCGACGGATCCACCGTTTCGGTCAAGGGTGCGAAGGGCGAGCTGTCCCGCACGCTTCCCGAAATGATGATCATCAAGCAAGAAGGCGACGAAATCATCGTCGAGCGTCCGGACGACAGCCGCGAAGCCAAGAGCTTGCACGGCCTCACCCGTACGCTTGTCAGCAACATGGTCGAGGGCGTGTCCACCGGCTTCAAGAAGAAGCTCGAGCTTGTCGGCGTCGGTTATCGCGCCGCGCTCAAGGGCACCGATCTCGAAATGCAGCTCGGTTATTCTCACCCGGTTCTGGTCAAGGCTCCCGAGGGCATCACCTTCGAAGTTCCCAGCCAGACCGAAATCATCGTTTCCGGTCCCAGCAAAGAAGCAGTGGGCCAGGTTGCGGCGAACATTCGCAAGTGGCGCAAGCCCGAGCCGTACAAGGGCAAGGGTATTCGCTACGAGGGCGAACGTGTCCGTCGTAAGCTCGGCAAAGCTGCCAAGTCCGATTAATCGCGATCACCGTAGCTGAGAAAAAGGACTGAAGGGAAACTATCATGAAGAAACTTAAAGCAAAGCAAGCCGGGCTGCGTCGCCGCCACACCCGCGTCCGCGGGAAGATCTCCGGAACGCCCGCCCGTCCGCGCCTGTGCATCACGCGCAGCAATTCGAATATGTACGCTCAGGTTATCGACGACGTTGCAGGAAAGACCATCTGCGCGGTGTCCACGCTCGGCCCTGACTTCAAGGCGACCGAGAAAAGCGGCGCGACCGTCGAGGGAGCTTCTGTTCTCGGAAGCCTGATCGGCAAGAAAGCGATAGAGTCCGGGGTCACGGAAGTTGTTTTCGACCGTGGCGGAAACCTGTATCATGGGCGCATCAAGGCCGTTGCCGACGGTGCCCGTGAAGCCGGCCTGAAATTTTAGAAGGGGTTAGAAGCTTATGGCTCGTAAACAGCAAGATAACCAGGCAGCGGTTCCTGAGCTTCAGGAACGCGTGGTCTACATCAACCGCGTTTCCAAGGTTGTCAAAGGTGGCCGTCGTTTCGCCCTGACTGCACTCGTGGTCGTCGGCGATGGCAACGGTCGCGTGGGCGTCGGCATGGGCAAGTCCCAGGAAGTGCCGATCGCCATCAAGAAGGGTGTCGAAGACGCCAAGAAGAACATGTTCACCGTGCCTCTGACCGCCGAGAAGACGCTTCCGCATGATATTCTCGGCGAATACGGCGCAGGTCGCGTGCTCATCAAGCCTGCGACTCCCGGTACCGGCGTTATCGCCGGCGGCCCGGTCCGCGCCATCATGGAGCTCGCCGGCGTGACCGACGTGCTCACCAAGTCGCTCGGCACCAACAATGCTATGAACATCGTGAAGGCTGCCGCCGAGGGTCTCAAGAACATGGAGAGTCCCGAAGAGGTTGCCAAGCGCCGTGGCATTTCGGTCGGCCAGATTTATGGCTGGAAGGAGAAGAAGTAACCATGGCAGAGAAGACTCTTCGCGTTAAGCAGGTCAAAAGCGCAATCGCGTGTCCGGCCGATCAGGGTAAAACCCTGAAGGCGCTCGGACTCGGCAAGATCGGCCGTACGGTCGAGCAGGTGGACAACCCCTGCGTGCGCGGCATGATCTTCAAGGTTAAGCATCTCGTAGAAGTCGAAGAAGCCTAAACGGCTTCTTCGTTTTCCGTATATACTGCTCGATTGAGAATAGTATATACTTACCCGGAAGTTTGCTGGCGGCGAGCTGCCAGCATCGGGCATGGGCCCGATACAGCGAATATAAAGGAGAACTACCAATGGAACTGAAAGATCTCGTACCCGCAGAAGGATCCAAGAAGGCCCGCAAGCGCGTTGGCCGCGGCCCCGCATCGGGCACCGGCAAGACCGCAGGCCGCGGATATAATGGTCAGAAGTCCCGCGCGGGCGGCGGTAAGGGCACAGGATTCGAGGGCGGCCAGACCCCCTTGGCGCGTCGTCTTCCCAAGCTCCCCGGTTTCCGCAACATCAACCGCGTCGAGTACGTGCCGGTCAATGTCAGCCGTCTCGATGCGTATTTCGAGGCAGGGGAGACCGTCGATGGCGACAGCCTGAAGGCGAAGGGCATCATCAAGCACTCCGATGCGCTCGTCAAGGTTCTCGGCGACGGCGAGATCACCAAGTCTTTGACCGTGAAGGTTGATAAGGTTTCTGCTTCGGCGAAAGCAAAGATCGAGGCAGCCGGAGGAAAGGTTGAAGAGCCTTGCTAAGCTCAATTGTTGATGCATTCAAGGTCCCGGAGCTGCGGAAGAAGATTCTCTTCACGCTTGCCATCCTTGCCCTGTATCGCTTCGGGGCGTACGTTCCGGTGCCGGGCATTCCGTTCAACGAGTTCGCCAGCTCCTTTCAGGATGCCGGCGTTTCGATGACGATGCTCGACCTGTTCACCGGCGGCGCTCTCTCGAACTTCTCGGTGTTCTCGCTCGGCATCATGCCCTACATCACCGCATCGATCATCATGCAGCTGATGCAGGGCGTTATCCCGGCCGTCGGGCGTTGGGCGAAGGAAGGCGATTCGGGCCGTAAGAAGATCACTCAGGTCACGCGTTATCTGACGCTTGGCCTTGGTCTGATCAACGCGATCGGCTACCTCTTCCTGTTCAAGTCGCCGCAGTACGGCGTCGTGTTCTCGACCGAGGTTCCCGAGCTCCTGACCGACATCCTCGTGGTGTTCACGCTGGTTGCCGGCACGGCCTTCATCATGTGGATGGGCGAGCTCATCACGCAGCGGGGCATCGGCAACGGCATGTCGCTCATCATCTTCGTGAGCATCGTAAGCCGCGTCCCGTCTGCCATCTTCTCGTCGATCAACCTGCAGGCCGATATGGGGATGGGCATTGCGATAACCGCGCTCATCGTGGTCGTCGTGCTTGTCTGCATACCGCTCATCATCTTCGTCGAGCGTGCCCAGCGGCGCATTCCCGTTAACTACGCCAAGCGCATCCAGGGCCGCAAGATGATGGGTGGGCAGTCCACCTACATCCCGCTCAAGGTGAACGCTGCGGGCGTTATCCCGATCATCTTCGCAAGCTGCCTGATCTATTTCCCGGCTCAGATCGCCGCGCTGTTCAACGTCGAATGGCTCACGGGTTTCGCCAATGCGATCTCGACCGGTTGGGTCAACTGGATCATCACGCTCGTTCTGATCGTCTTCTTCGCGTACTTCTACACCTCGATGGTGTTCAATCCCGAAGAGACGGCCGATAACCTGCGCAAGCAGGGCGGGTTCGTGCCAGGAGTGCGTCCTGGATCGGCCACGGTGCAGTACATCAAGAACGTGATCAACCGCGTAACGCTGCCAGGCGGCATCTTCATCGCGCTGATCGCGGTTGTGCCGAGCATCATCTTCTTCTTCACGGGCAACCAGCTCATCCAGGCGTTCGGCGGCACTTCGATCCTCATCATGATCGGCGTTGCCCTCGACACCATGAGCAAGATCGAATCCCAGCTGAAGATGCACAACTACGACGGATTTTTCAAATAAAGCATATTGCAAACGGAAGGCCCTGGTCAAAATGCTGACCAGGGCTTTTTCATCCGTTTTGACCCGTCGTGTACAAGATTCGCACAAATTCACGCGTTTTGCTATTGCGTATGCCCCGCTCAGAGCATTGATCGGGGCGTTTTTGCATTCCGAGATGCTTTTCTTTGCGAAGGCGTTCTAAAGCGGCAGTCGCGGAAGATCTTTTCGCACGAAATTCCCAAGCGGCGGCTCCGGAAAGGCTTCTCAGGTGAAGAGTCCTTGGAGGCGGCAGTTATGTAAGAGATTTCTATCATGAAAAGACCCCGAAAATGGCGGTCAAGGCAAGCTTCTGTAGTCATTTGGCGTCGTAGGCGGTCACTCGTGGTGCTATCTGATAGCGTTGACAGGTGTTTCTCCTGTTCACGGAAATGAAATAAGTTACTAACAGGGCGTAATTCTGACAGAAGCTTGCCTTGACCGCCATTTTCGGGGCGATTTTCGCAAGGGAACTCCTTACACAGCACTCTTGATACACAGCACTCTTGAGGCGCCGTTGTGCGCAGTTCGGCCGATGCGACACCGTTGCAATCCGGCATCTCCTACCGTACGATCCGCGGCGCTCTGCCGCAGCCTCGCGTCGTCTGCCACGTGTTCTGCGCCACGTCCGGTGGGCAAGCGGGCGACGGCCGCAGCCGCCCGCATCCGATGCCGCCGTCCGCCATCTGCGTTGACGCGCAGCTTCGGGATGTCGTTCGAGTGTGCGAAAGGAATTCAAACGACGGTTCTCAACGCGCCGTCAGCGAGTGATAATGAGCTCTTATGCTGCGAATCTTTTAAAAAAGCCGTCATGCACGTGCTGCTTTGCTACAATACGGTGATCGTTGTGAGCGAAAGGATTTGAACATGAATATCGTGTTGTTGGGGGCTCCCGGCGCCGGCAAGGGCACGCAGGCTGCCAAGCTGGTCGAGGAGTACGAACTTCCGCATATCTCGACGGGCGACATGCTCCGCGCCGCCGTCAAGGAGGGAACCCCGCTGGGGAAGAAGGCGAAGTCCTTCATGGACGCCGGGGATCTCGTTCCCGACGATGTCATCATCGGGCTCGTGACCGAGCGCCTGCAGAGCAAGGACACCGAAAAGGGTTTCATCCTCGACGGATTCCCCCGCACTTCCGCGCAGGCCGTTGCCCTCGACGCCGAGCTTTCCAAGCTGGAGCGCCCGCTCGATGCGGCGCTGCTCATCGATGTTGATTCCGAAGTCATCGTCGGCCGCCTTACCTCGCGCCGCATGTGCAAGGATTGCGGCTACATCGGTACGGCCGCAGATGCCACCTGCCCCAAATGCGGCGGCGAGATGTACCAGCGCGACGATGACAACGAAGCGACCGTGCGCAACCGCCTCGATGTGTACGAGAAGTCGACCGCTCCGCTGATCGACTACTATCGCGGCTGCGATCTGCTCGTCGCCATCGACGGCGATCGCGATCCCGATGTCGTGTACGCCGACGTGAAGAAGAGCCTCGGCCTGTAAAGAGCCGCGCAGATTTCGCTGCGGGGGCTCTGCACGGGCTTTGCGTGCGAAATAGCGGTTTCGGACAACCAAGTAGGGGTCGGCGTATTGCCGGCCCTTTTGCGCTCTTGTCGGTTCGTGCGTTTGTCGTAGTCCGCGGAGGGCTAATCGCGTATAATCTGTAGCGCTTATGCCAAGTTTATGGGAAAAGATCAGAAGGATCGTCGGCGACTATGCGCGTGCGAACAGGGCTGCCCTGGTGCATATCGCGAAATGCGTAGCCGTTGTATTCCTCGTGGCGACGTTGCTCGAGGTATTCGTCTTCAACATCAACTACTTCGCCTCGGCAGGCTACAGCACCATCGATTTGACGAGCAAGCTCGATCTGCAGGAAACGCACGATGGGGATAAGACCCAGTACCGGCTGACCGAGGTCGATCACGTCATAGAGTTCTCGAACCTCAACACCGAGGTTCGCAACCTGCGGCTCGATTTCGATTTCAAGCAGCCCGCCCAGGCGCTTCAGATCAAGATCCAGTTTACCGACGAAGCACATCACACGTATTTCGACTCGACGGAATACACCGTGGGCGTTCCCACGACGACCGTATCCACGTTCGTCGACCAGAGCGAATACATCAACCTTAACACTGCAGGGCTTGTGGACAACCTGCGCATCGAGATCGTCGGCGACAACGTGCAGTACCCGATCCTTCTCGACGGCATCGCCGTCAACGCGCATCATCCGTTTGAATTCAATACGGCACGCTATTTCATCGCTCTCGGCATTCTTGCTCTCATCTGCGTTTTCAGGCCGAAATCGAGCATTTACCGCTGTTTCATCGTCGAGCAGCCCCGCCGCTCGAAGGCCATTATCGTCGCAACGGTTGTCGTCGAGGTGTATCTGATGGCGACATTCCTCTTCTTCGGCTCGAACCTTGTGGGTGTGGCCACCTCTTCGTACAACTTCGGGGCATGGGATGGCACGAGCATCGTCAACACGTTCGAGGTGGGGGGAGACAACGCCCAGCAGTACGCCGAGCTTGCCAAGGCCATGTCGAAGGGGCAGCTCTATCTGGAAGAGGAGCCCCCGCAGTGGCTCCAGGACATGGATGACCCCTACGACAAGGGAGCACGCGACGAAGCCCAGAAGGTGACGGGGGAGTCCTACCTGTTCGATGTGGCGTATTACGACGGCCATTACTACGTGTATTTCGGAGTGGTGCCGGTCCTGTTGTTCTATCTTCCCTTTTTCCTGATAACGGGAGCTAATTTTCCAACCGCCATCGGCGTGCTCATCGCGTGCATCGCGTTCGTGCTCGGATGTTCTGCGCTGCTCGATCGTTTTGCGCGCTACCACTTTAAGCGAGTGAGCCTCGGACTGTACCTGCTGTTGCAGATTCCCCTGGTCTTCTGCTGCGGGGTTCTCTACTTGCTGAAGTTCCCCACGTTCTATTCGCTGCCCATCATGCTCGGGCTGGCGTTCTCGGTGTGGGGCCTGTATTTCTGGATGAAGGGGAGAACGTCTGCTTCGCCCTGCAAGTGGTACTTGGCGGGCTCGTTGTGCATGGCTCTCGTCGCCGGATGCCGACCTCAGCTGCTTGCGTTCTCGTTGCTTGCGTTCCCGCTGTTCTGGCGGCTGTTTATTACGAAGCGCCACCTGTTTACACCAAAGGGCGCCCGGGAATTCGCGTGTCTGGTTGCGCCGTATCTCGTGGTTGCGGCGGGGCTTATGTGGTACAACTGCGCCCGTTTCGGGTCTCCGACGAATTTCGGGGCGAACTACAACCTCACGGTTAACGATATGACCAAGCGAGGTTTCAGCGCGGGGCGCCTTGCACCTGCGTTTTTCGCGTACTTCCTCCAGCCTCCGTGCGTAACGGGCGTGTTCCCGTTCGTTCAAGCCGCTCCGTTCGATACGACCTACATGGGGCAGACCATCAAGGAAGTCACCTTCGGAGGCATCCTTGCGTGCCTGCCCATCCTGTGGATCTTGCCGTTTTCGAAGCGCATATTGCGGATGCGCGTTGCCCAGCGGTCCACGCGCACGATCGCGGGAGTCATCATCGTCTTGCTGTCGGCGGGTGTGCTCGTTGCCTTGCTCGACGCGCAGATGGCGGGAATCCTGCAGCGGTACTTCGCCGATTTCAGCTTCATGTTTCTTGCAGCTGCCGTTCTTCTTGCGTTTATCGTGAACGAGAACCTCGATCAGGGGTCGGTGACGCGCGATCTTTTGATGAAGGTGCTCGTCGTTCTCGTTTCCGTAAGCCTGATCTACAGCCTTCTCGTGTGCTTCGTGCCCGAGACGGGTTGGTATTCGGACGTGTATCCCTGGGCTTATCAGAGCGTGATAGAGACGGCTCAGTTCTGGACGTAGGCAAGAGGTTCGATGGATAAGGAAACGCAGCGCAAAACCCCTCAAGCGCCTCCTGCATCGTCCGAGGCCGTCCACAAGTCGATGCAGTCGAACAAGCGCCAGAACACCAAACCCGAATTGCTCGTGCGCAAGCGGCTGCGCGAAGCGGGGCTGACCGGCTACCGTCTCCAGTGGAAGGTGCCCGGCAGGCCCGATGTCGCCTGGCCGGGAAAGCGCGTCGCCTTGTTCGTCAACGGATGTTTTTGGCACAGGTGCCCGCACTGCAACTTGTCGCTTCCGAAATCGAACGTCGAGTACTGGCACATCAAGTTCGAACGGAACGTGGAGCGCGACGAGAGAAACCTCGCCGCGCTTCGGGATATGGGTTGGCACGTGCATGTCATCTGGGAGTGCCAGCTCAAGAAAAAGAAGATCGACGAGACCTTCGCCGAGCTTCTGCCCGTATTGGCCGAAGAGCTTGGGAAGAAGCTCGGCGGCGCCTGCGAGGATGCGGATGCGCCATGCGACGGCGGCGATCCGGGGAATCGCATGGCCGATGCGGCGGGCGCGTGTTCGGGCGAAGGCACCGATGCCGATCGCTCAAGCGGCGTTTAGCCGGCTGGGTGCTGGGCGAGGCGAGGGCTTCGGCTCGTTGCTGCAGTCGCCTCACACGTTCCCTTCATAATTCTGGCCGCTTGCCGATTGGAGCGACCGCGCCATGCTGCCCGTCAAGCTCGACGCGGAGAGCGGCGAATTCGGACTGGTATCATGAATGCCGTGTATCCGACCAGACGAAGTTCGGCCAGACGAAGATTTTCGAGCGGGAGGGAAAGGCCGGGGTTGCCCGGTACCCGTTCGAATGCGTGCGATCGTGCGGTTGCGCCTCATCTTCGAGCTTCGGGTCAGAGAGAAATCCCTTCAAAAGGAGAGGTGTATGACGAGAGAACTCAAATCCATGGACGGCAATAATGCTGCGGCGTACGTCTCCTATGCGTTTACCGAGGTAGCGGGCATTTACCCCATCACTCCGTCGAGCCCTATGGCCGACCTGGTGGATCAGTGGGCCGCTGCCGGCCAGAAGAACATCTTCGGCACCACGGTAAAGGTATGCGAGATGCAGTCGGAGGGCGGTGCCGCAGGTGCAGTTCACGGTTCGCTTGCTGCCGGTGCGCTGACGACTACCTACACTGCTTCCCAGGGTCTGCTTCTTATGATCCCCAATATGTACAAGATGGCAGCCGAAATGCTGCCGAGCGTGTTCCATGTGAGTGCGCGTACGGTTGCAACGCAGGCGCTCAGCATCTTCGGCGATCATTCCGACGTCATGGCATGCCGTCAGACCGGTTTCGCCATGCTCGCCGAAAGCAACGTGCAGGAGGTCATGGACCTGTCTGCCGTAGCGCACCTTGCCGCCATCAAAGGTCGCGTTCCATTCATCAACTTCTTCGACGGTTTCCGTACCTCTCACGAGGTGCAGAAGATCGCCGTGTGGGATTACAACGATCTTGCCGATATGTGCGATATGGATGCGGTGCGCGAATTCCGCGAGCATGCCCTCAATCCCGAGCGTCCTGCCATGCGCGGCTCGCATGAGAACGGCGATGTGTTCTTCCAGCATCGCGAAGCGTGCAACAGCCACTATGCGGCGTTGCCTGCGGTTGTCGAAGACTACATGCATCAGGTGAACGCGAAGCTCGGCACCAACTACGAACTGTTCAACTACTACGGCGCTCCCGACGCCGATCGCGTGATCGTTGCCATGGGCTCGTTCTGCGACGTCGTCGAAGAGGTCGTCGATTACCTGAACGCTCACGGCGAGAAGGTCGGTCTTGTGAAGGTTCGCCTGTACCGCCCGTTCGTGACCGAGAAATTCATGGCCGCGCTTCCCGCGACCGTTAAGAAGATCGCGGTCATGGACCGCACCAAGGAGCCGGGCGCTGTGGGCGAGCCGCTCTACATGGATGTCGTCAATGCCCTCGTGCACGAGGGACGCACCGACCTCATCGTGGTCGGCGGGCGCTACGGCCTTGCTTCGAAGGACACTCCTCCTTCGTCGGTGTTCGCGGTTTACACGGAGCTCGAGAAGGATGCTCCGGCGCGCGAGTTCACGGTCGGCATCGTGGACGATGTGACGAACCTCTCCCTTCCCGAAGATCCGGCGAGCCCCAATACGGCTGCAGAGGGAACCATCGAGTGCAAGTTCTGGGGCCTCGGCGGCGACGGCACCGTGGGCGCGAACAAGAACTCGATCAAGATCATCGGCGATCATACCGATAAATACGTGCAGGCCTACTTCCAGTACGATTCGAAGAAGACCGGCGGCGTGACGATCAGCCACCTCCGCTTCGGGGATTCTCCCATTCGCAGCACTTACTACATCAACAAGGCGGACTTCGTCGCCTGTCATAACCCGTCGTACGTGACCAAGGGCTTCCGCATGGTCAACGACGTCAAGCCGGGCGGTACGTTCATGATCAACTGCCAGTGGTCGCCCGAAGAGCTCGAGCATCATCTGAACGCCGAGGCAAAGCGCTACATTGCCGAAAACGACATCAAGCTCTACACCATCAACGCCATCGACCTCGCCCAGGAAATCGGCATGGGCAAGCGCACGAACACCATCCTGCAATCGGCGTTCTTCGCGCTTGCGAACGTGATTCCCCAGGCCGAGGCTCTGCAGTACATGAAAGACGCTGCGACCAAATCCTATCTCAAAAAGGGTCAGGAAGTCGTCGACATGAACCATCGCGCCATCGAGGCCGGCGCTACCGCCTTCGTGCAGGTCGAGGTTCCGGCAAGCTGGGCCGAGGCGACCGACGGGGCCGAGGCCTCCGAGCTTGCGGGCCGTCCCGAGCTTGTCAAGCAGGTCGTCGAGATCATGGAGCCGGTGGGCCGCATGGACGGCGATCGCCTGCCCGTCTCCGCGTTCGTCGCGCATGCCGACGGCCAGTTCGAGCAGGGTGCCGCGGCTTACGAGAAGCGCGGCGTTGCCGTGAGCGTTCCCGAGTGGGATGCAGCAACCTGCATCCAGTGCAACCAGTGCGCGTTCGTGTGTCCGCATGCCACCATCCGCCCGTTTGCATTGACCGAGGGCGAAGCCGCGGCTGCACCCTCTGCCATCAAGCTCGTTCCGATGAAGGGCAAGGGCAACGACGGATTCCAGTACACGCTGGCTATTTCGCCGCTTGACTGCATGGGCTGCGGCGTGTGCGTGAACGTGTGCCCGACCGATTCGCTTGCCATGGTTGCGCAGGAAGACGAGCTTGCCCAGCAAGACGTGTTCGCGTACTGCGTGACGCAGGTTTCCGACAAGCCCGAGCTGGAAGACGTCAGTGTCAAGGGCAGCCAGTTCAAGCAGCCGCTGCTCGAGTTCTCGGGCGCCTGCGCCGGCTGCGCCGAAACCGCTTACGCCAAGCTCGTCACGCAGCTGTTCGGCGATCGCATGTATGTGGCGAACGCTACGGGCTGCTCGTCGATCTGGGGTGGTCCTGCGGCAACGTCGCCGTACGCGATCAACAAAGACGGCCATGGTCCCGCGTGGTCGAACTCGCTGTTTGAGGATAACGCCGAGCATGGTTTGGGCATGCTGCTCGGACACGAGGCCGTGCGCGACAAGCTGGTTGCCGATAGCGAGAAGCTTCTGGCATCGGGTGCCGACGAAGCGGCGAAAGCTGCCGCGCGGGCTTGGATCGATTCCATGGGCGCCGCGGAGGAGAGCAAAGAGGCTTCGCAGGCGTACATCGCCGAGCTCGAGAGACTGGCCGCATCCGATGACGCTGCGGTGCGCGATATTGCAGCTGCCGTGCTTGAGAACAGGGAATACCTGACCAAGAAATCCGTCTGGATCTTCGGCGGCGACGGTTGGGCCTACGACATCGGCTACGGCGGACTCGACCACGTGCTCGCTTCGGGCAAGGACGTCAATGTGTTCGTGTTCGATACCGAGGTCTACTCCAATACGGGCGGACAGGCATCGAAAGCTTCCAATATCGGCCAGGTTGCCCAGTTCGCCGCCTCCGGCAAGGACATCAAGAAGAAGAGCCTCACCGAGATCGCCATGGCGTACGGCTACGTGTACGTGGCCCAGGTTGCCATGGGCGCCAAGCCGGCGCAGACCATCAAGGCCATCGCGGAAGCGGAGGCCTATCCCGGACCGTCGCTCATCATCGGGTACTCGCCCTGCGAGATGCATTCGATCAAGGGCGGCATGGCGAACTGCCAGGACGAGATGAAGAAGGCAGTCGATTGCGGCTACTGGAACCTCTTCCGCTTCAATCCCGAAGCGCCGGCGGGCAAGAAGTTCGTGCTCGATTCCAAGGAACCTGCGGGCGGTTATCAGGAGTTCCTGATGAACGAGGCTCGCTACAGCCGCTTGACGCGCGAGTTCCCCGAGCGCGCGACCGAGCTCTTCGAGCGCAACGAGCAGGCTGCGCTCGATCGCTACGAACACCTTCTGAAGCTCAAGGAGGTTTACTCCGAGGCGTAAGCCTTGGGGCGAGGGTACAAAGGAAAAGAGGCTTGGACGATAATCAAGCCTCTTTTCTTGTATAGTATGCACGTACGTAAAATGACCATGCACCAAACAAGGAAGGAAAGAGGGACCCAATGGCAGAACTACCCCTGATCTTGGGCCTGGTAGCGGGCGTTATCGCAGCCATCTACGCAGGTGTCTTGATCTCTCGGATCAACAAGTTGCCAGCAGGCAACGAAACGATGCAAGGCATCGCATCGGCTATCCAGGAAGGCGCCATGGCGTATCTTGGACGCCAGTACCGCACCGTCGCCATCGTAGGCGTCGTCGTGGCCGTCGTGCTGCTCGTGCCCGGTTTCTTGGGCGTATCGGGCTTCGGAATCTGGACGGCGATCGGCTTTATCGTCGGAGGCGTCGCATCGGCCGCCGCCGGCTTCATCGGCATGCGCATTTCGGTTGCTGCGAACGTGCGCACGGCTGAAGCGGCACGTACCGGGCTGGGCCATGCCCTGCGCGTGGCGTTTCAATCGGGCACCGTCACCGGTATGTTCGTGATCGGATTGGGCATCCTTTCGGTGTCCGTCATGTCGTTTCTCGTGTTCGCGGGCATCGCTCCGTTCTCCGCGCTCGTGGGCTTGGGCTTCGGCGGTTCGCTCATTTCGGTGTTCGCCCGTCTCGGCGGCGGCATTTTCACGAAGGCGGCCGACGTTGGAGCCGACCTTGTCGGCAAGGTTGAAGCGGGCATCCCCGAGGACGATCCGCGCAACCCCGCCGTCATCGCCGACAACGTGGGCGACAACGTGGGCGACTGCGCCGGCATGGCCGCCGACCTGTTCGAGACCTATGTTGTGACCACCGTGGCAGCCATGCTCATCGGCAACCTTGCGTTCGGCGATGGCAACATTGCCGTTTCCCTCGGGTTCCCCGTGATCATCGGCGTCGCGTCGATCATCGCGTCGATCATCGGCACGCTGTTCGTGAAGATGAGCCAGGGCGGCACCATTATGGGCGCGCTTTACAAGGGCCTCTGGATTTCGGCGATCATCGCGATTGTCGCGTTCTTCCCGATTTGCCAGTGGATGCTCAGCGATGTCACCGTGGTGAACACCTCGCTCGCTCCGGTCGGCATCACGCCTCTGTCCATCTGGATCTGTGCCGTGATCGGCGTCGTTCTGACAGCGGCCATGGTTTACATCACCGATCACTACACCTCATCTGAGAAGAAACCGGTCGAATCCATCGCCGAGGCCAGCGTTTCGGGCCACGGCACCAACGTTATCCAGGGCTTGGCCGTGGGCATGGAGGCAACCGGCCTCCCGATCCTCGTGATCGTCATCGCCACGCTCGCGAGCTTCTTCCTGGGCGGCATCTTCGGCATCGCCGTTGCTGCTCTTTCCATGCTCTCGATGGCCGGCATCGTCGTTGCCATCGACTCCTTCGGCCCTGTGACCGACAACGCGGGCGGCATCGCCGAGATGAGCGGTTTGCCTGAGAGCGTGCGCGAGAACACCGACGCGCTCGATGCGGTCGGCAACACCACGAAGGCCGTCACCAAGGGTTACGCAATCGCGTCTGCGGCTCTCGCCGCCGTCGTGCTGTTCGCCGACTTCACCCACACGGTGACCGAGGAGACCGGCGCTGTGTTCTCGTTCGACTTGGCGAACCCGTTCGTCCTTATCGGCCTGTTCATCGGCGGTCTTCTGCCGTATCTGTTCGCCTCGCGCGCGATGACGAGCGTTGGCAAGGCTGCAGGCGACGTCGTCGAAGAGGTACGTCGTCAGTTCAAGGAGATCCCCGGCATCATGGAGGGTACGGGCAAGCCCGACTACGCGAAGTGCGTCGACCTCGTGACCAAGGCGGCTCTGCGCGAGATGGTTCTTCCGGCTATGATCCCGATCGGCACCCCGATCCTCATCATCGTCGTCGGTTTCATCCTGAACGCGATCGGCTACCCCCAGGCGTTCGAGTTCACCACGCTTGTTCTGGGCGGTGCGCTCGTGGGCACCATCATCACCGGCCTGTTCGTCGCCATTTCCATGACGAGCGGCGGCGGTGCGTGGGATAACGCCAAGAAGCTCATCGAAGAGGGCAAGTACGGCGGCAAGGGCTCGTTCGCCCATCAGGCTGCCGTTACCGGCGACACCGTCGGCGATCCTTACAAGGATACCGCGGGCCCCGCGCTGAACTCCATGATCAAAGTGTTCAACATCGTGGCGCTTCTGCTGGTTCCGCTGCTGGCTCTGCTTGCATAAAGCACGAGTTCGATCTTGTTTCGAGAAGGCCGACGGCATAGCGCCGCCGGCCTTTTTGCCGCCAAGGCCCTGCAACTGGGCAGTCGCTGGCGATTCTTTTGCAAAGCGTCTGACGAAGCGGCGATTCGAGGCTCTGGAGATTCGAGACTCTGAACGGGCTGGCGCCGACCCTCGGCGCCCGAACGCCCCGGATTTGCTCGCTTTTTGCCAGATTCATACAAACGAATCCCCTTGAATGCCCCGCGAAGCCAGCCCGCGATCTGCAAGCTGGGCAAACGGCGCAGCTTGCGAGCAGAAGCGTGCAGAAAAGGCCTCCCGGGTCCTTTTTCATGTATGAATCTGGCAAAAAGCGAGCAGATCAGGGGCTGATCGGTTTTTCGCTAACCTTGCTTCGCTGCTGAATCGTCGTCGGCATGTCCCTGTCGCTTGCAAATGACGACCCGCATCCCGATCGCGTGGGTTGTCGTGCATCTATATCGGTAAGAATTTGGAAAGGTATAATTAAGGAATTCTCAATGACGAAAAAATAGCCATTAATCTTTGCAGCTCGTAATCTCATTGTAGGCGCAGGAATGCGCCGCTCCTAGGGGGAAGACACGCATGGTAAGGAGGACCAATGACGAGCTATCTTGAAAAGGTTCGGCAATCGTCGGAGTTGAGCCGAAGGAGTTTCCTGAAGGCAAGCGCGGCGGCCACGGCGGCTTTGGCTGTTTCGGGGGGATTGGCGGGATGCTCTCCGAATAAAGTCGAACCCGTTGAAGAAGCTGAGGCGGTCGCGCGAGACATCGTGACCGGAGAATGGAAGACGGCAGCCTGCTGGCATAATTGCGGCGGCCGATGCCTCAACAAGGTTTTGGTCAAAGACGGCATTGTCGTGCGCCAGAAGACGGATGATACGCACGAGGACACGTTGGAGCATCCTCAGATACGCGGGTGCCTCAGAGGGAGAAGCCAGCGGCAGCAAGTTTTTGGAGCCGATCGTATCAAATACCCTCTCAAGAGAAAGCATTGGGAGCCTGGCGGCGGTCAAAAAGAGCTCCGCGGTTGCGATGAGTGGGAGCGCATTTCGTGGGATGAAGCGCTTGATTACGTAGCTGCTGAACTGAAGAAGGCATACGAGAACTACGGCCCGACGGGGGTCTATTACGTCGGATGGCCGTTGGGATACGGTCTGAGGATTGCTGCGGCACTCGGGGGAGCCGTGCGGTGCGTCAACTCATCGTCGTACGGCACGTTTAACTTCTATTACCGAAGCATCGGGTTGCCGTACGTAGGGGTGGGGCCTGGCACCTATTGGTGCGAAAGTGCAAACGATCGCCTCGATCTCGTCAATTCGGACACGATCGTTTTCTACGGATGCAATCCCGCATGGGCCTCTGCCGGCAATCATTGCAGCTATTTTTGGCGAGCTAAGGAAGCGGGAACCGATTTCGTTTACGTTGGCCCGAGCTACAACCCATCGGCTTCGCTGTTCGAGGCGAAGTGGATTCGCGTGCGGCCGGGAACCGATATAGCATTCCTGTTGTCGGTTGCCTATACGATGATCGCCGAAGATGAGCAAAAAGAGCTTATCGACTGGGATTTTCTCTCGAAGTACACGGTTGGATTTACCAGCGATACCATGCCTGCCGACGCTACGACGGACGAGAACTTTCACGACTACGTTTTGGGCAATTACGATGGGGTTCCCAAAACTCCTGAGTGGGCGACAACCATTTGCGGTACGCCGGTTGAAGACATCGTCTGGTTTGCCGAGACCATCGGCAAGAAGAATAAGGTAGCTATTCTGCATAGCTTTGCCGCAGCGAGAAACAAGGGGGCGGAAGACTTTCCTCAAATGCTCATGACCATTGGCGCCATGGGCGGTCATATGGGAAAATCAGGTCATTCGTGCGGATCGGCTTTTCACTCGACTGCCGGCGCTGGCGGGCCCTCCCTTGTAACGGTTGGGGGATCGGGACTCGATATCGCTTTTGGAGAGCTGAACTACCAGGTCCCCGATCCTGAGCGCTGGAAGGCCGTTCTGGATGGCAAGTTCGTCGACATAGGCGCCGGCATCGACTTTGCCCCGTTTCCCGAGGCGGTTGAGCGGGAGGTCGATATCCATGTGATCATGGTCGATGACGTATCGAATTTCCTGCAGAGCAGCCTTGACATCATGGCTGGAATCAAAGCGTTCAGGAAGGTCGATTTCGCATACTGCCAAGCGTATACCCTGACAACGTCGGCGAAATACTGCGACATTATTCTGCCTGCCTGCACGCAGTGGGAGAAGACATCCGCGTTCTGCTATCTGAACCTATCGAGTCGCGAGTACCAGATATACCCTTCGCAAATTACCGAACCGCTTTTCGAATCTCGGACCGATTACGATATAGCATGCGGAATCGCGGAGAGAATGGGACTCGATCCCAAGCAGGTAATCCCCTTAGACGACAAGCAGCAGTATTTCAACGCGATCGCAACTTCCGTAACAACGGAGGACGACGGCATCACCAGCTCCAAGCTTGCAACCATCACCCAAGACGATATCGATGAGTGGGGTGTCGAGGGAGAGCCCCAAGAGGGGAAAATCGGTATCGGCGAGTTGATGGAAAAGGGAATCTATCAGGTTGAACGCGCGGAAAACGACAAACACTACTACATCGCGTACAAGGACTTCATCGATGACCCCGAAAACAATCCTCGTCCTTCGGCAAGCGGGAAGTTCGAGATATACAGCCAGTCGAAGCTTGCCAACATCGTTGCCGCTTCGCGGGGCAATACTGATGCGAAGCCCTATCCGACATATCGGGTTCCCGTGCAGGGGTACGAAACCACGTTCAGCGACTGGGACAATCAGGTTAAGGGCGACCTCCCGTACCTGTTTTTCACTCCTCATTACCTTCGCCGTGCGCACACGACCCTCAACAATGTGCCATGGTTGCGCGAGGCATTCGAAAACCCCGTGTTCATCAACTCATCCGACGCTGCCGAGAAAGGCATCGAGACCGGTGATACGGTTTTGATTTGGAATGATTTCGGCAAGGTTTTGCGCAGAGCGAGTGTTTTGGAGACGATAATGCCCGGGGTTATAGCGCTGCCCCATGGATCCTGGGTTGATGTGGACGAGGAGACGGGGATAGACCATGGCGGTGCGGAAAACGTATTGTCGGGCGGCATTTCGAGCGATAGCTTTGTTTCCGGATACAACAATTACAACGTGAATTTTGAGAAATACGACGGTGATCCGCTTGAGCCCGACGCCCTATGGCCTCAGCGTATCATCGATGCGGAATAGGGGGAACATATGACTCGTCAGGGTTTCTATTTCGACAATCGCAGATGCGTCGGATGCCGTACCTGCCAAGTTGCGTGCAAAGACAAAAACGATCTTGCCGTCGGCATTCTGTTTCGCCGCGTTGACTCGTATCAGGTGGGAACGTACCCGGATGCGATGCTCTACCACTACGCCTCCACCTGCAACCATTGCGAGGCGCCTGAGTGCGTTGCGGTTTGCCCGAATCAAGCTATGTACGTTGATGAAGAGGACGGAACCGTTCAGCATGATGACAGCAAGTGCATTGGCTGCCAATACTGCGTAAACGCGTGTCCGTATGGCGTTCCTCAGTATCTTGAGGACGTGCAGCTGACCCATAAATGCAATGCCTGCATCGAGCTTCGATCCAATGGGGAGCAACCCGCCTGCGTTGCAGCATGCCCGATGCGCGCGCTTGAGTTTGGGCCGATCGACGAGTTGCGTGCCGCTCATCCCGATGCGGTTGATGAAATCGCCGTTCTTCCCGATTCGGACAAGACGCATCCCTCTTTGGCGATAATGCCGAAAGGCGCTGCACTCGAGGCCGATCCGGTGGCGGTCATACTGTAGCCGAGCAACCATAGCCGCGGCTGGGAAAGCAGCCGCGGCTTTCGTGAGGAGGGAAAATGGCAAACGATAAAGGATCGTCATGCTGCGCGCCCGACACGGAAGAATCTGTTTCAACGCTTGACTCCGATGTAAGAATACTGCTTGCAAACAGGGTTTTTCTATACCATTGCCTATCGAGGGCGTTCGTTTTCGAGCCGGACGGAACCCTTCTCGATGCCGTTTCGGATAACGTTGTCTTAAAGGAGGCGTGCTCGCTGCTTGACGGGGATGGCGATTGCGGCGTTGAGCTTTGGGGATTGATAAGCGATGCCGCCCGGGCTCGGGGGACGCTCGATGAGCTGTGCGGCGAATACACCCGATTGTTCATCGGTCCGAACACGCCTCCCGTTCCTCCGTGGGAGTCGGTTTTCGTTTCAAAAGAGGGGCTCCTGTTTCAGGAAAGCACCCTTGCCGTTCGCGAGGCGTACCGCTCCCAAGGATTTCGTGCGGCTGGTTACCCGCATGAGCCGGATGATCATCTGGCAACCGAGTTGAGCTTCATGGCTGCCCTGTCCGAGCGTACGGTGCAGGCTTTCGAGGAAGGGGACGTCGATCGATGCAAGGAGCTTCTTTCGTCTCAGGCCGACTTCCTGCAAAGCCATCTGCTCGTCTGGATTCGCGAATTTTCCGATCGCATGAACGAGGTTGATGGTATAAGCTCTTTCTATCCCTCGTTCGCGTCGCTTGCCGCCCTGGTGTGCGAACGCGATGCCGAGGTTATCGGGGAGCTGTTTGCCGAACTGTAGTGGGGGATCATGGGCAACGTCACGCTGAAAACGAAGTTCGTCGTGCTGATATCGGCGCTGATCGCGGCGTCTCTGCTTGCAAACCTTGCGTGGACGTCGGTGAACAAGCGTGCGCAGATGGAAAACGAGCTGCGGGAAAAGGGCGAAGTGCTCGCTCAGCAAATGGATGCCATGTGGGAATTCATGGCCTCGAACCAGGATCGCCTCGAGCAGATATCCTACACGGAAGACGGAATTTACCAGGGACTCCACTGTGCGATCGTGGGTCGCAGCATTGGGCTTTTGTTCACGTCGCAATCGGAGTACGAAACGCGTTTCGTGAACTTCGATCCGCGCAATGCCGCCGATGCGCCCGACGAATTCGAGGCGGCCGCGCTCAACGCGTTCAAAGAAGAAGGCCTTGCCGAATACTACGAGGTAACCGAATACGAAGGCGAAGAGGTGTTTCGCTATCTGGCTCCCATGACGATCGAAGAGAACTGCCTCGATTGCCATGGTGAGCCCAAAGGCGAGATCGATGTGACCGGATTTCCGAAGGAAGGCTGGTCGATCGGGGATAACGGCGGTGCCATCAGCATCATCATGCCGCTTGACGTGTATCGGGAAAACGAGCAATCCGCTATCGTGCAAGATGTCATCTTCTTCGGCGGTATGCTCGCGTTCTGCCTCGTCGTCGTGTATGTTGCGCTCGGGTATCTCGTCACGCGGCCGCTGAATAAAATCCAGGCCGGCGTGGAACAGATTCAAACGGGAAACCTTGACGTCGAACTTGCCTACACCGAATCGTCGCGCGAGATGAACACGCTGACGGCTGATTTCAACCAGATGGCAGAGGAGCTTTCGGCGATTTACGGCAATCTCGAAACGCAGGTCGAAGACCGTACAGCGCAGCTTGCTCGCGCAAACGACGTTCTCGAGCGTCAGCGTGCGCAACTCGAAGATGCTAACGATCGCCTGCGCGACGAGAATCGGTACAAATCGGATTTTTTGGCGATAATGAGCCATGAGCTGCGCACCCCGCTCACCTCCATCATCGCGTTCGCGGAAATGCTGAACAAAGAGAGCGATCCGAAAAACGAGAAGGAAGCCGAAACGCGCCGCGAGATCGAGGCTAACAGCCGGGCGCTCTTGTTCATGATCAACGACATTTTGGAAATGAGCCGTTTGGATGCGGGCAGGATAGAGATGAATGTGGAAACGGTTGATTTGGGGGATATCGCCGGGCTGGTGCAGTCGGTCGTGCAACCGCTGGCCAAGCAAAACGGCATCGAGTTCACGTGTGAAATCGATGCCGACGTGCCGCTTGTGGAAGCGGATTTCGAGAAGCTTCGCCATGTACTCGAAAACCTTGCGGGCAATGCGGTGAAGTTCACGCCGGAAGGCGGCTCTGTGCGGTTGGCCATCAGCTATCATCCCGAATGCGGGGAAGTGTGGCTCAGGGTTGCCGACACGGGCATCGGCATTGCGAAAAAAGACCAGCAGCGCGTGTTCGAGCGATTCGTGCAAGTCGACTCCTCGGCCTCGCGCAAGTACAGCGGCACGGGTCTCGGGCTGGCGTTGGCCAAGGAGTACACCGAAATGCACAACGGCAGCATATCGGTGGAGAGCGTGCTCGGCAAAGGCAGCGTTTTCACCGTGCGCATACCGGCGAAACGCAGTGCTTCCGATGATGAGGGAGATGGAGAATAATGGATCCGGCAAAGGTGATGCTCATCGATGACGACGAGAGCCTTCATGTGCTCGTCAGGCGTTTGGCCGAGGATGCAGGATATGCGTTCTGCTCGGCCTACGGGGGAGATGAGGGGCTCAAGGTTCTTGCGACGGAGAAGCCCGATCTTCTTTTGCTCGATGTGATGATGCCGGGAACGAACGGGTTCGACGTGTGCCGGAAGATGCGCGAAGACGGTCGGCGCATCCCCATCATCTTCCTTTCCGCAAAAGGGGATATCGTCGACAAGAGCATCGGCTTCAAGGCGGGCGGCGACGACTACGTGGTGAAGCCGTTCAGTTCCGACGAGCTTCTGCTGCGCATGGAGGCGCATCTGCGGCGCCACAAATCGGATCTCGCTTTCGCAAAGGCCATCACGCGCGAAGGGAGCAATGCCACCGGCGACATCGAGGTGTGCTTCAATCAGTACGAGGTGCGGCTGCGCGGCCAGAAGGTCGATTTGACTGCGAAGGAGTTCGAAATCCTCGCGCTTCTGGCTGCAAGCCCCGGCCAGGTGTTTACCCGCGCCCAGATATACGAGCATATCTGGGGAGGGGAAAGCGATGTCGATGAGAGCAGCATCACGGTGTTCATCCGCAAGATCCGAGAGAAGATCGAGGACAACCCTTCGCAGCCCAAGTACCTGCTTACCGTATGGCGCGTGGGATACAAGTTCGCCGAACGCGTATAGCATTTGCGCGAAAGCCGCTTCCCCCAGCGCTGCCTGCGTCCTTTCGGATACAAATCTGCAACATTATCCGATCTTACCCCTGAGGGAATCTTGACGGTTGGAGCTCGGTACAATAGAGTTATCAAAACATTACTAAAAAGATCATCGGACGGGGTGCGAACCGGGTGAACACGAAAGAAGCGCTACAGTCGTTCGACCTTGATCCGCGCTTGTTTTACGACGCCGTGGCGTTCAGCACCGACGACTACCTGTACGTTATCGACATGAAGACCGATCGGGCGCTCATCTCGGATAACATGTATGCGGATTTCGATCTGCCCGACTGTTTGTTCGAAGGCCTCATCCCGTTGTGGCGCCCGCTCATCGCCGAGCGGGATCGGCAGAGCTTCGATGAATCCATCGATGCCATGCTTGCCGGCGTGACCGATGTCCACGATATCGAATACCAGGTAAAAAACCGCAAGGGGGAGTACGTCTGGGTCGTGTGCCGCGGGCTTATGCGCAGGGACGAAGACGGTCTTCCGAAGATGTTCGCCGGCGTCGTTACGAACCTTGAGCGCAAGGGCAAGATCGATCCGACAACGGGTTTGTTCATGCACGATAAATGCTTGCAGGTTCTCGATAGGATGCTTTTGAACGACCGTGCGGAAGGCGGTGTTCTGCTGCTCGGCCTCGATGACTTCTCGCGCGTCAATTCTTTGAACGATCATGCTTTCGGCAACGTTGTCCTTCGCGTTTTCGCGCAGAGCATCCAGCGCATGCTGCCCGACGACGCTTCGATCTTTCGCTTCGACGGCGATGAGTTCGCCATCGTTTTAGATGGGGCCGACAAATCTGATATGAAGGATCTGTATCGCGCTATCCACGCTTTTGCCAACCGCCAGCAGAATATCGACGGCATCGTCTACTTCTGCACGGTTTCGGGCGGTATCGCGATGGCGGGCGAAGGCGCATCGAACGGGTCCGATCTGACCAAAAACGCCAAAAGCGCGCTTGAGGAAAGCAAGCATCGGGGAAAGAACACCATGACGTTCTTCTCTCCCGACATGACCGAGTCTAAGCTGAGACGGCTTGAACTCAGCGATCGGCTGCAAGCTTCCGTCCTCAACGGCATGCGCGGCTTTTCGGTTCATTACCAGCCGCTCGTCAACGCGGATACGATGCGCATCGGAGGCGCCGAGGCGCTGCTTCGGTGGGATGCGGGGGATCTCGGTCCGGTGGGCCCCGACGAGTTCGTTCCCGTTTTGGAGTCATACGGGCTCATCAGCCAGGTAGGCCGGTGGGTTCTTGATCAGGCGCTTGTCCGATGCGCCGAATGGAGTGGCTCTCATCCTGGTTTCGTCATGAACGTCAACATCTCGTATCTGCAGCTCTTCGAGCCCGATTTCATCGGTTTCGTTCAGGATGCGCTTGCTCGGACGGGAGTCGATCCGTCCCAGCTTGTTCTCGAGATGACGGAAAGCTACTTTGTGACGGATCTCGATGCGCTCAAGACGGTCTTCAGCCGGTTGCGCGATCTTGGAATCCGTCTTGCCATGGATGATTTCGGAACGGGGTATTCGTCGCTTGGAATGCTTTCGCAATCTCCTGCAGACATCGTGAAGATCGATCGCGCCTTCATCAAGAACATCGATGCGGAGGCGTTCAACCGCTCGTTCATCGATGCCGTCATCGATCTGTGCCACAGCGTGGGCATCGAAGTGACGGTTGAAGGCGTCGAAGAGGCTCCCGAGCTCGACACCGTGCGCACCATCGGCGCCGACTGCATTCAGGGGTTTCTCGTATCGAAGCCGGTTACGGCCGATGATTTCGAAAAGCGGTTTCTGGCGTAGCCGCGGTGCGCGAACGAAGCGGCTTGCGGGCGGGCCGAGCGGATTTGGGGTTTGCGAGCGCGCCGTGCGGGCTGCGCCGATCCTGTCACTTCGATTGCAGCAACTCGATCAGGTCTTCCCTGGAGAGGTTCTCGAGCGAAACGGTTTCGTCTGCTCTGATGATCTGATCGGCAAGTTCGCTTTTCGCCTCCTGGAGCCTGACTATGCGCTCTTCGATAGTATCCTTTGCGATGATCTTGTACACGCTGACCATCTTTGTCTGGCCGATTCGATGGGCGCGATCGGTTGCTTGGGTTTGCGCAGCCGAATTCCACCAGGGATCGGTATGGATGACGACGGATGCCCCTGTGAGGTTGAGGCCCGTCCCCCCTGCTTTGAGCGACATGAGGAACGCCGGGGTATCGTCCTCGTTGAATGCGTTCACGAGCTCGAGGCGCTTTTTCTTCGCAGTTGCCCCCGTGAGGGTGTAGTAGGGGACGCCCTGATTGTCGAGCCGCTGCGCAACGAGCGCGAGAAAACTGGTGAACTGCGAGAAGACGAGCACCTTTTCGCCTGCATCGATCGCGGAATCGATGAGTTCGGCAAGCGTGTCGAGCTTGGCGGCCCCGCCTTCGTAGTTCTCGTACAGCAGATGCGGGTCGCAGCACAGTTGGCGCAGCTTCGTCAGTTCGGCGAGCACCTCGACCTTCTTCTCGTTGAAGCTCTTATCCTTGCGGTTCTTGCGCTGCTCGGTCAGCGAATCGCGCAGATGCTGTTCGCTTGCGACGTAGAGACGCCGTTGCTCGCCTTCGAGTTGCGCATACACCACCGATTCGAGCTTGTCGGGCAAATCGGCAAGCACGTTTTCCTTGAGCCTGCGCAGCATGAACGGACCGACGAGTGCCTGCAGCCTGCGCGCGGCATCTTCGTCGCCGCCCATGATGGACAGCTCGAACCTCTCGCGGAAGCGCATGTAGGAACCCAAGAGGCCCGGCATGAGGAAATCGAAGATGCTCCACAGCTCGCTCAGCCTGTTTTCCATGGGGGTGCCCGTCAGTGCGAAGCGATTCCGTGCTTTGATCCGCTTGACGCTGCGCGTCGTGAGCGTGGCGTGGTTTTTGATGTAGTGCGCTTCGTCGAGCGCGCAGCAGAAGAACTCGCAGCGTTCGTAATCGTCCGAATCGATGCGGAGCAGATCGTAGGAGGTGACGAGTACGTCGTAGCTGCTCGCATCGTTTCTCAGGCGCGCCCGCTCCCGCTTCGTTCCCGCAACGGCGCACACCCGGAGCTCGGGTGCGAACCGTTCGAATTCCGCCATCCAGTTGTACACGAGCGATGCAGGGCATACGATGAGGCTCGGTCCGATGGCTTTCGCCTCGGCTCGTCGGGCGAGCAGCAGCGAAATAAGTTGGATCGATTTTCCCAGCCCCATCTCGTCGGCCAGGATGCCGCCGAACCCGCTATCGACGAGCATGTTCAGCCAGCGGAACCCTTCCGCCTGATATGCCCGGAGCGTTTTTTCGAGCGCAGCGGGCACGGCGTATCTGCCGGGGTCGGGGTTGCGAAAATTGTCGATGTAGCGGGAAAACGTTTCGTCTCTGCGGGCGTCTTCGAGTTCTTCATCGAGGTAGAACGCGCGGAAAGAGGGCAGATCGATGGAGCCTTGCGCAAGCTGCTTGGCGGTTATGCTCAGATCTGAGACGATGCGGTCGAGTTCTGCGAGGTCGTAATCTTCCATATCCACGAAGGCGCCGTTTTTCAGGCGATGGTAGCGTTTGCGCTTCCTGTAGCTTGCAAGCAGGGCGCCGAGCTCTTCGGACGGGAGGTCTTCGGATGACACGAGTAGGTTGATCAGGTTTCCCGCAAGTGAAAGCCCAAACGAGATGCGGGGCTTGCGATCGACGAGCATCCGGTCGAATGCGGGCGTCGTGAACACGGTGCCGAGGGCTTGGAATTCAGCTAGCCCGTCGAACAGAAGGCGCGCGACTGATTCCTCGTCTTCAAGGGGAATGCGTTGACCTGGGCCTTTGAAGTAGCGGTTCGCGGCCCTGACGCCGGCTGTCTCGAGCAGGTCGTCGCGCAGCGGTCCCGGAAGGACGCTCTGCGAATCTGTCTGCGCATCATCTGCGAAAAGGTCGTAGTGCCGCGCGTCGTAGACGGCTTTCGCTTCGCAGGTAACTGCTTTGTCGTCTTTGTCGAAGTAGAATTCCAGGCGGCAGGGAACGGGACGGTAGGCATCGATTTCGGCGGGTGCCTGAACGTGCAGGTGATTTTCGATCGACGGCAGCACGGTGGCGCAGAACAGCGGCATGTCGGCGGCGTTGACGAACAGCCTGTCGTCGTCGCTGTCGTAGACATTGCGCAGGAAATCGGCGCAACGTGCGAACCCGGGCGAGCAGCGGAAGAGGGCGTCGCCCTGCCAAAGGTACATGCGGTCACCGTGTGCGGCGAACGGGATCGTGCTGTCGCGGGCGATCGCGTAGCCGTCCGCGCCCACCTTGTTGAGCTTGATGTCGATGTCGGGATCGGCGTGCACGATGCTCGCCTGCGCGATCGACCGTACGCCGTAGTCGGTTCCTTCTATGCGGAAGACGGTTCCGTCAAGCAGATCGGCGAGCTCGATGAGCTCGGCATCGGAAAGCTCGAGATCGCGCCCCGTATCGTCGCGGCCACGGTAGCGCCACGAGGCCGCATCGTTGGCATGGCTGCGCACTGAAACCGCCTTGTCGAGAAACGCGGCGATTGCCCGCCCCCGATCGGTCAACATGGCGGGCGCGTGGGTGAATTCGAGCTTCTTGCCGTAGGCGAAGCGCTCTCCTTTCCGCATACGGCCGACGAATTCGGAAATGCTCTTCATGACGTAGGACCCGTTGGGGCCGGAAACCTTGAAATGAGCGGTCCAGCGGTTGTATCCGTAGCCGAGCGTGGTTTCGATATCGATGAACCCCGCCTCATCGGATGCTGAAACCTGCCGGCTGCGCTCCATGAACGCGGCGATGCTCGTGGAGGTGGTTTGCGCTGTCGGGCGCTTTTCGGTGAAACCGAGGAATCGTTCGGGGTGGTCGTTGTAGGAGAGCACGAGCGCGGCGCAGTGCTTGCACATGCCGTCGTAGGAGGCCATGGCGGGGCAGGTGCAGGAGTAATCGAGTATGCAATCGTCCTCTTCGTCGAAGATGACGGAGGTGCGGTAACGTTCGTTCCACCCGCTGCTCCCCACGAAAAACGCGCTCAACGCCGTTTCCGATTCGTCGTAGCGGCACTGCTTGGTGAGGATGCTTCTATCCGAGGCTGCGATCTTGAGGGCGCGCTGGTACGTGCGCGGATAGCACAAGCGGCCGATCTCTTCCTCTGAAATCATGCGGTCCTTTCCGTCTGGAACATGCAACAAGCCGAACCGCTTTTCGCCAATCGAACGGTTCGGCTTGCATCGCAGATTGCTTTTCGCCTATGCCCCGAGCAGCTTTTCCACGCTGGCGAGCTTTACGCAGCAGACGAACACGTCCATGGCCGCTTCGAGCTCTTCGAGCGGGGGCAAGGTGGGGGCGATGCGGATGTTGCTGTCTTTCGGGTCGTTTTTGTACGGATACGTGGCGCCGGCGCCGGTCATGACCACGCCTGCCTCCTTGGCCAGGCCGACGATGCGCTTTGCGGTTCCTTCGGGCGCATCGAACGAGACGAAGTAGCCGCCGCGCGGGTTGCTCCACGTGCCGCAGCCCGTTTCTCCGAGGCCCGCTTCGAGCTTTTGGCAGACAAGCTCGAATTTCGGGCGCACGATGGCGGCGTGCTTCGCCATGTGGCGAGCGAGGCCGTCGGCATCGTGCAGGAAGCGGACGTGGCGCAGCTGGTTGAGCTTGTCGTGCCCGATGGTCTGAACGCCCATGCGCGCCTTGATCTCGGCGATGTTTTCGGGGCTTGCGGCCATGGCGGAGATGCCCGCGCCGGGGAAGGTGACCTTCGAGGTGGATGCGAACTTGAAGTAGCGGTGCGCGTTGCCCGCCTCGATGCACGCATCGCCGATGTCCATGAGGTGGTCCTGCTCCGCGGCATCCTCGTAGAGATGATGCACGCAGTAGGCGTTGTCCCAGAATATACGGAAATCTTCGGCTGCGCATTCCATTTCGGCGAGGCGCGTGACGACTTCGTCGGAGTAGGTGACGCCGCCGGGGTTCGAGTACTTCGGCACGCACCAGATGCCCTTGATCGATTCGTCTTGGGCGACGAGGCGCTCCACCTCGTCCATGTCGGGGCCGTCGGCGAGCATGGGCACGTTGATCATTTCGATGCCGAACGCCTCGGTCACGCCGAAATGGCGGTCGTAGCCAGGTACGGGGCAGATCCATTTGACGGTGTCGAGCTTGCACCACGGCGTCGAGCCGAGCGTGCCGAACATCCAGCAGCGGGCGACGGCGTCGTACATGATGTTCAGGCTCGCGTTGCCGAAGATTATGACGTTTTCCGCCTCGTCGTCGAGCATCGAAGCCATGAACCGTTTCGCTTCGGGCAGCCCGTCGACTACGCCGTAGTTGCGGCAGTCGGTTCCGTCTTCGCTTTTGAAATCGGCATCGGAGGCGATGATGTCGAGCATCGGCATACTCAGATCGAGCTGGGCTGCGGCAGGCTTTCCCCGTGCCATGTTGAGCTTGAGCTCTTTGGCTTTGAATCCTGCGTACTCTTCTTCAAGCTGCCTGCGCAGCTCCTCAAGTTCGCCCGTCGATAGGTCTGCATAAGTCGGCATTGTGTTTCCTTTCACCGTCTCGCCCGATAGATGCATCAAAAAGAAGGAGGATACTCCATTGAGATAAAGTATAATCCCACCGTATTGTTCATTATAGGGGAAGAAGCGAATACATGGTTTCCAACGATTTCTGGGTATTGCTCGCCATGCTCATCTACTTCATCGTCGTGGTCGTCATCGGCTTTGTGTACGCAAAGAAGTCGAACGCCTCGTCCGAGAATTATTTTCTCGGCGGTCGCAGTCTCGGCCCATGGCTTACGGCTCTGTCGGCGGAGGCGTCCGACATGTCGGGATGGCTGCTTATGGGTTTGCCCGGTGTGGCGTATTTCACCGGCGCATCCGATGCCATGTGGACGGCTATCGGTTTGGCTCTCGGCACGTATCTGAACTGGAAAATCGTGGCAAGGCGCCTGCGCAAGTACTCGGAAGTGGCCAACAACTCCATCACGTTGCCCGATTTCTTCTCGAACCGCTTTCATGACAAGAAGAACATCCTGATGACAATCGCTGCGATTATCATCCTGTTGTTCTTCTGCATTTACGTGGGCAGCTGCTTTGTTACGTGCGGCAAGCTGTTCTCGACGCTGTTCGGGCTCGACTACGCAACCATGATGGTTCTGGGTGCGCTCATCGTGTTCCTCTATACGTTCGTGGGCGGTTACCTTTCGGTTTGCACGACCGATCTTGTGCAGGGCATGCTCATGGTCACGGCGCTCGTGGTCGTATTCGTGGGCAGCGTTACGGCTGCCGGCGGCGTGGACAACACGGTGGCGTTCCTACAGGGCATCCCCGGGTTCTTGAGCGGCACTCATATGGCTGCCCCCGTGCTCGATTCCGCCGGGCAGCAGATCGTCGAAGAGGGGATGCCCCTGTTCGGTGCTCCGAACGAGTACGGCCTTGTCACGATCATCTCGGGCCTCGTGTGGGGCCTCGGCTACTTCGGCATGCCGCAGGTTCTCGTGCGCTTCATGAGCGTGCGCCATTCCGACGAGATCAAGAAATCGCGTATCATCGCGACGGTCTGGGTTGTGGTTTCGCTGAGCGCCGCCGTTCTCATCGGCCTTATCGGCCGCGCGGTCATCCCGACCGAGTTTCTTACGCAGTCGGCAGCCGAAAACGTGTTCATCGTGTTGTCGCAGATGCTTCTGCCGGCGTTCTTCTGCGGCCTTGTCGTGTCGGGCATCTTCGCCGCATCGATGAGCTCGTCGTCTTCGTACCTGCTCATTTCGGGCTCGGCCGTTGCAACCAATATCTTCAAGGGCCTCATCAAGAAGGATGCGACCGATCGCCAGGTTATGATCGTCGCGCGTCTGACGCTCGTGGTCGTGCTTCTGTTCGGCATCGTGATCGCCCTCGACGAGAACTCGTCGATCTTCAGCGTCGTGTCGTACGCATGGGCCGGGTTCGGCGCGTCGTTCGGTCCGCTTATGCTCATGAGCCTGTACTGGCGTCGCACGAATCTGCCCGGAGCTGTTGCGGGCATGGTTGTGGGCGCGGTTACCGTGCTCGTATGGAACGCGTTTATCAAGCCCCTTGGCGGATGGTTCGGCATCTACGAGCTGTTTCCGGCGTTCGTACTCGGCCTGCTGGCCATCATCGTGGTGTCTCTGGCAACCAAGGAGCCTTCGAAAGAGGTTACCGACGAGTTCGACAACTACTTGGAGGCCGACGTTTAGGCATCGATTTGCCTGGCGTCTCAAAGGCGGCTGCGGCGATGGTGCCGTGGCCGCTTTTTGCATGTTCGGGTGGGGTTTTCGGGGCGTGCAGCATTGCGCGAAACAGCTTCCTCACGCGAAATGACCTCAAAATGGCGGTCAAGGCAAGCTTCTGTCGCCATTTGGAGTCGTCGATGGCCGTTTGCAGCGCCGCTTGAGTTCAGTCACGAGCGTTTCCCCTGGTCGCGAAAATAAAATAAGTTACCTACCGGATGAAAACTTGACAGAAGCTTGCCTTGGCTGCCATTTTCGGCATGTTTTTCACAAGGGAGGTTCTTATACATCTCTCATCGGCTTTGCGGTGGCGAATGGAACGCGCATGTCGGGTATCCATCGGCTTTGCGGTGGCGAATGGAACGTGCGTGCCGGGTATCCATCGGCTTTGCGGCGGCGAGTAGAGCGCGCATGTCGGGCATCCTTTGGCCGTCGTCGACGGAGTCGGGTACGGGTCGAACATGGGATGATCCGGGTGCGGCGAACCGCGTGATCGAGGGGCTTCTCGACTCGCTCTAGAAAGAAATCGCGGTTCATGGTCGTATATTTCTGCAAGAGGAGGCTCCAGTTCGTCCTGCGGGTAGCCTAGAACGAACGTTCGTGCGATACTATGTTTTCACGGAATCAGGGCACTGGGAAGAAAGCGATGCGGCCATGGAAGCAGCGAACAGTTCGAATACGGAGGAAGGTACGGCTGCGGAAGGCGAGCGGGTCGTCTCGGGTCATCCGTCCTCGTCGTCGGATGCCCTTGCGGCTGCTTCGGGCTCCGCTCGCAACGCATCGTCGGGCACCCTCGCAGCTGATGCGGGTGCCGTACACATTGCATCGCAACAAGCCGCAGGCGCGAACGCTTCCGTACTCGCACGCTTTTCCGATGGGGTGCGCGGATGGTTTCTCGATACGTTCCCGGCGCCGACGCCTTTGCAGGAGCGTGCTTGGGAAGTTGTCGCGCGCAAAGAGAACGCGCTCGTCATCGCCCCGACTGGATCGGGCAAGACGCTCGCGGCGTTTTTGTTCGCGATCGATGCGCTCATGCGGGAGAGGGCGGCCTTTCCAGAGGTAGGTGCGGGAGGGGGAACCGGTGCCGAGGGCGGTGCGGGGTCGGAAGTCGGTGCGAGGGATGCAGCCGCCGCGGGCGGTGCGGAATTTGAGGAGGCTGCGAGGGATGCAGCCGCCGACGCCGTTGCGAAGCCGGAAAAAGCCGCAGGAGGCAAGCGGGCGAAAAGCGCTTCGTTGCCCGTGAAGGGCGTGCGCGTGCTTTACGTTTCGCCGCTGAAGGCGCTCGGGGCCGATGTCGAGCGCAATTTGCAGGAGCCGCTCGCGGGCATTGCGCAGCGCATCGCGCAGGCGGGGGCGGCCATGCCGTCTGTGCGCACCGGCATGCGTACCGGCGATACGACGCCCGAAGAGCGTCGGGCCCTCGTGCGCCATCCCCCCGACCTCCTCCTCACCACGCCTGAGGCGCTTTACCTCCTGCTCCCCCCCAAAGCTCGGGAAACGGTGCGCACGGTGGGTNGTGCTTGCGCATCGCACCACCATCGTGTTCGTGAATTCGCGCGGTTTGTGCGAAAAGCTCACCTCGCGTCTCAACGAGCTTTACGCGAAGCGCAAAGGCGCCTTTCCCGAGGGGGGCGAAGCCGTTGCGAGTGGCATTCGGTCGGGGATGGGCGCTACAACCGATTTGGCCCAGGCAACGGCCGAAGTCATTGCGAAAGCCCATCATGGGTCGGTATCCAAGGAGCGCCGACAGCAGGTCGAACGCGAGCTCAAGGCCGGCGAACTGCCGTGCGTCGTGGCCACGTCGAGTCTCGAGCTTGGCATCGACATGGGATCGATCGACCTCGTGCTGCAAGTGGCGCCGCCGCCTTCGGTGGCGAGCGGCCTGCAGCGCATCGGCCGTGCGAACCATCAGGTCGGCGGCAGATCGGAAGGCATCGTGTACCCGCGCACGCGCACCGAGGTCATCGACGCCGCCGTCGTGTCGGAGGGCATGTCGGCGGGAGCCATCGAAAAGACGACGGTTGTCAAAAAACCCGCTCGATGTGCTCGCTCAGCAAACGGTCGCTGCGGTGTCGATGGAGGATGTCTCTCCCGACGAGTGGTATGCGACGGTATGCCGCTGCGCTCCGTTTTCCGATCTTCCGCGCCGTGCGTTCGATGCCGTGCTCGGCATGTTGAGCGGCGCGTACTCGTCCGCTGAACTTGCCGATTTCTCGCCGCGCATCATCTGGGATCGCGAGCGCAACCTGCTCATTGCCCGCCCAGGCTCTCAGCGCCAAGCGGTTACCGCGGCGGGCACCATTCCCGATCGCGGCATGTTCTCCGTTGTGCTGCCCGAGGCCGATGCCAAGGCGGGCAGGCGGCGCGTGGGCGAGCTTGATGAGGAGATGGTCTACGAATCGCGGGTGGGCGACATCATCGCGCTCGGTACGAGCACGTGGCGCATCCGCGAAATCACGCGCGACCGCGTTATCGTGGAACCGGCACCGGGACGTTCGGCTCGCTTGCCGTTCTGGCATGGCGAAGGCATTGGGCGGCCTGCCGAAACGGGAAGGGCGAAAGGCGCGTTCGTCCGTGCGGTCGCTTCGGCGCTCGATGCGCCCGACGAAGACGAGGGCGATGACGCCGAGGGCGTTTGCGGCGGCGTCGAGCCGGGGATGCTGGCCCGTCTTTGCGCTGATGGCCTCGACGAGAACGCGCGGCGAAACCTTATCGAGCTCATCGGCGCCCAGCGTGCCGCTACGGGCTTTGTTCCCGACGATCGGACGCTTGTCGTCGAACGTTGCGAGGACGAGCAGGGCGATTGGAGGGTCATGCTCCATTCGCCCTACGGGCGCCGCGTCCACGAGCCGTGGGCGATGGCGGTGACCGATCGCATCGTGCGAACCCGCGGGTTCGATCCCCAGACGCTTGCGATGGACGATGGCATCATCTTGCGCATTCCGATGAGCGAAACCCTGCTGCCCGGTGCCGAGCTGTTCGCGTTCGATCCGAGCGAGCTAGAGCGCGTCGTGCGCGATCGGGTGGATTCGACTTCGCTGTTCGCGGCTCGGTTCCGCGAATGCGCGGCGCGATCGCTGCTCATGTCGTCGACCGCTCCGGGCAAGCGGGCGCCTTTATGGCAGCAGCGTCTGCGTGCGGGCCAGCTCCTCGAGGCGGCTCGGCGCGAAGGGGATTTTCCTCTGCTTGCCGAAACTGCGCGCGAGTGCTTGCAGGATGTCTACGACATGGAGTCCCTCCTCGCCCTCGTGGACGATATTCAAGCGGGAGCGGTTCGGCTTGTCGAAGCGCAGACTTCGACGCCTTCGCCGTTCGCTGCGCCGCTCCTGTTCGGTTACGTAGGCGATCATCTCTATGACGGCGATCTTCCGAATGCCGAAAGAAAGGCATCGCTTCTGTCGCTCGACCCCACGTTGCTGGGTGAGCTTTTGGGCTCCGACGAGGTAGGCGGACTTATCGATCCCGAGGTGGTTCGAACGGTCGAATCGCAGTTGCAGCGCCTCGCTTCCGACCGGCGCGTGCGGGGCGTCGAGGGCGTAGCCGACCTGCTCCGCGCTTTGGGCCCGCTTACGGTTGGCGAGGTGGCCGAACGACTGAGGCGAGATGGCGGATGCGACGAGGATGCCGCAGGCGGATCATCCTGCGCGTTTGGAGAAGCCCAGGCGCTGCTCGATGAGCTGGCGCGTTCGCATCGTGCATTCGTTGCGACTATCGGCGGCGCCAGCCGGTGGGCCTCCTTTGATGACGCACGCCTTCTTCGCGACGCGCTCGGCACCGATGCTCCTGCGTGGACGGCCTCTTCGGAGCTGGCCGAGCCGTCGGGGGGCTCGCCCGGCAGATACCACCCGCTCGATGAGTTGCTGGCTCGTTTTGCACGCACGCACGGCCCCTTCGCCACCGCGGATGCCGCGGCGGCTTTCGGGATCGGCTGTGCGGTTGCCCGTGACGGGCTCGAACGCCTTGCGGCCGAAGGCCGGATCGTGCGGGGTCGCTTCAAGAGCGAAGACGGTGGGACGGCGGATGCCGAAGGCGAGGTGCGACAATGGGTTTCGGCCGATGTGTTCAAGCGGCTGCGATCGCTTTCTCTTGCCAAGGCGCGCAAAGCCGTTCGCCCCGTCGGCAGCGATGCGTACGTGCGCTTTCTGCTTGATCTGCAGGGTGCGGGCTCGTTCGGCCGGGGGCGTTTCGAGGGCGTTGAGGGCGTGGCGCACGTTCTCTCGCAGTTCGAGGGGGTGTATCTGCCCGCGACTCTGTGGGAATCGGTGGTTCTGCCGAGCCGCGTGCGCGATTACCGCCCTTCGATGCTCGACGAGCTGATCGCATCGGGCGAGGTCATGTGGGTGGGAGGTCATCGGGATGAATCGATCGATGCCGATCCCGGCCACGGGAAAGCCCGCTCTTCAACGGCCGGGGCCGACTTCGGATCTCGCAACCGCACTTCGTCCGCTTCGTCCGCGGCAGCGGGGCTCATCGCGTTTTATCCGACCGATTCGCCCTTCGCGCCCTTGCAGCCCGATGCCGAAGACGGCGTATTCGAATCCGCGGTTTCGGAATCGGGCGATTCCCGGTTGGCGGGCGATCGTTTCGGCGATGGCGCGCAGGAAGCAGACAGCGCGTCGATGGGGACGGCGATCGTCGAAGCTCTGGGGTTTGGGGGAGGTCTGTTCTTCCGTCAGATCGTCGACGCCGTCCGACGCAGGCTTGCCTCCGTCCGCGTTGACGAGGATTCCGTCGCCTCGATGCTGCAGCGGCTCATGTGGCAGGGACGCGTTACAAACGATACGTTCGCACCGGTGCGAATCGTGGCGTCAGCCGAATCGGCACCCCGCGCCCGCAGCGCGAGCCGCCGCCGCGTCAGCAGCCGTCGGGCACATGCGCGCGCCGATTACTCCGAGGCGATGGGGAAGTCGTCTTTCGGGAATGTAAGGGCCGTGCAATCGGGGCGCTGGTCGCTTGTTTCCCCTTCGGACGAAAACGATACCGTGCGCGCCATCGCGCTCGTCGATTCGCTGCTCGACCGCTACGGCGTGCTCACGAGGGATATCGCTCTTGCGGCCGGCGTCTCCGGCGGCCTTGGCTCTCTCATGCCCGTCCTCAGATCGATGGAGGATGCGGGCGATCTTCTGCGCGGCATGTTCGTCGAGGGGCTGGGTCCCGCTCAGTTCGCTGCGCGCGAAACGGTCGATGCGCTGCGCGCTTACGCCGGAAACGATGATCCGGGCGCCGATCGCCGTACCGCGATGGCGGTGTTGGCCGCAGACGATCCGGCGAGTCTCTTTGGGGCGGGGATCGCCTGGCCGCCGGTCGGCGGCTTTTCCGGCGCGG
>NZ_LT962671.1:482932-486399 GCF_900199545.1 Raoultibacter massiliensis
GGGGGGGGGAGGAGGAGCAGCGCTTTCTCGGCGTTCTCCTCGCTCTGTCAACGGATCGCGACATTTTTCCAATGATATGCCATGATCGGTTGGTGGAGCGCCTTCTGGCGCCGCACTATCATGGATGCATGAAGGAGTATGAAAAACATGATCGGTATGAATATCCAGAGCAGGCGGAAGATGTGCGGGCTCACACAGGAACAGCTTGCCGAGTGCCTGGGCGTATCCCGCCAGACTGTGGCGAAGTGGGAAAGCGGCGAAACGACGCCCGATTTATCGAACGGCGCCGCCCTGGCGGATGCTCTCGATGTTTCGCTCGACGCGCTCATCCGCTACGACTCGCACGGCACGTCGCTTCCCATGCCGCCGCGCGGAAAGCACCTGTTCGGAACGGTAACCGTGGGCGAGCGCGGTCAAATCGTCATACCGAAGCAGGCGCGCGATACCTTCGGTATTGCGCCAGGCGATTCTCTTCTGGTATTCGGCGACGAAGCGCAGGGGATCGCGATAACGAAGGCGGAAGATTTCATGGATCGCGTTTCGGCGCTCCTCGAGCAATCAGGGAAAAAACGGTAACGGCACGGCTGCCGAGCTGGGTTCTGCATGCCGTCGCCCGAAAGGAGATGCCATGCGGAAAGCAGGCGGGAAAAGGAAGGTCGGCATGATCATCGGAATCGCGGTTGCGCTCGTCGTCGCGGGAGTGGCGGTGGCCGTAGCCCTGTACGTCGACAACAACAGGCACGGTGAGGCCCGCATGATAGAGAAAGCGCATGCGGCGGGCTTCGTGGAGAAGCAGGTTGACGTTGGCGGGGCGGTCGTGAACTATGCGGAGGGGCCGGCGGGCGGGCCTGCGCTTCTGCTGATCCATGGGCAGTCGATGCAGTGGGAGGATTATGCGAGCGTGCTTCCGCGCCTTGCCGAGCGCTATCATGTTTACGCTGTCGATTGCTTCGGCCACGGCGAATCGACTCGCGATCCGTCTCTTTACACATGCGCGGCGCAGGGCGAGGCGCTCGTGTCTTTCGCCGACCAGGTGATCGATGCCCCCTACGAGGTGTCGGGGCTTTCATCGGGCGGCATCATCGCGGCGTGGGTTGCCGCCAACGATGCCGAGCGCGTTACGTCGCTCGTGCTCGAAGACCCGCCGTTTTTCCATGTGACGCCCGAGGAGATGCAACGGGAGCCGGGCTGTTTCGTGTGGCGGGACGGGGTCGAGATCACGCACGGGGTTCTTCAGCAAAGCGAAGGGGACGATCTTGCCGTGGATTACGCGCAGAACAGCTATCTGTTCGCGCNCGCAATCCTCCCGACATCCTCATCACCACGCCTGAGTCGCTTTACCTCATGCTCACCTCGAAAGCTCGGGAAACGTTGCGCACGGTGGATACGGTCATCGTCGACGAAGTGCATGCAATGGCGGGCGACAAGCGCGGCGCGCACCTCGCCCTGAGTCTCGAGCGTCTCGACAGCCTGCTCGAAAACCCTGCGCAGCGCATCGGCTTGTCCGCCACGGTGCGTCCGCCCGAAGAGATCGCGCGTTTTCTCGGAGGCGTTCGCCCCGTGAGCATCGTCGCGTCGCAAGATAGGCCCGACATGGATGTGCGGGTGAGCGTTCCCGTGCAGGATATGACGGCGGTGCCTTCGTTCGACGGCTTCGAGCCCGACAAGCTGAGATCGCCTGCGGCGGAATCGCGTCGGACGGGCGGCGGTCCCCGGCGCGCGCCCGCCGAGCAGGCCTGGAAATCGGATCGGGCGCTGCGGGCTGTCATGGATGGCCGCGCGCCGAAAGCGGCAACGCCCGATAGTCGAGTGGGGTCATCTTCCATCTGGCCTTACGTCGAAGCGGCCATTCTCGACGAGGTGCTTGCGCATCGCACCACCATCGTGTTCGTGAATTCGCGCGGTTTGTGCGAAAAGCTCACCTCGCGTCTCAACGAGCTTTACGCGAAGCGCAAAGGCGCCTTTCCCGAGGGGGGCGAAGCCGTTGCGAGTGGCATTCGGTCGGGGATGGGCGCTACAACCGATTTGGCCCAGGCAACGGCCGAAGTCATTGCGAAAGCCCATCATGGGTCGGTATCCAAGGAGCGCCGACAGCAGGTCGAACGCGAGCTCAAGGCCGGCGAACTGCCGTGCGTCGTGGCCACGTCGAGTCTCGAGCTTGGCATCGACATGGGATCGATCGACCTCGTGCTGCAAGTGGCGCCGCCGCCTTCGGTGGCGAGCGGCCTGCAGCGCATCGGCCGTGCGAACCATCAGGTCGGCGGCAGATCGGAAGGCATCGTGTACCCGCGCACGCGCACCGAGGTCATCGACGCCGCCGTCGTGTCGGAGGGCATGTCGGCGGGAGCCATCGAAAAGACGACGGTTGTCAAAAAACCCGCTCGATGTGCTCGCTCAGCAAACGGTCGCTGCGGTGTCGATGGAGGATGTCTCTCCCGACGAGTGGTATGCGACGGTATGCCGCTGCGCTCCGTTTTCCGATCTTCCGCGCCGTGCGTTCGATGCCGTGCTCGGCATGTTGAGCGGCGCGTACTCGTCCGCTGAACTTGCCGATTTCTCGCCGCGCATCATCTGGGATCGCGAGCGCAACCTGCTCATTGCCCGCCCAGGCTCTCAGCGCCAAGCGGTTACCGCGGCGGGCACCATTCCCGATCGCGGCATGTTCTCCGTTGTGCTGCCCGAGGCCGATGCCAAGGCGGGCAGGCGGCGCGTGGGCGAGCTTGATGAGGAGATGGTCTACGAATCGCGGGTGGGCGACATCATCGCGCTCGGTACGAGCACGTGGCGCATCCGCGAAATCACGCGCGACCGCGTTATCGTGGAACCGGCACCGGGACGTTCGGCTCGCTTGCCGTTCTGGCATGGCGAAGGCATTGGGCGGCCTGCCGAAACGGGAAGGGCGAAAGGCGCGTTCGTCCGTGCGGTCGCTTCGGCGCTCGATGCGCCCGACGAAGACGAGGGCGATGACGCCGAGGGCGTTTGCGGCGGCGTCGAGCCGGGGATGCTGGCCCGTCTTTGCGCTGATGGCCTCGACGAGAACGCGCGGCGAAACCTTATCGAGCTCATCGGCGCCCAGCGTGCCGCTACGGGCTTTGTTCCCGACGATCGGACGCTTGTCGTCGAACGTTGCGAGGACGAGCAGGGCGATTGGAGGGTCATGCTCCATTCGCCCTACGGGCGCCGCGTCCACGAGCCGTGGGCGATGGCGGTGACCGATCGCATCGTGCGAACCCGCGGGTTCGATCCCCAGACGCTTGCGATGGACGATGGCATCATCTTGCGCATTCCGATGAGCGAAACCCTGCTGCCCGGTGCCGAGCTGTTCGCGTTCGATCCGAGCGAGCTAGAGCGCGTCGTGCGCGATCGGGTGGATTCGACTTCGCTGTTCGCGGCTCGGTTCCGCGAATGCGCGGCGCGATCGCTGCTCATGTCGTCGACCGCTCCGGGCAAGCGGGCGCCTTTATGGC
>NZ_LT962671.1:486563-507977 GCF_900199545.1 Raoultibacter massiliensis
CCGTCAGATCGTCGACGCCGTCCGACGCAGGCTTGCCTCCGTCCGCGTTGACGAGGATTCCGTCGCCTCGATGCTGCAGCGGCTCATGTGGCAGGGACGCGTTACAAACGATACGTTCGCACCGGTGCGAATCGTGGCGTCAGCCGAATCGGCACCCCGCGCCCGCAGCGCGAGCCGCCGCCGCGTCAGCAGCCGTCGGGCACATGCGCGCGCCGATTACTCCGAGGCGATGGGGAAGTCGTCTTTCGGGAATGTAAGGGCCGTGCAATCGGGGCGCTGGTCGCTTGTTTCCCCTTCGGACGAAAACGATACCGTGCGCGCCATCGCGCTCGTCGATTCGCTGCTCGACCGCTACGGCGTGCTCACGAGGGATATCGCTCTTGCGGCCGGCGTCTCCGGCGGCCTTGGCTCTCTCATGCCCGTCCTCAGATCGATGGAGGATGCGGGCGATCTTCTGCGCGGCATGTTCGTCGAGGGGCTGGGTCCCGCTCAGTTCGCTGCGCGCGAAACGGTCGATGCGCTGCGCGCTTACGCCGGAAACGATGATCCGGGCGCCGATCGCCGTACCGCGATGGCGGTGTTGGCCGCAGACGATCCGGCGAGTCTCTTTGGGGCGGGGATCGCCTGGCCGCCGGTCGGCGGCTTTTCCGGCGCGGATGCGAAAGCCGTCGCCGGCGGGTTTGACGTTCGGGAAGATTCGGACGGTTCCCGCATGCTCGATGATGCCGGTACCGATGCATCCGATGCTGCCGAAAAGACTGTCAGCGAGGATTCTTGCGAGGGTTCATCCGGTCGATCTTTGCGGCCTTCGCGCCGTTCGGGAAGTCTTGTCGTGATACATTGCGGTACGCCGGTCCTTTACGCCGCTCCCAGCCTTCGATCGATCATTGCGTTTTCCGATGATCTTGCCGTCCTCGCCGATGCCGCATGCGCTCTCGTCGAGCATGTGCAGAAATCCCTCAAGCGAGAGGGCGGGGCGGGTGCTCGAAAGAAGATGCTGGTGGAGGAATTCAATGGCCGCTCGGTTCTCGACACGCCGTTTGCCGCCATCTTGCAGCACGAAGGTTTCGTGCGCCTGCCCGACGGAATGCGCTTCTACGCTTCGCCGTTTTGACGAATGGCGCATCGGTTTCGGTCTTAGCGTTTATCGGCCGGTGCGGTCCGGTCGGCAAGGGCGAGCGCGTCTTTGATCGGCTGGTAGGCTGCAACGAGGTCGTCCAGGCGCATCTTTGCGTTTGCCGGGCTCGTGGAAGGAAGGGCTTCGTGCGGCACCTGCTCGAGCATCTCTTTGTTGAAGCGGCGGTAGAGCGCGGCTGCTTTCGCTCCCGTGGTGAACACCGCCTCGAGGGGCGCTTCGTCGAAGATGATCGAAAGGTCGTTGGGAGTGGGATCGGCGATGCTTGCATCCGATGCGCCTTCGATCGTGCAGGATGCGAGAACGTCCCAGATCGCGATGCGATGGGCAAGCAAAAACGCCGTTCGCTCCTCGCGGGTGACGGGCTCCGGCTCGTTGAAGAGCGCGCCGAGCACCTTCCAGAAGCGGTTCTGCGGATGCCCGTAATAGAAACCGACTTCACGGGATGCGGGGGAGGGCATGGTGCCCAAAACGAGTACGCGGGAGTTCGCGTCGAAAATGGGTTGCAAGGGGTGTGCGATGATGCGCGGCTTTTCCATCTGTCCTCCCGTGGTTGGCTCGGTGCGTTTCGATCGGGGGCAAAGGACCCGATGCTCGGTGAGGGGCTGCAGCGCTACAGGGCGCTTCCGGCGGCAGAATCTGCCTCGGCGTGAATCATCTGCTTAGGCATGATCTTCCTCCTCGTAGACGAAGATGTCTTCTATGGGCAGTTCGAAGTAGCGGGATATCTTGAACGCGAGCGTGATGGAGGGGTTGTAGCGCCCCTTCTCAAGCGAGCTGATGGTCTGGCGGGTAACTTCCAGCGCATCGGCCAATGTCTCCTGGTTCAGCCCGCGCTCGCGGCGCAGCGCTTCGACATGGTTTTTCACGAGCGTCCTCCGAAAATGATTCCTGCATAAATGTAAAGCTAGCTTTACATCAACGATACCATAGCAAAACAAAGATGTAAAGCTGACTTTACATATCTGCGCTTCCGCCTGCCGCTTGGCAGATGGAAGCGAGGTTCAAGCTCGGCTCGTCACTTCGAGAACGGCTTTCTCGAGCACGTGCCCTTGTATGGCGCGCCTGAACTCGTTGAGGTAATACCCCTCTTCAAGTTCGAGTTCGATATCGAGTGCGTAAACGGTCAACGTATATGCGTGGTCTTTGTCGGGTGGATAGGGGCCGGCGTAGCGATGGATGATGCGCGGGTCGGTCCAGCCGCCCGCGAGCGGCGACCAATCGCTGTTCGATCCTTGGATGCAGGGCACGGCGCCCGATGCGCTTGCGTTTTCGGGAATCGTGCGGATGTCGGGCGGGAAGTTGCAGGCGAGCCAATGGATCCAGCAAAAGCCGCCTACGGGGATCGCGTCGAAATCGACGAACGTCAACGCAAGGCTCTTTGCGGTGTCGGGAACGTCCTCGACGGATAGGGGAAACGATACGGCGGGATGCCCCTCGATTTGATGCTCGGCAGGGGCGTGTTTTCCGTATTTGTCGGGCAGCATGCCCTTCTCAAGGGGAACGGAAATCTTCATCGGAGCTCCTCTCTTCTGTCGTATGCCTAGCGCGCCCCGCGCCTCGCAGTTGCGGTCCCCGGTTGCCGAGATGGGGTTGCGGGCGCGTGCGGTATGCGCGGTACCCCAATTGTATACCCTGGATCAAAATCCCAACATGCCGTTGCGCTCGAAGGGCCCGCCGCGATCCCCCTAACGCACCTGTGCTTCGGGGGGGGGGAGGAGGAGCAGCGCTTTCTCGGCGTTCTCCTCGCTCTGTCAACGGATCGCGACATTTTTCCAATGATATGCCATGATCGGTTGGTGGAGCGCCTTCTGGCGCCGCACTATCATGGATGCATGAAGGAGTATGAAAAACATGATCGGTATGAATATCCAGAGCAGGCGGAAGATGTGCGGGCTCACACAGGAACAGCTTGCCGAGTGCCTGGGCGTATCCCGCCAGACTGTGGCGAAGTGGGAAAGCGGCGAAACGACGCCCGATTTATCGAACGGCGCCGCCCTGGCGGATGCTCTCGATGTTTCGCTCGACGCGCTCATCCGCTACGACTCGCACGGCACGTCGCTTCCCATGCCGCCGCGCGGAAAGCACCTGTTCGGAACGGTAACCGTGGGCGAGCGCGGTCAAATCGTCATACCGAAGCAGGCGCGCGATACCTTCGGTATTGCGCCAGGCGATTCTCTTCTGGTATTCGGCGACGAAGCGCAGGGGATCGCGATAACGAAGGCGGAAGATTTCATGGATCGCGTTTCGGCGCTCCTCGAGCAATCAGGGAAAAAACGGTAACGGCACGGCTGCCGAGCTGGGTTCTGCATGCCGTCGCCCGAAAGGAGATGCCATGCGGAAAGCAGGCGGGAAAAGGAAGGTCGGCATGATCATCGGAATCGCGGTTGCGCTCGTCGTCGCGGGAGTGGCGGTGGCCGTAGCCCTGTACGTCGACAACAACAGGCACGGTGAGGCCCGCATGATAGAGAAAGCGCATGCGGCGGGCTTCGTGGAGAAGCAGGTTGACGTTGGCGGGGCGGTCGTGAACTATGCGGAGGGGCCGGCGGGCGGGCCTGCGCTTCTGCTGATCCATGGGCAGTCGATGCAGTGGGAGGATTATGCGAGCGTGCTTCCGCGCCTTGCCGAGCGCTATCATGTTTACGCTGTCGATTGCTTCGGCCACGGCGAATCGACTCGCGATCCGTCTCTTTACACATGCGCGGCGCAGGGCGAGGCGCTCGTGTCTTTCGCCGACCAGGTGATCGATGCCCCCTACGAGGTGTCGGGGCTTTCATCGGGCGGCATCATCGCGGCGTGGGTTGCCGCCAACGATGCCGAGCGCGTTACGTCGCTCGTGCTCGAAGACCCGCCGTTTTTCCATGTGACGCCCGAGGAGATGCAACGGGAGCCGGGCTGTTTCGTGTGGCGGGACGGGTTCGAGATCACGCACGGGTTTCTTCAGCAAAGCGAAGTGGACGATCTTGCCGTGTATTACGCGCAGAACAGCTATCTGTTCGCGCAATTCGGAGGATTGCAGCCGCGGATTGCCGAGTGGACGGCCGCGGAGCGCGCAGCTAACCCAAACGAGCACCTGGTGCTGTCGTGGGTGCCGCATGACTGGGTGCGCGGCATGTACTATTACGACGATTTCGATCCGCGCTTCAGCGAAGCGTTTTATCAGGGGACCTGGCTTGAAGACGACGCCCAGGAGGAAATGCTTGCAGCCGTCGAATGTCCGACGATCTACCTCAAAGCCGAGACGCGCTACGGTGCAGACGGCCTTCTGTATGCGGCTAACAGCGACGAGGATGCGCTGCGAGTTGAGGAGCTGCTGGCGGATTGCGAAACCGTTCGCATCGAATCGGGGCACGATATTCACTACGAGCACCCCGATGCCTTCGTCGATGCCGTCGATCGGGCGCAGGCGCGAGCCGCGGGAGGCGGGGATTGACCGCCTCCCGCGTCGGGCGGCGTGAAGGCCTGTGGCGCCCGAGTCGCCTTCGCGATCGCCCATGCCCGTATCGGCTATGGAAAAATCGCTGAAATTGGGGTCTTTTTAAATCTCATCCGACGTATTATCATATCCCGCGGGCAAATTCAGGTTTGCCCGAATGATACGCAAACATTCGTCGTTTCGCCTTTCTTTGCCCCATACGGGCGGGAGGAAGTCTCAGAAACGGAGGAATGGTGGAGATACACCCGGGGGCGTGTAAACCGTTGACACCCCGCTTTTCCTAGCGTATTATTCATCTGCTCGCGCGATCGCGCCTTAGCGAAAGCGCAAGCAGGCAGCTTGATAAATACACATGAGTTGAGCAGACATTTGGGAGTGTGCCCGAGTGGTTAAAGGGGACGGGCTGTAAACCCGTTAGCTATGCTTACCTAGGTTCGAATCCTAGCGCTCCCACCATCTGCCTGTGTAGCTCAGTCGGTAGAGCACTTCGTTGGTAACGAAGAGGTCACCGGTTCAAGTCCGGTCGCAGGCTCCACTAATGGCGGTGTAGCTCAGTTGGTCAGAGCACACGGTTCATACCCGTGGCGTCACTGGTTCAAATCCAGTCACCGCTACCATTTTGGAATTCACACGAACGAACGGTTCGTGCTTACGTCGCATGTGCCACAAGGTGCATGCGCTTTTTTTACTTGCAAGAAATTGCACTCAGCTTAGAAAGCGTCCGAGAGGGCGCAGAAGCTCATCATTTATCTCTATCGCGAAAGCGAGCCTATTTTAGGAGGATGACAATGGCTAAGGAGAAGTTCGAGCGCAGCAAGCCGCATGTTAACATCGGTACTATCGGCCACGTTGACCACGGCAAGACCACGCTCACCGCTGCTATTTCCAAGACCCTGTCCAGCAACGACGGTTCCCATGGCACCGCTTCTGCTGACTTCACGGCCTTCGAAGACATCGACAAGGCCCCCGAAGAGCGCGAGCGCGGCATCACCATCTCGATCGCTCACATCGAGTACGAGACGGACGCTCGCCACTACGCTCACGTTGACTGCCCCGGCCACGCCGACTACGTCAAGAACATGATCACCGGTGCTGCTCAGATGGACGGCGCGATCCTCGTTATCGCTGCTACCGACGGCCCGATGGCTCAGACCCGCGAGCACATCCTGCTCGCCCGTCAGGTTGGCGTTCCCTACATCGTCGTGTTCCTGAACAAGTGCGACATGGTCGACGACGAAGAGCTCCTCGAGCTCGTCGAGATGGAAGTTCGCGAGCTTCTCGACAGCTACGAGTTCCCGGGCGACGACACCCCGATCATCCGCGGTTCTGCTCTCAAGGCTCTCGAGGGCGAAGCGGAATGGCAGCAGAAGATCTGGGATCTCATGGATGCAGTCGATTCCTACATCCCGACCCCCGAGCGCGACGTCGACAAGCCGTTCCTGATGGCTGTCGAGGACACCATGACCATCACCGGCCGCGGCACCGTTGCCACCGGCCGTGTTGAGCGCGGTACCCTCCATGTCAACGACAACCTCGAAATCATCGGCATCAAAGAGACCATGACCACGGTTTGCACCGGCATCGAGATGTTCCGCAAGCTGCTCGACGAGGCTCAGGCCGGCGACAACATCGGTTGCCTGCTCCGCGGCGTCAAGCGCGAGGAGATCGTTCGCGGCCAGGTTCTCTGCAAGCCGGGCAGCGTGACCCCGCACACCGAGTTCGAAGGCCAGGTTTACATCCTGACCAAGGAAGAAGGTGGCCGTCACACCCCGTTCTTCGATGGTTATCGTCCGCAGTTCTACTTCCGCACCACCGACGTCACCGGTGTTGCCCACCTTCCGGAGGGCACCGAAATGGTTATGCCTGGCGACAACGTGCTGCTGAAGGGCGAGCTCATTCACCCGATCGCCATGGAAGAGGGCCTTCGCTTCGCTATTCGCGAGGGTGGCCGCACCGTTGGCTCCGGCCGCGTTACCAAGATCATCAAGTAACAACGCTCGACTGATCGAATGCTTGAAACGGAGCCCGTGTACCATGCGGGCTCCGTATGCAAACCGCTTATCATGTGTATGAATCGAAGCGCGAAACGTTACAATAAAAGGAGAATTCATGCGTACATTGGTCACATTGGCGTGCACTGATTGCAAGCGCCGCAATTACACGACCAAGAAGAACAAGCAGAATAATCCTGATCGCATCGAGATGAAGAAGTACTGCAAGTGGTGCGGCCATCATACGCTGCACAAGGAAACTCGGTAAGTAGTCAGGGAAAAGCATTAGGCCAGTAGCTCCAATTGGTAGAGCGGCGGTCTCCAAAACCGCATGTTGGGGGTTCGAGTCCCTCCTGGCCTGCCAGCTTGTTTATTAAAGCAGCTTGGTTCGAAGTTGCTTGGGAAGCAGCTTGGGAACAGGCTGCTGATCGATACCGATATGGTTGGTCGAGCAGTCTTATGATAGGCTGCTTGTTTGGCGTTATAAGACGGTAAGAATTCCGTCGCGAATAAAGGATGCAGATGGCTAAGAAATCAAAGACACAGCGAGCGAAAGCATCGGCTGCCCGTGCTGCTAAAAAAGAGCAGGAGGCTGTCGAGAGCGCGCAGGTTGAGGCTAAAGACGTAGCCGAGGCCAATGCGGAAGCTGAGAAAAAGCCAAAGCTGAAGCTCTTCAAGAAAGCCGAGAAGGCCGAGGCTCCTGCAGAGAAGAAGCAGGTCAAAAAAGAAGAGAAGAAGCCGGAAAAGAAGGCGAAGAAGCCGGGTTTCTTGAGCGAGGTTCGCGCTGAGATGAAGCGCGTTACTTGGCCGACGAAGTCCGACGTGCTCCGTTGGAGCGGCGTCGTCATCGTGGCTCTTCTGTTCTTCGGCATCTATGTTTCGGTGCTCGATAACTTCATCGTAACGCCAGTGCTCATTGGCATATCGGGTTTGGGAGTGTAATCGAATGTCGAAAAAATGGTATGTCCTTCATACGTATTCGGGATACGAGAACAAGGTGAAGAAGAATCTCGAAACCCGCATTGAAACGATGGGTCTTGAGAACAACGTCTTCGGCATCGAAATCCCCACTGAAATGGTCACCGAAATCAAAGAAGGCGGCCGTCGTGTGGAGAACGAGAAGAAGGTTTTTCCAGGGTACGTCCTCGTCCGCATGGAACTTGACGATCGCAGCTGGGCTGCCGTTCGCAACACGCCGGGCGTGACGGGTTTTGTGGGCAGCCAGGGAAACCCTGCGCCGTTGACGCGCGAGGAATACAACAAGATCATGAAACGGACGAGCCGTGAGGCTCCGAAGAAGACTTCTTCCAGTCTCGAAGTGGGGCAGGCCGTCAAGGTTGTCTCCGGCCCTCTGGCCGAGTTCGACGGCGTTGTTTCGGAAGTGTCTCCCGAAGCAGGCAAGGTCAAGGTCATGGTCTCGATCTTCGGACGCGAAACCCCTGTCGAGCTTTCGTTCGATCAGGTGGCGAAAATTTAGAATTGGATATCATGAGCGCCGCGTGCCTGGGTGGACAGGGCTTCTCACGCAAGGCGCTTTGTTGATAGATTGAGATTGAGTAAACATCAGCTGAAAGGAACGTTTCGATCATGGCTGAAAAGAAAGCAACCGGCTTTATTAAGCTTCAGATCCCCGCTGGTGCCGCAAACCCGGCTCCTCCGGTCGGCCCCGCGCTCGGTGCGCAGGGCGTTAACATCATGCAGTTCTGCCAGGCGTTCAACGCCGAGACGCAGGACAAGGCGGGAACCATCATCCCCGTCGAGATTACCGTTTACGAGGATAAGACGTTCTCGTTCGTCACCAAAACCCCGCCCGCTGCCGTCCTTATCAAGGAAAAGCTCGGCATTCAGAGCGGCTCGGGCGTTCCGCAGCTCCAGAAGGTGGGCACGCTCACCGAGGATCAGCTTCGCGAGATCGCCGAGGTGAAAATGCCCGACCTCAACGCCAACACGATCGAGGCTGCGATGGAGATCATCGCCGGCACCGCTCGCAGCATGGGCGTGTCGATCGAGGGCCGCGCTCCGAAGAAGACCTATGTGCCTTCCAAGAAGCTCGCCGCCATGCTGGCCGGCAGGACGCTCGACGAGGAGTAAACCGCACCGAGGCCGCGCGCCTCTGAGCGAAAGACAGATGTGGAAGAGCGCATGCCCGCTCGTCATCACCACGAAAGGACGATGAAATGGCTAAGAAATCCAAGAACTACCGTGCAGCAGTCGAGAAAGTAGGGAGCGGTCCTTACGCTCCGCTCGAAGCCGTCAAGCTCGTGCAGGAAATCTCGACCGCGAAATTCGACGAGACCGTCGAAGCTCATTTCCGCTTGGGCATCGATACGCGTCAGGCTGACCAGCAGCTCCGCGGTACGGTGAGCCTGCCCAACGGTTCGGGCAAGACCGTTCGCGTGGCCGTGTTCGCCGAAGGCGACGCCGCCCGTGCAGCCGAAGAGGCTGGTGCCGATATCGTTGGTTCCGACGATCTGATCGCCGATATCCAGGCTGGCAACATCAACTTCGATGCGACGGTTGCCACTCCCGACCAGATGGCCAAAGTCGGCCGTCTCGGCAAGATTCTCGGTACGCGCGGACTTATGCCGAACCCGAAGCTCGGCACCGTCACGAACGATGTGGCAAAGGCCATCAAAGAGCTCAAGGGAGGCCGTGTCGAGTACCGCGCCGACCGTTACGGCATCGCCCATGTCATCATCGGCAAAGTGAGCTTCACGCCCGAGCAGCTTGCAGAGAACTACGGAGCCGTCTTTGACGAGATCATCCGTATGAAGCCTGCTGCCGCCAAGGGCAAGTACGTCAAGTCCGTCACCGTCACTTCGACGATGGGGCCTGGCGTTCCGGTCGACAGCTCGGTGACCCGCAACTACACCGTTGCAGCTGAGTAAACTCAATCACAATCGTCACATACGTGCGAGGAGAGGAGCCTTCGGGCTCCTTTCTTTTTTGATCTCAATGTGATATCATCTTAATATCAAGTTAGAACAAAGCGGCATATCATGATTGCCGAAGTGCGGACCGCGCATGCGGATGCCGCTTTGAGGCCTTCGGCGGGATTCCGACGAAGGAGGCCGCGATATAAGGAGTGGTGCAGCATGTCTGAAGAGAAGATCGTCCAAGGCAGAAGCGGCTGGCCGATGCTTGCGTTGACCCTGGCGGTGGCCGCGTTGTGCGTGGTCGCCATCGTTTTCGGCGCAATGATGCTGCCGCCCGAAGAAGCTCCCGTGACAAGCGGGATGCAGGTGCTCGGCATCATCCTCTTGGTGGTCGGCATCGTCGTTTTATGCGTAGGGCCCCTGCTCATGCTCATGGGTTTCTACACCATCCAGCCCAATCAGGCTCGCGTGCTCATTCTCTTCGGCGATTACTTGGGAACGGTGCGCGACGAAGGGTTCCATTGGGCCAATCCGTTTCTTTCCCGCTCGGCGGGTACGACGGTTTCGGAGGAGGGCAAGGCGGTTCCGCGATCGCTCAAGATCTCTTTGCGCGCCCGCACCTACAACGGCGAGCATTTGAAAGTCAACGATAAGAACGGCAATCCGATCGAGATAGCCGATGTGGTGGTATGGCGCGTCGAGGATACTGCCAAAGCCATTTTCGACGTTGACGATTATACGACGTACGTGCACACGCAAAGCGAGACGGCACTGCGCCATGTGGCAACCACGTACGCCTACGACTCCGATACCGAGGCGATCACGCTGCGCAGCAACATCGAAGAGGTGTCGGCTGCGCTCAAGGAGGAGCTGTCGGTTCGTCTCGAGAAGGCGGGAGTCGTCATCGACGACGCGCGGCTGACCCACCTTGCCTACGCGCCCGAGATCGCCCAGGCGATGCTGCGTCGCCAGCAGGCCGAGGCGGTCATCGCCGCACGCGAGAAGATCGTGCAGGGCGCGGTTTCGATGGTCGACATGGCGCTCACCGAACTGGCGGCGAAGCATGTGGTCGATCTCGACGACGAGCGCCGCGCGGCTATGGTTTCGAACCTCATGGTGGTGCTTTGCGGCGATTCCGAAGCGCAGCCCGTGCTGAACACGGGTACACTGTATCAATAGCGAATTGTAGGCGACCGCCGGCACCGCCGCATCCCTCTTGGCGGCAACGGCGTTCGGGATCCATGCGATAGTGAGGCGGTATCGAAGGCGTTATGGCGAAGCGGAAGCAATACCCTTTACGCGTTGATTCGGAGGTGTGGGAGGCCGTCGAGCGATGGGCTTCCGATGATCTTCGCAGCGTCAACGCGCAGGTGGAGTTCATTCTGCGAAAATCGCTCAAAGATGCCGGTCGCCTGGGAAAGAAGAACGCTTCGTCGGATGATTCGGAATCGGATGCGGAGTGAGAAAGAGGCATCTAAGGCCCCGATCGAAAAGACACGAACTGGCTTTCGGGCGGGAGTCCGGGTGGGCGGAGCGACTCGCCGCAAGCCTGAGAGACCAAGCAGCGCGAAACCGGAAGGCGGCCCTTTAGGCCGCCTTCCTTCGTTTCAGGGATACGCTCAGCGCTACGAACGCCAAGGCCATCGCAATAAGACCTGCGCCGTCGAATGCGACGAAACGCAGGATGCTCGATGCGAGGAGCTCGTGTCCGGCGGGAATGGAGGCGAGGATCGCGCTTTCGCCGATAAGCCCGATGGCCTGCTGCGCCAGCACTACGCCGAAAAGCGCGCGGTGTTTGACGGGGTTGGCGATGGCGAGGGGATAGGTGGCGTTCCACATGAGGAACGCCACTCCAAGTCCCTGCATCGCGATGCGGCCTTCAAATCCTGCAAGCTCGTAGGCGGGTGCGAACGCATCGGGCCACAGAACGAACTGGACCGCGCACTGCACGTTTACGACGAAGACGGCTGCAAGCGCTATGCGGGCTGCGCGCAGAGCAGCCTTGCTCGCCGTACGCTCCTGCACAGCCTGATTCACGGATTCGTCCTTTCTCGCCTCGATCGATGCAGCCATTGTACCCGAAGCATCGGGATTCGAGCCGAATGGAGGCGCGCTGTGAACGTTCTGAAACGTTCGCTTAGGCGCCCTGCTTGCGGCCGAGGTCGGTGTTGTCGTCCTCGGTCGTGCCGACCGTTCAGCGCGAACGGCGATGCCGAGCGGTTTGTCGTTCGCGGCTTTTCGCGGAGACCCGCCATGTCCCCATGCGATTCCCGATCGCACCATGAGTGCTATACTGAGCCGAAACGAAAACCAACGGCATAGATAGGCGTATACGGCATGATCATCAAGAAATCACCGGCCGAAATCGAGGCGATGAAAGAGGCTGGCCGCATTTCGGCGAAGGTGCTCCGCGAAGTCGGCGCGCGCGTGCAGCCCGGGGTGTCCACGCTCGAGCTCGACAGGTTCGCCGAGACGTTGATTCGCCTCGAAGGCGGTATTCCTGCGTTCAAAGGCTACGGCGGGTTTCCCGGCTCGATCTGCGCTTCGGTGAACGAGCAGATCGTCCACGGCATCCCCTCGGCCGACGTCATCTTGCAGGAGGGCGATATCCTTTCGGTCGATACGGGCGCCATCGTCGACGGCTGGGTGGGCGATAACGCCTGGACCTACGCGGTGGGCTCTGTATCCGAGGAAAAGCAGCAGCTGCTCGCCGTAACCGAGAAATGCATGTGGGCCGGACTCGACGCCGCTCGACCCGGCAACCGTCTCGGCGATATCGGCGCGGCCATACAGGAGATTGCGGAGGCTGCGGGTTACGGGGTCGTGCGCGAATACGTTGGGCACGGCATCGGCCGCAATATGCATGAAGATCCCAACGTTCCCAACTATGGACGCAGGCACACGGGCGTCTTGCTCGAAGCGGGCATGGTCCTCGCCATCGAGCCGATGATCAACATCGGCACCCACAAAACCAAGCAGATGCCCGACGGGTGGCTCGTCGTCACACGCGACGGAATGCCTTCGGCTCACTTCGAGAAGACCGTCGCCATCACCGAGGACGGTCCTGTCGTGCTAACGACCGAAGAGGGGCATCGCAGGCCTATCTAGCGCGCTTCGGCCGCGCTTGCTTCGCTGGCGGCGGGCGGCTCTGTCGCGGTATGTCGGCGCCCGTCGCGCGGCTCCTCGGTGTGTATCTTTAGCGAACGGGCTTCGGGCCTTTGCGCTGCTTGCTTATAATAAACGTTCGTCATATGAATCAACCCGTGTGGAACGGGAATGGAAAAGGATCCGCGTGAACACTTCAGTTGATTTCGCCCCGGTGCTTTTGGGCGGAGATGCCAACGCCTACGGAATGGCCCGCTCGTTTTTCGAGGAGTACGGGATCGTTTCGGCCGCTATCGGCAAAGGCGCGTTTCATATCTGCCGGCACAGCAAGATCGTCCGTTTCGAAGTGTGCGAGCCCCGCCTCGAAGAGGACGAGGTGTTCGTCGAAACGCTCGTGCGCTATGCCCGCGATCATAAGGGCGCGCCGCTCGTGCTCGTGCCGTGCGGCGACAACTACACCAAGATGCTGGTGCGCAACCAGGATAAGCTGCGCGACCTGTACCGGTTCAACATCATGTCGCCCGATCAGTACGAGCTCGTTTCAACCAAGGAGCGATTCTACGATACGTGCGAGAAGCACGGGCTGCTGTTCCCCGAAACCTGCGAGGTGACGGCTGAGACGGCGCAGGGGTTCGAACCGCCGTTTCCGTATCCGGTCGTTGTGAAGCCCTCGAACAGCGTGGCGTACTGGACCTGTGATTTTCCGGGCAAGAAGAAGGTGTTCGTCGTCAAGAGCGCCGATGAGATGCGCCGGATTCTCGAAGGCGTGTACTCGTCGAGCTATCAGGACGGCATGATCGTTCAGGATTTCGTCCCGGGCGACGATACCCGCATGCGCGTCATCAACTGCTACAGCGATACGTCGGGAGCCGTCAAGATGATGGTTTTGGGCGACGTGCTGCTCGAAGAGCACACTCCCGAAGGAATCGGCAGCTACGGTGCCATCATGACCGGGTACAACGAAGAGATCAACGGGCGCATCAAGGGCTTTCTCGAAGAGATCGGCTACGTGGGCTATTCGAACTTCGATTTGAAGTACGACGAGCGCGACGGTTCCTATAAGCTGTTCGAGATCAATCCGCGCCAAGGCCGTTCGAGTTATTTCGCAACTGCTTCAGGCAAGAACCTTGCGCGCTATCTCGTGCAGGACGTCGTGTACGGCGAAAGCCATCCGATCGACATTGCTACCCTCGAAGACGAGATGCTGTGGACTATGATCCCGCTTTCGGTCATTCGCACCTACGTGAGCGATCCTGGCGCGCGAGAGCGCGCGGAGCGGTTGATCGGCGAGGGCAAGGTTCGCCGATCGTATTGGACGAAAGACGATCGATCTCTTCTGCGTTATCTGAGCTATCAGATGAACCAGAAAAACTATCGGCAGCAGTACAGGGATTGCTTCAACCGCAGGGGCATCGACGACTGATGCTGCTCGGCGCTGGCTCCGTGCCGGCGGTTTTGCCGCAGACGGGTGCGGGCGTGAAACGGGCCGCGCGGCGCGGCGCCGCCGAAGCCGATAGGGCGTTTGCGCGGTGCTGCGGCTCGACGACGACAGGCAGTGGGCGAGAGATGAACGGAGAAAGCGAGGTGCGCACGTGGAAAAGCTCGGAATCATAGGGGGATTGGGCCCGGCGGCTACGGCGCGGCTGTTCTCTCGGATCGTCTCCTATACCGATGCCGCCTGCGATCAGGACCACCTTGACGTGACGATTCTCAACCGCCCGTCAATACCCGATCGCACGGCGTTTCTCCTCGGCAAGCCGGGTTCGGAATCGTTCGTTGAGCCCATGCGGGTCGCAGCCGCCGAACTCGAGTCTGCGGGCTGTACCGTGTTGGCCACGCCCTGCAATACGGCCCATGCCCGTCTGGACGAAATAGCATCCTCGCTCACCCGCGCGCGGTTCGTCGATATGCCCGCATCGTCAGCGCGCTTCGCATGCGATCTCGGCTGCAAGCGCGTGGGCGTGCTCGCCACCGACGGGGCGCTTGCCTCCGAGGTGCACCAACGCGCGCTCGGCGCAGTCGGCCTCGAGGTCGCAATACCCGAAGCGGCGGTACAGGAAACGGTCATGAGCATCATCTACGATGACGTGAAGGCAGGTCGGGTTGCCGATGCCGATAAGGTGGCAAGCGTATGCGATGCGATGGCGGATGCGGGATGCGACGGCATCGTGCTCGGGTGCACCGAGTTGTCGCTTCTGGGGCTGCCGCGCAGGCGCGAGGGCGCATGCATCATCGATGCACTCGATGTGCTTGCGTGGAAGTGCGTGACCGAATGCGCGGGGAAAGCCCGTGATCTGAGGGATGAATATCAGCGGTTCGAGACGGACGGCAGCGGCGCGGCCAACGGGGTCGGCGCCGGATCGATCGAGTAAGGAAGTTTTCGACCTATGTGCGGATTTGCAGGCTTTGTCAACAACCGGACCGATATAGACGCTGCGCGCGTCATAGAGCTCATGGGGGATCGCATCAAGCATCGCGGGCCCGATGACGCCCAGTACTACATCGACGACGACGTGGCGCTTGCGTTTCGCCGCCTGTCGATCATCGACCTGGGCGGCGGTCGCCAACCGCTGTTCAACGAGGACGGCTCGATGGTGCTTGTATTCAACGGCGAGATATACAATTTTCCGGAACTGCGCGAAGAGCTTATCGCCCGCGGCCACGTGTTCACGACTAAATCGGACTCCGAGACGATCCTGCACGGATACGAGGAGTACGGGCGCGGAATCCTCGACCGCCTGCGCGGCATGTTCGCTTTCGCCATTTGGGACAAAAACGAGAAGAAGCTGTTCGGCGCGCGCGATATCTTCGGCATCAAGCCCTATTACTACTATCGCGAAAACGGCCTGTTCATGTTCGGCTCGGAGATCAAGAGCTTCCTCGACCACCCCGGCTTCGATAAGCGCATCGACCGCACGCGCATTGCCGATTATCTGTCCTACGAATATCTGCCCGATGAAAACACGCTGTTCCAAGGCGTATACAAGCTCATGCCCGGATCGTATTTCGAGTGGACGCCCGAGAGCTTCACGACCGAACGCTACTACAATCCCACCTACGCGATCGACGAGGCCCCTTCTCTCGACGAATGGGCCGATCGCATCGAAGACGTGTTCTCCGAATCGGTGAGGGCGCACCAGATCGCCGACGTCGAGGTGGGCGGATTTCTCTCCTCTGGCGTCGATTCGAGCTACGTGGTCGATCGCGTGTTCGCGCAGGGCACGAAGATCAGGACGTTTTCGGTGGGTTACGAAGAAGAACAGTACAGCGAGCTCTCGTATGCGAAGCAGTTCTCCGACGAACTGGGGGTCGAGAACATCTCCAACAAGATATCCGCTGCCGATTTCTTCGACGCCATGCCCGATATCCAGTACTTTATGGACGAACCGCTTCCGAACCCCTCTGAAAATCCGCTGTACTTCTTGGCGGAAAGCGCCGCGAAGCACGTGAAGGTGGTTCTTTCGGGGGAGGGGGCCGACGAACTGTTCGGCGGATATCCGAATTACCTGGCAGAAGACCACTTGGGCAGATACTGCCGAAGCGTTCCGCGCCCTGTGCGCCGTGCGCTCGGAGCGGTTGCGGGGAAGCTTCCGCGTTTCAAGGGCCGGCATTTTCTCATGCACGGCGCCATGGAACCTTGGGAGCGGTTCTCGCGTGCCGATTACGTGTTCGAGAACGAGGATCGCCAGCGCTACCTCAAAGATCCTATTACGGGGCCGACGCCGCAGGAGCGCTCGAAGGCGTACTTCGAGCATGTCGACGGACTCGATGCGGTGACGCAGCTGCAATACGTCGACATGCAGACGTGGATGGCTTTCGATATCCTGCTCAAGGCCGATCGCATGTCGATGGCCCACTCGCTCGAGCTGCGCGTGCCGTTTCTCGATAAACGCGTGCTCGAGACGGCGCTGCAGATTCCCTCGCGTTATCGGGCGGCCGACGACGAATCGAAGATCGCGCTCAGGCATGCGGCGGCACGCCATCTGCCGGAGCGCGTGTACGGCAAGGAGAAGCTCGGATTTCCCTCGCCGCTTGCGGCATGGTTGCGCGAAGACGAGTACTACGAGCGCGTGAAGGCGGCGTTCACAAGCGAGGCGGCCTGCGAGTTCTTCGTGCCCGAGGCCCTTGTCGCGCTGCTCGACGAGCACCGTTCAGGCGCGGTGTCCAACATGCAGAAGATATGGTCGTTCTACACGTTCATCGTATGGTACGAGGAATTCTTCGGTTCGGGAGAGCGCGCCAACTGCCGCGCATAGGGTGACGTGCGGGCTTCCGACGCGGGTAGCCCATGCAACGGGCGGACCGACTGCCGCGCGCGCGACGATGCGGCAGCTGCCCGATGCCGTTCTGACATCCGGTACGCCGTATGCTCTGCCGTTGCGCAGGCGGCGTTTGTTGTCGTTTCGGTTACGACGGTTCTCTGCCGTCTCTGGCATTCTCGCAAAGGGCGATACCTTATCTTGCGGCTTCTTGATATCGTTGCTACCCTATGCTGTGCCCTCGCAAAGGGGAGAAGAGAAGCCTGCGACAAAATACCAGATCAGAGACTTGTATGGGAGTATTCCGCACGATCATTCCCATACAAGGAGACCTTATGTACCTTTTTTGAATGGCTTGGATTGGTCGCTCGCCCTTTGTTATGATCGGCCTTGCTTTGAGCAATTACATAGAAACAAGGTGCATATGCTGACTTTAACTACACAACGCACTTTCCGTACAACCATGTCTCTTTTCTTGGCGTTTTTACTGGTTGCCTCTTTGGGGCTGATAGCTCCCGTCCAGGCTCTTGCGGTAACGAGCGCCGAAAAGCAGGCTGAAGCGGATGACATCATGCGCAGCATCGATTCGCTGCAAACCCAGCTTAACGAGGCGAATGCCGAATTCGAGCGAGCAACGCAGGAATACGAGACTGCAAAGGCGGCCGCCGAGGATGCGGCCGATCGCGTGCAGGCTGCCAAGGAGCGCATCGCCGAGCTGCAGGAACGCTTGGGCGATCGCGCCGCGAGCATGTACAAGACGGGCGGCTCCATGTCGTTCATCGACGTGCTGCTCGGAGCATCCTCGTTCGAAGAGCTGGTGACCTCGTGGGATGCATTCGAGAAGATCACGAGTCAGGACGCCGAGCTTGTACAGGAGAGCAAGGATGTCAAGGCCGAGGCCGAAGCAGCCGAGCAGGAATACAACGAGCAGAAGGCCAAAGCCGCCGAAGAGGTTGAAAAAGCCGAGGCCGCTCAACGGGAAATCGAATCGACCAAAGCTTCGATGGAAGAAGAGCTCACCCGCGTGAACGAAGAAGTGGTCGCGCTGCAGGCGAAAGAGGAAGAAGAGCGCATCGCTGCAGAAGAGGCCGAGCGCAGGGCGGAGGAGGCAAGGCGTCTTGCCGAAACGACGGTCGTTCCCGGCACGGGCGGCGGTGGCGGTTCGACGAACACCGGCACCTCGGGTGGCGACGGATCGGCGAACACCGCGGGGTGGGTCAATCCCTGCCCGTCGTATTACGGTGTAACCAACGAGTTCGCATGGGCGGGCGCGTGGGACGGCAACTACCACAACGGCATCGACCTGGGTGCAGCATCGGGTGCCGACATCTTGGCTGCAGGGCCGGGAACCGTTACCTACGTCGGATGGTACGGCACGGGCGGTAACGCGGTTATCGTCAGCCATGGCAACGGCGTCCGTACGATTTACATGCACATGAGCGCGCAGGCGGCGACGGTCGGGCAGCAGGTATCCGCCGGCGATCTGATCGGCTACGTGGGATCGACCGGCTACTCGACGGGTCCCCACCTGCACTTCCAAATAGAAATCAACGGAACTCCGGTCAATCCCCGCAACTACTTCAGCTTCTAGTTCGCGCGGGCGGGAAACCGAGGAGGCTTGCATGGAACGGAATCAGACAAAGGTAACAAGACGGGCGTTTCTGGGTGGTGCGGCGGCTTTCGGCGCCGTGTCGCTTACCATGCCGGGACTGGCGTTCGCCGACCCGACGTCGGCGTCGAAGCAGGCCGAAGCCGACGAGGTGCGCACGCGCGTGACCGCGATGCAATCCGAGCTTTCTGCTGCGTCGGAAGAGTATTACGCAGCGCTCGACGCTCATGATGCGGCTGTCGCCGCATGCGACGAGGCTCAGGCTCGCATCGACGAGGCGAACGGCCAGATTTCCGAATTGCAGGGAAAGCTCGGCACCCGTGCGCGCAGCATGTACCGCAGCGGCGGCACTTCGTTTCTCGATCTGCTGCTTGGAGCCACGACGTTCGAGGAATTCGTAACCAACTGGGACATTCTCAACCAGATGAACGAAAACGACGCGGCGCTCGTGCAGCAGACCAAAGATCTGCGCGCCGAGGTCGAGGTGCAGAAAGAAGAACTTTCGAAGCAGGAGCAGATCGCTTCCGACAAGGCCGAAGAAGCCCGCGTAAACAAGGAAAACGCCGAGGTGACGGTGGCGGCCCTGCAAGCCGAACTCGATTCGCTCGATGCCGAGGCCCGAGAGCTTTTGCTTGCCGAACAAGAGGAGGCTGCAGCTGCCGTTCGCGCGGCGGAAGCGGCTGCATCCGAGGATGGCGGCTCTGATTCGGGCGGTGGAACCGGCGGCAATACCGGTGGAGGAAATACCGGCGGTGGCAATACCGATGGCGGGGGTTCTTCGGATAACGATTCCGATGGAGGCTCGTCGGGAGGCGGTTCGTCGGGAGGCGGCGGCAACTACGTTCCCCCGAACGGATCGGTTGTCGACTACGCGGTCTACTGCCTGGGAACGCCCTACGTATACGGCGGGAACACGCCGGGCGTGGGCCTTGACTGCTCGGGTTTGACCTACTGGTGCTATCGGCAGGTTGGAAAGACCATCCCCCGCACCACGTACGGCATGCCGGGGTCGGCGGCGTGGCAAGGTTCCGTTTCCGAGGCTCAGCCGGGCGATGTTCTGTGGAATTCGGGTCATGTGGCCATCTGCACCGCCTCGGGCGGCGGAACCTACATCCATGCGCCCCAGCCGGGCGATGTGGTGAAGTATTCCTCCTGGCCTCAGTTCTCGCTCGCCTTGAGGTTCTAGCGTTCCGGTTGGAATCCCGCTGCCTTTGCTCGGCATCGAGCGAAGCTCGAAATGCGCTGGAATCACCCTGCGCTGTCGCCTTCTGCCTGAAAATCCGCCGAAAATGGCGGTCAAGGCAAGCTTCTGTCAAAATTTCGTTAAGTAGATAATATATTCAATTTATGCGACCTGGGGAAATGCTCGCGGCTATACTTCAACGCTGCTGTAAAGGGCTGCCGACAGTCTCAAATGGCGACAGAAACATGCCTTGGCCGCCATTTTCGATGTGATTTTTCCGAGGATAATCGCTTTCGATCCGCTTCGGTTCGCTTTCGATCATACTGGGTAGAACAAGTGCCGCCTGCGAGGAGTCGATGTTTGTACGGGACCGCTTTGCGCAGGCAGCGCATGGGGCGGCTTTCTGCTGGACGGCGAAGGGATCGGGTTGTGGGCGATGCGCGGATGAACGAAACGAAGCTGGACGATCGGCATTCTTGCGGACCGAGTGCGGAGAAGCCGGATCCGGCGCAGAGTCGAAACGGCGAATTCCGTCAGCGTCCCTGCGCCCTGCGCGCCGAGCGTCTGACGTGCCGTTATGCCGCTGAGGATGTATTCGCTGACGTGGGCTTCGAGCTCGATCAGGGATCGATAGCTTTTCTAACGGGTCCGAACGGGGCGGGGAAGTCGACGCTGTTCAGATGCCTCGCCGGCTGGTCTGCTCCCCGCGAGGGATCGATCGAGCTTTTCGGCGAACCGTTCGACGGCTCGGATCGCACACAGCGGGCGATCATCTCCTATGTGCCCGATGTGCCTTCGTTCTACGATGATCTTACGGCGGGGGAGCATATCCGGTTCATGCTGCAAGCGAATGGGATGGGCGTCGGGGGATCGAAGGCGCAAACCCTCATGGATCGGTTCGGGCTTTCGTCCCATCTTGATCAGTACCCCTCGTCGTATTCGCGCGGCATGAGGCAGAAGCTCGCCCTTGTGATCGCCCTTTCGCTCGATCCCCGGCTGCTGTTGCTCGATGAGCCCTACGGACCGCTCGATCCTGCTGCGGCGATCGTCTTGAGCGAAATGCTCGTCGAAGCGAGGGATCGGGGCGCGGCTGTTCTCGTGAGCTGCCACCACGATGTTCCCGCGCTCGAGCCGGATACGGTGCTGCGATTGGCCGATGGCGCTTTGATGCGGTTTGATGCGAATGCGGGCTTGTCGGAAGGCTTGTCCACCGGCTTGCCGAATCTGGCCGAAAGACAATAGGCATCCGCAATGCTGCATGATATCCGACTTCTGCTTTGGCTTCGCATCCGCCATGCGCGAACCGCGTTTTCCCGCATGATGCATCTTGCTGGCACCGATCCCGCTTCCGAAGGCGGCTTGGGCGAGCGCACCTACCAGCTCTACATCGTAGCGTTCGTCGCCGTCGCCCTCGTGCTTCTCTGGGCGGCGCTGCTCGATGCCGTTGCAACCGTTTTCGCCTCGATGGGAGCCGCAGGGTCGTACGCGGTGCTTTCAGCCGCTCTCGTGGTGCTGCCGATCGCTTTCGCGGTTGGGAGCATCAACGGTTTGCGGACGGCGCCGCTCAAGTTTTCCCATCCCGATATTACCTATCTTGCTGCGGGCGCCCTGCGCATGCGCGCGATCGCCCTTGTCGATGTTGCGGTGCGCGCGGTTCTGATGCTCGTGCTGGGCGCGCTGCTCGGCTACCTGTTGGGAGCGGGGGTGTCGAGCGGGACGCAGGCCGCATTCGATCCGCTTGCGGTTGCCGCGCTCGGTTCTCTGGGGGCCGCCGCTGCCGTGTCGGCGGGGCGCCTTGCGGGCGCAATCCGCCTTGCGGG
>NZ_LT962671.1:508009-748422 GCF_900199545.1 Raoultibacter massiliensis
CCTTGCGGGCGCAATCCGCCTTGCGGTGCCGCGGTGGCGCCTGCGCCATTCGGTCGGTGCCGCGGCGATCGTCTTCGCGATAGCGGCCGCCTGCGTCTTTTTCGGAATGATCGTGAACCCCTCTTCCGTGCTATCCGATGCACTTTCCCTGATCGCAGCAGCTTTCGGGGTGGTTGCGCTTGCGGGGATCGCCGTGTTCGCCGCGTTGGCCGAGCGGTTCGATCGGGTTCTCGTCATCGAAGAGAGCGCCCTGTTCGCCGATCTGCAGCCCTTCGGAGCGTTCTCGCCCCTCGATCAAACCGTCATCCAGCAGTACCGCCGCCGCAAGAAGCTCGCTGCCCGTCGACGGCTGTTCTCCCTTTCGCAGGGGACCGGGCGACGCGCGCTTGTCGCACGTGCCTGCCTCTCTGCGGCACGGCAGTACGAAGGGCTTCCGAGTTTGTTTGTGCAGGGAGCGCTGATCGTGCCGTTCGGAGCGTGTGCCCTGCTGGGTTTGGGCGGTCCGATAGCGCTCTTGTTCTGGCTGCAGGCGTTGCTCCTGTTCTCGCAGGGGGCGCGCGAGCAAACGCGAGCCTTTAGAGACGATGTGAGGAACAGGCTTGTGCGCGATCGGCTTCCGTTCGATACGCTCGAGCTGTTCGCATTCGATACGCTGCCCGCATTCGTTTTTGTTGCAGTGCTTTCCCTGGGCGCATCCGTTGCCCTTTCGGCGTTCGTGCCGCTTGTGTGGATGATACCGCTTTGCCTGCTCGTGAACGCGCTCGGCGCACTCGTTTGCGCCCTCGATGCGATACGCTTCTCGCCAAAAGGAAAACGGGCGAGCTACGAGATGGGGGCGTTGCTGCTCGTTGCGGCGCTGGGGCCGATTTCGCTTGCGGGAGCGCCCCTGCTCACGGTTGCCGCCTCGCTGGTTGCCGGTGCGCTGCTCGTTTCGATCTTGCGCCGAGGCATCGAATGCGCCTAATGCGGGAGCTCGGGATCGTGCGACGGACGGCCGGCGATCGAGGATTGAATGCGCTGGTCAAGGTGGTTTACGGGTAAGCGGTTCTGTGCGCGGTCGATCGGTTAGGAGCGCTTGAGCTTGCCGGTGACGCGTGCCATGATGGAGCTCAAGAATGCGGCTTCGGGGATTTTGAGCTTGAGCGCTATGCCGAATGTGACGACGAGGCTTACGAGGCCGCAGACCACGATGTAGGCGAACGCTTGCAGAATGCTTCCCGAAAGGGGAGCGATGAGCGTCTCGACGGCGAACAGGGCGGCTGCGCCCGCGATTGCTCCCAAGGCGCCTAAGACGAGGGCGCAGAGAAACGCCTTCGCGGTCGATCGCAGGCCGAACGCCCCGAACCGCCTGCGCAGATATGCGAACAGGCAGATATCGCCCACCAGGTAGAATACAAGCTCCGCTGCAGCGATGCTCTCGATGGGAACATCGGCGATGCCCTCGGTTGCGATGAATACGGCGGCTCCGGTAAGCGCGACCTGTACGACGGCCGCGATGATGTTGAAGCCCGCGAATACGGTCATCTTGCGCAGGCTGCTGAAGATCTTCTGCAAGTAGGTGTTGAGGCCGTAGAAAGGCAGCGATACTGCGAACACGGCTAGATAACTCGCGATGATCGCGATGTTGCTTTCGGTGAAGGCGCCTGCGCAGTACATCGTAATGAGCGGCGTGGCGAACACGATAAGGTAAAGCGCGAAGGGGATCATGAAGAACAGGATCTGGTTCGTGCCCGACACGATGCCGCGCTTGACCCCTTCGATGTTTCCTTCTGCCTGCATATCGGCCAGCTCGGTGAACATGGCAGTGGTGATGGGCACGGCCAGAAACGAATAGGGGAGCATGAACCACAGGCGGGCGTAGTAAAGGATCGACGGACCGTTTGCTGCGAAGGCGTAAGATGCCGCGCTCTGCACCGATACGACAACCGATGAGCTCAGCATCACGATGACGGCGGGGATGCCGATGGCGAGCGTTTCGCGCAGTGCAGGATCGCGCAGGTCGATGCGCGGGCGGATGCGGATGCCGTTGCGCTTGAGGGCGGGCAGCTGGATGGCCATCTGCACGAATACGCCGAGCGGGTTGCCGATGGCGATGATGTAGAGCGCAAGCTGCGGGTCGTTCGGCGCGATGGCCGCGTAGGCGAAAAACGTTGCGATGACGATCACGTTGTTGGCGACGGGCGCGATCGACGACCAGAGGTAATCTCGATTTGCGTTCAGCAAGCCCGATACGACGGCGCTCGCCCCGTAGAACACGATCTGGATGGCGAAGAACTGGAAGAAGAACACCGAGGTTGCCATTTCGGATTGATCGGAGTAGAAGCTCTGCGTGAAGATGGCCTGCGCGGGGAAGGCCATGCAGACAAGCGATACGATGCCGAGAAGAATCACCACGAGCGTGAGCAGGTTCGAGGCGTAGCGGTTGCCCGCTTTGGTTCCGAGCTTCTTCTTGACCGAAACGTATACGGGAAGAAACGCGGTGACGATCATGCCGCCTGCGACGAGTTCGTAGAGCATGTTGGGCAGGTTGTTCGCAACGGTGTAGGAGCTGGCGAGCAGCGTGGAGCCGAGCGCGAACGCCATTGCCCAGGTGCGCACGAATCCGGTGATGCGCGAGATCATCACGCATACGCTGATGAGAGCCGCCGATGAGCTGACCGTTTTTTCTCCCTCGCCGTCGGACGCTGCAACGAGATCGTGGACCGCCCCCTCGCCATCGGGCGTGCGGGAGAGCATGTCGTCGGATGCGTTGTAGATTTCGGGCTCGGGAGCAAGAGCTGCGCCATGGCGGCTAGGCACCGTGTTGCGGGATGCGGGCCGGTCGTATCCTCCGGCCGTCGATTTCGCGTGGCGCCCGATCTTGCCAGATTGGTTTGCGCCGTCGGCCGTCCGTTTGACATGGCGGCCCGCATACGGATCGTAATCGGTTTCGTCGATATCGAAGCCTAGCTCGCCGATTCGATGGAACGAGCCAGTGGTATCGGGAAGCTGAAGGAGCTCTCTTTCAACCGCTTCGCGGGTATGTTTGGCTCGTGAGAGCTTGTCCGACATCGAATGGGCCTTCTTGCTTTTTGGATATAATGGTTCACATCATAGCAAACCGAGAAAGAGGCGCTTCATGCATATCCTGATAGTTCGCAATAACTCCAATGCGAAAGCGGTTGACGCCTCGCTGCTTCTCGCTGCCTATCTGGGTACTCAATCAATCGAGTTCCGGATTCTCGATTCGTCCGATTTGAGCTACCTGGGCGATGTCGATGACGTCGGCGTGCTCGATCCTGCCGTTTGCGACCTTGCGGTCGTGCTCGGCGGCGATGGCACTATTCTACGTACCGCCCGCCTTGTCGGAACGACGGGCGTGCCGATCCTCGGCATCAACTTCGGCCGTCTCGGCTTTCTGGCGAATGCGAGCGACGAGGGCGTCGTGGCCATCGTGGCGGCCGCCCTTGCGGAGGACGCGGTGCGCGAGCGGCGCGCTAACCTGCGCATCGACGTGCTCTGCGAAGGAGACGACCTCGACGATGCGCCGTGCGTCGGCGACGAGCCCGTTACGGCGGAAAACGGCGAGCGCCGGAGCTTTTTTGCGCTCAACGAGCTTGCGGTGACGCGCGGAGCCATGGGCCGCATCATCGATTTCTCTCTGTCCATATCCGATTCGCATATCGCCGATATGCGCGGCGACGGTCTTGTGGTGGCGACGGCAACGGGGTCGACCGCCTACGCGCTTTCGGCAGGGGGGCCGCTCGTATCGCCTGGATTCGAGGGTCTGGTGGCCGTGCCCCTTGCACCGCATACGCTGCATTCGCGGGCGATCGTCACGGCGAAAAGCGATGTGGTGGAAGTCGATCTTACCAACAACCAGGCTTCGCGCGAGGCGACGCTGTTCGTCGATGGCGAAATGCTCGTCTTCGAGCGTCCCGTCGCCCGGGTGTTCGTCCGTGCGGGCGCTGCGCCCACCGTGCTGCTCCGTTACAAGTGCGAGAATTTCTACGATCACGCATCGAAGGTGTTTTTCTAGGATCCGGGGCGTGTCTTCGAGGCTCGAGGCGGTTCGTGCGTTTTCGGTCGGCGGCCGACGGGAGTGTCCTACGGGCGCGGCGTGCCGAGGGCCTGCGTTGTTTCCTGGTCGAACAAAAGCAGCTCTTCGGGTTGCAGGCTGATCGTCGCCTCGCCTCCGACGCGAGGCTTCTTTTGCGGGTCGGAGGATTCTTTTCCCAGCACGCTTGCGCCCCCGAGGTCGACAAGCGCGTACATCTCGGCGCCGATTCTCTCCCGTCGCACGCATACGCCCTGCAAACCCCTTGAGGGGCGCGGCTCCGTTTCGCTTGGGCGACGCTCGACGTGCGTATGTTCGGGGCGTATGCCTGCGATCAAGCGGCGGCCTTCGAGGTTCGAAGGCTCGAACGGGAGGCGCGCCGCATCGAAGAGTCGCTGTCGACCGCTCGCTGTGCACAGCCCGCCGCCGATCGCGCTGCGCGCAAGATAGGGGGTTCGTCCTCTTACTTCGCAGGCGAGGAGGTTCATGCTCGGCGTTCCGATGAACTCGGCCACGAAAAGGTTCTTCGGTCTGAGGTACAGCTCGTCGGGCGTTCCGATTTGCTGCACGCGACCTTGATCCATCACGACGATCCGGGAGGCGAGCGTCATGGCCTCCGTTTGGTCGTGGGTCACATAGATTATGGTCGCCCTCGTTGTGCGGTGAAGCCGCGCCAGCTCGCCGCGCATCTGGGCGCGCAATTTCGCATCGAGGTTCGAAAGCGGCTCGTCCATGAGAAACACCGCGGGATCGCGCACCAAGGCTCGACCGATGGCCACACGCTGTTTCTGCCCGCCCGACAGCTTTGCGGGTTTGCGGTGCAGGATATCTGCGATGCCGAGCGTTTCGCTTACCGCGCAGACTCGCCGTTTTCGCTCTGCGCGAGGGACCCTTCTTACCGTCAGGGGAAAGGCGATGTTGTCGAAGACCGTCATGTGGGGGTAGAGGGCGTAATCCTGAAACACCATGGCGATATTGCGCTCGGCGGGGGGCGTGCGCGTTATATCGCGTCCCTCGAGGGCGATCGTTCCCGAGTCCGGCGTCTCGAGTCCGGCGATAAGCCGCAGGGTCGTTGACTTCCCGCAGCCCGACGATCCGACGAATACGATGAATTCGCCGCGCTCAACCGAAAGCGAAAGGTCGTCGACTGCCCGTATCGTGTTTTTGCCGAAAGCCTTGCATGCATGCTCTATCGCGAGAAACGCCACCTGATTCACCTTGCTTTCATCGGGGCGCTCTTGGCGCCGCGCGTTTTTCCATGGTGCGCCGTCGTGCGCACCTGCCATGTTCGGTGCTGCTGTACTGCGCCGAAGAAGAGCGCGACCGCGCCGACGCAGAGTGCGATCGCGAGCGCGCACGCGCCCAGGGCGGGCTCGCCGCGTGCCGCATCCGCTGAAAGCACGATGCGGAAAAGACCGCTTTCCAATGCTTCAGCCGATTCGCCCCATGCGGCGAAATCCGACCAGCGGTTCGGAAAGCAGTCGCCGAAAACCGAAAGAGCCGAAGCGGCCACCGTCGTCCATGCGATGGCGAAAAGCGCATCCGGAATGCGGCTCGCCGCTGCAACGGCAAGCGAATCGGAGCGCATCCTTGCACGTCGGCAGCAAAGAGACATGCAGATCCCCAGAGCCAAGGGGTAGAGCAGCAAGACGGAATACGAAACCAGGGAAAGCAGCCGGTAGTCGATCTGGCGGCACGACTCACCTAGAACGGGGGCGAGCGTGTTTGCCGTCACGGGAAAACCGTCTGCATCGAGGCGTGCGGTCGTGAAGCGCGAAACGTGTCGCCCGTTCGGGTTTTCGCCTTCGGCGTCGTCGAACAGCAAGGCGATGGATTCGTCGTGCGCGGTTGCCGCCGCTTCGATTGCGGCGGCCTCGGCGGGGGATAATTCGCCGCCGTGCAAAATGAACGTGCTTGAGACGGCCCATGAATCGCGGATGCTGTCATGGGCCGCATACGCAGCGAAGAAGCAGGCGAGCGACAGTGCGAACAGGATGCACGCCGCAAGCGGCAGCTTGCGAATCGCGTTAAGGCTCGGCATGGCTTCTCCGAACCCTATCGTTTTCGGACAGCGTGCGATCCGACCGTACGACAACGTCCTGTCGAGCCGAAAGAGCCCCGTCGCTGAGAGCCGTCCACGCTCCATCGGAAGCGACCGGGGCCACGTCCACTTTGCGCACGATCTGTTCGGGCCCCAGAAGGCCCGATCGCTCGTCGAGCACGTACACGTAGGTTCGTGCTCCGTCGGAGTGCACGGCCGTCGAGGGCACGCAGGATGGGTATACGGTTTCCGAAAGCGTTTTCTCCTGCATGCGTTCGGTGGCGACAAGCGCGATTCCCGTGCCGTCGACGGCTCGCGAGAGGATGCCGAGGCATACCATCGAGACCATGAACAAAAACAGGATGCTTGCAGCCCGTCGTCTCATCTAGCGATCCTTTCTCGTTGTCGCGGCGATGCCCTGCTCGAGGTATTCGCGACCCGTTGCGAACACGAGCACTGCGGGTATGGATGCGATAACCGTCGAAGCGAACACGAGGCCGATGCTCTCCGAAGCGATCGCCGGCTGGAAAAGCGAAAGCGGCCAAAGCGTTTGGTCTCTCAAGAAAGCGAGCGGCTGCTCGACGAGGTTCCAGTATTCGAAGAACCCGAGCACGAGAGAGGCGAATATGCCGGGCGCTCCGAGGGGGACGCCGATTTTCAGGAATATCGCGAATTCGCTTGCCCCATCGAGCCGGGCCGATTCGATAAGGGAGTTCGGGATGGTGGCGAAGAAGTGCCGCATGATGAAGACGGGAAACGCCGAGAATGCTCCTGGCAGGATGACGGCTGCGAGCGTGTCGTTGATCCCGAGCGCGTTGAGCACAAGATAGTTCGGCAGCATCGTCGTCTGAAACGGCAGCATCATCAAAAGAACGTAGAGGAAGAACAGCGCATCCCTTCCGCGGAACCCGAATCGCGCGAGCGCCCAGGCGGCGGGCGTTGCGACTGCGAGTTGGCCCGCGAGCACGCAAGCGGTAATGACCGCCGAATTCCAGAACAGCACGTGGTATCCCGGCGTATCCACGAGCACGGCCACGTACGATTCGGGGGTAGGGGCCAGCGGAAGCAGCGGCGCTTCGGCAAATCCGTTTCCGCCTTCGATGACGCCGCCGAGGGTCGAGGCGAGTTCGGAAGCGCTCATGAGGGACCCTAGTGCGAGCATCGCAAGGGGGAGGAACGCGCAGAAGCCGAGCGCGGCCATGGCAAGCAAGAAGAGCATGCCGCGCACGCGCGCTCGCCCGGGGTTTTTCCAAGGTTCGCCCGTCGGCTTCGGTGTCGCTTCTTTTCGCGCCTTGTTTCGCGCCGATGACATCAGCGCATCGTCTCCTGTTTGCTCCAAAGGCAAAACAGCGCGCATGCGATTGCCAAAAGCACGATGCCGAGTATCGTTCCGCCTGCCGCGAGCTTTGTGATCGACAGGCTTGCGAACCAATTGTTGAACAGGTGGGGCAGCATGTACATGCTCTCGTGCGGGTAGCTTCCCGCAACGAGGTACGCTTCGCGGTAGACCTTGAACGCGTTGACGATGGCCAGTATTGCAACGACGGCGCAGGAGGGAGCGAGCATCGGAAGGGTTATCTTTGCGGTGATCTGCGAAAAAGAAGCGCCGTCGACGCGAGCTGCTTCGTAGAGGCTTTCGGGGATGCAGGCGAGGGCGGCAAGCCAGAGCACGGTGCAGTACCCGAGGTTGCGCCAGACGTAGTTGCCGACGAGCACGTACAGCGCTGCATCGCTTGAAAGCCACGCGACGGTATCTATGCCGAGAAAATCGAGGATGCCGTTGGCAATGCCTTGGGCGTCGAAGGTGATGTTCATGAGAAGCGCCGCCGAGAATACGGGAATCGCGAGGGGCAGCAACAGTGCCGTTTTCATGAGCGCCCGAAACGGCGTGCTTCTGCGCACGGCAAGCGCTATGGCGAGCGAAAGCGCAAGCAGAAGGGGAATGCAGATAACCATGAACTTCGCCGTGTTGCCCGCTGCGGTTCGAAACGCTTCGTTGCCGATCACTGCAGCGTAGTTCTCCAAGCCGACGAAGCGCTCGCCCGATGCATCTGCAAGCGAGCGGCGCACGACGTCGGCAGAGGGAGCGAGAAAGAAGATGGCGAGGCCGATGAGGCTCGGGGCCAGAAAGGCTTTGGGGGCGGCGGATCGCTGCGGACGCGTCATGGGCTCCTCTTTCCTATTGGGCCCGGTAGAGGTCGATCTTTTGCACGCATGCGCTTACGGCATCGTCGAGCGTCGCGGTGTCGTTGCAGTACGCGAGAAGCTCGGTCGCAACGATGTCGTTTACGGTCTTGTCTTCCACGAACGGATGCGTGGCGCTTTCGATCAGCGCGCAGCCCGCTGCGGCCTCCTCTTCGGTGAACGGCCCTCGGTCGAAGCTCTTGACGGGTCCGCCTTCGGACATGGCGCTCATGCCGTAGCCGCCGAGCGCGATCAGGTAGTCGTACAGGGCGCTCTTGTTGACGGGCAAGCCGCCGTCGTAGAGCGATTGCCCCTGCTGTTCGGAGGAGAGCAGGTAGGCGATGAACTCCTTGGCCGTTTCGGCTTCTTTGCTGCTTGCGTTCACACCGAGGATGCTGCCGGGTACGAAGACCTGCTCTCCGCCGAACGCAAGAAGCTTGTAGGAACAGTCGAACTCCGCGTTTTCGGCGGCAAGGCTCAGCATGCCGAGCGAGGTGCACGAGTCCATCGAGCCGATTTCCAGACGGCTCGCTTCGCCTCCCGAAATGCCCAGTATCCCCGCGCCGCTCACGCCGTGACCGTCTGCAAGGCTGACGCTTGAAAGTTCGGTTGCGCGGTAGTCGTAACCCTGGAGGTTTGCGCGGGCTTCTTCGCTGATGTTTCGAGTGAGGTTCTCATCCCCGATGTCGATGAGCGTTTTCGTGCAGGTGAAAAACGATTCGAGCGCATCGCGGTCAACCGACCCGTCATCTTCGAACAGGTTTTGGGAACTTGCGGCGAAGGGGGCTGCTACGGATGTCGCTGTGTTGAGGCCCGCCCGTGCGTCTTTGCTCGAAGCGATGAAATCGGTCATCTCTCCAAGCGAGGTCGTGTGCTCGAGGTATTCGACATCGCTGAGGGCGACGGGAAGGAAGAATCTGCCGGGTACGCAATAGGTGCCCTCATCGGATGAGAAGGCGCTCAGCACGCTTTCGAAGTATTCGTCTTTCGATGCATGCAGGTCTTCGAGCGCATCGGACAGGTCGAGCAGCGCGCCCTGTCCGATGAACGCCTCGGTCGGCAGGCCGTCGAGCACGATGACGTCGGGGCCCGTTCCCGCTATGATGTCGGCATTGAGCGCACGCAGGGCATCGTCGGCGGCAGTGCCCGAGCCGGCGGGAATCCCGATGCGCATCTCGACGGCGATTTCAGGTCGCTCGTCACGGAAGGTCGCAACGGCCTGTTCGATGGCGCTGTTGTTTTCGAGCGAGTACACGACGAGGGATCCCGTGGCTTCGAGCTTGCTGCCCTCGGGATAGCGGTAGAGGGTGTAGGGGGCAAGCCCCCCGGTCTTGTTGTGGCACAGTACCAGGATGTCATCCTGTCCGGATCCGATGAGCAGGCGGTGCGGATACTTCACCGCGCTCGAAAGGCTTGCGTCTCCGCTTTCGGCAACGACGGTTGCTGCATTGTCGGAGATACGGTAGATAGCGCCTTTCGCGCAAACGAGCAGGTCGTCCTGTCCGTTCGACCAGATGGGCGAAACAGGATCGGTCGAGTTTGCATGGGAAAACACCTTTTCGAGGGCGGCGACGATCGAGGCATCGGGATCCGCCTTTTCGCCCGTATCGTAGTCGAACGCCTCGAACTCGGTTTCGATTCCCGCTCCCCCCGAACGCGAGACGGTTGCGTAGGCAAGCCCGTCGTACACGGTGAAATCAGAAAGCACTCTGCCGCGCCCTTGCAGGCGGTATTCGCATCGCTTCGCGCCCGTCGCAAGATCGATTCGGCAGAGCGATTGACGGGTATCTGCGACGAGAACGGTGTCCTCATCATAGCTGCGCAGGGTGGAGATTCCGCTTGCCGAGAAGGGGACCGCCTCAAAGGAGCCGGGCACCGCGGTGTAGAGATTCGCTTCGCTGGAATCATCGCATGAAACGGCGCACACGAGCGAGCCCTGCGGCGTCAAGCATGCAGCTTCGACGCGGGCATCCTTGCCAAGCGAGTCGATCAGGGCCCGAGTGTCGAACGCCGTTTCCCAGACATCGTCGGCGGAGAGCGCGTATACCGTGACTGCTCCGGAATCGGCGGCGCTTGCCGCCATGGTGAGCCGGCCGGCTTCGTCGAATCGCATATCGTGCACGAGCATGACGTTATCGGGCAGGGCGACGGTCTGTTCGTAGCGCTCGGTTGCAGTTGCCTCGACGCTCGGGGCCTGCTCTGCGGGACTGCAGGCGGGCAGGCAAAGCGCGGCGATAAGGGCCAAGGGGAGCAGATTCGGTTTCATGGGGGTCCTTTCACGGGTTCGAGCACGGCATCGCCCGACACCGCGGTTGCGGTGCGGTCGAAGCAGGTTCGCTTTGTTTCGATTGCTTTCGGCGCGGCGTCAAGCCGGCGGCGGTTTTGCCATGCTACTCGAGCCAGAGCCGGTAGACGGTTTCGGTTGCGTAGTCGGGCGTTTGGATGCAGAGGTTCGAAAGATCCGGATGCCGCCCGTCGCCGCCGAGGACCTTGTCGGGCACGAGGTAGGGGAAGACGTAGGTTTTCGTTTCGCCGGGTTCGATGTGGATGTAGGCGTACTGAATGCCGTTGGGGTCGGGGTTGTCGAGATAGACGGGGTCGTCGTTGATAGCGACGAAGGCCGAATCTTCGAGGATTTCTCCCGATCCGAGCGTGCCGTCGGAGAGCGGTCCCGCCTCAATGATCACCTGATCTCCGAAAGCAACGCTTTCACCTTGCATTTCGCACCAATCGGTTCTGAAGAGGTTGCACGAAGGCAGTGCGCCTTTGCCAAAGGGGTGGGGGTATCCCGAAATGAGTTCTTCTGATTTGTTCGTTATGGAGACGGATACGAGGATCATGGTCGTGTCTTGGAGATTGAGGTTGCCCCCCGGATGAATGAAGAACCCCCTCGTGTGCTGTTGCTTGCTCGAAAAGTTCGGATAGAGGTCGGCGAACGAGTCAGCCGATACGGTTCGAACCTCTTCGATCCGCATTGCAAAGGGGGGATATTCGTGCTCCCATGCGCCGATGTCTTCGAGATGGTCTCTATACGCTTGTCTGCCCTGCTCCGTTTGCAGATCGCTGCGCGTTTCGTCTAAGGTAAACGATTCTCCCTGGACGACGCCTTCCAACGTTGCTTGTTCGCCGAACGAGGTGTCGACGGTGTTCTGCACGGGGGTTCCGTTGCCGCTGTACATGGTTGCGTACACGAGCGTTTCGGGTGATTGCGGCGTTCCGGGAACGTACTGCCCGACGAACCAGCCCATGACGAGGGCGACGACGACGAGGCAGACGGTGCCGAGCGCGGTGCGTCGTTTACGGTTATCCTGCATCGCCGCTCCTCTCAGATGATCTTTGGGTGCGATGGCTTCCATGGGGTTGAATCTAGCAGTACGCACGAATTCGGAACAACGGTGAATTTTTTCACCCATGCCCTCACCTTGCCGAATGGTGCTTCCCATCGTAGTATTATTTGCTCTACCGATCAAACGAAAGCGGGTATGGTCGTATGTCTGAAACCGAATCGATTGCCGTTATCCTTGCGGGTGTTACCGTCGTGTTCGCGTTGTGCTGCGCTTCCATCGCCCGAGCGGCATTTTCGGAAACGCTATCGAGGGCGCACGTTCAAGTGGCGTTCTACTGGGGGATCGCATTCGCCCTCGCACTCGTCGGCTGCCTTGCGGCAACGCAGTTGTGGGGGAATGCGTCGTCGGCTCTCTACTCCGTTTCATTCTGCATCGTATCCCTTGCCGCAGGCTGGTTGCTTTCGCGGACGTGGAAGCGCTCCGAAGCAGCCGAGCTCGCATCGATTCGCGAGCTGAGGGAATTCTTCGACGCGTATCGCCCGAGCGAAGCGTCGGTTGAGGAACGCTGTTCTCGCGCAGCTCGGGAATACGATCTCACGAGGCGCGAGGAGGCGATACTCGTCTTGCTGCTTGAGGGGAAAACCCGCGCCGAAGTGGCGGCCGAACTCTACGTTTCGGACAACACGGTGAAAACGCATATTCGCAACCTGTATCGCAAGATGGGGGTTTCCGGCAAAACCGAGCTCGCCGAGGCCGTGGGGGCGCCCGCTTGCAAGTAGGGCGGCCCTGGGCGTAAGAACCAGGCGGCCGTTGTTTCTCGTGTCGCCCGGTTCTCGTCTTCGCGCTTACTTGTGGTAGTAGCGGTGCTGCTCGTACTTGGGCTCGCAGCAGACGTTGATGCCGAGCGTGCGGTAGAGCTTTTCATCGGTCGATGAGATGATAACCGAGAAAAACGCATCGCAACCGCGCAGTTCGCCGGTGTGCTCGATGATCTCGGCTGCAAGCGGGTTGGTGACCGAGCTGATCGAGAGCGCGATAAGCGTCTCGTCTGAATGGAGGCGCGGGTTCTTGTGGTTCAGATGCTCGGTCTTGAGGTGGCAGATCGGCTCGATGACCGAATCGCTGATGACGTCGATGTCGCCCGTTCCGCCGAGTTCCTTGAGCGCGTTGATCATGAGCGAAGAAGCCGCCCCGAGCAACATGGACGTTTTGCCCGTCACAACGGTTCCGTTGGGCAGGACCATAGCGCCTGCGGGCGATCCGGTCATCTCCTCTTTCAGGAGCGCAGCCGTGCGGGCGGGCGACAGGCTCGCGTTCACGCCGGCCTGGTTCATGAGCAGTTCGAGCTTCTCCACCTGCTCTTCGCCCACGCCGGTGCGCTTGACGTCGACGGCTGTTTGGAAGTAACGGCGCACGATTTCCATCTTGGCGGCATCGCATACCGCATCCTCGTCGACGATCGCGTACCCGGCCATGTTGACGCCCATGTCGGTGGGCGATTTGTAGGGGCTTTCGCCGCCGATCCTTTCGAGCATGGCTTTGAGCACGGGGAATATCTCGACGTCGCGGTTGTAGTTGACGGTGGTTTCGCCGTAGGCTTCAAGATGGAAGGGGTCGATGGTGTTCACGTCGTCGAGGTCGACCGTTGCCGCTTCGTAGGCGATGTTGACCGGATGCTTGAGCGGCAGGTTCCATACGGGAAACGTCTCGTATTTGGCGTACCCGGCGTTCACGCCGCGCTTGTGCTCGTGGTAGAGCTGCGAAAGGCAGGTAGCCATCTTGCCCGATCCGGGGCCGGGGGCGGTAACCACCACGAGCGGACGGGTGGTTTCGATGTACTCGTTTCGGCCATACCCCTCGTCGCTCACGATATGGTCGATATCGTAGGGGTAGCCCGCGATGGGGTAGTGCAGGTGGCATTTGATGCCGAGCGCATCGAGGCGACGGCGGAACGCGTCGGCGTCGGGTTGGTTCGCGTAGTGGGTTACGACGACGCCGCTCACGAGAAAACCCATGGAGCGAAAGTTATCCATGAGGCGCAGCAGGTCCTCGTCGTAAGTGATGCCCAGATCGCCGCGCAGCTTGCTCTTCTCGATGTCGTTCGCGTTGATCACGATGATGATCTCGGCCTCGTCGATCAGGCTTTTGAGCATGCGTATCTTCGCATCGGGCTCGAAACCGGGTAGCACGCGCGCGGCATGGTAGTCGTCGAAGAGCTTCCCGCCGAATTCGAGGTAGAGCTTCCCGCCGAACTGATCGATGCGGTTGCGGATGTGCTCTGCTTGCAGGGCGATGTACTTGTCGTTGTCGAATCCGATGCGCATGGAAAGAGGCGTCCTTTCGATCGAGTGTGAGGTGGGCAGGTGCTTGCCGTTGTCGGCACGGGCGCGTTCGCCCCGCGGATACCGAGGCTTCGCCGCGCGGGCGGCAGTGCAGTTGGATCGATTATAGCTTACTTTCGCCCGCCTCATGCAAGCCTTGTTCTTCCAGACGGTCGAGCAGCTCTTGCTTGCTATGAATGTCGAGTTTGGCGTATATGTTCTTGACGTATGTGCGAACGGTGTTTTCCGATATGTAAAGCTTTTCCCCGATGCTGATGCGACTTCTTCCCTGTGCGAGAAGGCCGACCACTTCGAGTTCCCGTTCGGTTAGGCTATAGCGTTTCCCCAAAAGGGAAAGATGCTGGCTGAGCAGCGTATCTTCTCGGGGCTTGGGTTTTTCCGCTTCGGCGGGGCTTCTGCGTTGGCGGGGGATGGCGGAGCCGTCGGAGGCGGCCTCGGAAGTGCTCGAGAGCGCCTCTTCGGACGAATCGATTGCCGTTTGGTTTCTGAACTCCGAGAAAAGATGCCGTTTGACGGGTATGGAATCGTTGAGCAGAAGAACCATGGCGAGGGCTAGGAGGAATACGACGAATGCGATCACGATCACGGCTTCGGAAGAATGCGGCTCGAGCAGCCATATGCCCGCCCTTCCGATCTCCCGTGGCAGCACGTGGGCGAGCCATCCGACGCCGAGTATCAGATATGCGGGTATGCTGCTATGCCGCGCGATGTCGTAGCAGCTGAACCAGAGAAGGCCTACTGCGAAGGTGTTGGAGATGGAAATGAGGGTTGCGCCTGCGAGCGTTGCCGTCGAACCCGACAATGCGAGCAGCAGAACACCTGCGATGATGAGGGTTACCGAGACGTTCCAAAGGGTTGAAAAGCGGATGGTGCGCCGTTTTGCCACGGCCCACCATATGAGGGCAAGCGAGATGAACAACACTGAAAACTGGTGTATCGCTTGAAACGGGATTGTCAGCGCGATCGATTCGCCGGAGGGGTAGCCGCGGGCAATGCCGAGGGCGAGGTTGAACAGGGCCATGCCGGCCACCAGCCGCACGAAGGTCGATTTCGGCTCGTCATCGTATGCGAAGTCCCGGCTCGAAGGCGCTTCGCCTCTTGGGGAGGCGTCGGGGGTTTCGTCTCGTTCGTCGAGCAGTTGATTCGACCTTTGCAGCATGACGAGCGACAGGGCCGGCATGACCATGGCGACGAGATACGTGACGGTCTCCGGTAGGAGCCCGAGGAAAAATCCGAGCATCGAGCTGGCTCCCAGCGAAAGAAACGCGTAGATCAGCGCTTCGTCCGGAGAAAGGCGTTCGTAGACGGTTATCCAGATGCCCCCGCCCCAAACGATGCCGCAGCCTGCGCAAACGCAGGCTGCTATCAGCAATCCTTGGTTCGGCGATTCGGTGTTGATCAGGAACAAGATGCTTGCGGCCGTCATGGCGAAGGCCGATGCGTATCCGAGTATCCGCTGGGATCTGCGCGGGAAGCCGCGGCGGAGGACAAGGGCGATGAGGATGACGATCAGGCCGACGCGCACAAGGTTGGAAACGATGGTGATGATGCCGGAGTCCGTCGACGTGTAGCGATCGTAGAGGTTGCACTGTATCCAGATGCGTATGGCGACAAGCCCGCAGAAACTCAAGGAAAACAAGGGGAGAAACGAGGCGACGAAGCGGAACGATCCCTTTCGAACTCCGGTGCGGTCGATTGTCGAACTGCCCATGATCTCCCTCGCTTTCGTCTCGGGAGATGGTACCACAACAACGGGGCTCCTCATGCGGCAGAGCCCCGTTGTTCGTCTCGCAGCGATAGCCCGAGGTTATGCAATCGCGATCGGAGCACGCCGAGGCGGATCGGCGTGCTCCGACGGTGTGCGGTGCTATGCCGACAGGTATTCGAGTGCGGATTCGGCGGCCCGATGCCCGAAAACGTTGATATCGCACACGGCGTTGCCCCCGAGCCTGTTTCCGCCGTGGACGCCGCCTGTCACCTCTCCGGCTGCGAACAGCCCGGCGATGGGGTTGCCGCTCGTGTCGAGCACCCGCGTTGCGGTGTCGATTTTCAGACCGCCCATCGTGTGGTGGATTCCCGGTGCAACCTTGACGGCGTAAAAGGGGGCGTTCACGATGGGGTTCAAGCTGGCCGTTCGTCCGAAGGGATCGTCGAGACCCTGCTCGATGCAGTCGTTGTACGTGGTGACCGCGCTGATGAAGTTGGCCGGATCGATCTCGTCCATGGAGCTTGCGAGCTCTTCGAGCGTTGTCCCGCTCAGAAGCAAGCCCTGCTTCTCGAACTTTTCCTTGATGCTTTTGTTGTCGTCGTACACGTGCTGATCGAATACTGCATACGCCCAGCCGCCGGGCTGCTCCCATTCGGCAGCCGTTACCTTATCGCGCGTCAGGAGCTCGTTGGTGAAGCGGTTTCCTTCGGCGTTGATGAGGATGGCCCCATCGCCGCGGATGCCTTCGCTCAAAAGGATGGAAGTGCTCTGCTCGACGGTCGGATGAACCTGAATGTGCTCGAGATCGACGGTGTCCGCCCCGATATCGGTGGCGATTGCGATACCATCGCCCTGGGCTCCCGGCTGGTTGGTGGTGACGGCGTCGATCAATTCGGGGCGGTATTGGGCGAGCATTTCGTGATTGGCGCCGAACCCGCCCGTGGCGAGGATGACGACGGGTGCCTTGAACGTATACTCTTTCTTGCCGTCGCTTGCCACAAGGCCCGCGATTTTACCGTCTTCCATGATGAGGCTCTCTACATTCATGTTCGTGCGGGCGCCGATGCCCCTCTCAGTGCAAAGGTCGTGCATGTGGGTCACGAGATAGCCGCCGACGGCGCTGCCGTCTTCGGGCCGATGGATGCGGGGAACCGATGCTCCGCCCGATGTCGATATCTTCGTGAGGTGCATGCCGCGTTCCGCCAACCGTTCGATGGCGGCGTTCGAATTTTCGCACATGTAGCGAATGAGCTCCTTGTCACCGAGCTCTTTGCCTCCGACGAACGTGTCTTGGGCGAACAGCTCGTTGCTGTCCTCAATGCCTTCTTCTTTCTGGAGAGCGGTTTGGCTTGCGTTCATTCCGCCCTCGGCGAAGTTCGTGTTGCCTCCTACGACCGCCATCTTTTCGAGCAGCACGACGTTCGCGCCGGCCTCTTGCGCGCTGAGGGCTGCCGTCATGCCGGCGCCGCCTGCTCCCACGACGATGATGTCGAACTCCCCTTCGTCCTTGGCGGCCGTTTGGGCCGACCCGTTTTGCGGGGCGCATCCTGTCAGCCCGACGCCCGGCAGCATGGCTGCAAGGCCGAGGCCGAGCGATCCTGCCAGAAACGTGCGGCGGCTTATTGTCGTATGCGCGTGCTGGGGTGCGTTGGTCTGTCCGTTCATAATGATCCTCCTTGTTTCGAACGCCTCCTCAAGGCGTTTGCCTTGCCTATACGATAGGGCGGAAAGGCGCGCGGGCGGAAGCGTCGTATCGGGTGGCTTCTACGCCCGAATCGGGTGATCCTTTCAAATAAAGGCCGTTCGGGGGCTGATTCGGCGTCAGTCGAGGGCCGGTCTGCCGCCGGGCGGTTGCGTTTCGAATTTGCGTGAGCGTGTTTCCAGTGTGTGAAATCGTCGTGCGGGTGCGGGCGGTGCTCATGCCGTCTTGTAGAATGAAAAAGCGTTTGGAAGCATTGTCGTATGTTCGCCGGCGCATTTTTTGCGGGGATGCGTTTCGCTCTCTGTTTGAATCCGATCGATACCGCGTCGGTCCGTTGGCTGTCGTTTGGAGGAGGATCATGACCAAGCACATATTCGTGACCGGCGGCGTCGTTTCGTCTCTGGGGAAGGGCATCACCGCCGCGTCCCTCGGGCATCTTCTGAAAGCACGCGGTTACAAGGTGACCATGCAGAAGATGGATCCGTATCTCAACGTCGATCCCGGAACGATGTCGCCCTTCCAGCATGGCGAAGTATTCGTGACCGACGACGGCCACGAGGGCGACCTCGATCTCGGGCACTACGAGCGTTTCATCGACGAGAGCCTGACGCGCGAGAGCAACTTCACCCAGGGATCGATTTACCAGAGCCTCATCGCCCGCGAGCGCCGCGGCGATTTTCTCGGCGGCACCGTGCAGGTGATACCCCATGTGACCGAGGCCATCAAGGAGCGCCTGCGCCGCGTTGCCGAGCAGAGCGGCGCCGATATCGTCATCTCCGAGATAGGCGGCACGATCGGCGATATAGAATCCCAGCCGTTCATCGAGGCGGCACGGCAGTTCAAGAAGGAGAAGAAGCCGGGCGACGTGCTGTTCGTGCACGTGACGCTCGTGCCCTACATCGCCGCTGCCCATGAGGTCAAAACCAAGCCGACGCAGCACAGCGTGAAGGAGCTGCGTTCCATAGGCGTACAGCCCGATTTCATCGTGTGCCGCTCCGATCACGAGATATCCGATACGGTGCGCGAGAAGATCGCGCTGTTTTGCGATGTGGCCCCCGAAGAGGTGCTCGCCTGCACCGACGCCTCCTCCATCTACGAGGTGCCGGTGAACCTGCACGCCCAACGCTTCGACGAGAAGGTGCTCGATCTTTTGGGACTTGCGCATCGCGAGATAGACCTGGCCCCCTTGCAGGCGTTTTTGGCCGCCTCGAACCAGTGCCGGAAACGGGTGGACGTTGCGGTTGTGGGCAAGTACGTGAGCCTTCCCGATGCCTATCTTTCGGTCATCGAGGCCCTCGGCCACGCGGGCGTGCACCATGGAGCGCACGTCGAGGTGCATCTTGTGGATGGCGAGACGCTCGATGCGGCTTCGGTCGCTGAGAAGCTCGAAGGCATGGACGGCATTCTCGTGCCCGGCGGCTTCGGCAAGCGGGCGTTCGAGGGAAAGATCGCTGCAGCGCAGTACGCCCGTGAAAGCAAAGTTCCGTTTCTGGGGATATGCCTGGGGTTGCAGGCTGCTGTCTGCGAATTCGCCCGTAACGTCGCCGGTATGGCGAACGCGACGTCGGCCGAGTTCGATCCCGAGGCGGATTACCCCGTGGTCGATCTCATGCCCGAACAGGAGGATGTGCAAGACAAGGGCGGCACCATGCGCCTTGGCGCCTACCCCTGCCGCGTCGAGCCGGGAACCAAGGCGTTCGCGGCGTATGGAAGCGAGGTCGTCTATGAGCGTCATCGCCACCGTTTCGAGGTCAACAACGCCTTTCGCGATAAGCTGGCCGAGGCGGGATTGGTCATATCGGGCATTTCACCCAACGGACGGCTCGTTGAGATGATCGAGCTTTCCGATCATCCCTGGTTCGTCGCGAGCCAGGGACACCCCGAGTTCAAGAGCCGTCCCACAAGGCCGCATCCGTTGTTTTGCGATTTCGTCGGCTCTGCGGTTGCGCATGCCGATGGGCGAGGGTAGGGCGTGCGCATGCTCGACATGGAGATTCGCGAGTACATCGCCTATCTGAGCATCGAGCGCGGAAGCTCGCCGCTTACGGTTTCGGCTTACGAACGCGATCTGAGATCGTACGCCGAGTTTCTCGAATCGCAGGGCGTGGCCTCGCTTTCGCGCATCGATCGCGACGCGGTGCTCGCCTACGAGGCGGAGCTCGTCGGCTCGGGTCTCGCCCCCGCGACGATCGAGCGGCGCGTATCGGCAATCAAGGGGTTCCACCGGTTTTTGGTGCGCGAGGGCATATCCGCAAAGAATCCCACCGACTCGCTTCGGCTTCCGAAGGTTCCCGATACCTTGCCTGACGTGTTGTCCGTCGAACAGGTCGATCGGATGCTGTCGCAGCCTTTCGGCGACGATGCGGCCGGGCTGCGCAATCGCGCGATTCTCGAGGTTTTGTACGGTTGCGGACTGCGCGTGAGCGAGCTGACGGGACTCGATTCGGGCGGACTGCTGCTCGACGAGGGATTCTTGCGCGTTGTCGGCAAGGGGTCGAAAGAGCGTGTCGCACCCATCGCGGGCGCGGCGGCCGATGCGCTGCGCAATTATCTCGAGAGGGGTCGCCCCGAGCTTGCGAAACCCTACGCGAAACCCACCTCGGCCGTGTTCCTCAATGCACGAGGCGGACGTCTGACCCGGCAGAGCGTGCATGCGATCGTCGCGCGAGCCGGGTTATCCATCGGCGTCGAGAACCTTCACCCGCATACGCTTCGGCATTCGTTCGCGACGCACCTTCTGAGCGGCGGAGCCGATCTGCGCGTCATCCAGGAGATGCTCGGTCATTCCGACATTTCGACGACGCAGATATACACCCATGTCGATCGCGCCCACATCCATGACGAATACATCAGCGCCCATCCGCGCGCACGGCTCAAGGCGTAGCGCAGATCAAGGAGCGGTGAGGCTTGGGGACGGCGCGCGGATCGAGGGCGAGGGGCTCGGCAGCCTCCCATGCGCTCGCCTTGACGTAGAACCGCCAGCCGACGTGCGTGCGCTCGGACGAGAGCAGTCTGCGGTTTGGCAACCGTAATCTGTCCCTTTCTACACAGCTTCCCTAATCGGACGCGTGCGCAGCCGTTCCTAGTGTATTATTCCATAGCATATCTGCACGGACGGAGTGGAAAAGCGTGAAGTTCAGCATACAGAAGCTCATGATGGGCCTTGTGATCGTCATCGTTTTGGCGTTCGTGCTGCTGCGTGGCGATCAGCTTGTCGAGCTCGTCGAGACCATGAAAAAGGGTGCGGTCATCCCCTTGATCGCCGCCGTTCTCACGCAGCTGTGCAAGTACTTCGCCCAGAGTTTCGCCTACTCGTATTCGTTTTCCGCCGTCGAGGAGAAGATGGAGCCGCGCGAGACGCTGCCGCTTGTGTTCGGCACGTTTTTCATGAATACGATCGCTCCTTCGCTCAATATGGCGGGTGCCACGCTTGTCGTGGATGACGCCCATCGCCGCGGCATATCGGCGGGCAAGGCAACTTCTGCGGCGCTCCTTATGCAGATGTCCATCGAGTCGGGCTTCATGACCATCATGATCATCGGGTTCGTTATTCTGGAATTTGCCGGGCAGCTCGATCCTCTATGGTTCCTGCTCGGGCTTGTGGTCGTGCTGCTTGTGGCCGTCATGGGGTCCATCATGGTGCTCGGGCATAAAAAACCCGCGCTGCTCATGCGCATGCTTCGCCCCGTCGAGCGTCTTGTGAACCGCGTGCGCGTGCGGCTCAAGAAAGAGCCGTTGAAACCTTGGATCGAAAGCGCCGTGACTTCGTTCGGCGATGCGGCCGTCCTCATTGTGAAGAACCCCAAAACCACTGCCAAGGTGTTCGGCTGCTCCATCCTTGCAAGCACCTGCGAGCTTGCCTGCTTCTGTTTGGTGGGCATCGCGTTCGATGTATACATACCACAGGCTCTCATCTGCGGATACGTTGTTGCAACTCTGTTTGCGATGATATCCGTCACGCCGCAGGGCGTAGGGGTTGTCGAAGCCGCCGTGCTTGTGCTGTTCACATCGTACGGCGTGGCGGGCGCTGCGGGCATGGCCATTGCGCTCGTGTATCGCGGCCTTGTGTTCTGGATGCCGTTCTTGATCGGGGCGGTGCTTATTCAGCGCACGAAATCATTCAGGCGCGATAAGAGCGACAAGGGCGACAAGAACGATGGGAAGCACCCCGACGAACGCGATAGGACGTCTGTCAAAGGCGCGACGCTCGACGGCAAGCGCCTTGGCAAGGGCGATTCCGCCGATGATCACGCAATGCCATGGACGACGCCCCTAGACGGCCAGAGCGATCAGCCCTCGCGCGATCGGCGCGCCGATGATCTCCTCGCGCAGCAGAAGAGGGGCGATTCATCGGGTCGGTTCGACTCCGCATCGCGCAACCGGAAAGACAACCTGGGCAACCGCAAGGATACCTGAGGTGCTCGACGGAGCGGTGCCGCTTGCGATGTGCTGCGGACCGATGCGCCGCGGATCGATGCGCGTTTCCGGCCGCTCGGCCTGCAGTAATCCGGTGATTCCCGTGCACTTCGAATTCCTCAAGAACTTCCCTGGTTGAAATCGCCTTGTAAATGGCGGTCAAGGCAAGCTTCTGTCGGCATCGGACATGGTTGGTAATATATTTAATAATTGCGAACAGGGGAAATGCCGGCAGCAATGGTCGATCGGTCCCCGAATTGCCCCGTAATTGCCTCGGAAGGCTACAGAAGCTTGCATTGGCCGCCATTTTTCGAAGGATTTTCGGAGGGAAGGCTTAGAGGGGATCGCTTTTCGATGCGTAGTGGATCCGCACGGTGCATCGAGGGGCATCGTCGACGGTTGCGGTCGCGTTCCCGTGTGCTGCGCCTGTGCGTCCCACATGCTCCCACCTAGTTTGCTCCCACCCTGCGCCACCGGCGCCCCGCGCATCCGTCTCGCCTCGCAAGCTGGTAGGGCGCGATTTCGATATGATCGCGATCGGGCCATTCACGGTTTGCGCACATCTTCGGGGGTGCTTCAACCGCACGTTTCCCATCCGTTACCCATAGTCTCCCACTTTGTCCCCGTCTGCATCTGGTGTCCGAAAGCGGGGTGGTGCGCCATATGTGGTGTACATCCCATATCCGCAGCATAGAGACCGCGTTGTCGTGGTGGCAAAGGGGGTTCCGTTTAGGGGGATATTCCCGTATTTTGTTGCGAAGTGGGTCAAAGTGGGATAGAATACCACCCATCGGAAAACACTCGAGCGAATGAAAGGGAGGCATGCATGACGGATCTCGTTGGCGAGTTTCGGCATAAGCTGGACGCCAAAGGCCGTCTGTCCCTTCCTTCCGATTTTCGCAAGGTGCTACCGATGAACTTGAAGATCACGCTCTCTCCGAAGAACGACAGCCTGTACGTGTTCGACTCGGACGGCTTCAGCGCGTGGGTTGCTTCCCTTTTCGACAAAGACGGGGGATTCCAACCGAGCAACTCCAAGCATGTGAACATGCGCAAGGTGCTCAACTCGCGCGCCAAGAACGTCGAGCTCGATGCCTCCGGCCGCATCGGCATCTCTGCCGATCTGCGCAATGCAGCAGGCCTTGGCAAGGACGTCGTTTTGGTGGGGGATACTGACCACTTCGAGATTTGGGACGCAAAGCGTTGGGACGACTTCTGCAGCAGCGTGGATCTTTCCTCTCTGTTCGTCGAAGACTGATTTCAAGACGTGAGCGCAATGACAAACGAATATCGGCATACACCGGTTCTGCTCGCCGAGTGCCTCGAATACCTACACCTTAAAACACAGCACATATTCGTGGACGCAACACTCGGCGGTGCAGGGCATTCCCTCGAAGCAGCCCGTCTGCTCGGGCCGGATTCAACCCTGATCGGCATCGATCAGGACGCAGTGGCGCGAGCCGCGGCAAAGGATCGCCTTATGGCGCTTCCGGATGACGTCCGACCGAATATCGAGCTTTTGGCGGGTAACTTCGGCGATATGGATGAGCTCCTTTTGTCTGCGGAAGTGCCGGGGGTCGATGCGTTTCTTTTCGACCTCGGCGTATCTTCGGTGCAGATAGACACGCCTTCTCGTGGCTTCTCCTTCAAGGAGGACGGCCCACTTGATATGCGGATGAATCCGGGCAATGACACTCTAAACGCAGCAGAGATCGTCAACACCTACAACGCAGCAGATCTCACTCGGATCATCCGTAGTTACTCAGACGAGAAATGGGCGAGCCGCATAGCGGAGTTCATCGTGAAGGCACGCCAGGAGGCGCCGATCGAAACGAGCGCACAGCTCGTGGAGATCATCAAGGCCGCCATCCCGGCTTCGGCCAGGCGCGCTGGAGGCCATCCGGCGAAACGTACGTTTCAGGCTCTTCGCATCGAGGTCAATTCTGAACTCTCGGTGCTGAGAAGCGGCCTTGAGGCGGCAGTTCGATGGTTGAACCCAGGCGGCCGCCTCGTCGTCATCAGCTACCATTCGCTCGAAGACCGTATCGTGAAAGACGTAATCGCGGGATATGCGAACCGTTGCACCTGTCCGCCCGACCTCCCGGTCTGCGTGTGCGGGAAGAAGCCGATACTCGAACCTGTCACGCGCAAACCCGTTTTGCCGACCGAAGAGGAAATCGAGCGCAACCCGCGCGCACGCAGCGCCAAGCTGAGGGTCGCCGAAAAGCTTTAGATCAAGCGGATCGGAAGAGCCTTCAAACTCGGGCTTGAGGGAATCGCATCGGTTCAACAAAAGAAAAGAAGAGTACAGACCACCTGAAACGCAGCTAAAACGGAAGGAGTGAGTGGTCATGGGCGCCGCGCCAGCATACCGGTATCCCGAGCGGATGCCCGAACGATCTCCACGAGTCCGTGTTGTTCCAGGGGGAAGGCCTCAAAACCGCCCCGATACCGTATCGTCTTCGGCGATTTTCCTCGCCAAAGCGTTCGCCGTCGTATTGGTGGTGTTCGCTTTGCTGGGATTCGTCCGCATCGGCCTTGCTTCGGCTACGGTCACGACGGCCCTGTCGGCTGACGAACTGTCGACCAACATAGATTCTGCGCGATCCGAGGGCAACGAGCTCGAGGTGCGCCAAAGCTATCTTTCCAATCCCACGAACGTCAAGCAGGAGGCTGCTTCGAAACTCGGCATGTCCGAGCCCGAGCAGGCGCTCACCATAACGCTTGAAGCAGATGTCGTTGCCACCGATGCAAGCGGCAACCTGTCGCTCGCATCGAGCGTGGAAGCTGCATCGGCCCAGGCAGCCACAGCGCAAGGCTAGCCCATGGCTGAAAAGCGGGGGCACACGTCATCCGGCTCGCGCCGAACGGGCTCAGGCCGCATCGCGTCGCGCGGTGCGGCGAACAGGTCGTTCGGAGGCGATGCGCTGGCCGACGGATCGAGCCGCGCTGCAGTGGTCATCGCGGTGTTCGCAGCCATCGCGCTCATCTTCTTCGCCAGGCTCGTTTTCCTCCAGGTAGTGAAATCCGAGGAGTATTCGGCGCAGGCTCAGGAGGCGCGTACCGCCAACATCGAAACTTCGCCCAGACGCGGCACCATTTACGATAGAAACGGCTACGTGCTTGCAACGAGCGTCGATGCGACGACCATCTACGCGAACCCTTACGAGGTGACGGATGCCGATGGGGCGGCGAACCAGCTTGCCGCGATTCTCGGGGGAGAGCCCGCCGATTACAAGGAAAAGCTCACGATGAAAGACATCTCGTTTGTCTACATCAAGCGCAAAGCCGACGTAGATGTTGCTGACCAGGTGAAAGAGCTTAAGATTGACGGTATTTACTTCATCCCCGATACAAAGAGAGAATACCCCTACGGCCAGATAGGCGGCCAGGTCATCGGTTGCGTCAACATCGACGGCGAGGGCCTTACGGGCCTCGAGCTGCAGTACGACGACGTGCTTTCGGGTACGGGGGGGACGCTCGTGGTCGAGCGCGGCCGCGACGGCACGCCCATTCCGGGAGGCGTCAAAGAGGAGGTTGCCGCCGTCGACGGGCAGGACATCATCGTATCGCTTGACATCAGTTTGCAGGAGAAGGTCGAGCAAAGCCTGACCGACGGTGTAAAAGAGGTGAACGGCGAAAGCGGCAACGCCATCGTGATGGATGCGGGCACAGGCGAGATATACGCGGCTGCATCGCTTCCCCTGTACGATCCGAACGATCTGAGCACTATCGTGGACGGATCCGAGACGCAGGCGAAATCGATCACGCAGATATTCGAACCCGGATCGATCTTCAAGACGGTATCGACCATGGCCATCCTCGAGAACAACGTGATGAGCCCTGACGACGAGATATTCTGCCCTGCGGTCATCGAGGCCGACGAGTACAAGGTGTCGGACGCGCACGAGCGCGGCGATGAAACCATGACGTTGCGCCAGATCCTCGACAATTCATCGAACGTCGGCATATCCCTTTCGGTCGAGAAGCTCGGCTTCACGGAACTGTACAACAAGATCGTCAAATACAACCTCAACGAGCTGACGGGCATCGATTACCCGGGTGAAGGCTTGGGCTCGCTGCAGCCTCGGGAGCAGTGGGCGAAGATCACGGGGTACAACATCAGCTTCGGTCAGGGCGTGTCGGTCACGCCGTTGCAGATGGTGCGTTTCTACGGCGCGCTCATCAACGACGGCGTCGAGGTCACCCCCCATTTCCTTGTGGAAAAACCGCTTTCCGACGAAACTCCGACGTACGCTACCGAAGACGTCGTCGACAATAAAGAGGCGATCCCCACCATCACGAGCATGCTTGAAACCGTGGTGACCTCGGGTACGGGCACGGGTGCCCAGATCGAGGGATACCGCGTTGCAGGCAAGACATCGACGGCGGAGATAGCCGAAGAAGGCGTGTACAAGAAGGATATCTACAACCTGTGCTTTACGGGATTTCTGCCTGACTCGAGTTCTCAATTGGTTTGTTTTGTGGGCGCAAACGAGGTTCCAGGGGGCGGAAACGTCAGCTCCGTTTTTAAGGATATAATGGCATTTGCGATTGACCGCTACAAGATAATGCCGAACTAGAGGGAACGTCATGGGAAAGACTTGCAAAGAGCTGTTCGCAGGGATCGACTGCACCATCATCGGAAACGAGAACGAGATGGTCGAGGGAATCGCCTATCGGAGCGATCGGGTCGAATCCCACGATGCTTTCTTCTGCATCGTCGGGCTTGTGACCGACGGCCATTCCTTCGCGCAGGATGCGATCGACCACGGAGCCAAGGTGCTCGTCGTCGAGCGCAAGGTGTACCTTGCCGATGCAACCGATATCACCGAGGTGGTGGTGAAGGACACGCGCAAGGCCATGGCTCAGGCGTCGGCGAACTTCTACGACCATCCGTCGAAGGACATCGAACTTGTAGGCATCACCGGCACGAACGGCAAGACGACGACGACTTACCTGGTCGAACATATAGCCCATGTCGCCGGAAGGCGCACGGGCGTCATCGGAACGGTTGGCGTGCATATTGGCAAGAAGCTCGAGAAAAGCGAGCACACCACGCCCGAATCTCCCGATTTGCAGCGCCTGTTCGCCCGCATGCGCGACGAACGTGTCAACGTCGTAGCCATGGAGGTGAGCTCGCACGCGCTCGATCTCGAACGCACGTGGGGCACGAAGTTCGCCGTTACGGCGTTCTCGAACCTGACGCAGGATCACCTCGATTACCACAAGACGTTCGAGGCGTACTTCGAGGCGAAGGCTCGCCTCTTCTCGCGCGATTACCCCGCCAAGCGCGTCATCTGCATCGACGATAAGTACGGCAAGGAACTGCTGCGCCGTTGCTCGGTCGCCGAAGACAGCGTGATAACCACGGGATTCGATCCGTCGGCTCAGATAAAGCCCGTTTCGGTCACCTACGAAACCACCCATACCTCCATCGTGCTCGACGTTCGGGGAACCAAGTACTCGTTCGATTACCCGCTCGTCGGCAAGTTCAACGTCGAGAACATCATGTGCGCATTCGGCATCGGCATGCAGCTCGGGTATCCGGCATCCACGATAGTCGAGGCTCTTTCCGAGGCTCCCCAGATTCCCGGGCGCCTGCAGCGCGTCAACGGTGCGGGCGAGAACCTCGGCATCTCCGTGTACGTCGATTACGCCCATACCCCCGATGCGCTCGAGAAGGCCATCGCCTCGATCAAGGCGCTTACGAAGGGCAAAACCATCGTCGTGTTCGGATGCGGCGGCGACCGCGATTCGAGTAAGCGCCCCATCATGGGGAGGGCAGCGCTCAGCGCTGATTTCGCAGTCGTGACGTCGGACAATCCGCGCCACGAGGATCCGATGGCCATCATCGACGATATCGTGCCGGGCATGACGGCCGGCGCCGATCGCTATGAGGTCGAGCCCGATCGCAGACGCGCCATAGCGCGTGCGATCGCGCTTGCCGATGAGGGCGATTCGGTGCTCGTCGCGGGCAAGGGGCACGAGGATTATCAGCTTGTCGGCGATTCGGTGCTTTCGTTCGACGATCTCGTCGTGGCGGCCGAAGAGCTCGACCGGGCCTCTAAGTAGGCGGCGATGCGGCTTAACTCCAAACAGATCTGCGAATACACTGGCGGGCGCGTGCTTGTCAATCCGATCGATGCGAGCAAACTCGCCTGCGGGGTCGCCTGGGATTCGCGTGCGGTATCGCCGGGCGATCTTTACGTGGCGCTTCCCGGCGAAAACGTTGACGGGCACGCCTTCGTGCCGCAGGCCTTGCGTGCGGGGGCGGTCGTGGTACTCGTGCAGGAAGCTCCCGACGAGGCGACCTGCCTGCTCGCGCGCGAGATGGGTGCCGCCGTCATCGAGGTCAGCAACACGTTTTCCGCAATCATCGACCTCGCACGTGCGTGGCGGGGATATCTGCGGGGCCATGTCGTCGGCTTGACGGGCTCGACGGGCAAGACCACCACGAAAAACCTTGTGCGAGACGTGCTGTCGGCGTCGTTTTCGGTAGTGGCCACCCAGGCGAACCAGAACAACGAACTCGGCGTTCCCAAAACGCTCTTATCCGCCGACCCCGAGACCGAGGTCGTGGTGGTCGAGATGGGCATGCGCGGCTTGGGCCAGATCGCGGATCTCTGTGATTTCGTGAAGCCCGATATGGGGCTTATCACCAACATCGGTGAAAGCCACATCGAGCTTCTCGGCAGCCGCGAGAACATCGCCCGCGCGAAAGCCGAGCTCATCGAGGCTCTTCCCGACGGATACGGCTGCGCATTCGTCAATTCGAGCGATGCGTACACGCCGCTCGTGCTTGAGTGTTCGAAAGCCATCGAGCGCTCTGTCGGCATCTGGTTCTACGATGGTTCGGCGCGCGACGTCGATACTGCAGCCGATGCCTACGCAACCGACGTCGAACTCGATTCGGAGGGCAGACCCGGTTTCGTGCTGCACGTCGCAGGGGACGAGGCCGTTTGCAAGCTCAACCTGCGAGGTTTGCACAACGTGCAGAACGCCACCGCCGCCGCAAGCGTAGGCGCGCGTTTGGGGATGGATGCGGCGACGATCGCCTCCGCCCTTGCATCGGCGCAGCCGGAGGCCGGCAGACAGCACGTGATACAGGCCCGAGCGGGCTTCACCATCGTCGACGATGCGTACAACGCCAACCCCGATTCCATGCGCGCATCGCTTGCCATGTTCTCGTCGCTCGCCGTGCAGGGCAAGCGCGTCGCCGTGCTCGGCGACATGGGAGAGCTCGGTGATTACGCCGTTGCCTGCCATGAGGGCATCGGGCGTGCTGCTGCCGCCTCGAACCTGGATTACCTTGTATGCACAGGAGAGCTTTCGGCTCACATCGCGCGCGCTGCGCGCGAGGCGGGCATGGATGCAGATACCGTATTGGAAACCGATTCCATCCCCGGCGTTCTCGGGGAGTTGGACAACTTGCTCGAGCCAGGGGACGCGGTGCTTGTCAAGGCATCGCACTTCATGGGTCTGGAGCGCGTTGTCGGGGGGCTTGTGAACTGACATGTTTTCGATTTTTTCGCAATATCCGACGTTTCTCGTCTTCTTGTCCATCGTGATCGCGATCGTCATCACGATTGCGCTCATGCCCGTTTGGATCCGCTTCCTCAAGTCCAGCCACATCGGACAGCAGGTGAGGGCCGATGGTCCCGAAAGCCATCTCGTGAAGCAGGGCACGCCCACCATGGGCGGCGTCATCATGCTCGTGGCCGTGGTCGTTGCGGCCGTGCTTGTGGGCAAACCCACGCCCGAGACGTTCGTGCTGCTGGGGGCAACGGTGCTCACCGGATTCTTGGGTTTGATCGACGACGGGTCGAAAGTGGTGAAAGAGCGCTCTCTCGGCCTCACGCCGAAGGCGAAGCTCGTCGGGCAGTTCGCCATCGCCTCGGTGTTCTGCCTTGTGGCTGTGAACCTGCTCGGCGTGGCTCCGACCGTCGAGATCCCGTTCGTCTACACGTTCGATTTCGGCATGCTCACCACCGTCGTGCCCATCGGCGACGGCATCGCCATCCCATGGCTCTACCTCATCTTCGTGAACATCCTGCTCGTCGGCATGTGCAATGCGGTGAACCTCACCGATGGCCTCGACGGGCTCGCATCGGGCACGGTCATGATCGTCATGATCGTCATGGCCGCCATCGCGTACCGCTCCGATATGCTCGAGCCTGCGATCTTCGCCGCGGCGCTCGCCGGCGCGTGCATCGGTTTTCTGTGGTTCAATTCGCATCCGGCCGACATCTTCATGGGCGACACGGGATCGCTCGCTCTCGGCATGGCGCTCGGCTGCCTTGCGGTCGTGACCAAAACCGAGTTCGTCTCGCTCATCATCGGCGGCCTGTTCGTGGCCGAAGCCGTGTCGGTCATGATCCAGGTCTTCTACTACAAGAAAACGAAGAAGCGCTTCTTCCTCATGGCGCCGCTGCATCATCACTTCGAGAAGAAGGGATGGAGCGAAACCAAGGTGGTCGTGCGCTTCTGGATCATATCGGGCGTGCTCGCCGCGTTCGGCTTCTCCATCTACTTCGCCCAATCTCTTGTGGGGGCGGTCTAGGTGAGCGGCGTGCCGAACATCGATCCCTCGAAGAAACACGCCCCGAGCCATCTCGGGCGCGTGCTTGTTTTGGGGCTTGGAAAAAGCGGCAAGGCTGCAACGACGTATTTGGCCGGGCTCGTCGGCTCGCGCGTCGAGAGCGTGACGGTGGCTGCGGGCGACAAAACCGATGACGCCTGCTCCTTTGCAGAGGCCGTGCAGGCTGAGGGCGTCCGCGTGCTGTTCGACCATCGCGAAATCGAAGAAGCCTATGACTTGTGCATCGCCTCGCCCGGCATCTCGCAGTTTTCGGACTTCTATCGAAGCGCAGCCGCTGCGAGCGGCGAGATCATCAGCGAGGTCGAGCTTGCATGGCGCGAAAGCCCCGCCGGCTCCCGCTGGGTGGCGGTTACGGGCACGAACGGGAAAACCACCACAACGGCGCTTGTCGCCCATGTGCTTCGCTGCGCGGGCGTCGCGGCCAAAGCCGTCGGCAACATCGGCGATACGTGCCTGGAGGCCGTCGCTGAAGGCGGCGTCGGCGTGTTCGTCGCCGAAACATCATCCTACCAGCTGGCTTCGACGACCCTGTTCGCTCCCGATGTGGCCGTCGTGCTCAACATCACACCCGATCATCTAGCTTGGCACCGCTCGTTTGAAAACTACCGCGACGCCAAGTTCAAAGTGCTTGCGAACCTGGGCCGTCGCGATGGCTCCTTCGCCGTGTTCGATGCCACCGATGCCGTCGTGCGCGAAGAGGTGAAGCGCGTGCGTGCCTTGGGTGCCGAGCGCGGGTACTCGTATGTGCCCATCGGCACGAAGGCCGGCCTTGCCGGGAACATGCGCGAGGCGTGCGGCAGCGAAAACGCAGCTTATCTCGACGGCGACACGTTGACGGTCGATTTCGGCGGCAGCGTCGAAGCGCTCGTTTCCATCAGCGAGCTTCAGCTCAAGGGGATCCATAACGCATCGAACGCGCTTGCGGCGGCAAGCGCCGCTTTGGCGCTCGGCGTCGATGCGCGCGATGTGCGCGAGGGCTTGCGGAGCTTTGCGCCCCTCGAGCATCGCATAGAGCCCTGCGGGAACATCGGGGGCGTCGCCCTTTTCAACGATTCGAAGGCGACGAACGTCGATGCGACGCTTCATGCCCTCGATGCGTTCGGCTCCGTGAAGCCCATCGTGCTTTTGGGCGGCGACGACAAGGGCACCGACCTGTCGGGGCTCGTTGCGGCGGCGAATGCGCATTGCAAAGCCGTGGTGTGCTTCGGCGCTGCCGGGCCGCGCTTTGCCGAAGCGTTCTCGCGGGGGGAGATTCCCGTATACCATGCGCCAACGCTCGAGTCGGCTCTCGATGCGGCGCTTGTCGCAGCCGAACCCGGCGATGCGGTGGTGCTTTCGCCGGCATGCGCTTCGTTCGACGAATTCACCTCGTTCGAGCATCGCGGGCGGGTGTTCAAAGAACTCGTCGGCAGACGGGCCGTGCAGAAGGGCGCTGATTAGAAACATGGCGCGCAGGGCTCAAAACACACCATCAACCTACTCGAGTAAGCCCTCATCATCACAGCGATCGGGAAGCTCGGCGCCTTCGCATATCCTGGGGCCTCGCATCATGCTGCTCATGTCGGTGTTCGCTCTGCTGCTGATGGGGCTTGTCATGGTGTACTCGGCAGGATCGATCGAGGCGATCAGCGAGGGCGGCACGCCGACGGCATACCTCGTCAAGCAGCTCGGCTTCGCGGCCATCGGCTGCTTCGGCGCGTTCGTGCTGTGGAAATTCGTTCCGTACCACGTGTGGTCGGGCGGTTTTCTGTGGGTCGCCTGGATCGGCGCGGTGGTGCTTTTGCTGCTGACGGCGTTCGTGGGAACGGAAGGCCTCGGCGCGCAGCGGTGGCTCTACCTCGGCCCGATCGGCATCCAGCCCTCCGAGTTCGCGAAAATCGTGTTCGTGCTGATGATGGCGCGCATCCTGTTCGATTTCCGCAACGGATACCTCGATGTCAGAAACCTGTTCGTGCAGATTGCACTCCTTATCGTCGTGCCGTTGCTTCTCATTTACAAAACCCAATCCGACCTGGGAACCACGATCATCTGCTTCGTGGGCATCCTCACCGTGCTCTGGATAGGGGAGGTTCCCCTGCGAACGATCGCCCTGCTCGTGCTCGGCGGCCTTGCATTCGCGGCCCTCGCATCCATGGTGGGCTACCGTCAGGATCGTTTCGTGTTTATGAACCCGTGGGACGACGGCGAGGGCGGCTACGGCAACGGCTACCAGCTCATCCACTCGTTTTACGCATTCGCCGAAGGCGGGCTGTTCGGCGTGGGCCTCGGCAATTCGCGTGAGAAGTTCCTCTATCTTCCCGAAGCCGAAACCGATTTCATCTATGCCATCATCGGCGAGGAGCTCGGGCTCATCGGCGCTGTGGTTGTGATCGCGCTGTTCTTGCTGTTCCTCTACGCCGGCATCCGCATTGCGCGGTCGGCCCCCGATAACTTCGGCGCTATGGTCGCGGGGTCGATCACGATCATGATCGTGTTCCAGGCGTTTCTCAACATCGGCTGCGTTCTCGGACTGTTTCCGACGACGGGCAAGCCCCTGCCGTTCATCTCTTCGGGGGGTTCGTCGCTCATTGCGAGTTTGCTGATGGTGGGCTTGGTGCTTTCGGTTTCCCAGCATTCCGAGGTGCCGAGCGTCTACGATCGCAGGCGTCAGGACCTGCGGGTCGTGCGCTCGTCCTTTTCGGGTCCCCCGCCTGCCGCTCGCGGCGGATCGGCTCCGAAGCGGGGCCGATCGGGGCCGTCGACGACGCGCGGCAAGGCGGGTTCAAGCAGGAAGAGGGCGAGGAGGTAGGCTATGGTCATCGTATTATCGGGCGGGGGAACCGCAGGACACATCAACCCTGCATTGGCCGTCGCCGAAGTGCTCGAATCGCGCGGCCACACGGTGCTGTTCGCGGGAACGCCGCAGGGCGTCGAGGCTCGACTCGTGCGTGAGGCGGGCATACCGTTCACCGCGTTCGAAGCTGCGGGGTTCGATCGGAGCCATCCGGCGAGCATTATCGGGGCCGTCGCCAAGATACTGAAGAGCACGCGCGCTGCGAAGAAGTGGTTTGCCGATGTGAAGCCCGATGTCGTGGTGGGATTCGGAGGCTACGTCTCGATTCCCGTGGGCCGCGCCGCCGAGATGCTGAACATTCCCGTTGTCGTGCACGAGCAGAACTCGGTCATGGGCATGGCGAACAAATACCTCGGTAAGCGCGCCCGCGCCGTTGCCCTCACCTACGAGGTGGCGGCCTCGGCGCTCGAAGACGCGTCGAGGGTCGTCGTGACGGGCAATCCCGTTCGCGCATCGGTGCTCGCCGCCAAGCGCTCGGACGGCCGCGAGATGCTCGGCATACCCGAAGACGCCTTGATGCTGCTCGTATTCGGGGGAAGCCTCGGCGCACGTCACATCAACACGGCCGTATGCGCGCTCAAAGAACGGCTGCTTGCGGTCGAGAACCTGTACGTCGTGCATGTTACGGGGCCGAAGGAGCTCGAGGCGGTCGAGGCAAAACTCGCCCTGAGCGACGAAGAGAAGAGGCGCTGGATGCTTTTCGGCTACCAGGATCGCATGGGCGAGACGCTTGCCGCGTGCGATATGGTGGTATCGCGCGCGGGGGCAACCTCGCTCGCCGAGATATCGGCGCTTCACATACCCGCCATGCTCGTGCCGTTCCCCTTCGCCACCGAAGATCATCAGACCACCAACGCGAAGGCCTACGTTGCGGGGAAGGCAGCCTACATGCTGCCCGACGACCAGGTCGAGGGCGACCGGTTCGCCGAGCTTTTGTTTTCCATGATAGAAGACGAAGCGGTGCGCGAGCGCATGCGCGAGGCCTCGAAGGCATTCAAGACGAAGGACGCCGCCACGAGATTGGCAGATGTTGTGATCGCTGCGGCTGAGAAGCGCTAGCGGCGATACAATGCCAACGGCAGGATTGCGCCGAGGACGGACAAGCCGCGGCGCCTGCGGGCATCACCATATGAAAGGTATACCGAAACGACCATGACAGATAAGCGCATCGAATCAGTTCACTTCATCGGAATCGGCGGCGTCGGCATGAGCGGCATCGCGCGCGTGGCGCATGACCAGGGCATGACCGTCACCGGATCGGATCTTAAGGAAAGCCGCTACACCAAGCAACTGAAGGAAGCCGGCGTCGGCGTGTGCATCGGCCACGGAGCCGAGAACATTCCTGCGAAGGATCCCGACGTGGTGGTGGTGTCGACGGCCATCCTCGACAACAACCCCGAATACATCGCGGCCCAAAAGCGGGGATTGACCATCTGGCATCGGGCGAAGATGCTCGCTGCGCTCGGCGTGGGCAAGCAGACGCTTGCGGTTGCCGGAACCCACGGCAAGACGACGACTTCCTCGATGCTCGCAAGCATGCTCGATGCGATGGGGCAGGATCCGAGCTTCCTCATCGGCGGCATCGTGCGCGCCTACGGGACGAATGCCCACTCGGGCAACGGCTCTTACTACGTCGTCGAGGCGGACGAGAGCGACAAGTCGTTCACCTACCTCGACCCCCGCGCGGTGCTCGTCACGAACATCGAGGCCGACCATCTCGATCACTACAGCGGCATCGAAGAGATTTACGGCTTGTTCGGCCAGTTCATCGGATCCGTTCCCGAAGACGGCGTATGCGTTGCGTGCGGCGAGGATGCCGAGCTCGTGCGCATCGCCCGCGAAACGGGAAGAACCGTCTACACCTACGGGTTCGGCGAGCAATGCGATATCCGCATATCGAACTACGAGCCATGCGGCATCGGAAGCGATTTCACGGTGACGTTTCCCGATGGCACGGCGGCAGCCGGCCATATCAAGCAGAATCCCGGAGAGCACAACGTGCTCAACGGCGCAGGCGTGCTCGCCTTGGCGTGGGCGCTCGGGATGCCGGTCGATGCGGCCGCTGCCGCCCTTGCGCAGTTCTCGGGCGTGCGGCGCCGATTCGATTTGGTAGGGGAGGCCGGCGGCGTTACCGTGATCGACGATTACGCGCATCATCCCACCGAGATCGCAGCTACCATCCAGGCGGCAAAAAAACTTGACTTCAAACACGTGCACGTGCTGTTCCAGCCCCATCGGTATTCGCGCGTGCCGTTGTTCACCGAAGTGCTGAAAGACGAGTTCGGTGCGGCGTTCGATGCCGCCGATTCCGTTACGTTCATGGATGTGTACCCTGCAGGTGAGACGCCCGTTCCCGGCGTATCGGGCAAGACGTTTCTCGATGTCGTTCTCGACCATGCGGGCCACCCCGACGCAGCCTACGTGCCGCGCAGGATCGAAGTGGTTCCCTATATGGCTTCGAAGGCGGCGCCGGGCGATCTTGTCATCACGATGGGCGCGGGCGATGTGACGGCCATCGGCCCCCAGCTTGCCGCAGCCCTTGAAGAGCGCAGCCGGGTTGCCGGCTGCAACGCGTAGGCGGGTGCCGGGATGACTGCGCGCCATACGTCCGCACTCGAGGCCCTGCTCGTCGACCAGTCCTTCGACGGCGACATCTATCCGGGCGAGCCGCTCGCCCGCCATACCACCTACCATATCGGCGGCCCCGCACGCTTCTNCAGGTGACTTCGGTCCGCATCGGAGATATGGATCAGGCCGACCGTGCGAGGCGCGCTCAGCGGACGTACCGCCGCTATCTCATCCGCATCGGCCTCGTTGTCGCGCTTGTCGGCGCGCTCGTCATCGGCGGCGTCGTCGTGTACAACTCGAACCTGTTCACCATAACGAACGTGCGCGTGACCGGCGTCGAGCATTTGACTGCAACCGAGATGACCGAGCTCGCCTCGGTTCCCGAGGGCACGACGCTTCTGCGCGTCGATGCGGGAGGCATCCAGCAGCGCCTGCTCGGCGAAGCGTGGGTGCAAGAGGCTTCGGTCAACCGCGTGTTTCCCGATACGCTCGAGCTTGCCATCACCGAGAAGACCATTGCAGCCGTGGTGAGCGTGCCCATCGACAGCGCCCAGACGACTGAAGATTGGGCCATCGCATCGGATGGCACCTGGCTTATGGCCATCCCCGAGAAGGGGTCGGACGCTTCGAAGACCATCAGCCAGAAAGTTTACGAAGATGCTGAAAACGTGCTGCACATATCGGATGTGCCGCTCGGCGTGACGCCCGAGGTGGGCGCCCATTGCACCGACGCCAACGTGAACAACGCGCTCGATATCGTGAGCGGGCTCACCACCGACCTGGCCGATCAGGTGAAGTCGGTGAAGGCGACCGAAACGGCCTCGACGACGCTCACGCTTGAGAACGGCATCGAGATATCGTTCGGCGAAGCGGGCACGACCGAGGAGATCCGCAACAAAGAGCGGGTTATCCTGCAGCTTATGGAGGAAAACCCCGGCACAATCGCCTACATCAACGTGCGCGTGGTCGACCGGCCTACGTGGCGATCGCTGTAAATCGAGGCCATCGCCTCGATTTTCGTTGCGGGCGCCTCGCTTCGAATGGTTGAGTCTCGCGGCGGCGTGAAACCGCGCTTCTGGGTGCGCCCTCGGTTGCTGCCTGGGGCCCGGGCTTCTCTTCGATTGCACCTATGCGCCGGTAGCGTGCAGTGGTATGCTAACAAGCATGGACACTAAAATCTATTTTCCGCCATTGCGCCTTTGCGGTCAGGCTTTCCTGTTCGCTTGGCGCATGGGGTTGTTCTTTTCCCCCGTAGTCGTTTCCTTTGCCCCTCATCCAGCGCAGTATCTTATCGTCGGTCGCGTGGCATTTTTGATTGCCTTCGCTTCGGCTCTCATGGGTGTGTTTCTCCTTGCCCGCCATCGATCCAGGGCTCTTTCTGACCGAGCTCTGACGATATGGGGCTCGCTGCTTGCAGCGGGAGGTTCCGCGCTCGTCATCGCATCCTCTTTTGCAAATGGACCGTTTTTCGCGCTTTCGATCGCCGGGTTTGCGGTGGCGGGTATCGGAGACGCTTTCATTACGCTCGCTTGCGCGAAGCTATACAGCACGTTGAGCGTTCGTTTGAGCATGCGCGTGGTTCCCGTGGCAATGGCTGTAGCAGCCATCATCTATGCCGTTGTCGCGAACAACGCTTCGGTCGTTGCGGTGGGGATTCTCGTTGCGCTTCCCCTAGCTTGCGGCGTGGTGCTTTTAGGCGAATTGGGCGGTGAAAGGCATTTCGAAACCGCTGAAAAGCCGACGATTTCCCAGATCGACGAGCGGGCTAGCGGCTCTTTTACCAAATGGAAGATATCGAGCTACACGTCAGTGCTCTGGCTGTCTTTCGGGGTCATGTGGCCCCTTGCTGCGGTGCGCATGTTCGAGGATGGATCGTTGTTCCTCCCGTTCTCCTTGTCGGTTGCCGCACTGATAGCTATTGTTTCTTTCGCGGTGGCGGCGTTCACCTATCTCCTGAAGATTCCCACGGTCAAAATCTTCTGGATATTCGTCCCCCTGATGTTTGCCGGCATCACCGTGGTCGCAGTGGTTGATTCCAACATCCAAGTGCTTGCCTTCGCAATGATCTTTGCAGCTCACAACATTGCGGAAATCCAGCTTATAACCCATTTTTCAGCCATTTGCCGCCGCCGCGGCTATTCGACGAAAATGCTTTTCGGATGCGGGTTTTCTATTCTGAGCGTCGGGGAGCTGCTTGGTATTTTGATTGGCGTTGCTATGATACCCGTGCAGTCTGCCTTGCTTACGATGGCTTTGCTCGTATGTGCAAATGCCATCGTTATCGTTGTCATATTCTCAATTGTTCGGGTGAATGCGACCTTTCAGAGGGCAGAGTTGAAAGCGGCTCTCTCGAAGCATGCGCTCGAGTCTTTGCTGGTCGAGAATGGAGGCTCGGCGTCAGGCAATCAGGCTGCGAACCGCGATACCGATGCCATCGTGAAGATGTGGGCCGATCGGTACGGCCTTTCCGCTCGCGAAAGGGAGATCGCCAATCTTGTTTTGCTCGGGCGCAACGTGCCGGCTATCGCTGAGCTGCTTGTAATTAGCCAAAGCACGGTGCAAACGCACGTGAAGCATATTTACGAGAAAACCGGTGTCCATTCTCGCCAGGAGCTTGTTGACCTCCGAGATGAATACCAAGCTCAATAGCTATCTGAACAGGGATTATAATAACGTATCCCCTAGTTTTTAGGATGGAAGCCTCCTGTTGTCATTGACATAAATCCCGCAATCGCCATGATGTGCATGGTAGGTAAAATCACGATACTCCTCTTGCGTCGTCGGGCAGTGAAGCGCTCTGCGATATCCATGTTGTGCTGAACAAGAGGAGGAGAAGTGGGAGTAATCCATCGCAATGACAAGACGGTGCCCTTATTCGAGAAAAACAATGCTATGAGCCGTCGCGGTTTTTTGAAAGGGTCGGTACTCGCGGGGCTTGCCGTGGGCACCTCTACGGGAGGCTTGATCGCCTGCGCACCGAAGCAGAACGCCTCTAAACCTGCTGGCGAAAGCGAGGGGGCGACGGTTGCCGGCTATCGCTACGAGGCTGAAGCCGCCGAGGGCACGTGGCATCATAGCGCCTGTTCACGCAACTGCTTCGATACGTGCATGATCATGAGCAAGGTTGTCGATGGACGTCTTGTGCAGGTGTGCGGCGACAAAGACAATCCCTATACGGCCGGCGGCCTGTGCGTAAAAACCCAGAACTACGTCGATTATGTTTACCGCGAGGATCGCATCCTGTATCCGATGAAACGCACGGGCAAGAAAGGTCCTGGTTGTACATTCGAGCGCATCAGTTGGGACGAGGCGGTTCAGATCATCACCGATACCTGGAAGCAGATCATTGCCGAAAGCGGTGGGGAGGCGATCACGTGGTTTCGCTACCAGGGGAACCAAGGCGCCATTCATCGACGCTGCCTCGAGCCCTTGTTCTTCAAAATGGGAGCTACGTATCATGAGGCGAGCTTGTGCAACAACGGCTACGTGTTTTCGCTGCCTTATACAACCGGCTCCATAACCGTCATGCGCGCCGAGGATATCGCCAACAAGGACCTCTACGTCTCCTGGTCGCATAATCCAGCGGCGGGCAGCTTGCATACCATGAAATTCATCAAGGAGATGCATAAGGCGGGCGGTGCGATCATAGTGGTGAACCCCATGCGCGTTCCCGAGTGCGAGTGGGCCGATCTGTTCGTCCAGCTGCTTCCTGGGACTGATGGGGCTTTTGCCATGGGCGTCGGAAAATACCTTATCGACAACGCTATGGTCGATGAGTCTTTCATCGAAGAGTGGTCCATCGGCTATGAGGACTATGCGGCCTCGGTTGCCGAATGGACTGCCGACAGGGTGGCGGAGGAGTGCGGTATTCCTGCCGAGCAGGTTGCTCAGTTCGCTGAGCTTCTATGGAAAAACCGAACCAGTACCTGCTTGAAGACAGGCTTGCAGATGGGACGTCGCAATAACGGCGGAATGAGCCATATCTCAATCAAGCTGCTTACGGGCCTGATCGGCCATCCCGAATGCTATTTCAATATGACCAGCTCGGGCGGCTACGGGGTGAATAGTGCCGCCAATCTCGATATGTTCACCGAGACCGTGCCCTCCGAAGCCTCGAGTGCTTCCACCATCCGCAACTACTCGTCACCTGCGCTCGGCAAAGTGCTTACGGGCGAGAATTACGGTGAGGGGCATGATTTCTCAACCAATCCCATTCGCTCCATCATGATCTTCGGAAGCAACCCCATGGTTTCCAATCCGAACCAGAATCTGGTACGGCGAGGCCTCGAGCGTGAGGATTTGTTCACTGTCGTACACGATATATTCGTTACCCCTACGGTTGAATACGCCGATATCGTGCTACCTGCCCCAACGTTCTTCGAGTACGAGGAATTCAACGGTGGCTACGGCCATAATTACGACTGTTACAATGAGCAGGTGATCGAGCCGCTCGGCGAATCTATGAACAATCTCGATCTGTGCAACCTCCTGGGTCAGGCCATGGGTTACGACGACGATGTGTTCAAGCGCACCAACGAAGACATGCGCTCGATGTTTCTCGATGGCCAGAAGTACACGTACGAAGAGCTGGTTGAAAAAGGTTGGTTCGACGTTGAACCCAAAACATGGGAAGCTCAGCTGGAAAGCGGTTTTGCCACGCCCTCCAAAAAATTCCAATTCGCAAGCGATGAGCTTTTGGCCGATCACGGCACGCGCACGGTGGTCTACTCACCGGACCCCGAAGGGAAGACGGGATCCCCTGATCTGTTTGCCAGGTATCCCATCGCTCTGGTGAGTCCCAGCGCAAAGGAGTTTCTGAACGGCGTGTTCGGCAACATGGAGGATAACAACATCCTGTTCGGCGAAAGCTACGTGTATTTGAACGAGGGTGACGCCCAGGATCGCGGAATCGCAGATGGCGACGATGTCGTCGTGTCGAACGACCGGGGGAGCATTCGTCGTATCGCCCGCGTGGTCGAGGGCGTTATGGCGCCGGGTACCGCTTGTACCTACAAGAGCACCTGGTCGACCGTAACTGGCGTGGAAAACGTGAACTGTGTAACCGCTGATTCTCAAGCTGACTTCGGCCGGGGCGTCGCCTACCAGAGCTGCCTGGTTGACATCGTCAAGGCCTAACCGCCATTCGTTGAAAGGAACATAATATGAGTCAAATGGGATTTCTGCTCGATCAGAAATACTGCATCGGATGCCAGACCTGCCAAGCCGCTTGTCGCGCCCGTCACGGTCTGACCCCTGGAGTTTACCCTCGCAAGGCAACCAGCTCCCAGATCGAGCTGACCGGTCCGTACATCTCCCTTGCCTGCAACCATTGCACCAATCCTGCCTGTGCTGACGTATGCCCAACTGGTGCGGTGCAAAAACGTGACGACGGTATCGTCGTGCATGATCCCGAAATCTGCATAGGCTGTTATTCCTGCGAGAAGGCCTGTCCGTACGGTGCGCCCTTGGAGAACGATCTGAACGATCGCATGGTGAAGTGCGATATGTGCGCAGCCCGGCTTGACAGGGGCGAGAACCCTGCGTGCGTCGACGCCTGCCCTGTGAAGGTCCTCACCGTAGGCGTCGTAGAGGATCTTGAGGCGCAAGGGGGAGTTCCCGAGGGCGTCGGATTTACCGTCGAGCCGACGGGACCCAATATGCGTTTCATCCCCATTGTCTAAACGATTTGCAAGGAGGCTGGCCATGACTTCCGTTGAAAGAGATATTCCGACAGAGAGCGCCGATCGCGCACGGTGGAGATCGGCTCTTTACCGGCTGGCCTCCTTTGCATTTCTCGTCGAACCTACTGACGAGCGGTTGCGCGAACAGGTTGCAGCTGCGTGCTCCGCGCTGCGTGACGGTGACGGGTGGATTCTTCCCTGCGAGCGCGATATCCTGGCTCACTTGGCGGCTTTGGATGCAAACGATCCAAGGCTTGGAACCAGGGTCCGCAACGAATATGCAGAGCTCTTCGTGGGGCCTCGTCCTCCCCGGGCTCCGCTGTACGAATCCATCTACGTTGGGCATCCCCGTCGGCTTATGACTGAAACGACGCTTCAAGTGCGTGAGGCGTACGAGCGCGTTGGCTTTGCGGTTGAAAGGCGCAACAAGATACCCGATGATCATATTGGCTACGAACTGGAGTTCATGGCGAGCCTTTGCGCTCGCGAAGCCTGCGCAATCGAGGAGAGCTGCGTTGGCGATGTTGTTTCGGCTCAGCTTGCCCAAGGGCTGTTCCTTCGCGAGCACTTATCAGTATGGTCCGGGCTTTTCCATGAGCGCGTTGCGCAGGCGGGTGGCGAATACTATCACGGGTGGTCTCGATTCGTACGCGATTTGGTGGCAGAGGACGTCGCACATGCGGTTGACGGGGGAGGATACGGTTTCTGCGATGCGGCCGAGGAGAGGGGCGAAAGGTTGTGAGGGGAGGGTCGTTTGCATGCAAAGCGGTCCAGGTGATAGGACTCGCCGCTGTTCTTTTGGCGTTTGGTTTGATAACTCGTCCTTTGGCAAAATTACTGCCCGAATTGTACGGCTTCCACGCTGTCCTGATGGCTTTTCCGACGTCATTTGCGACGGCTGCTTTTCTAGGGAGGGGCGCGGGTTTCGCGGCTTGCCTCGGCTCCTTCGCCCTGTTCTCCCTCGTTCTCTTTGCGATGAGCCCCGTTATGGGTCTGTCTGCGTTTGCGCCGATAGCGGCAACGGCATTGGTGCGTGTGGCTGCCGTAAGGCTCTCTGGAGAAGCAAAGGGATTGCTGACGGGGTTTGTCTGCGGAGCCCTGTATTATCCCTGCACGCTTGCGTTTTTGGCGGTGCTGGGTGGGGCCGTCTTCGTTTTCTCGGGTGGTGCTCTGGTGAAATTGATTGTTTCGACGCTGCTGGGTGCTGCTTTGGCTGCTTTCGGTGCGCTGTTGGCGGCAGGGGCGTTCTCGCACGGAGAAGGTGATTAGTGGTGGATGTTCTTCTGTCTCTTGTTATCGCTGCGGTATTAACTGCTGCGTTTCGGGTTCCGCTTGTCCGCTGGCCGGGAGCTTGCTACGCGGTTGCGATCATTGCCGTCGTCGCGTTTCTCGGCGGCGCTCTGCCCGCTGGCATCGAACGGGGAATGCTTCCGCTTTTGCGGCGCTGTACGCTTCCTTACGGATTGTTCGTCATCGTGATGTACATAGGCGTGCTTCCTTCTGGGTCGCGTTTGCGAACGTGTCTCAAGCCGGTTCGCGGCCCGCTTTCCATCGTTGCATCGCTGCTCGTCCTCGCTCATGTCGGCAGCTATGTTCAGGTGTATCTTGGCGTGGCGCTTTCTGGCTTCGCCACGGCTGCGGCGCCGACGGCGACATCGCTAATTATCGCTTGCGTTCTCGTCATTCTGCTCGCCGTCCTTGCCGTGACGTCACTGCAGTCGGTGCGCCGCTATATGCATGGTGGATCCTGGAAGCGACTTCAAAGACTTGCGTATCCATTTTTCATTCTTGTATCGGTGCATGCATCCGTCCTTCTCTTTCCCTCGGCTGCAACGGGTTCGGGTTCCTTGTTGGCGATTTCGTTCTACGCTGGCATTGCTCTGTTGTACGGGGTTCTTCGCGTCGGTCGATGGCTTTCGGGGCGGTCGGGCGAGCCAAAGGCATCGCGGGCGGTGACCGCTTCGTCGAAGTTGTAGGCGAAAGCGTCCGTTTCGAAAAGCTTTCGCTCCTCCAGCGGCTGCACCTGCGGTATTCGCGTTTTCGCGTGATGGATTACCGTTTTTTGACGTATCTGTTGTTTCACCGTGCTGTAATTTGCAATTGCAGTATCATCGTGTACAATAACGCCACGTTCAAAAACGTACGTATACGCAGGAAAACGCAGCATTTGAAAACGCAGCATATGTGGGGAGTATAGGATGCCAAACATAATAGGTCCCGAGCATTTGGCGGTCATCAAGGTAGTTGGTGTTGGTGGCGGCGGCACGAATGCAGTCAATCGCATGGTCGAGGCTGGCATTAAGGGCGTTGAGCTCATCGCCGTTAACACCGATCGTCAGGCCTTGCTCATGTCCGATGCCGACAAGACGATCCACATCGGCGAAGAACTTACTCGTGGCCTGGGTGCGGGAGCCAATCCCGAGGTCGGCTGCCAAGCGGCCGAAGAGAGCCGCGCGGAGATCCGCGAAGCTCTTGCCGAAGCCGACATGGTGTTCGTCACCGCAGGCGAAGGCGGCGGAACGGGTACGGGAGCCGCTCCGATCGTAGCTGAAATCGCGCGCGAGGAAATAGGCGCGCTTACCGTGGGCATCGTGACGAAGCCCTTTTCGTTTGAAGGCCGTTTGCGTCGCAACCAGGCCGACCAGGGCATCGATCTTCTGTCGCAGAAAGTCGATACGCTCATCGTCATTCCGAACGATCGTCTGCTCGAGATCGTCGAGAAGAAAACCACCATGCTCGACGCGTTCCGCATCGCCGATGATACGCTGCGCCAGGGCATCCAGGGCGTGACCGACCTTATCACCATTCCCGGTCTCATCAACCTCGACTTCGCGGACATCCGCACCGTCATGAAGGACGCGGGTACAGCCTTGATGGGCATCGGCCGCGCATCGGGCGAGAGCCGTGCGCTCGACGCCGCACAGCAGGCCACGAATTCCAAGCTGCTCGAATCTTCGATCTCGGGTGCTTCGCGCGTGCTGTTCTCGATTGCAGGCGGTCCCGACCTTACGCTGACCGAGGTCGACGAAGCGGCCCGTACGGTCGAATCGTGTGCCGACGAAAGCGCCAACATCATCTACGGCCAGATCATCGACGAGTCGCTCGGCGACGAGGTGCGCATCACCGTCATCGCAACGGGTTTCAAGCAGGGTGCGTCCCAGTCTTCGATGGACTTCTCCCGCAAAGACCTGTTCGCATCGACGACGCAGGCGGCTCCCGATCCTGCCCCTCAACCCGCTTCGCTCAATTTCTCGAATAGCCCGAATGGCCGCTTCGCCGACGAGGATTACATTCCCGATTTTCTGAAGCGCCAGCGTTAAGCCGCATAATCGGTTTTCGCGAACCATGGAAACGACCCTTGAACTGCCATTGCCGCATCTGTCCAGGGGTCGTTTTGCGTCTATCGGGGCATTGACCGACGAGGCGCTTTTCGATCGCACAGGCATTCGCATCGCATTCACCGAGCGGATAGGCGGCGTGAGCGAAGGGCCGTTCGCATCGCTCAACCTAGGCGATCATGTGAACGACGACGCGGCTTGCGTTGCGCGCAACCGTGCGATCGTGGCCGAGGCTTTCGGTGTCGGGCCCGATAGCCTTGTCGTGCCGCATCAGGTTCACGGCGGTGCCATCGTGCGCGTTGCGGGCTCTTCTGCCGAGGCCGTTTGCCGGGCGAAGGACGAGGCCGAAACGGGGGCCGATGCGCTCCTGATCGAGGTGTCCGACGTTGCCGCGCTTTTATGCTACGCCGATTGCGTGCCGGTCATCGTTGTATCGCCGAGCGGGCGTTTCGCGGTGATCCATGCTGGCTGGAGAGGCGTTTTAGCCGGTATCGCGGAAGATGCGGTTCGGCTGCTCGCGAGCCTTGATCGCGATGATGGATGCGGGGTTGCCGAGGGTTCCATGAACGTCTACATCGGCCCCCATATTCGCCGCGAATGCTTCGAGACCGGCGAGGATGTGCGCGATCGGTTCGTCGGCCGTTTCGGTGCGGCCTGCGCTCCCGATCGAAACCACGTCGATCTCTCTGCGGCGCTTCGCACAGGCCTTCACGGCGTCGGAATCGAGCGTATCGTCGATGCAGACGCGTGCACGGTATGTGAAAACGATCGGTTCTTCTCGCATCGCGCCCAGGGCGGCATAGCCGGGCGGCACGGTGCGTTCGCGGTTCGAAAGGGATGAGGAAAGTGAGCATTCAGACACGCTACGAACGGTTGGCCGCCGAAATCGAATCGGTTTGCCGCGAGGCGGGGCGCGATCCCGACGAGGTGGTGTTCGTGGCAGTTTCGAAGACGGTGGGTCCCGACGAGGTGGCGCAGGCCGCAGCGGCGGGCGCGTGCAACTTCGGAGAGAACAGACCCGAGGGCCTGCTTGAAAAACAGCCGTTGTTTTCCGATGCCGCATGGCATTTCATCGGAAACATCCAATCGCGGCGCATCGGCGATATCGTAGCTCATGCCGATATCGTGCATTCGCTGTACCAGCAGCGACATGCCGATAAGATCGATGCGGCCGCACGGGCGGCCGGCAAGGTGCAGGATGTGCTTCTCGAGGTGAACGTATCGGGCGAGGCGAGCAAGAGCGGCCTTGCGCCCGATGCCGTGGAACCGATGCTCGCTCACTGCCTCGCGCTTCCCGGCCTTCGCGTCCGCGGTCTCATGACGATGGCGCCGCAGGGCGACCTTCAGCGCGCGAAGGCGAGTTTCGGGGGGCTGCGCGAACTGCGCGACAGGCTCAAATCCGCACATCCCGAGTGCGATGACCCCGCATTCATGCATGATCTTTCTATGGGAATGAGCGAAGACTGGCGCGAGGGCATAGCCGCGGGCGCTACCATAGTCCGAATCGGGAGAGCAGTTTTCGATGATGCCTTCGAATGAACGGGCATTTCGCAATAGAAGCAAGACGCCGGACACGCAGCATCCGGCCGAAACGAAGCAGGTGATACGATGGAACTGCCAAGGATAGGGAAGTCCGACGGGGGAATGCTCAGCGGGATCAAGAGCAAGCTCGGCCTCGGCGATAAGAACGACGGTGCCTACGACGACGAATACTACGACGATTACAATGACGATTACGGCGAGGGCTACGAAGAGGACTACGGCGAATACGGCAGCGATTATGCCGACGATTACGGCTACGATGACCGCGCATCGGCTCGATCTTCTCGTTCGGGCGCTCACAGCGCCTCTTCTCCGCGCCTCGTCTCGATCGACGATGTGCGTGCGAACACGCAGGTGCCCGAAAGCCTGAAGCGCGATCCGCTTCCGCCTCGGCACGCCACGTCGCCTTCTTCGGCATACGGAGCGGGATCTTCTTCCTACAGCACGCCTTCGGGTTCGGGTTATCGTTCGAGCTTCGGCTCGTCTCGCCAAGTCGAGCGTGCGGCCGATTATCTTCGAAGCACCGAGACCAGCGATCTGCCTTCGGGCTCCCAGCGTTCCGAGGACTTGAACTCGCTGTTCACCTCTACCGCTACGGCGTCGAGCGCCGCTTCGACGACGGCTGGCTCGTCTGCTTCTTCGTCTTCTGCCTACGATCCGTACGAGGCGTATGCGGGATCGGGAGCCTCCTCGCATAACCCGACCCGTTCGCTCAGCGTCCTCAAACCCGCGAGCTACGGCGAGGTGGAACGCGTTGCCAAGATCGTGAAGGCGGGCGATGTGGTCGTGCTTTCGCTGCGCAACACACCCGACCACCTGGCCAAGCGCATTCTCGATTTCTCCTTCGGCGTGTCGAGCGCCCTGGATGCGAGCGTCGAATGCGTGGCCGACAAGGTTTTCGTGATCCTGCGCGGCAGCGCGCTTTCGAACGACGAGCTCATGAGCTTGCGCAATCAGGGCGTGCTGTAATGGCGAAGCTTTCGCAAGATACGCGCATCGCCCTTATCGGGGGCGGCAAGATGGGCGAAGCGATCATGGGCGGTTGGATCGCGTCGGACGAAGCCCCCGCGAGCGTGCTTTCTGCGGCGAACTTCATCGTGGCGAACCCTGGATTGCCGCGCCGCGAGTACCTCGAGCGAACCTACGGCGTCGCGTGCGTCGAACAGGCGACCGATATCGATGCGGCCGACATCGTTGTCTTGGCGGTAAAACCCCAAGTGATGATGGGCATGCTCGAAACGATTGCCAACGAGGCCCGATTCGGGGAGTGCCTGTTCGTATCCATAGCCGCCGGCATGACGACCGAGCGGCTGCTGGGTGCGCTTCCGCCGGGTGCGCACCTTGTGCGCACGATGCCGAACACGCCGTTGCTCGTGGGTGCGGGCGCGACGACCGTCTGCGGTTCGTCAAGCGCCAGCGTCGAAGACGTCGAGCTGGTGCGGGCGCTGTTCTCGTGTCTTGGAGCCGCCTTCGTCATCGAAGAGGCCGACATGGATGCGACGGGGGCTATCTCGGGATCGGGGCCGGCTTACGTGGCGGCTATGATCGAGGCGCTTACCGCAGCGGGTGCGCGCGAGGGGCTGAGCGCCGATCTGGCCGAGCGGCTCGCCGTGCAGACCGTGTACGGCACCGCCGAGCTTATCCGAAAGACGGGCCAAACGCCCGAACAGACGCGCCTTGCCGTTTGCAGCCCGGGCGGATCGACGCTCGCGGCCTTGGCGGCTATGGGCGAAGCGGGGCTTTCCCGCGCTTACGAGGCTGGCGTTGCTGCCGCCGTACAACGATCTAAGGAGTTAGGTGCATGTTGAGCTTCAAGTACCTGATAGCATCGCTGGCCGATGTGTACAGCATGATCATCTTCGTGTACGTGCTCATGTCGTGGATACCGACCAAGCGGGGCATCTTGGCTGACATCGATAACGTACTCGCGAAAATATGCGATCCGTATCTGAACCTTTTCAGGAAATTTATACCTCCCCTTGGAGGAATGGTGGACGTTAGCCCCATAATTGCACTGCTTGTATTACAATTTGGAGTACGTTTGATCTTGAGCATCTTTTAGGGTATTACCATATGTTCGCAAGGACAAAATGAAGGGAAATCGCAATGGCTATGACTTCGGCTGATATTCAGAATCAGAGCTTCTCCATAGACCGCAAGGGCTACGACGTCGACGAGGTTGACGTATTTCTCGAGCATGTCGCGAACGAACTCGACGAGATGAACGCCTTCATCGACCAGCTGCAGGGCGAACTCGACGATAACAAGTTCGGTGGGTTCGATCGTCCGGCTCGCAACGTCGCTGCCGCATCGAATGACGAGCTTGCCGAGAAGGATGCCCGCATAGCGGAGCTCGAGCGCCAGCTGGAGGAGAAGAAGGCCGACGGCAACGCCATCGCCCAGGCTCTCATCATCGCCCAGCGCTCCGGTGACGAGATCATTGCAACCGCCAATGCCGAGGCTGCGCAAACCCGCGCCGAAGCCGAGGAAGAGGCTCAGCGCATTCTCGATAAGGCGAACAACGAAAAGCAGAAGATCATGGACGCTATCAAAGATCTCGAAGAGGATCGCGAAGACGTCCGCGGCGAATATCAGGATCTTCTCAAGGACTTCATCGAATCCGCGAGCAAGAAGCTCGTCGAAATCGGCGGACCCGCTCCCGCGCCCGTTGCGAGTGCCCATGCCAAATCGGCAAGCCGTTCGACTACCAAGGCTCAGGCGCCCATCCGCAAGGAGGCAACCGCTACCGCAGCCGCCTACACCACGCCTGCCGCAAGCGCCTCTTCGGTCGTCGTTCCCACCACCCCCAAGCCCTCGCGGGTTGAGAAGGACCTCTCTGGATTCGGCGATGCCGACGACGGTTTCGAGTTCGAGGAAATCGACTAGTTGGAACATGCTCGGCGAATGCCGATACGGTAAACGAACATGTGACGCGGGCTTCGGCCCGCGTTTTTTTGTTTCGATGGTTGGCGGGCTCTCGCCGATAGGGGTTTTCCCTCGGTTGGGCGGTGGTTTCCTCTATCTTTTTGTACGAAAGTTCTGAAGCTGGAAAAAACGTATTGACGATGACGTAGCGTCATCACGTATCGTTCAGTGCTGTTCGGGTGCTGCCCTTGCGATTGGGTCGCACCCCGCATGCTAAGATGAGATTGCCAAGGCGAAACGCGATCGCGTTCGCCGAACGTAGGAGAACAGATGACCGATCCGGCATATCTGACGGTAGGGGATCTTGCGCGCCGCGTGGGGGTTACCGTGCGCACGATCCAGTACTACGATCAACAGGGCCTTTTATCGCCGTCGGCGAAGGGGCCGCAGAACCAGCGTCTCTACACCGAGGAGAACGTACAAGATCTGTACCGCATTCTGACTCTGAAATACCTAGGGCTTTCCCTTTCGGAGATCAAATCCGATGCAGGCCTTTTCCGCGACGCCTCGGCGTTCCATGCGCTGGCGGATCGGAAGATGGACGATATCGAGAAAGATTTCCAGGATTTGTTCAAGCGCCTGACAACGATGCGCGCGCTGCTCGAGGCATCCAACGAACCCGATGAGGTCGATTGGGCAACCATGGCGGCAACCATCGAGCGCAGCCAGGACGACAGCCAGTTTTTCTGGCGGCTTACCTGCATCAACGAAAGCGGACTCACCGAGGCGACCGACGAGGACATCGCCTTGCGCGGGCAGTCCGTTTCGAAATGGCACGAGCTTATCGCCGATACCATCAGGCAGATGTCGGAAGGCGAGCCGCTCGACAGTCCCGGCAACCGCGATCTTGCGCGCCGCTATCTCGAACTCGACGAATCCCAGCAAACGCTTTCGGCTAACCAGAACTTCATCCTCATGGAGAACATCTCGCCGCATCACGGGCGCGCACACGGCCATCATGGCGAAGACGGCTCGTTCGACGAGCTTCGCCAATCAGTGTGCGACCACCTCGATGCGGTCGTGGCATCGTACCAGCAAACGGGGTAGCGGATTGCTCCTGCAGCAAGCACGCGGGGAAGCATCCGCAAAATAGGTAATACATTAATTAAAAAGAAGAAGACGAGAGAAAGGCACACTATGATCGTGTCGTGGATGACGACGAACCAATGCAACCTCAAATGCGTGCACTGCTATCAAGATGCCGAAGAGCAGCAGGAGCGCGAGCTTTCCACAGAAGAGGGCATGAAGATGATCGACGAGATAGCGAAGGCGGGCTTCAAGATCATGATCTTCTCGGGCGGGGAGCCCCTTTTGCGCCCTGATATCTTCGATCTGGTATCCCACGCCGCATCGCGGGGGCTGCGTCCGGTATTCGGCACCAATGGCACGCTCATCACCGAAGAGATAGCGTTGCGGCTCAAAGAGTGCGGGGCTATGGCCATGGGCATCAGCGTCGATAGCCTCGATCCTGAAAAGCACGACAAGTTCAGGGGACTGGAAGACGCCTACGGCCTCACGATGGCCGGCATCGAGGCCTGCAAGAAGGCGGGGTTGCCGTTTCAGCTGCATACTACGGTGGTCGACTGGAATCGCGACGAAGTGTGCGCCATCACCGACTTCGCTCAGGAAATCGGCGCCATCGCTCACTACATCTTCTTCCTGATCCCTGTGGGGCGCGGCGTCTACATTCAGGAAACGGGCCTCGAGGTGCTTGAGAACGAGGAGCTGCTGAAAGACATCATGCTGAAATCCGCAGAGGTTTCGATCGATGTGAAACCGACCTGCGCCCCGCAATTCACCCGGGTTGCCAAGCAGCTCGGCGTTGAGACGCGCTTCTCGCGGGGATGTCTCGCGGGGCTTACGTATTGCGTGATCGGATCGGAGGGCATCGTGCGCCCCTGTGCCTACATGACCGAAGAGGCGGGCGACGTGCGCGAGACGCCCTTCGACCGGATATGGGCATCGAGCCCCGTCTTCGAGAAGCTGCGTACCGAAGAGTACAGCGGCGCCTGCGGGACATGCGATTACAAACAGGGCTGCGGCGGATGCCGGGCGCGCGCGGCGTACTACCACGACGGCGACGTCATGGCGCAAGACGAATACTGCGCCCACGGGCAGAAGCTCGAAGCGGCATCGTAGCCGAGTGAGAATCGTCGCGCTCGCTTGCGTGCCGTGCGCGATGGAAATCGCGGCGTACGGCGCTCCGAATGTTTTTCGGCAGAGCGGGTACGGCATGAGACTGTTTAGAAATACAGCGTTGGATGGAAGGGATATGATGATGAAAACGATGAAACGAGACGCTCGGGTGCTCTTCGCGGGATTGGTTGCGGCGATCGCCCTTTTCTTCGGCTGCGTTGCCCTGACGGGATGCTCGTCGCAGGAGCCGGCAGATACGCCGGATGCTCAAAGCGGATCCGCCGGCTCCGATCAGGCAGGCAGCCAAAACGGACCCTGCACCTTCACCGATGATACGGGTGCCGAGGTGACGGTTGACAATCCCGAGCGCGTGGTAGCCTGCATGGGCAGCTTCGCGAACACGTGGGAGCTTGCCGGCGGAACGCTCGTCGGCGCATCCGACGATGCGTTCGAAAGCTACAGCATCACGTCGGCCGATGCGGTGAAAGTGGGCGATTTCTCATCGCCGAACCTCGAATCGATCATCGCGCTCGAGCCCGATTTCGTCATCATGACAAGCGGATCGGGCGGCCGCGGGGGAGATTCGAGCCAAGCCGATCTCAAACAGAGCCTTGAGGCATCGGGCATTCCCGTGGCGTACTTCGAGGTGACCACGTTCGATGACTACTTGCGCATGCTGCGGACGTTCTGCGACATCACCGGCCGCGACGATCTGTACGAGCAGAACGGCCAGGCGATTGCCGATGCGATCGATGAGATCAAGGCGAGCGTGCCTGCGGGTGATGAGCCGACCGTGCTTGCGATGACCACGTTTTCGGGCGGCACCCGCGTGCAGAATTCGTCCACGATGACCGGCGCCATGCTTGCCGACCTCGGCGTGAAGAACCTTGCCGACGAAAATCAGAGTCTGCTCAAGGATTTCAGCCTCGAATCGGTCATCGAGCTCGATCCCGATTTCATCTTCGTCGTGCCTATGGGCAACGACGATACGGCGGCCCTGAAGAACCTGACCGAGGCGACTGAGGCCAACCCTGCGTGGGCAACGCTTTCCGCCGTGAAAGACGGGCGCTTCATCACGCTTGAAAAGGAGCTGTTCCTCTACAAACCCAACGAGCACTGGGCTGAAAGCTACCAGACGCTCTTCGACCATCTGTATGCATAGTCTCTCGCTATGAACATGCTCCCTCGCAGGCATACAGGTGCGTTTGCATCCGTCGCCGTCGCTGTCGTTCTTGCAACGGCGACGGTGGCGGCGTTTCTCGTCGGCTCGTCTTCGGTGAGCCTTGGCGACCTTGTCGCCTGGATCACGGGAGGCGATGTGAGCGATGCGGCGAAAAGCATTCTCGTGAACGTGCGGCTTCCTCGCGTGCTCGCGGCATTGCTTTCCGGTGCGGCGCTTGCAGTGGCCGGCGCCATCATCCAAGCGGTGCTCGACAACCCGCTTGCAAGTCCTAACATCATCGGCATCAACTCGGGTGCGGGATTGTTCGTGCTGCTGGCGGCCTCGGTGTTTCCCGGGCTTCTGTGGCTGCCTCCGCTTGCGGCTTTCGCAGGTGCGCTTGTGACGGCGCTCGTAATCTTCGGCATTTCCCTCGGGGCGAACACCTCGAGGCTTACGGTGGTGCTTGCGGGCATCGCCATCACCTCGGTGTTCGGGGCGGGCATGAACACGATCCTCATCGTGAACCCCGATGCCTACATCGGTTCGTCGACCTTTCTCGTCGGCGGGCTCGCGGGCGTGCTCATGAAGGATGTGCTCTGGCCTGCGGGCTACATCGCGATCGGCCTGCTTGCGGCGTTCGGCGCAGCCGGCAAGCTCAACATCATGGCGCTCGGCGATCAGACTGCGCACTCCCTCGGTATGAACGTCAGCCGCACGCGCCTGCTGATGCTCGGACTCGCCGCAGTGCTTTCGGGCGCTGCGGTGAGCTTTGCCGGGCTGCTCGGGTTCGTGGGGCTCATCATTCCGCATCTCGTGCGGTTCTTCGTCGGGCATGACAATCGGCTCGTTTTGCCGCTCTCGGCGGCTGCGGGCGCAGCGTTCGTCGTGTTCTGCGACATGTGCTCCCGCGTGCTCTTTGCGCCCTACGAGGTGCCCGTTGGCATACTCATGGCGTTTCTCGGCGGGCCGTTCTTCATCTACCTTATCCTCAAGAATCGCAAAGGGGGACTCGATGACCGCGGTTGACATTCAGGACGTATCGTTTGCGTACGGCAAGATGCCGTTTATCGAAGGTCTTTCCGCGACGTTCGAGGAAGGCGCCGTCACGAGCATCGTCGGGCCGAACGGGTGCGGAAAATCAACGCTCGTGAAGCTGGTGGATGGGCTGTACCGCCCGAGTTCGGGACGCGTGCTCGTTGAGGGCGAGCCGACGCTTTCGATGCACGGCAAGGAACGCGCCCGTAAAGTTGCGGTTCTTGCCCAGGCGTCGCGCCCGCCCGCGATGACGGTCGAATCGCTGGTGGCGTGCGGGCGCTATCCGTATCAGTGCCACGAAGGACGCCTCGGGCAAAAGGATCGGGAATACGTGGAGTCGGCCATGAAAATGGCAGGTGTGGAGCGGTTCAGGAGCCACGACCTTCGTCACCTTTCGGGCGGCGAGCGCCAGCGGGCGTTCATCGCCATGACGCTCGCGCAGGACACGGGCATCATCGTTCTCGACGAACCGACGACCTACCTCGACATCCGTGCCTGCCACGAGACCATGCAGCTCGTTCGCTGCCTCAACGCTCAGATGAACAAGACCGTGATCATGGTGATCCACGATCTCGACCTGGCGCTTCGGTATTCCGATAACCTCATGGTCATGGAGCGCGGCGTTTGCTCGTATGCGGGTACCATCGACGAGGTGCTCGAATCGGGTGCGATCGAGCACGCGTTCGGCGTGAACATCCATGCGATCGCCACAAGCGAAGGGCGCTCCTACAGCCTGTTTCCCGCGTAGGCGACCAGGTTTTGTCCAAGCGGGCCGACTTCCCGTGCGGGCAGACCCGCCTTTGCGCTCTATCGTCTGGGCATTTCGAAGCCCTCGAGCGCTTGGTTGCTGCCCGGCGTGTCGGGTGACCAGGTGTTGACCGTTGTCCAAGCGAAGGTAGGATGACCAGGTGATACTTGCCGTTCAGCGAAGGCGGGATGGCGGCATGCCGCTTGCCGGTCCGTGAGGGCGACAAGAATGAAAGCGAGTGGGCCGGTAAGCCGGGTTCTGTCGTTGGACGATCATTTATCTGAGGCGCATGTCGCCATGCGCCTTAAGCACGCAACCCGAACGCACGGAAGGGCAGCCGTATCGCGTTCCTATTTGCGCTTGCTCCAGATGGGGTTTACCAAGCCGCGCCGTTGCCGACGCGCTGGTGCGCTCTTACCGCACCGTTTCAGCTTTTCTGCCGTTGCCGCGCGCCGAAGCGCGTTTTCGCGGAAGAGTCTTCTTTTCTGTGGCACTGATCCGTCGGGTCGCCCCGCCCAGCCGTTAGCTGGCATCTTGCCCTTTGGAGCCCGGACTTTCCTCACACCAGGTGCGCGATCGTCTGGCCCACTCAGGTATGGTATTCTACCAAATCATCACCCGAATTAAGGCAGGAACACATGAATGGCACCACTCTGCAATTCCGTCAAGCAACCCCAGACGATATCCCCGGCATTTTGGAGATGATCCGCAGGCTTGCAGCCTACGAGAAGGCCGAGGACGAGGTGCGCGCGACGCCGGAGCTTTTGAACGAGTGGATGTTCGAGAAACGTGCTGCGGAGGCCGTGGTTGCGGTGGCTCCCGATGCGGGAATCGTCGGCATTGCGGTGTTCTTCCAGAACTTCTCGACATGGACGGGTTCGGGCGGCATGTATCTCGAGGATCTCTTCATCGACGAGCCGTACCGTGGAAACGGTGCGGGCCGCGCGCTCATGGCGCATCTGGCGGGCATCTGCAAAGAGCGGGGATGGGTGCGTCTCGATTGGGCGTGCCTCGATTGGAACGAGCCGAGCCTCGGTTTTTACCAGAGCATCGGCGCTGCGCGAATGGACGAATGGGTGCATCATCGCCTTACGGGGGCAGCGCTTGATTCCCTTGCGGCGGAGGTCGGATAGCCGTGGCCGATAGCGCTTTCGGGTCTTGGCAACCAGCCGATCGCGCTCGGGTGGCAGAGGGCGGATCGGCTGACGATCGGTTCGGCGGATCGCGCACCTGCGCGCTCGTCGGCGCCGTCGAATTCAACGCGGATCACTTCGCCGCCCAGAAGTTCGACTGCGTGATTGCGGTCGATGCGGGATACGGGCATCTCGAAAGAATCGGCGTCATGCCCGATCTCGTGGTGGGAGATTTCGATTCGCTCGGGTACGTGCCAGCCCATGCCAACGTAGAGGTGCATCCTTCGCATAAGGATGCGAGCGATATCGAGTTGGCGATGGAGCGTGCTTTCGAGCGCGGCTTCGACACGCTGGTGGTGTACGGCTGCCTTTCGGGCAGGCTTGATCACACCTACGGCGTTTTGCAGCTGCTTGCGAAGTTCGCGCGGCGCGGCTTGCGTGTTTTTGCGGTTGGCGATTCGTTTGCGGTGGCCGCACTTGAGGGCGGCAAGCGCTCCTCGCTTCGTTTCGACGCGGTGGAATCGGGCACGCTTTCGGCGTTCGCGCTGTCCGATGCGGCTATCGGCGTCGATGAGATCGGGCTTGAATACCCGCTCGACAAGGCAACGCTTACCAACGACGAACCGCTTGGCGTGTCGAACGAATTCATCGGGCGCCCGGCGACCGTGTCCGTGGAAAGCGGCACGCTGCTCGTGTTCTTCCCGCTTCATGCGTGGGGGAAGATGAGCGTCGGGTAGCCGCTGCGTGTAATTGAAAAGCGCGATTTTGCCAAATTATCTCGACAGTCCTGCGATTGGGAATATATTTCCTTAGGAGGCGTCCGAAGAGCTCTTCTCTGAACAGGTGTTTTGCAAACAGGTTGTTTTGCTTTTTGGAAGATGGAGTCTGGGGAGCTTTGGTTTTGCAGGACTGTCGAGTTAATTTGTCAAAATCGCGCACATTCGCCAGCGCGGGGCAAACGGCGCGCGCGGAAGGCTATAATCGCTCAGTGGTCGGCGCACTGCGTCGCCCAGCGGTCGGAAGGCCGCCTACATACCAGGGGAGCTTGCAGGTGCGCAACGGCGCAACGGCAGGCTGAGAGGAAGCGCGATCCCGCTTCGACCCTAGAACCTGCTATGGATAATGCCAGCGAAGGGAGTTCGATGACGCAGATCACTGCTGCACGTGACGGAACCGTCACACCTGAAATGAAGATCGTGGCTGAAAAAGAGGGCAAAACCCCCGAAGAGATCCGCGAGGGCGTGGCTTCGGGTCGCATCGCCATACCGGCAAACGTGAACCATGCATCGCTTTCGCCCGAAGGCGTGGGCGGTGGATTGCGCACCAAGGTGAACGTCAATCTCGGAATCTCGGGCGACCTCCACGATGAAGAAGATGAGTTCGCGAAGGTCGCCGTTGCCCTCGAGCTGGGCGCCGAGGGCATCATGGATCTTTCGAATCATGGCAAAACGCGGGAATTCCGCCGCGCGCTCATCGGCATGTCGAGTGCCATGGTGGGTACCGTGCCGATGTACGATGCGATCGGCTACCTTGAAAAGGCGCTCGTCGACATCACGGTCGAGGACTTTCTTGAAGTTATACGGGTGCATGCGCAGGATGGCGTCGATTTCGCAACCATTCATGCGGGTATGAACCGCCGCGTCATCGATTCGTTCAAGGAAACAGGGCGGCTTGCCAATATCGTGAGCCGCGGCGGATCGCTTATCTTCGCGTGGATGGAGGCGACGGGCAACGAAAACCCGTTTTACGAGCACTTCGACGAGGTGCTCGCCATCTGTCGCGAATACGATGTGACTATCAGCATCGGCGATGCCATGAGGCCGGGGAGCACCTACGATGCGAGCGATGCCGCTCAGATAGCCGAGCTCATCGAGATCGGCAAGCTTGCGCGGCGCGCATGGGATGCGGGCGTGCAGGTGATGGTCGAGGGACCCGGGCATATGGCGCTCGACGAGATTGCCGCTAACATGAAGCTCGAGAAGCGCCTGTGCCACGATGCGCCGTTTTACGTGCTCGGTCCGCTTGTCACCGACATCGCACCGGGCTACGACCATATCACGGCCGCTATCGGAGGCGCCGTCGCCGCTGCTTCGGGTGCCGATTTCCTCTGTTACGTCACGCCTGCCGAGCACCTGCGCCTGCCCGACGTGAACGACGTGCGCGAGGGGCTCGTCGCCACCAAGATCGCGGCTCATGCGGCCGATATCGCCAAAGGCATTCCCCGCGCACGTGACATCGACAACAAGATGAGCGATGCGCGGCGCCGCATCGATTGGGAGGAGATGTTTTCCCATGCGATCGATCCGGTCAAGGCTCGACGCTATTTCGAAAGCGCGCCGCCTTCGACGGATGGAACGTGCACGATGTGCGGAAAGATGTGCGCGATGCGCACGGTGAATACGATTATGGACGGGCTGACTATAGATCTCGATGCTCGATGACCAACAGGCGGCGACGGGGACCCATATTGAAAGCGCAAATGGGTCCGGTCGGCGGTAAGGAGACAACCATGGAACAGTTTGCTTTGAAAAACGCGGTGGAAACGGTTCGCGCAAGCGTGCCGCTCGTGCATAACATCACGAACTACGTGACGGTCAATGATTGCGCCAATGCGCTTCTGGCCTGCGGAGGAAGCCCTATCATGAGCGATGAGCCCGAAGATGTGATCGATATCACGAGCATCTGCGGTGCTCTCGCCATCAACATCGGAACCCTGAACAAGCGCACGATCGAGGCGATGTTTTTGGCGGGGGAGCGCGCTGCCGAGCTCGGCCATCCGATCGTGCTCGACCCGGTTGGGGCGGGAGCGTCGAGGCTGCGCACCGCTACGGCGGCCGAGCTTCTCGACAAGCTTCCCATCGCCGTGATCCGTGGGAACATGTCGGAGGCAAAGGCGCTTGCGGGGGGAGCTGCGACCACGCGGGGCGTGGACGTATGCCCCGACGATGCGGTGACTCCCGAAAACCTGGCCGAATCGGCCGCGTTCGCACGCGATTTCGCGAAGAAGACCGGAGCCGTCGTCGCCATCACCGGGGCGATCGACATCGTGACCGACGGGGAAGAGGCCTATGCCGTCTTTAACGGATCGCCTGTGATGGGCAAGATAACCGGCGCGGGGTGCATGCTCTCATGTCTGTGCGCCGCATACGCCGCAGCCAACCCCGGATCGATGCTCGACGCGACGGTCGCCGCCGTTTCGAGCATGGGTTTGGCCGGCGAGCTTGCTGAAAAGCGCATGGGATCACGCGATGGCAACGGCTCTTTTCGCACCTACCTGCTCGATGCGCTGTACCGCATGGATGGCGAAGCGCTCGAAGCAGCGGCTAAAATCGAACGAATCGAGCGGTAGCCCATGTATGCGCGCGATGATATACGCAAGGCCATGCGGCTGTACGCGGTAACCGATACCGCGTGGCTCGACGGGCGCACCCTCGCCGAGTGCGTGGAGTCGGCGCTGCGGGGCGGGGCGACCTTCATTCAGCTGCGCGACAAGCACGCATCGGCCGACGAGCTGATCGCCGTTGCTAAAGAGCTCGGGCCGCTCTGCGCTCGCGCTCGGGTGCCGTTCGTGGTCAACGACGACGTCGGGGCGGCGCTCGCTGCGGATGCGGATGGCGTTCATGTGGGGCAGGACGACATGGCGTGCGCAACCGCGCGCGCCATGCTCGGTTCCGACAAGATCGTCGGCGTCTCGGTGCAAACGCTCGAAGAGGCGCTTGAGGCGCAGGCCGACGGAGCCGATTACCTTGGGGTCGGTGCGATGTTCGGAACGCCGACGAAGCCCGAGGCCGCAGACGTGAGCTTCGAAGAGCTCGCCGCCATATGCGAGGCCGTTGCCATTCCGGTGGTGGCGATCGGCGGTCTCAACGAAACGACGATATCCTCGCTTGCGGGCACCGGGGTCGATGGGGCGGCGGCGGTGTCGGCGATATTCGCCTCGCAAGACATCGAGTCGTCGACGAAGCGCCTTCGCGAGCTCGTTGACGAGGCGCTTGCCTAAGCGCTACGATTTGCCTTGGCGCGACAACGCCGCGCCAAGGCGCGTGCGGAAACACGGATAACGACGACTGAGGGGGTCGAACATGAAAGCAGTCTTGAGCATTGCGGGTTCCGATTCGAGCGGGGGCGCCGGCATTCAGGCCGACATCAAGACCATTGCGGCGCATAAGCTGTACGCCGAGACGGCCATTACGGCATTGACCGCGCAAAACACTACCGGCGTGTACGGCGTGGTCGAGGTCGACCCTGAATTCGTCGCGCAGCAGATAGACGTGGTGTTCGACGACATTCGCCCCGATGCGGTGAAGATAGGCATGGTGTCTTCGGCGGCCATCATCGAAGCCATTGCCGAGCGCCTTGTTGCCAACGAGGCGAAAAACATCGTGCTCGATCCGGTCATGGTTGCAACTTCGGGCGCTCGTCTCATCGACGATGGAGCCGTCGAGGCTTTGGTGGCGAAGCTTCTGCCCCTCGCCGATATCGTCACTCCCAACATTCCCGAGGCCGAAGTGCTTTGCGGTCGCGCCATCGCGTTTGACGAGGATATGGAGTCCGCGGCGAAGGAGCTTGCCGAAAAAACCTCGGGTGCGGTACTCGTCAAGGGGGGGCATGGAACCGAGCGGGCGGATGACGTGCTCGTGACCGAGCACGGGCGGGTGGTCTGGCTGCGCCATAAGCGCATCGAGACCGAAAACACGCATGGCACGGGATGCACGCTCTCATCCGCCATCGCCTGCGGGCTTGCCCAGGATTTCGAGATGCAGGCCGCCGTGTCGAAAGCGAAAAGCTACGTGACGGGGGCGCTGCAGTACGGCCTTGCTCTCGGGCGCGGCAACGGCCCCTTGAACCACATGTGGGATTACTGATTCATTCCCCGTAGAGCAGCGTTCCGCCCACGTAGGTGGCAATGACCTTCGTTTGCTGGATTTCGTCTTCGGCGATGGCGAGCAGGTTTCGGTCGAGCACGGCGATGTCGGCGAATTTGCCCGCTTCGAGCGTGCCGAGCTCGTTTGCCCTTCCGGCGGCTTGGGCGCTGCCGAGCGTGTAGGCACGCAGCGCGTCTGCCATGGAAATGCGTTCTTGCGCAAGCCAGCCGCCTTGCGGCTCGTGAGTGCGCGGATCCCGTCGCGTGACGGCAGCGTACAGCACGTCCATCGAATTCACGTCGACGACGGGCGAATCGGTGCCGAAGGCCATCTTCACGCCCTTTTCGAGGAATGTCGAGAACGGCCACATCCAGCGGATCCGATCGGGACCCAGATCGCGTTCGGGGCCGCCGGGATCGAGCGTGATGTGCGGCGGCTGTACGGCGGCGAGTACGTCGAGCTCGCCGAGGCGCGCAATATCTTCGGGCTGGAAGTTTTCGAGGTGCTCCAAGCAATTTTGACCGTGCTCGAGCGGTCCGAACAGGAGGCGCGCCTCTTCGAAGATATCGAGGGCGCCGTGTATGGCCGCATCGCCGATCGTATGGATGCGCACGGCGTGCCCCGCTTTCGCGGCTCCGAGCACGAGCTTGCGCATGGTTTCAGGTTCGACGGTGGGTCGCCCCCGATCGCCGTCGAAGCGGGCGTTGGCGTAGGGTTGGGCGAGATAGGCCGTGTGCTGGCTCGAGACGCCGTCGAAAAACTGCTTGAAACCCGGTGCCCTCAGGCGGTTTCCCGTGAAGCGCTTCTGCATGGATTCGAGGCGGGCCATATCGTCGGTCAGCGTGGGGAACATGTGCACGCGCACGGCGAGGCGCCCCTGGGCATCGAGAGCCGCGTAGATGTCGTCGCGAACGAAATCGAGTCCCGGACTTGCCATGAGCGACATGTCGCAGACCGAGGTGATGCCGTTCGCAAGCAGTTTTTCCATGAACCCGCAGTAGGCCGTCTGCATCTCCTCATCGGAAAACGACGCCGTGATGCGCGGCATCAGTTCCATGGCGGCGGCTTCGCGGATGATGCCCGTGAGCCTGCCTTCGCCGTCGCGGTCGTAGCTGCCGCCCGCAGGAGGTTCGCTTTCTTCGGTGATGCCAAGCGCATCGAGCGCGGCCGTATTGACCCAAAGCGTATGGGCATCGCCCGAATACAGCGCAACGGGCCGCGCGGGATAAGCGTCGTCGAGCGATTCCCTGCTGGGCATGACGGGGGGATTCCAGCGGTACTCGCGCCATCCTTGGGCGAGCAGCCATGATCCCTCGGGCCTTGAAGCGGCAAGCGGCGCCAAGTGCGCCACGTAGTCGGCTTCGCTCGTGCCGAGGTAGTTCGACGCCAAAGGGGAACTGTAGAGCGCCGAATGGAAGAAGTGCAGGTGGGAATCGTGGAACCCGGGTACCACCAACGCATCTTCGTAATCGCGCACCTCCGTGTCCGGCCCGCGCCATGTGAAAGCGCCGCCTTTCGGGCCCGCATAGGCTATGCGGTCGCCTGCTATGGCCACCGCCCCCGGTTCGGCACCGGCACCCGCGCCGGTGAACAGCGATTCGGTTTCGATGATGGTATCTGCGAACATCGGCGGTTCCTTTGCGGTTCGTGGGTGGGGCTTGCGGCCGGCGCGCCGGCCGGCTAAGTATGGGCCCGAAGCTCGGCTGCTGCCCTACGACGGAAGTTCGAATCGGTATTCGTCTCCGCAGATGGTCTGTTTGATTTTCCCATCGCATACGAGGTATACCAGATGCGCCATCGTCTCGGCCATCGAGAAATACTTCTGGTCGAGCGGCCATCGGCACCAATCGGGGTATTTCCAGCGAGCGTTTTGCGAGATGGAGATGATGTCGTGGTGCCCCTGTGCGACCAGCTCGTAGATTTCTTCCAACCGCTTCTCGTGATGGTCTTTCAAATGCATGACGCGGTTCGTGAGGCCGGTGAACGGATCTCCATGGGCGGGCAGCACGAGGTCGACGTCGTAGCGGTTCATCTTGCCGAGGCTTTCCATGAACTCTTCGAGTGCGTTGTGCGTGGCAAACCACGACGAGATGGCGGGCGTGATGCGTTCGAGCACGTGATCGCCGATGATCATGGTCTTTGTCGTCGGTTCGTACAGGCATATGTGCCAGTTGTCGTGTCCGGGTGTTTCGATGACTTCGAACTCGTAGGCGCCCGCGGATACGGTATCGCCCTCCTCGATGTAGGTGACGGAGGGGCGGTGCTTCAGGGGCAACAGCTCAGCATGCAGTTTCAGCCGGGGCACGCCCTTTTCGAACGAAAGCCCCTCGTCTTGGGGGCGCGCCGCTTGGCGAACGAGCGGCTGGAATACTTTGGCTTCCATGACTTGGAGGTTTTCGACCTCTTGAAAGGAGTGGAGGTTTGCGCAAATGCGCATGCCGTTCCGATAGATGCGATCGAGGTTGCCGGTGTGATCGGGGTGCGAGTGCGTGAGTACGATCTGCACCGTATCCCAGGTGCGGCCGAGGGCATCGAGTGCGGCGTTGAGCGCCGCTTCGCAGGCGGGGTGGTCGAAGCCCACATCGACGATGGTCGTCGATTCGTCATCGACGATGAAATACGAATTGAGTTCCCTGAGGGGATTATCGGGGAGGGGAACCCTTACGCGGTATACGCGGGGGATGACTTCGGTGATGAAGCCGTCGTAATCGAAATCGTATTGCGGCATGTCGGCCGATGCTGTTGCCATGGTTACCTCGTTGCCTCGCAGGTGCTTGTGCCCATTGTACCTCGGCACGGTGTCGGCAAGCGCTCGGTCCGAAAACGTTCCGGTGACCGTTTTCGCGCTTTACGCGTGCGGGCGATACGCTTCGATGAAGGAAAAAGGCAAGCATGCGGAAGCGCGCCGCATCGCCGAACTCGGAAACGGCGCCGTTTCCAGATGAAAAGCTCGGCAGGCAGGCCGCAACGATAGGAGCATCCGATGGGAGTACAGCCGTTTCGCTTGACGGCGGAGGAAGCACTGCAAAGACAGGGATCGAATCTGGATGGACTCTCTTTTGAGGAGGCATCCGCACGGCTTGCCCGCTTCGGCGAAAATCAGCTTGTCGATGCGGGGAAGAAAAGCGTGCTGTCGGTGTTCTTCGAGCAGTTCAAAGACCTGCTCGTCATAGTGCTCATCGCAGCGGCGGGCATATCCCTCGCGTCCGGTCACGTCGAAAGCACGATCGTCATTTTTGCCGTTATTCTGTTGAACGCCGTGCTCGGCACCCTGCAAACGGTGAAAGCCGAGCAATCGCTTGCAAGTCTGAAAGACATGAGCGCTCCGGTAGCACGCGTCATGCGCGGAGGCGAGCGTGTCGAGATTTTGGCATCCGAGGTCGTGCCCGGCGATCTTCTCGTGCTCGAAGCGGGCGATCTGATCGCAGCCGACGGGCGCATCGTCGAGAGCTTCTCGCTCAAGGTCAACGAGAGCGCGCTGACGGGGGAAAGCTCTGCCGTCGAGAAGAACTCGCTTCCCATCGAGGGCGACAACGTGGCGATCGGGGATCGGGAGAACATGGTGTTTTCTGGATCGCTTGTGATCTACGGGCGCGCATACGCCGTGGTCACGGCGACGGGCATGGCTACCGAAATCGGTAGAATCGCTTCGCTCATGAACGAAACGAAAGAGCGTAAGACCCCGCTGCAGGAAAGCCTCGACGCCTTTTCGGCCAAGCTTGCCATCGGGGTTGCGATCGTCTGCGTCGTCGTGTTCCTGCTTTCGGTGTTTCGCAGCGGCATGGGGATTGTCGATTCGCTCATGTTCGCCGTAGCCCTCGCGGTCGCCGCCATTCCCGAGGCGCTCGGCTCCATCGTGACGATCGTTCTCGCCATCGGAACGCAGAAGATGGCCAAACAGCATGCGATCATCAAGGACCTCAAGGCAGTGGAATCGCTGGGGAGCGTTTCGGTGATCTGCTCCGATAAGACGGGAACGTTGACGCAGAACCGAATGACCGTGCAGATGATCTACGTCGACGGGCGCTTGGTGCCGTTTGAAGAGATCGATCTCGCAGACGAGCCCGAGCGCCAGCTTGTTGAAATAGGGCTGCTGGCAAGCGATGCGACGACCGATGAAAAGACGGGTGCGGCGCTCGGCGATCCGACCGAGGTCGCCCTCGTGCAGATCGGCGACAGCCTCGCTATCGACGAGATGGCCTACCGCGCCGAACACCCCCGGTTGCGCGAGCTGGCTTTCGATTCCGATCGCAAGCTCATGAGTACGCTTCACGAGCTGCGCGGCGAGCCTTTGCTGCTTACCAAAGGGGCGCTCGACGTGCTGCTCGGTCGCTCGAGCGCCATTCTTACGGCGCGCGGCGCCAAGCCCATCACCGAGGCCGACAAGGCGGAGGTTCTGCGCGTGAACGATCGGCTTTCCCAAGATGGGCTTCGGGTGCTCGCGTTCGCCATGCGCCCCCTCGATGCCGTTCGCGATCTTTCGGTCGAGGATGAGGATGGTTACGTGTTCGTGGGTCTTGCGGCCATGATGGATCCGCCTCGCCCCGAGGCGGTGGTTGCGGTAGCCGATGCGAGGGGGGCGGGCATCCGCACGGTCATGATTACGGGCGACCATAAGGTGACCGCTTCGGCGATCGCCCGCGAGCTCGGCATCATGGACGAGGGCGAGATCGCGGTCGACGGCGTCGAGCTCGATGCGATGAGCGAAGCGGATCTCGACGAGGTGCTTCCCTTCGTAGCGGTGTACGCGCGCGTTTCTCCCGAACATAAGATTCGCATCGTGTCGGCTTGGCAGCGTCGCGGCAACATCGTGGCCATGACGGGGGACGGCGTAAACGATGCCCCTGCCCTCAAGAAAGCCGACATCGGCGTGGCCATGGGCATCACGGGAACCGAGGTGAGCAAGGATGCGGCATCGATGATTCTCACCGATGACAACTTCGCCACCATCGTGCGGGCCGTTGCCAACGGCCGGGCGGTGTACGCCAATATCAAAAACACCGTGCATTTTCTGCTTTCGGGCAACATGGCAGGAATCATCTGCGTGCTGTTCGCATCCATCGCCGCGCTTCCGGCGCCGTTTGCCCCCGTGCACCTGCTGTTCATCAACCTCCTGACTGACAGCCTTCCCGCCATATCCATCGGCATGGAGCCCGCAAACGACGATCTGCTCGACCAGAAACCGCGCGATCCGAAAGCGCCCATTCTCGATCGCACGCTGCTCGGGCAGATCGGATCGGAAGGCTTGCTCATCGCCGCAGCCACCATCGCCGCGTTTTTCATCGGACTTAACGGGTCGGGCGAAGCGGTTGCCATGACGATGGCGTTCGCTACGCTTTCGCTCGCACGTCTGTTCCACGGGTTCAACTGCCGCGGCGATGCGACCATCATGCACCTTGGCCTTCTGAGCAACCCCTACACGCTCATGGCGTTCGGTGCGGGCGTCTTGTTGCTTGCGGCGGTGCTGTTTGTTCCGTTTCTCCATCCCCTCATCCAGGTTGCGGATGTTACGATGGGACAAGTCGGCGCAATCGTCGCCTTGGCGTTCGCGCCGACGTTCTTTATCCAGCTGTACCGCGCTTGCAGAAAGGCGTTCGTCGGCAGATAGGAGGCCGTGATGGGCATGAAGAGAACGGCGGGAATCGTTGCGGCATGCGGCGCTGCGCTTGCAGCGCTCTACGGTGCATCGGTGGTTGCCATCGGCAACGCATGCATAGACTATGCGCTCGTACCGGGCAAGGATGGCAAGACCGGTCGCATGCGCCGACGCGATCGGATCGGGGGAGATCTGGCGAACGGATCGGTCGCCTCCGACGTGCGCGATGCCGTCGAGCAGAATCGGCGCATGCTTTTTGCAAAACGGGATGCGTGGCTTGAGCGCACGGATGTCGAGCAGGTACGCATTCGCGCTTCGACGGGCGTTGCGAAAGGGGGCATATGCGGTGCGGCGCGTGCGCACGAAAGCGATGCGTTCGATCTTTCGGGGTTCATCTACCCGGCATCGGATCCGAGCGATCGGTGGGTTCTGCTCGTGCACGGCTACACCAACTCCCACCACGACGTCGAGTACCTGGGTGCGCGCTACGCTGCGCATGGGTACAACGTGCTTGCTCCCGACCTGCGCGCCCACGGGCAAAGCGGCGGCGATCTTATCGGCATGGGGTGGACGGACCGCTGCGATCTTCTGCTGTGGATCGACTATCTGATCGGACGCTTCGGCGCAGACGTCTCGATCGTTCTGCACGGCGTTTCGATGGGGGCGGCAGCGGCATGCATGGCATCGGGCGAAATTATCCCCGCTCAAGTGAAGGCTGTCGTTTCCGATTGCGCCTTCACCGATTTGCAGTCGATGCTCGCCGGCCAGGTGAAGAAGCTCTTCGGGCTGCCGCGCCATCCCGTCGTCGATGATGCGCGCATCATGCTCAAAGCGCGCGGAGGCTACGACATCAAGCACGCATCGGCTCTCGAGCAGGTGAAGAAGAGCATAACGCCCACGCTGTTCATCCATGGATCGAGCGACGGGTTCATTCCCGCATCCATGGCCCGCGAGCTGTTCGAAGCGTGCAGGGCGCCCGAAAAGCGGCTGCTCGTCGTTGCGGGGGCTGGACACGCTCTTTCGGCGCAAACCGACCCGAGCCTTTACTTCGACACGGTGTTCGACTTTCTCGAGAAAAAGGCGGGCTAGGCGCAATGCCGCGATAATGGACGGTGCGGGCGCCTGCGACGAACATCTCGCGGGGTGCGAAGGGTTGCGCCGCGTGCAGACGGCGAGCCCGACGAAGCATCCGCCGGGCTCGCATCGGGTCTATCTGCGCATCGATTCCCTACGCGAATCCGAACAGCATGCACAGGGCCGGCAGAAGCGTGGATGTCAGAACCACGAGCAGCACGGTGGGAATCCAGCCGACCTTCACCATGTCGGACATCTTGTAATATCCGGTCGAATAGGTGAGTATGGGCACGCAGTCGAGCGGCAGGATGTAAGCGAGCGAAGCCTGCCAGGCCACCACCATCAGCATGCAGTACATGCTGATGCCGAAGTCGCCCGCGATAACGCCGAACGGATAGGCGAGGATGCCCGCTACAGCTGGGCCCACGGGAACGATGTTGTGCACGATGGCGCCGATCGTCGAAAGCACGATGAGCACCACGACGGGAACCTTCCAGCTTTCGGGCAGTGCGGCCACGACGGCGGCAACCATCCAGTCACCCGCTCCGGTGGCAACCACGAAATGCGCGACCGACAAGATGCACATGATCATGAGCAGCACACCCCAGTTCATGCGTGATACAAGCCCCTTGAATTCCAAAGTCGAACACCCTGGAACGGAAAGCAAGACGATGGCGAAGATGGCGATCATGGCGGTGTTCAGGAAGCTGAACCACGAGCTCAGAATCCAAAAAACCATTGCTAGCGCGATGATGACGATCGTCATCACTTCGGGACGGCTGATCCTGCCCATGTCGGAGACCTCCGCCATCGTGGCGTCGATAGACGCCTGCGTGATGGGTTCGGGCTTGAAGAACCGCGTGATGATGAACCACGACGAGAACAGCATGATGACGCAGAATGGAAACCCCAGCATCGACCACTCGATGAAGTTCATGTTCACGCCGAACAGCGACGAGAACAACCCTACGGTGATCACGTTGCAGCCGTTGCCGGTCATGACTGCGCAGCCTCCCGCATACGATGCCCAGGGAATGGCGATCATCATGGCTTTGCCCATGGGGGATTTCAGCTTTTCGGCTTCGTTGAGCTCGAGCAGCCGCTTGCCAACCGAGATGAACACGCCGCAGGCGGCAACATCCGACATGAAAAACGAGAGGAAGGCTGTGGCGCACATGAAGCCGAGTAGCATCTTGTTGGTGTCGGTGCCCGACCATCTGAGTACGAACGCCGCTATGCGGGTGGGGATGGTGGTGGCATCGAGCGCGACCGTGAACGCGAAGGTGCCCATGAGGAAGAACACCGTGGAGCCCATGGCGTTGGCGTACGCTTCATCGAAGGTGCACACGCCCATGATCGGCATCATCACCAAAATGAGCAGCGCGGTTGCGGGTAGCGGCAGCGATTCGGTGACCCACAGGAGAATGCCCGCCCCTAGAATGCCCAGCACCATGCGGCCCTCGTAGGTGAGGCCGGCCGTCGGCGGGGCGAGCGCCGTTGCGGCTATGATGGCGACGGCCAAGAGAATGCACGCCACGTTGCGCGGGCGCAGCGAAGCGCGCATGAGAACTTCAGACACGATGTACCCCCAAATCGTAAATGGAGCCCTGTGCAGCCGCACGAAAATGCAATCAGGGTTTTCCCTCTTCGGTTCGGCTGCTCCCGGGCCCTGCGCATCCGCAGGGCCCGGAAAGGGCGTGCAAACAGAGTTTTACATGGCTCCTACCATTGGAGGAACGACGAGCAGGAACACGCTGAAGAACACCATCGTTGCGATGGTGACGGGCAGGCCGCCCTTCCACATCTCGTTGAACTTGTAGTACCCGCCCGCGTAGGATACGAGCAGCACCGAGTCGAGGGGGACGAGGAAGCACAGAGCGCACCAGAGGGCCAGCATCAGGATGGTCGCGGTGAAGTTTCCACCGACGGCGGCCACGAGGCCCAGGACAGGGGCCGTTACGAGGGCTGCAAGGCCAGGGCCCGAGGGGAAGAAGTTGTGCACGATGGCCAACACGACGCTGATGACCATGAACAGCATGACGAAGCTCATGCCCGAGGTGACGCCGAGGAGCATGTTGACGATCCATGCGACGGAGCCTGCGGCGGACATGGCGGCGACGATGCCGTTGATCGACGCCATCATCAGCAGAATGTCCCAAGGGCTTTCAGAGCGGTACTGCTTCGTGGTGATCATCGAGGTGCCGGGCAAGAACAGCAGGCCGAGCGCGATGAGAGCGACGAACGTGGTGTTCAGCACGGGAATCCAGGAGCTTGCAATCCAGCATACCAACGCAACCAGCAAAACGCCGATGTTGAACTTCTCTTTGAAATCCATCGGCGGCAGAGCCGAAACCTCTCCCAGGAACTTGTCGACGGTCTCCTGGCTCAAGGGCTCGGGTTTGTATACCTTGATGAGGATTATCCAACAGGCTACGAGGCTCAGTGCAACCGGGATGATGGTGTAGCCGAACCATTCGGCAAACGTGATGGTGACGCCGCAGGCGCTTTCGGCCAATCCGAGGACGACGACGTTGATGGGCGTGCCGGAGGGCAGAAGGCATCCGCCGAACATGACGGCGAAGGGAATCGCAAGCGCAAGGCAACGGCCCATGTTGGATTCGCCCGGCCTCGCGCCGGCTGCGCGCAGAAGCGAAGCGGCGAAGCCCATCATGATAGCTGTCAGAGCGATGTTCGACATGACCATCGAAATGATGGCGGAGATGACCATGAAGCCCAGAATGACCAGATTGATGTTGCCTTTCACCATTCGGACGACCATGGCTATCAGACGTTGGGGAAACGTCGATACCCCGAGAAACGTCGTGAATCCGAAGATGCCGACGAACATCCAAAGAGAGCTCGTGAACGTTGCGGCCCAGATATCGTTGTAGGCCGCTATCCCCAGAAACCCGCACAGAGCCACCATCACGAGCGATGTGATGGGCAGCGGCAGCGCTTCGGTCGCCCACATGACAACCGCCGCCAGCAAGACCATGATGGCGGTCTGCCCCGCGCGGCTCAGCTCGGGCGACCACAGCGGGCCGAACTGGCCCACTAAGATTAAAACGATGGCAACGGCGATCCAGATCCATTTGAAGAGAACCTTGTTGCTCTTGGCTGCTTCAGCCATTGTTACCCCTTCCTGTTTTGCTTGTCTTTGAACCCCGCGGCGCGGTTGTGCGCGCCGCGGGGGAGCCCCTGCGAGCGCTTATGCAACGGCGCTCAGGAAGATGTCGCCCAAAACGACATCCTTGTCGGTTGCATCGGCCGAGAGCGCGATGTCTTCGTAGCCATCGACGGAGGCGGTTACGGTGTATGCCTGCTCGTCCAGCTCCTTGAAGCGGAACTCGCCGAACTCGTCGGTGGCGATACGTGCGACCTCGGTGCCTTCGGCATCGAGAAGCTTTACGGTTGCGCCGATCACAACCTCGTTTATCGAGCGGTCAACCAGCACGCCGTAGATCCAGCGCTTGGGGACGTTCATGTAATGCACATGGGGATGGAGTTCGCTTGCGGCGGGCATGGGCACCGCCTCGGCGGGCACGTCTTCCTCGTCGATGTAGGTCAGGGCGCCCGTTGCGCATACGTCGACGCAGCGGGGGACCTCCCACCCGTCGTCGATCAGGTGCGCGCAACCCGTGCATTTCTGGGGAATGTCGAGTGCGTCGTTGTAGTAGACGGCGCCGGCGGGGCATGCTTCTGCGATGGCCTTCTGACCCTTTGCTTTCACCGGGTCTATGATGATCAAGCCGTCTTCGCGACGGTATACGGCTCCGTCGGTTGCGGCCTCCATACAGGCCGCGTTTTCGCAGTGCCCGCACATAACGGGCGTGTACTGCACCTTCACCTCGGGGAGCTTGCCGCGGGTGACCTGCTCGACCTTGCACCAGAACTGGCCCGTCGTGGGCTGTTCGGCGGCGATGGGACTCCAGTCGTTGCCGCAGTGTTCGTCTTTGCAAGCCATCTGGCAACCGTAGCAGCCGTTGCACAGGCTGGCGTCAAACAGAATAGTTTTCATTCTTAAGCCTCCTGCAAATAGTCGTAGACGTTGGTGCCCGTCTCGATGGTGTAGTGCTCGGCCTCGAAGGCTGCGGGGTACTGTTCCATCAGAGCGTTGATGTCGCACTTGCGCACGCCCACCAAGAAGCCGCCCGTAACTTCTCCGGCTGCGTTCTTGGACGAGGTGGCGCTCGGTGCGATCAGGTTGTTCGCACCGCCGCGGTCGATGCCGCCCACGCCGGTTACGATCGGATCGGTCTCGGCGCCATGATCCTGCAGAACGGCGCCGGGGATTACGCGTTCGGTGATGTAGGCTCCGCCCAGAACCGTGCCGCGTTCGTTGAACACCTCGACGATATCGCCGTTTTCAATGCCGAGCTCGGCCGCGTCGGTCGGGTGGATCCATACCGGTTCGTACGCGTAGCCGTCAACGCCGACGACTTTGCACGTTTCGATCTCGCGCGTCCACGGGCAGTCGTCGAAGTTGGCATGGATGCGCCAGCGCGGGTGGTTGGAAACCAGCAGGAAGGGATAGTCCTTGGCGCGGTCGCAGCTGATGCGCTCATGATGGGTTTCGGACTCCTCGATCCATTTGGCAACCGGCTGGCGCTCCATGTCGTCGGGGAAGAAGTTGGCGAGTCCCGTCGAATAGAATTCGATCTTGCCCGTGGGGGTTTCCATGGGGTTTGATTGCGGATCTTCGTAGAATTCGATCATGCCGGCGGGTTCCTGGTCCCAGCCCTCTCGGGTGGGAAGCATCTGGTAGCCCTGCTTTTTGATGAGTTCGAGATCCTGCTCCTCTTCGGGCAGGCCCGATCCCTGGTATCCGACCTCCTGCCACTCCTCGACGGTCATATCGCCCGAAAGGTGGCTTGCGCAATCCTCGTAGATGCCGCCGTAGGTTTGCAGTTTTTTGGCAACCTCGAGTACAGCTTCGTAATCGGAAAGCGATTCGTGCTGGCGGTCGCAGGCGTGCTGTTCCCAGATGATGGAATTGAACTGGCCCGAATACGTATCGACGCCGAAGTCGTCCAACTCGAGGGTAGTCGAGATGGGCAGGATCAAATCGGCGAACAGGGTGTCGTTTTCCATCCACGGATGCTCGACCAGGAAAAACTCGAGGTTGGGGTTCAGGAGGGCATCCTGGAATTCGTTGCCGCCGTTCCAGCAGGTCGACCAGCAGGGCGAATCGGACCAGATCATCTTGATGCCGTGATCGCCGTCCTGCGGGAATTGGAATTTCTTGAACTGGTCGGTGCGGTGGTGGCGGCTTGTGGTGTGGCCGTACCATTCCACCTTTTCGCCCGGCTTGACGGTGATGCATTGGGGCACGAGCGTCTTGGGGATGAACGAGGCGGGAAGCTCGCCGAGCACCGATCCGTGGTAGCAGGCGCGAACCTCGGGCAGGAAGTATCCGGGGGGCAGGGGGTTGAAGGAATCCATGCCGATGAGCGCCCATTCGATGAACTTGACCTGGTTGCGACCCGGCTTGCCGACAGCCTGCATGGCAAGCAGATACACTTCGAGGCGGGCGGGTTCGTGGGAGTAGCAGGAGCGGATGTAGGATCCGCCGTTGCAGTGGCCGATGGATACGTTGTGCGAAGCCCAGTAGCGTGCGAGCGCCTTGATGCGGTAGGCGGGCACGTGACATTTCTCTTCGGCCCATTCAGGGGTCTTCGGGATGCCGTCCTCGTTGCCAAGCACGTAGTATTCGAACCAGTCGAAGCCTTCGGTGTGGGTTTCCACGTATTCCTTCTCGTAGGTTCCCTCGGTCATCCACACGTATGCGATGGCGAGCTGCAGCGCGGCATCGGTGTTGGGCAGCACGGGAATCCACATGTCGGAGTGAACGGCATTCGCGTAGTTCACGTCGGGGGCGATGTGGATCTGCTTCACGCCGATTTCGGTGAACCAGAAGCACAGGCGGCTTGCTTGCTGCCCCGACCATCCCCACGGCGTGGTTTCGGGGTCGCAGCCCCAGAACAGCACGGCGTCGGAATTCTCGGAGATATCCTTGAACAGGTTGTGCTGATGGGTGTTCTGCCCCAAAGGCTCGTTGCCCCAGGCGTGCTTGGCACCCCAGTACCAGCCTTCCCAGCTATCGGGCTGGCGGGCCTGCATTGTCAGGCCGCCGGTCATGTCGAGCAGGTTCGCCATGGTTCCGTGGGGGCCGTGGATGGAGCCGGTCTCGCCGTGGCCGTCGCCCTGGCAGAAGATGGAGTTGCGGCCGTAGGTCTCGTCGATGCGCACGATTTCCGCGGCGATGATGTCGGTTGCCTCATCCCAGCTGATGCGCTCGAATTTCGATTTGCCGCGGTTTTGGGGGTTGCGTTCTCCGTTCGGGTCCCAATCGACGCGCTTGAGCGGGAAGGGGATGCGGTTCGGGGAGTACGTCCGGGTTTTGTAAATGAAGGTGAACGGGGAGTTCAGCGTCTTCATGCCGGGTTCGAAGGTGTGGCCCTTCGCGTTGATGGTCCAGTAATTGAGATCCTCTTTGGTGTAATGCTCGTCGTAATGCACGGGGCGCATACGAACGATCTTTCCGTCCTTGGAGTCGACAGCGGTGAGATTGGCGCCGTTGCCGAAAGAACATAGCGACATGTTCTTGTAGATTGTCTTGTCAGACGTCTTCATGCTCCTCCTACTTTCTTCGTCTTCTGCTCTTTTTGTCCCAAGCGATCGGATGGCGCGGTTGGCCGTTCGATGCGCCGTCCTGCTTGGATGAGCGATCCTGAACCCGAACCTCCCGTGCGCACGAAAGCTTCGATTCGATCCCCCACAGCGAGTGTATGGATCAACGCGAGCGGTGAAAATAAGCGACCCGTTGGGCTGCCCCCTGTTTTTGTGGGGGCTCCTTCCGGCTTCCCATTTCATTGACGAAGCACAACAATTTGCTGTACCCGCTTTTCGTATACGCAGTTCAGATTGGTGGAAATATCGATTGGCATTCCGTTTAGCCATCGTTTCGGGCAAGGGGGAGCTGAATCCGCACCCCTTGGATATCCTCTTTGCCATATAATGATCGCGGTTCAGCCGAATTAATGCGGGATAGGGGGCTCCGTGAACATCGAGTATCTGCATTACTTTTTGGATGTTGCGAAAACCAAGTCGATCACCAGGGCGGCGAAGCTGAATTTCATTTCGCCCCAGGGCATGAGCCGTGCGATGAACGAGCTTGAAAAAGAGCTCGGATGCCAGTTGCTCATCCGCTATTCCAACAAGCTTACCCTGTCCGCCATCGGAGAGGAATTGGTTCCCAAAGCTGCCGATATCATCGAGAGCTACGCTGGGATGCTCGAGTTCGCGGCAGCAAAATCCCAGCTGCAGCAAGTGGGATCCCACTCCATCCAGCTCGAATGCCAAAACGTCGCCATGCTCGCCTTTCTTACGAAGGAGGCGAAAGACTACATTTTCGAATCGAGCGAGATCCATTTTCGCGAATCGCAGAACTCCCAGATCCGTCACGATCTTTTGGCGAGCAACGCCAACGGGCTTTCAGACGCTTGCCCCATCATCGGACTCGTGTGCTTCTTCAACCAGGATCGTAATTCCAATGTGGGGGGCATCGACGATCTGGAGAAGAAGGGCTATCAGTACCGCCCGTACCTCAAGACCTACGATCGGGTCATGGTGAACGCGCAATCTTCGCTGGCGGGGAAAGATGCGCTTACCGACGACGATATCGTCTCGAAACATCTGGTTTCCACCAACACGTACTTGTACAGCCTTCTGTCCAAACGCTTCGGACGCGAGGCCATAGTGCTATCGAGTTCCGATTTTTCCTTGCGCAAGCGCATGGTCGAATGCGATTCGGCCGTTTCGTTCCTTCCCGCCATCGCCTCGCTCACCATGGCCGAGGAGACGGGGTTCGTTCTGCGCGATATGGAGCACTCCTACGAGGTGGAGATCGGGTTCATCGGCATGGAGGCCGATCTCGAATCCGATTGCTTTACCGGTCTCATGCAGATTCTGAACGATTTTTACCGTGCGCATGCCGACGAGGGGTATTACACGCTCTGCGACTAGATTCGGCTGTTCGGGAGGCATTGCGATGCGCAGGCGGCAGATGCCGAGCTCGCGAGCGGCCTTTCCTGCGTCCGCATGCTTGTCTGAGGCGCTCGTAGGCGCCTGTCAAAAGCAATCGCGCTCCCGCTGGAGGCAGCGGGAGCGCGAGATGCATGGCGCGTTTCGATTGCGGGCGATGTGATTGGAAGGCGGTGCCGTGCAATGCGCGCTCCGCCCGTGCGGCAGCCCGTTTGCCTTGCTTACGCGCCTGGGGCCTTGGGTGCGCCGGGTGCTTTGGGGGCTCCAGGGGCTTTGGGAGCCCCGGGTGCTTTTGGGGCTCCGGGCGCACCGGGGGCCTTGGGCGCGCCGGGCGCTCCCGGCGACGCCGCGCCGCTTGCGGCGAAGCCGCATTCTTCGCACACCGTTGCCGAGATGGGGTTCTCATGACCGCACATGGGGCAGGCGATCACGTTGGTATTGACGGCTGCTGGTCTGAAGCACATAGTTTCCTCCATTCGATTCGCTCTACGGTTTCACAGCATATGGGAGCTTTTCATTCGTGAACAGCAGTCGGATATTGTGGCTCCCCAACGAAAACTGTGGGAGGGCGTCCTTGCTCGTCGGGCTAGACGGCCCCGTTCGGGCCTTCGGCCTCGATCGGTCGCGCCGTTTCGACGAGCCACTCGTTCGTTTTCGCCCGAAGGGCGGCTTCTTCGGCTCTTCGAAGACCGCCGTGGGCTTTGAGATCGTCAAGCGTTTCGTCGGGGTTGCCCTGGCTTGTTTTGCCCAAGTAGGCTTTCAGCTCGGATTGCGTGATCTTGATGCCGTGATGGCGCGCCATGGCATCAAGCGCCAGGCCCTGTCGCACTTGCTCGCGGGTCTGGCTCATGAGGCGGTGCTTCAACTCGTCGGCGCTCATGTTGTTTTCGCTCAGGTAATCCTGTTCGGTTATGCCGCGCGAAACGAGCTCCCCGCGAAATCCCTGCAGCAGTTCGGCGTAGTGGGAGGCGAATGCGGAATCGGGAACCGGTTCGGTCAGGCGCTGCGATACCGCATCTGCGGCGCGGTACAGCAGATAGCCGTGCGATTGCTCTGTCGCCTGTTGCTGCAGTTCCCGGCGGGCCTTCTCGCGCAGTTGCGCAACCGAAGCGCATGCGGTGATGTTTCGCGCAACCCATGCGTCGTCGATCGTTGGCTCCACTTGCTTCAGAATGGCTTTGACGGTGGCCGTCGCCGTGTACGACCGAACGGGAAAGACGCCCCTTGATCTGCGGTTGGGAACAGGTGCGCTGAATTCAACGGTTCTTGTTTCGCCGACGCGCGCACCGAGGATCCCTTCGTCGAAGCCTTCTGGCATATCGCCTTTCCCCAGTTGGTACTCGCGCTCTTCGAAGCAGAGTCCATCGACGCGCTTTCCTTCGCGCCAGGTTTCCATGGCAAGCGACACGAGAGAGTTGGCGCCAACCTCGTTTGTGGATTCATCCGCGACGCTGTCGGGGTGGTAGCGCGCCACGCTGGATACGAAATCGTCGATATCCCCCTCGTCCACTTCGCTGTCGATTTCGGGTAGGGCGACAGGTCCGTACGAATCGAGTTCCATGTTCGGTTTGACGGTTGCGACGATGTCGAAGGCGAACGTCTTTCCTGATTCGGCGTAGCCGTAGCATCCGTAATTCGGCACGCCCATGATGTCGACGCCGGCTTGGTCGAGCACGGCAGGGGCGGTCCTCGACGCTACGGTTTCACTGGCCGAACGGCCGATTTCATCGTGGTCGAGCTCTTGTTCGACCAGCTGTTTGGCGGTCAGTCCTGCCGCGGGCTTAAGCCCCGCATTTTGGGCGGCTGCCATGTAAAAGGTTCGCAGGCGCTCTGTTACCTCGGTCGCATCGAGCTGCACCGATATGGTTTGGGTTTCTCCCTCGCGGGCGCGAACGGTGTACTTCATGGATATCCTTTCTCCCGATCGCTCTTCGTCTTCTGCTCAGGATAAACCCCCGATCGTGCGGCGGGGAGATCGGGGCGTCTCGCATTCGTTGCGCTGCGTCCCGTTTCCGTTGGCCTGATCTCGGCGATTTTTCACTGCGGGTACGTATCATGTGATTACTGCAAACTACCGGTAAGGAGGATGAAATGCTTGGACCGCTCGGTGGAGACCGTCTGTGGAATCCGAAAGAACTCGACAAATGCAAGGCTGCCGCACAGGAATTGGTGGACGCTCAGGAAAAGAGCGCCGACGAGGGTGGCATCATCTACGGATACATGTATACGATGAACAACAGCAACTACGGTTACAAAGGCGACGATCTTGAATTCAAAAGCGCAGCAGAAATTGCGGCTTTTGATGCAAATGGGCAGGTTAAGGAAACGTACGTCGTGTACAAGCAGGCTTAAGCAGCTGCTTGTCGCAAGGCTGCGGAATCGCATGCCGTTTCGCTGGAACACCTCAATTGTTCGATTCGCTGCGGGAACTTGCCTTGGGCCGCGTCTCAGCATGAAAAGCTGGGATGCGGCTTCGTTCGTTGGCTTTCTTGCTCACGAACGGATTGAAATGCAGGCCAAGGCGAGTTTTGGCAGTTTGTTATCAATAAAGTATCACCTTATATTATTTTGACCTGCGAAAGAGAAGTTATTATATTGCAGTTTTTGCTATCGGCGAGACAAAAAACTACCAAAACTCGCCTTGGCCTGCAGATGAACGATGTTCATCTGTAAATCATCGTACCGACCGTTGGATCTGCTTGAATTCTGTTGAGTTCGGCAGGGTCTGTAATTGCAGCACGATCGTGCTCGTTCTCGAAAAACGCTCGGACTTACCGACCTCGATCTTTATTTCTGCGAGCCCGGAAACCCCCCTATCCAATTTTAGTCGATTGGATAGGTATTGCTCCATAGCTCCGATGTCCGTCCATCGCAATAGTCGTGCGACAATGTGCTATCCTATGGCGAACAGGACGGATTTACGGGCAAGGGAGCATGGGCTTTGGGCCTGCTGATCGTTGCATATTTGTTTTTAGGCGGTGTCGGGGCGGGTGCTTTTGCCGTTCTCGCCCTGCTTGATTTCAAGTACGGACATGCTGGTGGCTCTTTGCGTGCAACCGAGTCGGGTTTTGCGGAGGGTCGTCATCTCGATTGCCTGCTGAAAAGGGGATATGCCGTCTCCTTTGTCGTTTTGGCCCTGGGGGCGATATGCCTGCTCGCGGATTTAGGGCGCCCCGAGATCGCGTTTCTGCTTTTCACGAGGCCGACCACGTCGTACATCAGCATTGGCACGTTCTCCCTCACGGCGCTGCTCCTGTGCGTGGCGTACTTGGCGATCATACGGTTCTTCTCGCTGCCTGCGGCGGTTCGGCGGGCGAAGCCCATCGCGCTTGCGGTGGGGTTTGCGGCGGCGTTGTTCGTCATGGCGTATACGGGCGTTTTCCTGCAATCCATGAAAGCGGTTCCGCTGTGGGATTCGCCGCTTCTCATCGTGATGTTCTTTCTGTCAGCGCTCTCGACGGGCATTGCGCTTGTAATGGCGTGTTCGAACGGGCTTTTCGTGCGGCGTCCGGAAAAGAACCTTCTATCGCGCTTGGCGGCGATCGACCTAGCCGTTATCATTTCGGAGCTCGTCGTTTGTCTCGCGTATCTGCTGTCGGTCTCGATGGCGGATCTAGGGGCCCAGTCGGTCGAACGCCTGCTTCTGGGTGATCATGCGCTGGTGTTTTTAACGGGTTTCGTGCTGTGCGGCCTGGTTCTGCCTGGCATCTTGAATGCCTATGCCGCGCGATGCGAACACGGGGAATGGATTGACCTGGCAATTTCGGGCTTGGTTCTCATCGGCGGCTTCTGCTTGAGGCTGAGTTTGGTTGAGGCCAGAATACATACGAGCATCTAAAACGAGGTAGCATGACAGCAAAACCGATACCGACATTCGAGATAGACGAAAGCAGCGATTTGCCGCTGTGGGTTCGCTTGCGTGACAGGTTGGTGTATCTGATTAATACCGGGTATTACAAGCCGGGGGATCAGCTGCCTACGGTACGCAAGTTCGCAGCGGAGCTCTACATCAGCTACAACACGGTCAGCAAGGCCTACGTTGCGCTCGAACGCGACGGGTACATCGTGACGACGCAGGGGCGAGGCGCGTTCGTGAGCGAGCCCGACGACATATCGGATGCGCCCGATGTGGATGCCATGGTGGAGGATTTTGTGAGTAATTGCCTTGAGAAAGGCATGGCCTACGACGATATTCCGAAACAGATCAGCAAGGCGATCAGGAAGTTGAAGAGGGAACATGAAAAGAAACAAGGCAAGTAAGAGCTCTCCCGTCGATGAATCGCGCAAGCGGGATACCGCCCGCCGCATCGAAATGGAATTCGGCGTTGCGGCTGAAGCGTACCGTTCCGACCCGAGCAAGAAGGCGACGCGTAACGGGGCGCTTGCGTTGCAGATAGCGATTGCCGTTGCAGTGTTCTGTCTTGTTATCTGGCTGTTCTATCTGGCTTTTTCCGAGGTGAACATCGCAGCGATCGCAGTTTCCACTCTGCTGGGTCTGGCGGCGCTTTCGTCGGTTCACGTAGCGCTCGACTGGGAGCGCATGGTAGTGCTGCGCCTGGGGAAATTCTCCCGCGTTGCGGGCCCGGGTCTGTTCTTTACGATTCCGCTGATCGAGTACTGTTCGTTGCGCGTCGATCAGCGCATGATGATCACGCCGTTCGGAGCGGAGGAAACGCTGACGTCCGATCTGGTTCCGCTTGACGTGGATGCCGTGCTTTCGTGGATGATATGGAACCCCGAGCGCGCCTGTACCGAGGTCGAGGACTGCTATTTCGCCGTTGCGCTGGCTGCCCAGACCGCCTTGCGCGATGCGATAGGGCGTGCTCCCATATCCGAGGTCGTCGTGAGGCGCAACCAGCTTGATCACGAGCTGCGCGTTGCGATCGAGGAGAAGGTGTCCGACTGGGGAGTGACGGTCGTTGCGGTTGAGGTACGCGATATCATCGTGCCGAGCGCCTTGCAGGATGTTCTCTCTCTCGAGGCCCAATCCGAGCGTCGCCGGAACTCGAGAATCATGCTCATGGAGGCCGAAAAGGACGTTTCGGACATTCTTTCCGAGGTGGCCGATCAGTACCGCGACGACGAGGTTGCGCTTGAGCTGAGGAAGATGCACCTGATCCACGAAGGTATCCATGAGAACGCTGGCGCCGTGGTGGTTCCGAGCTCGTATACGGAAGGTTTTGCCCCTTCACCAGGGGATGAGCACGCTCGTAAATGATGTGGGTACAGCGCACTAGTCTAAAAGTAGAATAATGACAATTCAAAATTGTCGCACAACAATCTTGAATGTCGCACGACAATCCTGTATAACATGTAGTGGGAGAAATCAGCTGATTCCAGAATAAGACGTGATGCCGAAAGCGCTTTCGGGAGGTAAAAGGCCTATTGAAAGCGAGGGCGTTATGGCCTCATGTCTCGGGCAACGAAATGAGGAGGAATCATGGCTGGAAACAAGCCATCTGCGCTTACAAGACGAGCCTTCCTGAAGACCACCGCGTTCACCACAGCCGGTGTGGCTGCCTTCGGGGCGCTTGCGGGCTGCAGTTCAAACGGGGAAGGGAACGATCCCGTCGAAGAGGGTGGCACCATTGGGGTTGCTGAGGAAACGTATTTCCAAAGCTGCATGGGCAATTGTTCGGGATGGGGTTGCCCGTTTTATGTTCATGTGCGCGACGGGAAGATCTGCAACATTACCAAAGCCAATTTGAAGTGTCCCGATGGGTCGTTGAGCCCCTATCAGGAAACATGCTTGAAGGGCTATGCGAACATCGAGCGCATGTATTCGCCGACACGCGTCCAATATCCTATGCGCCGCGTGGATGGAACCGAGCGTGGGGCTGGCGAATGGGAGCGCATCTCGTGGGACGAGGCTATCGAGGAAATCACATCGAAGTGGAAAGAGCTGCAATCCGAATTCGGCCCGTCTGCCGTTGCCTTCATGAGCGGGTCGGGAAGCGGTATGGCTACGATATCTTACACGGGTCGGCTCCAAGCGCTTATGGGCGCCATGACCATTGCGCCCTGTTACGACAACACGGGAATGTACACTCAGATGAACCATGGTGGGTTGAGCGCACTGCTCCCGGGGCATAACGAGCATCGTGACATTGTGAACACGGAGAACCTCTTTATCTGGGGGACGAATCCCTCCGAGTCCATGATCGTCGATTATCATTTCGTATCAGAAGCAAAAGAAAACGGTGCGAAGGTAATCGTAATCGATCCTATTTTCACCACTTCTGCGGCAAAAGCCGATATGTTCGTCTCGATTCGCCCTGGAACCGATGGGCTGCTGGCTGCCGGCATGGCGCTCATAGCCATCCGTGACGGCAAGGTCGACAAAACCCATCTTCAAACTATGACGGTTGCACCGTTTTTGGTAAAGGATCAAGACGGGCTGTATTTGCGTTTGAGCGACATCGGCAAGGCTGAGGCGGGAAGCCCGGACGATCGCGTGCTCGTGTATGAGGATGGGAAAGCTGTTGCGTTCGATGCTGCAAAAGACCCCGAAATCGAAGGCGGTTTTGAGGTTGAAGGCGTTGCGGTGAAGCCTGCATACCAGATACTGCTGGACCGTTTGAACGAGTGGGACCTCGAAACCATTTCGAGGTATACCGACATACCTCTCGAGACGATTGAGGAATTGGCGCGCATCTACACATCGGGGTTGTCGATGATCTTCACGGGATTTGGCCCCGATCACTATGCAAACGGGCAAACCGCATACGACGGCATGTTTGCGCTTGCCGACATCACCGGTCAGGAAGCCAAACACGGAGCAGGCATTGCGTGCAGCGACTTCAGCGCTCCCAGTGTTCAAGGGTATGCGAGTACGGCTACGGCCGATCTCGTTGATGTGGTTCCGGGGCCGACGGTCCATGCCCCTCATCTGCATCAGCTCATGGAGGAAGGGGTTCTGGGCGATATCGTGGGAGCTCCTAAGGCTGCCTATATATACATCTGCAACCCGATCGGAAACGAGCCGGACCGGCTCAAGTGGATTTCTTCTTTGGGTGCCATGGAACTTGTCGTGGTTTCGGATATGTTCATGTCCGAAACGGCTACGTACGCCGACATCGTGCTTCCCGTTTCATTCCTCTTTGAGCGCGATGATATCGGAACGAGCGCAAACCCCTTCATCAAGTTGTCGGAGAAAGTGGTTGATCCGATGTTCGAATCGAAGGGGGATTTCGAGATCATCACTTTGCTGGGCAAGGCGATGGGCTTTGAAGATAAGTTTACGCAAAGCGTCGAGGGCTTCCTTGAATCGTGTGTTACAAACGAGGTGGCAGCAGCTGCGGGCGTCACATGGGAGAGGCTCAAGGAAGAGCATGCGATCTGGTCGTACCCGGAAGAGCCCGTTGTGGTGGGGCTCAATGCGATGCCCCTTACCGCATCGGGTCGTTTCGAATTCTATCACGAGGGCATACAGCCTATGGCGAACGTCGGGCAGGAATGGGACATGATCAAGGAATCATGCTGGTTCTGGGAGCCTCCTCTTGAGGCATGGTACGAAAACGAATTGTTCGAACGGTATCCGCTCACGTTCATCAGCGAGCGAAGCAAGTTCAAGACCCACACCATGTTCAATAATTCCCCGATGATCCTCGAACTCGATCCCGAGCCCTATGTGAAGATGAGTCCGGCGGATGCGGAAGCCCGCGGCATCAAAGAGGGCGATACCGTGCGGCTTTACAACGATCGTGGGTTCGTGGTACTCAAAGCCGTCATTAACGCGGGTTGCCGCCAGGGCGTCCTTGTAATCGATCACGGTTGGGAAGAGGTCAACTTTATCGACGGTCATTACTCCGATCTGTCTTCCTGCGCTTCGTGGCCTCGCTTCGAGCAGGATAACTGGTTCGACTGCTTGTGCGAGATGGAAAAGGTCCAGTAGGGGGTTATCATGCAATACGGAATGGTCATTGATTTGAAGAAGTGCATGGGCTGCCAAACATGCGCTACCTCGTGCAAGCTTGCCAACAACCTGCCGTCTGGCAACTGGTGGAACGTCGTGTACACCGACGGCGGTGAAACCATCGATACGGCTTCGGGTGAGTACCCGAACTGTACGCTTCAGCATCGTCCGGTTGCCTGCCAGCATTGTGCGGAGCCGTCATGCGTGGCGGTGTGCCCCACGGGTGCGACATACAAGGACGAAGAAACGGGCATCGTCATGCAAGATCCGGAAACCTGCATCGGATGCAAATCATGCATAGAAGCATGCCCGTATAACGTGCGCGTCTACAACGACGGCGAGCCTGCCTACGCGCTCGACTTTGCGGTGGGGTACGTCGATGCACCCGCCCATATTGCCAACACGGTCGAGAAGTGCACGATGTGCGCAAACCTCGTCAAGCAGGATGAGCAACCGATGTGTGTGCAGGCATGTGTGGGATATGCTCGGTATTTCGGGGATTTGGACGACCCCGAATCCGAGGTCTCAAAGCTTATCGTCGATCGCGATAGCATGCAGTTGCTTGCAGAGCAGGGGACGAATCCGTCGGTCTATTATCTGAAATAGATTGAGGGAGCTTTTGATGGGCAAGGGGCCTTCTGGAAAACAGAGGGTCCCTTTTTCAAGAAGGCCCGCACATTTGAAAGGAAAGATCAGATGAACTTCATCATCGTTCTCGTTTGCGCGACCGTGGCTGTCTTGCTTTTAAGAAAGCCGCTGATGAAATACCCGATGGTCTTTTATGCGCTCGCGGTGCTCCTTAACATCATGTACGTTGCCCACGCGTTCGTTCCGTACCCGGAGCTTGTGCGACGTGGGCTGTTCCTGCTGATGCAAAAATGCACGCTTTCGCTTGCTCTTTTTACCGTCGTCATGTTCGTTGGCGTGTTTCGCAAGGATTCGAGGGCGGGGCTTTCTTTGCGTCCCGTTCGTGCCGAACTGTCCATCCTTGCCTGTCTTCTTGCGGTTGGCCATATGGCTATGTATCTGCTGTCGTTCGCTCCCCGTTTGGCGGATATCGGCGCGCTTGATGGAAGGTTCGCCCTGTTCTTCGCGACAGCTATGGCATTGCTCGCGCTTCTTCTGGTGCTGGGCGTAACGTCGGTCAAAGGTGTGAAGCGTCGCATGGATGCAAGTGCATGGAAGAAGCTGCAGAAGTGGGCGTACGTGTTCTTCGGGCTGATTTACGTGCATCTCGTAAGCATATTGTTGCCTTCTGCGCTGCTGCAAGGAGTGACGGCTCAAATCAGCATTGCCGTGTATACCGTGCTGTTCGGCTCGTACGCGACGCTCAGGATCTATCGTGCGGTTTCCGATCGGGGGGAGGGTCGGGCAAAGCTGGCAGAATCGGTTGCATAGCGAACGCGGCATTATATCGGGTGTTTTTGCATCGTCTGATATGATGCCGTCGCTTTTTGCAGTCGTCGCCTGGGTGCCGTCGTCGCGTTGTCGAGCAACGTTGTCGAAGACAAGGATGGGGATTTGCTTCTTCGGGAGCTTAAGTTAGAACTTGGGGATATCACCCTGCTTCCCGATTCGCCTCCCGGCATCATTCCCGTGTGTCCACGATGTGGATCAGCTCCTGTTGCGAATTGATCGTGAGCTTCTGGTAAATGTGCTGGATGTGCGTTCTCGTCGTGGGCCTCGCAATGCTCAGCTCTGCCGATATGGAATCGGCATGGTATCCCTTTGCGAGCAAGACGAGCACTTCGGCTTCGCGCGGCGTCAGCCCGTACGATTGCGATATGGAATCGCAGCGATCGCGGAATCGCCTGCTGCGGAATTCGATCTGCTCTTTTCCCTCCTTGGCGGATGCGTGCTGATCGTCGGTGCTGTTGTACGTGCATAGCTCGAGGAAGGCGAACGCCACGCACACCAAGGCTACGAGCGCTGCAACGATAACCGTGAAAACGTCGGAGCTTGCGGTGACGGCGATTTCGCATACGATGGCTCCGATGAAAAGCCCGAACCACCCCGGCATCTTCTCCTTCGAAAAGACCTCGATCGGCCCACGGTGCTTCGACGACGATCGACGTGCGGTGTTGTACCAGCTGACGGTTGCCGTGAAAATGGACGTGGCGATGATGGGGATGCTACAGAGTATGTAGCTTATGATTCCGCCGAGGGGGAGGAACAGCAGGGGAGCTGCTATGGGCACGAACCCGATGCGGCGAATGTCGGCCCCCCTGCTCAACGCTCCTGCGGAAAGGGCGATGAGCGCGATGGTGCAGCCTATCATTCCGCCGATCGCTCCGTAGCTTACCGACATCGTTCCAATCGATTGGAGCAGGATGATGGCGAACCCGAAGTTGACTCCGCATGTTGTTGCGTAAACAACGCGCGAAACGGTTTTGAGGGTGATGCGGGCGGGCGCATCGGATCCCTCTTTTTTCTCTGCATCGGCGCCGGATGCGTCTTCCTGCCTTCTCTCGAGCATGTGCAAAGGCATTTTGCTGGCGAAAAGCAGGAACGCCAGCATGCCGATGGTGGTGGCGGCGCTTGCGAAGCCGAGAAACAGCGAAGACGCCGTGTTGTCGAACGGTATCGTGAGCGAGTACAGGAAGAACATCGAGAAACCGATCACGTATCCGACGGCCACAACGATGGCCGTCCATGAGTCGAAGCATGCGCTGAAATAGAGAGCCCATGCGAACATGAGGAAGGAAAGGCTCAGGCCGTGCGCGCTCCAGGCGATTATACCAACCCATACCGGTGGAGCGGCCAACAGGGGAAACAGAGACGAAAGCAGTAAAACGACCAGCGCTGACGCTGCGCCGATGCCGAGGACGAGGATCGGGCGGTTCTCGAGACGGCGGTACGCCTTCGTTGCAACCAGGAAACTTGCGGCGAGAACGAAGAACCCGCATACCCTCATGAGCCAGAGCGAGTCGCCTGGAAAGTAAGGCGCTGCGAACGGAAGGGCGCCGAAGATCCCCAGAAGTTCCCAGAATATGTAGCATGAGAAGCCGAGCATGGCCAGAAGCGAGGCCGCGCTGAACGGCGCCTTGGGTTTGCAGCCGCTTCTTTTTTCCGGGGACCGATCAAGAAAACGTATCATGGTTGCCTTTCACTTCTGAACGGGAAGCCAATGGTGCTGCAAATCATGCTCTCATTCTATCGGAACACCTCGATGTTGGGCATCATCTTGGGGTGATGATGCGGTTGAAATCGATTGCATCGCCGAGGTTCCCGTGCCTGTTCCATGCTGGAAAACGGGCGTATCGAAAGAAATATTCGAGCTATCTGATCAGGCGATTCATCATGCGGTGATTATGCCTTCGAGCGTTAAAGGTCAAACTGGCATGATGCGCCTTTCCCATTTCGTTTTCATACTGCGCAGTCATACGCCTTGCTTTGCGAAGGCATGCAGGCGTCGATGACGAAAGGAGGACGTATGTGTTTTAGGCCACCAAGCGTCGATGAGGGGGGAGAGTCGGTGTGCTCTTCGTGCGGGGCGACGAATCCGCCGGGGAGCGAAACGTGCACCTCGTGCGGGAAACCGCTTTTGAAGGTGCCCGCCGCCGCCATGGGCCGCGCGGGCGCGCCGCCTGTTCCCGGTGCCCCTGGAGCCCCCAAAGCGCCCGGCGCGCCGAAGCCGCCGTCGGTGCCTCGGGTTCCGAAGCCGTAGCGCAAAACGCAAACTGCAAAGTGAGGAGGATGTCGTGAGCAACGAGGAGAAGAAAAAGGATATCGCAGCGGAAAAGCAGCTGGAAGCTCTCAAGGGCCCCGGTGCGAAGAAGCCCGCTCCGCCGAAGCCGCCGACAAAGCCGGCGGCACCGAGCGAAAGCAATATCCAAGATAAGGATGCCATGCCTGACCTCGATGCATTCAACTTCATGAAGTGGTAAGAAGACGAGAGGGAACATTATGGGAAGTGCAACTGGTAAAACAATCGTAAAGGGCATGGGTTTTTGCGCCTCTGCCATCGGTGCGAACGTGTGCAGCGTCGACGTCGACGAGGACGAGGGCAGGATACTTCGCATCCGCCCCTTCCATTTCGACGAGAAGTACGACGACGATCATTTCAACGCATGGAAGATCGAGGCGCGCGGCCACACGTTCGAGCCGGGATACAAAGTGGTTTCCGGGCCCCTGTCCTACGGATACAAAAAGCGCGTGTATTCGAGAAACCGCATTCCCTATCCAATGAAGCGCGTGGATTGGGATCCTCGTGGCGAGCGCAATCCCCAAAACCGCGGCAAGAGCAAATACGTTCGCGTATCATGGGACGAAGCCGCTCAGATCATCGCCGAGGAAATCAAGAGGATTCACGACGAATACGGCCCGCTTTCGATCCTCGTCCAGGGCGACGGCCATGGTGAAACGAAGTTCGTTCACGGAACCCATGGGTGCCAGACGCGCATGCTCGGTCTGATCGGGGACTACACGCTGCAGGCGCGTCAGCCCGACAGCTGGGAAGGCTGGTATTGGGGCGCCAAGCACATCTGGGGCATGGATCCGCTCGGTCAGCAGAACATGCAGAACAACGTGATCAAGGACATCTCCGAGAACGGCGATGCGGTGCTGTTCTGGGGTGCCGATCCGGAGACCACTCCGTGGGGTTGGGGCGGCATGATGGCAAGCCGTCTGTGCTTCTGGTTCACTGAAATCGGCGTGAAGCAGATCCACATCTCGCCCGACGTGAACTACACGAACGCGGTGCACGCCGACAAGTGGATCCCCGTGCTTCCCAACACCGACGCTGCGCTGCAGCTTGCCATCGCCTACGTATGGCTCTCGGAAGGCACGTTCGACCGCGATTACCTCGATACCCACTCCATCGGATTCGACAATTTCGCCTACTACGTGATGGGCGGCGAAGACGGCATTCCGAAGACGCCGAAGTGGGCCGAGAAGAAGTGCGGCGTGCCGTCCTACACCATCAAGGCGCTTGCCCGCTACTGGGCGAAGCACGCCGTTTCCATCGCCCACTGCAACGGCGGGGCGGTCATCCGTTCGGCGTTCGCCCCCGAACCCGCCCGCCTCGCAGGTGCGCTTTNATGCAATCTCTCGGAAAGCCCGGCGCCAACCAGTTCAAGTTCATCGAATGGTCGCTTTTCGGCATGGAAAGCGTGACGCCTATGCCGCCGTCGGTCGAGATACCGAACTGCGGTCCCGCGTTTCGCGGTCGGCAGTATTCGGTGCGCCCCAGCATCATCCCCAAGACGATGATCCCCGAGGCCATCACCAACCCGCCCGTTCAGTGGTACGGGCACATCGCCGCAGGACTGCCTCGCGAAGACCAGTTCGTCGGGCCGCTCACCTTCCCGCTTGAGGGCAAAGAGCGCATCCATATGATCTGGTCGGACGCTCCTTGCTGGGAAACCTGCTGGAACGGCGGCAACGAGATGCAGGAAGCGCTGCGCCACGAGTCCATCGAGTTTCTGCTCATCCAGCATCCTTGGATGGAAAACGACTGCCTGTTCGCCGACATCCTGCTTCCCATCAACACGAAGTTCGAAGAGGAGGACATCGGCACCGACTCCGACAACGGCATGTGGAGCGTGGTCTACTACGAGCAGCAGGCCATCGAATCTTTGGGCGAATCGAAATCCGATCTCGAGGCTGTCGAAGAGGTTGCCAAGAAACTCGAGCAGTTCGGCGGCATCTACGAGGATCTGCACGCTCGCATGATGGACGGCGGCAAAACCGTCGGCGATTTCATCAAGGCCGGATTCGAGAATACCGGCGCTTCCGAGAAGCTCTCCTTCGAGGAGTTCAAGGAGAAGCAGTATTACCCGTTCCCGACGAAGGAAAAATGGGAGGATCTGCCTGTGGGCCTCAGCCAATTCTACGAGGATCCCGAGAACCATCCGCTCACAACGCCTTCGGGGAAGCTCGAATACTACTCGACGGCCCTCGCCGACATCTTTCCCGACGACGAGATCCGCGGCCCCATTCCGCGATGGATCGAAGAGGGCGACGGCCACGAGGAGCGCATCGATTCGAAGCGCGCGATCGAATACCCGTTCCTCATCGTTTCGAACCATCCGCGTTGGCGCGTCCATGCAAACTGCGATGACATCACGTGGCTGCGCGAGATCCAGACATGCAAGGTGGTCGGGCCGGACGGCTACGCCTACGAGCCCGTGTGGGTGAATCCCGTCGATGCCGGCAAACTCGGCCTCAAGACCGGCGATGTGGCGAAGATATACAACGAGCGCGGCGGCGTGCTCGGCGGCGTCATCGTGTCCGAGCGCATCATTCCCGGCGCGATCTACCAGGATCATGGCGCCCGCGTCGACACCATCGTATCAGGGGTGGGCGGCCTCGACCGCGGCGGCGCCAACAACCTCATTGCGCCGTCGGCGACCACATCGAAGAACGCGCATGGCGAAGTGACGAGCGGGTTTCTCGTCAACATCGAGAAGGTCGACGTGTTCCAGCTTGCGGAGCAGTATCCCGAGGCGTTCGGGCGTGCCTACGACCCGGCATCCGGTGTTGTGGTGGACGAATACATCGTGGAAGGAAACTAGCATGGGCAAAATATTTGTAATCGATCCGGCGAAGTGCAACGGTTGCCGGAACTGCCAGATCGCCTGCAAAGACGAGCACTGCGACAACGACTGGTCTCCCATTGCGCTGCCCCAGCCCGATACCGGCCACTTCTGGCTCAACGTCGACGAGAAGGTGCGCGGCAGCGTTCCGAAAGTAAAGGTGTCCTATGTTGTGAGGCTGTGCCAGCACTGCGGCGACGCCCCGTGCATGAAAGCGGCGCCCGAGGCCGTGTATCGCCGCGATGACGGCCTGGTGATCGTCGATCCCGAAAAGGCCAAAGGGAAGCGCGAGCTTGTGGAGGCGTGTCCGTATGGAGCGATTTTCTGGAACGAGGAGCTTGCGGTGCCGCAGAAATGCACGGGATGCGCGCATCTGCTCGACGATGGCTGGTCGGTGCCCCGATGCGTCGATGCCTGCCCGCATGGGGCAATTCGTTTCGGCGACGGGGAAGATTTCGCCGGCGAGCTCGAAGCCGCCGAGTTTATCGCTCCCGAGCGCGCAGACGCCGACAAGCCCCACGTATACTATCTGAATCTGCCGAAGCGCTTCGTGGCGGGCATCGTGGTCGATCTGGAATCCGACGAGGTGGTTGCCGGCGCGCAAATCACGCTCGAGAACCCTGAAACGACCGAGATCCTGCAGGCGGAGACCGATGAGTTCGGCGACTTCTGGTTCCATCAGGTCGATGCCGCGCTCTACAACGTGTACGTCGAGGCCGAGGGGTATATGACGCGTATGGTGAAAGCGGATGCGACGGACGAGGATTGCAACATCGGTCCGATCGACGTGTTTGCGGCTGCCGAGTAGCGCGAAAAGCTGAGCCGCCTCAACGCAAGGCGGCTCAGCTCGGATTCTTCAACGCAAAATGTTAGGGGAACATATGTCAAACACATCTTCAATAAAACAGATCGCCGGTTTGGTGATTGCGGCGATTTTGGTAGTCGGCGGGCTGTTCCTGCCAGGAACGGGCGATCTGACCCACGAGGGGATTTTGGGCCTTGCCATCCTGCTTGCAACCGTCGCCCTATGGATATGCGAATCGATACCCATGGGCGTTGCGGGCCTTCTGGCGCTCGTCGTGGCGCCGATCGTCGGCATCGCGGAAATCAACACGGTCTTTTCCGGATTCGGCACGACCACCGTCATCTTCGCCATCGCGGTATTCGGTCTCACGGCTATCGTCATGAAGTCGAATCTCGCGATTCGATTGACCGCTGCGATGACGAAATGGTCGGGAGCGAACTCGAACAAGCTCGTGCTTGCGTTCATGTGCGTATCCTGGCTGCTGTCGACGGTTATGAACGACTCGGCGGTTCTGGTGCTCGTCATCGGCCTATCCATGATCGTTCTCAACAACGCGGGCCACGAGATCGGGAAATCGCGGTTGGCGAAGGCGTTCTACATCGGCATCGCGCTTTGCGCGTTCATCGGAGGCGGTGCGACCCCCGCGGGATCCTCCATCAACGTGCTCGTCATCGGCATGCTCGAGCAAACGATGGGGCAGACGATCAGCTTCGTTGACTGGATGGTGGCCTGCCTGCCCGTGTGCCTGCTCATGGTTCCGATCACGTGGTTTGCCGTTATCAAGATCCTCAAGCCCGAGCCGATCGAGCAGAAGGATCTCGAAGAGCTGCAGAAGCGCGCAAGGGAACTGGGGCCTTTGGCTCCCGAAGAGAAGAAGACGCTCTTCTTCCTTATCGGCATGCCCGTCCTCTGGATTGCCGGCTCGTGGATTCCCGCCCTCAACGTGACCACGGTTACCGTGCTCGGTCTTGCCGCAATGTTTCTTCCCGGCGTCAAGCTGCTCACGTTCGAAGAGTTCCAGCGCGAGGTTCCGTGGACGATCGTCATCATGATCGGCGCGGTGCTGTGCCTCGGCGGGATCGTCAATGCAACCGGCGGCGTTGCCTACCTTGCAAACATGTTCCTGTCGACGGGGGTCACGGAGCTCGGCGGATTCTTCTCGCTGCTGCTCATCATGCTCGCCGTGTACGCGTTCCACACGCTCGTTCCGATCGGGCCTGCGTTCATCACGCTGCTCGTGCCTCCGCTGATGGCGTTTTGCGTATCGGTTGGAATGTCGCCTGCCGTGCCGGGCATGATGCTCGCAATCCTGCTTTCGGGCAATTTCCTCCTTCCCTTCAATCCGGGAATGGCGCTTGCCTACCGCGATAACTGCTGGACGGCAAGCGAGCTGTTCAAGACCGGCATCGTCCCGGCGATCATTTTCGTGGTGCTTCTGAGCGCCTGGACGCCGTTCGCCGCAGGCCTCATGGGCATCGCCATGTAGCTTTGGGCAAACAATCGCTTACGGACCTTCCGGCCGGCTTGGCTGGAAGGTCCAGGGGATAGGGGGAATTATGGTTTGCGGTAGCATAAACAAAAAGTATGTCGGCATCCCTCTTGCGCTTGTCATTTTGCTCATCGGGTGGTTTCTGCCTCCTGTCGAGGGACTCACCCATGAGGGGATCGTCGGCCTTTCGATTCTGTTCGCGGCCGTTGCGATGTGGGTGTGCGAGACGCTGCCCATGGGCGTGACGGGCCTTCTCGCGCTGGTCCTTGCGCCACTGCTCGGCATCGCGGAAATCAATACGGTCTTTTCCGGATTCGGCACGACCACCGTAATTTTCGCCATGGCCGTCTTCTCGTTGACGGCTATCGTCATGAAATCAGATCTCGCCATTCGCCTGACGGGGTTTCTCGTGCGGATCGCCGGCAGAGACTCCCGTAAGCTCGTGCTGGCGTTCATGGTTGCAGGCGGCCTGCTTTCTGCCGTCATGAACGACTCGGCCACGTTGGTGCTGTTTCTCGGGTTCGCCGATACGGTGCTGGAAAACGCGGGGCACGTCAAGGGCAAGTCGAACCTTGCGAAGTGCCTGTATCTCGGCAGCGCCTTCGCCATCTTCATGGGAGGAATGGCAACGCCTGCGGGTGCGTCCATCAATGTGCTTGCGATCGGTTTGGTAGAGCAGGCGACGGGGCAGACGATTCCGTTTCTGTCCTGGGTCCTTGCGGCTGCTCCCGTCGCCATCGTCATGATCCCGATCATCTGGGTCGTCCTCACCAAGATATTCAAGCCGGAGCCTATCGACGAGGAGAGTCTGCGCGTGCTGACGGCGAAGGCATCCGAACTCGGGTCGCTGACGCTCGAAGAGAAGAAAACGCTCGTTTTCCTCTTGGGCGTGCCGGTGCTGTGGATAATCGGCTCCTGGGTGCCTGCGCTGAACGTGACGACGGTTTCCGTCGTGGCTCTTGCGCTCATGTGCGCGCCCGGCATCAGGTTGCTCACGTTCGACGAGTTCCAGCGCGAGGTTCCGTGGACGATCGTCGTCATGATCGGGGCCGTCATCTCGCTTGGCGGCATCGTCGGGTCTACGGGCGGCGTCGCATTCCTGGCGAACCTGTTCCTGAACAGCGGGGTCATGGAGTTGGGTATGTTCTTCACGTTCTGGCTCATCGTGGCTGCGGTGTATTTTACCCATTCGTTTGTGCCGGTGGGTCCCGCCTTCGCCACCATCCTCATTCCGCCTCTGATGACGTACTGCATGCAGGCCGGGTATTCTCCTGCGATACCGGCGATTCTGCTTGCGGCTATCCTGTCCGGCAACCTTCTGCTTCCCATCAATCCAGGTTTGGCCCTGTCGTATCGCGATAACGTCTATACGTTCGGCGATGCGTTCAAGGCGGGCATCGTGCCGGTGCTCTGCCTGATCACCTTGCTCGCCGCATGGGTGCCGTTCATGGTGGGGGTGCTGGGGATACCGAACTGATGAGATTTTCTGCTGCTGGGAAATCGAAACGGGTGCTCGGTGCCTGCCTGATGGCGGTTGCCGGCTTCATCCCGAAGAAGGGTTCCGTTCGGGCGGGCGAGGGGCTTCGCGTGGAGAAATCGCGGGAGGGCGTTTCTGGAAAATAAGCCTGCGATTTCAAGAAACGGGCTTGACGAAGCGTGTTTGTAACCGTAATATATTCACTCGCGTTTGCAGTCGGAAACTTGTGTTTCCCGCTCGATCGCATGTGCTACTGGGGTGTCGTCTAATGGCAGGACAGCGGTTTCTGGTACCGTATGTGAGGGTTCGACTCCTTCCACCCCAGCCATTTGTTTGCAGTGTGGCAGATGCGTAGAGAAAGAACCTCGAAAAAGGTTCTTGACGAGAATGGTTCGTCGCTATAAACTACCACGATGCGCCTATGGTCCCGTCGTCTAGCGGTTCAGGACGCCGCCCTCTCAAGGCGGAGGTCGCCGGTTCGAATCCGGTCGGGACTACCAAAAATTAGAAGAACCCCCGCAGATCGGGGGTTCTTTTTTGCATTAGGGCTTTAGCCCGTCGGCCGCGCAAAGCGCGGACGATATCAACCACCCGCTATGCGGGTGCGCGACAGATGTTATACAAAATCACCTTCCTATACAATGGCGATTGTTCAGGTCGTCCAGCGAATTAGGAAGGTGATTAATTTGGCGCAACAGTCGCATAGCCTGTCGCACACGAAGTGGATGTGTAAGTATCACATCGTCTTCACTCCGAAGTATAGGCGCAAAATTATCTACAATCAATTGAGGACTAGCATTGGGAGCATACTCCGCACACTATGCGGATACAAAGGCGTTGAGATACTAGAAGGGCACCTCATGCCTGATCATGTTCACATGCTAGTGAGCATTCCGCCGAAGATAAGCGTCTCTAGTTTTATGGGGTATCTGAAGGGAAAGAGTTCCCTGATGATTTTCGACAAGCATGCCAATCTCAAGTACAAGTTCGGTAACAGGAAGTTTTGGGCCGAAGGTTACTACGTAAGCACGGTAGGTCTTAATGAGGCCGCTATTGCAAAATACATTCGCGAACAAGAAAAGCACGACATTGCACTCGACAAGTTAAGCGTTAAAGAATACGAAGACCCGTTCATCAAAGGACAAGGCAAGCTGCCACTTTAAGTGGCTTGTTGCGAGTCAAAAGCTATACGGCCTGAACACAAGTGAAGGCCAGCGTCTTTAGGCGCTGGCTGGTAATCCTTGGGGTTATACCCCTAGAGCAAACCACCCGTTTTCACGGGTGGTTCTGATTGCAGATCAAGTGCGGTTTCGCGGTTATTCCAGCCTTACAGTCCGTCTCGGAAGTCGGCGGGCACGTGGCTCGCATCGCAGAACGGCTTGTTGCGCGATTGTCCGCATCGGCAGAGCGCATAGCGGTTGCGCGGCTCGTAGAGCGTCCCGTCGGCTGATTCGAGCGGGATGCCTCCCCTTACGTACAGACATGAGCTCACGTTCTTCTCGGGATCTTCGAGCAGCGAGATCTCTGGTTCGAAATCGGGTTCTATCAGCGTGCCGTCGCCGTTGTTCCGATGGACGAGCCTGCCTGCGGGGCAGTCGGTTGAGGCTTTGACCGCTTCTTCCATCAAATGTGGATCGTCCGACGCTTCGGTGAGCGACCACACATCGCCTTCCTCGCGATGGCAGAAACGGGCGAATGCGCAGCGGTTGTCGTCGAAAAGGTCGACGCCGCCGCCCGGATAAAGATCGGCTCGGTCGAGGAAATCTTCCCTCGAAGCGGTTTCGTCTCCCTGAAAATGGGCTTCGATGTGAGATCCGTCGCAAAACGGCATGTTCTTCGAGCGCCCGCAGCGGCAAAGCGCGTAGGTTTCTTCGGTTTCGAAGATGCGGTCGAGCCGATATTCCCGATGTCCGCCGACGAGTGTGATGATCTCGCGCTTGAGCGGCACGCGGCCGCATACGATGTAGGGGCCGTCTTTCGTGATGGTGATCTTCATGCCTTCGCCGCAGGGGCTATCGGGTTGGGTGGTGCCCTCCATGATCTACCTCGCTTTCTCGTCTGCCTCAAAAAGTGTCTGCGACCAAGTATATTGGGGCCTCGGCAGCGGCGGCCGGCATCGCCGTGTTCCGTTGCCGAACGGTTGCGTCATCGCCACTGCTTTCGAACAAAGGCGAGCAGATGGTCGCGATCGTTTTCCACCCGCTCGTCGATCACGGCTTCGAGCGCCCGATCGAGCAGCCGGCCGATTTCCGGGCCCTGCGCAACCCCGAGTTCGATGAGATCGGTACCGCCGATGGCGAGATCTCTGAGCGAGAACGCCTCCTGAGCCTCGATGATCTGATCGAGTATCCTATCGAGCTCGTCTGCGACCGCAACTCTTTTGCGGCATTGCGGCGCCTGGGCCAGCGAGTCGCCTCTCTTGAGATCGCACATGGCGCGGAACAGGTCGATGCGCCCATCGAGGCGGCGAAGCATGCGCTTGACCGCCTTCGGGGTCGGCTCGATCACATCGTCGTGATATCTGACCAGCAACAGCACGTCGGAGGAAAACGACGGGGGGAAGGTAAGCTCCTTCAGCACGGGTTTTGCAAGCTCGATGCTCAGCTTGGCGTGGCCGTAGAAATGGCCGACGCCCTCGTCGTCGGTGAAGAACGCCCGCGGTTTGCCCATATCATGAAAGAGCGCAGCCCAGCGGACCAGGGGGTAGGGAGGCGTGTTCTGCATTACGTAGGCCGTGTGCTCGAGGACGTCGTACTGGTGATAAGGCGTTTTCTGATCGAACCCTTGCATGGCGGTTATCTCGGGCATGAAAAAAGCGAGTATGCGATTGCATGCCATAAGGGCATCGTGGATTGCCGAACCGCATACGAACCCTTGGAGCTCCTTGGTGATGCGCTCCTTCGCCACGCTGGCGAGCAGAGGCGTGCAGTATTCCATGCCCCTCATGGTGTCGTCCTCTATCGAGAAGCCGAGCTGCGAGGCAAATCTGCATGCGCGCATGATGCGCAGCGCATCCTCGGAAAACCTCCGTTCGGGATTGCCGACGGCGCGGATGACTCCCGCATCGATATCGGCTCTTCCGTCGTGTGGATCGAGCAGGCCGCGGACAGGGTGGTAGGCTATGGCGTTCATTGTGAAATCCCGCCGATCGAGATCGGCCGCGATGCTTTGGACAAACGTTACGGAGTCGGGGTGGCGCCCGTCTGTGTAGGGCCCGTCTACGCGGTACGTCGTCGCCTCAATGGGCTCTTCGCCGATGATCGCGGTGATGGTGCCGTGCTTCGTGCCCGTTTCGTGCACGCGGAATCCGGCTGCCTCAAACGCGAGCTTCGCCTCTTGCCACGGCGCCGAGGTCGCGATGTCGATATCGCCGCCGTTTCTGCCCATGAGGGCATCGCGTACGAAGCCGCCGACGCACCAGGCTTCGAAGCCCGAGCGTTCGAGCGCATCGATGGCCGCACGAGCATGACGGGGTAGTTCGATAGATGTGACCTTCTTGCCCATGGTGCATACTATAGCACGACATAAGGCCACGTCAGGTATTGCGACAAGAGATGATCGCTCCTATCATGTAACACCCGATGGCCGCTTCTGCGCAGAGGGGAGCGCGACCATGGCCGATTACGTTTCGAGTTCGGCATGCAACGGCTGCAAGCCGAAGCACCTTCGGGGGCGAATTCATTTCCAACGCCCGAGGCTTTTGTCCCTTATGATTCAGAATCGGGATGTCGTGCGTTTCCTCGTTGCTCCATCGGGCTTTGGAAAGACGGCTCTCGCCCTCGAATACGCCGAATCGATTTTCGGATTCCGCGACGTTTTCTGGCTCAATGCCAAAAGCCCCTGTTTCTTGCGCGATGTCGACAACGCTACGCTCGGCACGCAGCTCGCCTCCCTTACCCGAAAACGCTCGCTTGTCGTGATAGAGGATATTCCCGACCTGACGGCCGAGCGGGCCGAATCGGTTTCGACATGCATCGATAAACTGCTCGAACGGGGATGGGAGGTTGTCGTTACCATGACGCCCCTGCGGGGATCTTTCGTCGATAGGCAACCCGACGGTACGCGGATATGTTCGAGGGATTTCCTTGTAACCGAAGAGGAGCAGCGCATGTTCGCCGGCGATGCCGCTTTCGGTTCTCGCGATTCGATCCCCCTGCCGCTCGCCGACAGCGTGCCCGGCCTTATGTGGGGCGGATCTCGCGCCGAGGCCGATCTGTTGTGCGGCATCGTGGCGGACGGGCTTCCCGCCGATGTTCTGCTGGGCGTGTTCACGCTGCTCGTGCTTCGGAGGGGTTTTCTTGCCGATGCGAAGATGTACGCGGGCCCCTTGAAAAGCGATGCGCGGGCGCTGCTCGGCGAGGAGTACCTGTTTTTGGGCGTCGATGAGCACGACGAACGGTTCGAGACGCACGCATTTCCTATCGACGAGGTGGTGCGTGCGTTTTCTCGCGCTCTCGGACGCATGGCGGCGAGCTCGTCGTTTCCGGATGCGGACGCTCTTGTGATGCGGCTCGCCGATGGATTGCTCGCGCAGGGCGCTTCCGAGCGCGCTTGCCTGTTCGTCGGGGGATGCTGCAACGCCGAAAAGCGGATCGCCTGGCTTGGGTCGAGGGCGAGGAGGCTTTCGGCTCTTGGGTGCCTGCTGCCGGCGCACCGTTTGTTCGAAAGCCGCTCGATGCGACTCAATTCCGATACCGCCGCCGTGTTCATCGGCGAGGCGTGGCGGCTCGTCGGGCTCGACCGCGTGCCGGAGGCGCTTGCCCTCGCTGAGCGCGTGCTTGCGAAAGCAAGCCTTTCCGACGCCGTGCGGGGCCATGCCGCGCTGCTGCTCACGAGGTACGGCGATGCCGATTGCCGCCGGAAATCGGCAGACGTCCTCAAGGGGCTCGTTCGGATGGCGGGCGGCAACGACGCCCGAAGGAATTCGGAGGCGATCTCTGTGGCGCTTTCCGACGGGAACCGCCGATGGGAGGCGCTGGGGGTTGCGGCTGTTTGGCTTGCCGAAGACGGTCGCGCCGCCGTTTTTCTCGCCGAGGCGTGTTTGGGCTGCGGGAGGACGGGCGATGTCGAGACGGGCATTCTCTTGTGGGCGCTCGACGCCCTGTCGGGAAAAGGGCTCGGCTCGCCCGCCCAGCCTGACGGGGCCGATATCGAACGCGTGCTGGCGATAACAGGCGATTACCTGCGCCGTTGTGAAGAAGAGGGCTCGTTCGGATACGGCGAGGCGGCGCTGCTCGGTGCATGGGACGAAGCAAAGGCGCTCGCTTCTCCCGATGCCCTCTACCCCCCGCTCGTCTCCGTGAGGATGGTCGCCCAAAAGCTCGAGGTGCAGCTGTTCTCCCAGCGAAGCGCATTCGAACGCGAGCGTCGCGAGACAGACTGCGTGCAGGAAGGGACGATGCACGGCGGGCGAAGGGGGCGGGGGATCGTCCTTTCCGGCGACTGCGGATTTTCAGGAGCGCTTCTTCGCACGCACGAGATCGTCCCGACGCTTCGCATCTGCCTGTTCGGCGGGCTCGAGGTGCGCATCGGCGATAGCGAAGTCGATCCCAGCGCGTTTCGCAGGCAGAAAGTCAAGACCCTCTTGGCGTTGCTCGCGCTGAACCAGGGCAAGGAACTTCTGCGCGATCGGCTTGCCTCCATCCTGTGGCCTACGAGTTCGTCGGCGACGGCGCAGCGGAATTTCTACACCGTATGGTCGATTCTGCGCAAAGCGCTTTCCTTGCCCGGTACCCAGGAGTGCCCGTATCTGATTCGTCTCCAGTACAGCTGCCGCCTCGACGCCCGCACGGTCTCAAGCGACGTTGCGGAGTTCGATGAACTGTGTGGCAAGCTCTTGCTCGGGGCGCCCGACGCCGAAGCTTGGTCGGCCGCCTTTGCGCGGCTCAACGAACTGTACCGCGGCGATCTGCTGCCGAGCGAGAGCGGCAACGAGTTCATCCTTCGCCAGCGCGAAGAGTACCGTGCCCGTCTGATCGACGCGCTCGTCTCCGCCTCGACGAGGCTGTTCGACGTCGGCGAGTTGCAATCGGCGCTCTGGTTTGCGCATGCTGCGGTGCGCAAGGATTCGACGCGCGAAGATGCCTACACGGCGCTCATGCAGGCCCAGGTCGCGTCGGGCCAGAGGACGGCTGCACTCGATACCTATTTCAAGTGCAAGCGCTACCTTTCAGACGAGTTGGGCATCGATCCTTCGCCGAAAGCAGTCATGCTCTACAGTTCGATCATCGAAGCGGAGCCGAGCCTCAAGGGGTTCGTTCCCAGGTCGTAGGATCCGGCGCGGCGCGGCCCAAGGGGAAGGGGCCTGCGTTGCGTCGGAGGCGCTTTGCGCCCTTCTCTCCCGTTCGGCGAAAACAACGCGGGACGGCAACGGCAGTGTGGATTTCCTTTGACGCTTTACGAGGTATGATAGAGTGATTCGGTAGCTTTATCGGCACATTGGCCAAAGAGAGAAAGACGGCTCGTACATGGCAGGTTTTTTATCGAAACTCCTCACGCTGGGCGAAGGGAAGCAGCTCAAGCGTTACGAAGATACGGTTCAGAAGATCAACGGTTTGGAACCCGGGATGCAGGAGCTCTCGGATGCCGAACTCAGGGCGCTCACTGCGGCGTTCATGGAGCGGCAGCAAAACGGCGAATCGCTTGAATCGCTGCTGCCCGAAGCGTTTGCGGCGGTGCGCGAAGCTGGCGTGAGAGCGCTCGGCATGCGTCACTTCGACGTACAGCTCATCGGCGGTATGGCCTTGAACGACGGGCAGATCGCCGAGATGAAAACGGGCGAAGGCAAGACGCTCGTCTCCACGTTGGCGGGCTATCTCAACGCCCTCACCGGCGAAAACGTGCACATCGTCACCGTTAACGATTACCTTGCCAAGCGCGACAGCGAATGGATGGGGCGCATCTACAAGTTTCTCGGGATGGATGTCGGCCTCATTCAAAACGGCATGAAGCCCGATCAGAAGATTCCAGCGTACAAGGCGGCCGTTACGTACGGCACGAACTCGGAGTTCGGGTTCGATTACCTGCGCGACAACATGGTGACGAAGGCTGCGAACCGCGTGCAGCGCGGCCACCACTTCGCCATCGTCGACGAGGTCGACTCGATCCTCATCGATGAGGCTCGAACGCCCCTCATCATTTCGGGCGCCGGCACGCAGGCGGCCGAGACCTACAACAAGTTCGCCCGCGTCATGCCCGGGCTCGTGCGCGATGTCGATTACGACATGGACGAAGCGAAGAAGACCATCAACGCAACCGAGAGCGGCCTCGAGAAAATCGAGGCGATGCTCGGCATAGAGGATCTGTACGCCGATCCGTCGGGTCAGCTTGCAAACCATCTGCAGCAGGCGCTGAAGGCCCAGTTCCTTTTCCACCGCGATGTCGACTACGTGGTCGTCGACGGCGAAGTGAAGATCGTCGACGAGTTCACGGGCCGCATCATGGAGGGTCGCCGCTATTCGGAGGGTCTCCACCAGGCCCTCGAAGCCAAAGAGCATGTGCTCGTTCGCGAAGAGAACCAGACGCTTGCCACCATCACGCTGCAGAACTACTTCCGCCTCTACGAGAAGCTCTCCGGCATGACCGGTACCGCCATGACCGAAGACGCCGAGTTCCGCCAAATCTACAATCTGCCCGTCATGGCCATCCCGCCGAACAAGCCCGTGGTCCGCAACGACGAGGACGATCTGATCTACCGCAACATCGATGCGAAGTTCAACGCGGTCGCCGACGAGGTTGCGGCTCGCAACGCCGTAGGGCAGCCGTGCCTCATCGGCACGGTGTCGATCGAGAGTTCCGAGCGGCTTTCCCGCCTCCTCGACAAGCGCGGCATCAAACACGAAACCCTGAATGCGAAGAACCATGAACGCGAGGCGCATATCATCGCGCAGGCCGGGCGCGTCGGTGCGGTCACGATCGCCACGAACATGGCCGGCCGCGGTACCGACATCCTGCTCGGCGGCAACCCCGAGGTCATGGCCGAGGACGTGCTCCGTGCGCGCGGCTTCGATCCCGAGTTGCCCGAAGGCGCCGAAGTCGAAGAGGGCAAGGCCCCCGCTCCGTCGGCCGAAGAGCGCGCAAGCGCGCTCGAAGAGGCGAAGGCGGTTACGAGCGTCGAGAACGAGCGTGTCATCAGGGCGGGAGGTTTGGCCGTCATCGGCACCGAGCGGCATGAGAGCCGTCGTATCGACAACCAGCTGCGCGGCCGTTCCGGCCGTCAGGGCGATCCAGGTGTGACGCAGTTCTATCTTTCGCTCGAAGACGACCTCATGAGGCTCTTCGGCGGCAACCGCATGGATTCCATCGGCCGCATGATGGAGAAGACCGATCTTTCCGAAGACACGCCCATCCAAGCCGGTATGGTTTCCAAGGCCATCGAAAGCGCTCAGCGCCAGGTGGAGAGCATGCACTTCGCAGCCCGTAAGAACGTCCTCGAATACGACGACGTCATGAACCTCCAGCGTGTCGCCATCTACGAAGAGCGCAACGCCATCCTCGACGGCAAGGATCTCACCGACCGCATTCCCGAGATCATCCGCGATGCGGCCGAGGGCGTCGTTGCCGAAAACTGCCCCGAAAAGGTTCCTTCCGACGACTGGGACTCCAAGGCGGTCGAGCTTTGGGTTGCAAACATGACCGGTCGCACCGATTTCGAGGTTTCCGCGCTCGATCACGACGACGATCCCGATGCCGTTCTCGAAGGCATCGTCGATTTCTTGCAGAGCGTCTACGACGAGAAGACCGATATGCTCGGCGAAGCCGCCATGAAAAACCTCGAGGCCCAGGTGATGCTTCGCATCATCGATACGAAGTGGATGGCCCACCTCCAGGAGATGGATTACCTCAAGGCGGGCATCGGCTTGCGCGCTTTCGGGCAGCGCGATCCGCTTGTCGAATACAAAAACGAAGCGTACGCCGCTTTCCAATCCCTGACCGTTTCGATGTACGAAGATTTCCTTCGCACGCTGCTGCGCCTGCAGATTGCGGTCAAGGAGGTTCCCGAGGAGCGCAACCCGCTCGAGGGCAAGGTGAGCTATTCGTCTCCCGAGGCAGCTTTGAACGATACGGCCACGACCGCCCAGCGCACGCAGGCTGCGGCCGCGCAGGCGAAGGGCATACCCGCCGCACCGCCGAAAGCGGCGCCAACGGGAAAGGCCAAGACGGTGGAGAAGGACAAAGACGATCCGTTCGCCAACGTCGGGCGCAACGATCCGTGTCCGTGCGGTTCGGGCAAGAAGTTCAAGAAGTGCCACGGAGCGAACCTCTGACGTGCGATTCGGCTTCACGGTGCTGCGGCATCAGGTTCGGGTCCATTCGTTAACGGCGGGGAAGCATGACTGACAGGGAATTCAAAGATATCGAGCAGGTGGCCAAGCGCGTCGAAGACGCGAAGGGTTACCTGCATATCGAACGGAAAAGCGAGGAGCTTGCATCGCTCGATGAAACCATCGCATCGCCGGGTTTCTGGGATGATGCGAACCGCGCTCAAGAGGTGTCGAAGCGGGCGAGCAATCTGCGCGACACCATCGAGGAGTATCGCGAGGCGGAAACGCTCCTCGACGATGCCCGCGCAGCGCTCGAACTCGCTTCGGAAGACGAGGCGTTCGAGGAGGAGGCCGCCCAAGCGCTCGACGCGCTCGACGCGCTGCTTGACAGGCTCGAGGTAGCGTCGTGGTTTTCGGGCCGGTTCGATTCGGGCGACGCGATACTCACGGTCAATCCGGGATCGGGCGGGCTCGAGGCCCAGGATTGGACCGAGATGCTCTACCGCATGTACGCGCGCTATGCGGAGAAGAAGGGCTGGAAGGTGCGTGTGCTCGACCTCGTGCCGGGCAACGGCATCGGCCTCGATAAGGCGACCATCCAAATCGAGGGGCGCAACGCCTACGGCATGCTCAGAAGCGAATCGGGCGTGCATCGCCTCGTGCGCATCTCGCCGACCGACGACAAGAAGCGCCGCCACACCACGTTCGCCGGCGTCGAGGTGCTGCCGGTGCTTCCCGACGATATCGAAATCGATATCAATCCCGCCGACGTGCGCGTCGACGTGTATCGCTCAAGCGGGCCGGGCGGCCAGTGCGTGAACACGACCGACTCGGCGGTGAGGCTCATCCATGTGCCCAGCGGCATCGTGGTTACCTGCCAAAACGAGAAATCACAGCTCCAGAACAAAGAAGCGGCCTTCAAGGTGCTGCGCGCCAAGCTCTTCGAACTCGAGGAGCGCAAGCGCGAAGAGGAGCTTCGGGAACTGCGGGGAGAGCGTATGGAAAACTCTTTCGGCAGCCAAATCAGAAACTACGTATTGTATCCTTATCAATTGGTGAAAGACGTGCGCAGCAACATCGAGACGGGCAACGTCGACGCGGTCTTGGACGGCGATATCGACGAGTTCGTGCTCGGCTACCATAAGTGGCGCGTGACGTCGTGAGGTGCAGGCTGAGAGAAGAAGGACGGGCATGGAATTAACCGAGGTCGAAGCGAAGGCGCGAAACATCCGCGAGAGCATCGTGCGCATGATCGCCGAAGCGGGAAGCGGACATCCGGGCGGATCGCTTTCCTGTGCCGACATACTGACGGCGCTCTATTTCGGGGGCGTGCTCGTGCACGACCCGGCGCATCCGAGCGACCCTCGCAGGGATTACTTCATCTTGGGCAAGGGGCATGCGGCTCCCGCCCTGTATGCAACGCTTGCCGAAGCGGGTTACTTTCCCAAAGAGGAGCTCATGACGCTGCGCAAGCTCGGCACGCGGCTGCAGGGCCATCCCGATTCGAACCTGCTCGAGGGCGTGGAAGTGTCCACGGGATCGCTTGGCCAGGGGCTGTCCATCGGCGCGGGCGCCGCAGCGGGTCTGCGGCTCGACGGATTGGACAACCGCGTGTTCGTCGTGCTCGGCGATGGCGAATGCCAGGAGGGGCAAGTGTGGGAAGCGGCTATGTTCTCCGCACACAAGCGCCTCGGCAACCTGATCGCGATCGTCGATGCCAACGGCCTGCAGATCGACGGCGCGTGCTGTGACGTGTGCTGCGAAGGCGATCTGGGCGGGAAGTTTGCAGCGTTCGGCTGGGATGTATCCTACGTCGACGGCCACGATATCGCGGCGCTCGTCGAGCTTTTCGGCAATCTCAAGGCCGCTGGGGGAGAAAAGCCCCATGCGGTGATCGCGGCAACGGTGAAGGGCAAGGGAGTTTCGTTCATGGAAAACCAAGCGGGCTGGCACGGCAAGGCCCCCAACGCAGAAGAGCTCGAAATCGCGCTTGCCGAGCTCGGCGCGGAAGGAGGCAACCGTGGTTAAGTTTGCATCGCCCGAGCAGGCATCCCAGAAGAAGGCGACTCGCGCGGCGTTCGGCGCGACGCTCGCCGAGCTTGCCGCCGAAGGATTCCCCGTCGTCGCCGTCGACGCCGATCTGACCGGTTCGACGACTACGAAGAAGTTCGCCCAGGCGGCACCGGAAAACGAGGGCAAGCTGTTCAACTGCGGCATCGCAGAGCAGAACATGATCGACGTGGCGGCTGGTCTCGCCTTGACGGGCCACATCGCCTACACCGGCTCGTTCGCCGTGTTCGGCACGGGCCGCGCATACGATCAGATTCGCAACACCGTTGCCTATTCCAAGCTCAACGTGAAGATCGCTCCCACGCATGCGGGCGTCTCGGTCGGCCCCGATGGCGGCAGCCATCAAATGCTCGAAGACGTGTCCCTCATGCGCGGGCTTCCGAACATGACGGTGCTCGTTCCCGCCGATTATGCGGCGGCACGCGCCGCCATCAGGCTTGCGGCCGAAACGCCGGGCCCGGTGTACGTGCGCATGGGTCGTGCTTCGGTGCCCTGCGTGTACGCCGACGACGTGGAGCTCGAGGTCGGACGCGCCTATGTGCTGCGCGAAGGAGCCGACGCCACGGTCGTCGCGTGCGGCGTGGAGATCGACGAGGCCCTGAAGGCTGCTGACATGCTTGCCGAAGAGGGCGTATCGATCGAGGTCGTCGATGCGTTTTCCGTAAAGCCGCTCGATCGTGCGACCATCGTCTCTTCGGTCGAGAAGACGGGGTGCGCCGTCGTCGCCGAAGAGCATTCGGTTGTAGGCGGGCTCGGATCGGCAGTTGCCGAGGCGCTTGCGGAAGAGCACCCGGCGCCTTGCGAGTTCGTCGGCGTTCGCGATACGTTCGGCAAGTCGGGGGAATTCTCCGAGCTGATGGCGTACTTCGCCCTCGATGCTGCCGCCATTGTTGAAGCTGTGAAGAAGGCTATCGCCAGAAAAGCGATCTGCTAGAATTACGGCGTCTCAGTATATTGACTATTCGAACGGAGCATTCTGTGACAAACGATAATACCCGAGGGGCTTCTGCGCGCACGGGTGCGCACGCCGGGCGTCCGAGGCAGGCGGCTTCGCAGCTTTCTGCATCGCTTCCCATGCTCGACGTAGACGATATGCCCCAACCGATGGGCACGCCCGTCATCACGTTTGATCATGTGACCAAAGTGTATCCGGCTCAGCCCAACAAGCCCGCCCTCGACGACATCACGTTGCAGATCTACGCAGGGGAATTCGTCTTCCTCGTGGGTCATTCCGGATCGGGCAAATCGACGTTCATCCGCATGCTTATCCGCGAAGTGAAGCCCACGCAGGGCCATATCTACGTAGCTGACGAAGATCTTTCGAACATGCGCAACTGGCGCGTACCGTATCTGCGCCGCAACATCGGCTGCGTATTCCAGGACTTCAAGCTGCTTCCGAACAAAACAGTGTTCGAGAACGTCGCGTTCGCCCTCGAGGTAATCGGCAAGAGCCGCCACGTCATCAAGACGCAGGTTCCCGAGGTTCTTCGCCTCGTCGGTTTGCAGGACAAGCTCAACAAGCGCCCCGATCAGCTTTCCGGAGGCGAGCAGCAGCGCGTTTCCATCGCGCGCGCCATCGTGAACAGGCCTCCGCTGCTCATTTGCGACGAGCCGACCGGAAATCTCGATCCCCAAACATCGCGCGGCATCATGGATCTGCTCGAGCGCATCAACCGCACGGGCACCACCGTGCTCGTGGCCACGCATGACCGTGAAATGGTCGACAACATGCGCAGGCGCGTCATCGCACTCGACAAGGGCCACTTGACCCGCGACCAGGACAGGGGGGTGTACGGTTTCGATGTCTAGTCTGCTGTATTTCCTCAAAGAGTCGCTTACCGGCTTTTCGCGAAACCTTTCGACGGCCCTCGGGTCCATCGTCACCATCTTCCTTTCGCTGCTCATCATCGGCATCTTTCTCATCGGCGGATTCATCGTCGAGAACGTCGTATCTTCAGTGGAGGACAAGGTGTCCATCTCGGTGTGGCTTTCAGACGATGCGAGCGACAGCGATATCACGACGCTCGAGAGCTACATTCAAGGTCTCGAGGGGGTTGAGAGCGTGGGCTTCACCACCAAAGAGCAGGCGCTCGAGAACTTCCGCAATTCGATGACCTCGAACCCCGAGATCGTCGACCAGCTTGACGGCCAGAATCCGCTTCCTGCTTCCATCGAAGTGGAGCTGTCCGATCCTCAGATGGTCGAAACGATCGCCGGTCAGATCCAGTCGAACGCTACGTTTACCAAGATCTGCGACAACCCGGGCGATCCGGCCGATTCGCTGAAATACGGTCAGAAGAGCGTGGAGCGTCTATTCGATCTTACGAACTACATCCGCTACATCGGCATCGCCCTCATCGCCCTGCTGATCTTCATCGCAATGGTGTTCATCAACAACACCATCAGGCTCGCCATCCTGGCACGTCGCAAGGAGATCGCGATCATGCGCCTCGTCGGCGCCTCGAACGGCTTCATTCGGGGACCCTTCCTCATGGAGGGCGCGCTGCACGCCATTATCGGATCGCTTCTGGCGGTCGGATCGCTCGAGCTTCTGCGTTCCATAGTGTTTCCGCAGATCTCGACGGCTCTCGTGTGGCTTCCGCTCGATCTCGGCTCGTCGACGACCTTCATGATCTATGCGCTTCTGATCGCGGCGGGTCTGATCATCGGCCTCCTCGGCTCGGCGCTCGCCATGCGCCGCTACCTGAAGGTGTAGCAGCCCTCGCAAGGCGGCACGGTCATGGCCAAACACGGCGAAACAAACAAGCTTAAAGCAGCGGGCGCACGCAATGCACGGATCATCAGAATACTGACGGCCTGCATTTGCGTGTGCCTCGCTTTTGCTGCGGGCTTCCTGTTGCGAGGCGATCGCGGCCTGCTCGAGCGGATCGGATTCGAATCCCTCATCGTTGCAGGCGAGCAGAATCCCGGTGCTACGGTGCACGGCAGCACCTACAGCTCCATCTCGGCTCGCGTGGCCGAAGTGGAGGGCATCCTTGCAAACGACAGCATGGATTCCTACGATCTCGACAACACGACCGCTCAGCTTCTGAACGCGTTCGCCGAATCGACGGAAGATCCGTATCTGCGCTACTACGACGAGACGCGCTACCAGGCGTTCATGAAGGAGAATTCGACCAAGTACGGCGGCATCGGCGTGCTGTTCTCCGAATACAACGGCCTTGCGTACGCGGTCGATGTCTTCGAGGGCTCGACGGCGGATGCGAACGGGGTCAAACAGGGCGATTTCGTGGTCGCTATCGACGGCGACCGCAGTCAGGATTGGTCGATGACGGAGGTGGTCAACGCGCTTGCGCGCGACGAGGGCGATTCGGTCATCGTCACGTGGCGCCGCCCTGCAAGCATGGATGCGGAAGGCGGGGAGGAGTTTTCCACCACGCTGACCACGGGCATCTACAAGGAGCAGAACCTGATCACCGAGATTCACGATCAGGTCGGCTACATCTCGCTCAAGCAGTTCACCCAGGAGTCGACGGGTCTCGTCGAGCAAGCCGTTTCCGATCTCGAGGAAGGCGGCGCGCTTTCATTCGTGCTCGATTTGCGGGGCAATCCCGGCGGGTACCTTACGCAGGCGGTCGAGATCGCCTCGCTGTTCATGAAGAGCGGCGTCGTCGTCGAGATCGAAACCGTGCGCGACGGCACGAGCACGAAATCCGTGACAAGCAGCGTGACGGCAACCGACAAACCGCTCGTCGTGCTTGTTGACGGAAACACGTCGGCTGCGGCGGAGGTGCTTGCGGCTGCGCTGCAAGATAGCCAGCGCGCGACGGTCGTCGGCACGAACACCATGGGCAAAGGATCGGTTCAGAGGGTTCAGAAGCTCAGCTTCGGCGGAGCGCTTCGCTATACGGCGGCTTACTACCGTACGCCGCAAGGCCACGATATCAACAACGTGGGCATCGCGCCCGACATCACGGTCAATGACGACGGCGAAGAAGGAGCCGACAGCCAGAAGGATTTTGCGATAGAGACCGCCCAGTCCCTCGTGGTGCTTTAGGCTGCGCCATGGGCAGATCGCGCTCTACGGCAAAGCGGAAGACCCGGCGCAATCCCCGCAGCAATCCCCGTGGAGTCCTGCGCGTTTCGGCTGCCGGTTACGGGTTCGTGCAAACGGCCGAAGGGGAGCTCTTCGTTCCCTCTTCGAAAATGGGCGGCGCATTCGACGGCGATATGGTGGAGCTTGCTTCTTCGCACGTCAACCCCCAGCACAAACAGCCTCACAAGGGGCGCAGCGGGAAGAAGGGCGACAAGCCCTCGGGACGGGTCGTTCGGGTTGTCGGGCGGGCGCATGAGAGCATCGTGGGCCGCTACGAAGTCGCCGAGCCCTTCGGCGTCGTGGTGCCCGAAGACCGCCGCATACCCTACGATATCTTCACCATGCGCAAGGATTATCCCCACGTGCAGGATGGCGACGCCGTGCGCGTGCGCATCGCCACCTACCCTTCGCGCACCGAAGCCGCCACGGGCATCATCGAAGAGGTGATCGGTCGGGCCGACGACGAGGATCTTGCCATAGATGTGATCATCGCGCGGCATAAGCTCGAAACGGCCTTTTCGGATGCCTCGCTCGAACAGGCGCGGGATGCGCGGGTCGATGGGGAGGAGGCGCTTCGCGAGGGCTACCGTGATCTGCGCGATCGGTTCGTCTTCACGATCGACCCCGCCGATGCACGCGATTTCGACGACGCCATCTCGATCGAGAAAGTCGACGGTTTGGTTCGGCTCGGCGTGCATATTGCCGACGTCTCGCATTACGTGCCCTGGAACTCCTCGATCGACCTCGACGCGCGCCGCCGCGCGACGAGCGTGTACCTCGTCGATCGCGTGATCCCGATGCTGCCCGAAGAGCTTTCCTCCGACATCTGCTCGCTCAAACCGGGCGAGCCGCGCCGCGTTATGACGGCTGATCTGTATCTCGACGAGAACTTCGAGGTCAAACGCCGCATTTTCTACCCATCGCTCATCGAATCGCACGCTCGTCTCACTTACGAGGAGGCGCAGGAGGCGCTTGACGGAATGCCGGTTGCGTCCGTTGGGAAGGATCTTGCGGTGCGGCTCGCGAGCCTGCACGACGTCGCCTGCGGCCTTGCGAACAAGCGCCGGCAGGAGGGCGGCATCGATTTCGATACGACCGAGGCGAAGGTGAAGCTCGATGCCGACGGCGCTCCTGTGGACATCGTGCTGCGCCGTCGGACCGATGCGACGGAGATGATCGAGGAGGCGATGATCCTTGCGAACAGCGAGGTGGCCTCCTATCTGCATGAACGGGGTTTTCCGAGCCTGTACCGCGTGCATGAGCCGCCTTCCCCCGAAAGCCTTGCAGAGCTCGTGCCCGTGCTGCAGGAATTCGACTATCTGAAGACCGTTTCGGCATCGGCGTTTTCGGCAGGAAACCCCAAGGCGATCCAAGCGGTGTTGCAGCGTGCTGCGGGAAGGCCCGAGGCCGAGCTCGTATCGATGCTCGTACTGCGTTCGATGAAGCGAGCCGAATACAGAAGCGAGTGCGAACAGCACTTCGGCCTCGCAAGCGACGCGTACACGCATTTCACGAGTCCGATCAGGCGATATCCCGATCTAGTCGTGCACCGTATGCTCAAGGCGCACCTGTTCGGCAAGCCTGAAACCTTCGAGCAGCAGGTTCACAACCTTACTTGGCTTGCAAAGCATTCGTCGGCAATGGAGCGTATCGCCGAAACGGCATCTCGCGAGTCGCAGGAATACAAGCTGGTCGAATACCTGTCGCACGATGTGGGAGCCGCGTTCGACGCTGTGATCGCAGGCGTTGCAAGCTATGGGTTCTTCGTGCGGCTCGACAACACGGCCGAGGGCCTCGTTCCCTTGAAGGAGCTCGGCGACGAGTATTTCGCCCTCGATGCGAAGCGCCATCAGCTGGTGGGGCAGGAAAGCGGTGCGGCATATCGGCTCGGGCAGCGCATTCGCGTGGTTCTCGAAGCGGCGAATCCGCGCGAGCGCAAGCTCGATTTCAGGCTTGCCGCAAAAGGGCGCTGAAGCCGGCTTCCCGAGCACCGTGCGACAAGGCCGTATTCCGATAGGGTCATCGAAACCGGTCCCTTGCCGCAGCGTCGGTGCTGGTATAATGCCTTGCAGGCGTTTGTTGTCGGAGTCGGCGGGCGCCGCTTCCGGCGAATCGGGATGGCGTTGGCGTGCAGCATGGAGCAGCGCATCGGCGCCGAGTTCGCCTTCAACGGGTGCAGGGCATCCGAATATTCGGGCGGGTTGCGAAGCGAAAGGATGCGCGCATATGAAGAGGATCGTGGCGATTGCGGGGGCTCTGGCCCTTTGTCTTGTGCTCGGTGCCTGTTCGGGCGGCGATTCTTCCGATAACGCCGGTGGCGGGGAGGCTCCCGAGGCTCAGGCGACCATCGAATACGCGGTTGCCGAAGGGGTGGACGAGTACGCACAGGGCGATCTGCGCGGCGCAAGCTATCGCGTTTCGGTTCCGTCTCAGGCGACCGAAGACGAGCTCGAAGGGGTTTTCGCCGATGTCACGGCCGGAGATGGGTTCGACGTGCATACCGTATGGTTTTACAGCGATGAGCGCTTGGCCGACGGGAGCGAGGCTTTCGATGTGGCAAGCGCCGTTCAAGATGCCCCCGGCGGCGAACCGGTGCTGGTCTTGGCGAGCGAAGAGGCGAAGGCCGCAGGCCAAAAAGCACTCGCCGCGAAAGAAGATTCGTAGATCGGGATCGGGCCGTTTTGCGGAGCGTCGGCTCGCCGTGCGAATCGCATCGGGTTGCTGGGCCGCCGTTCGGGAGGCTCGCTGCGCGCATGGAAAACCATGACTTTGCCAGTCATCCATAAATCCCTGAGTGAAATTTGAAGACGTGCAAGCTGGAATGTGTTTTGGGAGAAATTAGTTTGATTATCAAACTAATTTTGATACCATGTCACGGTCTTGAAACCATGCGGCCGTTTTCGGCTGCATTCTGCCGGCGCTCTGCCGGTCGGAAACGAGAGAAGGTTTGCATATGAGAATAGCCATCGTAACCGATTCGACCTGCGATTGGTCGCCCGAAGAGTACGAGCAGAACAACGTCGTCATGGTTCCGCTCAAGATCCAGGTTGGCGGAGAATCGTTGCTTGACCAGGTTGAGCTTCCATCCGAAGAGCTTTACGACCGCATGGAGGCGGCGGCTGAGATCCCTATGACTTCGCAGCCTTCGCCAGGCGATTTCATTGCCGTGTACGAACGGCTTGCGGAAGAAGGCTACGATGCCGTCGTTTCGCTGCATATCGCACCCGTGCTGTCGGGAACGCTTTCGTCCGCCAGCATGGCGGCAGACCGCGTCGATATCCCCGTTGCGGCGATCGACTCCAAGAACGCGACATCGAGCCTCGGACTGCTTGTGGAGCGGGCGTGCCGTATGCGCGACGCGGGATCTTCCTTCGACGAGATCGTTTCCGCCGTTGAAGAAGCCGCAGCGAAAACGCGGCTCTACCTTGCGCCCGATTCGACCGACAACCTCGTGAAGGGCGGCCGCATCACCGAAGAGCAAGCGCAGGGCGCGGCGATGCTCAACATCAAGCTCGTGTTCGCTTTGAACGACGAGGGCCGTCTTGTGAATTTCGACAAGGTTAAAGGCTCGAAGGGCATCATCAAGCGCCTGGTCGAAGTTGCGGCTTCCCATGCCGAAGAAAGCGGAGCGCTCAGGTTGCGGTTCATGCACGCGCGCAACGGCGCGGAAATCGAAAAGCTCATCAAGGCGCTTGAAGCCGAGGGGATCGAGTTCGAGGTTTCCGGCATCGATGCATGCGGCGCTACGGTTGCGACCCATGCGGGCATCGGCGTAATCGGCATGGCCGTATCGCCGCTAAACGGGTAAAATGGTACCGAATCGAACGGACGGGAGCCATGGCCGAGACAAACGAACAATCCGAACAGACACAGCAGCCGCTCGGAAGCGCCGCGATCAGGCGTCGTGCGGAGCTCGACGAGCTTTTGTCGAGCACGTTCAACTCGGTGCTGAGGACCGAAGAGAAGTCTCTGCAGAACAAGCTCACCGAAGGTTTGACCATCACCGAAATCCATACGATAGTGGCCGTGGGCCTGCATGAGGCCAACCCTATGAACGTGGTAGCCGGACGCCTTGGCGTAACGCTCGCCACGCTCACGACGGCGGTGAACAAGCTTGTAGAGAAGGGCTTCATCTCGAGAACGCGGTGCGAAGACGATCGGCGCAAGGTGCTTATCTCGCTGACCAAGCGGGGAAAGCAGGTGTACCGTGCGCATGGGCTTTTCCACAAGAAGATGATCAACGAAGCGCTGGCCGGGCTCAACGAGGAAGAGGAGCGCGTGTTCGCCCATGCTCTCGTTCGCGTGAAGTCCTTCTTCGACGAACAGGCTTAACCGCAACGTCTGCAGAAATCATGGAACCCCTTGCTTGAACGAATGCGAGTCGTAGTATTGTTCTCGGTAAAAACTTAGATTATCAAACTATTTTGCGCCAAGGAAAAGGAGCCGCCCGCAAACGCGGAAGCGGCAAAGAGAAAGGAACCGTTATGGCAACGCTGGATACCGTAAAAGAAGTGCTCTCCGAAAACCTCGACATCGAGGGCGAGCAGGTTACCGAAGAGGCGACGCTCGATTCCCTTGGAATCGATTCCCTCGATATGGTGGAGCTCATCTGCGATATCGAAGAGAAGTGCGACATTGAGTTCGGGGAGCCCGAGGGCATTGCGACCATCGGTCAGCTCGTTGAGCACATCGACTCCCTCAAATAAGGGGAAGCCCATGAAGACGCGGGTAACCGAGCTTTTGGGAATCGAGTATCCCGTAATCCAGGGAGCGATGGCATGGGTTGCCAATGCAAGCCTTGCCGGAGCGGTCAGCGAAGCGGGAGGCCTTGGCATCATCGCAGCGGGAGCCGCCCCCCTTTCCTGGATCGAGGAGCAGGTGCGCCTTGCGCGCGCTGCAACCGATAAGCCCATCGGCGTAAACGTCATGCTCATGAACCCCGATGCGGCAAAGATCGCCAAACTGCTCGCCGATTTGCGCATCGACGTGATCACGACGGGCGCCGGCAGCCCTTCGGCCTACATCGAGATGTGGAAGGAAGCCGGATGCAAGGTCGTACCCGTCGTTGCATCGAGCGCCCTTGCGGCCCGGATGGAGCGTTGCGGCGCCGATGCGGTTGTCGCAGAGGGCTGCGAGGCGGGCGGTCATATCGGCGAGCTCACCACCATGGCGCTTGTTCCCGCCGTGTGCGATGCCGTTTCGATCCCCGTTATCGCTGCGGGTGGGATCGCAGATGGTCGCGGCATGGCTGCGGCGTTCGCTCTCGGAGCGGAAGCCGTGCAAGTGGGAACGAGGTTTCTTACGGTTGACGAGTGCACGATCTGCGATGCGTACAAAGAACGCGTCGTGGCTGCCAAGGACTCCGATACCATCGTGACGGGTCGCGCGGGCGGTCATCCCGTACGCGGGCTGAAGAATGCGTTCTCGCGCAAGGTGAGGCTGCTCGAGGGCGATCCTTCTGCCGATGCCGCCGAACTTGAGGCTCTGTACGCCGGCTCGCTCAGGCGAGCGGTGGAAGGCGATACCGACGGAGGCTCGATGATGGCGGGCCAATCTGCGGGCATCGTCCGCGAGCGGAAGACCGCGCGCGAGGCGGTTGCCGATCTGGTACGCGAAGCGGAAGAGATCGGCGGGCGCACGCTTGCGGAAATGGCCGAATGCAGCGCCGAGCGCGCACGGGTGCGAAGGGGCGCGTAGTGGATTTTGCCGTAAACCCCGCCGAGCCGGTTTTCATGCTCTCGGGGCAAGGATCGCAAGCTGTCGGCATGGGGGCAGACCTGATGGGCTTGCCCGAAGTGCGGGAAACGTTCGATTGCGCGTCCGACTCGTTCGGGTTCGATGTCGCGCGAGCCGTTGCCGAGGGCACGCAGGAGGATCTTTCGCGAACCCTGTGCGCCCAAGCTTCGATAGCCGCCCTGTCGGTGGGCATCGCCCGTGCGCTCATGGCAAAGGGCGTTCAGCCGAGCGCCGTGCTCGGTTTTTCACTCGGGCAGATCGGCGCATTGGCGGTTTCGGGCATGCTCGGGCTCGGCGAGACGTTTGCGCTTGCAGCGCGTCGCGCAGAGCTCATGAGCGAAGCCGCCGCATCCCATCCGGGTTCCATGTGCGCGCTGCTCGGCGCCGACGAGGAAACGGTTCGGCAGCTGTGCGAGGAGTGCGCCGAAGGCGATGTGCTCGTGATTGCAAACTGCAACTGTCCCGGTCAAATCGTCGTGTCGGGCACAAGCGATGCGGTCGGACGCGCGCGAGAGGCGTGGGGCGCCCGCAAGAAGCGCTCGGCGATGCTCGCCACCGAGGGCGGCTTTCACAGCCCGTTGATGCAAGAGGCCTCGGATGCGCTTTCGTCGTATCTCGCCACCGTTCCGTTCGACGAGCCGCGCATCCCCCTGATATGCAACGTAGATGCCCGCCCCCTTTGCGCCGCCGATGCCGCAGAGCATCTGGCTCGCCATTTGGTCGAGCCCGTTCGGTTCGATCGAAGCGTCTCGTTCTTGGAGCAAGCGGGTGCGACCGATTTCGTCGAAACCGGCTTCGGGGGCGTGCTCGTCGGACTTGTCAAACGCATCGACAAAAGCCTCGCCCGATCGATCGTGCAGGATCGAGGCGACTTCGAGGCGGCATGTGCCCGCTATGGGATGGGCGCGACGGTGTCGGACGCGCTGCGTGAAAGCGCTGACTCTGAAAAGGATTGCAATGCAAACATATAGCGAAGGCGCCGCATCGGCGGATGCCGGAATACGACGAGCTGCAGTGGTGACGGGCTCAAGCCGGGGGATCGGGCGTGCGATCGCCTGCGCGCTCGCCCGGTCGGGAATGGACGTATGCATGAATCATGCCTCGGAGTCGAGCGCCGGCGCAGCGCAGGACACCGCTGCGTTTTTGCGCGATGCCTACGGGGTGTCCGCGATAGCCGTCAAGGCAAACGTCGCATCCGCCGATGAGGCGAAATGCCTCGTCGATGCCGCCCAAGAAGCGTTCGGCCGACTCGACGTGCTTGTGAACAACGCAGGGATCACGCGCGACGGCCTTGCCGCCCGCATGAAGGAAGACGACTTCGATGCAGTGATCTCTGTAAATCTCAAAGGGGCGTTCAACTGCTGCAAAGCAGCGACGGGCTACATGATGAAGCAGCGCTTTGGCAGGATGATATGCATGGGAAGCGTCGTCGGCCTTGCCGGAAACCCCGGCCAGGCGAACTACGCGGCATCGAAGGCCGGGCTTGTGGGGCTTGCGAAGTCTCTTGCAAAGGAGCTTGCGGGGCGAAACATCACGGTGAACGTCGTGGCCCCCGGATTCATCGAGACCGATATGACCGATGCGCTTTCCGAAAAGCAGCAGGCCGCGATTCTCGATCGCATTGCGGCGAAGCGGTTCGGCTCGCCCGACGACGTTGCCTCGCTGGTCGCTTTTCTGGCAAGCGAGCAAGCGGGATACATCACGGGACAGGTTATCGGAGTTGACGGAGGTATGTCCTTATGACCATTATCGATGGCGCAGATACGCGCAAACCCGATGGGAGCCATCGCGTCGTTGTTACGGGTACGGGAGCGATCTCCCCAGCTGGCGTTGGAGCGAAGGCGCTGTGGGATGCCGTTATGGGAAAACGATGCTGCATCGGCCCCATCACGCGATTCGACAGCGATCCCTTCGAGGTGAAGATCGCCGGGGAGATACCCGACTACGATCCGATCGAGCTCGGCCTTACGAAGAAGGAAGCGCATCGCCTTGCCCGATTCGTGCAGTATGCGATCATCGCTTCCGATGAGGCGATGTCCGAAGCGGGCCTCAGCATGGAATCCGAAGACGCGACGCGCATCGGATGCGTGTTCGGATCGGGCATCGGCGGACTCGAGGCGTTCGAGCAGGCAAGCGTCACGCTCAACACCAAGGGGCCGAAGCGCGTCATCCCCCTGTTCATCCCGACGGTTATCTCGAACATGGCGGCGGGTACCCTTTCGATCCGCTTCGGCTTCAAAGGCGAATGCACCAACGTGGTGACCGCATGCGCAACCGGCACCCATTGCATCGGAACGGCGTATCGCAGCATCAAGCACGGCTATCTTGACGCCGCGCTGGCCGGCGGCGCTGAAGAGAGTGTTACCCCGGTTTCCCTGGCCGGATTCGGAAACCTCGGCGCATTGACCAAGTCGGCCGATCCTGCGCAGGCGTCCATGCCGTTCGATATTCGCAGGAGCGGGTTCGTCGCCGGCGAAGGCGCCGGAGCGATCGTACTCGAATCGCTCGAGCATGCGCTTGCCCGCAACGCGAACGTTCTCGCCGAGATCACGGGCTACGGGACGACGGGGGACGCCTACCACATGACGGCGCCGGAGCCCGACGGAGACGGACTCATGCGCGCGATGCGCATGGCTCTTGACGAGGGCGGGTTCAAGCCCGAAGACATCGGGCATCTGAATGCGCACGGCACATCGACGCCCGCTAACGACAAGGCCGAGTCGGTCGCGCTGAGAGGGCTTTGCGGCGAGGGCTGCAGCGTTCCTGTCGTGTCGGTGAAGGGCGTGACGGGCCATATGCTCGGAGGCGCGGGAGCCGTCGAGGCCATCGTATGCGCACGCTCGGTTTCCGAAGGCGTTGTCCCGGCTACGACGGGTTTTGCCGAGGCCGATCCCGATTGCCCGGTGCGCGTGCTGACCGAGCCCCTTCGCGATTATCCGCAAAAGGTCGCTTTGTCGAACTCGCTTGGATTCGGCGGGCATAACGGCGTTCTCGCGATTTCGCCGTACCGCGGCTAGGCCGAATCCGAAAAGGAAAGGAAAACTCGCAATGGACGATATCTCTTATCCGTGCGGCAAGGCCGTCATCGAATCGGTGCTGCCTCATCGCGATCCATTCGTCTGGGTGTCGCGCGTTTTGTCGTGCTCCCCGGGTGAATCGATTACAGCCGAGCTCGAAGTGACCGAGGACCTGCCTCTTTTCAAAGGGCATTTTCCCAACCACCCCGTTTTGCCGGGCGTTATCATCATGGAAGCGCTCGCTCAAGCCGCATCGTTTTGCGTGCTGGTTGAGCGGGGGGCCGAGGGGTCGGTCGGGTTTTTGACGGGAATCGACAAGGCGAAGTTCCGCCGTCAGGTGCTTCCCGGCGACACCGTCCGCCTTGACGCGCGCATCGTTAAATCATCGTCGCGCATGTGCGTTGCGGAAGTCGAGGCGAGCGTGGGCGGTGCGCTCTGCGCGAGCGCCACGCAGAAATATGTGCTCGATACGGCGCCGAGTGCGGCGTAAAAAGGAGTAAACCGTGGGAAGACGGAAACGTCAGAACTACATCACGATCCCTCATCAGGGAACCAAGCCCGAATGGGTTCAAGGCGTTTCGACCGAAGAGCTGCTTGCCGCCAACGGCACGAACGTCGGAGCGCTCGGTTCGGTTGAGATCGCGTACAGCCTGGAAACCATTGCGCGCGAACTCGATGGAAGGTGCGCGAAGGGCGCCGCCGAAGGCATCGCAAAGCCCCGCGTGCTCGTTGCGGGCTACGGCGAAGATGCGAAGCGAACGATTCGCGCCTGTTCGGATGCGGGTATCGATGCGTACGCGATCTACGCCGAGTGCGATCGCCAGGCGGCATACGTGCGCATTGCCGCAGGGGCCGTTAAGGTATCCGAGGAGTTTTCCGAAGCGGTATTCTCGAACAGCTACGCGCTTCTGACCGCATGCGAATCGTGTGGGGCCCAGGCGGTGCTGGCCCTTGACGAGGATCTTGGCTGCGACCGCCATTTTTGCGGGCTGTCCGAGGCGAAAGGCGTGAAGGTGTTTCGCGCCATCGCTTCGTCGACTCCCCAGAGCGGCTGGCTCGTTTGCCAAGGTACCCCCGTCGTTCGCGAGGCGGCATGGCGCAAGTGCCCGAGCTGCGGGCTCATGTTCGATGTGGCAACGCTTGCCGCAGGCCACTTCCGGTGCCCCGGTTGCGGCGGCATGTACCGCATGTCCTCGTCCGAGCGCATCTGCGATCTGCTCGATGCGGGCAGCTTCGTGGAGTGGGATCGCGGTTTGCCGCAGGCTGACCCGCTCGGGTTTCCCGGATATCTCGATAAGATCGAGACGACGTGCGAAGAGACGGGACTTGACGAAGCGGTTCGATGCGGCGCGGGAACCATCGCGGGCATGCGCTTTGCGCTCGCGATCATGGACTCGCGGTTCTTCATGGGCTCGATGGGATCGGTCGTGGGAGAGAAGATCGCCCGAACGGTCGAGCGCGCAACCGAAGAGCACCTGCCGCTCGTCATCTTTACCGCATCGGGTGGAGCCCGCATGCAGGAGGGTTTGGTTTCCCTCATGCAGATGGCGAAGGTGTCGTGTGCGCTTTCCGCCCATGCGCAAGCGGGCCTTCTGTACGTATCGGTGCTTACCGATCCGACAACGGGCGGTGTGACCGCGTCGTTTGCCATGCAAGGCGACATCATACTGGCGGAACCGCATGCTCTCATAGGGTTCGCGGGCCAGCGCGTTATCCGCGATACGATCAAGCAGGAGTTGCCCGAAGGGTTCCAGAGCGCCGAATTCGCCTTGGAACACGGCCTTATCGACGCGATAGTGCCACGCGAGGAGCTGCGCGAGAAGCTCGCCCATATCATGGCAATCCATGAAGCGACTTCGAAGCATTGCATGCTCGAAGACGGCGTATCGCTGAGCTATGCGGCGGTCAGCGAGAACCTATCGGGGGAGGGCGGTACGTACAACACTGTCACGTACGGCATGTTCCCTCAGCTCAAGCGGGCTTTTTCCGTTGCATCGCAGCGGTTCATGACGACGAAGCCGAAGCAGGCGCGTCCGTCGCTGTTCGGCAAATCGAAGAAGCAGCGCGCTTCCGAAAGACGTTTGGAAGCTCTTTTGAGGGGCGGGTTCTACGCCGAAGACGGCATATTGCTCGACGACGAGGCCGACGGTTCCTCCGAATCGGATGAGAAGCGCGGTGTCGGCCTGGCCGACCGGGCGCGGAAACGCGGCGATGCGGCGCGCGTCGACGCGTCCAACGATGCTTGGGAAAGCGTGCAGCTTGCTCGCAATACCAGGCGGCCGACCGCCATGGCCTACGTTCGGGAATTCGTCGACGGGTTCATAGAGCTGCACGGCGATCGTTCGTTTGCCGATGACGGGGCGGTCGTGGCGGGCATCGGCTGGATAGGCTCTCATCCGGTAACGGTGATCGTGCAGGAGAAAGGGGCCGATCTCAAGGAGCGGCTTGCGCGCAATTTCGGATGCCCTCAGCCCGAGGGGTACCGCAAAAGCCTGCGCCTGATGAAGCAGGCAGAGAAATTCGGCCGACCGGTCGTGTGCATCGTCGATACGCAAGGGGCGTTTTGCGGAACCGAAGCCGAGCAGCGCGGCGCTGGCAACGCCATTGCCGACAACTTGATCGCGATGGCGGGGCTGCGCGTTCCCATCGTGAGCGTGCTCGTCGGTGAAGGCGGCAGCGGAGGCGCGCTCGCGCTTGCGCTCGCCGACCGGGTGGCCATGCAGGAGCATGCGGTGTACTCGGTGCTCTCTCCCGAGGGCTTTGCCTCGATCCTGTGGAAGGACCGATCGCGAGCTCCCGAGGCGGCTGCCGTCATGAAGATGAGCGCCCGCGAGGTCTACGATATGGGCATCGTTGACGACGTGCTTCCGGAAGGCGAGGGTCCGGCGCACGAAAACCCCGAGGTTGCCGCCGCTTTCGTGCGCGGCTACGTCGTTCGAGCGCTCGAAGAGCTCGATAGAGTGCCCGTCTCCCAGATGCTCGAAGAGCGATACGCGCGCTTTCGCAGGCTGTAGGTTCCCGCAACGCCGTTCGGCGGAGCTTGGCGCGCCGAGCAGTCGGATTGCTCCAAGCGCTTCGGCGGCTGCGCGAAGCGGGGTGCTGCGATGCGCGAAGCTCGATTGATCGTCGCGGTCGTATATGACCAAGACGCATCGTGAAACCCATCGGTTAAGGGTACAATGGACCGATGGGTTTTCGCATCTCTTCGAAGAGGGAGTTGGGCCGGGAATGTTCGACAGGATCGATGCGTGGTTTGCACGCTTGGAAGACGTCATGGCGTTTCAGGCCATACGGCAGGGGCTCATTCTGACGATCCCGGTGCTGCTCGTCGGATCGTTCTGCCTCGTTTTCCTGAACGTGCCGATCGAGCCCTATCGAGAGTTCCTCGATGCCACGCCGTGGCTGCGGGGCATGTTCAACACGGCGTACGCGGCAACCATGGGCATCTTCTCTCTTTACGTCTCGGTAGCGGTATCTTTGAGGTATGCGGATTCGTACGCCGATAAACACGGGTCGTTCTTCACGCAGGGAGCCCCGTTTGCCGCTCTTGCCGCGTACCTCATGTTCGTCGGCTTCGGTGGGGAGGGGTTCGATCAGACGGTGCTGAGCACGCGCTCTCTGTTCATAGCCATCGTGTGCGGGCTGCTCTCTTCGATGCTGTATTGCCGGCTGGTTCGCTTCGGGAAGAAAAAGCGCCTGCGGGGAGATAGCATCGATGGCGTTTTTAACCAGGCGGTGGCGGGTCTCGTCCCCATCGCGACGGTGATCGCGGTCTTCGCCGTTGCGGCAACGGCGCTCACGCGGTGCTTCGGTGCCGATAGCGTCGAGGAGTTGTTCTTCCTTGGAATCAGCGCGCTTTTTCCTCTGGCGGAGCCCACTTGTGCAAGCGGCCTTCTCTATCTGCTCATGAACAACGTCATGTGGTTCTTCGGCATTCACGGCGGCAATATGCTCGATGGCGTCGCCCAGAGCATCTTCGTGCCGGGGACCGCCGCGAACGCCGCTGCGATGGCAGCCGGGGCCGAACCGGTGCAAATCGTGACCAAGACCTTCTTCGACGTGTTCGCTTCAATCGGTGGTGCCGGGGCGCTGCTCTCGCTGCTCGCAGCCATCCTTCTGTTCGGGAAAAGGCGCAACGTTCGGCGGCTCTCGGCGTTTGCAACCGTGCCCATGGTGTTCAATATCAGCGAGATAATGATGTTCGGGTTGCCGGTTGTGTGGAACCCCGCGCTGTTCATCCCTTTCATCATCGTTCCGTTGGTAAACATGATCATCGCTTACGGAGCTATGGCCATCGGGATCGTGCCGCCGACTGTCGTCGACGTTTCGTGGACGACCCCGCCGATCGTCGGCGGGTATGTGGCGACGGGGTCTGTCGCGGGGGCTGCATTGCAGCTGGTGAATCTCATCGTCGGTGCAGTCATCTACCTTCCGTTCCTGCGTCGTTACGAGCGGCTTGCCAACGAGCGCGACTGCATCGAGTACCGAAGCCTGTTGAAGCTGTTCGAAGATGCCGAGAAGGCGCAGCGCGAAGTGAATCTCACTGCGGCTCCGGGAGCCCTGGGGGCTGTAGCCCGCTCTCTTGCCGAAGACATACGCCTTGCAGTCGAGGATCGAACGCTTCGCCTGCACTATCAGCCTCAGTTCGACGTAGACGGCCGACCGATCGGCGCCGAAGCGCTGCTTCGCTTCGAGCACCCAGTGTACGGTGCGATTTACCCCCCGCTTACCATAGAGCTTGCACAGGAGGCGGGATTGCTCCCTGATCTCGAACGGGCTGTGTTCGATCGGGCGCTCGACGATGCCGCTGTCGTCGAATCGCGTGCGGCGAAGCAGGCGATGCCCGCTGGTTTTTCGATAAGCGTGAACGCGACGGCTCGCATGTTGCAAGACGAAGCGTCCGTCGACTTCCTCATTGCGGCGGTGCGGGCGCGCGGGCTGAGTGCGGGCCGCGTTGTCGTCGAAGCGACGGAGCGTGAGGCTCTCAGATGGGATGAGGGGGCGTCTGATCTGCTCAAGCGCATCGCCGATGCGGGAATCCCGCTTGCCATCGATGATTTTTCGATGGGACGAACCTCGTTTCAGTATCTGGAAACGAGCGTCTTTTCGATCGTGAAGCTCGATGGGACGATTGCGAAAGGTGTGATGGAAAACCAACGGTACGCCGAGATCGTGTCTTCGATCACGCGCTTGTCGGAGCAGCTCGGCTTTACCGTCCTCGCGGAATACGTCGAGACCGAGGAGCAGCGCGATCGCCTCGTGGCGCTCGGTTGCTCGTATTTTCAGGGATACCTGTATGCGCCCGCGCTGCCGTTCGAGGCGATGGTGGAGCGGGTGAGCGAAATGTCTGCTTCACGGTAGCGTTCGGCGGCTTCTTTTCGGCCATGCTGTGCTAGTATCGGTGTTGTCGAGAGGAGGCTGGAATGGGACAGGGGCAAAGGGACGTTCGAAGCTGCGCAAACTGTGCGGTCTCGGCATGCGACCCCGATGGCGCAGAGAGGCCGTTTCCGGAGTTCTGCATGACGACGCGCACTTCCGATGAAACGTTTGCCGAAGCTGCATCGCTGTACCGCGACGATCCCGAAACGATGCGCATCTTTCGGGCGGCTGCAGAGGTCGAGGGCCTCTACTACGGAAGGTTGACGCGCGTTGAGGAGGTCATAGTGTTCGCCCGTCGCATCGGGGCTCGCAGGATAGGGGTTGCCACCTGCACGGGGCTGCTCGACGAGACGCAGGCGTTCGCGAAGATTCTTCGGGCGAAGGGGTTCGACGATGTATGCGCCGTGGCGTGCAAGGTCGGAAGGATGGACAAGGAAAAGGCGGGTATTCCAAACGATGCGAAGGTGCATCCCGGTTGCTTCGAACCAACCTGCAATCCGATCGTCCAGGCGCGCATCCTCAACGAGGCGGGTACCGATTTGAACGTTATCGTCGGCCTTTGCGTGGGGCATGATACGCTGTTCATCAAGCACTCCGAAGCACCGGTTACCTATCTGGTGGTGAAGGATCGCGTTTTGGCGCACAATCCTGCGGCTGCGCTGTATACGAGGGGATCGTATTACGGAAGGCTCATGGAATCCGATTTACCCGAGCCGCGAACGGATTCGGGAGCTGGATCCGATTGATCGCCGGGGGCAGAGGATGACGGGGCGTCACTACATGTACGTGCTCGAATGCGCGGATGGAACCCTGTATACCGGGTATGCCGTCGATGTGGAACGGCGCGTTGCGGCCCATAATGCGGGCAGGGGAGCGAAGTACACCCGATCGCGGTTGCCGGTTACGCTCGTCGCGAACGCGGAGTTCGCATCGAAGCACGACGCGATGAGTGCGGAGTATCGTTTCAAGCGATTGACGCGCGAAGAGAAGATCCGGCTGCTGTCCGACGATTGCGCAAGCTCGCTCGAGCAGCGATTGCGCGAGCTTTCCCCTTCATGACGCTTCTTGTTGAAAGCCGGCGCGCCGCTTTTCGAAAACGATTTTGCGCCCGGGCTCTGGCTGTCTGCGCTTTCGAATTTTCCCAGATCGAACAGGGAAAAGAACGCCTCTCGCGCTATATACGCAAGAAAGAATAATTTAATTGATTGAGTGACATAGTTGACTATGATACTATGAAACCAATGATTCGGCCGAATCTGCTCAGGGGGTTGAGCTATGGGTTCGAGGCGCTTTTTGCCCGGATTGTGGCTCGTCTCCACAAATTATTTCAAGGAGTGTGAGGAGGAGGCATGGAGCATGGTCTGACAAGGCGCAAATTTCTTGGCGCCGCTGCAGCTTTGGGGGCGTTGGCGCTATCGACCGGATGCGCACCGAAGGCAATGGAGGAGCAAGAAGAAGGACAAGTTCAATCAGAGGTTGTCGATATTGACTCTTTGGAAGTCAAGCATTCGTGGTGCTATATGTGCGGTCCCGCCAAGACGTTTTGCGCCACGAGGAACTACATGAAGGACGGCAAATGGGTTCATGTTGAAGGGAATCCGGAGGCCGGCAATAATTGGGGCTACGGCAGCAAGACACTCTGCGCTAAAGGTAACGCTGCGATGCAGACGCTTTACAATCCCGCCCGTCTTGAGTATCCGATGAAGCGAACCGGCGAAAAGGGCGAAGGGAAGTTTGAGCGCTGTTCATGGGAGGAGGCCTTAGGGGCGATAGCATCGAAATTGCTTGAGAACCGTGAGAAATACGGTCCAGAATCGTATGCTGCGCTCTCGCCTCAGGAATGCAAATTCGTTGGTCAAATGGGCAGACGGTTTTTGAATGTATACGGTAGTCCGAACTATCTGCACAGTGCAATCTGCGTGATGCAGATCATGTCGAGCCAGCACGTTTCGATCGGTAAAGCGACGACGACTACTCCGCTTCAAATGGACAAGACGAAGCTCTTGGTCAGTTGGGGTGTTAACGGTGAGAATTCCGCGGTGAACAATATTATGGATGCTCGTCCCGTAGAACGGCTTGACGCAATGGAGAACGGCTTGGAATTCATCGATATCCGGCCAATGCTCGATCCTCTCGCATCGCATGCTGCCGAATGGGTTCCGATTCGTCCGGGGACCGATTTGGCGTTGGCTCTCGCCGTGCTAAACGTTTTGGTAACCGAGGATCTGTACGATCATGATTTTTGCGAGAATTGGTGCAATGGGTTTGAAGAGTTTGCCGAGCATGTAAAGCAATTTCCTCCTTCGTGGGCTTCTCCTATTACGGGTATTTCTGAAGAGCAAATTGAGAAGATCGCCCGAATGATGGGCACTGCGAAGCCCATGGGCATTCAGTATGGAAACGGTGCTGGGGATCAAGCGAATGATGGAAGTTGGCTGTGCATCTGCATAAACCTTATCGAGGCTATTACGGGTAACTTGGATGTTCCTGGTGGGGGCGGAGCCCCTCTTCTTGTGGGCCCGCCTCTGATCGATATCGAGTCGTTGAACTGGATTCCGACTCTTCCCGAGAAGCTGCCTGTTTATGAAGAGGACACCGAAAATGGATGGGCTCCAAGTAGGTCGAGATTGGTTGCGCCCGAGTTTCCTCGGTGGTATCAAGATCCTGAAACATGGTCTTCGCTCGGCTTGTTCAGGGAGCCCTCGTCTGCAACGTACCGTGCGCTCATGAGCGTCTTGACCGAGGAACCCTATCCCTTGAAAAGCGTGTTCGCGCATGCTACCAATCCGCTTTCTCAAACTCGGCAGCCGCAGAAAATTGCCGAAGCCCTCAAGAAGCTTGATTTCTATTTCGTGATGGATACGTTCTGGAACCCCTCATGCGATTACGCCGACTACGTTCTTCCCGCGTGCACAAGGTTCGAAGACAGCTGCCAGATCGATGGGCGCAATATGCCCGAAGGCACCTTCATCGGAATCGAACAGAAGCTTGCGGAACCGTTAGGGGAATCAAGGTCTGACTGGCGCTTCTACTGTGATCTTGCGGTTGAAATGGGATTCGGCGAGGATTTCTGGAATGGCGATTTTGACCAGGCATTGCGAGAGCAGCTTGAGCCGACAGGGATCAGCCTTGAGGAGCTGCGCGAAAAAGGCTATGTTTTCGTGGAGCGCACCGATGGCGCGACGCCTACCGAGCCGTCATATCAGAACTACGATCAGATCTTCAGCATGCTTCCAAATGGGAAAGTCCAATGCTACAACGAGATTCTTGGGGGAAAACCGAACAATCGCGATGATGGCGAATTGGGGTATCTGCCCGAATACCAAGGCCCGCCCGAGGGTTTAGCGGAAACGCCGGATTTGGCAGCGGAATACCCGCTGATCTTCTCCGATGTGCATGCGCATCGCATGAGCGTCCACAGCTATTTCTCCAATTTGCCCTATATGCGAGAACGGAACCGTAAACCATGGGCGAAGATCAATCCAGCCACTGCGAAGAAATACGGCATCGAGGATGGCGAGTGGATGAAGATCGAGTCTCCGCACGGATGGATCAAGATGGTTGTGGAGTACTTCGAGGGAGTATCCCCCGAAGTGATCATGGGTAAACGCGGTTGGTGGCAGGATTGTCAAGAGCTCGATGAGCCTGGATATGGATGCCTTGACGGTGGCAGCGAGGTCAACGCCCTTTATGATGCGACAATGACCAACTTCGATCCATTCCATTCCGCGATGGCCAAGCAGACTTTGGTTAAGATCAGCAAGTGGGAGGGGTAGACGATGGCTGAACAATACGGATTCTTCGTCGATACGACACGTTGCATCAAGTGCTATGCCTGCGAAGTCGCCTGCCAGCAATGGCATGGGATCAAAGCCGGCACCGTCCACCGCAGGGAGGTTCAGGAGGAGTGCATCGGAACGTTTCCTGATGTGAAGCGTACGTTCATGTCTCTTTCGTGCATGCACTGCGAAAGCCCTCTTTGTGTTGCCTCCTGCCCGCAGGGAGCGATCGCCAAACGGGAGGAAGACGGTCTCGTGGTTGTCGACAAGGCCAAATGCACGGGAGACAAATCGTGCGCGACCGCGTGTCCCTTCGACGTTCCCGAGTTCATCGAACTCGAGGGCGGCGGAGTCGTCATGGACAAGTGCGATGGCTGTTTGTCGCTTAGCCGCGAGGTCGATGAGGCGCCCCGTTGCGTGAACACCTGTCCGACCAAGGCCCTGCACTTCGGCAAACTGGAAGACATGGCGGCGCTTGCCGCAAAGAAGGGCGGAAGCCGGCTCGAAGGAAGCACCGTTCCTTCCGTGTACGTTGCCTACGCATAGGCTGTTTTGCGCGAGGTTGAGAGACCTGCGTGTGTTTTAGCCATCGGGCTGCGATATCATGTATGCAACGAACATCGTTTGCTCGAAACCGCTCGACGGCGGCTCAGGGGGTTAGACGAGGTGCCGTCGAAGCGGTTCGATGGATGCGGGGCGGGATTATTGTGAGCCAGTACGGGTTTTTCGTCGATTCGACACGATGCATAAAATGCTACGCCTGCGAGGTTTCCTGCCAGCAATGGCACGGGATGAAGGCGGGTACCTTCATGCGCCGAACGGTGCACGAGGAATGCACGGGCGTGTTCCCCCGAGTGAAGCGGTTGTTCACGTCGCTTTCGTGCATGCATTGCGAGCAGCCCGCCTGCGTAGGCGTTTGCCCGGTCGGTGCTTTGTCGAAACGCAACGAGGACGGTTTGGTGGTCGTCGACAAGCGGAAATGCATCGGATGCCGCAGCTGTGCGCTGGCGTGCCCCTTCGACGTTCCGCGTTATGGAGACAAGAAGGTCATGGACAAGTGCGATGCGTGCTTGAGCCTGGGGAGAAAGCGAGACGAGGCACCCCGTTGCGTGAATACCTGCCCTACGAAGGCTTTGCATTTCGGAAGCATCGAGAGCATGGAAGCGCTTGCCGTTAAGAAAGGCGGCAGGCGGATGGAAGGCTATACGGTTCCGTCGGTATTCGTCGCGTCCGCCGAAACCCGATCGGAGAATCAATGAACGAGGAGAACGATTATGCGATATGCAATGCAGGAGAGCGCCGAGCTTCTTGACGATACGGCCATGCGGAAAGCGGTTTTCGAATTTTTGTCGGCGGCGTATCTCAACGAGATGAGCGGGGAATTCCTCGAAGGCCTCAAGCGCGATCCGATCGAGTTCGAAGGCGAGCTCGGGGCGTTCATCGATTCGCTGGCTGTAGCCGATCTGGAAGCCGTGCGGGTTGATCTGGCTTCCGAATACGCAAGGATATTCCTCGGTATGAGCCCGTCGCCGGTCGCTCCGTACGAATCGGTATACATGAGCGATCTGCACATTCTCATGCAGGAGCCGCGTGACGAGGTGCTTGGGTGCTACCGGGAAGAGGGCGTCTCCGCGGCGAAGGATCTGAGGCTCCCCGAAGATCATATCGCTTTCGAGTTCGCGTTCATGGCGCACATGTGCCAGAAGGCGATCGACGCTTTGCGCTCTGGCGACGAACGCGAAGTGCGGCGTTGCCTGGCAAAGCAGCAGGAGTTTTTAAGCAATCATCTTCTTGCGTGGGCGCCCGATCTTTGCGCCGACGTGCTAAAGCGGGCCCATACGCCGTTCTATCGGGGCGTTGCGCAGTTGACGCAGGATTTTCTCGAGTCCGACCGCTCCTATCTTTTAGAGCTTGCCGTTTAGCGGCTCGTGGAGTCGCGCCGTGGTCAATTCGTTCATCGCATGGTATCTCTTTCTCGCCGGGATGGGAGGCGGTGCGTTTCTTATCGGCGCCGTCGTCGATATCGCTTTGAGGTTTTCCGATAGCGAGCGTTTGGCGAGAATAGGCGCAGTGACCGACGGGGGCCTCATACTGGGTCCGGCGGTCGTTGTTTTGGGTGCGGTTTTCCTACTGGCTGATCTGGGGTCCCCGGAGAGGGCGTTTCAGGTGTTTTTCACGCCTTCGGCGAGCCTGCTGACGATCGGTTCGTGGGCGATTGCGGTGTTTTGCGCATGTTCGGTTGCGGCGTTGTTGGTGGGGGGCATGGTCGAAACCACGGTTTCGAGAGTGGCGGAGGCTGTTTTGCACGGGCTTGCCACGTTGGCAGCTTGTTGCGTCATCCTGTACTCCGGCATATACCTTTCGACGTTTCCGACGGTTCCGTTTCTCCACACTCCCGTCGTCCCTGTTCTGTTCGTTGCGTCTGCGCTTTCTACCGGCATGGCGTTGCTGATGATCTTTGGGTTCGTCATTCGGGATCACGAGGACGTTCTCGAGGGCATGGCGGATTGCGCGCGGATGGATCTTGCGCTGATAGCCGTCGAAGTGGTTTCGCTCTGTGCGTTTCTGTGGCTGTCCTTCGGCTCTTCTTCCCAGGCGGCCGATTCCGCCTATGCGCTCTTGTTCGGCGAGCAGGCTGGTTTGCTCTGGCTTGGCGTTGTTGCGGTTGGCATGGCCGCTCCTGTGGTGCTCGAGGCGGCGCACCTTCGGGGGGCCGATCCGTTCGTGCTTGCGATCGGGGCTGGATGCGTATCGGTTGGGGGCCTTTGCCTGCGGTACGCCTTGTTGCTTGCAGCCGTAAGGTACAGCGCCGTAGATATGAGTGCGGTTGCTTTTTGGGGATGATGAGAGATGACATGATGCCAGTTCGTTTAATGATACTATGGTGTTTATGATTGATGAGGCGATCGATAGGGAAGTCGCAAGCGATGCGATGGGGACGTTCCAGGTGGACGAGCGCAGCGTCGTGCCCATCTGGATTCAGATTCGCAAGAGAATCGTGTACCTCATTACATCGGGGAAGTATAAAACTGACGAACGGTTGCCTTCAGTGCGCGATCTGTCCGTTCGCCTCGGCGTCAACTACAACACCATCAACAAGGTGTACCAGGATCTTGAGCGAGACGGCTTTATCTTCACGAAGCGGGGAAAGGGGACGTTCGTCTCTGATGTTGCTTCGATTGAGTACTGTCCCGATGACGGGGAGATGGAAGCACTTGCAGCCGATTTCGTTGAGAACGCCCTCGGCAAGGGAATGGAGCCTGAAGATATCATCGATCTCGTGAGAAGCGAAATCGTTAAGCTTGAAGGTCCGAAAGGGATCTGATTCAGAAGCAGTACCCGTGCAACTCAGGAGGGGTGAGCTATGCGCAATAGGAACGGAAGGCGAGAAGACGGGATGGGGGCCTCCCGAAGCTCTGCAATGAAAGGCAGTGCGCCGAAGGGGAAGAAGACTTCGCGCAACGGGGTGTATTTGTTCTCGCTGACCATTTTCTTAATCGGGCTTGCGGCGGTCCTCGTTGCGTTCTGGGGGAATTTGTCGGTGCCAGCCATCATTGTGGCCATCGTCGTGGGGTTCATCTTGGCATCGAGCATTCGCATCGCTCCGCAGTGGGAACGAGTCGTGGTGCTGCGACTCGGGAAGTTCAACCGCATCGCGGGCCCCGGACTCTATCTGCTCATTCCGATCGTGGAGCATGCCGCCGCCCATGTCGACCAGCGAATCATCACCACCCCGTTCACAGCGGAAGAGGCGCTTACTGCCGACCTCGTTCCACTTGACATCGATGCGGTGCTGTTTTGGCTGGTCTGGAATCCCAAAGACGCCTGCGTCGAGGTCGAGGATTACTCCTCGGCCATTTGGTGGGCCGCGCAAACCGCCCTGCGCGATGCAATCGGGCGCATCAACCTTGCCGAGGTGGCGACACGGCGCGAGCAGCTCGACAACGAAATCAAGGAAATCCTCGATGCGAAAACACGCACGTGGGGCATTACGGTGGTATCGGTTGAGATCAGGGATATCGCCATCCCGAAGGAGCTTCAGGACGCCATGTCGAAGGAGGCTCAGGCCGAGCGGGAGCGCAATGCGCGCCTTTTGCTGGCCGAGATAGAAAAAGACATCTCAGAGATGTTCGTCGAAGCTGCCGCCGTGTACGATCAAAATGATAAGGCGATGCAGCTGAGAACCATGAATCTGATCTACGAGAGCGTGAAGGAGAAGGGCGGTCTCGTGATTGCGCCGAGCGCGTTCGGGGAGGCTTTCAATAACATAGAGGGGTTCGTAAAGCAGCCGAAGGCTTGACGGGCGGCGATCCTGCTGTCTGCGTCGCGCTGGCTAGGATTCCATCTGCCCGCGTATCAGCCGATCGAGGTTGGCTGCGAACATCGCGCGATCGTCTTCGGTGAACGTCGCCGGTCCTTTTGTCCTGCCTCCCTGTCGGCGCACTTTCTTTTCTTGGTGGCGAATTTCCATATCCATATCGATGGTTGCAAGCGAAAAGACCCTTCCGCGGACGCCGATGGCTTTCGCTTTTCGGCCGAGGGCCATGGCGGCAAGGCCGATATCCTGCGTGACCACGATATCGCCCGGCGAAAGTTCTTCGACGATTGCGAAATCGGCGGAATCGGAACCGACGGCGACGGGCAGCGTATCGACCCAGAACCCGCCGGTTTCCTCACGCGGGTCGGCGCGGCGAATGTGGCGAGTGAGGTTCTGCGTCGAGTTTCCCGCAATAACCGCACGCAGCGAATGCTTGCGGGCGGCGGCGATCGCCTCCGCGGTTACCGGGCAGGCGTCGGCGTCGACGAAGATGGTCGGGCGCGTCGTGCTATGGTCTTCGCTTCGGGACATGGGATTCCTTTCTCGATCCTGTCTTATTGTACCCGACCTGTAACTTGCGTCCTGCGGGGTTCATGATCGAGAATAGGTCGTGACCGATGAACGCGAGGGAAGTGGCGCAAATGAATCATCTGAATCTGCGCAGCGAAGCCGAAGCGCTTCGCGAAGACATCGTTGCTGACCGCCGCTGGCTCCACGAGCACCCGGAGCTGGGATTCGATCTGCCCGAAACGACGGCTTACGTTGCGAAGCGACTGCGCGACATGGGGTACGAACCCGAAGAGATCGTTCCGAGCGGATTGGTCGCCCTCGTCGGCGATACATCCGGCCCGTGTTTTCTGTTGCGCGCCGATATGGACGCGCTTCCCCTCAAGGAAGAGGCCGATGTTCCTTTCGCTGCAACCAACGGCAGGATGCATGCGTGCGGGCACGACGCCCATGCTGCAATGCTTTTGGGAGCCGCGCAGATGCTGAAGAATCACGAGGCGGATCTTGGCGGCTGCGTGAAGCTCGTCTTCCAGCCCGATGAGGAAGGCACTGCTCCCGACGAGACGACGGGAAGCGGCGCGATGGTAGCGGCAGGCGTTTTGGAAAATCCCGCAGTGGGAGCCGCTGCCGCCCTCCATCTGATGACGGTCGACTATGCCCGGGGTCGGGTTTACACGCGGCTCGGCACGGCGTTTTCGTCGGTTGACGATATCGACATCCAGATCATCGGAAAAGGCTGCCATGGATCGCAGCCTCAGCACGGCATAGACCCCATCAACATCGCCGCCCATGTGTTCCTTGCGTTGGAGAACCTCGTTGCGCGAGAGACCGATCCGACCGAGCAGTGCGTTTTGACGTTCGGTTCGATTCACGGAGGCGCTGCTGCGAACGTCATTCCCGACGCCGTTTGCATGCTGGGCACGCTGCGCACGGTATCGGAGAGCACGCGATCCCGCATGAAAGAGCGCATATCCGAGCTGTGCGAAAGCATGGCGGAGGGATTCGGGGGAAGGGCGACGGTGCGGTTTCTCCGCGGAGTTCCGAGCGTATGCAACGATCCCGCTCTGACCGAAGAACTGATCGGCTACGTAGAGGAGGAGGGTGTTGCCGAGGTCAGTCTGCTCGAAAAACCGATTGCCGGCTCCGACGACATGAGCGTGATATCGCACGAGGTTCCCACATGTTACTTCGTGCTGGGATCCGGTTCGGCCGAGGAGGGTTTCGCGCATCCGGTCCATAGCCCCCGTATCGTGTTCGACGAAAGCGTGCTTTCGCAGGGCGCCGCCCTTGCGGCGACTGCAGCCATGCGATGGCTTGCCGCCCGCACGTAGCGGCGGTTTTGGGATTGCCGCGGGCTGTTGCAGTCGGATCCTTTGCGGGTTTCGGTTTCGGCATCCTTATCGAAGAGAGTGCCTCGCGGTCTTGACAATCTTTTTCGTGCTACTAAAATCTCTTGTTGGCACTCGAACATTGAGACTGCTAAAAATGCCGCTCATAGTTGTGAATAGTATCCGTAAGGAAGGTAATCGGTATGCGCAAGTTCAAGACTGAGAGCAAGAAGCTGCTCGACCTCATGATCAATTCGATCTACACGAACAAGGAGATATTCCTTCGCGAGCTCATTTCGAACGCATCGGATGCGGTCGATAAGCTCTACTTCAGGAGCCTGACCGATTCGGAGATCAAGATCTCCAAGGATGATCTGGCTATTCTCGTTTCGTTCGACAAGGCGGCCCGCACGATCACCGTCTCCGACAACGGCATCGGCATGACCAAAGACGAGCTCGATCGCAACCTCGGTACGATCGCCCATTCCGACAGCCTTGAGTTCAAATCGGAAAACTCCGAAACCCAGGGCGAGGACATCGATATCATCGGCCAGTTCGGCGTGGGCTTCTACTCGGGTTTCATGGTGGCTAGCAAGGTCAAGGTCATTTCGCGCGCCTACGGTTCCGACGAGGCGTATTCGTGGGAGAGCGATGGCGTCGAAGGCTACACCATCAAGGAAGCCGAGCGTGAAAGCCACGGCACCGATGTGGTTCTCGTGCTCAAAGAGGATACCGACGAGGAAAACTACGATGGCTACCTGAGCGAATACAAACTCAAGAGCCTCATCAAACGCTACAGCAACTATGTGCGCTATCCCGTGCAGATGGAGGTGGAGAAAACCCGCGAACTGCCCAAGCCCGAGGATGCGGGAGATGATTACAAGCCCGAATACGAGCATTACGAGGAGCTTGAAACCATCAACTCGATGATTCCCATCTGGAAGCGCCCGAAATCGGAAGTCAGCCAGGAAGAATACAACGAGTTCTACAAATCGGATTTCCATGATTTCTCCGATCCGGTTCGCACGGTCTCGATCCATGCAGAAGGCTCGTTCTCCTATGATGCGCTGCTGTTCGTTCCAGGACGCGTGCCGTTCGATCTGTACAGCAAAGATTACAAAAAGGGCCTTGCCCTCTACAGCTCGAACGTGCTCATCATGGAAAAATGCGAAGAGCTCGTTCCCGACTACTTCAACTTCGTGCGCGGCGTGGTGGACAGTCAGGATCTTACGCTCAACATCTCGCGCGAGACGCTGCAGCACAACAGCCAGCTGCGCGCCATCGCGAAGCGCATCGAGAAGAAGATCAAGTCCGATCTTGCCGATATGCGCGACACCGATCGCGAGGGATACGAGAAGTTCTTCGAGAATTTCGGACGCGGCATCAAGTACGGCATCTATTCGAGTTACGGCATGAAGAAAGACGAGCTTGCCGATCTGCTGCTGTTCTACTCCGCGAAACAGGAGAAGATGATTACGCTCGACGAATACGCGAAGCTCATGGGCGAGGGGCAGGAAGCGATCTTCTATGCGGCGGGCGATTCGATTGACCGTCTGGCGAAGATGCCCATCGTCTCAACCGTTCTGGGTAAGGGCTACGACGTGCTCTTGTGCACCGAAGACGTCGACGAGTTCTGCATGACCGCAATGGCCGATTTTGCCGTGCCCGACGACGATGATCCTGATTCTCTGACGGCGTATCCGCTTAAGAACGTAGCGGGCGGCAATCTCGGTCTTGAGACCGAAGAGGAAAAGGAGGCCGCAGAGGCTGTCGAGAAGGAAAACGAGAGCCTCTTCGATGCGATGAAGGAGGCGCTCGGCGACAAGGTGACGAAAGTGGCCGTGTCCACGCGCCTGAGCGATTCTCCGGTTGCGCTGACGGCCGAGGGTCCGATCTCCCTCGAAATGGAGCGCGTGCTGTCGTCGTCGCCCGGGGCCGATGACGTCAAATCGGAACGCGTGCTCGAGGTCAACGCCGAGCATCCGATCTTCGAAACGCTCAAGGCGGCTCAGGATGCAGGCGATGGCGACAAGGTGAAGCTTTACACCGACATCCTGTACAATCAGGCGCTGCTCGTCGAGGGCATGCCGATCGACGATCCGGTTGAATACGCCCAGGCGGTTGCCAAACTCATGGTGTAGCGACCTTATCTCATCCGTTACGGAATGCGCCCGCGCGACCTGTCCGCGCGGGCGCATTTGCGTAGCAGCCCTCGGTTGGGCTCGGGTATCGGCTTTGCCAAGCGGGTTCACGTTGCGGGCGATTCGTCGGCGCGTGCCGAGCGGCTATGGGGTACTATGAAAAGCTGCGATTTCGATACTCCGTTTGAGGAAGTGACCCCTGTGCCCGATGCGCCCCGTATATCCGCGAACCTTTCGAGCGTCCCTGATCTGATCGAGGCGACCATCGACGATCGTGCCGCCGAACGCCCCGTATACTCGCTGGTCGTCGAAGGGCAGACATGCGAGGGCGTCGATCTGTCGCGGCTCGAGCTTTTTTCTTCGCACCTGCTCCGCTGTGCGTTTCTCGCTTCCGATCTATCGAATGCCACCTTCGAAGACGTTGCGTTCGAGCAGTGCGATTTTTCGAATGCGGACATCTCGTCGGCGTATTTCCTGCGTTGCTCGTTTTCCTCGTGCCGCTTCGTCGGTGCCGACTTCTCCGAAACGGTGTTCAAGCATGCAACGGTGACGGATTCGACGTTCCAGTACGCGAGTTTCACGCGAGGGGGCTTCGATGCCTGCAGTTTCGAGGGGTGCGACTTCTCCCAAGCCTCGATAGCGGAAGCCGAACTGAAGCGCGTTGAGTTCTCGCAATCGCGGCTGACGAACGTCGACTTCTTCAAGACGAGCTTGCGCGGGGTCGATCTGTCCGACAACGATATCGCGGGATTCCTTGTGTCCGATACCATGCGCGAGCTTTCCGGATGCATCATGGACCCCTACCAGGCGGCATCGGTGGCACGTAAGCTCGGTATCGTGGTGAAGGAGTAGGCCGCGCAAGGCGGGCTGTGCGCGGCTTTCCTTGCCGCACGTTTATGTGCGCAAGGCAACGCTTGCCTGCCTGCTCGGCAAACGCCGTTGGGGGAACTGTCGCGAAACGGTATAATGTGCCCGAAACGCATAAGCGCCCGTTTCCAGCTGGTCGCCTGCGCGGATTGCGCGCAGCGTCCGTGGGGATCGCATGTATAAGGAGTATCTGATATGAAGAAGAAAGATGTGAGGTTTCTCAAGCGCATGCTTGAGACCCCCTCGCCGACCGGCTCGGAAGAGGCCGTTGCCGCCATCGTGCGCGAACGCCTTGCCGATTCGGCCGACGAGATCGAGACGAATGTGCTCGGGTCGGTTCACGCGACGCTGAGGGGGACCGGCGAAGGTCCGTCCGTCATGCTCGCCGCCCATATGGATGAAGTCGGCCTCATGGTCACCTATATCAGCGACGAGGGTTATTTGAGCGTGGCTGCCATCGGCGGCGTCGATGCGGCGATTCTTCCCGGCATGCGCGTGGACGTGCACGCCGAAGGCGAAACGCTGCGAGGCGTTGTGGGGCGCAAGCCCATCCACCTCATCACGCCCGACGATCGCAAGAACGTTACACCTCTCGACAAACTGGTCATCGATCTCGGTCTTCCTGCGAAAGCCGTGAAGAAACGCGTGCGCGTGGGCGATTCGATCACCTACGGCGTCGGTTTCGAGCGTTTCGGCAAGGGCATGGCCGTTTCGCGGGCCTTCGACGACAAGGCCGGCGTGTGGGTTGCCGCGCGCGTACTCGAAGAGCTTGCGAAAGCGGGCCGTGCGAGCGGTGATTTCGTGGCGGCGGCAACCGTGCAGGAGGAGATCGGCGTGCGTGGGGGAGAGACCTCCGCTTACGGTGTGCACCCCGATGTCGGTCTGGCGTTCGATGTCACTCATGCAACCGATTATCCAGGCATCGACAAGGCGAAACACGGAAACATCGCATGTGGCCAGGGTCCCGTCATCGCGCGCGGGCCCAACATCAACCCCATCGTATTCGACCGGTTGGTCGCCGCAGCCGAAGCCGAGGGCATACCGTACCAGATCGAAGCCGAACCCGGCGTTACGGGCACCGACGCCCGCGCCATCCAGATATCGCGGGGCGGAAAAGCGACGGGGCTGATTTCGGTTGCTCTGCGCTATATGCATACGCCCACCGAGGTCATCTCGCTTTCCGATCTTGAGGCGACCGTGAAGCTCATCGTGCGATTCGTGCTCGATCTCGACGAATCCGTTTCGTTCGTGCCGGGTATGGCGGGTGCGATCGGTTCGGTCGAGTCCGAAGATGCGGGTACCGTAGATGAGCAGGGAAGCGGAACGGAATCTGCCGAATGAAGCATGAGGAGAAGATAATCGCCAAGAACAAGCGGGCGTTCCACGAGTACGAAGTGCTCGATCGCTTCGAGGCGGGCATCGAACTCAAAGGTACGGAGGTGCGCTCGCTGCGCGACAACAACTGTCAGCTCACCGATGCGTTCGTTACTATCCGAAACGGCGAGGCGTGGCTTCATAACCTGCACATCGCGCCCTTCGTCAACGGCAACATCAACAACGTCGACTCTGATCGCAAGCGCAAGCTCCTGCTCCACAAAAAGGAGATCAGGCAACTGCAGGAAGCGGTCAAAGAGAAGGGCATGGCAATCGTGCCCCTCAAGATGTACTTTGCGAAAAACGCGCTCGTGAAAGTTGAGATTGCCATTGCGCGCGGCAAGAAGCTTTTCGACAAGCGGGCAAGCATGGCGGCGCGAGATTCGCGTCGCGAAATCGAGCGTGCGCTCAAAGAACGCAGCCGGTAGACCGAGCGTCGCGTTGTGCGACAAGAATAGGAGCAGCAATGAATTTGGACGAAGAGCTCGAGGTGCTGGAAGACGGCGTGGAAACGGAAGGCATCGCTGCCGAAGACGAGTCCGACCTTGAAATAGAAGACGAATTCGAGGACGCCGCCTTGGGCGTCGATGCCGATGAGGAGACCCTCGAAGAAGTGTATAAGGATTTCGAGAACGACGAAGCCGACATCGATGGCGCGGGTGCTCCGAACACCGGCTTCGAGATCGTTGACCTCGAAGAGTTCGAAGGGGAAGCCGAGGAAGACGACGAGGAGTACATCGAAGTCGAACTTGAAATCGATGAAGATGACATCGAGAGCTATCTGCTCGACGAAGACGGCAACGAAATAGGATTCACCCTGCTCGATGAAGACGGTAACGAAGTCGAATACTTCTACGTCGAAGACGAGGAAGCCGAGGAAGACGATGAAAACGAATTCGATCTCGGCATCACGAAGGAAGGCGTCGCCCAGGCCACGAGCGACATCAACTCCATCTACAAGGACGGCGTTGCGGTGGCGGCAGAGCTCAAAGGGGCGTTCGACGATATCAAATCGGCCTTCGATTTCAAGAGCGTCTTGAAGAAGTAGCGAACGAGTGCTAGGATAGAACGTCCTCGCAGGCACCGGCTGGCTACAGCACCCTGCGGATGCACTTTGAAAAGGTGGGGCCATCGACCCATGCAGCATCGCTGCAGTTCGGCCGCTTGGGCGGCGCATACTTTTGGGGGCGACTGGTTTCGACATGGTAAGTTTGAAATGAGGAGCAAGTCGTGGTCTCCTCGCCACGTTAAACAGGGGTACAGTCAATTTAATTGGCAAAACCAAAACTCAGAGCGCTCCGGCGCTCGCCATGGCTGCTTAATAGCGCCTGGCTGTCGGCCTTGGGGTTTCCCCGACCCTCGGTTCGGCATCATCTAAGGGGAACGCTCTTGGACACGTGGTCGGTATGGTCCAAGCTAAGATCGAACCGGCTAGGAACCGTTTAGTCCGTCAACGAGCAGAGCGGCTCCGAATCTTTTTCGTTGACTAAGCTTGTAGGGCCTCATGGATGATTTAGTATGGACCGGAGTTCGATCCTCCGCGCCTCCACCAAAAGAGGAAGCGTCGAACTCTTCTTTTACAAGAATGAGTTTGCGCTTGTGTATAGGTTGGGGGACGCCTGATGGCGTCCCCTTTCCGTTTTTGTTGCCACGAAACGCCGTAATTTGCGTTTTAAGACGTTTTAAGCCCGTTGGGGTACTCGTGTACCACTCGGGCTTTTTTCGTGCCTTAAAACGCCTCTGAAGCGGTCTGAGGGATATTCGAGCGCACATGTGCATCTCGCATCCGCTCGATGCAAGGGTGGCCGCCCTGCGGGCGGCAGTCGGATGTGGGTGGACGTACAGAAGGGGTGCGGCATGGGCTTGGCATGACATACGCCCCTCCGTCTGGCCGGCAACTACGGCGCTTCGCGCCTCCGTTGCCTTCGAGAAGGTACGCATGAGGCATGCGAAACCGTATTGGATGGTTCTCATGCTTTTCCGTGTACCCAACATGCGATGAGGCGAGCCGAGGGCGCAGCCCGAGGCGTAACTAGCCTGCATTGAGGACGCGAAGCGTCCGAAATGCGCACCTGCTTAGGACAGAAGAATCACCCGTTCCCTCGTTTATGAGCGTTTTGCCTGACCACATGCTGACCACATGACCAGAAGAAAAAATGATGTGGTCACCATCTGGTCAGCTAAATCCCCTGTCGCCATCAGGCTTTTTGCAATTCCTGACCAGATGACCACATCATTTAGGACTTATTTATAAAAATTGAAAAGGCTATTGAATACGCGTAAAGAAATAAAGTTTGTCGGATTTCATCTGGTCATCTGGTCATCTGGTCAGAACGAAAAAAATCCCTTGATAAAAGAGGGGATTTCATTTTCAAGAGCTGACCAGATGCCATTTTGATGTGGTCATACATGTGGTCAGCCCTCACGTGTACCTCTTGTCGCAGTCGTTGTTTTCCGGGTGGTGCGGCGGGTTGCTTTTTCGAGCCTTTCCGTTCGTTTATGAGCGGAAATAGGCTCTGAACTGCGGCTACGGGAAAATTGATATTGCTTCAATTGTCTCAATGGTGTACAATGGAATGCATATAGATGAATGGCTCAGCACCCGTCCCGTCCTTGATGCGGGGTTGCTATCGGGAATAGGAGCCGAGCGCTCGGTCGAATAGGCCGTGCGTCACGGGCGAAACAACGAACACGAAGCTCCCGTGGAAACCGAGATAGACAAGGCTTTGCGCCTCTGTCCCTCTTTGGTTTCCACGGGAGCTTTTTTGTTTCGCGAAAAGGACTTTGAACATGGAGGTGGCTGGTTATGGCTAAAGGAAAGAAGCAGGTAAAAGAGGTAAAGCCCTCTTACATGACGACGCGCGAGGTGGCGGCGTTTCTCGGTTTGAGCGCGGGGACGCTCTGCACCTGGCGCTATCAGGGCAAGGGTCCGAGCTACTACAAGGTCGGAAACGCGGTTCGCTACAAGATTGACGACGTCGAGGCGTGGAAGAACGCGAACGTGAAGCACGTCGAGCTGACGAATTAAGGAGGTGAGTTTATGGCTGATAAAGAAAAGAGCAGTTCCCCCGCCGCCACAGCAAAGGGAACCGCTCCGTCTAACTATAAATATTTTAGCTCATTACCGCCCATTTTTCAAGTATCTGACCCGCAGACAAAAGATGAGATGAAGAGGGGGCGTGCGTATGACGAGGGGAATCAGGGCGAGGCGTACAACCCTGACTACCTGTACGGCGGGGAGAACTATCACAAGGCGCTCAGCGATGTGGTGAGCTATGTGTTGCGCGACTGCGCGGGCGATGGCCTGTCCGCTCTCTCGGACGTCGTGGTCAAGGTGACGAACGCCCTTGTGGCGTGGGTCAACCTGTCCGAGCCGCCATCCAATCCGGAGGCGGGCAAGATTTACGGCAGGGGCTTTCGCTGGCCGAGACTCAAGAGCATCGACCCCGTGCAGGCCGCCGAGCTGGTGTTCTCGCAGGAGGTCATCCGCATGGTCTGCGTCAAGGAGACCGTGGACAAGCCGACCTCGGAGGGCGTGCTCGCTATGTACGACCCCGACGAGGGGATTTACCGCGAGATTGGCGACGGGCAGATTGACCTGTGGTGTCAGGAGGTCGTGGGCGCTGTGAACGGCAACTGGAAGAAGAACTTCGTCCAGAAGCTGCACGACATGGCATCGCGTCGGGAGAACCGCGTGTGCGAGTGCGATAACCCGTCTCTGGTCTTCATGGCCAACGGAATCTGGGATTACGAGGAGCGCGTCCTGCGCGAGTTCTCCCCCGGGGTCGTTGCGCTCAGGAAGAGCGCCACGCGCCTCCCCGACAAGGAGCCGCCCGTCCCCGAGCACACGATGCCGGATGGCTCGAAGATTGACTTCTGGCAGCTGCTGGACTCCTATGTCCCCTACGACGGCGGGCGCGACCTGCTCGTCAAGGTGGCGGGGGCGTCCCTGCGCAGTTACCACAACTGGCGCGTCATGGTGACCTTCTACAACCAGACGGGTCACAACGGGAAGAGCACCTTCCTCGATTGCCTCAAGTCGCTCGTCGGCTACGACGGGTGCATGACCTCAAGCCTCGCGCTGCTTGCCGGCGGCGGGGATGGCGGACGGTTCGGCGTGTCGAACATCGTGGGGGTCTCCCTCATCACGTGCGAGGACTCCGATTCGGGTGCGTACCTGAAGGACAACTCGCGCCTGAAGTCAATCATCTCGCATGACGCGATAGGCGTGGAGCGCAAGAACAAGGGCATGTTCGACTACACGCCCCACGCGCTGATTGTCTGCGCCGCCAACGACATCCCGAAGACCCGCGACAAGGGGGACGCTTGGCTGGCCCGCAACATCTACGTCCCGTTCACGGGGCAGTTCGTCGGCAAGGCCGACGACAAGACCATCCGTTCCGAGTGGGTCGTGTCCCCCGAGTTCTGCGAATACCTGGCCTATCAGGCGCTGGTGAAGTGGGACCGGTATTACGAGCTGCCCGAGCCTGAGGAGGCCGCGCAGCTGAAGCGCGAATGGGTTCTCGGCAATGACACGGTGGCTGAGTTCTGGGAGGACGTCAAGGATTCGATTAGGGCCGATTTCGTGCCGAATGAGTACCTGTCCATGCGCTACGACGAATGGCTGGCCGCGGAGCACAAGGGTATGCGGATGCAGATGAGCCGTAAGGCGTTCATGGCCCGAATCGTCGAGCTTGCGTGCTCCGACGGCGAATGGACGCAGAGCAAGGATGCGAGCGGGTCCGTCCTCAAGACGAGCTGCGAGAAGTGGTGCCCCGGCTTGACGGTCTACCGCACGCGAGATGGCTATGGTGGCGCGGGCGGATTGGTCTACTTCTTGGGCAGACGTCGCGGGATTTTCCGCACGGTCGTCCTCGATTACTGCACCGCCCATGGCACGACTCCCGCAGACCTCGGTGCCGGTTACGCGGCGGTGAGGGAGCAGCTTGGTCTTGCGACGGATACAGAAGACGACGATTAAGGAGGAATAGATTATGGCGACGAAGAGGTTTGATGACGTGGCCGAGAAGGCACGTGCGTTAGAGGCTCAGGCGAAGAAGCTGCGCCGCGAGGACGAAGGCTTACGCCGACGCGCTCGTGACGGTTTTCCCTGAAGTGAAGGACATGGGTTCGGCGGAAGAGGTCCTTGACTTCGTCAAGGGACTGAAGCCGGGCACCGGACACGGAACGCCGGATGCGCGCGCCGCTGGCGCTGCGGATTCCGGTCATGTTCCTACCGCAGAAGCTGGAGAGTCGTCGGAAGCGCACGGCGGTTTTTCCGGCGCGGCCTACCAAGGGTAGCCGTGCCGGGTTCCACCGAGGGATTCGGGTTCCATGTCGGACAGGGGAAGTCGTTCCCGTGTCCGACATGGACGGGCGAGGCTCGGTGGACAAAAGGCGGGGGTTCGAAGGGGACGGCGCAGCCGCCCCCTCGCAAGCTGACGGAGTAGGGCAAATTGCGAGAATCGCAATTTGTACGTACGAAGTCAATGCTTGCTCTTTTCCCCTTTGCGCAGAGACGTTGCGAGATTAGCCGAAAACGGCATTTCGGATTGTCCGCCGCAGGCGGGCGTTTCGGATAGCAGCAAAGGAGGTGTTCCGCATGGCGGAAACGTATGAAAAAAGAAGCGGGAAGGCGACGCGCCAGAAGTACGTGAAAGACCGCCGTGACAAGGTGGTTCAGGTGCGTATGAGCGACGCGGAGCTTTCCCTGCTGGACGAGCAGCGCGGGACGCGCTCGCGTTCCAATTTTCTTCGCGGCGCGCTGTACGCGAGTCGGTACGCGCCGCCCAGCCGCGAGGTGGTTCTGGACGTCCCGGCCCTGGACCGCGTCCGTGTCGAGCTGAACCGCATCGGCGTCAACATGAATCAGATTGCACGCGCGCGCAACCGGCGCTTGAGCGGCATGGGAATGCTCGACGCGGCGCGTGAGGAAATGAGGACGAAGGACGAGGCGGAAGCGTTCCGCGATTTCCGCGATTCGGTGGACAAGCTCCGGGCGCAAGTCGATGGACTGCGTGCGGATTTGCAGGCGTACGTGGAGACGGGAGGTGATGTCTGATGTCAACGACGCATGTGCAGTCGCTTCCGAACGTGCGCGGGCGCATGTCGTACACCGAGTTCGGCGAGGGAAAGTGCAGACGCGCTCATCTGGAAAACGGCACGGACCGCATCGCCGCGCAGATGGGTGACGCCGCCTCGAGAGGGGACTTCATTGTCTACTGCGAGGGGCAGAGGCATCGCCACCCGAACGCGGTCAACGAGGGCTACGAGCTGCGCATCTCATGGGCGACCGACGAGCTTGACCCAAGCAAGGCCGACGACATCCAGCGTGGCATGGAGTACGCGTACACGCTGTGCCACGAGCTTGCCCCCGACTCCATGTGCTGGGTCACCATGCACGTGGACGGCGAGGGAGGCTGCGTGCATGCGCACGCGACCATTGCGAACCACGACGCCCGTACCGGTCAGGTCATCAACAAGGGGGACACGAGCCTCTACGCTCCGCGTGTGAAGGCGGTCAATGACGAGCTGAGCCGTGCGTGCGGCTTTCAGGTGCTGGGAGCGGACAGGGAGATATCCCTCTGGGAGCAGAAGCGCGAGACGTTCCAGCCCGGTTCTTTCGACAGAAGGCTCGGCGACAGGGTGGCGGGTGCCCGCGACCGCTCCGGCACGCTGGACGAGTTCAGGCGCAATCTCGGGCTGAGCGGCGTGACGCTGAAGGAGACCGCGAAGACCGACAGGAAGACCGGCGAGGTCACGACGGGATGGTCCTACAAGGCTGTGGACGAGTGGGGACCGAAGCGCCGCACCCGCAAGCGCCGTGCCTCCAACCTCGCCGACGACCTGACCCGCGAGGGCATCGAGGCGTACTTCGAGGCGAAGCAGCGCGGGCTTGAGGTACCGCAGCAGGACGCCCCGGCGCCGGAAGTCCTTCCCGACGTGCCCGAGACGGCCGAACCGGCAGAACAGTCCTTTGCGGATTCCGTTCTCGACGTGTACGACCTCGACCGGGCGTACGTGTCGGAGATGGCGTCCGACCTTCAGAGGGCGCACATCCACCGCTCACGCGATAAGGGCAAGCCCTTCATGGACGAGCGCTATCAGCAGATTGTCGAGGCGCACAACCACCCGGACGAGCAGCTGGCGAAGCTGCGCGAGGACGTGGACGCCGCAAGGCGCGAGTTCCATGCCTCCAAGGAGGCACGCGACACCCTGCAATACCCGTGCCCGGGGCTTCTGGCCGGCATGCACGTGTTCGCCAAGGCGGGGCGCGACGCCCGTGACCCCGTGTCCCGCATGATGGCCGACATGACCGCCATGATGCTGCGCATGTTGATTCAGGAGGCGCTCGCGGAGGAGCGCCGCAGGCAGCGCGAGGAGGCGGAGAGGCGCGTCTACGAGTTCCGCAAGAGCATGTGGGGTGCCGAGAAGCGCCTCAAGGCGGCGGAGAAGGCGCTGTCCGACGAGGACGAGCGCGAGAGGCGTCTGAAGCACGAGCGCATGCAGCGCCGTGTCAAGGAGGCCGAGCAGCGTGCGCCCGTGAGGACGCCGAGGTCGGCGGACAAGGACACGCAGTTCGACGAGTAGCCGAGAAGATGAGGGAGCAGCGTCAGGCTGCTCCCTTTTCAAGTTCCCGCTCGCGGGCTACGAAGAGACCTTCAGAAGGGCTGTTGATGGACGTACACGCAAGGGGCGGAAAATCGGGGTTTTCGTCGTCCGCTCATTTATGAGCCGGATTCGGAAAACGCGGTGGAGCGGACGGAGCGAAGCGAGGGCGTGAAGCCCGTTTGGAGACCAGCAAAAGCCCAGACAAAGCCCAGAAAGTGGCAGTTGAACACGCGTTTGTCGGCTCGTATAATTAAATATGGAAATGCGTAATTGATTAAATATATAGCAAGGTGAGGATATGAAGACGATTCTGGTATGCAATCAGAAGGGCGGCGTTGGCAAGTCCCTGTGTGCCGACGAGATTGCCTTCTCCTTCGAGCGCTCCGGCATCCCCGTGAGCTTCTACGACTTGGACACGCAGGGCGGCACGCTGCACAAGACGCATGAGGCGGACGGTGCGCAGGTCGCCGTGGTGGACACGCCGGGGGCCTTGCAGGAGGGGCTGGCGGACTGGCTGAAGGAGGCGGACGTGGTGGTCATCCCGACCAGGACCACGTCGAGGGACATCGAGCCGCTGATGCGCATGCGCAAGGCGGTGTTCAAGAACAGTCGCGCGAAGATTGTCTACGTGATGAACGGGTGGAACCGCTTCAAGGCGTCCCGCGACTTCATGGAGTGGTTCGAGGGTCTGGCGGGCGACCAGACGGTGGCCACGCTGCCCCAGTCCGAGGCGTTCGTTCAGGCGGGAGCCGCCGGCAAGTCCGTGGTCGAGTTCGACCGACGCGGCAAGGCTGCGAAGGCGACTCTTTCTCTGGTGGGCACGGTGCGCGAGGCTGCGGGGTTCCCGAAGGAATAAGCAATTGATGAATTAAGTAAAAATTGAATGACGGAGTTCACGAGTATAAGCCCTGTTAAGGCATGAGCGGCAAGCCTATAAGACCTTAGGAACCTACCGACTGTGACGGGTCGGTCTGGGACGGGCACAGCGTCTGAAATCGCACACATGTGACGAGCGGTGAACGAAGGCGACTATCCATGGGATAGGTGTCTTCGGTTGCCGCTTTTTTTCGTGGCTCCTCCGTCAACTGACGAGAGGAGACATGAAATGGCAGGTAATAACAGTAATTTAGGCGCTGCAAAGCGTGCGAAGAACGATGAGTTCTACACCCAGTTGACGGACATCGAGAAGGAACTCCGTCATTATCGTAAGCATTTTAAGGATACGACAGTGCTCTGCAACTGCGACGACCCGTTCGAAAGCAACTTCTTCAAGTTTTTCGTGTTGAACTTCACCCGTCTCGGATTGAAGAAGCTGATTGCGACGTGTTATGAGGGGTCGGCCGTTGCCGAGTACCGTGACGGCAAGGCGAAGCCCTATAAGGCGGTCGTCACAACGGTGCACGACACGACCGGGGACGGCGGCGTGGATATGGAAGACGTCCGTAACCTGTTTGAGCTTGGCGAGAACGAGCTTGTCGAGCTGGAAGGCGACGGCGACTTTCGCTCCGAGGAGTGTTTGGCGCTGCTCGATGAGGCGGACATCGTGGTCACGAATCCGCCGTTCTCGCTGTTTCGAGAGTATGTGGCCGTCCTGATGGAGCATGAGAAGAAGTTTGTGATTGTTGGTAATAAGAACGCAATTACGTATAAGGAGATTTTTCCGCTTCTGAAGGATGACGTAGTGTGGCTTGGCTGTGAGTCGCCTTGTGAATTCTTTACTCCAGAGGGTATGACGAAGAAAGTCAACGGTTTGACGCGTTGGTTCACGAACCTCGACATCAAGAAGCGCCACGAAGAGCTGATTCTGGTCAAGAAGTATGCGGGACATGAGGATGAGTACCCGACGTATGACAATTACGACGCTATCGAGGTGTCGAAGGTTGCGGATATTCCGTTTGATTACGACGGCGTTATGGGTGTGCCGATTACGTTCTTGGATAAGTACAGTCCTGACCAGTTCGAGATTATTGGTTGTAGTCTGGAAATCGCTACGCCGATTAAATCAGTAGCTAAATCGAATGATGTTTATCAGCAAGGCGGTAATGCTTTTTATATACGTACATCTGAGCATCAGTTACGTCGTTTATATGACCGTATTGCTATTCGTAACAAGCATCCTGAACAGCCGAAGGAGGTACAGCAGTAATGCATATCGAAGAGCGCAAGGTGACCGTTCGCGAGGTCACCGAAGGATATTTCAACGACGCCGAGGAGGGCGTTGTCGGCTACGACGAGCAGCTGGACATCCGTCCGAAGTACCAGCGCGAGTTCGTCTACAAGGACAAGCAGCGCGATGAGGTCATCCGTACCGTGATGAAGGGCCTGCCCCTGAACGTCATGTACTGGGTTGACCGAGGCGAGCAGTACGAGGACGACCCGAACGAGCCGAGGTACGAGGTTCTGGACGGCCAGCAGCGCACGATTTCGCTGTGCGAGTACGTTGACGGGTTGTTCTCCGTGGATGACAGGTATTTTTATAACCTGCCGGGTGACCAGCAGGCGCAGATTCTCGACTACGAGCTGTTCGTGTACGTCTGCGAGGGAACGGATTCCGAGAAGCTGGAGTGGTTCCGCATCATCAACATCGCGGGCGAGCAGCTTACCGACCAAGAGCTGCGCAACGCGGTGTATGCGGGTTCGTGGGTGTCCGACGCCAAGCGCTTTTTCTCGAAGACGAAGGGTCCGACGAAGGATATCGGAGCCAATGACTACTTGAAAGGCACGGCCATCCGTCAGGAGTTCTTGGAGACGGCCATCTCTTGGGCCGCTTCAGCCGAGGGAAAGTCCATCGAGGGCTATATGGCGGAGCATCAGCACGACCCGAGCGCAGTGATGCTTTGGAACTACTTCTGCTCGGTCATCGACTGGGTGAAGGCCGTGTTCCCGAAGTACCGCAAGGAGATGAAGGGTCTCCCGTGGGGCTTGTTCTATAACGAGCATCACGAGCGCCGCGACCTCGACCCGAAGGCGCTTGAGGAGCGCGTGAGCGCGCTGATGGCGGACGAGGACGTACAGAAGAAGTCCGGCGTCTATGAGTACCTGCTGACGGGCAACGAGAAGGCGCTGTCCATCCGCGCGTTCGAGCAGCGTACGAAGCGTGCGGCATACGAGCGTCAGGGTCACAAGTGCGCCATCTGCGGCGAGGAGTTCGAGTTCGAGCAGATGCACGGCGACCATATCAAGCCGTGGAGCCGCGGCGGGCACACAACGCCGGATAACTGCCAGATGCTCTGTCGCGATTGCAACCTGAAGAAGGGCGCGCAGGAGTAAGCCGACAAAGCCCGTCGCTTTTTTCTTGCTCTGGTGGACACGGTGCGCGAGGCTGCGGGGTTCCCGAAGGAATAACCGCAGGTCAGAGGTGTTGTCCATCTGGACAAATGCGTCTCGATGATGTATAATTGTACAAATATGTAAATGATTAAAGGAGGTCGAGCCGCCATGGCGAACATGTTCGAGAAATACGCTGCCGACCGCGAGGCCGAGCAGAAGAAGATAGAGAAGGCCGTTGTCGCCGATACGACGGCGGACGAGAAGCGCACGACGCTCTCGCTGTCGCTCACCGTGAGCGATAAGAAGGCGCTCAAGATGATGGCTGCGGAGCGCGAGACAACGATTGCCGCAATCATCCACGAGTGGGTGCAGGAGCACGTTCGAAAAGATTAAGAGAGGGGGTGACAAGACATGGAAGATGGCCTTGCTGTTCGTTCATCGGGATTGATAGAGCGCTTGGAGAGAAAATCAGAGGTAATGGGTAAGGACAACCCGTTTTACTGGTATCTCCATTTGAAAGAGCTTGGAAAGCGAGCACAGACGAAGGAGATGGTTGATGAAGCCGTTAACGGCTTCAGCGTCAACAATCCCGCATATACGATTCTCAAAGTTATTGCGAAAAAGTATCTTACGCGCGAAGTGTGTGAGATTGCGGTGAGCAAGAACGGCTTGAATTTGGAGTATGTGCCCGAACAATATCGGGATATAGCTATATGCCTGGCAGCTGTGCAAAGCAACGGCAGTGCTTTGAGAGAGGTTCCTGAGCGGATATTGCTCGGAGATAAGGGCTATGAGATATGTCTGGCAGCTGTACGCAATGGAGGACTGGCTCTTTCGTTTGTGCCTAAATGCTACTTGCGCGGAAAAGAGGGAAAGGCTCTTTGCGAGGCGGCTGTGAAGGCGAATGGGTATGCACTTGAATTTGTTCCGAAACGCTTGATAACAAAAGAGCTTGCCAAGGTGGCTATTGAGGCTCCTTTTCCGGTCAGAGAGCTTCTTTGGCCGGATGGTTCGCGTTCGACTCGGAGTGCCTACCGTAGCTATTGCTCGGTATTGTCGTTTGTTCCCAAAAAGTGTATGTCGGAAGAGCTTGTCGCCTTATCCGCTCGGCTTTACCCTGAGAGCTTGCAGTACGCGCCTGCTGAATTTGTTTCTCGCGACCTTTGCTTTGAAATGGTTGAGCGGGACCCCATGAATTTGCGATACGTACCCCAACTCGATAAAAAACTGGTGAATTATGCACTCAAGTCTAATCCGCGGGCGATTTTGGCTATCCCCGCATCTTTGTTGACGACAAAACTTTGTCGTGATGCTTTGCGGATGGACCCTTCTATTCCCATCGAAAGGTTTCCTGAAGACATTCGCAAGAAACTGGAAAAGGAGTTTCGGTCAGACACCTTCATAAAGTATGAGCCAATTGCTCTTGAAACGCCTGTTTCTACTGATAAAGACACGCAGATAGTTTCGGGCACAGAGGAAGCGCATGCCTATGATTTATCTGTCGCTGATGGCTCTGTCGATGTTATTTACTATATAACCGACATCCATCTTGAGCATCAGCTCGTAAAACGGCCTTTCGATATCCTAAAGCTGTCTTTGCCTGAAATACAGCGTCGCATTAATGAAAAGATTGCGGAACTCTTAGCGTCTGTGCCGAGCACTCATGGCATCTTGCTTATTGGCGGCGATGTGGCGGATAGCGTTGAGTTAGAAGCGCTTTTTTACAAGCAGCTCGGTTCGTTCGATGGCTGGCAAGGAAAGATTATTTCTGTTCTGGGAAACCACGAGTTATGGGATGGCGACCCGATAGGGCTTAAACCTGCGCGACCGATTGATGAAATCGTTGCCAATTATCGACAAGCGATGTCTCAAGCAACGCTGCTGGAAAATGAACTGCTCATTGTTTACAAGGGGCTTCGTAGCGAGATATTGGATGAGGAGACGATTCTTAACGCAAGCGATGAGGAGCTTGCCGAAGTATGCGCCAACTCAACGTTCCTCGTACTTGGCGGAATAGGATTTTCTGGATTAAATCCGGTCTTTAACGCTGAGATGGGATTATATCGTGCAGCAGTTTCGACAGAAGAAGACATCGCGAGGTCAAAGCGTTTTCGAGCGGTGTATGAGAAGGTTCTGGCGAGTGCGGAAAACCTTCGGGTAATCGTGCTAACCCATACGCAGATGGCAGACTGGTCTGATGCCCAATACAACCCTAAGTGGATTTATGTAAGCGGTCACACCCATCAGAACAGGTTCTTGCTGCAACGTGATGGTACTGCTGTTTTTTCCGACAATCAGGTCGGTTACCGACCTAAGCCTTGGCGTCTTAACAGCTTTACGATTGATGTTCATAAATACGACCCGTTTAAGGATTTTCCTGACGGCATTCACCTGATTACACGTGAGCAGTATGTTGAGTTTAATCGCTGTCAAGGCATCATGATACAGAGCATGAAATATCCCGGTGCTTTATATGCTCTGAAGCATGGTGGGGTCTATATGTTCGTGCTGGAAAGTGCAAGCGGGTTGTGCCTTCTGGAGGGTGGCAGGCGGCATAAGCTCGACTACGATATCGACTACTACTTCGATAATCTTCCCGAGTACGTCCGAAAAGTACGCTGTGCGTTTGCCCCGTATCGGAAAGCCCTTTCTATGATTTCTGACGAGGTAAGCGCAATCGGCGGAACGGGTACAGTTCATGGTTGCATCGTGGATATAGATTGGTTCAATCACGTATACCTGAATCCATTTGACGGAAAGGTAACCCCATACTTTGCCATGGATATGACTGGCAAGCTGGTTTTCAATAATATGGAGTCGTTGCTCGAAACATCCCCGTTTCCACCGCAGCTGACAGGTGGTGTCTCTATGCTTACGCGTTATTCGTCTTTGGCTAAAGAAGAAAGACTTCCGATTCTTTCCCGCAATGCGAACAAGAAGTGGGACCTTGCCACGGTTCCACAAGTTGTTTTAGATAAGTCGATGTATGAACCGTCTCGCGTTATGCGTTCAATTCAATATATTTTCGACCAGAACGTATTGCGTGTTTGGAATGACGCGGTTCTCTCGATTGAAGATAAGGACGAGGTCGGAGCGCTGACCGGCACGAACAGATTGATTGGTCCGCAATAATAGCAAGCATGCGAAGCCCGTCGCTCTTTTGGGCGGCGGGCTTTATAATTAAATGCGCATTTACGTAATTCATCATATAGGAGGAACTAAGGTGAAAGCCTATAAGCAGAAAAGACAGGGGGTGGTAAACCTATGGCACGTAAGAAGAAATTCGCGCCGAACGACAACAACCTTGCGATAGCGTACTATCGCTTCTCGTCGCACTCGCAAAACGAGGCGAGCATCGACCAGCAGCGCGACCTTGCCCACGAATGGGCGGATGCGCACGGCTTCAAAATCGTGCAGGAGTATGAGGACGCGGCAATATCCGGCACCACGGACGCACGACCGGGGTTCCAGCAGATGCTGTCGGAAGTCGCAAAAATCCGTCCCCATACCCTCATCATGTGGAAGACCGACCGTCTGGGGCGCGACAAGTACGTTCTGGCGATGGCGAAGAAGAAAATCCGCGACGCGGGATGCGAGATTCACCTGCTCGCCGAGCATATCCCGACGGAGGGACCCGAAGGCGTCCTCATCGAGGGGCTGATGGAGGCCATGGCGGAGTATTACAGCCGCCAGCTGTCGCAGAACATCCAGCGCGGCATGGACTACAACGCACAGCACGCCCTGTACAACGGCCACAAGCTGTTCGGCTATGACGTGGACAGGTCCACGAAGAAGTACATCCCCGACCCGAACACGGCGCCGTTCGTGCAGTGGGCGTTTAAGGAATACGCGTCGGGCAAGCCGCTGAAGACCATTGCCGAGGAGATGAACGCGCAGGGCCTGCGCACGCCGAGGAACGCGAAGTTCAGCGTGAACATGCTGAACAAGATGCTCAAGAACCGCGCCTACATCGGCGAGTACCACCACGGCGACATCGTGGTCGCCGGCGGAATGCCCGTCCTCGTCGACGAGGCGACTTTCGAGCACGCGCAAAGGCGGTTCGCCGAGAACAAGCGCAAGGGTTCCCAGCGGGCGCACGGCATGGACGACGCCGAGGCTCCGCGCTATTGGCTCACGGGCAAGCTCTATTGCGGTGAGTGCGGGAGCACCATGCAGGGCGTGTCAGGTACGAGCGCGACGGGACGGACGTATTACTACTACTATTGCTCCGCCCAGCGCAGGAAGGAGTGCCACCTGCACAAGGCCCGCAAGCAAGACCTAGAGGACATGGTGCTGTTCGCCCTGCACAACATCGTCGACGACGAGGAGAACGTGACGGCGCTCGCCCTGGACGCGGCGGAGTATTACGAGAAGAGCCACAACGACACCGCGTATCTCGAGGCGCTGGAGGCGAAGCGCAGGGAAGTGGAGAAAAGCCTCGCGAACCTCGTGAAGGTCATCGAGAAGGGCGTTCTCAGCGATACGGTGACGGAACGTCTCGCGCAGCTCGAAGAGCAGAAGAGCGCCCTGGACGATGCCATAGGGACGGAAAACGTCCGCGTGTCGCTGTGCGAGGACAGGCACAGCATCCAGGCGTACTTCGACAAGTTCCTGCATGCTGACGTGAACGACCCGGAGATTCGAGACCAAGTCTTCGAGTATTTCGTGGACAAGGTCTACCTGTACGACGACAAGCTCGTCGTGAGCATGTGGTTCTCCGAGGACGACAAGCAGGAAATCACGTGGCGGGACTGGTTCTCGCTGGATGAGTATTGGACCGACGAATCCCCTTTTGTTAAAGGGGGAGGCGTCGAGTTCGACTGCTTCCCCCTCGGCTCCACCAACAATGCAGGCCTCCCGATCTGGCAGAATCTCAGATCGGGAGGCTTTTCTTTCTCTTGCATACCGTTTATCGAGCACCTCTTTGCCAATGCCGGATCGATCATCGGAACAGCCGCGTTCGCTTTTCGCGGTCTGAAGAGGTGTGGCACGATCTTTTGGCGGTGCTTGAAGGTTTTGGCCAAAATGCGCGTCGAAGCGCAGGTTGGTTCGGCGACACGAATCGTGTCTTGCCAGAATCGTGCGCCCATGCATAATGGGCGAATGGAAAAACGCAAAGAATTCAACGAGACGCTCGCCCAATTGAGATCGGATCGTGGCATGACGCAGCAACAGCTTGCCGAGCGGTTGCACGTGTCAAGGACCGCCGTATCGAAGTGGGAGACGGGGGGCGGCTATCCGAATCTTGATTCGCTTAAAGACATCGCGGTGCTCTTCGATGTTTCGATCGACGAGCTTCTTTCGGGAAGCGAGGTATTGGGCGCAGCTGAACAGGAGAACCGCACGGCTTCGGACAGCCGGATCGCTGCGGCGTTCGCTGCGCTTGACATTGCGGTGCTGGCACTTGTCTTTCTGCCGCTCTATGGAATTCCGGAACCGGGTTTTATCAGGGCGGCGCCGCTGCCGGAATACTATGCGGCATTGGGCGAGCCGGTGGTTCTGACGTATTTCGTACCGCTTGTGCTTCTGCCTCTCGCGGGCACGGCGGAAGCCGTTACGCGTGCTTTCGGCGCTTCGCCGCGCACGGCGAAAGCGGTCCGAACGATTTCCTTCGGCGTGCACGTGTTCGCCGTGCTGCTGTTTGCAGCGGCGCGCCAGCCTTATGCGACGGCGATCCTCTTCGCATTGCTGGTTGCGAAGACGGCGATCGCGATGCGTGCGCTGAAGCGGCGGGAGCGGTAATCGGTCCGTATGGATGTTCAGATGCTACGAAGGGTGGTTTTCATGGAGTTGACGATGGTGGCAGGATGGTTGAATGCGACGCTGGCCGGGTTCGATCTTGCGATTTTCGCGGGTCTTCACGGTTTGGCGGAAGCTGCCGGATGGTTCTTCACGCCCTTTTTCATGCTGGTGAGCCTGTTCGCCGAAAAGGGGATCGGCCTGTTTCTGGTTTCGGCTGTACTCATGCTGTTCAAGAATACGCGAAAGGCCGGGTTGTGCATGTTTCTGGCTGTTCTGTGCGGAGCGGTCATTACGAACCTTGTGCTTAAGGATCTCATTGCGCGGCCGCGTCCCTTCGCCGATGAGGCGGGCGCCATCTATGGGTGGTGGACGTTCGTCGGCTCTCCGATCGAGACGAGTTTCTCGTTCCCATCGGGCCATACGACGGCTACGATGGCGGCTATGACGGGATTGTTCCTGTGCTTGCGAAGCAAAGCGCGATGGCTGTGCTTCATCCCGGTTGCCCTCATGGGTCTTTCCCGCAGTTATCTGATGGTTCATTATCCATCCGATGTGATTGCGGGCGTTCTTGCGGGGGCGGCGGGAGCGGGCGTCGCTTATCTTCTTGTACGCGCATTGTATCGGTATTTCGAATCGCATCCTGAAAACCGCATCTGTTCGTTCGCGCTTGGTTTTGATGTACGGGGCAAGCGTTCCGATACGACAACGTAGCCCTTACGGGATTCCAACAAATCAACCCCCCTGACTTGCACATGGTATGCTTTCATCACGGCGGCTGGGCATGTGGGCGTCCCGCTGCACTGACGGGAATCCATCGGAAGGAAGCGGTATGAGGCGTTTCGTAAAGGCGGTATCTTCGAGCATTGTCATGCAGGCCGTCTTGTCGGTTCTTCTCGGGCTTTTTTTGACGATGTGGCCGCAGGCGACCACCGTGACGGTCGTGTATCTGTTCGCCGCCTATCTCGCCATCACAGGCATTGTATCCCTGATTTCCTACGCGCGGCATCGCTCTGAGCGCGATGGGTACCGGGGCGCTCTGGCAACGGGGATCTTGATGGTGGTCTTGGCGCTTGTCGTATTTGTCTTTCCCGAAGCGGTCGCCGGCTTCTTCTCGCTCATTTTGGGCATCGTGCTTGTTATGAGCGGCGTATTGAACGCGGTGAGATCCGTCGAACTGCGGCCCTTTGGCGGTGGCTCGTGGCTCGGGACGCTCATCGTCAGCATCGCCATCGCGCTCGGTGGCGTGGTGATTATCGTGAACCCGTTCGATACGACCGTAACGTTCGTTTTAGTGCTCGGGTTGCTTCTCGTTGCCAAGGGCGTGATCGATCTCGTTGTGGTATGGCTCGCTTCGAGCAAATCGAAGGCGGCAGGCGAGTAACGCGCAAAGCGGGCGCACATGTGCATTTAGCGTTTACCAACAAAATATTGCAACATTGCAGCACTGCGTCCCATATGGTGTTCGTGCTGCTACAATACTCTTCGGTTGCTTTACGTCGAACGAGTAAGGTCTTATGAAAAATGACACGAAGGCGGATGCCAAGGTTTCACAGGGAAGGCATGCCGCAGATACGCAGGTCCAAGATACCGTCCAAGTCGATGGTCAGTCCGCCCAGCCTTCCGATTTTCCAAGCGCCGCTCCCCGAAAAAAGCGCGGGCGGAAGGCTCTCAAGGTTTTCGGGATCGTTCTCGGATCCCTTCTGGGGTTGGCGGTGCTCGCATACGCTGCCGGGTGCTTCTATTTTTCCGATCGGTTCTTCCCCGATACCGTGATCGGAGAATACGACGTATCGCTGAAGACCTCGGCGGAAGCGGAAGAGGTTCTTCAGGCGGCGTTGGAGGATTATGGGCTATCCGTCGAGGGGCAGGGGCTTTCATTCAAGCTCGATTCCGAAGAAATCGGGTTAACCCTTGACAGCGAGGCCATTGTAGCCCAGGCGCTCGAAGGGCCCCGCATGTGGATGTGGCCCCTTGAGATGCAGGAACATCATGATCTGGACAGCGTTCTCGCCGCAAGTTACGACAAGGCGACTTTGCTTGAATCCGTGAAGGAGCAAGTCGATTCATTCAACGAAACCGCAACGCAGCCCGGCGATGCGACCGTCGCATACGACGAGGCCTCTCGGAAATTCCAGGTAGCCCCCGAGGTTCCCGGCACCGCTCTCGATCCTGAAGCTGTGGCTGAGGTTGCGGGGAAGGCGGCCTCGACGATGGAGCGCAAGGCAACGGTGGCGAGCGGAGAGCTGCTCAAACCGCCCGTGCTTTCGGACGACCCGATGCTCGCCGCTTCGTGCGATGCGGCGAACGAGCTGCTCGTTGCCGATTTCACGCTTGCGGCCGGTTCGGCGGAAGCTGCCATCGTCGGCCCTGACAGGATATCGAGCTGGATCGTGTTCGACGAAGATCTCAACCCGTCGTTCGATGAGAACCTCATGGTCGCCTGGGTTGACGAGCTCGCTGCGGGATTCAACACGATCGGCACGGAGCGCACGTTCACGCGCGCCGATGGAAAAGAGGTGACGGTTGCCGGTGGAACCTACGGTTGGTCGGCTGACCGCGATACGCTTTTGACCATTGTCAAGGAAGGTCTTGAAAGCGGGCAGACGGGGACGGTTGAGATCCCCGTTTTGCAGAGCGCCGATCTGTATGCAGGCGCAGGCGAGCGCGATTGGGCGGGCTACGTTGACGTTGATCTTTCAGAGCAGTATGCGCGCTACTACGACGATGCGGGCAATGTGATCTGGGAGACTGCCATTATCACCGGCAAGCCCAACGCTGAAATGGCTACGCCGACAGGCGTGTACTACGTTACGACGAAGACGGGTCCGACGACGCTCAATACGTACGAGAGCGGCAGAAAGGAACCGAAGAAGACGGTCGTTCAGTACTGGATGCCTTTTGTCGGCAACGTTATCGGTTTGCATGATGCGTGGTGGCAGCCCGGTTTTGGCGGCACTATGTACCGCGATGGCTACGGAAGCCATGGGTGCGTCAATCTGCCGAGCGCCAAGGCGCAGGAACTGTACGGCATTCTGCCTGTGGGGGAGACCGTCATCGTTCACTGGTAGGGCTTGGCAAGGCTTCGCTGCTTGGCGCCGCGCGCTCTGTTGCGATACGGCTTGCCTAGACGGTCAGGTCGGCGGTCGAAACGGCCAGCACGCGGGAAAGGTCGTCGATCGACGCTTCGATTTGCGTGCCGATTCGGCCGCCTGAAAACACGATTCTATCGAACAGGATGGCGGTTTCGTCCGCGACGGTCGTGAAAGCCTTCTTCATGCCAATGGGGGAGCAGCCGCCATGGACGTATCCTGTGAGGGGAAGAAGCTCTTTGGATTTGATCATCGCGATTGATTTCTCTTTAACGGCGGTAGCCGCTTTCTTCAGGTCGAGCTCTTCGGCAACGGGGATCATGAATACGTAGTGCTCTCCCGATCGTCCTTCAGTGACAAGCGTTTTGAAGACGCGCTCGGGTTCGAGGTCGAGTAGGCGGGCGACTTCGATGCCGCTGAGCGCTTCGGGGCACTCGAACATGCGTGAGACGTACTCGATGCCGGCTGCATCGAGTACGCGCATCGCGTTTGTTTTTTGGTCGTGCGGCTTCGCCATGGGTTTGATCGATCGGTTCGTTTAGGCGTTCGGACGAATGAAGTTCGTCGCGATTTTCTTCTCCATCCGGGGATGTTCGCCGCCCGCTTCGCGATCAGCTTCGATGCAGCGCAACATCCAGGCCATGTTCTTGCCGAGCATCCGCATGGTCTGCAGACCCTCTTCGTCTTGGCGCACCTGCTCGACGCTTTGCCCGTGTACCATGGGCCAGTACGTGCTCGAGACGACGGGCATCTTGTTGATTTGGAAGTACTTGTTGATCTGATCGATGGCCGGCGTCGTGCCCGCGCGGCGAGCCGAGGCGATTCCGGCGGCGGGTTTGAACTGCATGAGGGAGCTGCCGGCGTAAAACATGCGGTCGAGGACGGCGAGAAGGGCGCCGTTGGCTCCTGCGTAGAAAACAGGCGATCCCACAATGTATCCGTCGGCTCGCTCCGCCTTCTCGAGAAGGCGGTTGACCACGTCGTCATCGAATATGCAGCGGCTATCGCCCCGCTTGCCGCATCCCCCGCATCCGATGCAGCCGCGCAGGGGATCCCTTCCGATCCATGCGATCTCGGTTTCGATTCCCTCGGCTTCAAGTGCCTGGGCCGCTTCGGCCAAGGCGGTGTAGGTGCAGCGTCTTTCGTTGGGGCTGCCGTTGATGAGCAGAACCTTCATGTGCTTTCCTCGTCTTTCTCGTGCGGATACCCGACTCGATCGTCGCTTGACGGTCAAGGCGGATCAGCTCGCGTACAGCGTGTCGATTCCAGATTAGCAGATACTATGGCCGCTGCAACGGTTTTGCATCGCGTCATCATGTCTGCGCTATACTGAGCAATCATGAGCGATCAAAACCCACAAGCGGCCGCCTTGGGCGGATGCGCCTTTTCCACCTCCTCGTTTACCGCATCGGGCGACGGATATCGTCGTCCCGGCGATGGATTCGACAATGCTCCCATCGGCGTTTTCGATTCCGGATACGGCGGCTTGACCGTTGCGCGTGAAATCATCAAGGCGCTTCCCGACGAGAGCATCGTGTATTTCGGCGACACCGCCCGCTGCCCGTACGGACCGCGTTCGCTTGAAGAGGTTGACGGTTTCGTGCAGCAGATCGGGGCGTGGCTTATCGAGCGGGGGGTCAAGATCGTCGTCATCGCATGCAACACGGCTACCGCAGCGGGGCTCTCCCATGCCCAAAGGTCATTCGACGTTCCCGTAGTCGGCGTGGTCGAGCCGGGTGCGCGCGCGGCGGTTCATGCGACGAAGAACAGGCATGTGGGCGTTATCGCCACGAAAGGCACGATCGAGTCGGGGGCGTACGCGAGTGCCATACGCAACCTCGATGCGGGCATTACGGTGTTTTCCGTTCCGACTCCCCGGTTCGTCGAGATTGCGGAGCAGGGCATACGCATGGCCGAAGGCCCGATCGAGGATTTCACTTCGCTTGCATCGAAGGTGTACATCAGACCTGCATTTCAAGAGATAGCGAAAGAATACCTCGAACCGCTCAGGCGGTGCGAGATCGATACGCTGGTGCTCGGATGCACCCACTTTCCGCTGCTGAAAGCCCTTATCGGCGGGGTGGTCGGCCGCGAGGTCTTGCTCATTTCGTCGGCGAAGGAGGCGGCAAAGGATGTCGCCGAGATACTCACGCGAAGGGCGAAGCGCGCCGAGCCCGGCCATAAGGCGACGTTCGAATTCTTTACGACGGGCACCGACGTAGGCGAATTCGAACGATTCGGCGGTCGCGTGTTGAGGATGCCGCTCGGTTCGGTGCTGCACGTGGGAGCCGATGATCTTCGGAAGGTCTGAATCGGTCGGCAGCGCCTTTTGCAGCCGACCATCATGCGCTAGGAGCAGATATGAAAAAAGTAGTCATCGCAAGCAATAACGCCCACAAGGTGGAAGAGATCAGAACCGCTCTCGATTTCGAGGGGTGGGAGTTCTATACGCTGTCCGAGTTGGGAGTTGAATCGGATCCGGAAGAAGATGCCGAAACCTTCGAAGGAAACGCGCGCATCAAGGCCCGAGCGGCTTACGAGGCGGCTGGCTGTGCCGCGCTTGCGGATGATTCGGGGATCGAGGTCGACGCGCTTGGCGGAGCGCCCGGAGTTCATTCGGCTCGGTATGCCGGCGGACACGGCGATGATGCGGCGAACAACGAAAAGCTTTTGCGCGAGCTCGGCGATGTGCCGCCTGAAAAACGCACGGGACGTTTCGTCAGCGCACTTGTATTCGTGGATGAGGACGGCACGGAAACCGTCGCGCGCGGCACCGTTGAGGGGCATATCGGATACGGGCTTCAAGGCGATGGCGGCTTCGGTTACGACCCGCTGTTCTACCCCGACGTATTCAAGGGAGCGCTTACGCTTGCCGAGGTGAGCCAGGATGAAAAGAACGCGGTCTCGCATCGCGGGAACGCGCTTCGTGAGCTTAAGGCAAAAATAGCTTCACGGCTCTGAACTTCTGATATAATGCAAAAGCTGTTCTAGCGTCGGGACGTGGCGCAGTTTGGTAGCGCGCCTGCTTTGGGAGCAGGATGTCGCAGGTTCGAATCCTGTCGTCCCGACCATTTCGGGTCTGTCCATCTTCAATAATGGGCAGACCCGAAATCTTTTCCGGGGCGATTCGCCTGTCGGCCAGATAGCCTTTGCGGCGTGCGGATCGGCGGGGCGCCGTTTTTCGGGCTAGCGCTTGGGGTCGCAGCGGTTTTTCCGGTTGCGCGAACGCGTTTGTCGTATTTTCAGAACCCATGCCTCTGATCTGCCCTTGGATACCGCAAGTTGTCATGAGATTCTCGAAAAAGAAGCCGAAAGTTGGTTGAGCAATGGCTTTCGCGCTGGCACTATGGGGATGTCGGCCAATCCGACGACACGAAAACAAAAGGATGGTTCCATGAGCTTTCGCGATAACCTGCAACATCTGCGTGCGACGCGCAACATGACGCAAGAACAGCTTGCCATGCTGCTTGGCGTGAGCCGCCAATCGGTATCGAAATGGGAGGCGGAGCGTGCGTACCCCGAGATGGACAAACTGCTCAAGCTGTGCGATCTGTTCGGTTGCACGCTCGACGAATTGGTTTTGGGCGATTTGACCGATCGTCCGACCGATGCGGTCTCTCGCATGCCGGTGCACGCGGTCTCCCAGGATGTGACGGGATACGATCAGGCGATGCGCTCCTTTGCATGGAAGTTTCCGCTTGGCGTGGTTGCGATCATCATAGGGTTTTCGCTCGCAGTGCTCTTGTCGGGTCCCGAATTCTCGTCAGGCGATCCATCTCAGAGTTATGCGACCGTGCTGATGCTTGCGGGCATCGCCGTAGGGTTTGCGCTCATTCTTCCCGCATGGTCTGCGCGCAACGGGTTTCGCAAAGCGCATCCTTTCGTGGAGGACTTCTACACTGCCGACCAGAAAAACAAGGCGCGTTCCGCTCGGACGGCGGGGATCGTCGCGGGCATCGGGCTGGTCATGGTCGGCCTCGCATTCACTATGGTGCTGTACGAGGCGCAATGGCTTGCGGGGTCCATTCCCTTTTTGTTCATTGCGGCGGGCGTGTTCTTCATCATGCGCGGATGTTTGCTGAAATCACGTTGCAACTTGGATAGATACAACCGAAGATCGCTTTCCGAGTTAGATGATGTGCAGATCGACGCCTTGGATGATGCGGGACTGCGGACGCGCGCCCGTCGAGCCAAGCGCGATCGCGGCATCGTTGTCGTCGTCATGTGCGTGGCGACGGCCGTCGCTTTGGTGCTTCTCTTCGTGCCCGTGTTCGATGCTCAGCGATGGTTCTGGCTGGCTTGGCCGGTCGGCGGCGTGCTGTGCGTGGCGATGCGGGCGTTTCCCTCGATGAGGGAAGACGGATAGGCGCACGTCCGTAAGCGCGATCGAGTTTTTCTTCCCGATCGCTGCAGCATCGTATTCGAAAAAATCATAGACGTAGACAAACAATCTGAAAGCAGAGCAGAGGTCTCTTTGCCTAAGGCATTGCTGCCCGATGCCGCAACGATGGGAGTTCGTATGGGTTCCGCGATTATTGCCAGCAACGTGAGGAAATCGTTTTGTGCGGGGAAGGGCCGCGCTCGGCGGTCGATAGAGGTGCTGAGAGACGTCAGCCTGCGCATCGAACTCGGTGAGATGGTGAGCATCGTAGGGCCGAGCGGTTCGGGAAAATCGACGCTCCTGTACTGCCTTTCCGGGCTCGAAGCGGCGGATGAGGGCTCTATCGAGCTGATGGGCAGGCAGGTCGTCAAGGCGAACCGCAGCGCACTGTCTAAGATCCGCAGGGATCACGTGGGGTTCGTCTTCCAATCGTACAACCTCATCCCCTCGCTGAACGTGGAAGAGAACGTGTCGTTGCCCGCGCGGCTGGCGGGCCGCCCCGTCACGAGCGAGCAGACAGGGGCGGTGCTCGAAAGCGTCGGCCTCGGCGGGCGAGAGAAGGACCGCCCGGGGGACATGTCGGGCGGCGAACAGCAGCGCGTGGCCATCGCCCGTGCGCTTGTCGGGTCATCGGATGTGGTGTTTGCCGATGAGCCGACCGGGGCGCTCGATTCGAAGAGCGGGCGCGAGGTCCTCGGCATGCTGCGCACGATCGGCGACGATTCCAGCCGATCGGTTGTGATGGTTACCCACGATCTCGAAGCCGCTTCGTTGGCCGATCGCATCCTCGTGCTGAGGGACGGCCGGATTGTGCGCGAAATGGGGCGTTCGAGTGCGCGTGAGATTCTCGAAGCCATGGGGGTGCCGAGATGATCCGGCTCGCGCTCTCCGATCTGCGCGATCACGCCGCCACTTGGGTCGGCGCATTCTTCGTGGCGATAGCGTGCGGCTGCATAGGCGGCTGGATCGCCTTCCTGCAGTCAACGGCCGGGTTGTACGCCGATCCAACGCGCACCGCCCTGCAGAATGCCGGCTCGATGATGCTCGTTTTCTCGCTGGTCGCGGCCGTGGCGGTGCTCGCTTCGGCGGCGAATCTGACGGTTTCGGCGCAGCGGCGCTCCTACGCTTTGTGGCAGCTGGCGAACGTGAAGCCCCGTATGGTGAGCGCGGTGGTGCTCGTCCAGCTTGCCGTGGTGGCGATTGCAGGCGCCGTGTGCGGTACGCTGCTCGCTGCGTTGAGCTTCGAGCCCTTGTTCCCGCTCGTGTTCGGTTCGCGAGACGAAATCGCCCAGCTGACGCCTTATGCCGAGCTGTCTTTTCTGCCTCGGGTGTGGCTTGTGGTTGCGGGTGTGTTTCTGTGCGGCGGGTTGAGGGGTGCGCGCGCTGCGGGGAGAACGCCTCCTTTGGCCGTGCTGCGCGAACCGGAGCCGAAGCGCATGGGGATGACGTGGCTGCGCGCGGCGGCATTCGCGTGCTTGGTCGTCTGCACGTGCTGGATGGGTTCCATTCTCATCGGATCGGGCGTCGATGAGGCCTTTACCTGGTCGATATTCATGCCTCCGCTGGTGGTGGCGACGCTGGTGCCTGTCGCGCCCCTCGTGCTTTCGGCGCTGTTGCGTGCATGGACGTCGCTGGTTCCCCAAAAGCGATGGATCGCGTGGTATCTGGCACGCCGCGCCGCTCGCTTCGGTCTTGCGGCAAGTTCTTCGGTTGAAACACCCGTTATGGTGGGGTTCGGGTTGGTGTCGGGCGTTTTCTCCGTCGTTGCGGGCGGGGTCGCTTTTCTGAAAGACCAGGGCGTAACCGACGCCAGCGGCCTCGATGCATCGGCGGCTTTGCTCATGCTCGGCGGCCCCGTTTTGCTGTGCGCAGTCGGGGCGGCGGTCAGCGTGGTCATGTCGTCGCGTTCCCGCTCGCGCGATGTCGCCCTCCTCTCCGCAGTTGGAGCGCGGCCTGAAACGCTTGTGGCGGCTGCCGTCTGCGAGGCGTTCATCCATACCGTCACCGCTACTTTGACGGGTGCTGTTGCGACGATCGCAGCTGGCGCTATCGTCAACTACGCTTACGGATGGCCCTTTTTCGCCGGTCTTACCTTCGGGGAGGGGCTCGTCGTTTCGTTTGCGGGGTTCGCACTGGTTCTTGCGGCAACGCTCGTGCCTACCTGTATGGCTCTCGGCCAGGATGCTGCTGTCGTTATCGCCGCGACGCAGGAATGATCCGAACGCCGAATACGGAAGTTTCGGAATTTTTGGTATCGGAAGCGTGTCAATCGGCCAGGGAGGCCGACCGTGCTCGATCGATTGTGCTATATAAGATTGCATGCTCTAGTAAGACACGCAAACAATGGGAGTGACATGACAGAACAGCAAGCAGGTTGGTACCCTGATCCATCGGGAGACGTTTCGAAGCTTAGGTATTGGAACGGGGTGCAGTGGACCAACGATTTCGCTCCGGTTCAGCCTTCGCAATCGCAGGCCTGCCAAGGTGCAGCGTATACAGCGCCCGCGTATGGGCAGCCCCCTTATCAGCAGCCCTATTCGTATGAGGGAAGCACCGATCAAACGTTGAGGCTCGTGGCGTTCATCCTCTGCCTCGTCTCCACCGTATCGGTGGGGTGGACCATCATTCCGCTCGCCTGGATGATTCCCATGACCGTCCACTGCTGGGGGCTTTACAAGGGCACGAAGGCCAACACGACGGGCTTCGGCGTATGCACGCTGATATTCGTCAACCTGGTCGGCGGCATCCTGCTTCTGGTTTCGAGAAAAGACCGCTGATCTGGTGGGCGCCGTGCCATGCGCCGAGGGTGCACGCTAAAGCGATGCTTCGATCGTCTGTCGGCGGGCGATCGGTTAGCTGGATGAATTGCTGCAGAATCCAAAGACGAAATTGCGGTAATTCTTCTTTTCAACACGTCGCATTTCGTGTATCATACCAAAGGTTGCTTGGCAGCGATACGGTGCCATATGCAATGCGGGTGTGGTTCAATGGTAGAACTCCAGCCTTCCAAGCTGACAACGCGGGTTCGATTCCCGTCACCCGCTCCATGAATAGCGCAGGCCAGGGTTTCGAAACCCTGGCCTTTTCTTATTTGGGGGCCGAGAGGCGTAGCGGCAGGGCTGCAGGCCGTAGCGGGCGTCTGGCGCATTGCTTCGAGCCCATGGGCTCGAAGCCGTCCGACAAAAAAGGGGCCGTTGCGGCCCCTGAGGTTCTTAAGCTACTTTGTACGCTCTGCTGCGTTGCTTCTTCTTTTTTGGTTTCGGGGCTTCCTGGCCACCGTGGCGGCATTGGTCGCTGCGACTGCTGCGGCCGTCCTGGTCGCTGCGGCTTCCGCGCCCGCCTTTGTCGTTGCGACCGTTGCGGTTCGGGGGCTTTCGCTTGCCGCGGGCCTTCGAACCGCCGCGGTCGGGGGCGACTCCCGTGCGTTTGCGCCCTGCGCCGCTCTGGTTTGTGCGAGCGGGCTCTTTGCGTTTCGGCTTCTGCGCATACGCCCCGATATCCTTCAAACGGTCGAACTGCTCGTCTCCGCCTATGAGCATTTCGGCCAAAGCGACGGCGACCTGCTTCTCCGAGCCTTCGAACAGCGGGTTTTCGAGAAGGTCCTCCACGAGCTTTCGGGCGGCTTTCCCCGGACGGTTCTTCGCGTGCGATTCGATCTCGAGGACGGTGCGGGCTACGGCCTTGTCCATGATTTCGCTGTCGGTGGGCAGCTTGCGCTCTTCGATGGCAGTGCCCGTGTACTTCATAAGCCCGCGAAGCGTCGCCTGCTGCTTGCCGTTGCAGATCAGCGTTTGCGAGACGCCTCGCTTGCCGGCGCGTCCCGTGCGTCCGATGCGGTGGACGTAATATTCGAAGCTTTGCGGCAGATCGTAGTTGATGACGACGTCGATGTCGTCAACGTCGATGCCGCGCGCGGCGACGTCGGTGGCTATCAGGGCGTGTACGCTGCCATTGCGGAATCCTTGCATGACCTGCATACGGGCCGCCTGCGTCATGTCGCCGTGTATCCCCGATGCTTTGAAGCCCTGTTTGCGAAGCATCTCGGCCAGTTCGTCCACCATCGATTTCGTATTGCAGAATACAACGGAGCGCTGCCCGTTGGCATGCATCAGAAGACTGAGCACGTCCTTTTTCTTGCCCTGCGCAACGCGGAAGTAGGTCTGCTCGATATCGGCTTGGTTTTCCTTGCCGGAAAGCGTCTCGACGGTCAGCGGATCGGTGAGGAAGGTGTTGGAGATCTTGCGGAGCGATGTGGACATGGTTGCCGAGAACAGCACGGTCTGGCGCTCTGCGGGCGTGGCGTTCAAAATGGTTTCGATATCTTCGATGAAGCCCATGTTGAGCATCTCGTCGGCCTCATCCAAGATGACGGTTTGGATATGATCGAGCTTGAGGGTTTTGCGGCGCATATGATCCATGAGGCGCCCGGGGGTGCCGATCACGATGTTCGCATGGCGCAGCTGCTTGATCTGGTCGGGCATCGATGCGCCGCCGTACACGACGGCAAGCGATACGCCTTCCTTGTACTTTGCGAACTTCTTCATCTCGCAGTGAATCTGCAGGGCGAGTTCGCGGGTGGGGGATAAGACGAGCACCTGTGCATGGTGCGAGGTGCCGTCGACGCCCTCGATGGCGGGAATCGAGAAGGCTCCCGTCTTGCCCGACCCGGTGCAGCTGCGTCCGATAAGATCGCGTCTTTCGAGCAGCAAGGGAATGGCGCTTGCCTGTATGTTCGTGGGCTTGGCATAGCCTATTTCGTCAATCGCCCTGATGATGTACGGCGAAAGCGGCATTTCGCTGAATGCCGCGGGGTTGGTCTGGGTTTTCTGCATATCTCCTCATTCGACGTTCGATTATGTGCGGCGGAAGGGCGGCGAGGATGCGCAAGCATTCGTTTCGCTGCTGGTTTCCGGCGCGGCAAAGCACCATCCACCCGTCAAACAAAGAGATGAACCTTATTTGCGTGGGAAGAATCTTGCGCTACATGAATCATGGAAATGGGTCATGTGGATGGTTTTGACGCCTATGCAGTATATCGATGCAACGGGCTTTTTCGCTGGCGGTGTGCAGAGAACCCCAGAAAAACACGAATGCCCGCTTTACCGCGTCGGCTTCGAGCGTGCATGAAAAAACCCGCTTGCGCGGGCCTTTTAAAGTTCGATGCATAGGTGCGGCTGTGCGCGGGCTTGCGTTCAATCCGCCTGGGTTGCCAGGTATTTGATAATGTCGTCGGATTCGTACATCGCCTTGCCGTTTATCACGAGGCAGGGGACCTGCTTCTTGCCGCCGATGCATACAAGGTCGTTTTGGATGCCGGGCTGTGTGGTGTCGCGCATATCGAGCGTGATGCCTTTTTCATCCATGAAGCGCAGGACTTTCTGGCAAAATGGGCAGGTCTTTTTGTAGTATAGCGTGTGGTCCTTGAGATATGACACGGCTGCTCCCTTCGTACAATCCCCGGATTCATCCGCGGAAACGCAACAGTGCACTTTATCATACTAAAGGAGTGAGCAAACGGGGCCATCAAGGGTTTTCTTGTTGCCGAGCGGTTGCTTTCCTTACGTGAGACCTCCATCGATACTGGGAAAGGACGGAAAGAGCGTCGCCCGCTCGGGTTTTATCGGACCGTGCGGGCCGTTTCGGGTCGCACGGCGCCGCGCCTGTCGAATCGAGGCGGACGGTGGAAGCGCGATGGCGTCCGGCGCGCAACGTGCAGCGGATCCGTCTTGACGAAGGTTCGAAACTCAACGGAGCGTTTGTTGTGCAGGCTGGACGGTGCGGATACCATGCCCTTCGGAGGTACATGCGATGAATAACGAGAAAACAGGAATCCTTATCAAGAGGCTGCGTCAAGAGCGCGGCATGACGCAAAAGCAGGTAGCCGATCGCCTTCATGTGAGCGATCGTGCGGTATCGAAGTGGGAGAGAGGCTGCGGGTCTCCCGACGTATCGCTTCTGAGGGGCCTGGCAGCCGTTCTCGACGTCGATGTGCAGAGCATTTTGGCGGGGGAGCTGAACCCGAACGACACCGATGGAGGAAACATGAAGCGAATGAGGTTCTACCGATGCCCTACGTGCGGAAACGTTCTTACGAGCACATCCGAGGCGGAACCGTCGTGCTGCGGCCGATCCCTCAAGCCGCTTGAGGCTCGCGCGGCCGAAGGGGAGCACGGCCTTGCAATCGAAGAAGTCGAGGACGAGTACTACGTAGTCATGGACCATCCCATGACCAAGAGCCATCATATAGCGTTTGTGGCCTGTGCAACCGATGAGCGCATCATGCTGGTTCGGATGTATCCCGAGCAGGGTGCCCAGGCGCGCTTTCCCCGTATGCCCCGTGGCGTGTGGTACGCATGCTGTACCGAGCATGGATTGTTCGAGCTTCGGGGAATGCAGCAAGGTCGATATGCGAGGAAAGGCATATAAGCAACTCTGTATGCAACGTCTCTGCGCGGGCGATGGGAAAATGTGCGTTTAGAGGTGGCTTCCGCCATTTGGCTGCAGCTTACGATATATCCTCAAAGGATGGTATAAAGTTCAAACATATGATATCATTTAAATTTTTTTTACCAGTGATGTTGTATAACGAGAAAACGAGGGCGCGGGGAAGTGAGAAAGAATCTCTTTCTCATCCTTTCTCTTCGTCAAACAGGATGAGAAGAGTTGCGGTATAATACCTACGCACGCAAGTGCCGCGACGCGCTCGTAGCTCAGCTGGATAGAGCAGTGGACTTCTAATCCGAAGGTCGCAGGTTCGAATCCTGCCGGGCGCACCAGTCAGCATCAGCGGACCGGCTTTCCCGTCGGTCCGCTTTTTCTTTGCAAGGTGCGAAACTCCCGCCTTCTTCGAGGTCGATATAGCCGCAATGCAATACCTGAAAAGGGAAAATGTCAGGTTTCACCCTTTGTGGTCCCGGCTGAGAAGCGCTTGTTTTCGGCATGAGCGCTTACACGGCGAAGGGGAGCCCAACACGCGGCGGCGCACGATCGAAGGCTGCGCCGAACGGGTGGGATCGCGTTGGAAAACCGAGGGCGTTTCAGCCATTCTGCATCTTTGCCACCCTTTATGCATTCAGATTCATAAAGCCCTGCAATCCAGAGGCGCCGTTCACACGGAAAGCGCCGATCCAGGTGTTTTCCAGTCACTATTTCGCTTTACTGCGGTGGAGTAAAAAACCGAAGCTTTTTGAAAAGAAACCGTTTTGTCAATAACCGTTCACCGCTCAAAAACGACCGCTCGCCAATCCTTTATTTCAGTTCGGTACTACCTGTTGCTTTTTCTTTTCACCCATGAGATTTTGGCCGTGTCATGCGGTTGTGCTCGAAATATGAAGCAAAACCGAAAGTCGTAAACGTAAAGAATGCATAAAAGAAAAGGAGGGTTGCCATGGCTGGTGTAAACGTCAAAAGTGAGATCAAGCCTTTGAAAAAAGTCTTGCTCCACCGACCGGGTAAAGAGTTGCTCAACCTGACACCAAACACGCTCGAAGAGCTTCTGTTCGACGACATTCCGTTTTTGAAGGTCGCCCAGGAAGAGCACGACGCGTTCGCCAAGATTCTTCGCGACAACGGCGTTGAAGTCGTTTATCTCGAAGACCTTATGGCGGAAGTGCTCGATCAGAAGCCCGAATTGCGTGAACAGTTCCTGAAGCAGTTCATCGAAGAGGCTGGCATCCGCACCGATCGCTATCAGAAGATAATCTTCGATTATCTCAACGATAACTACAAGGACAACAAAGATCTCGTCATGAAGACCATGGAGGGCATCAACCTTACCGAGCTTCATACCGATAAGAGCAACTCTTTGGTCGATCTGGTGAGCGAAGCGTCCAAGATGGTCGTCGCTCCCATGCCGAACCTCTATTTCACCCGCGACCCGTTCGCCATGATCGGCAACGGCGTCTCCATCAACCGGATGTACTCGGTCACGCGCAACCGCGAGACCATCTACGGCGAATACATCTTCAAGTATCATCCCGATTTCGAGGGTACGCCCGAGTACTACAGCCGTTACAACACCTTCCACATCGAAGGCGGCGACATTCTCAACATCAACGATAAGGTTCTCGCAATCGGCATTTCTCAGCGTACCGAGCCCGATGCGATCGATGCCATCGCCAAGAACATCTTCGAATCGGATTCCCCGATCAAGACCATTCTTGCGTTCAACATCCCGAACTCCCGTGCATTCATGCACCTCGATACGGTATTCACGCAGATCGACTACGACAAGTTCACCGTTCATCCCGGAATTCTCGGACCGCTGACCGTGTTCGAGATCACGCCCGACGACAACGGCGGCATCAAGGTCAAAGAGATGCACGATACCCTCGAGGATATTCTCGAAGCGTACATCGGCAACCCCGTCGAGCTCATTCCCTGCGGCGGCGGCGATCGCATCGCGGCAGAGCGCGAGCAGTGGAACGACGGCTCCAACACGCTCTGCATCGCTCCCGGCACCATCGTGGTCTACGAGCGCAACGACGTTACCAATGCCGTGCTCAAGGAGAAAGGCCTCAACGTTTTGGAGATGCCCTCCGCCGAGCTTTCTCGTGGCCGTGGCGGCCCGCGTTGCATGAGCATGCCCATCTGGCGCGAGGATTAATCCTTGCTTGATTGATCGACCCAGTCGGCCCCCAGCCTCGCGGCGGGGGCCGATCGAGGCGAGGCGGATTTAACTTGGCACCGCCTGTTTCACAGCAACCGTATATGCGCTATCGAAAGGAATGAGCAATGCCTACTAGTTTGAGTGGACGTAACTTCTTGAAGCTGCTGGATTTCACGCCCGACGAGATCCGCTACCTTATCAAGCTGTCCAAAGAGTTCAAGAACCTGAAATTGACGGGCACCCCCCATCGCTATCTCGAAGGCAAGAACATCGTTCTCCTCTTCGAGAAAACATCTACCCGCACCCGCTGCGCATTCGAGGTCGGCGGCATGGACCTCGGCATGGGCGTGACCTACCTCGATCCCGGCAGCTCGCAAATGGGCAAGAAGGAATCCATCGAGGATACTGCGCGCGTTCTCGGCCGCATGTACGATGGCATCGAGTATCGCGGTTACGATCAGTCGATCGTCGAAGACCTCGCGGCTAATGCGGGCGTCCCGGTGTGGAACGGCCTTACCACCGATTTCCACCCCACGCAGATGATCGCCGACATGCTCACGGTGGAAGAGAACTTCCCCACGGGCATCAAGGGCCTCAAGTTCGTGTTCATGGGCGATGCCCAGAACAACGTTGCGAACTCGCTCATGGTCGTTTGCTCCAAGCTCGGTTTGCACTTCGTGGCCTGCGGTCCGAAGGAGCAGATGCCGCATGAGGATCTTGTCGAGACCTGCAAGGACATCTGCAAGGAAACCGGCGGGTCGGTCACGCTTACCGAAGATGCGCAAGAAGCATGCAAAGACGCCCATGTCATCTACACCGACATCTGGGTATCCATGGGAGAACCCGACGAGCTGTGGGCCAAGCGCATCAAGCTCCTCGAGCCGTATCGCGTAACCACCGAACTCATGTCCATCGCTGCTCCCGATGCGATCTTCATGCATTGCCTGCCTTCGTTCCATGACACCAAGACCACCATCGGTGCCGACATTGCCGAGAAGTTCGGCGTGAAGGAGATGGAAGTCGAGGACGCCGTGTTCGAGTCGCATCAGTCCAAGGTCTTCGACGAGGCTGAGAACCGCATGCACTCCATCAAGGCCATCATGTACGCGACCCTTTCCTAAAGCGAAAGGAGATCTGTTATGGCTTATCAGAAAGGCGAGGGCAAGAGCGTGGTCATCGCGCTCGGCGGCAACGCCCTCGGCGACACCCCGCAGGAGCAGCTCGAGCTCGTCAAGAACACCGCCGAGCACATCGTGGACATGGTGGCCGAGGGCATCAACGTCGTCGTGTCCCACGGCAACGGCCCCCAGGTCGGCATGATCAACAACGCGTTCGACTACGCGAGCGCCCACGACGGCAAGACCCCCGAGATGCCCTTCCCCGAGTGCGGCGCCATGAGCCAGGGCTACATCGGCTACCAGCTCTCCCAGGCCATCCTCAACGAGATGAAGCGCCGCGGCATCATGCGCTCGACGGCCTGCGTCGTGACCCAGACCGTCGTCTACCCCGACGACCCGGCGTTCGACAACCCCACCAAGCCCGTCGGCGCCTTCCTCACCGAGGAGGAGGCGAGGCGCCGCGCCGCGGAGACCGGCATGGTCTACAAGGAGGACGCCGGGCGCGGCTGGCGCATGGTCGTCGCCTCCCCGAAGCCCCAGCGCATCGTCGAGTTCGACGCCATCAGGGACCTCATGGACGACGGCTACATCGTCGTGTCGACGGGCGGCGGCGGCGTGCCGGTGATCGAGCGCAACGACTCCTACGAGGGGGTCCCCGCGGTCATCGACAAGGACCGCTCCAGCGCCAAGCTCGCCGCCGACTTCAGGGCCGACATGCTCGTCATCCTCACGGCGGTGGAGAAGGTCGCGATCAACTTCAACACGCCCGAGCAGAAAGAGATCGACTCGATGACGGTCGCCGAGGCCGAGAAGTACATCGGGGAGGGCCAGTTCGCGCCCGGCTCGATGCTGCCGAAGGTCGAGGCCTGCATAGAGTTCGTCCGGGCCCATCCCGAGGGCCGCGCGCTCATCACGTCCCTCGAGTGCGCCGCCAAGGGCCTCAAAGGCGAGACGGGCACCGTTATTACCAGGTAAGTGTTTTTTAGCAACAAGGGGTGCTTTATCAGGCGGACGGAGCCTGGATCGTAAGAGCCATAGGCTCGGTCCGCCTGCGATTTCTCGTTCACCGTAAACATCGATCCCTACTAAAAAGGAGGGGCTATGGCCGAGAAAGTAAAGGATAAGAGTAGGAAAAAGCGAGCGATAAGCTCATTTTCCATTCTTCTTATCATTCTGATCGTTCTTGCGATCATCACGGTAGTCATGTCGCTCGCAGGCGTCGAAGGCGTCGAAGGCGCGACGATTGCGAATGTCGCGACTGCTCCCGTCAAGGGCTTTACCGACGCTCTACCCGTTTGTCTGTTCGTTTTGATCCTCGGTGGCTTTTTGGGAATCGTCACCGAAACCGGAGCTCTCGATGCCGGCATCGCCGCATTGGTGAAAAAGCTCAAGGGCAACGAACTCATTCTGATTCCCATCCTTATGTTCATCTTCTCCATCGGCGGTACGACCTACGGCATGTGCGAAGAAACGGTGCCGTTCTACCTGCTGCTGGCCGCCACTATGGTTGCGGCGGGCTTCGATAGCGTCGTTGGTGCGGCTACCGTTTTGCTCGGTGCCGGCTGCGGCGTGCTCGGTTCAACGGTCAACCCGTTCGCTGTCGGCGCTGCGGTCGACTCGCTCTCCGGCACGGGAATCGCGATCAACCAGGGCACGATTATCCTTCTCGGTATCGTTCTCTGGCTCGTCACGCTTGCCATCTCGATCGTGTTCGTCATGCGTTACGCTAAAAAGGTGAAGGCGAACAAGGGTTCTACCATCATGTCCCTGCAGGAGCAGGAAACCATGAAAGAGGAGTTCGGCGAGGCTCAGCAGGAGGCTGTCGATGCCGAAGCGAACCCCAATGAGAAGCTTCTGACCGGTCGCCAGAAGGGCGCCCTCGTCGTTTTCGCACTGACCTTCGTCATCATGATCATCGGCTTCATCCCGTGGGGTGATTTCGACATTACCGTATTCGAGGCCGGGGCGGCTACCGAAGAGGTTGTAACGCCCATCACCGGCGAGGAAATCGCTGCATCGTGGGACGATGCTCAGGTTGGCGGAGCGCTTGAGATTCCCGAGGGAGTCGAAGGCACCGTGGTAAGCGAAGAGCAGATATCCGACGGTTGGTCTTCGTTCCTCACGGGCGTGCCGCTCGGCGGATGGTACTTCGACGAGGCATCCACGTGGTTCCTCATCATGGCGATCGTCATCGGCGTTGTCGGCGGGCTTTCCGAAAGCCGTTTCGTCAAGGCATTCATCAACGGTGCGGCCGACATGATGAGCGTCGTTCTCATCATCGCTCTGGCCCGTTCGATTACCGTCCTCATGGGCGAAACAGGTCTTGACATGTGGATTCTCGAGAACGCTGCTGCGGCCCTTGCGGGAATGTCGGCGATCATATTTGCCCCGTTGTCGTTCTTGCTCTACGTGGTGCTGTCGTTCCTCATCCCGTCTTCTTCGGGTATGGCGACCGTGTCCATGCCGATCATGGGTCCCTTGGCGAACAACCTCGGGTTCTCTCCCGACGTCATGATCATGATCTTCAGCGCAGGCAACGGTCTTGTGAACCTGTTTACTCCGACGAGCGGTGCCATCATGGGCGGTCTTGCGCTTGCGAAGGTGGAGTACTCAACTTGGTTGAAATTCGGTGCCAAGCTGTTCATCGTTCTCGGCGTCGTTTGCATGGTGATCCTCACCGGAGCAATGCTGATCTTGTAATGAATCGCTGAAACACTCGTTTACGTGAATCGAGGAAAGGCCCCTGCATGAGCGGGGGCCTTTCGTTCGTTTCCCCGTGATCGATTTAGCCGATAGGTCATCTGTTTTTCGAAAAACTACCCTCGCTTCGAGCCTCGTATAATCAAAGCAACGTTGGTCGAGAAGTATCACGTGAGGAGTTGTTATGGATGAAGGACGAGTAAGCCAAGAGCAGCTCGGCGCTCAGGCGCAGGGGGAAGCGAAGCCGGCCGTGAAGACGCAAGACGACCCGACCGGGCGCAAATGGACGTGGGAGGAAGACGGCTATACCGTCATTCGCTCCAACGCGCGGTCGGGCCCGGGATGTCATGATAACTGCGGTGTGCTCATGTACGTGAAAGACGGGGTGCTCGAGAAGATCGAGGGAGACCCCGAGAATCCGTACAATCAGGGCAGACTCTGCCCGCGGTGTCTTGCATTCAAGGAGATGCTGTATCACAAAGATCGCCTCAAGTATCCGATGAAACGCGCTCGCGAGGATCGCGGAAAGAACACGTTCGAGCGTATCAGCTGGGATGAAGCTTACGATACCATCGAACGGGAAATGAAGAGGATCATCGAAGAGTACGGCGCGCATGCCATATGGGTCACGCAGGGCACCGGACGGGACATCAACGGGTACGGCCCCCTTATGGCGCAGTACTTCGGCACGCCGAACTACGGCACCGGTTTCCTTTCGGGTCAGGCATGCTACGCTCCCCGCATTTTCTCGACGGCTCTGAAGGCGGGCGGCCTGTTCGTATGCGATTACTCGCAGTTCTTCCCCGATCGCTACGATGATCCTCGATGGGAGGCTCCCGAGTACATCTTGATATGGGGCAACAACCCCACGGTGGCGAACTCCGACGGCACGCTCGGGCATTGGGTCGTCGAGAGCATGAAGCGCGGCAGCAAGCTCATCGTCATGGATCCGACGCTTACGTGGGTGGCTGGCAAGGCGGATGTGTTCTTGCAGGTGCGCCCCGGCACCGATGCGGCGCTTGCGCTTGCGCTCTGCAACCAGATCATCGAGGACGGCCTTGAGGACAAGGAGTTCATCGACCTGTGGTGCTACGGCTTCGACGAGTTCAAGGAGCACGTGAAGGAATACACGGCGAGCAGGGCCGCAGAAATATGCGGCGTTGACGAGGAGCTCATCGTCGAGGCGGCCCGCAAGATCGGCAATGCGAAGTCGGCGTGCCTCCAGTGGGGCGTCGCCATGGACCATACCTCCGAGGGCTTCATCACGGGTATGGCCTGCTTTGACCTCATGGCGCTTACCGGCAACTTCGAAAAGCCCGGCACGATGGTCGCTGCGCGTCCGGCTTACAACATGAGCGTCACGTGGATGCCCAACGAGAAGGTATGGAGGGAATGCTCCGCTCCGGTCGAGCATCCCGAGCTGTGCATGAACACCAAATACCCGGCTTTGAAAGCCATGGCGTCGACGAGTCCGGATATGCTGCTCGAGGCCATGGAGACAGGCGAGCCCTATCCCATCAAGGCTATGTTCATGATGCAGAACAATGCGATCACCTGCATGGGGGCGCAGCCGCAGCGCATTTTGCCAGCGCTTCAGAAGACCGAGTTCAACGTATGCGTCGATCTGTTCCTGACGCCGACGATTCTTGCGTGCGCCGACATCGTGCTGCCCGCGGCCTGCTTCGCCGAGCGCATCGGCATCACGGGGCACCAGCCCTACGCTCTCGGCTCGATCGCCCAAGCCGTCGAGCCTCTCGGAGAATGCCGTTCCGATCAGCGCATCATCTACGAGATGGGCAGCCGCTTCATCACCGATGAATACAAACACTGGGATGATGAAAAGGGATTCTACGATTACCTGCTCCGCAAGACGGGCTTCGACTACGAGTCGCTGAAGGAGCGCGTGTGGGCCTATCCCGAATTCGAATACAACAAGCATGAGAAAGGCTTGCTGCGCCGCAAGGGAGAACTCGGATTCGCCACTTCGACGGGCCGTTACAATTTCTACTGCCCCGAGATGCTTCATTTCGGGCTGTCTCCGCTCGCGACGTACGAGGAGCCGCCTGAGAGTCCCGTATCCCGTCCCGATCTGGCTGAAAAGTACCCGCTTGTGCTGACGACCGGAGCGCGAATCTGGGGATTCTTCCATTCGGAGCATCGCCAAAGTCCTTCCATGCGCAAGATCCATCCCGATCCGACCGTTCTCATCCATCCCGAAACAGCGGCGAAATACGGTATCGCCGATGGCGATTGGGTCAAACTCGAGAACAATTTCGGTTCCTGCAAGCAGAAGGCGAAACTCACCGTTCGCATTCGCAAGGATACGGTGTCGGCCGATCACGCGTGGTGGTTCCCGGAGCGCGATCCCGAAGACGGCACGCTGTTCGGGGTCATGGAATCGAACATCAACAAGCTCGTCCCCATGCGCCCTGGCAAAGTCGGACTGGGGGCATCCTATAAGTCGCAGCTGTGCAGCATAGCCAAGATCGAGGAGTGAATGACATGAAACAAGTGCTTGTAGTCGATTACGATTTCTGCTCGGGCTGCCATTCCTGCGAAATCGCTTGCCAGCAGGAGCATGGCTTCGATCCCGACCAGTATGGAATCCAGGTTACGCAGATCGGACCCGATCAGTTGACCGAAAGGAAATGGCAGTACGATTTCCTGCCCATCCCGACGGATCGATGCGATCGGTGCGCGAGCCGCCAAGCGGCGGGGAAGCTTCCAAGCTGCGTGCAGCACTGCCAAGCCGGATGCATCTACGTTGGCACGCTTGAAGAGCTTTCCGAGAAGCTGGCCAAGAAGAAAGTGGCGCTGTTCGCGTAAGCCGCGGATGCGCGCGCGAAAACAGGGTTTCGGGCTCGTTTGCGGGGCGGGGGTGTTCCTCCGCCCCGTTTTCGTGCGGTACAATACGGGCATCACTCGAAACCGTATTGGGGGCTCTATGCGCATCGACACGCTCTATGAATTCTTGCTGCTGACATCGAATCTCAGCTTCACCGAAACGGCAAAGAGCTTCTTCATTTCGCAGTCGGTCCTGAGCAACCACATCTCGGGGCTTGAAAAGGAGCTCGGCATTCGGCTGTTCGTGCGCGATCGCCATTCGGTCAGGCTGACCGAAGCCGGAACGCTGTTTCTCGAAGACGCCCAGAAGATCGTCGTCGATTACGAGCATGCGCTCGGCCGTATATCCCAGTATCGCGACGGCGTTTCATCGGTTATCCGAATCGGTTTCCTGCTCGGTTCGTACGGTTCGTTTCTGCCGCTCGTGTGCAGGCGTTACAGCGAGCAGCATCCCGAGGTCGGCTTCCATTTCAAGACGATGGAGATAGGCGATATCCAGGCAAAGCTCAGCGAAAACCGCATCGACATGGGATTTACGCTGTTCACCAAAGATATTCGGGGAGGGAAATACGCATACCACTGCCTGTATAAAGATCGCTACAAGCTTGCGGTTCCCAAGACGCATCGCCTTGCGAAGCGCGAGAGCGTGAGTTTGGCGGATCTTGAGGGCGAAACGGTTCTGTCGCCCCGGTTCAGCCGCACGCGCAACACCCTTTCGCAGGTGGGGGTGAGACTTCGCAACGCCGGCATCGAGGTGCGCACCGACGATCAGATCGTGGATTCAGGCGCCCTTATGGCAACGCTTGTGGCAACGGACCATGTGGCGATGGCCCTCGACCACCACAAGGTGTACGGCAGCGGCAACGTTGTGTTCATTCCCATCGACGAAGAGGGCATGGATCTGTGCTGCGGGCCGATCTGGAAGAAATCGAAGGAGACCGACGTGCTGCTTTCGTTTCTCGACTTTCTCGTAAAAGAAACCAAGGGCTTCACGAAGGATGATTTCCTGTCCCGCGAGGGCGCCGAGGATCTGCCGCCGCTCTGATTGCGCCCGAGCGCGGTCTTGCCTGCTGGCATCTGCGGTCGACTATGGCGTTCGTGCGCATATTTCATGGATGCCGAGCTCCTGTGATAGCATGACTGGGATATGCGGAATGGTCATATAATAGAATATGTTCCGATATAACGATCCTGATAAATGCAGCCAAAACGAATAGGGGGTCTAACGGTCCATGATGAAATTCCAATCGAAATCCCGATCGGCGCTCAGCGCTTTCGTCGCGCTGTCTTTGGCGCTTGCCCTGATGCCGATCGCAGGCGCCAAGGCGTACGGCGAAGAGGGCGATGAGCTTTCGGGGCAGACTGCGGGTTCGGAAGAGGTCCGATCCCAGGAGTCGAACGAGCAGCAGGGCGATGCATCCGATCCGGAAACCGTCGATACCGCACGTGGAACCGACGGCGAAACCGAAGGCATCCAGGAAGGCGATTCGCAAAAGGGCGCTCCTCAAAAAGAGGAGGGCACGGTTGTGATCCTGCCATCCGAGGAAGATATGGAGAAATCCATGATCGGCCTCGATGAGCTTGCCGATTCCGACTCGGGCATATCGACGTTTTCGCTTGATGCCGAAACGCGGGCGGCAAGCGGCGTCGCCATTGAATCGTACAGCGGCGCCGACCGCGTCGAAACATCGGTCCTGACGGCCAAAGCGGCGTTTCCCACGTCCGATTATGCGATAATAGCGGGCAGCGACTCATGGCCCGACGCGCTCGCCGCATCGGGTTTGGCAGGCCTTTACCAGTGCCCTATCATGCTGACGCAGACGGGAAGCCTCGACAGCCGCGTGAAGCAGGCCCTCAAGGATATGGGGGTCAAGCACGTTTTCATTCTTGGCGACAAATGGAGTATCTCGGATAATGCGGCAAACGAGGTCAAATCGACCATCGGCGAACAACCTGTGAGATTGCAGGGTGCGGATCGCTACGGAACGCAGATGGCCATCTACGAGTACGGCCTGAATAACAGCGATGGCAAGACGTGGAAAAGCGATCTTGCAATCGTTGCAAACGGGGGAGACACCCACTTCGCCGACGCCCTTTCGGCATCTTCCGGTGCTTACGCGAAGGGGGCGCCGGTGTTTCTCGTGCAAGATTCGGGCGAATTCACCAGCGCGCAGGAATCGGCTTTGAAAGCAGGAGCATCGAAGGGGCTGTTCCGTACGACCATGGTCGCAGGCGATACCTATTCGGTGTCGAAAGGCTCCGAGACGTATCTTAACAGCATCGGCGTTTCGAGCGTTGTGCGAAAGGGCGGTTCCGATCGCTACGAAACAAGCGCTCTGATCGCCGAGTGGATGGTGAACACGCAGGGTCTTTCGTGGGACAACGCTGCGTTCGCAACAGGAGATCTTGCCTACGACGCCCTCGGCGGCGGCGCGGCGCAGGGCAAGGCGAACTCGGTGGTGCTGCTGGTGGGCGGCAACAGGGCGGCGGCTGACATGCTGATCAAGAACAAGGGCTCGGTGAACACCTCGATCAGATTCTACGGTGGATTGCCGTCAATTTCGGCAAGCATGCGCTCCTACATCACTGCGGGGCTTGGAATCACAACGACTACGGCGGTTCCCTACAACATCACGCTCGATGCGATGATCAACTACGAGTCGAAGTTCTACGGTTCGTCGGTGTCGAAAGACACGCTTCGCAAGTATCTCGACCCCTCGAACGTGAAGGCGGGCGATGCGGCCTATTATCAGTATGCCGATATCGGGCAGGGCTATACCGGCCTGTTCACGGCAGAGCAGCTTGATGCGTATATTGCGAAAATGGCCTCTGCGTACTGGGAAGGGCAGACTGGCTACACGAGCAAGCTTCGCGGCATGGGGCAGGCTGTCATCGACGCTGCAAAAGCGTACAACATCAACGAGGTGTACCTGTTGAGCCATGCCGGCATCGAGAGTGCATGGGGTTGCTCGAACCTTGCCCAGGGAAAGATATCCGGGTATTCGGGTTACTACAACTTCTTCGGGATTGCGGCTTACGATTCCAATCCGGGAAACGGTGCCGCCTACGCTAAGAATCATGGGTGGGACACGCCTGAGAAGGCCCTCATGGGAGCCGCGCAGTTCCTTAGCAAGGGCTACATCCACGATACCTCGTTTGCCCAGAACACCCTCTACAACATGAAATGGGATCTGTTCAACGCGATCAACTATCCGAATTCCCACTACGAGTACGCGACCGACGTCCAGTGGGCTCAAAACATTGCGATTACGATGAACGCGCTGTACAAGGCCCATGGGATCAGCCAATCCAATTCGGGGCTTTCGTTCCTTGTGCCTCAGTACAAATAGCATTTCACGATAAAGCGAAGCGGGAAAAGCAAAGTCCGGAGGCAAGTGCTTCCGGACTTTTTGCTTGGCCGTCGCATTCGGGCGCGAGCGGCGGATGGACGCGCCGCCGTTTACGCGAGGCCGCTAGAGGGCCTTTTTCATCCAGATGTGCTCGACGTGCTCATCGAGTTCCACTTCGCCGTACGAGGCGTAGCCATGCGCTTCGTAGAAAGAGGTTACGGAGCACTGGGCATGCAGGTGCATTTCTTGGGCGCCCGCTTCCCGAGCAAGACGCTCCGACTCTTCGAGAATCATGCTGCCGTAGCCGTGCTTGCGTTGGCTCTGAAGTACGGCGAGCCGTCCGAAGGTATAGCGGGCGGGATGGTCGGGATCGGGGAACGTGCGGGCGCACCCGATAAGCTCGTCATCTGCGTATGCGGTAACGTGGATCGTTGAAGCCTCGTCGTCGAGATCCTCGAACTCGTTTTCAAATCCCTGCTCATCCATGAAGACCGCAGTTCGTATGGCGAACGCATCGGCTTTGTTTCCGTGTTCGAATCGTATGCTCATGAAAAGCCTTTCGGTTGGTCGGGTGTTCAGTTTCCATGGTAGGGCAAGCCTTTCCGCTGCGCAAACGCATCGGCTGCTCGGGCGCGCAGGTTTTTCACGCCCTGCGCACGGGGCATACGTACTTTATATGACGAGATGAATATGGGACTTTCTCGATCGTAAAGATGGTAAAATCTATTGCAACTGTACGGTATCAGCTTACGATTGAAAGAAGCATCATGCAAATTCGCGAACAACTTGAACTCGTGGTGAACGATGCCCTGAAGGACGCCTTGGCGAAAGGGGCTCTTGAACTGGACGAAGCGCCTTCGGCGGCTTTGGAGCGCCCTCGCGACGAATCCAACGGCGATTGGGCTTCTACGGTGGCGATGCGCTGCGCTAAGCAGGCGAAGAAGAACCCCCGCGAAATCGCCCAGATCATCGTCGACCATCTTCCCGAGAACGATCTGATCGAATCTGTCGAGATCGCAGGTCCCGGCTTCATCAACATCCGCCTTACCCCCGCTTCGTATCAAAGCGTGCTCTTCGATGTGCTCGTGCAAAAGGAGAACTACGGCAAAGGCGAGATCCCGGAGGGCATGCGCTACGTGAACCTCGAGTACGTTTCCGCCAACCCCACAGGGCCCATGCACGTGGGTCACGGCCGTTGGGCGGCGCTCGGCGATGCGACGGCCCGTGTTATGCGCCATGCGGGCTACGACGTGTACGAGGAGTTCTACATCAACGATGCCGGCGTGCAGATGGACCTGTTCGGCAAATCGGTCGCCTGCCGCTACCTTCAGCTTCTCGGCCAGGATATCCCCATGATCGAGAACGGCTACGGCGGAGGCTACATCAAAGACATCGCCCAGGGCATTATCGATCGCGATGGTGACAAGTGGGTCGATGTCGACGAGGAAACCCGTACGGTTGAATTCCGCGAGATCGCATATGCCGAGATGTTGCAGCTTATGAAAGATACGCTTGCGGGTTTCGGCAACAAATTCGATTGCTGGTTCTCCGAGCGCAGCCTCTACGTCGACGGTCCCGACGGCACGAGCCCGGTATCCCGTTCCATCAAGGCCATGGACGAGAAGGGCTACGTCTATGAGAAAGACGGTGCCACCTGGTTCCGTTCGACCGCGTTCGACGATGAGAAAGACCGCGTCATGATCAAGGAGAACGGCGAGTTCACCTACTTCATGAGCGATGTGGCCTATCACTACGATAAGCTTTCGCGCGGGTTCGACCACCTCATCAACATCTGGGGCGCCGACCATCACGGGTACGTGAAGCGCTGCGAAGCCATGCTCGCCGCATGGGGCCGCCCCGGCGCCCTCGAGGTCATGCTCGGCCAGCTTGTGAACCTGTACCGCGACGGCGAGGCCGTCCGCATGTCCAAGCGCACCGGCGAGATGATAACCTTTGCCGAACTCATCGACGAGGTCGGCGTCGATGCGACTCGCTATCTGATGCTCTCGCGTTCGCAGGATCAGCCGATCGATTTCGATATCGAGGTTGCCAAGAAGAAGGATGCCTCCAATCCCGTCTACTACGTGCAGTACGCCCATGCGCGCATCTGCTCGATCCTGCGCAAGGCCGCGCCTGCAGGGGATGCCGAGGCCGTCGTGGCCGGCACGAAGAGCATGGACGAGCTCATCGAGAAGCTTTTCGCCGACGAAGCGGATCTCTCCTTGCTGACCCATGAATCCGAGATTGCCCTTATGCGCAAGATGTCGGAGTTCGGCGAGCTTGTATCCGACGCCGCTCGCGATCGCGCCGCGTTCCGTCTGACGCACTACGCACAGGATCTTGCAGCTCTGTTCCATCAGTTCTATACGAACTGCCATGTGCTCGGCGAGGACAAGGAGCTCGAGAAGGCGCGTCTGAGCCTCGTCAACGGCACGCGCATCGTGCTTGCCAAGGCGCTCGATCTGCTGGGTGTATCGGCGCCTGCTCAGATGTAGCAGCTTATCGCCGGGCGATCGAGGCTCTGAAAGGAGTGCTTGCGTCTGCGCGTCGGCTTGAAGCCATTGCAACGACAGGAGGCCCGTTTTGCGGGCCTCCTTTTTAACGCGCGGCTGCCGGGTTTCGGCATCGCGCTTGCACGGGCCGTGCAAGCGCCCTAGATGCGCTCTTCGAGGTCGATCTGCATGAGGTAGACGTTTTCGCGCAGGCGTTTCGCCGCGAGACGGCTCAAGCGCCCGGCGTCGTACATCGATTGGATTTGCTCGAGTTCGAGCTTGAGTCCGGTTTGCTCGACGGCCGCCGCATCCGAAACGCGCTTCGTGATGGCGGTCACGCTCGGACGCGAGGCGCGCAGGGCGGCAAGCGTGCGCTGGTACTCGAGTATGAGCTCGCTGACGTCTTCCGTGGGCGCTTCGGGGCTTGCCATCTCCTCGCGCAGCTTGGTGACGGCGTGGTTGCCTGTGGCGATTTGCAGGCTTCTGAGTTCCTCGGCGTTTTGGGACGAGGTCTTCCCGGGAAGTGCATGGGTGATGCGCTGCCAGATGGCACGGGAGAACAGGCCGAATCGGCGAATCGCGTTTCTTCTTACCCAGCTGTACTCATGGTGATGCTTGATGAGGTTCTGCACGTAGGCCAGGTGGTTCATGTGTTGGTAGCCGATAACGGGGTCGATATCGTTTCGGTCGATGAGCTCCAAGGTGTAATCTTGCTCCCAGCGCAGCGCTTTGATGCGCAATTCCTTGTTCGGTTCGATTTCTATATCGTTGGTGTCCTTGATGCGGTTGATCCGATCGTTGTACGATCGGATGATTTTTTGGGTTGCGCGTCTGTTCTCGGGCGTTTGCTTGGAGGTGAGCTCCTCGATGACCGCGCGGTATATGTCTATGACGGCATTCGCCTCGTCTTCATCGAGGATGGCGGTTCCTTTCGTTTTATCGGCTTTCGGGGCGATGAGCGGAACGATGAACGTGGCGATGAGCAGCGTGCATATGATAACGCCCGATGCGAGAAAGATGATGTTGGATCGATGGGGGAATGCGTTTCCGAGATCTCCGATTTGCGCAGGTATCGTCATGACGAGCGAGAGGGTGATGGCACCGCGTGCGCCCGAAAGCGTCATGATGAGCAGCTCGCGGAAATTGAGCTTCCCAAGCGTTTGCCGGGAAAGCTTTCGCTTGCTTTCAAGCAGGTTCATGCAGACGAGCCAGATGAATCTCAGGAGATGGAGCGCGACCGTTATGAGGAGGATCCAGACGATCAGTTCCTGGTTGCTCGGAACGGGGTTGTTCCAGGCGTTGCGCATTTGGTCGGGAAGCTGTGCGCCCAACAACACGAACACCACGCCGTTCAGCGTAAACGAAAGGACTTTCCATACGCTGCTTGAAACGATGTTGAGTCGGGATACCTGGGGATCCATTGTCCGGGGCGAGATGATGCCGATGAGGCCTGCGGCCACGACGGCGAGGATGCCGCTCGTTCCGAACTCGTTGGCTACGAGGTAGACGATGAACGGCGTGAACACTTCGAAGAGCACGTGAAACGTCGTGTTCTCGAGGCCGAGGGAGCGGACCCTGCGGATGATGAAGTTTGCGAGATATCCCAGCACGATGCCGATGAGGATGCCGCCGAAAAAGCTGAAGAGGAAGCTGACCGAAGCGTCGAGCAGTGAAAACGCGCCGGTTACAACAGCTGCCAGAGCGAACTGGAATGAGACGATGCCCGATGCGTCGTTGATGAGCGACTCCGCTTCGAGGACGTTTTTCTGCTGCCGTTTGATGTTGATGTCTTTGGAAAGCGAGGCGACGGCGACCGCGTCGGTGGGGCCGAGTGCCGCGCCGAGCGCGAATGCGGCCATAAGCGGCATCGAGGGAATGAGCCAGTGTACGTAAAAGCCGACGGCGAGCGCCGCGACAAGCACGAGGCCGATGGCGAGTGAGATGACGGGTCTGCGGTTCTTCCATAAGGCGGTTTTGTCGATGCTTTTCGACTCGTCGTAGATGAGCGGAACGATGAACAAGACGATGAACAGGTTGGCGTCTATGTCGATCTGGATGGTCGACTCGGACAGAAGCGCGATTATCACGCCGAGGCCGATTTGGATGAGGGGCGAGGAAACTTTTGGAACAACCTGATCGATAACGGAAGATAGAAGGACAGCGGCGAGAATCAATAATCCTAACTGCACTGCTTCCACGTGTCATTCGCTCCAATCGTTGTGCGCTTTGCGCATGCCGCGTTCGTTCAGGCGGCCGCATGCCATGCGGCCGGGATTCGACGCTCATCTGCAAAGGGAGTTGCCACTATCGATAGTATTCTACCGTAGCGGTGGGCGAATCGGCGGCGGGAAGGTGAAGTTTCGCAGAAGGATCTCACGCGCACCTGCCTGCGGGACGCTGCGGCTTTCGCCTAATCGGTCTGCGGGCATGGCTCAAAACGGGTAAAATACTGAAAGCATCGTTTCTTGGAAGCCTTCGGTCGACCGAAGGCCCTTGCGATCCGAACGGCTTCGATATCAGGAGGTTTCATGGTGCACCTGGGCAAAACGTTGCTGGTGGCGAACCCTGTCTCCCAGAACGGCAATGGTGCGGTTGCCGCCCACCGTGCAGGCGAAGCGCTGCGCAGCAGGCTCGGGGAGGATCGCTTCGACCTCGTGATGACCGAGGCGCCTGCTCACGGGAAACGCATTGCCGAAGAGTCGGCCGGCTACGATACGGTCGTAGCGCTGGGGGGAGATGGGCTGATTCACGAGGTGGTGAATGGGCTCATGTCGATCGGCGAAGCGGAGCGGCCCGCTTTGGGAGTGCTTCCCATGGGATCGGGAAACGATTACGCGAGGACGCTCGGCCTGTCGTTCGACCTCGAGCGCTCTCTGAAGCAGCTCGAATCTGCGCGTCCGCGCCTTTTCGATCTCGGTTTGTGCAACGGAGAATACTTCGCCGAAACGCTTTCTTTCGGGCTTGACGCCGCCATCGCCCTCGATACGGTCGAGCGGAGGAAGCGAACGGGGAAGACGGGGACGCCGCTTTTTCTGGCAAGCGGCATCGATATGCTTCTGCATCATATCAAGGAGTATCGTTTCACCGCGAGCCTTGATGGGGGAGAGCCGTTCGAGAGCAGCATGCTGTTGTTCGCCGTTCAGGTTGGGCCGACTTACGGGGGAGGATTCAGAATCTGTCCTGAGGCGAAGACGGATGACGCGCTGCTTGATTTATGCATAGCTCATCCGCCCCTCGGCATACCGAAGGCGGTTTTCATATTTCTTCTTGCGAAAGACGCCCACCATACGGGATTCAAGCAGCTCGAATTCAAGCGGGCGTCGATGCTCCGCATCGAGTTTGACGAACAGCCTCCGGCCCAGATAGACGGGGAACCGATTCCGTCGCTTACCTACGATGTGTCGGTCGCCGCACATGCGTTGCGCGTGCTTGTGCCGTAAAACCCGTGCAGGGCGCCTTAGGAGGTTGCAGACTGCTCTATGGCCTGCAGGCTCGCTTTGATGTAGAGGGTGTAGGCGACGGCTGCCGTCGATGCTTTGACGAGATCTCTTTCGAAATCTCCCTGACCTGAGGACCCGGTTAAGCCGCAGGGGCTTTCGCCGGTGCCTCCGAACAGCGCTTTGACGGCGTCTTCGAACGCATCGCAGTAGTAGTCGTAGGCGATGTCCGTTTCGAAGCTGGCGATTTGCGAGGCGATGAGCTTTTCAATTTCCGCGATCGAAAACGTTTGTTTGAGCGTGCAGATGACGATGAGATAAGCTATGTGGCTGCGCGTGTATTTTTTCGAGCGAGCTGCCGCCAAGACGCCTTGCTTGACGTAGTTGTTCACCATCGACGAAGTGATGATCTTCTCGCTGTCGGGATAGAGGGGCTCGAGGGTTTCCTCGAGATAGCCGAGCAGCTGATCCATGTACAGTTCGATGCGGGGGATTTCGCCGTACCGTGGAAGGGTGAAATCTTTGAGTTTTGCGGCGTATTGCGTGTGTGCTACCGATGCCATAAAGCGCTTTCCTTTTCTTTCGTGCAGACGACGAGCATACCAAGCAATCCGCATTCAGTCAATTACGAGAAACCCTTGACAGGTATTCGATCAGTACGTAATCTAGTTTTAATAACCAGATCATGTAGCAATAAAAATAAGTAGGTAGGATGATGAAAAATACTGAGATCGCCTTGATAATCGATTCGTGCACGGATGTTCCTGAGGATCTCATCGAATCGTACGGCATGTACGTCGTTCCGCTGACCGTCAACTACCGCGATGGGAGCTACCTTGACAAGGTGACCATCACGCCTCAGCAGGTGTACGATCGGTTTGCGGAGGAAATCCCCACGACTTCGACCCCGTCGCCCGCTTCGGCCAAGGAAGTGTTCGAACGGGTTGTGGCCGACGGATTCAGCAAAGCGGTTGTCGTGACAATATCGAGCGGGCTTTCTGCGACCTACGAGCTTCTGTGCTCGACCGCCGGGGAATATCCGGAACTTGACACCGTCGTGGTGGATACCAAGAATATCGGCATGGGGGCGGGGCTCTCGGCCATACGGGCGGCGAAGCTCATCGAAGAAGGGGTCCCTTTCGAGGAAATGGCCGGGCGCATGGCTGACGTGGTCGAGAATACGAAAGTGTACTTTTGCGTCGATACCCTTGAGTATCTGCATAAAGGCGGCCGCATCGGTTTGGTCACGTTCGCCGTGGGCAGTCTCTTGGACATGCGTCCCGTCATCAGCTGCAATGAGGAAGGCGTTTACTACACCGTATCGAAGGCGCGTGGCCGCAAGCAATCTCTTCGCAAGGCGCTTTCCGTTGCCGAGAAGTTCGCGGCGGGCTTCTCCGAGTGCGCGATCGCCGTCGTGAACGGCGATGCGGTCGATGAAGCCGAAGAGGTACTTGCCAGCATGGTGGCGGAGGTGCCGAACCATTCCGCCGTCTACGATGGGCAGATCAGCCCGGTTCTCGTGGTCCATACCGGTCCCGGTCTCATTGGCATCGGGGTTCAGGGGATAGCGTAAGGCAATGGATTCCGACGTCCGAACGATGGTGCCGAACGCAAAAAGCGGCAAGCGGGCAGGGCCCTCTTTCGGGCAGCCCACGTGCGCAAACTGATTTTTTATCAGTATGGGAATTCGGTCTTGCGCAGGGAAGTGAAAACCCCTATACTAATCGCTTGCGCCTTGGTGGCTATAGTTCAGTTGGCTAGAACGCCAGATTGTGGCTCTGGAGGTCGTCGGTTCGAGTCCGATTAGCCACCCCAGCGCGTTTTTTTGAAAACTGCTTGCACGTTTCCCGAGCTTGCATTACAATAGCTCGGCGCGATTGTGCGGTTGAAAACTTTATAAGGACCGTTAGCTTAGTTGGTAGAGCAGGGGACTCTTAATCCCAAGGTCGAAGGTTCGAATCCTTCACGGTCCACCATGAAAATGCATTGGCCGGAGACTTTCGTATCCGGCTTTTTTCTTATGAAGCCTATGAAAGCCTCTCTGTTACAGCGCAAAGGTTTTGATGTAGCCCTCATCTTCGACGATGGCATCGGTAACGCGTATGAACGCCGCGATATCCTCCTCCGAAATAAGGTTGGTGTAGCGTTGCTTGGCCGCATCCAGGTGGGCGTTCACGCGGCGCGTCAGCGCCTTGCCGTCATCGGTGAGCTCTATGCGGAGCCGCCGCCCGTCAGCGGGGTCGTGTTTGGCGTGCACGCAGCCCTGCTCTTCGAGCAGTGAAACGAGCACTCTGACGTTTTGATAGGAGCAGCGCAGATGATCGGCGAATTCGCCGAGCGTCGGAGCGCTGTCGAAAGACGAAAGCGCCGACAGCATCATAAGCTGCCGTCCCGTGTAGGGTCCGATGGAAACGCGGTTTTCTTCTTCGACGCTTTCGTGCAACTGTTCGAAGCTGCTGATAAGATTGTCGATCATGCGATTGCCTTCCCCCGAAGTTGTCTTATTGTATCTCGCTACAGCGGCGGGTCGGCCAATTGTTAGTAACTGGTTACCAAAACGATGATTTCGAACTGCGGGGGCCTGCGGGTTTTGGCAGAATGCTCGAAGATCAGTTTGACTGGGCGGGATCGGCGCCGTTCGGGCGTCCGGCGCTTCGCTGCGCATCCGATCCGCCTTCGAGATTCGCGCGGCATCGGTGCGTTTCTGCGCTACAGGTATTTTCTCGACGGCCGTCGTTTGCGAGGCTTCTTCGGTTCGCGAAAATCGAGCTCGATCTGATCGCCGCAAAGCTCGTCCTTTTTCTTTTTGAGCTTCACTTCATCGATAACCCAGCTCACAGCTTCCTTGCCGAAGAGTTCGAGCATTTTTATACGGGCATCATGGGCGTTTTTCTTCGACGAGGCACGATGTTCGCTTTCGAATTCGAAGTAGCCTTTCGTGGGAGACTCCGTGACGGGCGAGGTGTAGTGCGCGATATAGGTTTGGACCCCCGGCTCTTCGGGGGCAGAAACGGCAGGGGCCGTTTTCCCTCCGATGTCATCGGGCTCGAGATCGAACAGCGTGTCGATCATGTCGTCCATCCAGATCCTTTCCTTCTCGCGTCCTCGAGGTTGCTATTGTATCAGCAACTCGCTGGTTGCCGTCCTTTTTCCGCAAAGCTTCCGTGTGCGGTGATATGTGATTGATCTGGTGACGGTTTGGCATCCGTTGGTTGAGGCGGGCTGTTCTTGTTTCGCCCGCATGGTAAGGTATGCGCGAGAAACGAATGCAGGCACGAGAGAAAGATACCACACCATGAAAAAGATCCTTATCGGCGTCGGCGCCGTCGCCTTGGTGGTGCTCGGCTTCGTCGGAGCCCAGATGTGGAACAAGGCGATGGAGCCGAGCGTATCCCTTTCGGCTACTTCGATTCAGGAGCAGCTCTCCGAATCGAGCGAGCTTACGACGTCGAAGCTCGACTACCGAGGTCTTGTCCGCTACGAGAACGGCGATATCGACTTTCTGACGAAGAAGGGCTTCACGATGGTCTACGATGCCGAGGTGCGGGCCGGCGTCGACCTGTCTCAGGCGTCGGTCGAGCTCAACGGACGGTCGATTACGGTGCAACTGCCCATGGCGGAGGTGCAGGCAATTTCCATCGATCCCGATTCGATCGAGTTCTACGACGAGGCTTTCGCGCTGTTCAATTGGGATAACAAGCAGGATACGACCGAGGCGCTCGTGCTCGCCAAGCAGGATGCCGAGGGCAAGGTCGATCAGGTGAGCATGATCGACCAGGCGAACAACCAGGCGAAGACGGTTGTCGAGAGCCTTCTCAGGCCGTTTACGCAAGGCGAGAACGCCTATACGCTTACGGTTGTACAGCAGTAGGAGCGAGTTTTCCTCGATGCCCCGATGCTTGTGCGGGCCTGGAAATCGACCCCGAGCCGAAGCCGGCATCGGGGTCGATTTGCGGTTGCGGCCGGCGGGGGCGATTCCGCTACGCCGAGCGTGCGAGGCGCCGCGCGCTTGCATACGTGATAAGGAAGTAAGCTCCGTATACGATGAAGAATGCAACTGCGCACATGACGGCCATCCGGCCGATGTCGAGGTGTCCGAAAACGGCTACCACATCGGTGACGACGGCGAGTGCGCAGACCGAGTGCGCGATGGCGAGCATGAGCGGGAACGCGAAGTAGATGGCGATCTGGGCGAACAGGGAGCGGTCGATCATCCCCTCGGGCGTTCCGAGCTTGCGAAGCAGCCCGTAGCGGCGTGCGTTATCGCTTGCTTCGGAAAGCTGCTGGATGGCGAGGATGGCCGCGCACGCCATGACGAGCACGAACCCGATGTAGACGGCCAAGTAGGCGATGACGGTGGAGAGTCCGACGCTCTGGTCGAGCACCGACTGGTGCGTGAGCGTCATCGAAAGCGGCCAGGTATCGGCGGTATCGGTGTCTTGGATGGCATCGCAGATTCGCTCGAACTCGGCTTCCGCCTCGTCTGAGACGCACTGTACGTCGAGCAGCGAATAGCCGTGCATGGCGCTTGAGGGCATGGCTTCGTCGGGGATGACGAGCGCGCCTGTGTTCATGGGAAACGGAGTGGTCTCAAGGTAGCGGTCGTCGAACTGCGCAAGGGAAAGCGAAGCGTCGCCGATTTGAAAGGACGGGGCCGCCTTCACCAGATCGCGGTAGTAGTCGGCGAGCAGATCGGAGTCCGATATGATCGCGCAGGTGCCCTCGTCAAGTACGATGGCCGGTTTTCCCGCAAGTTCGAGCGCTCTGTTCGCCTGCGAAAGCGAAAGCAGGTAGATGGGGTAGGCGCCGTAGCCTTCGCTGATCGCTTGGCCTGCGTAGTCTTTGGCGGTTTTGCCAAGAGCGGCATCGAGGTCGTCGAATGTGATGCTGTTCTCGGCATCCACCATGAAATCGATTTGCGCAGCGCCTTCGATAAGCGAGCCGATATCGCCTTCGCCGAGTGCGTCGGCGCTTTCCTCGAGACCCCGCAGCATGTCGTAATCTTTCGATGCGGCGAATTCGCCGAAGCTGCCGAGGTCCTCGGCGAGGTAGCCGTCGTTGGCGTTGTAATAGCCGAATACCGTACGGGCCGTTGCGCTGTACGAAGTTGCCTTCTCGATGCCCGCCGTCATCGTGTTGCAGATGCCGATGCCGCCGCATACGCTTGTGATGGCAAGGAAAAGCGTGATGCAGATCACCGACATCGAAAGAAACGTCGTATTCACCTTGCTGTTGAGCTGCCGCAGGGTGAACATGTTGAGGCCACGCAGGTAAACGGGGCGGATGATCTGGATGAGGCGAAGAAGGAACCCCGAAAGGGAATAGAAGAACAGGACCGTGCCGATGCAGACGAGCGCGGTTGCCGCCGCAAATTCAGGCGAGGGTTCGAGCAGTCCGTTTTCGATCAGCAGCTTGTAGGAGATGCCGATGATGATGCAGGAGACGATGAAGAGCACGAGCGAGAGCGGAAGGCTGCGAAGCTTCATCACTTCGTTTCTGCTGTCCGCGTGCAAAAGGTCGATGAGCTTCGCCTTCATGATCGTGCGGGAGTTCGCCAACGCTGCAATCAGGAAGATGGCCGCGAATACGGCGAGCGTTTTCAGAGCCGCTGCCGCCGAGAAGCCGAACACGAACCCCGGCACGTCAACCGCGAACAGCGATGCGGTGAGGTAGAGGAGCGCCTGCGAGAAAAGCGTGCCGAGCAACAGGCCGCCCGCAAGCGATGCTGCGCCGACGATAAGGGTTTCGAGCGCCGTGATTTTGATGACGTCAGACTGGCGCATGCCCAGGCACAGATACATCCCGAATTCTTTTTTCCTTCTTTTGATGAGGAAGCGGTCCGCGTAGATGACGAGGAAGGCGAGTATTGCGACGATGAACACCGAAACGCCGTTTATGACGATGCCCAAAAGCTCCATCATCTTGTTCGCAGTCCCGATAAAGCTCATCGCTTCCTGATCGGTGATGGAATTGAACGCGTAGAAAACCGCAACGCCGAGCAAAATCGTGATGAAGTACACTCCGAAGTCGCGGATGGACTTGCGGACGTTTCCGAAGGCGAGCTTAGCATGCATCGGATTGATCGCCCCCTATCTTCGAAGTGATGGCTACGATTTCGCCGAAGAAATCCTTGCGATCCTTGTGTCCGCGTTTGAGCTGGCCCCACAGCTTGCCGTCTTTGATGAACACGATGCGCCCGCAGTAGCTTGCGGTAACCGGATCGTGCGTGACCATAAGCAGGGTTGCGCCGAGCTCGTTGAGGAGTTCGAACGTATCGAGGAGCTGGGCCGCCGATTTGGAGTCGAGCGCGCCGGTCGGCTCGTCGGCAAGGATGAGGCTCGGGTGCCCGACGGTGGCGCGCGCTGCGGCGACGCGCTGTTTCTGCCCGCCTGAGAGCTGGTAGGGGTACTTGTTGAGCGTATCGCTTATGGAGAGCTTTTCGGCAACGGCGCGCACCCGCAAGTCGATTTCGGATGCGGCGACTTTCTTTATGGTGAGGGAAAGCGCGATGTTCTCGAAGGCGGTGAGCGTATCGAGGAGATTCGAATCTTGGAAGACGAAGCCGAGCCGATCCCGTCGAAACGCCGAAAGCTCCCGCGATCCGAGCTTCGTCACGTCCTGCCCATCGATGGCGATGTTTCCCGAGGTGGGCGAGTCGATAGTGGCGATGCAGTTGAGCAGCGTGCTCTTGCCCGATCCCGACGGACCCATGATGCCGACGAATTCTCCCGCTTCAACGAGGAAGCTCACATCGTCGAGCGCTTGCGTCGACGATTCCTCGCGCCGCGCGTTCGATCCGTATCGTTTCGAGAGGTTGCGAACCTCCAGCAATCCTTGGTGTGCCATTGCGATCCCTTCTCATATGCCCGTCGGGCGCCTTGCATTGCGGGTTCTCAGGTTATCGGGCGTGCTTTACGGGGTCCTTCGCGCATCCTTACATCTTCCTTACTTCGTTTTCAACCGCTTTCGGTGCGGGCTGCGTCATGGTTTAATACGTACAAGGAAGGATGCCATGCAAAACGAAGACGCATATCTCACGCGAAAGCGCATCATGCTCGTCGATGACGAGCCCGGTCTGCTGCGCATGCTCGAAACCATTCTTTCCCAGGCGGGCTTCGATGCCGTGATCTCGTTCGGAGATCCCCGCGAGGCGCTTGCGTACTGCGAAAGCGCCTCAGGGCAGGCGAACCCGGCGCATCTGCTCGTCCTCGATGTCATGATGCCCGGGATGGATGGCTTCGCGCTTCTGTCGAGGGTGCGCAAGATCGGCTGCTACGCGCGCACTCCCGCTATGTTTCTCACGGCGAAAGACGAGCCCCGCGACAGGCTTTCCGGACTTGGCCTCGGCGCCGACGACTACATCTCGAAGCCGTTTCTTCCCCAGGAGCTCACCCTTCGCATCAAGGCCGTTTTGCGACGCTGCTACGCAGACGAGAATCCGATGCTCGAACTCGCTGCCTGCCGCGTCGACCTCTCGAATGCCGAAGTGCTGCGCGAGGATGGGTCGAGCTGCATGCTCACTGCCAAAGAACACGAGATACTGAGCGTGCTTGCGCGCAATGCGGGAAGGATCGTGACGATCGATTCGATTTGCGATGCGTGCTGGGGCACGACGTTCGGTTACGAGAACTCGCTCATGGCCCACATACGGCGTCTGCGCGAGAAGATCGAGGCCGATCCCTCGTCGCCCGTATCGCTGGTAACGGTTAAGGGGCTTGGCTACAAGCTCGTCGAAGGCGAAAGATCGTGAAGAGCTTTCCGCGATTCTTCACGAAGCAGCTGTTGTTGTTCGCCGCACTGGCGTTTTTCATCGTGGTGGTCGATCTTGTGCTGTACGTTGGAATCGCCATGCACGAATCGGACGTCAACTTCTCCGAACCCTCCGTCGTCGTGAAAACCGTGTCGGAGGCCCTCGTTGCCGAAGACGGCGGGGAAAGCTACGCGTTCGGCGGCGATGCCGCGCAGCTGCTCGACGAGAAGGACGCCTGGGCCCTGCTCATAGGCCCCGATGGGAATCTGCTGTGGAAGTACAAGGCGCCCGATGAAGCGGTCAAGGATTATTCGCTTAACGACGTTGCCCTGTTTTCCCACTACGGATACCTTGAAGATCGACCTTCGTTCATATGGTCGCGCGACGACGGGCTGCTGGTGGTGGGCTTTCCGGCATCGAGCTACTCCATGTACTCGACGATGGGGTTTCCGCGCGAAGCCATCGGCCGGGTGCCCCTCTACGTGCTGCTCGTACTCTCGGCCGACCTGCTGATTTTCTTCGTCGCCTATCTGATTTCGAAGCGGCGTACCGTGAAGAGCATCGCGCCGCTTACCGATGCCTTAGACGATCTGTCTTCGGGCCAGGCTGTGAAGGTGAACTTGGGCGGCGATCTCAAAGAGGTGGGCGAGCGCATCAACGAAGCATCTGAGATCATTCGGAAAAAAGACAGTGCCCGCGATAGCTGGATCAGGGGGATCTCCCACGATATCCGCACGCCGCTTTCGATGATCACCGGATACGCCGACGGCATCGCCGGCGATGCGGAGGTGCCGAAGCGCGTTCGCGACGATGCGGCCATCATACGCGCGCAGGGCATGAAGATCAAAGATCTGGTTCTCGACCTCAATGCGGCGTCGCAGCTCGAATACGACATGCAGCCTTTGAACGTCGAAGAGGTTAGGGTTGCGGGCCTGCTGCGGGAAATCATCGTCGAGTATCTGAACGGCGGCCTGTCGGAGAAATACACCCTCGGTCTTTCCATCGACGACACCGCCCAGGATCTCGTGCTTGTGGGAGATCGCCGGCTTTTGAAGCGCGCCGTGCAGAACCTTGTTCAAAACGCCATGGTGCACAACCCCGCGGGCTGCGCGATCGAAGTCGGTCTTCATGCGAAACGGGACGGCTCCGCCGAATACTGCTCCATCACGGTATCCGATACGGGGCAGGGCATGTCGGTGAACGATCTCATCATGCTGCAGAGCAGGATTCTCCAATCGGCTTCATCGTCCCCGAAGCAGGATGAGGCGGAGCCCCATGGTCTCGGCCTCGTGCTTGTGGAGAAGATAGTCCGGGCGCACGGCGGCATCATGCAGCTGGCGGGCGACCAGGGCGCGGGCCTTGTCGCAAAACTGTATCTGCTCATGCGCCATGGGTAGGGGAGCCGGCACCGGGCGCTCATCGGCTGTTTTCGCGTTTTGATTCAAAAAAACGAACGGATGTTTCACGTGAAACATCCGTTCGTTGCAGTTACGGTGAAGATCGCAAGCCCTAGTCGAACGCTTTTGCCTCCTCGGCGGGGTCGCTCTTTTCGATGAAGGCGCCTGCCTTGTAGGATCTGCCTTCTTTGTTCCAGGTGCGGTATTCGGCCGTTGCGGTGAACAGCACGTCGGAGGAGGAGTTGAGTCCCGTTTCGCAGGAATCCTGGATCACGCCGATGATGAAGCCGATGGCCACGACCTGCATGGCGATGTCGTTTCCGATGCCGAACAGCGAGCAGGCAAGCGGGATGAGCAGAAGCGATCCGCCCGCAACGCCCGATGCGCCGCAGGCCGACACGGCGGCGAGCACGCAGAGGATGACTGCGGTCGGAAGATCGACTGCGATGCCGAGCGTGTTGGCCGCAGCCATGGTCATGACCGCAATGGTGACGGCGGCGCCTGCCATGTTGATGGTTGCACCAAGCGGGATCGAAACCGAGTAGTTGTCTTTGTCGAGTCCGAGCTTGCGGCACAGCTCCATGTTGACGGGGATGTTCGCCGCGGAACTGCGAGTGAAGAACGCCGTGATGCCCGAGTCCTTGAGGCAGCGCAGCACGAGCGGGTAGGGGTTCTTGCGGATGCTCAAAAACACGATGAGCGGGTTTGCGACGAGTGCGATGAATATCATGCAGCCGACAAGCACGAGCAGCAGCTGGCCGTATTCGGTGAATATTTCGAGTCCGCTTGTGGAGACCGAGGTGTAGACGAGGCCGAGGATGCCGAAGGGCGCGAAGCTGATGACCCAGCGGACAACCTGGGAGACGGCGTCGGAGATGCTCGTAAACACGCCCTTGGTGCTTTCGCTTGCGATGCGCAATGCGATGCCGAGCACGGCCGCCCAAGCGAGAATGCCGACGTAGTTGGCGTTGACGAGCGCGTTGACCGGGTTGTCGACCACGTTCATGATAACGGTGGTGAGCACTTCGCCGATGCCGCTTGGCGACGCCTGCTCAACAGCATCGGTGAGCGTGAGCGTAAGCGGAAACAGAAAACTTGCCGCAACGGCGACGAGCGCGGCAACGAGCGTGCTGATAGCGTAGAGCACGACGACCGTCTTCATGGACCCATCGGAGCGTGCGTTTGCCAGGGCGCTGATGACGAGGAAGAATACGAGAATCGGAGCTACGGCCTTCAGCGCCGAGACGAACAGCGAGCCGAGCAGCGTGAGCAGTTCGACGTTGGGAAAGAATACGCCGAGTATTGCGCCTATGACAAGGCCGACGACGATGCGCTTTATCAAGCTGATGTCGTTCCATTTTCTGAATAGTTCTTTCACGAACGAAACCCCTGTCTCTTCGAAATCGCTTTCCATGCAGGTCTCGCTGCCAAATCCAGCGGCGAGACCGAACCATCATAGCAGAACGCTCGGGATTCGACCCCTTTGTTCGGTAAGTGATACCCTAAAGAAAACGTTTGGGTGCAATCAGGCGTTTCTCTGCTTTCAGCGCCCGATCGGCGATCGCTCGGTGCGCGATCTGCGTATCCGTGATGTTCTGTTGGGAAACGCTCCGATGATTTGGTATCATATCTAGTCGCGCCGCGAGAAGAGGGTTATCGCCCGTTCGGCGCGATCGCCCACGTGCGGGTGTGGCGGAATTGGCAGACGCGCCAGATTTAGGTTCTGGTGGGGAAACCCGTGAAGGTTCAAGTCCTTTCACCCGCACCATTTTCGCTTTCCCGGTGTTGTTGCCCCGAAAATTGGGAGTGTCGAGGCGCTGCCAGCTGAATTCGATAAACAAAAACACTTTCTCTCACCGAAGAGATCTCTTATTGCTTAGCACGGAGCCATATGCCGAAGGAGGCAACGAAACGTTTAGAGGCCTTGCGTCGATTGCCCGCGCAGGGCGACGAGCCACTATTGGTTGATCTTTCTTGGAGCTTCCCAGTTTTGACACTGAGAAGGTTGGTAGTGCAATGCGTAGAATGTGGCTGTATAGTAAGAACCGTTAAAACGCCCGAACGGTATGCATTGTACCTTCCTCGGGTGTTTTGCTTTGCTGTTGATACTCTCCTTGTGGCTATGATGAAAAATTGCTTATCGACTGCCCTGTATCTGCTGATAGGTTTCGAATTTACATAACGCCGCTTAGATCAACTTGATTTTTCAGGGGAGACAGTCGTGCCATTCTGCGCATCGGGCGGCAGCGGTGCGGGGCGCGCCGACGAGACCCCCATGCGCTTTGCCCCGAGGGCGTTTCGTGGCGGCCAGCCAAGCTGCTGAACGGCGCATCCGAGGTCGGTCTGCACAGTTGGACCCGGGGTTTGGATCTGTGGCAAGGCGGCTCGCCAGCACCCGTCGACGGTATGTGCTTCGTTGCGAAACGGTAGCCACCCGCAGGCTTCTGCGGCCGATGCGTCATGGTATCATACTGCCAGAAAGATGGCAGCAGAGCCCGACCGGCTCTCATGAGGACGCAAGGAGGCACGCATGATCGCAAGGCTGTACCGCATCATCCCGTTGATCGTTCTGCTTGCACTCGTTGCGCTCGTCGTGTACTTCGTCGTGTCGTATCGTTCGTCGCCCAACCGTGCCAAGGAAGTGCTCATCAAATCGTTCACCTGGTTGACGGGCATCCTATCGGGCTTTTTTGCGATCGCGAGCCTGTACGCACTCCTCGAACGGAATTATTTCGCACTCGATATCGCGGCAAGCTTCCTTGTTGTGACGCTCATTGCGCTCGGCATCGTGCTCGTGTGCAAAGCAGTGTTTCTCAAGCATCATCCGCAATACCGAAAGAAGCCGATGAGAACGGAGAAGAAGCGGCGTTTGCGGTAGCGCGTGCTTTCCGCGCGCCTTGCTCATTGTGCTTTCGTTCCTACGGGAAAACCGACATGATGCGTCGGCTGATGGTGCGTCGCGCCTCCCCGACGGCGTCGAGAAACCGATCGATCTGTTCGGGCGTATTGTAGAAGCACGGGCTCACCCTGCATGACATCTCGATGCCGAGGCGCCGATGGAGGGGTTGCGCGCAATGGGAGCCTGAACGGATGGTGATGTTTCGGGCGTCGAGCACGAGCGCTATGTCCTGCGGGTGGGTTCCAACGACTCCGAACGCGACGACCCCGCTTCGATCGAGCGTCGCATAGGGGTTTCCGTAGATCCGAACCGAATCTATCGAGCGCATCCCGTCGAGAAGCCGCGTGGTCAGCGAGCGCTCGATCTCCTCGATTTCTTCGAATCCTATCCGGTTGAGGTAATCGATGGCGGCGGCAAGCCCCACAGCTCCTGCAACGTTTGGGGTGCCTGCCTCGAAGCGCTTCGGGCCGCTTTCGAACGTCGAGTGCAGATCCTGCACCGTGTCTATCATTTCGCCGCCGAGGAGAAACGGCGGCATCGATTCGAGCAGATCGGCCTTCGCGTAAAGCACGCCGATTCCCATCGGCCCATACATTTTGTGCCCTGAGAACGCCGCGAAGTCAACATCGAGTTTTCGAACGTCAAGCGGGCGGTGAGCGACGCCTTGCGTGCAGTCGAGCACGACGACGGCGCCCATGCTGTGGGCGAGCGCCGTGATCTTCTCGATGGGAAACACCGTGCCGAGCACGTTCGAGATATGGGCGATGGCGACGAGTTTGGTTGCCGGGCCGATCTTATCTTCCATTTCGCCATCGCGCAATCTGCCGTTTTCATCGGGATAGAGGAAGACGAGCTTCGCGCCGGTTTTCTCGCAGACGCGCTGCCAAACGACGAGATTGCTGTGGTGTTCCGAGATCGGCAGCGCGATCTCGTCTCCTTCGCTCAGTCGTTCGAGGGCATAGCAGACGGCGACGAGGTTGAGCGCTTCTGTGGCGTTTCTCGTGAATACGATTTCGGAGGCGTCGGCTCCCACGAAATCAGCCACGATGTTTCTCGATCCCTCGTAGAGCCTCGTCGACGCAGCGCTTGTGCGGTATACGCCGCGATACGGGTTCGCATTGCAGTCGCGGTAGTACCCCTCGACCGTTTCGAGAACGGCCGAGGGCTTATGCGTGGTGGCCGCATTGTCGAGATAGGCGAGCGAAGGAGGCGTGCATCCGGGTTCGCCGTCCAAGGCGCATAAAGCGGGGAAATCCTTGTAGTAGCAAGAGTTCATCCGTCTCACCTGATCTTTCGTGGGCCACGTTCGCGGGTGTCGTTATTGCTTGTCGGCGGAGGCGACGAGGTCGGTCAGCTGCGCATAGCGCATGTCGATCAGCCGTCCGAGCTTCTGCACCTTTCCGTAATAGGCTTCTTCGAGCGACGTATCGTGCGCGATGGCGTCGGCGAGCACGGGATCGCGCAGGTCGTTTCTCACCCAGGCGACGAGCTTATCCATGTCGAACCAGCTGATCGCCCCTTTGCCGCCTGTCGAAAGACCCATGCCGGCGGTTCCGTAGCGCAGGAACTGGGCGGCTTCCTTCAGGCTGTAAATGTAGATGTCCCGATTGCCTGCGGCGGGGTTCATCTCGATGCCGATGAAGTGCTCTCCCCAGTCCAGTTCGCGCAGGATGTAGCGGGCTTCTTCTATTCCCGGAAGCGGAAACGAATAGAGGTCGACCACTTCCGAGGGCATGGCGAGCGTATCGTGTGCCATGGTTCATCATCCTTTCTGCAGCGCGCCTGCCGCCTCGAGGGCGTCGGCGACGTTTCCAAGGCCGTAGGATTCGAGCGTAGCGCGGGTCGGGCAGCCGGTCGAGACGTCCCACCCCTCGTGCTCGTAGAATCGGTCCTTCACGGTTTCGAAGCGCTCGCGGTCGAGCGTGCGGTCCATGCAGGTGCCGTATTCCCATTTCCCGTCTTCGAAAACCGGAAGCGGATAAGGCGCGCTCGTCGGGAGCGAATACACGAATTCGGCGAATTTCTCCTGATCGCGATGGCGTCCCTGCATGTGCCAGATGGCGCGGTCGAGCGCGTAGATCTTCTTGCCCATCTCAAGGCTCTCTTCGAACGTGATGTCGACGCCGGTGACCGCCTTGTACATGCGCGGTTCGAAATCGGGCGTAGCGGGCGTTGGATCGCCGGCTGGAGAAGCGTATTCGATGAGGTGGGGCCACAGCCAGTCGCACATGCCCATCGACTGCACCCAGAAGCGCCCATAGTGCCTCATCCACGCTACCTTTTCGATGGTCGCATCGCTGTAGATGCCCTCTTCGCTGTAGTCGAAGCACATCGGGTCGTCGAGGGTCGTCGACGCCGCCAGACGGTTGACCATCTCTTCGGCGGAGATGAGCGGCTCTTCTCCGACCATGCTGCAGATCATGGGCATCCAGTGGACATGCCAGTTGAGCCCGTGCTCGTTGACGTCGCGTTCGCTCATGATGCTCGCGTAGCTCCATTCCACTTCGAGCCTCGGATCGTAGTGGTAGAAGTAGCCCCACTGCGGATACATGAACGTGCCGTTGGCGCTGTCCTCTTCCCAGCGTCCCCATTTTTTGACGGCGCGCATGGAGCCTTCGGCAAGGTCGGCACCGATATCTTCGCGGTAGGCGATCGCCTTGATGAACGCTTCGGCGAACTCCCAGCTGCCGAACTTGTCGAAGGGAAGATTGGATTCGATTTCCTTGCCCGGCCCCATGACGCCCATCTTGTAGAGGTTGCGGCAGTACGAGATGATGCTCGTTTCGAAACCGTTCATGCCGAGCTTGTTCTGCAGATCGGCTGCCCGTACCTGGTCTTTGAGGTTGTCTGCCGACATGTAGAACAGCGACGCCGCGCACATGATGCCGTTTCCAATGCCGTCGTCGAAGTTGTGGCGGCAGTTGCGGAAGCACCCTTGGCATCCGTAGGGGCGGGAGATCATGTCGCGCGCATTCCAGTAAATTCCGTTGAAGCCGGGGTGGCGCGTGATGAAGCCGTATACCGCCGCATCGGGGTTCGGGGTTTCGAGCACAGGATCATCGACGTTGTAGGAGAACTTCTGCTGGAATTCGATGCGCAGATCGATGAGCGCGGCGGGGTCCGCTACGGGCACGCTGCCCGTGCCGAGGAAGCTGACCGCCTTGAGGTTCTTCGCGCCCCATACGGCGCCGAGTCCGCTTTGCCCGGCGTGGTGCCCGGCGTCATGGGTGATGGTGGCCGTTCGGCCGAGGTTTTCGCCGGTGGGGCCGATGCACATGACCGCGGGCTTTTGGGTGGTGCGTCCGCCGTCGCGGGTTGTGCCGACTGTATACCATTCGCCATCGGGGGTGCCTCCGGTTACGTAATCCCAGATGAATTCCTGCGTTTGGGCGGTATCAAGGCCCCAGAGGTCATCGGCGTTGCGAAACTCCACTTCTCCGTTGACCACGTTGACCCAGGTCTTTTCCGACGCCGCGCCCTTGACGACGTAGGCATCGTAGCCGGCGGCTTTGATCATTCCGGCGATGCGTCCGCCCATGCTCGAGCGCGTGAACCATTCGGGTTCGGCGAACGAGCCGATGCCCTGTATCTCGACGCGCGCGGATGCCGAGGGAACCGGCGTGCCGGAAAACGGATTTGCGCACACGGTGACCACGTTGCCTTCGTCGAAAGGCCCGACCGTCTTGTCTTCGCAAAAGTCCCAGAACAGAGCCGATCCCATGCCGTGCCCCCCTCCCCATTGCTGGTAGGGCTCCGAGCTGATGGTCTCGGCGGTCTGGCTGGTCAAATCTATGATGAGGATCTTTCCGACGAATCCTCCGGTTGCTTGTGACATTGGTATCCTCCTTGAGCTCGGTTATTCCTCGGCGGCGGCTTCATCGGCCGGGACGGCTTTTACGACGGAAGCGGTTGGAACCGATATGCTCGGTTTCACACGTCCCGCATCGTCGATGGGGTAGCCGATGATCGCCCAGTGCTCGTTGCGCAGGTTGACGTCGTATCCTTCGTCGGATTGGCGTGGGATGGCGTGGGTGAACGAGATCGCGCGCATAGGGCAGACCTCGATGCACGCCTGCTTGCCGTTCGGGCCGCCTTCCTGATCCCAATACGGCGTGTTCAGGCACAGGTCGCATTTCTGAGCGCACCTGTCCTCGTAGTTCCATTGCACGCGCGAGGGCGTGAACGGACATGCTTCGATGCACCGCTCGCAGCCGATGCATCTGCCTTCGGCTACCATGCGCACGCCCGTTTCGGGGTCGGCGTGCATGGCGCCTGTGGGGCAGGCATCGACGCACGAGGGGTAAGGGCATTGGCGGCATTGGTTTTGCTGCACGTCGAGCGGGAAGCACCCGAGCGGATTCTTCGTCAGCTGCATGCGCGAAAGGTTCACGTTGGTGCGACCGCTGTGCGCAAGAGAGCACGCGAGCATGCAGGTTTCGCAGGCGCCGCACTTTTTGGTGTCTACGAGCAGATATCCGCTCGACGCCTCGACGGCGTAGACCTCGTCGCCTACGAGGAACGCGGATACACCTGCGCCGGCGAGTATCGCGCCGATGCCCACGCCGCCGATAGCGGCAACGAAATCGCGGCGCGTGACGGTGCGTGCGGCGGTTTTTTCCTGTGCGCCGCCAGTGTTCTTGTCAGACATGTTCGATCCCTTCTTTTCGTCCTGCGGCAAGCGGAACGCTCTGGCCGCCCGTCTCGTCTTTTTCGGCGGCGGTCGCCTCGACCGCCCCTTTCCCTTCAAGCTCTTCGATCCATGCCGAGTGCTCGTGTCTCGCATGTTCGAGCGGCACGTAGCCGGTGAACATGGATTTCAGCGTCTTCCACGACACGGGCAGAACGGCGCCGAAGAACACGTGGGCGAGGAAGAACAGCAGCATGAGCGCCGCCGAGATATCGTGCGTCCAGGTTACGACGTTCATGAATCCCTCGGGGAGCAGCAGCGCGTGGGCGAGCACCTTCAGAAGGCCGCTTACCAGCACGGCAACCGTTGCGATGATGGCGAGTATGAACGCCATGCGCTCGCTTTCGAAGTACTTCGCCTCCTTCGGATACGTGCACTTCTTCACGCCAAGCAGGCTTCCGTAGTGGTTGAGCGTGTAGGTGATGGCGTTCTTCGTCGGCATGTGCTCGCGGAAACGCCAGCGCGAGATGATCGTGTTGCCAAGCCAGTAGAAGGTTCCGAACAGGAATAGCAGCGCGAATACGAAGTGCACGTTGAACCATGTTGCGGCAGCATCGTCACCGGTGACGAACGAGGGGGAGAACCTCGTTCCGAGGATGATGCCCGACACAAGCAGCAACGCCGTGCCCACTGCATGCGTCCAGTGCGATACGCGTGCGGGCGCGTCGTGCCTTAGTACCCGTTTGCCCCGGATGACCGGATCCTGACGCTTGCTCAAACCCGCAACCAGCAGCCCTAAGAACGGAGCTGCGAACACGAGCCAGGTGAATTGGTCGAACAAAAGCGTTTCTTGCATCCCTGCTCCTCTCGTCTTGCAGTGCATGGGAGAAAGTATAGAAACACCAGCTCATAGAACCAAAATGGCAAAATGAACAGAAATCCGTCTCCGGATGTCGGCTCTGACTCGCCGACGTGTTCAAAATGAATAGCAACCGAGGTCTTCGCAAACGAGCGGTTCCATATGCGGCGTAAGCGTGCGTTGCGGGGTCATCTCGGATCTCTGGATGGAGCACCGAAGGCGACTTTTCGCTGCGAGAACCGAGACGAGTGCACGTTTCCGCTCGGCGGTCGGCGCGTTTCGGTCGCCCGAGGGTACGCGCCGCAGCGCTCCGAGCGCCGCTTGCCGTCGAAAATCATCCGATGAATACGTGAGCGGTTTTGTAGGGATTGCGAACCTTGCGAACCTTGCGCGTGCGGCTCGGCGAGGGGTGCGATGGCGGGCCGACGCCGTTGGGCGAAGGAGCTGCGCCGCGCCCTACAGGTTGCGCGACAGCTCGTCGATGCGCGCGTCGGCTACGAAGACGAACGCTTTGCCGCGGTGCTCGGATCGCAGATACCCCGCATCGGCGAGTTCGACGAGGTCCCTGCGTGCCGTTGCGTACGAGATGCGGTTCTTCTCCTGATGGTATCTGATGTGGAACTCGGCAAGCGGAGTCCGTAGCGCTCGCGCGAGGATGGAGCGTTGCCGGTGGTTGAAGCGCTGATCGAGCGAGAGCATGGCCTTCGCCGCCCGATCTTTTCCTGCGATTCCCGTGATCTGCTCTTCGATTTCGTCGAGTGCGATCTTGATGCATTGGCCCGAAAGCGTGTGGTGCACGGTGAGATCGCAGCAGCTGCGCCTGCGGGTGCTTTCGTATTCATCGGGGCCGCAGAGCGTTTTGTCGCCGAGCTCGTTTTCCGTCCAGAGGTACTTGGCGCCCGAGATGGGCGCGTACGCCAAAACGGGCAGGCCGTGTTTGAGATAGAAGAGCTTCGACGCGAGCGAGGCGATATGGGAGCTTGCGAACCCGTAGGGCTGGTGGTATCGGATGGAGTCGGCTATGAGATTTCCCCGCAAAACGGCGAGGTCTTCGCCGTCGCCGCCGTTGGCGTATTCGAGGATGAGCGAAAGCTGCCGTAGCACGACGCCCCATGCCTCCTCGTCGATCGCCGCGTTCGGCGCGTTGGCCTGCAGGGCATCCAAATCGCCTTGGGCGATGCCCTCGATCAGGCGGGCATGAAAGCCGTCGAGCATTTCTGCGGAGAACGGCTGGTCGATAAGGGAGGAAAGCTCGGAGTCGATGGCGACGGCGTTTGCGATCAGCCGTTCGATAGGAAGTTCGGGAACCGTGTTGAGCCTGACGTGCATTTCGAGATGGTCGCATTGCACTGCAAACCCGGCGAGCTTCGCCGCCGCAACGCTTTCGGCAAGGCGCATGCCGAGTGCGAACGATCGATCGGCGTGATCGAGCAGGGCTTCGTAGAGAGGGGAGTCCTGCGTGCTCCGCCGTTCGATGGAATCGATGAGGTCGCTCAGCTCGTGGGTTCTGCGGTACCACAGGAGGTTGCCCTCTTCGTCGGGGAAGAGGTGCACGCCCAGACAGGTGCCGATGCTCCCGAGCATCTCCCAAACGGAGAGCGGGCTCATGTTCGGGGGGAGGGGGTGCTGTAAAAACGTATCCCACGTCATCGCTTCGCGCTGCGAAAGGCGAAGCAGCGCTCGAAAGCTGCGATCATGGATGATCTCGGTCAATGTCGGTGCGTGTTCGTCCAATATCCTTCCAACCCCGCATCGGCGATGCGACATGCGAAGAGCGCTCGCCGAACCCATGCAAGAAGATCCATCCATGCAAGAGAGCCCATGTAAGAAATTACTATAGGGTTTCGAAAAGGTCGCACCTGCGCGAATTAGGCGGAAGGCCGGAAAGCGGCGAGTGCGGTTGCCGGGTTGCCGCATACCGCCGCAGGGGTATTCCGGTAACCGCTTGTTATCCAAATCGTCAGTTTGATGTGTTCGTGCGTGTTCGTTCTTTCTCATTCTATGCATATGTGCGATAATTCCGTTTCGGTATGCTTTAAGACGCGGGATTCCGCGTTTCACGTGGGATGCTGCGGAGCTCGATTCGAGGCCGCAGAGCCGGGTGAGCACAGCGCGGCAAACCGCGTTATATGCCGCAAGGCAGCAACTGAAGATGGAAGGAAAACATACGTGGAAACAAAAGTCGAGGCATTGCAGGACAACCAGGTCAAGCTGACCGTCACGGTCGATGCCAAAGAGGTTGACGATCGAATCAAGAAAACCTATAAGGATTTCGCTTACAAGTACAATTTCCCGGGCTTTCGTCGCGGCAAGGCTCCGCGTCCGGTCATCGACAACGCTCTCGGTGCCGAGGCCGTTCCGGCGACGGTCACCGATGCGCTTTTGAACGAGACGTACCCGGTTGCCGTTGACGAGGCTTTGCTGTATCCCGTATCGCAGCCCAAGTTCGAGGACGATTCTTCGCTCGTCGAGGCCGGCAAGCCCTTCACCTTCACTGCTGTTGTTTCGGTGAAACCCGAGTTCGAGCTTTCGAGCTACGATCCGGTCGAGATCGAGCTTCCCGCCGAAGGCGCTTCTGACGACGAGGTCGCCGAGCAGATCGATCAGCTGCGCGAGCACTACTATTCGTTTGAGGATGACGCCGCGTCCGCGAAGATCGAAGAGGGCGGTTACGCCGACCTCAAGATGGAGGCGACCGGCGCCGACGGCGAAACGCTCGAGACGCTGACGACGGATTCCCGCCTGTACGGCCTTGGCGTGGGATTGTTCCCCGAGGTGTTCGATAAGGAACTCCTCGGCTTGAAGAAAGGTCAGAAGAAAAGCTTCGACATCGACATCACCAAAGATTCCTCGATGATGACTTCGTCGCTTGCCGACAAGACCGATAAGATCCATTTCGACATCGAAGTGCTTGCCGTCAAGAAGAAGATCCTCCCCGAGGTGACCGACCAGTGGGCCAAAGACACGCTCGGCTTCGAGGATGTGGCGGATCTGAAAGCCCGCATCGCCGAATCGATCGCCAAGCAGAAGGCCGACGTGCTTCCCGGTATGAAGGAAAACGCGTGCCTGAACGTGCTCGCCGAGCGCCTTGAAGGCGATGTGCCCGAGTCGATGGTAGAGGCCAACGAGGCCGATCTTCTCAAGTCGTTCTTCCAGCAGCTCCAGTCGCAGGGCATGAGCTTCGATGTGTACCTCATGCAGCAGGGTATCACCGCCGACCAGTTCAAAGAAGACGTGAAGAAGCAGTCTTCCGACATTGCGAAGCAGGATCTCGCCCTTGACGCGTGGGCCCGTCATCAGAAGATGGAAGTCACCGACGAGGAGATGTCCGACGAGTTCGTCAAGAGCGGCGTCGAGGATCCCGAGGCGCTCGAGGCCGAGTGGCGTGCCAACGGCCAGATGCACATGCTGCGCCAGGGCATCCTTCGCACCCGTGCCGTCAACGAGATCATGGAGACCGCCAAGGTCACCGAACTGACCGGCGCAAAGGACGAAAAGAAGGACGAGAAGAAGCCTGCCAAGAAAGCGTCGGCCAAGAAGGCCGCTGCGAAGAAGGACGAGGCCGACGGCGCGGAGGCCGAGGAGAAGAAGGCTCCGGCGAAGAAAAAGGCTCCCGCCAAGAAGGCTGCTGAGAAAAAGGCCGACGCCGAAGAAGCGAAAGAGTAAAGCATACCTGGTCAAGGAATTAGCATACGAGTCAGACGGGAACGCCCCGTCGGAAACGAGGCATGTATGACAGCACAAAACGAAATCGCCAAAGCAGCGCTCATTCCCTATGTTATCGAGCAATCGCCGCGTGGGGAGCGCAGCTACGACATCTACTCCCGACTGCTCAACGACCGCATCATCTTCCTCGGTGAGCAGATCGACGACAATGTGGCGAACTCCGTGGTCGCCCAGATGCTTCATCTGGCCAACTCCGACCCGGACAAGGACATCTCCCTCTATATCAATTCGCCCGGAGGATCGGTCACGGCCGGCCTTGCGATTCTCGATACGATGAACTTCATCAAGTGCGACGTATCGACCATCTGCCTGGGCGAATGCGCTTCGATGGCAGCCGTGTTGCTGTCTGCGGGCGCGAAGGGCAAGAGATTGTGCCTTCCCAACTCCATGGTGCTCATCCACCAGCCTTCGGGCGGAGCCCAGGGCCAGCAGACCGAGATCGCCATCGTGGCGGACTTCATGCTGAAGACCCGCAAGCGCCTGAATAAGATTCTCGCCGACAATACGGGTCAGTCGCTTGAGACGATCCAAAACGATACGGAACGCGATAACTACATGACCGCCGAAGAGGCCATGGCCTACGGTCTTGTCGACGATATCGTGAAGCCCCAGGCGTTCGTCGGTGACGACAAGAAAAGCGAAGAGTAATGCCAAACGACAGAATTGACGGGCGCGACGCGGGTTTCGGGGGAGAGCAGAATCCCCGCGATATCGCATGCGCTTTCTGCGGCAAGGCGCCGCACCAGGTCTCGGCCATGATATCGGGTCCTGGCGGCATCTATATCTGCGACGAGTGCATTTCGGTATGCGCCGACGCCATGATGCGCGACATGGGTCTCAACAACGGGCCGGGGGATTACGATTCCCCGGCTCCGGCCGCTTACGGCCGCGGCTCGGGCCGCCATGCCCGCCAAGGGGAGGCGGAACCTGTTGCCATCGAGCCCGATCCCGAAGACATCCTGGCGGATCTTCCCACCCCCCACGAGCTCTACGAAGAGCTTTCCGAGCATGTTGTGGGCCAGGAAACGGCCAAGCGCGCGCTTTCCGTCGCCGTATACAATCACTACAAGCGCATCAGCCTCGACGAGGACCTCGATGACGACGATGTGGAAATAGCCAAGAGCAACATCCTGCTTTTAGGTCCCACTGGCTCGGGCAAGACTCTGTTGGCTCAAACGCTTGCACGTACGCTCCAGGTGCCGTTCGCCATCGCCGATGCGACAACGCTCACCGAAGCGGGCTACGTGGGAGAAGATGTCGAAAACATCCTTTTGAAGCTCATCACGGCTGCCGACTTCGATGTATCGCGCGCCGAGATCGGCATTATCTACATCGACGAGATCGACAAGATCGCGCGCAAGGCCGAAAACCTTTCGATCACGCGCGACGTTTCGGGCGAAGGCGTCCAGCAGGCGCTCTTGAAAATCGTCGAGGGTACCGAGGCAAGCGTGCCTCCGCAAGGCGGCCGCAAGCATCCCCAGCAGGAGCTCATCCACATCGATACCACGAACATCCTGTTCATATTGGGTGGTGCGTTCGTGGGGCTTTCCGACATCATCGGCCAGCGCGTCGGCAAGACGGGCCTTGGCTTCAACGCCGAGCCGCCGAAGACCAAGAAGCTCGCCGAGGCGGAACTGCTTGCAAAGGTGCTGCCCGAGGATCTGAACAAGTACGGCATGATCCCCGAATTCGTGGGCCGCATCCCAGTGATAACGTCGCTTCAGGAGTTGTCTGAAGACGATCTGGTGCGCATCCTCACCGAGCCAAAGAACGCGCTGGTGAAGCAGTACACGCGCATGTTCGAGTTCGAGGAAGCGGAGCTCGCGTTCGAGCCCGACGCTCTGCGCGCCATCGCGCGCGAGGCGGTCGAACACGGAACGGGTGCCCGCGGCCTTCGCTCCATTCTCGAGCGCGTGCTGCTCGATGTCATGTACGATCTCCCCGAACAGGGGGGTGCTTCGCGCGTCGTCGTTCGTGCGAGCGATATAGCGGGGGATACCAAGCCCGAAATCGAAGCAGTCAAGGTATCGAAACGCAAATCCAAGCAGAGCGCCTAACTCAACAAGCGGAAATCGGGCGGGCGCGGCTATAGGCTTTGCGCCCGTCTTTTGCATTCAGGGAACGAGGAGCTATGTCCGAAGAGAAGAACAACGAGCAGGCGAAGAGGAAAGTCGATTACGACTTCGCCGCCCACGAGCGCCCCCTTATCGAGGCTTGGCAGGAGAAGGGGTACTTTAAGAGAACGCCGGGTTTCGGCGAACATGCCGATGACACCTACACGATCGTCATCCCGCCTCCGAACATCACAGGTGCGCTCCACATGGGCCATGCCCTAAACGACACGATCCAGGATACCTGCATCCGCCGCGCGCGCATGCAGGGATATCGGACCAGGTGGATTCTCGGTACCGACCATGCGGGCATCGCCACGCAGACCAAGGTCGATAAGAAGCTCGCCGACGAGGGCATTTCGCGCCTTGAAATCGGCCGGGAGGCGTTCGTCGAGGCGTGTTACGACTGGTATCGCGAATACGGCGCCACCATCGTCAACCAGATCAAGGGCATGGGCTGTTCGTGCGATTACTCCGATGAGCATTTCACCCTCGAGCCGGCTTACGTGAAGGCGGTTCGCCAGGTGTTCGTCGATTGGTATCACAACGATCTGATCTATCGCGGCAAGCGCATCGTAAACTGGTGCCCGCACTGCACGACCGCCATCGCCGATGACGAAGCGGAGTACGTGGACGAAGCCGGCCACCTGTGGTACCTGCGCTACCCGCTTGTCGAACCGGTTGACGGGATGGACTATATCGTGGTGGCGACCACGCGCCCTGAAACCATGCTCGGCGATACGGGCGTGGCGGTAAGTCCCAAAGACGCGTCGAAGAAGGCGCTCGTCGGCAAGACGGTGAAGCTTCCGATCGTCGATCGGGAAATCCCCATCTTCAGCGATTTCCATGTCGATCCTGAGTTCGGCACCGGATTCGTGAAAGTGACGCCTGCGCACGATCCCAACGATTACGCGATGGGCGAGCGCAACGGGCTTGCACGCATCAACATCTTCGACGAGCATGCCGTCGTAGTTGAAGGCTACGGCGAGTTTTCCGGTATGACACGCGACGAGGCCCGCGAGGCCGTGGTGGCGCGTTTCGAGGAGCTGGGGCTTCTCGATCATGTGGAAGAGCACGGCCATTCGGTCATGACGTGCTACCGATGCCACACCAAGCTCGAACCCTGGCTTTCCGAGCAGTGGTTCGTGGCCGTCGACGGCCTCAAGGACGCTTCCTCCCGCGTGGTCGAGGACGGTTCGGTCACGTTCTACCCCGAGCGTTGGAAGCAGGTCTATCTCAGCTGGATGGAAAACCTCAAAGACTGGTGCATCTCGCGCCAGCTGTGGTGGGGTCATCGCATTCCGATGTTCTACTGCGACGAATGCGGCTGGGAAGATGCAAGCGTCGAGGACGTCGAGGCGTGCCCCGTGTGCGGCGCGCACGTGCGCCAAGACGAAGACGTGCTCGACACGTGGTTCTCATCGCAGCTGTGGCCCTTCGCCACGATGGGCTGGCCCGAAGCCGGGATGGATGCGCCCGAGATCAAGCTCGCCTATCCCACGCAAGTGCTTTCGACGGCCCGCGATATCATGGGCCTGTGGGTGGCGCGCATGGTCATGGCTTCGACATACTTCTGCAAGGAGATCCCGTTCCATGATGTGATCATTCATCCGACCGTCATGGCGGCCGACGGCAAGCCGATGAGCAAATCGCGCGGCAACGGCGTCGATCCTTTGCGGCTCATGGAAGACTACGGTGCCGATGGCATGCGGTTCGGCCTGCTCATGCAGGTGACCGGCGCACAGGATCTCAAATTCAACGAAGCGAAGCTCGAAAGCAGCCGCAATTTCGCAAACAAGATCCGCAATGCGGCGCGCTTTGTGATGATGAACCTCGACGGCTACGAGCCGGGTGCCCCCGATCCCGTGACGCCTGCCGACAAGTGGATATTCTCACGTCTGGCGGGGCTGGTGGCCCGTATCGACGGGATGTTCGAGCGCTACGAGTTCGGCGAGATTACCCGCGAGTTGTACGCGTTTTTCTGGAACGAGTTCTGCGATTGGTACATTGAATTTTCCAAGAGCCGCCTTGCGGGCGATGCGGCCGACCGTGCGATCTGCCAGCGCAACCTCGTGTTCGTGCTCGACACCGCGCTACGGTTGCTCCATCCCATCATGCCGTTCGTGACCGAGGAGATCTACCAGGATCTGCCTATCGACAAGGCGGATGCGCCGTACCTGATCATAGCCTCGTGGCCGGAAGCCAGCGAGCTTGCCCGTTACGTCGACGCGGATGCTGAGCGTGCGATTACGATGGTGACCGAGGCGGTGTCGGGCATTCGTTCGACGCGCTCGCGCTACGGCATCTCTCCGAAAACGGAGCTCAGCGTCGTCATCAAAGCCGATGCCCACGATGTCGATCTGCTCGAAGCCCAGCGCCAGCTGGTCATCGACATGGCGAACCTCTCCGGGCTTACGATCGCATCGGATGCGGAAAAGCCAGCCGAGTCGAGCATCGCGCTTGCCGCGGGCCTCGAGGTCTACATCGTGCTTTCGGGTCTCGTCGATTTCGCTGCGGAGAGGGCGCGCCTTGAGAAGGAGCGGGCGAAGCTTTCAGGCGATGCGGCCAAGCTCGAGAAGAAGCTCTCGAACCCCGGGTTCCTCGCCAAGGCGGCCCCCGAGATCATCGAGAAGGATCGTGCGAAGTGCGCCGAGCTGACCGACATGCTCGCTCGCATCGACGGGCAGCTCGCCGAAATAGGGTAGAGCCCATTCTGGGCGTTTGAGCCGGGCGGGGATGAGCGGGTTCAACGAGGCGGCTGCATCGGAAACGGGCAGCCGCCTTTCTTTTCTGCGTGCAGGGACGGTGCCTGTTTCTATTTTCCGAGGAAATTGGGGGTATCTGCTTTGCTCAGGTATGTTCTTTGTTACAATAGGGCATTGTGTCGGCGCCCAGCGTCGATGCGAACGTTTTCATACGACGTCATATCGTACGTACTGACCTAGAAAACGAGGTTACCATGAACGAACTGTTGTCCCAGCTGTGGACACCTGAGCTGCAATCGGCTTTCACGATCGTCGTCGTGCTGCTGGTTGTGCTGTACGTGCTGTCCATCGTTTGGGTGGTGCGCGACGCTTACCTGCGCGGCTCCTTCTGGTATATCTGGGCGATCGTCGCCCTCGTGCCGTTGGTCGGCGTTATCGCATACTGCCTCTTGCGCCCGCCGCTGCTCCAGATCGATCGCGACGAACAGGAGCTCGAGATTGCGCTGAAACAGCGCGAGCTCATGAAGTACGGCGAATGCGCTAACTGCGGGTATCCCGTCGAGGCCGATTTCGTCCTGTGCCCGAATTGTCACCAGAGGCTCAAGAACCTCTGCATGACCTGCAACCATGCGCTTGATCCGTCATGGACGGTCTGTCCGTACTGCGCCACCCCGGTGGCGGGGGGAGCGCCGCGCCGCGGAGCCATGCGTCCTCGTTCGGGCGCGACAACTACCACGCCGCATAACGCGGCTCCCCAGCAAGCGAGGCCGGCTCGCTCACGTTCGCGCTCAGCCGACGAGCTCAGCGCACAGTAACCGAAACTGTATGCAACGCGAAGCCGCCCTCATTGGCGGCTTCGTTGTTCATAGGGCCTTGCAAAGGCTCGAAAACGATCGTGCAGGTGCTTTGTGCGCACCCGGCACAGAGAAAGGATTGGATATGGAAATCATTTTGCCCGACGGTTCAGCGAAGGAACTCGAGAGCGGGGCGACGGTCGCCGATGTGGCGGCGTCGATTGGAGCGGGCCTTGCGAAAGCGGCTCTGGCCGGCATCGTCGATGGGGTTGCCGTCGATCTGGGTTGCGAGGTCCACGGGGGAGAGCAGGTGGCCATCGTCACCAGCAAGACCCCTGAAGCCATCGACATCCTCAGGCATTCGACGGCGCATGTCATGGCTGCCGCGCTTGTCGATCTGTACGGCGATGTCAAGTTCGGCGTGGGGCCTGCGATCGAGGGCGGTTTCTACTACGATATCAAGATGGAGAAGAGCCTTGGTCCCGACGATCTTGAGAAGATCGAGGCCCGCATGGCCGAGATCGTCGCGGCGGCCGAACCCTTCGAGCGCCGCGTGGTGACGCGAGCCGAAGCCGAGGACATCTTCTCCGACCAGCCGTTCAAGCTCGAGCTGATCGCCGAGCTTCCCGAAGGCGAGACGATCACAACCTATTCGATCGGCAAGTTCACCGATCTGTGCCGTGGGCCGCATCTGCCCGACACCTCGAAGATCCCTGCGTTCAAGCTCACGAAGCTTGCAGGGGCTTATTGGCGCGGCGATTCCGAACGCGAGATGCTGCAGCGCGTGTACGGAACGGCGTTCTTCTCGAAAAAAGATCTCGAAACGCACCTTTCGAACCTCGAGGAAGCCGAAAAGCGCGACCATCGCAAACTCGGGCGCGAGCTTGGCATCTACACCATGGATCCGCTTGCAGGCGTCGGACTGCCGTTGTATCTGCCCAAGGGCGCGCGCATCATCCGCACGATGCAGGAATGGCTGCGCCGCGATCTGTACGAACGCGGCTACGAAGAGGTCATCACGCCGCACATCTACAATGCCGACGTGTGGAAGATGTCGGGTCACTATGACTTCTACCACGAGAACATGTACTTCTTCGAGATCAACGAAGGCGACGAAGAGAGTCCGCGCATGAGCGAGTACGGCGTGAAGCCCATGAACTGCCCTGGCCATGTCATGCTGTACAAGGCCGACCTGCATTCGTATCGCGATCTGCCGCTTCGTTATTTCGAGTTCGGCACGGTGTACCGCCACGAGATGAGCGGTGTTGTGCACGGCCTTCTGCGCGCCCGCGGCTTCACGCAGGACGATGCGCATGTGTTCTGCACGAAGGATCAGGTTGTCGACGAGGTGGTTGCCATCCTTGATCTGGTGGATCACATCATGACGACGTTCGGATTCGAGTACACCGCCGAGATTTCCACGCGTCCCGAAAAGAGCATCGGAACCGATGATATGTGGGAGCATGCGACGAACTCGCTCAAGGAGGCATGTGCGCGCCATGGCCTCGAATACGAGATCAACGAGGGCGACGGTGCGTTTTACGGTCCGAAGATCGATATCAAGGTAAAGGATGCCATCGGACGCACGTGGCAGTGCTCGACCGTGCAGGTCGATTTCAACTTCCCCGAGCGCTTCGAGCTTACCTATCGCACCGAAGATAACACCGAAGAGCGCCCTTGGATGCTCCATCGCGCCATCTTCGGTTCGATCGAGCGGTTCCTCGGCATCCTTATCGAGCACTATGCGGGCTCGCTTCCGTTGTGGCTTGCGCCTGTGCAGGTTGCGGTGCTCCCCATCGCCGACCGCCACAAAGATGCGGCGGCCGATCTTGTTGAGAAGCTCAAGGCGGCCGGCGGCCGTGTGGAGGTATACGATCAGAACGAGCCGATGCGCGTGAAGATAGCCAAGGCCCAGAGTCAGAAGATCCCTTACATGGTCGTGCTTGGCGATAAGGAAGTCGAGAACGGCACGGTGAGCGTTCGCGAGCGCCATGAAGGTGATTTGGGTTCGTGGAGCGTCCAGAAGCTCGTCGACATCATTGCGGAGGCGGCGCTGTAGATTTCTTCTTGCCGAAGGTAAGCGCTGGGTGCGAAAGCCCTGGGTGGTCCGAGACGTTCGGGCGCCCGGGGCTTTTCGCTGCGTTCGGCGTCGCTTTGCGCCTGCGACCCCTCGGGGGAATGCTGAAGCGCCTCTTCTGCACGTTTTTTGCCAGATTCATACAAGTCGCGCATGTCCCATGCGGTTGCTGACGAGCCGTGTCGCCCAGAAGCGGGTTAAGCAGCCTTTTGATCTGGGGCGATGAGGGCGGCAGTGTATTTGGTGACATCTTGAGGGGCCGTCGGGCTTTCTGTGGTGCGTTCGGTTGTATGAATCTGGCAAAAAACATGCATTTCGGGGCTTTCGGGGCGACAACGCCGGCTATTGTCGACGTGCGCCGGCCACCGGCGACGTCCGCCGGCCCCTGGTGACGCGCGCCAGCCACCAGGGTCATCGTCGGCTATCGGCGGCATGCGCAGGCTATCGGCGGCATCGCCGGCCACCGGACGTGCTAACCAGCGGAGGTGTCGGCACCTCGGCGGTTGCGATGCGCGGGGGGGTACCTGCGGCGCAGCCGCGCTACCCAAGCCAGAAGCGATAAGCTGTTGCCGATTCGCAATCCCATGTGGCGATGCAGAACTGCGAAAGGTCGTAGGCCGGGGCTTGATCGGTTGTGCCGAGGGCGCCTCTGGAAACGACGAAGGGGATCGTGCAGGACTTTTCCTCGCCGGGTGCAAGCATGTTCCAGCGGTCCTTAAGCTGATAGGATTTGAAGTTTCCTTCTCGGGGTTCGCCGTACAGCTCAGCTAGGATGCCTCGGCCGACCTGCCACCCGCTTCCGATAACGTCGACGCTCGATCCGTCTATCCCTTCGGTCCAGAGGGAAAACGAGGGCATGCGGGTATCCGCGTCGGCCTTGTTGGCGAGGGTTATATCGACGAGGATGACGACGCCGTCCGCTGCCTTCACGAAACCTGAGTAGACCTCGGCATAGTGCGGATACCATTCCGAGAAGGCCTGGAGGCTTACGGCTTTTGCGGATCCGACTTTCATGGAGAGGGCGGAACACTCGTAGGACCAGTCGGGTTGTTTGGCCTTGTGGCGTGCAAGCGCCCGCTCGCCTTCATCGAGTTCCCCGAAGTCCGTGAAGTGCTTTTCTCCCTGCAAGAGATTTTCGAGCAGGCACGGCGCGCCGAGAGGCACATCGACGACGTTTTCCGCCTCTACAGTGCTGTACGAGATGAACTCCCATGATGTTTCCGAGCGCTCGGGTGAAGCTTCGCGCGGTGCTGCGGGGAGGTATTTTCCGATCGCCCAGCCTGCGACGAGCGCTCCTGCAAGCAAGCAGCAGATGCCCGCAGCAATGCGTTTCGTTCGAGCGGTTTTTTCCATCGTCTCACATCCTCGGTGCGGTTTCGTTGGCTAAACCCTAGCATGTGCGGCGGAAAAACGGCAATGATGATTTATATCACCCCGATTCTCAGGTATTGCGGCTCCGTGATTTGCTACGCTGGTTTGCATCGAAGACGATGGATGTCCTGACGCCCCGCGTTTTGGGCTGCAAAGGCGGGGTTCAAGAGCAAAGGAGCGAAGAGCGATGTTCGACGGCGCGGCGGCGATATCCGTTTTGTGCCTGGCAGGCCTGTTCGCGGGATTCTGCCTTGCCGCGTCGTTTGCTTTTTTCTCGAAGCGCCCTTCGCGCACCCGTTTCCGGATGGCGGCTCTCTGGGCGGTTTCGCTGGTTTTGGCGGCGCTGTTCGATCGGATCGCATCGGATGCGTTCGGCGGTGCGGGCCTTGTCAACGCTGCAGTGATTGCGGCGATTTTGACGGCGGCTTTGTTTCTGTCGGTGGCTCTTCCCCGGTATTGGGAGAGTAAAGACGTGCTTGCAGCGGTGGCGTACCTGCAGATGCATCGTAAAGTGCCACCGCCTGATCAGACCGAGGGCTCACGGGAAGCGAGGGGGGTTGGCGGGGGCGCTCAGGAGACGGATGGTCGCGTTCGGGATGACCGCGCAACGTTTGGGGCAGTGACGATCGATCACGCGATGGTGTGCGCGCTTGCCGCGCGCGAATACGAATTGACGCGGCGGGAGGAAGAGATCCTGCTGCCGCTTCTCGGGGGAGGAAAGAGCTTCGCTGCAATAGCGGGCGAGCTGTTCATCTCGGACAACACGGTCAAGACCCATGTGCGCCATATCTATCGCAAGATGGGGGTCAACCGCAAAGAGGGCCTGAGCGAAAAGGTTTTCGAAGCTGCCGAGGGAGCGGCGCGCTTCGCCTACGCTTCGTCCGATGCATCCTTGTCCGAATGCTCCGTGCCGTCCTTGGTCTCTTTGCAGTCAGGATCTCCTTCATCGCCCGCTCCCCAGGAGCCGTAGCCGCGGCCGAAGCGCCGCCCTTCCTCCTTGCGGAGCGCACGGCGCGCTTCGCGTGTTGTGCGGCGGTCCGATTTGCGCGCCGTGCGCTCCGATTCGAGCTCGGCGCGCTTGTCGTCGTTGAGCTTTTCGAATTCGGCGAGACGCCGAGCCTGCTCGGCAGCGAAGAGCATTGCCACGCGGTCGGCGTGCGCTGCGCGGGAGGCGGACGCCTTGCGGGCAAGCTCGTCTCGCTTCTCCTCGGCTGCGTTGCGCAGCGCCGTGCGGCTTTGCAGTGCGGCGGCCTTATCCTGCCAATTGCCGCTCTGCTGCGCTTCGACGGTTTGGTCGCCGACCTTTTTGACGGCCGACCAGCGCAGGTCGCCCTCGGTTTTGAGGTGCTCCCACGCCTTGTCCCCGTTGTGCTTCGCAGCTGCCCATTCGGCATCGCCCTGGTTCTTTATCTCTTCCCAGAGGGCGGCATCGAGCTCCGTCCCCTGGATGAGTGCATTGGCGCGGTCGATATGGCCGTTGGGTATCCATGACTCCATGGGTCCGCGTCCTGTATGGTGCGTGATGAAATCGGCAGCTCGAGCGCGGCCGAACGATGCGGCGCGCATGGCGGCGTCCTGTTTAGCCAGCATCCGCTCAAGCGCAAGGTGGTCGCGCAGGATACTGCCGATCTCGCGCGGGTTCCTGCTGATTTCTTTTACTGCCACGATGGGCTGCGCATCGACGACACGGTAGGTGATCGAAGCCAAGAACGGCATGAGGAACACGGTGATGGCTCCAGCCGATACGAGCACCGAAGCGGTGTCTTGCGGCATGGCTCCCACCTTGACGGCGACGCTTGTTACCGCGACGATGATGGGAAGCGCGGTGGTGCAGTACAAGGCCACGGTCAGGCGGCTGTTAGGCGACATGTCGCGGGTGTCCTTGCCGGTCGAGAGCGCGATGAATATGGGCACGGCGCGGATGAGCAGCAGCATGAGGATAAAGCCGACGAGGAGCGCCGGCTGCGTGAATACGGCTGCGAGGTTGATCTTCGCACCCGAGGCGATGAAGAAGATGGGAATCAGGAAACCGTAGGCGATGCCGTCGAGTTTCATTTCAAGATCGTGGTTGCCCTCGGGAATCACGTAGCGCAAAACGAAGCCGGCTGCGAATGCGCCGAGCACGATGTCGAGATCGAAGATCGCGGAAAGCGCCACGAGCGCCACGAGCAAAAGCACGGTGACGCGCATGGCGGTTTGCGCCGTCGTGTTGGCGTTTGCCGTGAGGAATTTGAACACGGCGCCGCCGGCCTTCTTTGCTTTGGCGGAGAAGGAGGCCGCAAGTACGGCGATGCCGACGAAGACGACGAGGATGAGCACTGTGAGCCATTCGGCTCGCGACGAGAGCAGAAGCGCCATGGCGATGACGGGTCCGAGTTCGCCGTAGGTGCCGTAGGCAAGGATCGATTCGCCTACGCGGGTATCCATGAGGTTGCGCTCCTTGAGTATGGGAAGCAGCGTGCCGAGCGCAGTGGTGGTGAGGGCTATGGCGACCGCAATGCCGTCGACGTGGCTGACTGAAAAGTAGGGTGTGAGCCTTACGGCGAGAAAGCCCAGGCAGAGCGTGACGATCCAGGTGGCGAGCCCCCGTTTGCCCTGCGAACCCGTCAGATGCTTGGGGTTGATCTCGTATCCGGCAAGCAGGAACAGGAAGGCGAGTCCGAGATCGGAGAGCAGCTCGACCGAGTCGGTCATATCGATGAGGCCAGCCATGTAGGGACCCATCAGGGCGCCTGCAACCAAAAGGAAGACGACTTCGGGTATAGGTTTTCCAGGTATCAACTGGGCGATCATGGGGGAGAGGGCCGCAACGAGCGCGATGAAGGCGAGCGATATGAGATCGACGGGCATGAAGCGGGGCCTTTCTGATGAAGACGGCATCTCGGTAAACTTCGGGAAATTATACACCCCCGAGCGCCCTTTCCCGCGATCTTCCAGATGACTCGCGCATCTGTGAAGCGGAACCGAAGCATCCATAGATAGCCGCGGTCATGCCGCGCGGTCCCGATACTTGTATCGCTTGGATGCAGACGGCTGATGTCGATGGAAACCTTGCGTTCAAGCGGTAGCATATAGGGTTGACGACACGGGAAAGGACGCAACATGATAATCACCACCACGCCCGAAGTAGAAGGCTATGCGGTTATCGGCTACTACGGCATCGTTTTCGGCGAGGTAATCACCGGCATCAACTTCCTCCGCGATTTCGGCGCGGGCATACGCAACATCGTGGGCGGTCGCAGTTCGGGTTACGAAGAGGAGCTCATGCAGGCGCGCACCGAGGCTCTCCAGGAACTCGAGCAGCGCGCGCAGGGCATGGGCGCCCATGCGGTCATTGGCGTCGATATCGATTACGAAGTGCTCGGTCAGGGAAACATGCTTATGGTAACCGCTTCGGGAACGGCCGTTACTCTCGCGGCGAAGTAGGATCATCGCCGCCTCCCGTTCGGAAAGGCGCGCACGGTGCGGATAAAGCGCATATGCGGCACGATCGTCCTCGGCATGGCTTGCGCGATACGCGCGGCGAGCGTATCGGATCCGTGCGGTTCGCCCCTGGCTTTTCCAGCAGCGGCGTGACCGTCATTGCGGGCGATGCCATATACTGTACGGACGATGATCGGACGGCCTTTGCCGACGCGTTCGACAGGGGGTTCGAAAATCCATAGCAGCGAGATGGCAAGAACCGGAAGGATTGACCGATGGGAAAGCCGAGAAAGGCAGAGGATAGGGTGTCGCGGGCTTCAGCCTTGAAGCGGCGCGCCTATTTTGCAGTGAACGATCCGCTGCACGGCGGCCTGCTTGCCCGTATTTTCGGAGCGTTCGTCTTCGCGCTTATCATAGCCAATGCGGTTTTGGTTTTCGCCGAGGCCCAGGCTGGCTTCCCCGCGTGGGTCTATTCTGCGTTCTGGGTTTTCGGCGTCGTGTCGACGGCGTGCTTCGGTATCGAATACGCGGTGAGGCTCTGGGTTTCCGACCTGGCGCACCCCGCTCTCTCCGCCTCTCGCGCCCGGGTACGCTACGCGACGTCTGTCATGGGCATAATCGATCTGCTGGCGTTTCTCCCCGGCATGATCGCGTGGTTCGTGCCGATGACGGCGCAGATGTTTTCGGGGATACGCGTCATCCGCCTTGTGCGGTTGATCAAGATCTCGCGTTACATGAAGGGCGTTCGTTCGATCGGCCGCGTGCTCGCCAAGCGCCGCCACGAAATCGTAGCGGCCTTTATGGTTCTCGCGTTGTTGACCGTGACGGCGAGCGTCCTCATGTTCCAGGTTGAAAACCCCGTTCAACCCGAGAAGTTCGACAGCGTTTTCACGGGGATGTACTGGGCTATGACCACCATCACCTCCACCGGCTACGGCGATCTGGTGCCGGTCACGGCTCTCGGCCGGTTCATCGGTTTCTGCACGATGGTGCTCTCCATCGCGGTTGTCGCCATTCCCGCGGGCATTTTCTCTGCCGGCTTCGTCGCGCAGTTCAAGGAAGAGGATGCCGAGTCTGCAAAGCAGGCGAACGCCGCTGGCGGCGCATCGGCGGATGACGGGTCTTTATCCGGCGACGTGACGGTCTCTGGCGGTCTTGACGAAGGGGATCCTATCTCAGATCGTCGCCCAGATAGGCCCTGAGCGCGGGCCATGCGCGAGCTGCGGTTTCGTATCCCTGTTCGTAGAGCGCAAACAGCTTATCGGGATCCTTCTCCATGCTGCCGATCGTCACGGGCTCGGGTGGCCGGATGAGGAATACGCTGCCTTCATCGTGCATTCTCGAAAGAGCGCGGTAAAGGCGGTTGTATTCGAAATGGCGGAAACGCATGCGATCGACGAAGTGGGGGTACTCGCTGTACTGTCGGGCGGCGAGCGCCTGCAGCTTGTTGGGTTCTTTCGTGTATCCTTCGTGCTGTGTGAGCACGACGATGTGCTTTTTCGTTCCGGTAAGCAGGGAGTAGAGGATGGGCACGCTGTCGCAAGGGCCGCCGTCGAGCAGCTTCTTGCCATCGTGCTCGACGATCTTGCTGACGAGCGGCATGGCCGACGATGCGATAAGATAGGGAATATCGGCTCTCGGATCAGTGAACGTATGATAGTCGGCCTCGCCCGTTTCGAGGTTGCTTGCAACGGTGGTAAGCATCATGGGCGAGTTTTTGAAGGCATCGTAGTTGAACGGCTCGAGTTCGTTGGGGATCGTATCGAACGTGAATTCGACCCCGAAGGCGTTTCCCGTGCGCACGAAGCTCTTCATGGAAAGGTAGCGCCAGTCGTTGCAGTATTTGGTGTTGAGGTAGCAGGTTCGCCCGTCTTCGCCGGCAACGTAGTTGTAGCCGTTGAGCGCGCCGGCCGATGTGCCGATCACGTGGTGCGCCCAGAATCGCTGATCCATGAAAAAGTCGAGCACGCCTGCGGTGAACTGGCCGCGCATCGCGCCGCCCTCCAAAACGAGGTTGACCGGCGATGCCTCGCAACCGATGTAGGACGGTTCGTGAAGACCGGACTCATGGACTCGCTGCTCAGGTGTGGGCTTGGATGTTTCTTGCATGCTGTGGTTCCCTTCTGTCAGATCGATAGTATACCGCTTCTTACCGTTCGTCGGAAAAACGTCGATTTGTTTCCTAAATGGCAACACTAGTGCCTCGAGGGATTGCGAACGGTTACAATGGTTTCATTACAAGATGAGCATGCAGGTTAGCATGCGGGCGGGAACGAAAGACCCGCGCAGTTTTCTAGGAGGTTGTCATGAGCGAGGTAATTAGTTCGGCTGAGTTCCAGAGCAAGGTGCTCGACGAGAAGCAGCCGGTTTTGGTTGACTTCTTCGCAACGTGGTGCGGTCCGTGCAGAATGCTCGCTCCGACGCTTCAAGAAGTCGCCGAGGAGATGGAGGGCAAAGCCAAGGTGTACAAGCTCGACATCGATCAGAGCCCCGAGATCGCTTCCCGCTACGGCGTTATGAGCGTTCCCACGTTGATTTTGTTCGAGGGCGGCCAGATCAAGAAGCAGACGGTCGGGGCTCAGCCCAAGGCGCAGATCATGGCGATGTTCGATTAATTGTAAACGGGTATTCCTGCAACGCGAAGGCCGGCGCATCGTGCGCCGGCCTTTTTTGTGCCGAGAAGCTAAGTTGCACCAGGAGGCTAAGCGCTTTTGCTTGCGGGTTTGCGCTCTTCGGCTTCGAAATCGTCGAAGACGGATGCGAGGTAGCCGTAGCCTTGCTCTTCAAGTTTTTCGTAGGGAACGAAGCGCAGTGCGGCGCTGTTGATGCAGTAGCGAAGCCCGCCCGCTTCTGCGGGGCCGTCGGGAAACACGTGACCGAGGTGGGCGTCGCCCGCACGGCTGCGAATTTCGGTTCGCAGCGTGTTGAAGCTCGTATCCATATGCTCGGTGAGCACCTCTTTTGCGATAGGGTGCGTGAAGCTCGGCCATCCGCAACCCGATTCGAACTTGTCGATCGAGGAGAACAACGGCTCTCCTGTGGTGATGTCGACGTAGATGCCCTTATCGAACAGGTGGGCGTATTCCCCGGTAAAGGGGCGCTCCGTCTCGCTTTCCTGCGTGATGCGGTATGCGAGCGGCGTGAGCGTGCGACGCAGCTCGGCGTCGTCGGGCTTGGGGTAGGCGGAGGCATCGATGCGGCCGTCGGCGTTCGCATCGCCCTCGTCGGGATCGGGTATCTGAGCGGAATCGGCGGGATCGGCATCGTCCCCGAATGCTTCGAGGTAGAAATCCGGGGGTAGCGCGATGCTGCTGCCGAGTCCCTTGCGTTTGGCGAACTCGTCGGCTGCCCGCACGTTGATGTGGCAATAGCCGCCGGGATTCTTTTCGAGGTAATCCTGATGGTATTCTTCTGCGGGGTAGAAACCGTCGATCGGCTCGACCTCGACGGCTATCGGCTTGTCGTAGCGTTCCTGCAATTCGCGCATGGCGTTTTCGATGATGCCGACGTCGCCCATGTCTGAGTAGTAGATGCCCGAGCGGTACTGGGTGCCCGTATCGTTGCCCTGCCGATCGACGGTTGTGGGATCGATGGCCTCGAAAAACGCCTCGAGCAAGGTTGCCGTTGGCAGGATCGTCCGATCATAGGCCACGGCGACCGCTTCCGCATGACCCGTGTTGTATTGGCATACGTCGCGATACGATGGATACTCCGTCGATCCGTTGGCGTAACCGACTTGGGTTTCGATGACTCCGGGCAGACGCTTGAGGTACGCTTCGAGGCCCCAGAAGCAGCCTCCTGCCAAGAACAGCATATGACGGTCGGCTGGCGGATCGGCCTCGTTGGCTTTGTCGGTTGCTCGTTCGAACACCATGTGAACTCCTTTTCGCGGTTTCATGATTCTATCTAAACCGTCTTCGGGTCTCGTGGCGAGAACCGTTACCTTTGCGTTGCGGGCCGTGCATCCATTCGCCTGAACCGTTACTCGTTCGTTGAGGTCGCAGGTTGGCAAACCCCACCGAAACAGGGTAAGGTATACACGAACCAACAGCGTGCACAGGATAGTCTGCAAAGGAGCGTATCTGATATGGAAACGGAAGCTCAGGATAAGGTGTTCGACGTTGCGGTAATCGGATCGGGTCCTGCAGGGATGACGGCGGCTCTGTACGCCGCGCGGGCCGGACTCGACGTTGCCGTTTTCGAGCGCATCACGCCGGGCGGACAGCTCGGCCAGACCGAGCATATCGAAAACTACCCCGGTTTCCCCGACGGCATCAACGGCTTCGATTTGGCCTTCTCCATGAAGCAGCAGGCCGATCGGTTCGGCGCGCAGAACATCGGTGAGGAAGTTCTCTCGGTTGATTTCGAAGCGTCTCCCAAGGTTTTGAACACGGGGTTCGGTACCTATCGGGCGAAAAGCGTCATCGTGGCGACGGGCGCGAAGCCGCGAAAGCTCGGGCTCGATCTTGAGGAAGAGCTTCAAGGCCGCGGCATCTCGTACTGCGCTACGTGCGATGGCAATTTCTTCAAGGATCGCGATGTGGTCATCGTGGGCGGGGGAAACACCGCAGTGGCCGATGCTATCTATATGGCCCGCATCGCGCGAAAAGTGTATCTCGTTCACCGTCGCGATACGCTACGCGCGACGGCGATCTACCACAAAATGCTCGAGGAGATCGATGCGGTCGAATTCGTTTGGAATTCGGGCGTCAAAGAGCTTCTGGCCAAAGACGGCATGCTCGGCGGCGTGCTTGTAGAGCACTACGATACGGGCGAGGTCGAAGAAATCAACTGCTCGGGACTGTTCGTGGCCGTCGGCACCGAGCCCAACACGGAGTTCTTGGGCGGTGCGCTTGCGCTTGACGGGGGATACATCGTTGCCGACGAGTCGGGGCATACCTCCGTCGATGGCGTGTTCGCGGCGGGCGATGTGCGCACGAAAGCGCTCAGGCAGGTGACTACGGCGGTTTCCGATGGTGCGAATACTGCGGAGGGTGCTGCGGAATACCTGGCTTCGTGATACCATATTCAGTTGCGATTTAAGCTCGGCAAGCCGGGATTTCCGTGTGTGCGGGTTCTGAAAACCCGCGTCGAGAGACCGTGCGCGAACCCAAAGAGGAATACCGATGATAGAAAAGCTTGAAAAGATAATCGAGGCATACGAAGACCTGCAGACAAGGCTCGGCGATCCTGCCGTGCTCGCCGATCAAAAGGAATACAACCGCCTTGCGAAGGAATTTTCGAACCAGGGGCCACTTGCCGCGAAGGCCCGCGAATTCGTGCAGGCGAGCGAAGATCTGGCGGCAGCGAAGGACATGCTCTCCGATCCCGATATGAAGGAATTCGCGCAGGAGGAGATCGCTGGCATCGAGGCGAGGCTTCCGCAGCTCGAAGAGGATATCAAGTTCATGCTCATTCCCGCCGATCCGGCCGACGACAAGGACATCATCGTCGAGATTCGCGCTGGAGCGGGTGGCGACGAGGCGGCGATCTTCGCAGGGGACCTCTACAAGATGTACGAGCGGTTCGCAGGCGAGCAGGGATGGAAGACCGAGACGCTCGACATATCGGCTTCGGAGGCCGGCGGCTACAAGGAGATCCAGTTCAAGGTGAAGGGCGATAAAGTGTATTCGGTCATGAAGTTCGAGAGCGGCGTGCACCGCGTGCAGCGCGTTCCCAAGACCGAAAGCCAGGGACGCATTCATACTTCCACGGCTACCGTGGCCGTGCTTCCCGAAGCCGACGAGGTCGAAGTGGACATCAACCAAAACGATCTGCGCATCGACGTGTACCGTGCGGGCGGCCCGGGCGGCCAATGCGTCAACACCACCGATTCGGCCGTGCGCATCACGCACATTCCCTCGGGACTCGTGGTGCAGTCTCAGGATCAGAAAAGCCAGCTGCAAAACAAGATAGCCGCCATGAGCGTTCTGCGCGCACGCCTGTACGAGAAAATGCTCGCCGAACAGCAGGCGGCCGAAGGAGCCGAGCGCCGCAGCCAGATCGGCACGGGGGACCGCTCCGAAAAGATCCGCACCTACAACGGGCCGCAGGACCGCGTGACCGATCACCGCATCGGCTACAACGGCACCTACAACGGCGTGCTTCTGGGCGCGGGCGGCGCAGGGCTTGCCGAGCTCATCACGGCTCTTCAGGCGGCTGATCGCGCGGCGAAGCTCGAACAGGCCGTATAGCGTGCGAGCATTGCGGGCGAGAGCCTTCGGAGCGCTGGGGTGCGAAGCGGTCGGGAGATGCGCATGAGCGCACGCGAAGCCCTGGAATCGCTCACCAAAGATCAGCTTATCGAGCTCGTCGAGGCGTATTCGAAAAACCTTATCGCCCTTGACGGCACGTGGTTTCAGTCGATAGAGGGCGAACTTGGCATGGATGCGGCCATGCATCACGATGTGGCGGCATGGTCGCGGTTCACGGCAAGCGAGGCGCGCCGGTTGAAGCGCTTCCTCGGGCTTGCCGAGCGACCCGGCCTCGACGGGCTTGAAGCGGCGCTCGCGTTCAAGCTCAATACCCTTTCAAGCAGAGCGGAAACGAAATGGGAAGACGGCGCTCTTGTCTATCGCGTCGTGGAATGTCGCGTGCAGGTTGCCCGGGCGCGCAAGGGCATGGACTTCCATCCGTGCAAATCGGTGGGAATCGTCGAATACGGCGGCTTCGCACGCGCGATCGACGATCGCATACGATGCGAATGCCTGAGCTGCTTTCCCGAGATCTCCGATCGAACGTGCAGCTGCGCGTGGCGGTTCTTCCTTGTCGATAGCGGCCCTTTTGCTACAATCGAATCATGAACGATACCTGGACCATACAAGCTGCGCTCGAATGGACGGTGGGATACCTCGAGCGCAAAGGCGACGAGAATCCACGGCTGTCGTCGCAGTGGCTCTTGAGCGAAGCGACCGGTCTTTCCCGCATCGAGCTCTACGCGCACTTCGATAAGCCTTTGAGCATGGAGGAGCGCGAGGTTCTGCGCAAATACGTTGCGCGCCGCGGTGCGGGCGAGCCTTTGCAATACATCACCGGGGAAGTGGGGTTTCGCCATATCTCCGTTAAGGTTGAACCAGGCGTGCTCATACCGCGCCCCGAAACCGAGGTTTTGGTCAGCGAGGGCCTTGCCGTTCTGCCCGCACCGCCGAAGCGCATCGCAGCCGATGCGCTTGCGTCCGATGATCTCCCTGCGGGCGCGGTTGAAAGATCCGAGGCAGCCGCAGATGGCACGGCGGGCGGTGCGGCATCGACGGTAGAAGAGGATCTGCTTGTCGCGCCTGATGGCAAAGAAAATGGAGCGGCTCGGAAAGCTGGAAGCATCGGGTTGGATGGAACCCCTGAGCTCCTGGTTGCCGATCTGTGCACGGGCACGGGGTGCATCGCCTGCTCGATTGCCTACGAACATCCGGAAACCAGGGTGATCGCAACCGACATCGCCCCCGAGGCCGTCGCACTTGCCCGCAAAAACGCAGAGCTGCTCGGGCTGGCGGATCGCATAGAGGTTATCGAATGCAGCCTTGGGGAGTCCGTTGCCGCCGAGCTCATCGGATCGTTCGACCTCGTGATCTCGAACCCGCCCTACATTCCCACCGCAGTGCTTGCCGATATTCCGAAAGAGGTATCCGATTTCGAGCCTTCGCTGGCCCTTGACGGGGGAGCCGACGGCCTCGATCTGTTCAAACCGCTCGTCGCGTGGTCCGTGCGCGCCCTCAAGCCCGGTGCCTATATGGCGGTCGAGCTGCATGAGACGTGCCTGGACGAAGCGGCTGCCATCGCGCGGCAAGCGGGCTTCATCGCTGCGAAGGTCGTGGAGGATTTGGCGGGGCGTCCCCGCATACTGGTGGCACGCAAGCCGTTCGACGAAGATGAGGAGCGACGGTGAGCGGAACCGTGAACGAGCCCAAGAACAAGTCCGCAGTCGCGCAATGATGCGAGAGGAGTTGCAGCATGTCTGACACCGAAAACCTCATAGAAAACCTTTGCGAAGCGGCCGCCTGCATCGAAAAGCGTTTGTGCGGCCGCGCTCCGAAGATCGGCATCATATTGGGATCGGGGTTGAATCCGCTTGCCGACGGGATAGCCGATCCGATCCATGTGCCCTTCGAAGAGGTCCCCCATATGAAGAAAAGCACGGCGGAGGGCCATGTCGGGCGTTTCGTCTGCGGCGAGCTTGCAGGCAAACAGGTGCTGTGCATGCAAGGGCGTCTGCATGCCTACGAGGGCAATTCTGCTCAGGAAGTCGCCTTTCCCGTGTGGGCGATGGCTCGCCTCGGCATCGAGCAGCTCATCACCACCAATGCGGCGGGAGGTATCAACGAAAGCTATCGCGAAGGTGATTTCTGCATCATGGCCGACCAGATCAATATGACGGGGCGCAACCCCGTCGCCGATCCGGCAGCGGCCGAGCTTGCTGAACGCTTCTTCAGCATGACCGATGCATTCGACCCCGCGCTGCGCGCCATCGCGCACGAGTCGGCGCGCGAGGGCGGCGTGCGGGTACAGGAAGGCGTGTACCTCGGTTTGCTGGGGCCGAGCTTTGAAACACCTGCGGAAATACGGGCGTTTCGCGCATGGGGAGCCGATACGGTTGCCATGTCGGTGTGCGAAGAGGTCATCGCGGCGCGCCATCTGGGCATGAAGGTGCTCGGAATTTCGCTTGTATCCAACATGGCTGCGGGAGTGGGAGCCGTCGGCGGTGTGGGCGGTGCGTCGCCCAACGGCGAGGAAGTGATGGATTGCGCGAAAATGCGCGAAGGGGATTTCATGCGTCTTATCACCGGCATAGTAGCGCGGATGTAGCATGGGAAACGCATCCCGCATCGGAGGCGTCTGCTTCGAAGAATGCAGCGAGATCGAATCTGCGAAGGGCGATTGCGCGGCGCGTCTTTCGATCCACGTGCTTGCGAGCGGGAGCGGCGGCAACGCCTCGGTCATCGTCGATGGAGCGACCGGCAAGGCCATCGTCATCGATTGCGGCATATGCAAACGCGACTTCTTTTCCCGATGCGAGGAGGCGGGCGTTTCCCTTGCGAACATCGAAGGCATCCTCATCACGCATGAGCACACCGATCATACCAAGGGGCTCGGCGTAGCATTGCGCGGCATGGCGAAGCTCGGCCTCGAGCCGGCGGTATTTGTAAGCGAGGGCGTGCACGCGAAGAGCTCCGAGATCCGTGCACTCGATGCCATGGCCGATATTCGCCCCTATACCGATGCCGACGCCCTCTCGCTTGGCGGCATGCTGGTTCATCCGTTTGCGACTTCGCACGATTCGGTTGAGTCCTACGGGTTTCGCATCGAGGGTCCGGCTGGCGATGCTCTGGGATTCATGACCGATACGGGTATTGTGACCGATGCTGCGTTCGCTCACCTGAAGCGGTGCCGGATACTCGCCATCGAGAGCAACCATGACGAAAAGCTGCTGGCCGAAGGCCCGTATCCGTATGTGGTGAAACGGCGTATCGCTTCGGACGCCGGTCATCTTTCAAACGTCCAATCGGCCGACGTGCTCGAAGGATTGCTTTGCGACGAGCTTGAGCACGTCATCGCCATGCACGTTTCGGAGAACAACAACACCTACCGGCTTCCGGAAGACGCGCTTTCGGAAGTGGTCGCGCGAAACGCCCATGCTGCTCGCGTGCAGGTTGCCTATCAGCATATGCGCGTGAGCGCCGAATAAACCCGTTGCGCCGAGCAGGCGCTTCCACGCCAGCTGTCTTGTTTCGGCGGTGCTGGAAGACGAGCCGTCCGATTCGTTTCTGCATCTTGGCTGGCCCGGCTTCGGCAAAGGGGTCTGGTTCGTCCGATTCTCGCGTTTTTCGCTCGGGCGCTACTCGTCGAACAGCTCGGTTGAGAAGTAACGCTCGCCGGTGTCGGGCAGGATGGTCACGACGGTTTTTCCCGCACCGAGTTTGCGTGCGAGCCTGCGTGCGGCGGCGACGTTCGTTCCGCTCGAGACACCGACCATGAGGCCTTCTTCGCGGGCGAGCAGGCGTGCGGTTTCAAGCGCCTCCTCGTCGGAAATCACGCAAACGTCGTCGTAGATGTCTTGGTCGAGGATATCGGGGATGAGTCCGTCGCCGATCCCCATCTGCAGATGGGTTCCGATGCCGCCGCCCGAGAGGATCGCGGCGTTTTCCGGTTCGACCGCCCAGATGGATACCTTGGGATAGAGGGCCTTCAGCACTTGGCCGATGCCCGAGATGGTGCCTCCGGTACCGATGCCCGCGCAGAAACCGTGAATGGGCCCTTCGACGTCTTCGAGGATTTCGAGGGCGGTGTGGTACTTGTGCGCAAGCAGGTTATCGACGTTTTCGAACTGTTGGGGGATGTAGACGCGCGAGTCTTCGGCGGCAAGGCGCTCGGCGGTGGCGATGCATTCGGCGATGCACTTGCCGATATCGCCCTCGTCGTGCACGATGATGACTTCGGCTCCGTAGTGGCGGACGAGTTTGCGCCGCTCGACGCTCACCGAATCGGGCATGATGATTTTTGCCGCATAGCCCTTGACGGCGCATACGAGTGCGAGGCCGATGCCTTGGTTTCCACTGGTGGGCTCCACGATGATGGTGCCTGGTCCGATGTCTCCGCGGGCTTCCGCGGCGGCGAGCATCTGGAAGGCGGTTCTCGTTTTAATGGAGCCACCGACGTTGATGCCCTCGTACTTGACCAATATTTGGGCGGCATTTTGTTCGGAAAAATGATTGAGGCGGATCATGGGCGTGCGGCCCATGGCTTCAAGGACGTTGTCGTAGATCATGCTGTAGTCTTTCGCGATAGCGGGCAGGGGCAAGCTTCAGCCGCCCTAAGGCGACCAAGTTCTATTGTACCATCGCAGCAAGGTCTGCCCTGCGAGAGCGCGCCGGTCTGTTCAAGAGGCGTTTCGGGGGGGGGGAGGGACGATATCTCGTGCTCCTTGCACCCGAAAGAGCCGAGAGGGGCGCAGAGCTTGCGCGTTTGGCCTTTGTTCGCTGCGCAAGGGGAATCGGAAGATTGCGCCCAAGGCATGCGAATGCGGGTATGCGGAGATGAAGGGCATTCGCATGCCCGCCTTTGGCGGATCTACGCGTCGGCGGCGGGTGCGGATATCGCCCAGAGCGATTCGGATTGATCGAGGATATCCTCGAAGCTCCATCCTCTGCTGCTGCGAGAGTCGCTTGCGGGGTCGTGCACGACGAGCTTGCTGTCCATATCGATGCCCGAAAGCACGATGAAGCTTTGCGTATCGGTGAAATCGCCGGGGCCGACAACGCATATCACGGGGTTTCCCGCGATGATCTGCTTGCGAAGACTGGGTTCGTCAGCGGGTACCTCGGCTGCTTGCAGGCCGAGGGCGCTTGCCGTTTCGGCGACGAACGCCGGGTCGGTCGTTTCTTTCGAGGCGAATCCTTCGCTCTCGATTATCTTCGCGATATCGTTCGGCAGCGTTTCGTTCGATCCAGTGATCGCGACGTATGCCATCGTCATGCTCACAGGGGCCTGCCCGCAAGCGCCGAGTGTCGAAGAAGCGTAAGCGCGCTCCGACCACTGCAGGTCGTTTTGGTACAGGTTGGGCACTTTGCCTTTCATCCAATCCTGCTGAGGCGTGCTCGTTGCGGTTTTGGCCGTTTTCACTTCTTCGTCGAAGGGAAGCAGCGGCAGCGATCCCGAGAACACGTGCGATTCGTCGAGGGCGTTGGCATTGCTTTGGGAGACGCCGAGCGCGATTGTCCCGATACCGAAGGCTATCAGAGCGGCCAAGACGACGAATGCCCCTGCCGTGTAGCGTCTGCCGGCGCGTCTTCGCTCGCGATATGCTTCGATGGGGGTGAGGAGGGCCGGATTGCTTGTCTGCGCGGTGCCCGTCCAGTTGAAACGGCTGATACGCCGGGGGGCGGGTTTGCCAGGGTCCGCTGGGCCGCAGGGCGCGGTTTCGGCATGGGGAGCTTCGGTGTGGGCACCGCTGATTTCCGGTTCGGGGATGATGCGGTATCCGCATGAATGAAACGACAGGTAGAGCCTGTGCGGATACGACATGTGCCTCTTCCCCCTATTCCCGATAACCTATTTCCGATAAACGCCATGCAGAGCGAACGCGATTAACCCAGTATACATGCAGGTAACTGCATACCGTCGTCGAAACCGGTTAATGTGCCAAGATGTTGAACGTACGTTACCGGGCGTTACCGGGCGAAAACCGCAGAACGGAAGCTCGTATCAGCATCTCGAACGCTCATGCGGCTTTGCGTTGGCCGTCGTTTCCGTTCCCTTTCTCGAACAGCTTTGGTGCCCTTCAGCGGTTGATAAGATCATCCCTATCGAAAACAGGCCCGAAAATGGCGGTCAAGGCAAGCTTCCGTCGGCCTCGCCGCGTCCGGATCGCTCTCTTGCCGACGTTTGCGCAGGTCGCGAAAACCCGAATCGCGAAGGCGCTGCCCGAAACGCCCGAAACGGCGCATGTTCTTGACAGAAGCTTGCCTTGACCGCCATTCAGAGCGGCATTTTAGCTAAGGAAGAGCTTCCCTTGCTCCGCGAGGCGCTTCGAGCGGGCGAGGCACTCGGCCGCGCTTTTCGCAAAGTCCTTCGATGACGGCGCTTCCCGGGCAAGCCTTCGGCACCCGTGCCTTCCGGGCAAGCCTTCGGCGCCCATGCCTCCCGAGCGAGCCTTCGGCATCCGTGCCCGATGTGCAGCCGTTGGCATCTATTCTTCCTAAGCCTAAGCAAGCTTTCGGCATGTGCGGCTAACGTGTGGGTTGTTTCGAGGCGAAACGTATGACTCGCTTGACAATAACGAGCACAAAAGGCATGCTTGCGCACTAGCGGTTCGAACAAGGGGGTTGCCGCGTGCTTCTGGACGACATCGAAATCTTCATGGTCATATCGGAGACGAAGAGCCTCTCCCAAGCGGCGGAGCGGTTGTACATGTCGCGCCCCGGTCTTTCGCAGAAAATCGCCGCCATCGAGGCGCGCTACGGAACGAAGCTCTACGAGCGTACCTCCACGGGTGTCGTTCCCACGGCGGCGGGCCAGATCGTGACGAAGTTCGCGAAGAAGATATCGACGCTCGAAAACGCGCTTGCATCGGAGCTTGCTGCGGTCGACGAGCATTTCGACAACACCATCGAAGTGGGTATGAGCTTCAACGACGGCGTTGCTCTGTTGCCGGGTCTCGTTAAAAAATTTCACGATGAACACCCCGAAGCCCTCGTTCATCTCGACGCAGGTTACGAACCCGAGCTCATGGCGAAGCTCAAAGCCGGCAAGCTCGATTTTGCCATCCTCGAAAACCAGCCGCTCGAAGACGGCCTGTCGCGCGAGACGCTCGGGTACAAGCGCTTGGTGTTCTGCGCTCCCGACAAGCCGCCGTACAATTCCGTGCCACAGCCGGTCAAGATCGAAACGCTGCTCAAGTGGCCCATGATCATCTACGAATGGAATTCGGGCCGTCATATGGTGGGAAACCGCCATTTTCGCGAGCGGTACGGCATCTCGCTGACCGATCACAATATGGTGGCGCAGTTCGATACCCACGAGGCCATGGTGAACGGCGCCCGAGCGGGGCTCGGGTGGGCGAGCATTCCGGAATGCATTGCGGAGCGATATCGTAACGAGCCGGGCCTCATCTGGTTCAAGGTGGACACCGATCCCATGCGCTATCCGGTCGATCTGACGTGGCATACCGGTCATATCATGTCTGATCAGGCACGTTTGTTTATGGAGTTCATCAGAGAAAACGTTCCCGACGGCTATTTCGGGAAGCACGCCTGAGCGCAGCGATTCGCCTCGATTTCAGCCCGATGGCATCGGGCGGCTCCTGCCTGCGTCGCGTAGCGGATCGCGCAGTCGGGGTCCGACGCAGCCGAGCGTTCTCATCGCACGGGCCTTCGGACTGAGGGCGCAGTGCCGTACGCGGCGATTCGCCGTGCTTTCGCATAGCTCTATCCGCTGTCAAGTTCGCTATGCAGCCGCGGTAAGCAAAGCCTGCATGTAAGCTCAGCTTACGGCGGTTGAAATCGATTGCGACGGCGAATCGGCAGGTGACGTTTCCGATTGTTCCGCGCCGCCGTATTCTTTGCCCCATGGTCAGAACCGGAGTGCACCGATGGGGATCCCGCACTGCATGATCGATGCCTCCGCGATCCGACACCGCAATCGAGCCGCCTTCGGGCGGCGCAAGACGAGGAGGAATCGGTGGATAAACAAGACATCATCGACGCACGGAAAAAGGCAAGGGAGGGCGAGCGCATCTTCTACACCTCGTGTCCGAACAACGGGTGCTGGGATTCGGCCTGCATCCTGAAATGCCACGAGAAGGACGGCAAGCTCATCGCCATTGAGCCCGATGACAGCATCAACGCCGGCATGTGCCGCGAGGACGTGGAATGGGAGAGCATCTGGCGCGGCATGGTGCAGATGCGCCCTTGCTCGATGGGGCATGCATGGAAGGAAGAGCTCTACGGGGAAACGCGTCTCACCCATCCCATGAAGCGCATTGGCGAAAAGGGTCCGGGCAAGGGCTACTTCGTCGAGATCGGCTGGGAGGAGGCTCTCGACACCATCGCGGAGAAGATGATCGAGATCAAGGAAAAGTACGGCGAATTCGGCATCTTCCATACCCAGTACGGCAGCTTCAGCAAAAACGGCTTCCCGCTTGCCAAGTGGTGGCCGGCGAGTTTCGGCTTCTGGGGCGACCATTCCACCTCCGGCCATACGGCTGGCGAGAACTTCCATCTGGGCTTCGACCTCACCAAATCGATGGTGAGCGGTGCGAGCCCCGCGCTTCCGGGCTTCGAGGCTTCCGATGTGTTCAATTCCAAGCTCATCATCATGTGGGGCATGGATCCGGTCGTCGACTGGTTCGGTCCGACGTCGTACTACATGCAGCTCGCGCACGAATACGGCTGCAAGACCATCGTCGTCGATCCGCGCTACACGGCAAGTTGCGAGGTGCTCGCCGACCAGTGGATCCCGATTCGCCCGGGAACCGACCTCGCGATGCTTTTGGCTATGGCCCAGGTGCTCTTCGAGGAGGATCTTTACGATCACGACTACGTTGCGGAATGGGTCGAACCCGAAGGCTTCAAGGAGTGGCGCGCCTACTGCCTCGGGAGGGGGGAAGACGGCATTGCGAAGACACCCGAGTGGGCCGAGGCGATCTGCGCGGTTCCCGCCGAGACGATTCGCGAGTTCGCTCGGCTCTACGGCACCACCAAGCCGGTCCATCTGCAGTACTTCTACTCCTGCGCGAAGCGCCACCTCGGTGAGTACAGCGCCGCTGCGGCCATGTTGCTGCAAACGATGACCGGCAACCTCGCGTGCCCCGGTGGCTGCCAGACCGGCTCGGCTCTGCCGACTCCCGGCCGCATTCCCACGCCGTTCGCTGATTTCAAACAGGCGCCTTCCGACTACACGATCCCGGTGCTCTGCAACAACAACAAGCTTACCGAAACGCTTGCCTGCCAGAAGGACTACTGGGAAGGCCGTATGAGCGAAGAGGAGTTCCGCCATCGCATCGGCGCGCCGACCGATGACAGCCCGCTTCCCAATATTCAGATGCTCATCATCGAGAACAACTACGTGAACAACCACCACGACATGAACAAGCGCATGGAGGGCTTCGCTTCCACCGAGTTCAACTGGGGCTTCCAGTGGCACAAGAACCAGCCGTCGATGGAATTCTGCGACATCGTGCTGCCGAGCCCCGTATGGCAGTTCGAGGGCATGGACCAGTACATGTACGGCCATCAGCGTTTCGTGAGCGGTCCTTCGGGCATGCGCAACTACTTCGTGTTCAGCGATGCCGGCTGCGAATATCCGGGCGAGGTGCGTTCGAAGGAATGGGTGTGGACCCAGATCGCCAAACGCCTCGGCGTGGCCGAGCAGTACAACCCGCGCATGGTAGACGTAGAGTGGGAAGATTGGACGGCTGCGCAGCGCGAGATATACAAAGAAGCCTACGAGGAGTGGGCAGAGGATAAGACCGGCGTTCTCAAACGTTTGGGAATCGACCCCAAGCCCTGGGACGAGTTCGTCGCCAATCCCGTCGTGCGCATACCGATCGATACGCCGTACTACCCGTACAAGAGCTGCCTCGAGGCGGGCATCAATCCGTTCCAGACCGAGTCGGGCAAGATCGAGTTCGTATCGAGCTTCGTGAAGAAAAACGATCTCACCAAAACCAAGTGGCGCGGTCAGTTCGATCCGATGCCGGTGTGGGAGCCAAGCTACGTCGAGGGGGATATCGCGACTGCGGCGGCCGACGGCTTCTACAACCCGAAGGCCAGCGAATACCCGCTGTCTCTCGTCACGCCGGTTTCGGTATACCGCCAGCACTCCTCGAACGATAACAACCCGCTTCTGCGCGAAGACTGCTATCGCCATGGCGTGTGGATTTCGGGCGTCGATGCGAAGGCGCGCGGAATCAAGGACGGCGATGTGGTGCGCGTTTACAGCGAGACGGGCGAGATGGAGCTTGCCGCGTATGTGACGAACCGCATGATGCCGGGCACCGCCGCGGTGCACCATGGCGCGTGGTTCCAGGGCGGAGGCAAGAAGACCGAGCTCAACCCGTACGGCATGGATATGCGCGGTGCGCCCAACATCCTGCTCGACGACGTGCATCTGCCCAACATCCTGGGCACGCTGCTTACGGCGGGGCTCGTCGAAGTTGAGAAGGTTGCCGACGGCGACGTTGAGGGCTACGGGCCCGAGGCCGAGCGTTCGGGCATGCGCGGCGCGGCGACGGCGATCGCCTCGCGCGAAGCGCTGGGAGAGAAGGAGGCCCTGTAATGACGCAGTACGGATTCCATTTCGATCAGAACCGCTGCTACGCGTGCCAGGCATGCAGCATCGCCTGCAAAGACTGGAACGGCATCGATCCGGGCGCCGAGAAGTGGCTTACGGTGTACGAGTGGGAGACGGGGACGTTTCCGAACATACGCATCCATCCGCTTGCGTACTCGTGCGCTCACTGCGAGAAGCCCACGTGCATTCCCGCATGTCCCGAAGGCGCGATCTACAAAGAGGAGACTTACGGGGCGGTGCTCGTCGATCAGGACAAGTGCACCGGATGCCGCGAGTGCTACGACGCCTGCCCCTACGGGGCGCCGAAGTTCGCTTCGGACGACCCGGGCGAGAAGATGAGCAAATGCACCATGTGCATCGACCGCTTGGAAGAGGGCCTGCAGCCGCTGTGCGCTGCGTCGTGCCCCCTGCGCGCGTTCGACTTCGGCCCGCTCGACGAGCTTATCGAGAAATACACCGACATCCGCTACTGCGAGGGGATGCCGTCTCCCGAGATCACCGAGCCGGCCTACCTCATCTGGCCCCAGCGCGAGAAGGAGCCGCTCGTTCCCTTCGATGCGGAGCGCGCGATCGAGCTCAACCGCCAACGCGGCGATTTGGGGACGATGTTCGAAAGCAAGGAAGATCTGACTGAATTCGAGAGCGGGACCATCGGCCGCAGCGAGCTTCGCATGAAGCACGAGAGCATGGCCGAGCTCATGAGGGCAACCCGCAACGATATGGCGTAAATCGCTGCGGCCTTCGGGCCGGGGCGGGCCGAAGGCGTTCGCCGATCTGCCTTCAGTGCGATCGGCGAACGCGCGGCCTCGGTTTTGCTTGCGAACGGTTGCGGCGCGAGGTGCCGTAACCGACGTGGGGATTCGTTTCCAAAGCGTGCAGGGTGCTTTGCCGCCAGATTGCGAATGCCGGTTTTGGAAACGGACCGGGTGCCCATGCGGGATTCCCATTGCGCGGGATCTTCGCGGGGGCGCCGACGAATCAGGACGCCTGTCTGTTGGCAGGCGGAAAACGAAAGGGGAGTTTCATGGAGTGGATAGGAGTAGTCGGCATCATCGTCGGCCTCGTGTTCTTCGTCGTTGCAGCCATGAAGGGCTGGAACGTTCTCATCACATCCATCGTAACCGCTATTATCATCGCGCTCACCAACGGCATGGATATCGGCGCGGCCATGGTGGGCAACGAATCGTCGTACGTGACCGGTCTGGCGGGCTTCGTTCAGAAGAACCTGCTTATTTTCATGGGCGCCGCCATCTTGGGCGAATACATCGACAAGTCGGGTGCGGCCCGTGCGATCGCTCAGGCGATCATGAACAAAGTGGGCACCAAAAGCCCGTATCTGGTGCTTCTGGGCATCGCGGCGGTGGGGGCCATCCTTACCTATGCGGGCATCTCGATGTTCGTGGCCATGTTCGCGCTCATTCCGCTCGCGCGGCCTCTGTTCAAGGAATGCAACATCCCGTGGCACCTGTTCGCCGCCGCGTGGTCGCTCGCGGCCTGCTCGTTCACGATGGCGATGATTCCCGGTGTTCCGGCCATCGCATGGATCAACGCTGCAAACGGATGCGGCGTATCGCTGACTGCTGCTCCCATCATGGGCATCGTCGGTTCGCTCATCGCCATTGTGGTTTCGTGCCTGTACATCAAGTTCGCGCTGAAGCGCGCTCAAGCCAAGGGCGAAGGATACGAGGCGACCGGGGAAGACGGCGTCGTTGCGGAAGAGAAAAACCTTCCGAATCTGTTTGTGGCCCTGCTTCCGCTCATCCTGCTCATCGTCATCATTATCGTGGGATCGCAGCTCCAGGTTGCCAACATCGTCTACATCGCCATGATCGTCGCCGTCATCGCCTCGATGATCGCATTCAACAAGCACATCGCAAGCCAGCGCGACGTTATGGGCACGGGTGCGAAGAACTCGCTCGGGCCTGCGCTGTTCACTTCGGCTGCGGTTGGCGTCGGTACCGTGGCCGCCGCTTCGGTTGGCTTCACGGCGATCTACGAAGCCATCTTCAACATGCCGGGTGGCGCATACGTCTCGGCCGCTATGATGGCGGCAGTGCTCGGCGGCGTCATGGGGTCCGGTTCGGGTGCGGTCGGCATCATCTCGGCCAACTTCCTTGCTCCGTATCTGGCCACTGGCGTTGATCCGGCGGCGTTGGCCAAGATCATCGCCACTTCCGCCACCATCGGCGGTGCTCTGCCCAACTCGGGCGCCATGTTCGGCATGCTTGCCGCCATGGGATTGAACCACAAGAACTCCTACAAGCACATCGCCGCCATTTCGATCGGCGCCGGCCTCTGCGCGCTGGTGGTCATGATCATCATGGCGAATATCGGCATCGTCTAGGTGTTTCACGCGGGCCTTGCGTGGCGGTGCAAGGCCCGCGATCTGCGCTTTTGTTTGCATGCAGGCAGCGCGAATTCCGTGGAGGCAATCACGCCGCCTGCATCGCACGAGAGGGGGTTGAGTCAGTATGGAGTCATCGGAAGGGAAGGGCTCTGCAACCGAGCAGGTGTCCTTGTTCGAAAAGGTGCCCGAAGACAAGAAGCTCGGCTGGACGGGCGTCGCGGCAATACTCTCAGGCGTCGTCTCGAGCCTGACCAAGCTCATGGGCGGCGGCATTGTCGCGTACTACGCCGGGTGCTATTTCGGGCTGGGGGCTGCGGCCATCATGTTCTGCTTAAGCGTGTTTTTGACGTTCTTTGTCGGACGCATCTCGCTTCGCGAGGGCCTGCCGAGCAACGTGACCTCGCGCCTGTACGTGTTCGGCACCAAGGGTTCGGCGCTCGATTCGCTTATCTGGATATTCCTTTTGGTGGGAACGCTTGCGATCGGCACCGTGCAGCTCGGCAATGCGGTCATCTACTACTTCGGCTGGACAGACGAGATCGTGAAGCACCTGCTGTACCTGGCCATCTCGGCCGCGTGGGTGCTGATGTCGCTGTTCGGCATGAAATTCATCGCCCGGTTCAACATGGTGTTCGTGGTCCTGCTGTTTCTGGCGCTTTTGTTCGTGGCGGGCAGCATCGCCCAAGACGGGCATCTGGTCGACGCGCTCACGCATGGGGTGCTCATTCCGCACGTGGGCCAGCTCGAGGGGTTCGCCTACGCGGTGAACTACAGCATCATGACGTCGGGGCTGATGGCGCTCTTCTCGTCGGACTTCACGAGGTTCGTGAAAAGAGAGCGCGATATGGCCGCCATTTCGGTGGTGGGAAGCGTCTTCGCCGTGCTCACTTACGTGTTCGGCGCGCTTCTGGCCTACTACGGATTCAACGTGTCCTACGAGTACTTTCTCGGGCAGGGGCTGGACGAGGTCGCTGCGGCGAATGCCGCCATTACGAACCCCGGCATCACGTTCGTTTTGTCGCTCGGGCTTGTGGGGCTCGTCATCATCTGCCTCTCGCAGCTCAAGGTGGAGACGTCGAACTCCATCAGCAGCAGCAACGCCATATCGAATCTGTTTGACAGCCTGTTCGGCATCAAGCTGAAATGGCCGACGGCGGTCATCGCCGTCAACCTGATAGGCCTGGTGTTCATCTTCGGCAACATCCTCGATCGCGTGAACGCGTTCATGGGCATCGGAAGCATCCTCACGATGTCGTGGTGCTTCCTGCTTATCACCGATTACTACATCGTGCGCGGTGGGCTCAAGATAGGTACGCGCGGCATCGTATCGCTCAAGTACATCGAAGCGGTGAACTGGCGAGGCGTTGCGACGATCGTCATCGTCACGCTCGTTGCGGGGACACTCTATGCGACGGGGAACCTCGCCGTGCCGTTTCTGCTCGTCGCGCCGATGACGGTTGCACTCTACACGGGGCTGAGCCTCGTGTTCAGGAAGCGCGTCATCGCGCGGGATCGGGTCATGCGCAGAAGCGAACGCGACGACCCCGAGCTCGCCGAAGAGGTGGCGCGCGTTTCTGCGGGCGAGCATCCCGGCGCGTCTTCCGACGCGTATGCGGGCCTCTGAGGGCCGCGCCGGCTCTTCCGGCGCGCCGTTGCAGGGCATTCGGTCCGGAGTCCTTTCGGACCTGCCGATAAAGATACGAGAGAAGGAGATCCATCTATGTGCTTCAGACCACCGACGGTAGACGCAGGCCCCGTGAAATGCCCCAAATGCGGGGCCGAGGTCGATCCCAAAGCCGACGAGTGCCCCAGCTGCGGCGCGAAAGCGACGCCCGCTCCGGGCATGCC
>NZ_LT962671.1:749570-821429 GCF_900199545.1 Raoultibacter massiliensis
CGGCGCGCCGGCTGCCCCGAAGGCCCCTGGCGCGCCGAGCGCTCCCAAAGCGCCGGGAGCCCCCAAGGCACCAGGGGCGTAGAGGCGGCACCCGCTGCGGCGTCGTCAGATTTGCAAGGGCGTTGCGTTTGTGGTGCGGTTGGCGTATCGAGGCGGGTATCGGAGCTGCTCCGGGCCCGCCTTTGCGTTTTGACAGGCGCAGCTTTGCCTGCAGTTGCGTTTGCCGTTGCGGTATGGCCCGTCGTTTGCGGGGGGCTTCGCGAGACGAGCAGGCGCATGCCTACATTGGCTTGAGGTTCTTATCGAGCCGTTCGATCATCCATGCGAGGCGCCTGTTTCGGCCCGCATCGGTTTTCGCATCGAAGTACGCGCGCGTATAGGTTTTCTTGACCGACGGCGACATGGCAAGGAAGTTTGCGTGTGCGGGTTCGTGCCCTTCGAGCGCCCGGGCAACCTGTTCGATCTGATCCTCGGTTGCCTGCTGGGGTTTTGGCGCATCCCATTGGCCGTTTCGCTTGGCTTCTTCGATTTTCGCGCGCCCGTGGTCGGTCATGGATCCCTGGCCTTCGAGCTTTTCGACCAGGGCCTTGTTCTTCTCCGACCATTTGCTGTTCACCCGGCGCTGCGAGAAATACTTGCGGTAGGTTGCGCCGTCGATGCTTTGCATCTGCCCGTCGATCCATCCGAAGCAGAGAGCCTCTTCGAGCGCTTCGGATGCTTTGAGCGTCTTCGGACCGCCTGCTTTCCCGAACAAAAGCCAGACGCCGTCGGTTGATTCGCAGTTGTCGGCGAGCCAGGTTCTGAAATCTTCGCGGGTGGGAAAGCAGATCGGCTCGTTCATGGCGGCCTCCGTCGCTCACGGGTTTTCCATTTGAAAAGGTATCATACTATATGGTACCCGCCTGTTCTCGTGCAAACGGGATGGTTATTACAAAAATGAAATATCTATTACGGATGATTCAATTGAACGGGCGAATCCTCTTGGGAATACTGTGGCTCATGTGCTTCGCCCGTGCAGTAAGCTATGCGGGGCGAGGTTGATGGACGAGAGATGAGAGGGGTGGATCGCTCATGGGGAATCATGGTGCGACAAAAAACGCCATTACGCGGCGTTCGTTCGTCGGCGCGAGTGCCGCAGCCATTGCCGGGTTGGCGATGGTGGGCTGCCAGCCCGAAAACAAGTTGGAAGAAGTCGAGCCTCAGGCTGAAGGTGCAATGGCTGATGCGGAACTCGATCCAACAATCGAGGGCAAATGGGTTACGGCTTGTTGCAACAACAACTGCGGCGGCATGTGCTTGAACAGGGTTTACGTTGTCGACGGGGTTGTTGTCCGGCAGAAGACCGATGACACGACCGAGGATTCCATGGCAGCACCGCAGCTGCGCGCATGCCCGCGCGGCCGCTCGAAGAAGCAGCACACCTTTGGCGCCGATCGCTTGAAGTACCCCATGAAACGTAAGAACTGGGAGCCTCATACTGGCGGTAAAAAGGAGTTGCGCGGTATAGACGAGTGGGTGCGCATCAGCTGGGACGAAGCATCCGAGATCATCGCCGACGAGCTGAAGAACACGATCGACCAGCACGGCAACCGCGCCATTTTGTTCCCTGGTCAGTGCAAGGGCAATATCATGAACGTGATCAACTCGATCGGCGGCGCTACAACTTCCATCACCTCCGGCTCCATGGGTACCGCCGTATACCATTCGACGGTCATGGGTATGCCGGTGATGGGGCTGGGCGAAGAGAACGATCGCACTGACTGGGTCAACGCCGATTATATCGTGCTGTACGGATGCAATCAGGCATGGGCGTCCCCGGGAACCTATATGTACTACTTTAACGAGGCCAAGAAGGCGGGAGTTCAATTCGTCTTCGTCGGTCCTGAGTACAATGCGACCGCTGCGCACTTCAACGCGAAGTGGATCCAGGTGCGTCCCGGTTCCGATTTGGCGTTTCTTTTGGCCGTTGCCTATCAGATGTTCGTAAACGACGAGCAGGATCCGGGGTCGGTCATCGATTGGGATTTTCTTGCCAAGTACACCGTTGGCATCGACGGCGATAGCATGCCCGATGATGCGAAGGTCGATGAGAACTTCCGCGACTACGTGATGGGTGCTTACGACGGTCAGCCGAAGACGCCCGAGTGGGCATCGGCGATTTGCGGCACGCCTGTCGAGGACATCGAGTTCTACGCCGACATGCTTAAGAAAGACAATGCGGTTACCACGCTGCGGAGCTATGCTGCGTTCCGCACGAACGACTCCGACGATACGAACTACGCATGGATGACGGTGAGTCTGATGGGCGGGCATCTGGGCAAGCCCGGAAATTCCACCGGCACCGCTTACCATAACTGCGTGGGCAGCTGCATCGATGACATCTTCCATCCGGGTGCTTCGGGCGCCCCGGCTGCTCCGGCGAACCCCGTTACCGATGTCGTCAACGATCCCGAGCAATGGAGTGCCATCCTGACCGGCAAGTTCAATTGTCGGGGATCGGTCCTCGAGTGCCCGCCTGAGGACCGCAGGGAAATCGATACGCGTCTCATCGTGTTTACGGAGGCAAGCCCGATGAACACGCTGCTCGACACTGCTTCGGCAATCGATGCCGTCAGGAAGGTCGACTTCGTGTTCGCTACGGCTCGCGCGTTTACCACCCAGGCGCAGTATTCGGACGTGGTTTTGCCGGTGATCACCGAATGGGAGAAAGTCGGCGATTTACGCGGCGGTTCGGTGATGACGCTCAAGAATCGTGAGGCCCTCATCGGCGCGACGCAGGTGTGCGAACCGCTTTTCGAGGCAAAATCCGACAAGGACATCGCTCGGGGGATTGCTGAGAAACTCGGGCTTAATGCTGACGAGCTTTTCCCGTTGAGCGACGAACAGGAGTTCTTCAACATTCTTGCCGGCACGACGATGAAATCCGCCGAAACCGGTGAGTTCGTTCCGTTCCTCACGATTACCGAGGACGACATTGCTTCGCGGGGTGTCGAGGGCGAGCCGCAGGAAGGCGTTATCTCGATCGGCGAGTTTCTTGAAAAAGGAATCTACAAGGTTGAGCGAAAGCCGGGCGACGCCTACACCTACTACGGATACCAAGCGTTCATTGAGGATCCCGAAGCGAATCCACGCGCCACTCCGAGCGGCAAATTCGAAATCTACAGCCAGACGAAGGCTGATGCGCTCAACGGATGCGGATACACCGCCGACGGTTTCGTCTGGAAACCCTATCCGACCTACAAGGCTCCTGTGAATGGCTACGAAGCTTCGTTCGCTGACTTCGAGGGCGGCGTGAAGGGCGATTATCCCTACCAGATATTCAATCCCCACTACCTGCGTCGTTCGCATACTCAGTTCGACAATCTGCCGTACTTGCGTCAGGCATTCTCGAACCCTGTGTTCATCTCGGCGGTAGACGCAGCGGAGAAGGGCATCGAGGACGGCGATACTGTGCGCATCTACAACGAGAGATCCCAGTCGCTGCGCCCCGCCAGCGTAACCGAGCGCCTTATGCCCGGCGTTGTAGCCCTCCCTCATGGCCCTTGGGTCGATATGGATAAAGACGGCGTCGACCATGTGGGTGCCGAGAATCTGTTCACCGCGCCGGTTACGTCGGGCATGGGCGTTGCCGGCTACAACACCAACCTGATCAACTTCGAAAAATACGAGGGCGCCTCGCTCGAGGAAGACTACCTGCTCGCGCAGCGCATTCCTGCGATCGAGGAATAAGGGGGAGAAGAAGCCATGACCCAATTCGGTTTTTATTTCAATCAAGAAGACTGCATCGGCTGCAAGGTGTGCCAAGTCGTGTGCTGCGATCGCAACGATCTTGCGCCCGGTATCACATTTCGCCGTGTCGAATCGTACGAAACGGGTTCTTACCCCGATGCCACCCTGTATCATTATTCGCTGACCTGCAATCACTGCGCGAGCCCTGCATGCGTTGCAAATTGCCCGTCGGGTGCTATGCAGAAAGACCCCGACGACGGTACGGTGTTTATCGACTATGCCGAATGCATTGGATGCGGAACGTGCGTGAAGTCGTGTCCGTATGGCGTCCCCGTTCTGCAGGAAGACAAGGGCACGTCGGGCAAATGCGACGGGTGCAAGCCGTTTCGCGATGCGGGACAGAACCCTGTATGCGTTGACGCCTGCGTAATGCGTGCGATCGAATGGGGCGATATCGAAGAGCTGAGGGCGAAGCACGGCGATGCCGTCAGCGATCTTCCTATCCTGCCCAGCTCAAGTGAAACCAACCCGTCGCTTCTCGTCACACCGAAAGAAGCGGCGCTGAACGAGCAGTTCAAGCCGTTTATCGTATAGCGGCAGTGCGACAAATACTCGATACGCACCGAGATGCCCCGCCGAGCGAGCCTCGGCGGGGCGCTTGGGCATAAGGGGGAAACCATGATTGAAGATGCGACGCTTGATTATCTGGTGGCAAGAAGGTTCGGATACCTGCTGTTCCAGCGGCTGTTCGGAACCGAACCGAGTGACGAATTGTTCGATGCGATCGACGAGGACGTCGCCACACGCGCTTTCGGCTTCGTAGACGTCGAAGGAAAGACCGCAGCCTATGGCAGGGAGCTTCTTGATCTTGCCCAAGCCGAGAACAGGGATCTTGCGGCGAGGCTCTCGGACTACACTCGTCTGTTCGTCGGTCCCGCAGCGCTTCCCGCTCCGCCGTGGGAATCGGTTTACCTTGAGGGGAAACGCATGGTCATGCAGCCTTCTACGCTCGATATCCGCAACGTCTATCGCGCACACGGCTTTCTTCCCGCCTTGTACCCACGTGTTCCTGACGACCATCTTGCACTCGAGCTCGATTTTTTGGCTTCTTTGGCCGCGGAGGCGTGCGATGCTTACGATCGGGGCGATGAGGGAAGGATGCGGGACGCCTTGGAGGCGAGCGGGGATTTCATCGCCGATCATCCGCTGAAGTGGATCGATGCGTTTGCATGCGATCTGGAAGAAAAAGGCGGGTCCGACTTTTACGCTTGCGCTGCGAAAGCGCTTGCCTCTTTCATGGTCGCTGATGCCCGAAGGCTTGAAGCGGCGTGCGGTTAGCGTGTAGCATAGAAGGATCGAAACGCAAGCGATGACGTGTGGGCAACGTGTTCGGGCAGAGCGCCAAGGGGGAGTATGGCCGTTCGAAGGAAAGTGGGTATCAAGGCAAAATTCGCAGTGCTGTTCGTTGCTACTGCGGTGGTTTTGCTCGCCGTGAACGCCGTGTGGCGCGAATCGGTCCAGCACGATCAGGTGGAGCGCGAGATGCTCGAATCAGCGCATATGCTGGCCACCGAGATGAATGCGGTTTGGGATTTCATGGAGGTGAACCAAAGCCAGTTCGTTCGAAACGAAGACGGTACCTACAATGTGTACTGTGTGGTTGCGGCGAAGGTTGTTGCGCAGAAATTCACCAACAGCAGCGGCGGCATCATTATCCACTATACCAACATCGAGACGCGCAAACCCGCCGATGCCCCCGACGAATACGAGCTCGAAGCGCTGTACGCCCTGCGCGATAACCCCGACAGCAAAGCCTACTACGGGTTGGTCGACTATCAGGGATCCAAAGCGTTTCGGTACGTCGAGCCCCTGTGGATGGCGGAATCGTGTCTCGAGTGCCACGGTGGACCCGAGGGAGAGCTCGATGTCATGGGCTTTCCGAAAGAGGGGCGAGAAGTGGGGGATCTTGCGGGTGCTGCGAGCATCATCATCCCCGCGGACACCTATCTTGCCGGAGCACAGGAGAGTGCGACACGCGAGACGCTCGTGTTCTTCCTCTTTTTGGCAAGTTGTATGCTTGTGGCGTTCTATGGCATATCTCGGCTGGTTACGAAACCGCTGCGGAAGCTGGGTGCGGTTTCGGAGAGGCTTGAGCGGCACGACTTCGATGTGAGCCTTGACGGTATCGGGCAGCGCGACGAGATGGAGGATCTTGCCCAGCGATTCGATTCGATGGCCAAGGAGCTCAAGACGCTTTACGAGCATTTGGAATCGGAAGTCGAGGTTCGCACGGCGCAGATCATCGAATCGAACAAGGTGCTCGAGCTGCAGCGCGTCGAACTCGAAAACATGAACCGCATGCTTCAGCACGACAACGAGTTAAAAGAGGATTTTCTCGCTACGGTAAGCCACGAGATGCGTACGCCGCTCACCTCTATACTGGCGTTCGTCGACATTTGGGAGCAGACAAATGCGCCCCGCAACAACGACGAAAAGAAGATCATGGGCGAAATGAAGTTCAGCAGCCAAGTGCTTTTATCGATGGTGAACAACATGCTCGACCTGTCACGTATCGAGGCGGGTCGTACGGAGCTGTCGCTTGGCCCCGTCGATGTGGCGGATCTGCTGGGCATCGTCAGAGACGGCGTGACGTTCCTTGCCGAGAAGAAGGCGGCGAGCGTATCCGTTGCGGTTGACGAGAATGTTCCGGTCATCATGACCGACTGCGAAAAGCTCAGGCGCATCGTCGAGAACCTCGCGTCGAACGCGGTGAAATTCATCGACTCGGGCGGGCATGTGCGTTTGAGCGGGAGTTACAGCGAGGCTTCCCGGAAGCTTACATTGTCGGTGGCGGACGACGGGTGCGGCATCGATCCCGAGGACATGCCGCTTCTGTTCGAACGGTTCGTCAAGGGGTCGAACGCAAACCATGCCATCGGGCGTTCGTACGGAAGCAGCGGGCTGGGGCTTGCGCTGGTGAAAGATCTGACCGATTTGCTTGGGGGAGTCGTCGAAGTCGAATCCCGGATAGGGCAAGGCAGCGTGTTCACGGTTGTGCTGCCGGTCGAGCCGCTGGATACGATCGACGAATAGGAGCTATTTCCTGCTTTCGCTTTGGCGGGTGGAAGCGTTGGTGAAACAAGGTAACGGGAGGATGCATGAAGATATTGTTTGCAGACGATGACGAGGGGATGCGTACGCTCGTCGAACATATTTTCAAGGAAAACGGTTACGAGTACATATGCGCTAAAGATGGGGAGGAGGCGCTTGGGTTGTTCGAGCGGGAGCATCCCGACATGGTCCTACTTGATGTGGTGATGCCGAAGCTCGACGGCTACGAGGTGTGCGGTCGGCTGCGCACGATGGGGCAGACTGTGCCGATCATCATGCTTACCGCGAAAGGCGATATCGTTGACAAGAGCGTAGGTTTCAAGATGGGGGCAGACGACTACCTTGTCAAACCCTTCGTCTCCCAAGAGCTTCTGCTGCGCATGGAGGCTCTCGCACGGCGTTCGCTCATGGGTGCCAAAAGGACTTTGGGTTCCGACGTTCTTAAGCTGGGTGGACTCGAGCTCGACGCGGTGAATCATCGGGTCGTCGTTCGCGGCGATTCGATTGTGCTGACGCCGAAGGAGTTTCAGTTGCTTGCGATTCTGGCGAGCAATCCCGGACAGGTGTACTCGCATAAAGAGCTTACCGAAGAAATATGGGGCGAAAGCTATACGGGGGAGATTACGAGCATCACGGTGCTGGTGCATCGGCTCCGCGGAAAGATCGAAGAGGATCCGGCAAACCCTCAGTTCGTCCAAACCGTCTGGCACGCCGGGTATCGGTTCGGTTCGGCGTAGCTCGGCGAAGTTCCTTAGGTTCTTAAAGTTTTTTTCGCCGATTCGAAAATCATGGTTGCGCGCAGGGGAATCGCGAGTATACTCGGTACCCAACAAATCCATAGCTTCAAATGCGTTGACGAGGAAAGTACGGACGAATCCATCTTCAGAGAGCTGGCGGTTGCTGCAAGCCAGTGGTGGACGGCCCGAAAGCCACCTTTGAGCAGTCGAGTTCGAACGACATGGCCGCAGCCAGGCAACTCCTGGCGTGCACCATGGCAAGTAGTCTTGAACCGGTGACAACCGTTATCAGTCCGATCGAAGAGCGCAGCGTCCGAAGCGCGCGTGTCTTCCTTTACCTGATGGTCCTGGTGCAAGCTTCTTGCGGCGGGATTTTTTGTTTTCAGGGTGCAATGGCCGCACACCGATCGCCCGCAGGGCGGCATCGGCTGTTCGGGCTGCACCGCGGCATATGACGGACGGAAGGAAGGCATGACATGCACTATCGCAGCGATGCTGTGAAGACGGGGGTTGCGCGCGCTCCGCACCGCAGCCTCCTTAAAGCCGATGGCATAACCGACGAGGAGCTGGGCCGCCCGCTCGTCGCCATCGTCAACTCGCGAAACGACATCATTCCGGGCCACAACAATCTCGATAAGATCGCCGAGGCCGTCAAGGCGGGCGTCTACATGGCAGGCGGCGTGCCTTTCGAGATTTCGACTATCGGCGTATGCGACGGCATCGCGATGAACCACGAGGGGATGCACTACTCGCTCGTTTCCCGCGAGGTCATAGCCGACTCGGTCGAGTGTGCCGTGCAGGGCCATCGGTTCGACGCCATGGTATGCATCCCCAATTGCGATAAGATCGTACCGGGCATGCTCATGGGCGCGCTGCGCGTCGACATCCCGACCGTGTTCGTGTCGGGCGGCCCGATGCTTGCGGGCAAACAGCCGGGCGGCTGCGCTCCGTCAACCGACCTCAATACGCTTTTCGACGGGGCTGCTGCGGTGATGAACGGAACCATGAGCGAAGACGAGCTCAAATACTACGAGGACACCGCGTGCCCCACCTGCGGCAGCTGTTCGGGCATGTTCACGGCTAACTCGATGAACTGCCTGACCGAAGCGCTCGGCATCGCGCTTCCGGGCAACGGCACGATTCCCGCTGTGTATTCCGAGCGAATCCGCTTGGCGAAGCATGCGGGCATGAAGGTTATGGAGCTGCTCGAAAAGGGCATCACGGCGCGCGACATCGTGGGCGAGGCGGCCATCCATAACGCGATGGAATGCGATATGGCCTTCGGCGGCTCGACGAACACCGTGCTGCATTTGACGGCGATCGCGGCCGAGGCCGGCCATCCGATCACCATGGACGATTGGGACGAGGCGTCTGCGCGCACGCCGCATCTCGTGAAGCTTCAGCCCTCGGGTCCGCGCCCGTTGTCCGATCTGTACGAGGTGGGCGGCGTGCCCGTGGTGATCGCCGAGCTTGCCAAACTCGGGCTCATCGACGAGAGCGCAACCACCTGCATGGGATCGATGGCCGAGTACCTCGCGCATATGAACGAGCAATGCATCGGCGCCGACGGCGAGGTGTGCCGCACCTTCGAGAACCCGTTTTCGGAAGCGGGCGCGCTCAGGGTACTCCATGGCAACATCGCTCCCGATGGTGCCATCGTGAAGAAATCCGCCGTTGATCCAGCGATGATGAACCATACCGGCCCCGCCCGCGTGTTCGACGGGGAGGAAGAGGCTTGCGCGGCCATCAACGAAGGCAAGATCAAGGCAGGCGATGTCGTGGTCATCCGCTACGAGGGCCCGAGGGGCGGGCCGGGTATGCGCGAGATGCTCATGCCGACATCGTCGATCGTGGGCATGGGCCTCTCGAAATCGGTCGCCCTTATCACCGACGGGCGGTTCTCGGGTGCGACGAAGGGGCCGGCTGTCGGGCACGTGAGCCCCGAAGCTGCCGCGGGCGGTCCGATCGCGCTCATCGAGGAGGGAGATAGCGTCACCGTCGACATCGAGGGTGGCGCGCTTGTTCTCAATATCGAAGAAGCGGAATTCGAGCGCAGGCGAGCAGCATGGCAGCCGCCCGCGCAGAAGCATGATCACGGTGTTTTGGCGCGATATGCGAAACTCGTCACATCGGCAGACAAGGGGGCTGTTCTCTCATGAGCGCGAACAAGACGGAGAAACAGGGCACGACCATGACGGGAGCCCAGGCGGTCATCGCCTCGCTCGAGGCCGAGGGAGTCGATCTGGTATTCGGCTACCCGGGTGGGCAGGCTATCAAGATCTACGACGCGCTCTACGACTCGAAGGTGCTCCGCCATGTGCTCTCGCGCCACGAGCAGGGTGCCGTGCACGAGGCGGACGGCTATGCGCGGGCGACGGGCCGCGTCGGCGTGGCCATCGTGACGAGCGGGCCGGGCGCCACCAATACGGTCACGGGCATCGCGACCGCCTACATGGACAGCGTGCCTCTTGTGGTTATCACCGGACAGGTGCCGCGCGGCGTCATCGGCACCGACTCGTTCCAGGAGTCCGACATCGTGGGCATCACGATGCCGGTTGTGAAGCACAGCTACCTCTTGCAAACCACCGATGAGCTCACGCAGACCTTCCGCGAAGCGTTTCACATCGCGAGCACGGGTCGTCCGGGTCCGGTGCTCATCGACGTGCCGAGCGATTTGGCGAGCGAAGAGATGGTGTTCGACTATCCCGACGAGGTGAACCTGCCTTCGTACAAACCCACCTACAAGGGAAACGCCAAACAGGTCAAGCAGGCGGTGAACCTTCTGCGCGAATCGAAGCGCCCCGCGCTCTACGTGGGCGGCGGCATCATCTCGTCGGGTGCCACTCCCGAACTCGTAGAACTTGCCGAGACCATGCAGATTCCCGTGGTTACCACGCTCATGGGTAAGGGAGCGTTTCCTGCGTCGCATCACCTGAACTACGGGCCCATCGGCATGCACGGGTCTAAGTTCGCGAACATGATCATGACCGAGGCCGATCTGATCATCGCCTGCGGCGCGCGGTTCTCCGATCGCGTGACGGGCAAGCTTTCCGAGTTCGCTCCCGATGCGAAGATCATTCATATCGATATCGACCCCGCAGAGATCGGCAAGGTGCGCGAGGTTCGGGTGCCCATCGTGGGCGACCTCAAGGGGGTGCTCGCCAACACATTGGCCGAGCTTTCCAAGCAGGCGGTTCCGCCTGCGCCCGCCGCATGGGTGGAACAGGCCGATGAATGGCGCCGCCGTTTCCCGTTCTACCATCCGGGCGTGGGCGACCGACCCGACGAGATCGTACCCGAAATCGTCATGAGCACGCTTTCGGGCATGCTTGACCCCGAAAAGAGCATCGTGGTAACGGAAGTGGGTCAGCACCAGATGTGGGCGGCCCAGCACATTCAGCGCGAAACGCCGCGTTCGTTCATCACGAGCGGGGGGTTGGGCACGATGGGCTTCGGCTTTCCCGCATCGATCGGAGCCGCGCTCGGGTGTCCTGACAAAACGGTCGTGTGCGTTGCAGGCGACGGATCGTTTCAGATGAACAGCCAGGAAATGGCGACGGCTGCCATTCAGAACGTTCCTGTGAAGGTTCTCATCATGGATAACCGCTGCCTTGGAATGGTGCATCAGTGGCAGAAGCTCTTCTACAACGAGCGCTATTCTTCGACGCTGCTCGATGCGGTGCCTGATTTCGTCAAGCTGGCCGATGCTTACGGTTGGCAGGCCGCCCAGGTCAGCCATCCCGACGATCTTGAGCGGGCGCTGCGCGCCATGCTCGATGCCGAGGGCCCGTACCTGCTCGACGTGGTGATCTCCCGCGATCAGAACGTGTATCCAATGGTTGCGCCCGGCAAGGCGATGAACGACGTCATCGGTGCGATCGACGTTGCGGTCGGCGCGGTGCGCACGCTGGGCGATGACGAAGACGATAAGGGGGGAAGCCGGCGATGAGGCATATTCTTTCGGTTCTCGTAGAGAACAAACCGGGCGTCTTGAGCCGCGTGACGGGACTTATTTCGAGGCGCGGGTTCAACATCGAATCGCTGTCGGTCGGCCCGACCGAAGATCCTACGATGTCGCGGGTGACCGCCATCGTGAAGGCCGACGACGTGTCCTACGAGCAGATCACCAAGCAGCTCCACAAGCTCATCAGCGTGCACAAGATCACCGATCTCACCAACGATGCGGCGATCGAGCGTGAGCTCGTGCTGTTCAAGGTGAACGCCGCCCCCGAGCGTCGAAACGAGATCATCGAGATCGCGAACGTGTTCCGCGCGAAGATCGTCGACGTGGGCAGAAACTCGCTCACCATCGAAGCGACCGGCGACGAGAACAAGCTTAAGGGCATGGAGGATCTGTTCCGCGCCTACGGCATCAAGGAAATCACGCGTACCGGCAAGATCGCCATGTCGCGCAACAGCAAGGATTAATGGGATTACCAGTCAGACGAAAGGAACGGAAAAACAATGGCTGTAACGGTATACCACGAGAACGATTGCAACCCGCAGATCATCCAGGACAAGAAGATCGCGATCATCGGGTACGGATCGCAGGGGCACGCCCATGCGCTGAATCTGAAAGACTCGGGGTGCGATGTGCGCGTCGGGTTGCGCGAGGGGTCTCGATCCTGCGCCGATGCGCAGGAGGCCGGGCTCAAGGTCGTCGACATCGCGACGGCTGCGGCTGAGGCCGATCTCATCATGATCCTCACGCCCGACGAGACCCAGGCCGAAACCTACAAAAGCGAGATCGAGCCGAACCTCAAGGCGGGCGATACGCTTGCGTTCGCGCACGGTTTCAACATCCACTACGGCTACATCGAGCCTCCGGCGGACGTCGATGTCATCATGATCGCGCCGAAGGGTCCCGGTCACATGGTTCGTCGCGTGTTCGTGGAAGGTGCGGGCGTCCCGTGCTTGGCTTGCGTCGCCCAAGATGCCTCGGGTAACGCGATGGCCACGGCGCTTTCGTATGCGTGGGGGGTCGGCGGAGCGCGCGCCGGGGTCATCGAGACCACGTTCAAGAACGAAACCGAAACCGACCTGTTCGGCGAACAGGCGGTGCTCTGCGGCGGCGTGACGGCCCTTATCAACGCCGGCTTCGAGACGCTCGTCGAGGCGGGCTATCCGCCCGAGATGGCGTACTTCGAGTGCTTCCACGAGATGAAGCTCATCGTGGATCTCATGTACGAAGGCGGTATGGCCAACATGCGCTATTCGATATCGAACACGGCCGAGTACGGCGATTACTACGCCGGTCCGAAGGTGATCACCGACGAGTCGAAGGCGGCCATGAAGACCATTCTCGACCGCATCCAGAACGGCGAGTTCGCCCACGAGTTCATGGAGGACTCGAAGAACGGCCAGAAGTGGCTCAAGGCGCAACGCGAGGAGCACGCGAACGCCCCGATCGAGAAAGTCGGTGCGGATATCCGCTCGATGTTCAGCTGGATCAAGCGCTAGCCGCTCGGACGTTCGACGCGGATTTCGCTCAAGGGTTCGCGACGGGGACTGTGTCAGGCGACGCAGCCCCCGTTTCGCAAAGGATCGGTTAATCGCATAGGTCTACGATGGCGTAATCATCGATGTCTTGCGATGTGTGAACGACCCGCCAGACGATAAGCTCGGATTCGCTGTACGAATAGAAGAGCCGATAGGCGCCTACGAGGTAGGTGCGCCTTCCTTGGATCGTCAGGCGTTCGTCTTCGAACGTTCGACCGAGGTCGGGAAACTCGCAGAGAAGCTTGACGCTGCTTTGCAGACTGTCATACCAGGTACGGGCTTTGTCAGGGGATTGTGCAACTTGTCCGAGATACAATACGATTGATTCGATGTCATAGGCAGCCCGCGGGCGATAGATTGCCGTGCGCATGCCGGGCTAGCCGTTCCAGGTTGAAAAGATGCTCTGCATGCGCGCGTCAAGCTCTTCTTGGCTGACTGCCTCCGGACGGTACCGCGCTTCGATCTCTGCTTCCCGAAGTTTGAGAACGTATCGTTCATGGTGACGTTGCCGCTCATAGGCCTCGCAGTCCATGACGACGAGTGCTGCAACGCCGTTTTTTGTTAAGTACAGCGGTTGTTGGCTCTGTCGAGCGTCTTCGCAAATGCCATTGAGATCGGTGCGTAAATCACTGATGGGACGAATTCGAGGCAATGGTGACGGCATAAGCACTCCTTCTTTGTTTCTCGTGCCTTGCAGTATACAAAATTTTGCACAAATATTGAATACCTATCTGCGTATGAAGCAGATCTTTATGCTCTGGTAGCTGTCATGTATTATTGAACGAGCTGCAATTTGCCAATCGTTTTCGAATGCTTGGAGGCAGATTGATCTGAAGCAATGGGTAATCGCGAAGCAGAAAGGCTGGAAGAAGATGTTGTTGAAAACAGGCAGTGCGGGCGTTTCGGCGTCAACGGTGCGGCGCAAAGCGTGTCGGGGGGGGGTTCTTGTTTAAGAGCGGCTCTGCTGGCTCTTTCATTTTGCTTGGCGGCGTTGGCCCTTGCGGGATGCGCTGGTACCGATTCTTCAAGTGGGGGCAATGCCCCAGCGGGCGATGGTGCATCCGCTCCGGTTCGGAGCGAACCGCCCCGAACAGAGGAGCGCCCGGCTGCTGCCTCGGTCGATACCTACTACGTTCGATACGCGCGCGGAAAAACCGCAACCCAACTGACCTCCGTGTCGGGGGAGGTTGTTGATCTGCCCGACGGATACCAGGTCGTAGGACCCTATTCAAACGGTTTGGCTATGGTGCGCTGGCTTGAAACCTCAGACGACCGATGGGGAGTCGGTACCGACGGGAACTTCGACTACGGGTTTATGGACGCGTCGGGCAACCTTAAAATCAAAGTGGACGATGCGGCGGCTTCCATAGGGTTGCCGGCCGAAAACGACGAAGGCGCCGCTCTGAGATGCACGCCCGGTGCGTACTTTCAGGAAGACCGGGCGGTGCTGGACTGCCGGTACGGTGCGTCTGGCAACGGGTACCATTTCTCGCTGGTGATTGACGCGCAGGGAAGCGTCGTCGCCTGGACGGGGCTCGATGGCGGGCGCATGGACGTCGGGGCGGCGGCCTCTTTGCCCTATACGAGCTTTCCCGACTCAATGGAGCTCGTCAACTTTCCCAATTTCGATATCTCCAGCGCATACGAGAAGGGGCTTCTGCAGACTAGTTTGGGCACGTCTCTGGCCCAAGACCATACGATCCTGCTCGATGCGGATGGGGAGGTGTATGCGAACTTCTACGGGTCGGACAGCTACGTGCGCAGCTCGGACTTGCTGAACTCTCGCTATGTCGTGGGCGGTCTGTACAACGTGTGCTCCTATGAGGCATGGGTGCCCGAGGCGAACCCCGTCGACGTATTCGATATCGTCGACATCTTGGAAGCCGAGGACTTCGACGACGCCCAGATCGTCGGTATGGCGGGGGATGGGCCGGTGGTCATCATTAACGCGCAGTCGAACACAGCCAAAGGGGAGCGTGTGCTGACGGGCCTGTATGATTTCGAGGCAGGTTCGTGGGTTGTCGAGCCCGTGTTGGGCGGCAGTGCGCAGGCGGCCCACTACGACGTCTTCCCCGTCAGTATCGAAGGGAAATACAACGAATCGTACGAAGGCGGTTCGTGCGGCCTTATGTCCCCGGACGGAATGTGGCTGTTTGCACCTGACGTTCTCTACGATGGCGAGATATGCAGCGAGTTTACGTACTTGCATGGCTCTTACTGGCTTGCGAAAGTCGGCAAAGGCGATAGCGAACGTAGCTATCTGATCGATGCTGCGAATCCTTCGCTCCAGCCGACTTGTGTGGAGGACCTTGTGCTACCCGAAGACTTCCGCGAGACCGATGCCATGGACGAGGAGCTCATCGAAGGCGCTTCCTCGCGCAGCCAAGAGAGGGGGGAAGTGCGATGAGCACGAGAATCGGTTTGTCGCGCTCCCCCAAAATGCGCTTTGCGATGGGTTCGGGCGAAGCAAATGGAGCGGATTTGAGAGGAGAAGCCAAGATGCGGTTGAAGCTCGGGTCGATGCTCATCCTGGCTGCTGCCGTTTTCTCGTTGTGCGGATGCTTAACGGGGTGCTCGGGTGAAACAGGAGCTCGAGGCGCGGTTTTCGCGCCCCCTCAGCTGGACGCGTCTACTGGTCCTGCCGGCGCGGAAGAACAGATATCCTATATCGTGGGCAATGCCGGTCAGGCGCTGCCCGTTGAAGAGCGTCCTTCGCGCGTTATGCAGCTGGGGGTGGATGCAGGCGCAGGTGTGGCTGCTCAGGAAGCGCTGCACATGCAGGAGTGGACGAACTACTTCTATGACGAGTCTGGGCGCCTCGTGAAAACGGCGACGTTCGGAGAGACGGTTCTCGCTAACACGACGTCCTCCTACGAGTACGATGCGGATGGCAGACTCCTATCGGCGCGGGTTCAAACGGATGACGGAGACATCGCCTCTCTCGACTATGTCTACGAACGGGGAAGGCTGGCAAAGGCGGAGGCGACGACGTGCAAGGGGGGAGAGTCGAGCGGCTCTTCCGTCGAAACGTATTCATACGACGATGACGCCTGCGCCCTTACGGTCGACAGGTATTACGCGGACGGCGCCTTGAAAGAGACCCTGGTGGTGCGCTTCGATGCGAATCATCCTTGGGAAGGTAATCCCCTCGATTACGACGGGGGACGCATGATATCCACCGATGGTTACACTGCGGAAGGCGAGATGAAACAGCACGACGAGTTTGTCTACAACGAAGACGGCACCCCGTCGCTGAAGACCATTCAGGTGCTTCCCGTCGACGGCGGCGGGGAATCGTACAGCGAGCGCGCTTACGCCTACGATGAAAACGGATTCGAAACGTACGTGACCTTCAAGCAGACCCTTGCCGACGTCCATCAAGCGTACCGTATCGAGCGCACGTTCGGCGCCGGCGGAAGGATGACGCAGAAAATCGAGCGGTCTAACATGGGCGATGAGGTGCGGACGTACGCTCGCGACGAGCGCGGGCGTGTCGTCGCGAGCAAGTGCGTCTCTGGCCTGGCCCCCATCGCATGGTATCCCTCCCTGACGGTGTACCAGTACGATCTGGGTCTGACCGAGGCATCTTCTTCCGAGGAGGGCATGGAAGAGGCGGCATCGCAATACGAAAGCGATCGCTTGAGGGAGAGCTACCTCGATTTGGCGGCCGTGTACGTGGCGGGAAGCTATCAGGCTAGGAGCGGAAGCATGTACGATGGGTCGCAGCCGGTGCTCGAGCTGCATGTCGACGGATCCGGCACTTTCGATGGCGTTTCGGGCAGATGGGAGTGGGACGATACCGCTCGTGCCGTCTACGCCTACACCGGCGGCGAGGCTCCCGCGTGGTACGTCTGGGGGCAGGAGGCGGGCTATCCGAGTGGGCAGCGCTTGGGCGATGGCGCATTCGCCGAGTTCGACCGCGTACGCGACGAGAACGGTGTGCCGATTGACTGACGCACGCCGTTCGGTTTCGCAGCAAGGGGCGTATCTTGTTCAGGACAACGACAGGAGGAACAATCATGAATGCTGGTTGCGGAAGAAGACCGATGGGATTGAATGCATCGGGCATTGCCTCCCGGATGATCGGAATAGCGATCGCGTTGCTGATAGGTCTCAGCATCGTGTCGGGCTGTTCTTCGGAGGAATGCGACGATTGCGGGAAAACGTTTTCCGGCCAGGCTTACTACCAAAGCTATGTGTCGAATGCAAGCTACAACCCCTATCGGGAAGATGGGGGAGAGTTGTACGAGGGCGTCGGCGCGATCTGCGAGGAGTGCGCGCGGGATCGCTGGGGAGGTGATTATCGAGACCACAAGGCGAAATAGCGCAATGCATGGGGATGCGCAGGGGTCATGTGCCCTTTGCCTCGCTGGGGGGCAAAGGGCACGAAGGCGGTCTCTGCATGTTGCGTTTTCGATTTTGCGCTGATGCAGAAAATGAGACGGCTTAGAGGCTCGGTTATGGCGCAGCGGCTGTTGGCCTCGCCGTGCCTTTCGCAAATATCGTTGAGGTCGGTTTGCGAGTCGCTGATGGTCCGAATGGGCGGCAACGGTGCAGGCGCGGTATCTTTGGCTTTCTTCGCTGTACGGTGTGCAAAATCTTTCATAAGTATTAACTACTCCAATAAGCGGAATCCGTTCGCACCGTATAGATGAGAAATCGCTACACTGTAGATATCGAGACGAAGCAGGCGAAAAGGGGAGAAGATGGCAGATATTCTGGTGGTTACGGGAAGTCCGCGTGCGGGCGGAAACACCTCGATGCTCGCCGATGCGTTCATCGAGGGGGCCGAGTCGGCGGGAAACGCCGTTACGCGCATCGATGTCGGGCGGGCGGACATTGCGGGATGCCTCGGCTGCAACTACTGTTTCTCGCACGAGGGCGCATGTTGCCAAGAGGACGACATGCAAAAGATATATCCGCTGCTGCATCGCTGCGATACGCTCGCCTACGTGACGCCCATCTACTGCTTCACGTTCTCGGCTCAGATCAAGGCGTTCATGGACCGTATGTTCTGCGGCATAGCCAAGCCGTTCTCGGTCAAATCGACGGTGCTCTTGACCGCGTTCGAGGACAAAGACCATTCCATATCGAAGTACATGAGCGATACGTACCGGGCGCTCACTGCGTATTCGGGTATGGAGGACAAAGGCGTCGTCGCGGTCGGCAGCGTGTTCGAGAAGGGCGCGATAGAGGGCAACCCCGGATTGGAAGAGGCACGCAAACTGGGAGCGAGCCTGCGGTAGGGGTGCGCCTGGGGCAGGGGTGCCGTTGCGCCGATAATCTGGTCGGCAGCCGTTTTTGTCGCATCGCGGCCTCCGATCATCGAAACGCACGCTAGAATGCTTTAGGGAGCTAAAGCGCTGCCGCAACATCGCCTTATCGCGGTATGCGTGCGGAAGCCTGCTTCAACCGATTCGTTGATTGATAGGAGATCGTGAACATGGGTAGGGTGTATAACTTCTCAGCGGGACCGGCCGTGCTGCCGGAAGAGGTTCTGGCGGAAGCCGCAGCCGAAATGCTCGATTATCGCGGTGTTGGCATGTCGGTAATGGAGATGAGCCATCGCTCGAAGCCCTTCGCCGAAATCATCGAGACTGCAGAAGCCGACCTGCGCGAACTCATCGGCATTCCCGACAACTACAAGGTGCTGTTCTTGCAGGGCGGTGCCTCGCAGCAGTTTGCCGCCGTGCCGATGAACCTTATGAGAAATCGTGTGGCCGACTACATCATCACGGGCTCGTGGGCGAAAAAGGCGTGGAAGGAAGGGAAGATCTACGGTGACGCCCGCGCCATCGCTTCGAGCGAAGACGAAACGTTCTCCTATATTCCCGACTGCTCCGATCTGCCGATTTCGGAAGATGCGGACTATGTATATATCTGCGAGAACAATACCATCTACGGCACGAAGTTCCATACGCTGCCCAACACCAAGGGCAAGGATCTCGTGGCAGACGTTTCTTCGTGTTTCCTCTCCGAGCCGGTTGACATCACAAAATACGCGGTCATGTACGGTGGCGCGCAGAAGAACATCGGCCCCGCCGGCGTGGTGATCGACATCATCCGCGAGGATCTCATTACCGATGACGTGCTTGAGGGAACGCCGACCATGCTCAAGTGGAAGACCCAGGCCGATGCCGACTCGCTGTACAACACGCCGCCCGCCTACGGCATTTACATCTGCGGCAAGGTGTTCAAATGGCTGAAGGATCAGGGCGGTCTCGAGGCCATCGGCAAGCGCAACGAGGAGAAGGCGGCGATCCTCTACGACTACCTCGATCAGAGCAAGCTTTTCAAGGGTACGGTTCGCAAGGAGGACCGCTCGCTCATGAACGTTCCGTTCGTCACCGGATCCGATGAGCTCGATGCGGCGTTCGTGGCCGAGGCGAAGGAAGCGGGGCTTGTGAACCTCAAGGGCCATCGCAGCGTGGGCGGCATGCGTGCGAGCATCTACAACGCCATGCCGAAAGCGGGCGTCGAGAAGCTTGTCGAGTTCATGGACGGCTTCGAGAAGGCGCACGCGTAAGCGAAATGCGCTAACAGGCAGACGAAATCTTGTCGGGGCGGCAACCTTTAAGGTAGCCGCCCCGCGTTTTACCGTGCGGCTTGCCCGCGCAGGACCTGCTTCCCGTCTCTGCTTAGAAGCGGTCGATCGGGACGGTCGAACGGCTTTGCGGGACGGGTGGGCGGCGTGCTTGCGATTTGGTTTCGAATTCCGGATATGGTTTTGCGTCGTGTGCCGTTTTACGCGGAACTCGCCGGTTTCGGTGCGGTAGAATGCAAGCTCGTGAAAAGACTGCAACGGGCTTGAGCCTTTTTAGGCGAAACGACAGCGGTAAGGAAGGAAGAGTGGTTGCCGTTATGGCGAAGAAGGTGCTGGTTACCGAGAAGCTTGCAGAAGCGGGCCTCGATATTCTGCGCAGCAAGGGCTACGAGGTCGATGTTTTGCTCGAGCTGGATCCCGAAGGCCTCGTCGATGCGATACCCGCATACGACGCGCTCATCGTTCGCAGCGCCACGAAGGTGACTCGCGAAGTCATCGAAGCCGCCGCCAACCTGAGGGTCATCGGCCGTGCGGGCGTAGGCATCGATAACGTCGATGTCGAGGCGGCTACCGAGCGCGGCGTTATCGTATGCAATGCGCCCACATCAAACATCGTTTCCGCCGCAGAGCAGACCATGTGCCTGATGCTCGCCTGCGCACGCAAAACGCCGCAAGCGGTTGCATCCATGAAGGACGGAAAGTGGGAGCGTTCGAAGTTCAGCGGCACCGAGCTTTTCGAGAAGACGCTTGCCATATTCGGACTCGGCCGCGTCGGCGGACTTGTGGCCGAACGCGCCCGCGCGTTCGGGATGAACCTTATCGGCTACGATCCGTACTGCAGCCCCGAACGGGCCGAGCAGCTTGGAGTCGAGCTGTACGACAACGTTGACGACATCGTGCCGTTGGCCGATTTCATTACGGTGCACCTACCCAAAACCAAGGAGACCATCGGGATGTTCGGGCCTGCCCAATACGCCGCCATGAAGGATGGCGTCATCCTCGTGAACACGGCTCGCGGCGGTATCTACAACATCGAATCGTTGGCGGATTTCGTGGCTGCGGGCAAAATCGGCGGCGCGGCGATAGACGTGTACGAGGCCGAGCCTTGCACGGAAAGCCCATTGCATGAGTTCGATAACGTTATCCTGACGCCCCACTTGGGCGCTTCCACCAAGGAAGCCCAGACGCGCGCCGGCATCCAGATCGCCGAGTACGTGTCGGCGGGCCTTGAGGGCTCCATCGTCCCCACAGCGGTCAACATGGCGCTTGTACCGCCCGAGATCATGGATGCGGTGGGCCCCTATGTGCCCGCTTGTCAGCTTATGGGCTCGATGCTCGCCCAGATCGACGGTGATATTCCGCAGTATTTGAAGCTTACGGCTGCGGGTTCGCTCGCTGGAGCCGATCCTTCGATTCTCGTCGCGGGTACGCTCGGCGGCATTCTTTCCTACAAGAACGTGGCGGTTACACCCGTCAACGCCGAAGCTGTGGCGAAGCGTCACGGTATCAAAGTTGAGACGCAATCGCGCCCCGATGCGCAGGGGTACGCTTCTGCGGTTTCGGTTGTGGCAGACGGCACCGAGATATCCTGCACGCTTGCCGATACCGCCCAGGTTCCGCGCATCGTTTCTCTGTTCGGCTACCAGATCGACATCGCGCCCGCATCGCAATCGCTTATCTTCGAGTACGTGGATGCCCCGGGTAAAATCGGTACCATCGGCACCATACTCGGCTCGGCCGGCATCAACATCACCACGATGCAGGTGGGCATGAAAGAGAAGGAGAAGAACGCGCTCGTGTACATGAACGTCGAAGGCGATGTCGACGATGCCATCATGGGCAAGCTGCGCGAAGGATTGGGCGAGCTCAAAAACCTTTGGTATGTGAAGCTGTAGGGTCCAAAGGCGACGAAAGGGAACTCGGAGCCCGCTCATGCAACGCGCGGGCTCTTTTCGCAGGCTGCTCGACGCTGTTGGCGACTGATGCTCGGGCGTCATGCGGGTCGTGTTGCCGTGCTGCAACCGCAAGCCGTTGGGAGCGTCGCGCCGTTCGGGTTCCCGTCGCTTCTGCGCCATCGATGGCGATGCCGTGATGAAACAGGTGCCTTGTTGAGAATTCCGAGGTGAAATCCCTTATGTTTGCTATGATTATCGAAGTAATGTTGAGCGAATAGAAAGGGCAGCTCATGACACGCAAGATCCAGATCTTCGATACGACGCTGCGCGACGGCGAACAATCGCCTGGCGCATCCATGAACACGGAAGAGAAGTTGGTTGTTGCGCGTCAGCTACTTAGGCTCAACGTGGATGTGATCGAGGCGGGATTTCCGATTTCGAGTCCGGGCGATTTCGAAAGCGTCCGCCGCATCGCCGAATTGGCAGGCGATCAGGCGACGGTCTGCGCGCTCACCCGGGCGGTCGAAAAGGATATCGATTCGGCGGCCGACGCGCTCAAGTACTGCAAGCGCCCTCGCATCCATACGGGCATCGGCGTGAGCCCGAGTCATTTGCAGGACAAGCTGCGAATCTCCGAAGAGGAGTGCCTCAAGCGCACGGCCCATTGCGTCAGCTATGCGAAGCAGTACGTTGAAGACGTGCAGTTCTACGCCGAAGACGCCGGTCGATCTGATTACGATTTCCTTGTGCGCGTTATCCAAACTGCCATCGATAACGGCGCGACGGTCGTGAACATCCCCGACACCACGGGCTATTCGCTGCCTGAGGAATTCGGGCGCCGCATCAAGTACCTCATGGACAATGTAGACGGGATCGAGAACGTAACCGTGGCAGTGCATTGCCACAACGATCTCGGCATGGCGACGGCGCTTGCGATGGAAGGCGTTAAAAACGGCGCGACGCAGATCGAGTGCACCATCAACGGCCTCGGAGAGCGTGCAGGCAACACCGCCATGGAAGAGGTTGTCATGGCGATCAAGATGCACGAACAGGAGCTTGACGCCCATACCGATGTAAACACGCGCGAATTCTTGAAGGCAAGCCGCCTCGTATCCTCGATCACAGGTATGAGCGTGCAGGCAAACAAGGCGATCGTCGGCGCCAACGCCTTCGCCCACTCGTCGGGCATCCATCAGGATGGCGTGCTCAAAAAGCGCGATACTTACGAAATCATCGATCCGGCCGATGTGGGTGCGGGGCAGAGCCAGATAGTCCTTACGGCTCGCAGTGGCCATGCGGCGCTCAAGCACCGCCTTGAAGAGCTCGGCTACGACCTCGAGGGCGAGGCGCTCGATCAGGTGTACGGAGCGTTTCTCGATCTGGCCGATAAGAAGAAGGAAGTGTACGACGAGGATCTTGAAAGCCTCGTCAATGAGCGTGATCGCAACGAAAACGCGATTTACGTGCTTGAAGGCGTGCAGATCAGCTGCGGGTTCCCGCTCACGCCGACTGCAACGGTCACGCTGCGCAATCAGGCCGACCAGGTGGTCACCGCCTGCGAGTTCGGCACGGGCCCGATCGATGCGATGTGCAAGGCCATCGACAAGATCGTACAGGTTGACAATGACCTCACCGAATTCGCGGTGCAGTCGGTTACGCGCGGCATCGATGCGCTCGGTGAAGTGACCATCCGCGTGACCGATCCCGAAGGCGCCATTTACACGGGTCGCGGCTCCGACGGCGACATCGTCGTGTCGTCGACCAAAGCGTATCTCAATGCTTTGAATCGCCTGTTGAACGACAAGAAGGAACATCGCAAGTAGGGTTTGTTCGCTGGTACGGTTGAGCTGTTGGCAATCTAGCAAGCAAAGCGATCCGCCCCTTTGGGCGGATCGTTGTTTTCCGGTTTGAAAAAGCCGTATTCGACCCTGAGAGCAAGCGGCGAAAATCGTCCTGCGAACGGCATATATGATACTACCTATGTGCCGTTTACGTGGCATTCGTAACGGTTCGCCCCCGCATCACGGCATATCCTCAAACGGGGTGTATGGTTTGCCTAACAGCTGGATTTCAGCTAGGCAGAGCGTGCTTCTGCGCGCAGACGTACGAAAGGATTCCGTATGAACAACCCTGCTCAGAGCTCCTATCAACTCTATATCGGTGGCAAATGGGTCGATTCTTCCGATGGGAAGAAACTCGATGTTTATTGTCCCGCAAACGGCGAGAAACTCTCCGAGATCGCAGATGCCACGCGCGAGGATGTCGACCGTGCGGTTGACGCCGCCTGGGAGGCTTTTGCGTCGTGGGGCAAGACCACCAAGGCGGAGCGTGCGATCATCCTGAACAAGGTTGCCGATATCATCGAAGAGAACGCCGAGCATTTCGCTATGCTCGAGACGCTTGACAACGGAAAGCCGATCCGCGAGACCCGCGCCATCGACGTTGCCTACTCCGTCGATCACTTCCGCTACTTCGCGGGCGTGCTTTTGGCTGATACCGGTGAGGCCGATATGCTTCCCGGCAATATGATGTCGCTCGTGCTCCATGAGCCCATCGGCGTCGTCGGCCAAATCGTGCCATGGAACTTCCCGTTCCTTATGGCGGCGTGGAAGCTCGCCCCCGTACTCGCTGCGGGTGACTGCACGGTGTTCAAGCCTTCCTCGACGACATCGCTTACCGTTCTCGAGCTTGCCAAGCTCACCCAGGATGTCATTCCCGCAGGCGTGTTCAACGTGGTTACGGGTCGCGGTTCGAAATCGGGGCAGTACATCCTCGAGAACCAGAAGATATCCAAGCTCGCCTTCACCGGTTCGACCGAGGTCGGCCGCGACGTTGCCCGCGCTGCGGCGGAGCGCCTGATTCCCGCAACGCTCGAGCTGGGCGGCAAATCCGCGAACATAATCTTCCCGGATGCGAAGTGGGATATGATGCTCGACGGCATTCAGCTCGGCATCCTGTTCAATCAGGGCCAGGTGTGCTGTGCCGGCAGCCGTATCTTCGTGCACGAGGATATTTACGATAAATTCGTCGAAGATGCCGTACATGCGTTCGAGAACGTGAAGGTGGGCCTTCCGTGGGAGGACGATACGCAGATGGGCAGCCAGATCGACGAAGGCCAGATGAACAAGATCCTCGACTACATCCAAATCGCGAAGGACGAGGGCGGTAAGGTTCTGGTTGGCGGCGAGCGCGCCACTGAAGGCGATCTTGCCAAAGGCGCCTTCCTCAAGCCGACGCTTCTCGAGGTTCCGAACAATTCGTGCCGCGTTGCCCAAGAAGAGATCTTCGGGCCGGTGGCCGTGGTTATCAAGTTCAAAGACGAGCAGGAAGTCATCGACATGGCCAACGACTCGGTCTACGGCCTCGGCGGTGCCGTATGGACGCGCGACATCAACCGCGCGTTCCGCGTGGCGCAAGGCGTGCAGACCGGCCGCATGTGGGTGAACACTTATAACCAGATTCCTTCGGGTGCGCCGTTCGGCGGCTACAAGGAATCCGGCATCGGCCGCGAAACCCACAAGATCATGCTCGAGCACTACACGCAGACCAAGAACATCATGATCAACCTGAGCGAGGAACCGAGCGGCTTCTATCCGGCGAAGTAGCCCTCGTCTGAAACCGCGCGTTCGCCAAGCGCGCAACCGCGTGCCGGCCTTCGGGTCGGCACGCGTGCGTTCGGGGCCGTTTGCGGGAGGCGGCGCGCGAACGGATGGCGCTTGCGACGAGCTCCACGTTAGGTTTTCGGGCGGGCCCCTTGCGCCCGCCCGCGCATCCGGAGCCTCTTTCGAATCGCACCAAACGAGAACATGCCGGGTCCCTTGCGCCCGCCCGCGCATCCGGATGCGCTAGCCGCCGATCAGAGCCAGGTACTCTTCGAGGCAAACGCCGAGTTCGCGGATCTCCTCGGCGACCTCTCTGCCGACGTAGCGGTAGTGCCACGGCTCGTAGATGATGCCGGTCACGGCGCTTTTCCCAGTGGGGTAGCGCAGAATGAACCCGAACTTTCCGCAGTGTTCGATAAGCCATTGCTGGACGGGCGTGCTCTCTTGGGTCTCGTCGAGGTTCTGGTTGTTGAGATCGACGATGTCGAGCGCAAAGCCGAGCTGGTGCTCGCTCGCGCCTGGCACGGCAACCGATTTCCCCGCCTCCGCCCGCGCGTCCTCAAGCGAAAGACCTGCGGCGAGGCCTTTTTGCACGTTGTTGGCGAAAAGGCCTTCCTGCACTTCCTTCGAGCGGTACGCCGAGCAGATGAGGGGGGAGAGCCCTGCTTCGCGGCAGGCGTCCATCATGGACATCGCCTCGGCTGTGCAGCGCTCGTCTGCATAGAAGCCCTGTTCGAGGGGCGCGAGTGCGGGCTCGTATCCTTCGGGGAGCGGGTTTTCCGCGTTGACGAGCACGAGGCTCCAATCGTTCGGGGATCCGTTGTACGTGCGGGCGGGCGATGCGGCGTCAACCGGCAGGTCCGTTTGCCGGAGGTCGCCTGCATCGGCTGTTTCTGGTGATGATGTTGCGTTTGACCCTGCGGGCGGCGCGCTGCCGATCACTCGGCTAGCCGTGGCGACCGCGCAGCCGGCGGCGAGAAGCGCGCCTGCTAAAAACCCTCTGCGGGTGATGGAGCGGCCTTGTGCGCTGCGGTAGCGAACTCGTTTTGTCGGACCCATGGAAACCGCCTTTCTCTTTCGGTATCGCTACCGTAAGAGAGCGGTTTATCAGGACGGCATCGCGAGGGCATCGTTTTGCCATCCGAGGTTGAAAAGGAGCGTTCCTTCCATCAGCAGGGCGGGAGCCGTGTACGATGCGGCCGTGTTTTCGTCGGTCCGTTTGAGCTCGATCGCGTATTCGCTCGAGAGTTCGTCGTAGAGCCCGATGCTCGCTTCAGCGGAATCGATTTCGCCGTTTTCGCGGTAGTAGGAGAGCAGGGATTCGATCTCTTCGGGCAAGCCGTCTTCCGATACGACGAGCGTCGTGTTGCCGGTCTGCAGAAAAAACGCGACCGCCTTTCCGCTCGCATCGTCGATCCAGACGCTTTCCTGCGCGTCGCCGGCGCTCTGGTTTCCCGTGCAGATCCAGACGATGCCCGAAGGTGCGCCTGTGCTCGTACCGGTGATGAGGACCGGCGATGTGTGCGCGCTGTCCGGCGCGAAAGGTTTCGCGCCGACTGCGTCGATCAGCTCTTCGGCGGCTTGCAGCGCTCCTTCCTCATCAAGGCGGACGCCTTCGGCGAGCTCCACTTCCGAGGGGCTGGATCCGAACAGATCCAACATCTGCAAAAGATCGGCCGTCTCGCCTAGCGCAAGGGCGGCGGCACCGTTGTCGCGCTCGGTGCTTTCCTGCTCGAGCTGCCGGTCGAGCGCATTCACGGCAAGCCCGGGAAGAGCCGCGCCAAGCGCGACGAGCGCTGCCGTGCAAAGCACCGCCGCAACCGATGCCATCCGTTTCATGCCGCACCTCCTTTGAGCCAGACCGTGACGATCGTTCCTTTGCCGACGGAGCTTGCGAAGCGCATGCTTCCGTTGTGGAGCGCGACGATCTCGCGGCAGAGCGCGAGCCCGAGGCCGACGCCGCCTTGGCTGCGGGAGCGCGATTTGTCGACGCGGTAGAACGCCTCCGTGAGGTGGGCGAGGGCTTCGGGAGGGATCCCGCGCCCGGTGTCGCCGATCGCGATCCTGCAGCCGTCGGGGGCCATGGCAACGCGCACGGAGAGCGTGCCGCCTGCCTCGTCCATCGCCTTGCGCGCGTTGTCGCAGAGGTTCACGAGCAGCGAGGCGACCAGGTCGGCTTCCAGAAGGCAGGTCCCTTCTTCGCATTCGCAGACGAGTGCGATTCCCTGTTCGGCGTAGATCGGCGCGAGCCGCCCTGTCAGCTCCTCGACGATCGAGGCGGGGCTTGCCGGCGCGAGGGCGATGCTCTGCCCGTGCAAGACGAGCAGGTCGAGAAGCTTGCCCGAAAGGCTTTCGAGCCGCTTTCCCTCGGTGAAGATATAGCGCGCGGCTTCGGTCAGCTCGTCCGGTTCGAGCGCTTGTTTCTGTATCAGGTCGGCGTAGCCGATGATGGATGTCATCGGGGTTTTGACCTCGTGCGCGAAACTGCCCGTGAACAGGTTCTGCCGTTCCGCTGCATCCTCGAGCTCTGCGATGGTCGATTCGAGGGCATCGGCCATCTCGTTGAAATCCCGCGCGACCCGGCCGATCTCGTCGCGCGAAGCGATGTTCGCACGGCTCGACAAGCGTCCGGCCGCGATGGAGCGGGAGGTGCGGGACAGGTCGACGAGCGGGGCGGTGAGTACCCGGGCGACCGTGTAGGATAGAAGGGCGCAGAGGACGACCATTAGGAGAAACACCTGTTGAAACGTCTGCTGCTGCGCGTCGCGCGCCTCAATGAGGGCCGAGACGTCGCGCGTCATGTCCAGATAGAGCGTCTTGCCGCTGGTCTCGAGCGCGCCGGAAAGCACCACGGCATGCTCTCCCGAGGCGGGCGCTTCGTAGCGGATCGTGCAGGTACCCGCTTCCGGGTACGTGCCGAAATGTCTGGAATGCAGGCTCGCGCCGTGCTCGTAGAGGGTGTTTTCGGCCGTCGCGAGGCGCAAGAACGTCCATCCGTTGCGGCTTTGCTCGGTGAGCTGTTTGAGCGTGCGGGCTATGTCGTCATCGCTTAAACTGCCGTTCACGTCGTCGACGACCGTGAGGGTTCCGATCACCATCTGATAGGCTCCGTATGCGGCCTCCTGCTCCTGCTCGAGCGAGCTTTGGAAGGAGAGGGCGACAAGCAGGCTTCCGCCGATGCCGAAGAGCACCGACAAAAGCCCCACCATGCAAAGCGTGATCTTCAGGCGGAAGGTCATCTTATGCCTCGAGCCGGTAGCCGACCTTGTTGACGGCGCGCAGATCGTCCTCCCAGCCGACCTTCTTGCGCAACCGCTGCACGTGGAGGTCGACCGTTTTGCTGCCGTAGCGGTACGGCTCGCCCCATACCCGCTCGTATATTGTCTCGCGGGAAAGGGCGCGCCCACGGTTCTGGGAGAACAGGACGGCGAGGTCGAATTCCTTTTTCGTCAAGCCAACCTCTTCGCCGCCTTTGCGCACGCGCATGGCGCAGGTATCGATTTCGAGGTCGCCGATCGTCGTGACGGCGTCGCTTCTTTTGCAGCGGCGCAGCACCACGTCGACCCGCGCGAGCAGCTCGGCGATCTCGAACGGCTTGACGATGTAGTCTTCGGCACCGGCTTTGAGTCCGCGGACCCGCTCGTCGAGCGCGCCTTTCGCCGTGATGAAGATGACGGGGATGTCCTTAGGCGCTATGAAGTCCATGAGTGCGTAGCCGTCGATTTCCGGCAGCATGATGTCGAGCAGCACCAAGTCGAAGCGCTCGCGCTCGATGATGTCGGCCGCGTACGCCCCGTCGGGGGCGCATATGCAGACGTAGCCTGCCTTCGAGAGGCTCAGGCGCAGCAGGTTCGAAATGGGCGGTTCGTCTTCGACAATGAGGATTTTTACCACGAAACACCTCCTGATGACACGATACCTCGTTTCGGCATCGAAACGGCAAACATCCTGAAACCGCGCAGGTTTTTGGCGTCCAGCCGGCCGGACTTCTGGATTTCGGCCTCGCGCGCGGTTCCGTCTGGGAGCTCGCGGCGCTTTTCGCCGGAAAAGGAGTCAGACCAGACCTGCCTGTAGCTCGGGATTTCATCGGATCATACCGAAACCGGAAGCGAATCAACGCTGTTCCTTACACGGAACGACACTGGGGGAGAACCGGAGTAACACCAGATCATACACTGTGAAAATAGTCGAAACAGGGCGGTCGCAGCCGTGCTATCCTGCGCGCATGGACATCGTGCTGTCGCATACAACGGCCTTGGAATTCTGGCGCTTGAAACGCTCTTCGACGTTTGCGCGCGTGCGCCCGAAGGGGATTTCCGTCTTGCCGTCGTGCGCTCCTTCCGCCGCGGAAATCGAGGCATTGCCCCTGCAGTTGGAATGGGTTCCCCTCGCGCCTTTCCACGTGCTGGTGAAAGAAGCCGCCGCCCGCCGCCGTGGCAAGCGGGTGACGGCTCACGTTTGCAGTTCGTCTTTGCCTGAAGGATCCCTTGTCAAGGTTGCCGAAGGCGTATTCGTCTGCTCTCCCGAGCTGTGCTTTCAGCAGCTTGCAAGCGTTCGGTCTTTCTCCCGTCTTGTCGAAATCGGGTTCGAGTTCTGCGGGTCCTACAGCCGCTATTCGGGAAGAACCGGATTCTACGAGCGGCGCCCGCTTACGAACGTCAAGGCGATCGAACGCCTCCTGAGAAAGACGGCGGGGACGAAAGGAAGCACCCTCGCCGCCAATGCGCTTCGGCATGTTCTCGAGGGATCCTGGTCCCCGATGGAAACGATCATGACGATGCTTTTGTGCCTTCCCATGAAGAAAGGAGGATACGGTCTGCCGACGCCTTCGATGAACTATCGGATCGACGTTTCCTCCAGCGCTCGGAAGTTTACGCCGAAAGGCTACTTCGTCTGCGATGCCTACTGGGCGGCAGCGAAGCTCGACGTTGAGTACGACAGCAACGAGCACCATCTGAAGAGGAAAGAGAAGGCGAACGATTCGGCGCGTCGAAACGCGCTTTCCGCCATGGGCATTTCCGTTATCGTCGTTACGTGGGATCAGGTGGTCGTGCGCCGATCGATGGACGAAGTTGCTAGCAGCATTGCCCGGAAGCTGGGAAGACGGCTCCGTTTGGAACGGGTCAGCGGCTCTCGCGCACAGCTCGACCTCAGGCGCGAGCTCTTAAGCTTTGCCGATTGGCGCACCTGCTCCCGGTAGCCCCGGACTTCGCCGGTGAGGCCGCATCGTCGGCGGAGTGCAAAAGATGACGTCGGCGGTGCGCAGTCGACCACACGTAAAAGATGACGTCAACGGCGGGCGGTTGCGGCGCGCAAAGGGTAAGAAGTTAGCGGGACAGAATCGGGGGGAATGTGCGAGTGGTACGCGACTGCCTGCATAAGCGGAGAAGAGGGCATCGCTTTGACCTGGTATAGGGAAGATCAGATAGCTGCAACGATATGATCTTTGGCGATCGGACGACCGTTCGGGTGTGCATTTTCCTTGATTTTGTCCCCAAAGTACCTTACCTATTTTCATCCTTGGGCTTTTGCGGCGTACAGGCGTCTTGCTGCCTTGCCTTCTTCTTGTCGTCGGTTTGCCATTCATGGGTTTGCCGGCCCGTGGCGTTTGCGAACTGTGGATTTCCCCCGAAGTTGCGTCGCTGTGCACGAAACACCTTTTCACGCTGAAAGAAATATGCTATAAATATTGATTGTCCATGCACAGGTCATATGCATGGGCGATAACATACTTTCGAACGTTAGGTGAAAGTGGGTTTATCCCGCTTTCTTTTTATCTGGGAGGTGACCTGCATGTTGACCGCAAAAGAACGAAGCTTGCTCGAAGCGCTTGAGAAGCAGGCTGCCGAGCATGGTATCGAAATCGTGACCGTCGAAGTCGTGGGGGCGAAGAAATCGCCGACCATTCGCGTTTATATAGATACACCCGAGGGCGTGAGCTTCGATGAGCTATCGAACGCCCAGGCGTGGATAAACGACATCATGGACGAACTCGACCCGTTTCCGGGCGCCTACACCCTAGAGGTGTCATCGCCTGGCATCGACCGACCGCTGCGCACGCTCGAGCACTTCGAGCGCTTTGCCGGTGAGACCGCCGTCGTCACGGCCGTTGAGCCGCAGAACGGACGCAGTAAATGGACGGGCACGCTCGCAGGCGTGCGCGGCCAGGCGATCGTCATCGATGTCGACGGCGCGCAAGAGGAGATCGAGATAGGCAACATCAAGCGAGCCCGCCTTAAGGGCGCGGTGGACTTCGGTTCGTAGGAAAGGAAAGCATCGTGGCAAGTTCGGAATTGATCGAGGCCCTGCAGGCGCTGGCTCATGAGAGGAAGATAGACGAGTTCTATCTCATCGAGCGCCTTGAGGCCTCTTTGGCTAAAAGCTATCAGCACATACTTGATCTGGAATGGGACGCTCGCGTGACGATCGACCGATCGACCGGTCAGATCTACGTGTACGAGCTCGTTCCCGTCGGCGAACCCGACGAGGAGACCGGCGAATACTCGGAGTTCGAGGAGCGCGATGTGACTCCCGACGATGTGAGCCGCATCGCTGCGCAGAACGCCAAGGGCGTCATTTCTTCGATTGTCCGCGAGGCGGGTCGCCAGAGCATCTACGAGGAATTCTCGAGCCGCGTCGGCGATCTTGTGACGGGCACCGTGCTGCAGGGCACTCCCGATTTCACGATCATCAAGATACGCGACGGCGTGGAAGCCGAGCTCCCGCACTATGACCTCAAACGCAATCCGTCCGAGCGCAACGAGCGTCCCGGAAACGAGCACTATCGTCATAACCAGCGCCTCAAGACGCTGATCATCGATGTGCGCGATCCGAATTCGGATGCACCCAAGATGCGTGGCGAGCAGGCGCGTCCCTCGATCGTGGTTTCGCGCACCCACCCCGATCTGATCCGTCGCCTTTTCGAGATCGAAGTGCCTGAAATATACGATGGCATGGTGGAGATCAAATCGATCGCCCGCGAACCGGGAGCGCGCTCGAAGATCGCCGTATCATCGCGCGAGCCCAACCTCGATCCGGTCGGCGCATGCGTCGGTCCGAAAGGCTCGCGTGTGCGCATGGTGGTCGAAGAGCTTCGCAACGAGCGCGTCGACGTGATCCAATGGGATGAGAATCCTGCTGTTTACGTATCCAACGCTCTTTCGCCGGCGAAGGTCACGCGGGTGACCATCGATGAGGACAACCACTACGCCACCGTCGTCGTTCCCGACGACCAGCTGTCGCTCGCCATAGGCAAAGAGGGTCAAAACGCCCGGCTGGCCGCTCGGCTGACCGGATGGCATATCGATATCAAGAGCGCGTCGTTCGCGGGTGAGCCGCCTGCGGTGGACAACATGCTCATCGACGAGGATCTTCCCGCTGACGAGGAGCTCGTATGCGCCCACGTCAGCGAAGATGGCGTGCGCTGCCGCAACCATGCCCGTCCGGGCAGCAGGTATTGCGGCATCCATGCGGGTGACGAAGCGTAAGCGGGAAGCGATGGCCGAGGTGCAGAACAAGCCGAAACGCCAGCGCAGCTGCATCGCCTGCGGCGGCAAGGCGGCCAAAGGCGAACTGTACCGCGTCGTGAAAACGGCTGCAGGCGTCATTGAGTTCGATGCGTCGGGCAAGGCGGCGGGCAGGGGGGCGTACGTGTGCTCCGAAGCCTGCCTCGAAAAGGCGGTTGCATCGAAAAGGCTGGGTCGGGCGCTTCGCGCGTCGCTGACCGAAGAGGATTACGAACGGGTGGCCTTGGACGTGAAGAAGGCGATCCGTGGAGCTACAGGATAGAATGAGGAGAATGTATGGCCAGCATGCGTGTACATGAGTTGGCAAAAGAATTCGGCATGTCCAGTAAGGAACTGCTCGATCGGCTTCAGGAGATGAAGATCCCTGCGAAAAGCCATGCGAGCATGCTCGCCGATGCCTATGTTGCCAAGATCAGGAAGAATCTGGAGCCTGAGATAAAGCAACGCACCGGCCAGCTCGAAGATAAAGAGGCGGCCGAGCTTGCGGAAGAGCAGCGTGCGCTGGCCGAGAGGAAGGCCGAAGAGGAGCGCAAGCGCCGCGAGGCCGTCGAAGAGGAGCGCAAGCGCCGCGAGGCCGAGCAAGCCGCACGTCGCATGGGCGGCCTTTCAGAGCAGCCTTCCGAAGACGAAAAAGATTCCGACGGCGAAGACGAATCGGGAGAGCGCGCCGCGCGTCCCGCGGCTTCGGCGTTCGAGCGTTTGGCGAGCCAGATCGAAAGCGAGAAGGAGCGCGTTGCCCGCGAGGCCGAAGAGGCGAAAGCGCGAGCCCGCGCGGCAGTGGCCGCCAAGGAGGTTGCCAAGAAGCAGGCGGTCGCCGAGGCGCTTGCGGCACGGAAATCGGGCGGCAAGGGCGCGAAGCACAGCGAGCCGGCCAAGAAGGCCCCCGTGCTCGGTGCGAAGCCGAAATCGTCGTTCGATTCGCTGCTTTCGCAGATCGAAGCCGAGAAAGCCCGCATCGAGCAGCAGAAGGCCGAGCGACAGAACGCTCCTCGGCAGGGTGCGGCGAACAATCAGCGCCAAAAGCCCCAGCGAGCCGACAAGAAGCAGGGTGGCGCAAAGCCCCAATTCCAGTCGCAACAGCAGGCCAAGCGCACGTTCGAACCCGAGGTTCCCGAACTGAACCAGCAGGCGACAAGCGAAGACCGCTACGCTCAGATGGCGGTTCAGGCCGAGAAGCTCCAGCGCGACAAAGTGCTTGCCGAAGCCCGTGCGGCCGTTGAAGCGGCGACGCAAGAAGGCGAGGGACGCCGCAAGAAGCGCAAGGAGAAGCGTGAAGCGGAAAACCGCGAGCGTCTGGAGATGGAAGCCATCGAGAAGGGACTCGATCCCACGCTCGTGCTCGACGATTCGGTCGTCGAGGTGCCCCAGGGTGCGACGGTTTCCAAATTCGCCGAACTGCTCGGCGTGCAGCCCAACGACATCATCAAGCGCCTGTTCATGCTCGGGCAGGTGCTCACGCTCACCCAGTCGATGGGCGACGATCTCATCGAACTCATCGCCGATGACATGGGCCGCAAGGTGCGCGTCGTGTCTCCGGAAGAAGAGTACGCGGTCGTTTACCATGATAGCGAAGAAGATCTGAAGCCGCGTCCGCCGGTTGTGACCGTCATGGGCCACGTCGACCACGGCAAGACCTCGCTGCTCGACGCGATCCGCCATACCGGTGTCGCCGAGGGCGAGGCGGGCGGCATCACCCAGCATATCGGCGCATCGGTTACCAATATCGACGGCCGCCAGATCACATTCATCGATACGCCCGGCCATGAGGCGTTTACGGCCATGCGCGCCCGCGGCGCTCAGGTGACCGACGTCATCGTGCTCGTGGTTGCCGCCGACGACGGCGTCATGCCGCAGACCATCGAGGCCATCAACCATGCGAAGGCGGCCGAAGTGCCGATCGTCGTGGCGGTGAACAAGATTGACAAGCCCGGAGCCAACCCCGATCGAGTGCGCCAGGAGCTCACCGAGTACGGCGTGATCCCCGAGGAGTGGGGCGGCACCAACATGTTCGTCGAAGTTTCCGCCAAGCAGAAACTTCACATTGACGATCTGCTTGAGACGATTCTGCTTCAGGCCGACGTGCTTGAACTCAAAGCGAACCCCGATACGCTTGCATCCGGCTTCGTCATCGAAGCGAATCTCGATAAGGGGCGGGGCCCTGTGGCTACGGTGCTCGTGCATCGCGGCACTCTGCGCCCCGGTGATTCCATCGTTGCGGGAGCGTCTTACGGCCGTGTCCGTGCGCTCGTGAATCCGCGTGGCACGCATGTCGACGAAGCGTATCCGGCCGACCCGGTCGAGATCCTCGGTCTCAACTCGGTTCCGACCGCAGGCGACGAGTTCCGTGTGTTCGAAGACGAGCGCGATGCCCGCAAGTTGGCTGAGGAACGCGCTTTGAGAGCGCGCCTCGCCGAGCAGGAAACCAAGTCGCATATGAGTCTCGACGATCTGTTCAGCCGCATCGAGGCGGGCAAGCAGACCGACCTGAACCTCATCGTGAAGGCGGACGTGCAGGGTTCCATCGAAGCGTTGCGCGATGCGTTTGACAAGATGGACCAATCGGAGGTTCGCATCAACATCGTGCACTCGGCGGTCGGCGGCATCACCGAAACCGACGTTACGCTGGCTTCGGCATCCGACGCGATCATCATCGGCTTCAACGTGCGCCCGACGGGCAAGTCGAAACTGCAAGCCGAGAAGGAAAAAGTCGACATTCGCCTGTACCGCGTCATCTACCAGGCGATCGAGGAGATCAATGCCGCCCGCGTCGGTCTGCTGTCGCCCGATATCGTCGAAGAGGACACCGGCATCGCCGAAGTTCGCGAGACGTTCAAGGTGCCCAAAGCCGGAACGATCGCCGGCTGCTACATCATCGAGGGCGAGATTTCGCGTGACGACAAGGTTCGCGTGGTGCGCGACGGCACCGTCGTTTTCGAAGGCACGATCGATTCGCTGCGCCGCTTCAAAGACGATGTCAAATCGGTTCGCAGCGGATACGAATGCGGTATCGGCATCACCGGTTACCAGGATATCAAGATCGGCGATACGATCGAAGGTTACAAGATCGTGGAAGTCGAGCGTACCGAGTAAGTTCGGCACGAGAAGCGTTACCATGTACCGATGGCTCGGAGTTTGCTTGCCGGGCCATCGGTTTTTCCCATAACCTCTTCTTTCGAAAGGAGATGGATGCCATGAAGCAGAGTTCATCCAACAGGAAGGTGAACGAGCAGGCGAGAGAGGTCATCGCGAGCATTCTTCTGTTCGAGATATCCGACCCGCGTCTGACCCTCGTTACGATCACGGGCTGCGAAGTGAGCTACGATCGCAGCGTCTGCAACGTATACTACACAACCGAGCCGGAGCGCTACGAAGCCGTTGCCGACGCATTCGCCAAGGCGGCGGGCCGCATTCGCTCGCTTATGGCAAAGGAGCTTTCGTGGCGCGTTGCGCCCGAGCTGCGCTTCATGCTCGATAAGAGCGTCGACGAAGCGGAGCGTATCGCGACTGCCCTGCAGCGCGACGCCGCGCGCAATGCAGCGAGCGAGCGGGCCGATGCCGGCGAAGAGATCGATGGCGACACCTGCGATGCGGGGGATGAATAGCGTGGCTGTGACGTCGCAGACGAATGCCGATCTGGCCGCAATAGCAGAGGTGCTGCGCGGTGCCGAGAGTTTTGCCGTGTGCGGCCATGTGGGACCCGACGGCGATTGCCTCGGATCGCAGCTTGTCGTGTACCACGCTCTGAAGGCTTTGGGAAAGAACGTGACCTGCCTGCTTGCAAAGGCCGACCCGATCGAGACCGGACTGCTTTTTTTGCCGGGGGTAGACGATATGGTCGTTGCGGCCGACTACGACGGGAAGCCCGATGTGTTCGTTGCGCTCGATGTGCCAACCGTCGAGCGCATCGGAGACGACGCGGCGGCCGTGCAGGCGGCATGTCCTGTTACGGTCACGATCGACCACCATGCAAGCGAAACGACCATGTCGGCCTACACGTACGTCGATCCCGATGCGGCCGCTACGGCCATGCTGGTTTGGGAGCTTGCGGCGCTTCTCGGCGTCGAGCGTACGCCCGAAATCGCGACGTGCGCCTACACGGGCCTCGTTACCGATACGGGGCGCTTCCAATTCCAAAATACCGATAAGGCCGCCTTCGCTTCTGCGTTCGAGATGGTGGCGGCGGGAGCCGATCCGGCAGCCGTTGCCCGCGAGGTGTTCCAGAACCGCTCTGTCGCTTCGCTCGAACTCGAGCGCATCATGCTGTCCCGAATGCGATCCTCATTCGGCGGGGCTTACGTGTCGAGCTATCTGACGCGCGCCGATTTCGACGAGGTCGGCGCGGTGAAAACCGATGCCGAGCCGCTTATCAACACCATTCGCGCCATAACGGGAGTTCGCGTAGCTTGCATCCTGCGCGAGGAACCTGAGCACATTCGCGGCAGCTTCCGCGCAAAGGACGATACGGATGTGGCGGCAATCGCTAACGCGATGGGCGGCGGCGGACACAGAGCCGCAGCTGGTTTCACGCTTCGCGAGCCGCTCGACCAGGCGATAAAACGCGTCGACGCCGTCGTCGCCGCAGCGCTCGGCGTGGACGATGACGAACGTTGTGCGGAGGCTTGCGGCCAGACGGAGGCGGCGCGGGTTGCCGATGCATCGAATACGGAGGCTGTTCGTCTGTGAAACGCGGTGCATCGGGGCTTTCCCTAGTCGTAGGAATCAACAAACCGGCCGGCATGAGTTCTCACGACGTGGTGAACCGCTGCCGGCGTATTTTCGGCGAGCGCCGGGTAGGGCACACCGGGACTCTCGACCCTTTGGCGAAAGGCGCGCTGCTCATCTGCGTCGGCCCGGCGACCAGGCTCGACTCGTATCTTACCGAGCACGACAAGCGCTACCGCTTTCGCGTATCGTTCGGCATCGGAACCGATACCGACGATGCGGGCGGTGAAATCATCAAACGGGGCGATGCTCCCGTTTGCGTGCTCGACGACGAGTATGCAGAACGGTTCGTCGCTGCGCTCGTCGGCAAGCACAAGCAGATGCCGCCGGTGTACTCGGCCATCAAGGTCGATGGCGAACGTTCGTACAAAGCGGCGCGTGAGGGAAAGATCATCGATCTGGCTCCGCGCGATATCGAGATTTACGAAGCGGAGCTCGAGCGCGTTGTTGCGGCAGGCGAAGACGGCCTTCCCGCATGGGACGTCTCCGTGTGGGTTTCGAAGGGCACTTACATCCGCTCGCTTGCCCGTGATATCGGCAACATGATAGGGTGTCCTGCATACGTCAGCATGCTCGAGCGGACATGCGCAGGCGCGCTCGATCTGGCCGAGTGTGTGACGCTCGAGATGCTTGAGAAGCGCGGTGAAGCGGCGGCACTCGATCCGGTAAGGCTTTTGGGATTCCGATTCCTGTTCGCAGACGGCAATGTTGCCGCTGCGGTGTCCAACGGCTCGCTTCTTCTCGCTGAGAGCTGTACGGTATTCGAGCGAAGGCGGGCCGGTATCGCGGCTGAGCTGTGCGCATGCACGGCAGGCGTCAGGCAGAGTGAAAAACCGTTAACGTCCGGCGAGGTTATCTCGGTGATCGCCGAGAACAAGCTGGTTGCACTGTACGAGTACGATGGGATGCGCAACGCGTTGAAGCCGCGGTGCGTGTTCGCTATGGGGGTATCACGTGGCAGAGATTTTTAAATGTGACGAGATGTTCGACCATTCGTTCTTTACATGGTCGTCGTGCGCGTTCGGCGTGTTCGACGGAGTGCATCGCGGCCATCAGTACCTGCTTTCCTGCGCGCAGGAAACAGCGCGCAAAAACGGGGGAGCGAGCGTGGCGCTCACGTTTGACATCGATCCCGACGAGGTATTCCATCCCGAACGCCTTAAAAAGCTCATGACCAACGAGGAGCGTATCAAGACGCTTTCGGAAAGCGGGGTCGACGCGGTGGTCGTGCTGCCGTTCACGCAGCGCTTCTCGGCATCGAGCCCCGAAGATTTTCTCCTGAACACCTTCAACGGCCATGCCCCTTCGTATCTGCACGTCGGGTACGACTTCAGGTTCGGCGCGCGGGCGAAGGGCACGGTCAAGGAGCTCGCAAACTGGGCTCGGGATGCCGGAACGGAAGTATGCGCCCATGATCTGAAAAGCGCTGACGGGGCACCTATTACGGCGACGCGCATCCGGCTGCTTCTGGGCGACAACGACATCATCGAAGCCAACAAGCTGTTGGGCAGGCCGTATTATCTGGTCGGTACCGTGCAGCAAGGTCGGGGCGAGGGTCAGGAGTTCGGGTTCAGGACGGCGAATCTCAAGGTTCCCTCTCAGCTCCAGGCGTTGGGAGCCGGCGTATACGGAGCCTATGCGCACGTCGATGGGATGCGCTACAAAGCCGCCGTGTCGGTGGGCGTCTCTCCGGTGTTCGCCGATAAGACGGACGCAACGTGCGAAGCCCATCTGCTGGATTTCGAGGGCGATCTGTACGGCAAGGCGATCAAGGTCGAATTCCTCCACTTTCTGCGCCCCATGATCAAGTTCGAGACCATCGACGAGCTCATCGCCACCGTCAACGGCAATATTGCTTGGGTTAGGGGAAACATGTAAGATCGGGCGCACCGCACCCGGTTTCCAGCGTCGCGGCCGGCAACAACGCGATCCGAGGTTCGGATGCACGGTGTGCGGTTTTCTACGATCCGAACAGGATGTCGTACTGAACGATCGCCATTCGGGCAAGAGCGGCTGATGCTTCGTCGGCGGGATCGTCGTGGCGTTCGTCGATCCAGCGCCACGTTCCCTGCGCGTCGAGATATCCGTTGATGTTGACGGCTGGAAGGACGGCCTGCGAGTCGAGCAGGAAGCTGTGGTAGGGATCGAGTGGAAGCCCCGCTGCGGCAATCATGTGCGCCCCAAGGTAGTTGAGGCTCATATCGGTCGAATCGGGATAGAGGGGCCGTTCGAGCTGTTCCAGGTCGGGTTCGGTGGATTCCGCAAGGAGCGAACCGCTTCGTGCTGGTGCTTCGCTTGTTTCGAAATTGGTCCAAATGAGGTAGGGTACCTCGTAGCGGGCCTGTACTTCCCCAAGCGTGAAATCTGCGACATCCTTGTCGAAGGCGAGGCTTGACAGCCAATCGGAGAAACCCGGTTGATGGTCGCCGAACAGGCACAGCACCACGGGCCGATCGAGTTTTGCGAGCGATTCGATCAGGTATTGCAGATCGAGGTCGGATTGCCTGATGCAGCTCGCAAATTCCTCGAGCTCGTCGGTGCGATCCGAATCGAGCGGTACCTCGAGGGCCATTTCGTCGGGGATGAGCCCCGTGTCGTAGCCGCCGTGGTTCTGCAGCGTTACGTCGAAGATGAATTGCGGCGCGTCGCTTTGGCCTATCAGCTGCAGGATGGCATCGTAGGTTGCCTTGTCGGTCGTGAAGCCCCGCAGCGTATCGGCGCCCTCGAAGGCCGTGACGTCGAGGAACCGGTCGAATCCCAGCTGTCGGTAGACGGTATCGCGTCGCCAATTGGTCGCATCGGCCGGATGGATCGCCGTGGTTTCGTACCCGAGCGATTTGAAATAGGTTGCAAGATTGTCCGTGCCGTCGAGATCGTAGAGCATGTAGGGGTAGACGCCGGCGCCGAGGTTCCCCATGCTCGTTGCCGTGAGGAATTCGAATTCGCTGTTGCAGGTGCCTGCTCCCAGCGCCGATGCGTAAGCGGTGCCTTTGAGATAGGCATCGGATATGGAATTGAAATACTCGGGTCCGTCGTAGGCGTCCGACAGGTTGGGGTAGCGCGAAAGGTCCGAAAACGTCTCGTTCATGATGGCGATCACGATGGGCTTTTCCTCGTCGGGGATATCGGCGCGAGAGCCGTCCTCGCTTTCGTAGGCGGCGAGGATTTCGGCGGCGGCAGCGCTCGAATATCCGTCCGGCTCGGCGGGATTGAGATCCTGCACCCGTTTCAGGAAGCAGAGAACGGAGCCCTGTTGGGCATAAGAATCCGACGCGGCCCATCCGTCAACCTGGCAGCCGTAGGCTTTTTCTATGTCGAAATTGGAAAACCAGAATCCGAACGCGACCACGCACGCTGCCGCAACGGCGGCGTTGGCCGCGCTCCGCTTGACGGCGAACTTCGTTTTCGGAAGAAACAAAACCAAAGCGATGCCGCAGGCCAAGGCAGCGAAGGCAATAGCGACGCTGTCGTTGACGGCGTAGGTGTATCCGCCGCCCACCGCAGCCGCTGTACTCAGCGCGAACAGATCGGCTGGAAGGACGGGCTGTCCCTTGAATGCGATGACGAAGTAATTTGCAGTGCCGGCGATGAAGCAGGCGGCGAGAAACGCGATCGCCGCCGTTTTCGTCTGCTGACCGGCGAAATAGACGATGCAGAACAAGACGGCGATGACGCAGAGGTTGACGAAGGTGTAGTATGCGCCGATGTCGAAAAGCGCCGGGTTGTAGGGCTTTTCGAACAAGTAGAAGGCGAGAAGCACGAGTGCGCCGAGCACGAAGGGTTTCGCGCGCACGACGATGCGCTCGTATCGGCCGAGAACTCGAGGTCGAAGCGCCAGCGCGGCAATGAGCGCTACGAATACGGCGATGACCGAAGGTGTCGTCCAGGAGCTCTCGTGAATGACGAAACCTGCGGCATCGAACGCGCAGTAAGCGGCAAGAAGGACGAAGAACGAGACGACGCTCGCTTTGGTGGCCTTGTCCCATGGTGCCGTGAGGGACTTGATGCATTCCATGATGTGCGAAACTCCAACGTATCGACAGTGCGCGGTCGAGCTTAAGCGCTGCGGTAATCTATTACTATATCCGTTTCGATTATAGCAGATTCGAGTACAGCCTCATCCGAACACCGCAAACGGCGCCTGCGTATCATCTTGAGGGAGTAGGTGTGTGCGGTAATCCGCCCGCTATTCGCCGCGTCGGGCTCCCGCGCGGTCGAAAAATGCCCCGTTGTCAGTTCCCGAGCAGGTGCAAATACCCTAGAATGGGCAGAGTGCATTCTTCCGGCCTCGATGCCCGGCCCGAAGAATCCATGAAACTGTAAGACAAATCAAGGAGGAACAAGTGACCGTCCAAGTCGCATGGATGGCCCCCATCTGCGCTCTCATAGGCATATGCATGGCGGGCTACCTCGGGTCGTGGGTTCTGAAACAAGATCCCGGTCCGGAAAAGATGAACAACATCTCGCTGAAGATCCAGCAGGGTGCGAAGGCGTTTCTGATGAGCGAGTACAAGCTGCTCGTCATCTTCATGGTTATCGTGGCCGTCGTTATGGCCGTGGCCCTCTCGCCGATCACGGCCGTGGCATTCGTCACGGGCGGAATCCTTTCGGCGCTTGCGGGTTATATCGGCATGCATGTTGCCACGCGCGCCAATACCCGTACTGCGTATGCAGCTGAGGAAAGCGTTGCCAAAGCCTTGAACATTTCGTTCAAATCGGGCTTGACCATGGGGCTTTCCGTCGCTTCGTTTGCGTTGCTCGGCCTTTCGCTGTGGCTTTTGCTGCTTGTGTTCGGAGTCGACACGTTCGATCTCATGCACGAGCATGTGGGCATGGTCGAGGGCTTTGCGACCGGCGCCTCGGCGGTTGCTCTTTTCGCCCGCGTCGGCGGCGGCATCTACACTAAAGCTGCCGATGTCGGAGCCGACCTCGTGGGCAAAGTCGAAGCGGGCATTCCCGAGGACGACCCTCGCAATCCTGCGACCATCGCCGACAACGTGGGAGACAACGTGGGAGACGTGGCCGGCATGGGCGCCGACCTGTTCGAGTCCTACACCGGCTCTATTCTCGCTCCGACCATCCTCGCGGTGACCTTCGGCGCACTCGGTTACTTCGGCGCGGTGGGCACCGTCGATGCGACGTGGGCCGTCGTCGTCCCGTTGATGATCGCTGCGTGCGGCATCATCACGTCGATCATCGGACTGTTCGCGGTTCGCACCAAGGAAGGCTCCGAGCTGCACAAGGCGCTCAACCGCGGCACCTACGTGGCTGCCGGCATCGAAATCATCGCCATCTTCGTGATCTTCTTCATCTGGAACGGCCAGAGCGCGAACCAGCCCATCTGGCTGTTCGGATCGGTTCTCTGCGGCCTCGTCGCAGGTCTGCTTATCGGCAAGACGACCGAGTACTTCTGCTCGGATCACTACAAGCCCGTCCATCAGATCGCCGAGGCGTCTGAAACGGGTCCCGCCACCAACATCATCCAGGGCCTTTCGACGGGCATGCTCTCCACGATCATCCCGATCCTGCTCGTTGCGTTCGCCATCATCGGCGCCTACGCATGCGGCAACATGGCGTTCGCCAACATCGTGACCCCCGAGGGCGGCATTGCGGTCGGCCTGTTCGGCGTTGCGCTCGCCGCGACCGGCATGCTTTCCAACACCGCCATCACCGTCGGCGTGGATGCCTACGGCCCCGTTGCCGACAACGCGGGCGGCATCGCCGAAATGGCCGGCCTTCCCGAAGAAGTGCGCGAACGCACCGACTCGCTCGATGCGGTCGGCAACACGACTGCCGCAATCGCCAAGGGCTTCGCGATCGCAAGCGCGGGCCTGTCCGCCATCTCGCTGTTCGTCTCCTATCAGGCGACCATGCATCATTCGATTCCGAACTTCGAGCTCACGCTCACGGATCCGCTCATCATCGCAGGCATCTTCATCGGTGCGATGATACCGTTCATGTTCGCTGCTTTGACGATGGGCGCCGTATCCCGTGCTGCTCATGCGATGGTCGAAGAGGTTCGCCGTCAATTCCGGGAAATCAAGGGCATCATGGAGTTCAAGGCCGAGCCCGAGTACGACAAGTGCGTGGCCATCTCCACCAATTCGGCATTGCGCGAGATGATGCTCCCGGGCATTCTCGCCATCGTGATCCCTGTGGTCATCGGGTGCTTCAACCCGGCTATGCTCGGCGGCTTTTTGGCCGGTGCCGTGGCAACGGGCATGCTGCTCGCGATCTTCATGTCGAATGCGGGCGGTGCGTGGGATAACGCCAAGAAGTACATCGAGGGCGGCGCGCATGGCGGCAAGGGCTCGGAGGCCCATAAGGCCGCCGTTGTCGGCGACACCGTCGGCGATCCGTTCAAGGATACGTCCGGTCCGTCGATGAACATCCTCATCAACCTTATGACTATAGTGTCCCTGACGTTCACCCCGCTGTTTATCGCCATCCAGACGATGCTGTAGGGCGTTCGCATCCGCCGAAGCACGCTTGCGCCCAGCGGATGCGCATCTGCGCCAAGCGTTTGCGCATGCAAGAAGAAACGGCTCGGAGCCTTCGCGGTTCCGAGCCGTTTTCCTGTGGACGCGAGCAGCTGTTCTCGCTTGCTGCTACAATCCCAGTCCCATGGTGACTGAAGCGAATGCGACGAGCACGCCGACCACCGATTCGCCGCCGAGCAGGCCCGATGCGGCTACCAATCCGGTTTCTTCCTGCTCCTTCTTTCTATCGGAGGCTTCATCGGCTGGGAGTTTTGCGCGGCGGCGTTTGCAGACGGCATCGTATCCGACTTTCGCCATGGCGCCCAGAAACGCGGTGAAGGACATGTAGAAGGGCAGGTAGATACCCAGGCCCAGCATCATGACCGGCAGGCCGAGCAGGTAGAGCGCGCATCCGGCGATAAGGCCGATGGCGAACGCGGGTACCGAGGGTATGCCCGATACCATCGTGGCGACCACCGACGCCTGGGCGGCAACGAACGTGCCTTGCGTGCCGAACGCATCGGCGCCGTATGCGCTCACTAAAACGAACAGCACGGCAACGGCGACAAGCGCGCCGAGCACGCCGCCGATGGCCTGGCCGATCCACTGGGCCTTCGGATCGGTGCCGAGCACGTGTCCCGCTTTGAAGTCGTTCATGACATCGCCCGCAAGGCCGCAGGCGACTGCGATGACTCCCGCAACGAAGAAAAGCTGCACCTGCGCGACGTTCGACGCGGCGGCAACGATGAGCAGTACGATGAGGCCGAATATCTCCATGGGGTCGATGCCCGTTTGGCCCACGCTTTGGGCTCCCATGGCGGTGGTGACCCAAGCAAGCAGTACGACGATGGCGCTCGCGAGCGGGTCGAGTCGGAGCCCGAAGCATAGAAGCAACGCAACTGCGGCAACGGCGAGTGCGATGGCTCCCGCCGTCCAGCGCATGCGCCGCTTGCGGCTCTCGGGCTGCCCGGCAGCTGCGGGCGTCGTCGGTTTGAGAGGCGCCGGCGAGGCCGATGTCGCCTTGATCAAGCCGATCGCCTTCGGAAGGATGTTCTTGAGAATGGCGCCGATGCCGCATCCCATCATGGCGCCCATGCCGAGGCTGGCGGTGATGCCCTGACCGGTCGCTGTATCCCACAGGCCGAGTCCGCTGCCGCCGACGATGATTCCAAAGTTTCCGATTATCGCCCCGACGAACCACACGACGACTGAGGCGGTTCCAACGAGAAAGCCCACGGCAAGCAGCATGGGGGAGTTGTAGATGCCGAACGCCACGCCCGGTATCGAAACCGATCCGAACAGCATGGCGGGTATCATGCCGAACCAGTCGCGCAGCGCCGTGTAGATGCCCGCAAGCGCCATCGACCCGAACAGTTTCTTGCCGGTTTTTCCGCCGCTGTTTCCCGCTATGAGCGTTTGGGCTGCCGCCTGTCCGATGGGGTACTCGAGATCGGCATCCTCGATGAAGTGCTTGCGCAGAACCGCAGTGCATATAAGCCCGAGGATTACGCCCGAAAGCGCCACAATGAGCATTTCCCACCAGTTGACGTCGTTCGCCTTGGTGATGATCCAGATGCCGGGAATGGTGAATGCGAGTCCTCCCGCAACCATGGCTCCAGCCGACATGATCGTATGCGTGACATTGGCTTCGTGCAGATTCGTGTTCCCGAGTGCTTTGAGGAAAAACAGGGAGATGATTGCGGCGAAGATGATAGGCCAGGGGAGCGCGCCCATCTTGAGGGCGGTATAGGCCGATGCCGCGGTGATGATCGCGCAGCCGACGCATCCTATGGCGATGCCGCGCGCGGTCAACTGACCTTTCGCAGGGTTCATGATGCAAAGCTCCTTCTCGTATATCCGCTTCCTTCGGAAGTCGGGTTACTGAACGGACTCGTACAGTATAATCGCCATACGCGATGATTGCACTTCATTTTGTACGATACGGCGGAAAGACGGGTGGTTGCGCAATGGCGGCGAATGCGAACAGGGATGCTGCGTTTGTTCTGGCGGTCGATGTCGGAAACACCGTGACGAGGTTCGGCTTGATCGCCCGCGGCGTGCTTGCTGCTTCATGGGAGTTTGCAACGCGCGAGCGCATGACTTCGGATGAAGCTCGACTGGAAATCGCGAATTTCCTCAATATGCTCGAGCGCGAAAGGACGCGCGCGCAGGCAAAGGGCGATGACGCTCGCCTGTTCGATAGCGTTTTTTCCGATGACGGCAGGTTCGTCGGAAACCCGACCGACGCCATTCTCTCGTCGGTTGTCCCTGACTTAACCGATATATGGGTAGGCGCGCTTGCTGTCGAATGCGGAAGAAAGCCGTTCGTCGTCGGGCCGGGTTTGAAGACCGGCTTGAAGATGCACTACAACGACCCATCCGAAGTCGGTTCCGATCGGGTTGCAACGTTGGTGGCGGCTCGCGAGGCTTACGGGTATCCGCTGATCGTCGTTGATTTGGGGACGACGACGAACTTCGATGTGCTTGACGGTGAGGGGGCCTTCGCGGGCGGGGTCATCGCGCCCGGCATCGCCCTTTCGGCCAAGGCGCTCGCGCAGGCAGCGGCGCGGCTGCCCGTTATCGAGATAAAGGTTCCGTCGTCGACGATCGGGAAAAGCACGCGCGAGGCCATGCAAGCCGGAGTGGTGCTTGGCGAGGTTGCCCGCATCGACGGGCTTGTCGATGCGATATGGGCCGAACTCGGGTGTTCGACGAAAGTTGTAGCGACCGGCGTGCAGGCGGGCATCGTAGCAGCTCTGTCTCAGCGGGTCGAGTGCGCGGACGAACCGCTGGTGTTGCGGGGGCTCGGCATGCTGTATGCGCTGAACAGCAAGCGCTGAATCCGCTTTGCCGCCGAGCGCCTGGCGGCAAGATAAGCCGCGCCGTCAGCGGACAAGGTGCTCGGGTGTCGTTTGCAAGGCGTGCCCGGCACCCGAGCGCTTTCGGCCCCTTTTACGATCAGGCTTGCGAGATGTGCTCGCAAAAATCTCCGTAGAGCGAATACGACGCTCCCGCGATGATTTCGGTACCATCCCAGGGGTCGAGCGCCACGAAGTTATCAAGGCTGAGCGCATCGAGGTTCGTCGCCCCTCGGTAGCCGATGAGGGTGATCCAATGTTCGTTCGACGTTCCCGTCACGTGGATGACGGTCGGTTTTCCTGCAGCGATCTGGTCGTAGGCTTCGCGCAGCAGCGCTTCGTTCGATCCGAGGGATCGAAACGACGAATTCCCGCCGCCCCATCCCGGCCAGGTGCACATGCCGCAGCCGTAGGCGGCGTGGTCGACGGCGACGCCCTGAACGATGGCATCGCCATAGGCGCAGGCGTAGCCGGGGCAGCAGATGGTGTGACCGCTTGAAACCTGATTGCCGACAGCGGCTATCAGGACGGGATCGTAGGCGAGCAGTTTGTCGGTCTTCTCGAGCTCTGCGACCCTCCGCGCCTCATCCTCTTCGGCAGCGAGCCGCTGCTCGTAGCGTTCCTTAAGCGCATCGAGCGGCGAGGTCTGCTCGATATCGAACGACGAAAAGGGAAGTGCGGCCGAAAGGGACTGTGCCGCTTCGTAGGCTTCGACCGGGTCGGGTTCGGGAATGATGATTTCGGACTCAACCGAGCTTTTCGATTCTGCCGATATGGCGAAAGGCGCAGGCGGGAGAGCATCCGAGTGATCCGATTCGGCGGCGAGCGCGAGCGTTGGGGGAAGGGAGCAAGCAGCAACCGCGGCAAGTGCGATGGCGGTTCTGCGGAAACGACGTTCCAGCAAGTGATTTCCTGCCTTTCTGGACCGGTGGTGGGTTGGTGGTGTGGTTCGGTCTCGAGAGCGGGCAGTATGCTATCGGATTGGAGGATGCCTGAACACACGTTGCTCCGATCCTGCAGGGAAGCGCCATAAGTGCTGCAAGAAACCTACATAACGGTTCGGCAACGGTTGGACGCGTGGGCGCACCGATCGGCTGGCAGTTCGTTTACCGCTGCGGGGTTGGGATTGCTTTCGCGTGCAAATGCCCGCGGGGCGCGCGAGACGGGATTCAGCGTGGTCCTTTGAGTCCGCGATAGGCTCGCGGGCTTATGCCGTAGCGTTCCTTGAAAGCCTCGGAGAAGCTTCCCTGGTGGTTGAATCCGAGCTGTCGAGATATCTGGGCAAGGGGAATGTCGGATGTCTCGAGCAGGCGGCGCGCTCGCTCCATGCGAATCGATCGGGCGTATTCTTGCGGCGTCGAGCCTTCGATTTGCTTGAAGAGTCGCGTAAGCTTGCTCGGGCTCATGCAGGCAAGACGGCAGAGCTCGCTTGTGGGCACATGGCGATCGATGTTGTCCTGTATGTGCATGCGTGCGCGGTTGAGCGCTCCGCGATCAGGGGGTCTGAGCGTGTTTCGCTGCCCTTGGGCCTGAATGAGGTTCCAGTCGACGAGAAGGGCGACGGCTTCGGTGATCTTTGCTTCATAGTAGGCGTTTGCCGTCACTGCCGAGGGGCGGGCCTGCCGTATCTCGTCGAAAACCTGGTTGAGCCCGAGTACGTCGCAGCTGCCGTCAAGCGAGGCGATGGCCCGCGAAAGGACGACGGGATCGCAGTGGCAGCGGATGCTCAAAAACTGCATCGCTTTGGGCAAAAGGACGATGCTTGTTACATCGAGCTGTTCGTTTTCCCTGGTCGATTGCATGTAAGGTTGCCCCTTCCATACGTATCCGAGCAGAGTGCGGTCGGCGGGATCTTCCTTGATGCCGAAGTAGGGCACCATGTTTCTGCCGTACGAGCCGAAGCAGAAGAAATCGGGCGTTTCGCATGAGAATTCAAGCGCCGTTTTGAACCGAAGGTTGTATACCGCAACGCCCATCAGGTCGTCGATCGCGTAGAACCAATACGTACCCGTGCCGTAATTCTCGTCGATTTCCCAGAGCCTGCCAACGCGGCCTCGCAGCGCGGGATCGACGGGAACGCCGTGCATGGCGGTCGCTTGCGGAACGAACAGCGAGTCGAAATATGACGGGGATCCGCCGCTCGGGAAGATCTGCTCGATTTCGGCGATAGCGTCAGGAATTTCATCTGAAACGTCACGTTCGTTCATCCTTCTGCTCTCCTTTCGGCCTATTCATTAAATTATTAGACATGGCTAACTTAGAGAATACATCAGAAGCGACGCTTGCATCAAGCGTTTGGGCGGCGGAATCAACAGAACCCGCACCGCGCGCGATGCGGCGCCTCGACCCGCGCGTTTCCCTGTACATACTGCTCATACTCAACGTGACTGCGTTCGCGCCGACGAACCTATGGCCCGAAGTGTGCGCGGCATGTCTTTGCGCCATCGTCATGATCTGGTGCGGAAGGCTTGCGGCGGCACTGCGGTGGCTTGTCGCTTATGCCGTGATCTTCTGCGGTGCACTCTTGATCGTGCAGTTCCCCAACGAGGCGACCGCGTCGTTCGCAGCCATGATCCTCACGTTTCGGCGCGTGTTCTGCGTTGGCATGTTCGCGTCGAACATGATCGCGACCACGCGGGTGGGGGAGATGGCATCGGCGCTGCAGCTCATTCATCTGCCGCGCGGCATGGTGACGGCGGTGAGCGTGGCGCTTCGGTTCTTTCCGACCATGGGCAAGGAGTTCGTGTCGGTAGCCGAGGCGATGCGCGTGCGCGGATACTCTCTCACGCCCGCATCGGTGCTGCGCCATCCCGCCTTGTTCGCCGAGAACCTCATGGTCCCGGTTATGAGCCGCTTGGCGATCGTTGCCGACGAGCTTTCGAACGCCGCTATCGTGCGGGGCATCGATTCTGACGCGAAGCGCACCTCATACTACGAGCTTAAGGTGTCGGGGGCCGATGTCGTGTTCCTCATCCTGTTTACGGCGGTATCGGCCTATGTCGTCCTTTTCAAATTCGGGGTGGTTGCATGACGGCGCCGTGCGAGAGAAGCGGCAGCGCGGTCGAGTTTTGCGATGTGAGCTTCTCCTACGAAGCCGAGCAAGGCGCTTCCGCCCTCGATCGGGTGTCGCTCGAGATTCCGTGGGGCCAGTGCCTGGTTTTGACGGGTCCCTCGGGCTGTGGGAAGACGACGATGACGCGGCTTGTCAACGGCCTCATTCCCGCTTCGTATCGCGGGATGCTCGACGGATCGGTTCGCATCGCGGGCATCCCTCTTCTCGATTGGGAGCAAGACGAGCTGTGCCGTACGGTCGGCTCGGTGTTCCAGAATCCGCGAAGCCAGTTCTTCAATCTCGACACGACGTCCGAGGTGGCGTTCGGTTGCGAAAACATCGGGATAACGCGCAACGAGATCAAGCGCCGCGTCGATGAGGCGTTTATGCTGCTCGGAATCGAGCAGCTCGAAGATCGCGACATCTTTGCCCTTTCGGGCGGACAGCGGCAGATGGTCGCGATCGCTTCGGCGTGTGCGATGGGGCCGGACATCTTCGTGTTCGACGAACCCACCGCCTCGCTCGACGTGATTTCGATGCGCAGACTCGCCCAGGTGATCGCACGGCTTAAGGCCCTCGGCAAAACGATCGTCGTCGCCGAGCATCGTCTCTGGTGGCTGTCCGATATTGCCGACAGGGTGGTCGTCGTCAGGGACGGCCGCATAGTCTACGACGATTCCGCCGATGGTTTCGCACGGATGAGCGGCGCTGAAAGCACTGCCCTCGGTCTGCGCTCGTGGGACGTCTCGCAAACGAAGCTGCGGTGCCGCCGGTTCCCCGACAAAGCAGACGGGTCCTCGCAAGCGCCTTCAGGCGAGCGCTTGGCGAAAGGCGCGAATCGGGTCCCGTCGGGCGAAGATGCGCTGTCGACCGACGATCTTCATGCCGTCTATCGGAGATCTGCCGAGGTGCTTTGCGGCGCAAGCGCCTCGTTTTCGCGGGGGAGCATCACGGCGCTCATCGGCAAGAACGGGGCGGGCAAGACAACGCTCGCACGGTGCATCGTGGGACTTCATCGCGAAAGCGGCGGAACGATCAGCTTCGAAGGCGAATGCCCGAAACGGCGGGATCGCCCGAAGCACGCGTTCCTCGTCATGCAGGAACCCGGCTACCAGCTTTTCAGCGACAGCGTTCGCGGCGAGCTTGGCGGGGCGCTTTCGCAGGGAGGCGCACGGGAGCCTGCTGCATCCGAAGCGGCGGTCGACGAGGCGCTGTCGCGTTTCGGGCTTGCACAGCAGGCGATGCGGCACCCCCTTTCGCTTTCGGGCGGCCAGCGGCAAAGGCTCGCGATCGCCGTCGGCATTTCACAGGGGGCCGCGGTGCTTGTGCTCGACGAGCCGACAAGCGGGCTTGATTTCGACAACATGCAGCGCGTGGCCGATGAGCTGCGGCGCGTCTGCGACGACGGAACGTGCGCCATCGTCATCACTCACGACTACGAATTCATCTGCTCGGCGTGCGATGCGGCTGCGGTCGTATGCGACGGACGGGTAGGCGAGACGCTTTCGGTGAGCGAGGAGAATGCGCTGCGCATCAGGGAAATTCTCGGGTTCGGCAGCTGAGCATGCGCGCCGAGCCGTACGGCCGCTCGCTTTGCCGTCGCGCCACGGTGGGCCGAGGCGGGCCGATTCGAATGCGATAGGTATCAACCTCTACGAAAGGAGCACAGATAATGGACGGTACAACTCGGATGCGGAACACAGGGAAAATGGTAGGAGGCGACGCCAAGGCTGGGAAGCTCGTCGGGAAGGACTACATAACGATAGCCATCTTCGGATTGCTGCTCTTCGTCGTGTTCTTCGCCTTTTCGATGATCCTCGGTATGAATGCGAACACGTTCTGGTTCACCCATGCGGTGGGGTCGCTCGTGGCGGGCATCGTATGGATGTATCTCGCCGCGAAGGTTCCCAAGCGCGGCGCGTTCGCAATCATGGCGGTGCTCATCGCGGTGGTTGCGCTGCTGCTCGGAATGGTGTGGACGGGTCCTGTCGGCATCGTGGTGGGCGGCATAGCGGCCGAGCTCATCGCGGGTGCGGGCGACAAGCGCACGGCCGTGCGCAGCATCGTCGCATTCTCGGTGTTCACGCTGTGCTTCTGGGTGGGCCAGCAAGCCATGGTGTTTATGGCGGGTCAGTCGTACGTCGCCATGGTGGTCGAGATGGGCATGAGCGCCGAGTACGGCCAGACGCTCGTCGATTTCCAATCGAGTCCGCTCATGCTCGTAGCCTTCGTTGGAACCGTTGCATGCCCGCTCATCGGCGGCTGGATCGGGTCGAAGCTGTTCAAGAAGCACTTCGCGAAAATCGCGGCGTAACCGAAGGCTTTAGAGCAACTCTAAGACCGCTATCGGCTGCAGCCTGCGGGTTGATTAATCGGCGCCGATTGCGAATCTCTTTTCGGTGCACCTGACATCTGTTTCGGCTTGAGCGTCACAACGAAGCGATATCGATCTGTGTTTTAGAAGAATCGCTATATTGTTTCCTTAGTCTAACAAAAGGGATCATGCCAAGCGGGCCGCGCCCGGTTCTCGGCCAGATGCGGTCCGCTGCGCATGCCCCATACAAGAAAGGAAGTTGTCATGTCCGAGGAGAGAGGCGAGGCGCAGACCCGTCCATCTCAAGCGGCAGGTGCACCCGACCGCGCAGGCGGCTCGGAAGAGCGCGGCGCGTCCAAGCAGAAAAACCCCATCATGCGCCTGCTTGATTTCGCCGGTAAGCACAAACGGCTGACGGTGCTTGGGTGCGTGCTCTCGGCGGTGAACGCCCTGCTGTCCATTGCGATGCTCGTGTGCGTGTGGTTCGTGGTGCGCGACCTTGTGGCAGTCGCTCCCGACTGGGCTGCCGCGCAGAATGCGCCGATGTACGGCGCCTGGGCGTTCGCATTCGCCATCATCGCGCTGGCTGTGTACTTCGCAGCGCTCATGTGCACGCATCTGGCGGCGTTTCGCACGGCACGCAATATGCGAAAGGCGGCGCTCGACCATCTGGCGAAAGTACCGCTCGGCTTCTACAGCACCCGATCCACCGGCGAGCTCAGACGCATCATCGAAGGATCGACGGGGCTGACCGAAGGCGTGCTTGCGCACCGGATCCCCGACTTTGTCGGGGCGCTCGTCACGCCGATCGCGTTTCTGGTCGTGATGTTCGTGTTCGACTGGGTCATGGGGCTGGTCTGCCTCATTCCCATCATCGTCTCGGCGTTCTGCATGTTCCTCATGATGGGAGGGGGCCTGGGAAGCAAAGACGGCGATGGCAACTCCAATGCCATGGCGTTCATGATGAACTACCAAAACGCGCTCGATCGTATGAACAAAGCCGCCGTCGAATACGTGCGCGGCATACCGGTCGTGAAGGTGTTCCAGCAGACCGTGCAGTCGTTCCGCGCATTCCAGGAGTCCATCATCGCGTACCGTGATTTCGCGACCGCATATGTGAAGCTCTGCAAAACTCCTCAGGTGGCGCAGCTCGTCGCCATCAACTCGACGTTTTTCGTGCTCGTTCCCGCAGGGATCCTGCTTGCCGCCTCGGCAGGTGATTTCGGGGCGTTTCTGACGAACTTCTTGTTCTACGTCATCTTCTCGGCGCTGACGACTACCATGATGAGCAAGATCATGTACGCATCTCAGGCGGTCACCGAAGCGCAGGATGCGGTCACGCGCATCGAGGGAATCCTCTCGGCGCCCCTCATGGAAGAGGTGTCAGCCGCAGAGGCGAAACGCCCGGCAGATGACTCGATCGAGTTCGACCAGGTGACATTCTGCTATCCCGGAAACGACGCATGCGCTCTTTCCGACGTCACCCTCAAGGTGCCTTCGGGCGCGACGGTGGCGCTTGTCGGCCCCTCGGGCGGCGGCAAGACCACGGCGGCCTCTCTCGTGCCGCGGTTCTGGGATGCCGATTCGGGCACGGTGCGTGTGGGCGGAGTCGATGTGCGCGACATTCCGCAAGCCGAGCTTATGGAACGGGTCGCGTTCGTGTTCCAAAACGACAGGCTCTTCAAGCAGAGCCTCGCCGATAATATACGCGCAGCTCGGCCGTTGGCTACCCGCGCTGAAGTCGAGGCGGCGGCACACGCCGCCCAGTGCGACGACATCATCGCGAAGTTCCCCGAGGGCCTCGACACGGTGGTGGGCACCAAGGGCACCTACCTCTCAGGCGGCGAGTGTCAGCGCATTGCGCTCGCCCGCGCGATCCTGAAGGACGCTCCCGTCGTCGTGCTCGACGAGGCGACCGCGTTCGCGGACCCTGAGAACGAAGCGCTCATCCAACGTGCGCTCGCAAAGCTCACCGAGGGCAAGACCGTGCTCATGATCGCCCACCGCCTTTCGACCGTGACGGGTGCGGATCGCATCTACGTCATAGACGGGGGGCGCCTGGTCGAAGAGGGATCCCATGCAGAGCTCGCAGCCGCAGGCGGCCTGTACGCGCGCATGTGGGCTGATTACCAAACCTCGGCCTCATGGCGCATCGAAGGAAAGGGGGCCGACCATGTTGCGTAGGGCTTTCGGCTTGACCGAGCAGGGTGCGAAGAATTTCAAGCTCGGCGTGTTCTGCTGCGCACTCGCCAATCTCGTGCTCATGGCTCCCATCGGGATCCTGTTCATGCTTGTCAACGAGTTCATGAACCATTTGACCACGGGTTCGCCCCTTCCCGAGCTTTTGCCGTACATGCTCGGTGCTGTCGCCATCCTCGTCGTGATCGCGCTTACGCAGTGGGCCGAATACGCCAACACGTATCACAAGGTGTACGACGAGAGCGCCCGCAAGCGCACCGACTTGGCAGAGCATCTGCGGCAGCTTCCGCTTTCGTTCTTCGGACGGCGCGATCTGTCAGACCTCACGAACACCATCATGAAAGATTGCGCCGATCAGGAGCGTCTGTTCATGCACATCATGCCCCAGCTGTTCGGAACGGGCATTTCGACGACCATCATCGTCGTCAGCATCTTCTTCTACGACTGGCGCCTTGCGCTTGCGGCGTTTTGGGTGGTGCCCGTAGCGCTGGTGATCATGGCGCTGTCGAGCAAGTACCAGCAGCGCAAGGCGAAGGTCATGGAAGACGCTCGACTCGTCATGTCCGATGGCGTTCAGGAATTCCTCGAGTGTGCGCAGGAGATTCGCGCGACCAACCGATCGCAGGATTTCCTCGATACGCTGACCGGCAAACTCGATGCGTTCGAGCGCTCTCAGATCGTGTCCGAGTTGACGACGGGCGCCTGCATCACTTCGGCACAGGCGTTTCTGAAGCTCGGCATCGGAACGACCGTCTTCGTCGGCGCGTCGCTCATCGTTTCGGGGCAGATCGATTTCATGGTGTACTTTGCGTTTCTTCTCGTGGTCACGCGCGTGTACGACCCTATCAACATCGTTCTCCAATCGATCGGCGAGCTGCTCACGATGCGGCTTTCCATCAAGCGCACGCAGGATATCGCAGCTGAGCCGGTTATGGCAGGTTCCTCCTCGTTCGATCCTGAGGGCCATGATCTGGTATTCGAGGACGTATCGTTCTCCTACAAGACGGGGGAGCGCGTGCTCGACGGCGTGAGCTTCTGCGCGAAAGAAGGCGAAGTGACCGCGCTCGTCGGCCCGTCAGGCTCGGGCAAGTCGACGGTTGCCAAGCTCGCCGCCCGGTTCTGGGATGTCGATTCGGGCAGCGTGCGCGTCGGCGGGGTCGACGTTTCGGGAGTCGATCCGGAAACGCTGCTCGCCGACTACGCGGAGGTGTTTCAAGACGTGGTCCTGTTCGACGACACTGTGATGGAGAACATCCGCCTCGGAAGGCGGGGCGCCACCGACGAGGAAGTGCTCGCGGCGGCGAGGTCGGCGATGTGCGACGAGTTCGTGAGCCGGATGCCGCAGGGCTACGAGACGCTCGTCGGCGAGAACGGCGCACGTCTGTCGGGAGGAGAGCGGCAACGCATCTCGATCGCCCGCGCGCTTCTCAAAGATGCCCCGATCGTGCTGCTCGACGAGGCGACCGCTTCGCTCGACGTCGAGAACGAGAGCCAGGTTCAGGCGGCCCTCTCGCGCCTTCTGTCCGATAAGACCGTGCTCGTGATCGCGCATCGCATGCGCACGGTTGCCAACGCCGACAAGATCGTCGTGCTGAAGGAAGGCCGCGTGTCCGAGCAGGGAGCACCCGAAGATCTCATGGCCGATCCCGACGGCGCGTACCGTCGCATGGTCGAGCTTCAGAGCACAAGTGCAAGTTGGGCGATTTAGAGGCTGAGAGAGCGGCCTCGACAGGAAAGCCCCCGACCGAGATGTTGTTCGGCCGGGGGCTTTGTCGTACGCGCGGTAGCTTGCTTGAGTTCGGTGCTTCCGGCGCAGCGCCGCTCCGGTGTCTCCGGCGCAGCGCCGAGCGCGCAGTAGCTCGCCCAGGAGGCGCCGGGGCGTCTCAAGCGGGCTGATCGCCTATTCGGCGAGCAGCGCTCCGAGGCGCATGCATTCTGCCGTAGCCTCGTCGTCGGGATAGTCTTTGGCGATGACCGAGTCGACAAGCTCGATGCCTGCGCCGACGGCGCGGTCTTCCCATGACTCCATCCATTCGCCGTCGTTCCAATCGTACGAGCCGAACAGCGCGACCGGCTTGCCCGCAAGCAACGGCTCCACTTCGTCGTACATGGGCAAAAACTCGGAGTCTTCGAGCTCTTCGTCGCCCATGGCAGGGCATCCGAATGCGAAGGATTCATAGGCATCGAGCTTACCGGGTCCGAAATCGGCAGCTTGGATCAAGTCGGCCTTGCCTCCTTTGCCCTGCACTCCTTCGGCGATGAGCTGCGCCATGGCTTCGGTGTTGCCCGTGCCGCTCCAATAGACGATTGCTACGCTTTTCATACTGCTAACTCCTTTTCTCGGACGGTTACCTGATTCAGATCGTCAAACGCGGTGAGGCTCTCGAGCGTCGCACCGTTGTCGAAGAGGCTTTGATAGAGGTTCGTGCAGCTCTTGTACCGGCAAAAGCATGCCTGTGCATCGCGGGCGTTCGCATACACCTTCCAGCATCCGCTGCAGAGGCAGTGCCTGCCTTCGTTTTCGATGAATCCGACGACGTCGTCAAACGGATACCCGAGAAAGAACCCTATCTCATGGGGGAACTCGCAGGTTCCCAAAAGCCTGCTTTCGAGATCGGTTCCGCATATGCGGTGGTGGAGCCGCTCTATGCAGCTCGCGAGGTTGTCGGGATCGTAGCCTGCCTTCCTGAGGTACGAAGCGATGTCGGCTTGCTGGATGTTTGCGGTCAGGGTGGTCGGGCGATAAACGAACAGAAGCGCCCCCGAGTCGCGCCGCGCGAGAATCTCGAGCCGCACCCCATGCGGTTCGAGCCGTTCGCGGCACGTGTTCAGCAACCCTGAATCGCATTCTTTTTGCGCCGTCTTTGCGGGGATGGTGAAAAGATTCGCGGGCTTGAGGCCTGCGAGCGTAGGCGTGCAATGGCGTACTATCTTTCGTTCGAGCGAACGCAAAGGCGTCAGCGGTTCTTCCATAGCGCTCCTTCGGTCTTATGCGATTACGATGCCGGCGCGCCAACGCGCACGGGCCTTTGATTGCGGGCCATCCTGGTTGACCGCAATCTGCTCTCAAGTGATCGTAACCTACTTTGCGGCAGGAAAGTAAACTATGGCTAACATATAGCGAATAGAGGATGGCCCTGTCAAGAGGTAGCGGGATATGCGGAAGAAAACACATGCCATCCGAAAACCTTTGCGTGCTGCCCTTCATTTGCGACGCCTTTGTCGACTTCGTTGCTCTGATTCCTCATCTGTGCTATAAAGTTAGCTAAATCTAACAATGGTGAAGAATCGATAGGCAGAAGAACTATGAAAGGGTACCGGCCGATTGGCGACGAGATCGCATGCGATAGCGCGTATGAAATCGAGGCATGCGGCACATGTGCGACGAAGCGGGCATCGCTTGTTCTGCATGATTTGATCCAGAGCATCGTTTCGGCGCTCGAAGCGCGCGACCCCCATACGGCAGAGCATTCTCTGCGGGTCGGGGATATGGTGGAGCGAACCTGCGAGCTCATGGGTCTTTCGGCGGAGGAAACCGCCACCATCCATATGGCTGCCCACGTGCATGACATCGGCAAGATAGGCATCCCCGATAACGTGCTCATCAGGAATGCGAGGCTCACTCCAACAGAGCGCGACGTGTTGAAAAACCACCCGAAGATCGGCTACGACATCCTTTCCGGCTGCGAGAGTCTCAAGGGGGTCGCAGAAATCGTGCTCTTCCACCATGAGCGATGGGACGGCACGGGCTACCCCGAGGGGCTTTCGGGCGAGAGCATCCCGCTCGGTGCCCGCATTATCGCGGTGTGCGACTCGATCGACGCCATGCTCGGCAAGCGCGTTTACCGAAAAGCGATGACCGAGCGCGATTGCATCCAAGAGATATTCCTCAACAGCGGATCGATGTACGATCCCGATATCGCCTGGTTCGTACTCAAGCACTGGAGCCCGATCGTCGGTCCCGTCGAGTTCAAAGACAGGATCGATTCCGAGCCAGGGTCGTATCACGAGCTGTGCTGCAGCGTCCCTGTGCCGAAGTCGATCGCGCTCATAGCGTAAAGAGATTTGCTGCGCTGCGTATAAAAGCTCACGGCTCGCTTGCGGCGCGCGACTGCGCTGTGCATAGAAGCGCACGGCGCGCTTGGGTGCGCGACTGCGCCGTTTCCATCTTGCCCCGAAGATTTTGATGGCTTTCGTCCGTCCGAAGCGCAGATCGCGCTGCTCGTCGGCTTGCTTGAACGTTTTTGGGCAATGCCGCATCGTCGGCTTTCTCTTTGTGGCACAATTTGAAAGATTGAGTTCGGCGCGGGGAGCTGGATGCCTGCCGCCGGCATTTCGCAAGAGAAGGGGATGAAACGTGAGCGAAAACAAGATGACGCCCACCATGGGGGCAAAAGACAGCCCGGATGCAGTATACGATGCGCGTACGCTCGGTGCGCCGAAAATGGCACTGTTCGGTTTGCAGCACATGTTTGCCATGTTCGGCGCGACGATCCTCGTGCCAACGCTGACGGGGCTCTCCGTTTCGGCGACGCTTCTGTTCGCCGGCGTGGGAACGCTTTTGTTCCACCTGCTGGCCAAGGGCAAGGTTCCCGCGTTCTTGGGCTCTTCGTTCGCCTTCATTGCGGGCTATGCCGCAATAGCGCCGAACGGCGAAGCCGATCTCTTGCCCTACGCCTGCCTTGGCGTTGCCTGCGCGGGCCTTTTGTACCTTGTGCTTTCGGCCCTGTTCCGGATATTCGGCCCCGCTCGCGTCATGCGGTTCTTCCCGCCCGTCGTGACCGGACCGATCGTCATTGCAATCGGCCTTATCCTTGCGAGTTCGGCCATCGGCAACGCATCGACCAATTGGCCGATCGCCATCGTGGCAATCGCCATCATCGTGGTGTGCAACATCTGGGGTCGCGGGATGATCAAGATCATCCCTATCCTGCTCGGCGTGATCGGCGCGTACGTGGTCGCTGCAGTTGCGGGTGTCGTTGACTTCACGCCGGTTGCCGAAGCTGCGTGGATCGGCGCTCCGTTCCAATGGAGCGATACGGTGTTCTCCATCTTCGGTGCCGATTTCAACGCGGGACTTGCCATAACGGCCATCATCACCATCATGCCGCTCGCGTTTGCCACCATGATCGAGCACATCGGCGATGTTTCGGCCATCAGCTCGACGGTCAACCGCAACTATATCGCAGAGCCCGGTTTGCACCGCACGCTGCTCGGCGACGGTCTTGCGACTATTCTGGCATCGCTTTTCGGTGCTCCCGCAAACACCACGTACGGCGAAAACACCGGCGTGCTTGCGCTGACGCGCGTGTTCGATCCGCGCGTCATTCGCATTGCCGCCATCTTTGCGATCGTCTTCTCGTTTTGCCCGAAGTTTGCGGCGGTCATTTCGGTTATGCCCGCCTGCGTGATCGGTGGCGTATCGCTGGTTCTGTACGGCATGATCTCGGCTGTGGGCATCCGCAACCTCGTCGAGAACCACGTCGATTTCATGAAGAGCCGCAACGTCATCATCACTGCTCTGATTCTCGTGCTCTCGCTCGGCATCGCTTACAGCACGGCGGGTGCCCTCGTCGTGCCGATAGGGGATATCACCATCTCGCTTTCGGGTCTGGCCGTCGGGTCGATCGTGGGGATTCTGCTCAACATGGTATTACCTGGGCACGATGATATCCCAGGCGAAGAGCCTCAAGCTCTTTCGGAATACGACGAGCTGGATCACTTGCCGCTCGAGGGATCCTATGAGGCGTTGGCGAACGTCAAGAGGTAGGATCGGCGCATTTCGCTGCGAGGCTTCGCTTGACGCCTTGCAGCGCACCGCCTCAAGTTGATGAGTGCTGCGATTCCGCTGTGCGCCGGTGCGAGAGCCGGTCGGGCTACGGCGTGGGTGAGAGACGCATTGTGTGGGATCGGCCCGCCGCCGATCTTGCCGTTCGATGAAGTTTGCGGCCGGCGCTTGGAGGCGTTTTTCGGGTAAACGGTGTTCATTTGCAGCCCAAGGCGAGTTTTGGCAGTGATTTCTCAGATTGGTATGAAGTTAAGCAGTTCTGAACTGGTAAAACGCTGCTTTCCCTTTGCTGATGGTCATGACCTATGGGCAAATCACTGCCAAAACTCGCCTTGGGCTGCATTTCCGAAGGCTTTTGCATAAAAACCTTCGGATGCATGCCGTTTCGGACCGCAGGAAGTCGGCGGCAGGCCTTATCGGTGAGGCTTGTTGGATAGAATGGTCGCTCTGAGCTCTAATTCTTTTTCATGCCATTGCTTCTTTGTCGGCTGCCGTCTCATTCCAAGCAGCTTTTCAAGCGTGTGGACGACGATGTTGAACTCGTTTATGTTTTGAATCTGTCGATGGGTTACGGTTACGACTTCGATACCCAAGCTCATGAGCGCAGCGCGTCTGGTTGCATCGTCGGAGATGTTTTCAGGCCCCGTGTGCCTTTCGTTGCTGTCGTATTCGACGGCGACGCCCGCTTCGGGCCAGAACATGTCGCATCGGAAGCTAGATTTTCCCGTTGCCTTGCGAATCGCACTCGTCGTTTTGAGCCTGTAATTGAGCTCGGGCCTGCGCAGGCCCCGCCCGCCGATTCTCAAGGGAAAGCTTATCAGCTCGAATAAGATCGACTCCATGGGCGACTCCGATCCGTCGACGATGTAGCGCAGCGCGCGCGTGGCGTCGGCCGATCCGTGGACGCCGCTGGCTTTGCCGACGAACGAGCTGAGGGCGGTGGAGGAGGTAAGCGGGGGAACTTGGTATGTCGTCGGCCTGTTTCCGACGGGCAATCGGTACATTCCGCACAGCTCGAGCCCTACGAGGACTGCCTGTGCGAAGTGCATGTGTCTTGCAGCCCAAATGATGCATGGCTCAGGGCGGCTTACGAAAACGTCGTCGGCAATTTGTGCGAACGAGCCGCGCGGCAATTTTTCCGGCCATATATGGCATCGCAAACGATCGCTTCTGCATCGCGTTTCCGCATCGGGAACGTACAGGTGAACAGGATCCGAAAGGAAGGGGAGATGCTTTTCGCGCAACTCCTCGATCCGGCTCGGAAGCGGTTTGTGCCAGCATGCTGCATTTCGCCGGGGTGTCGTCGGGCGTTCGGAGACGACGAAGCTGCGCCGGTTGCAGGCGCGCCAGAACTCGAGAGCCGATATGTCGCACAATATGAGGGGCATGGGGGAAGGATAGCACGGAACCCGTGCGGGAAGGGGTATAAAATATATTATTTGAACAGGTACGATGTTCAGAATGTGTAAGGTTTTTTGACAAAATCCGTAAGGTTTCGAACTGACGGTACAGGGATATGCGTGCAGACGCCTGCGCTATTTTGCAGATGCGAGCCTTTTTTCGCTTGCGCCGAATACAGAAGCGCTGCGGGCGAACGGCAGGTTGCAGCTAAACGTGGAAGCGCTGTGAATCATCGAACGTATACCTTGCTTTATAGTTAGCTAAAGCTAACTTATGATATCATGTTCCCGGTAATAGCTGACGAAAGGCGGTTTCCATGGTGGTGGGCGTTCGCAAGTCGCTCGAAGAGGGTCGCACGTATTCCTATGCCGATCTATCGGATCGATTTGGATTGCGTGGGGCAGAATTCGAACGGATTCTCGACTATCTGGTTGAGCGGGGATGCTTGAAGCCCCAGGTGTTCGAACGCAGGCACCAAGATGGAAAAGAGCTTCTGCACTGCGTTTCGCGCGAGCATCATCTGCGATGGGAGGCATGAGGGGCTGTAGAAATCCGCGTTGCCCTTCGCTCGGCCTTTGAGGATCGCAGGATTTGCGGTCTGAGGCGGTGACCTTCTTTTGAAGCCGTTGCGCTCTCTGCGGTTGCTCGGGATCCGAATTCGCTCATTTGCGGTATCATGGCTCAGGCGGATGAGTTCGGATTGGAGGAGCATGCAGCGAAAAGGCCCATCGACGGGAAATCGCGACAACGCGCGCGACCGCATCACGGCTTGTGCGGTTCGCGAGTTCATGGAAAAGGGCTTCACTGGTGCATCCCTTAGAGCGATTGCCTCTTCTGCCGACGTGACCACAGGGGCGATATACGGGTATTTCCCCAGCAAGGAAGCTCTTTTCGATGCTATTGTGGGACCGGCCGGAGACGAGCTTTTCAACCGCTACGTTGCGGCTCAGGAGAATTTCTACGATCTGCCGCTTGAAAGCCAGACGTTCGACGGAATGCAAGCATACGAGCGGGGGCTTGTGCATGAAATGCTCGATTTCGTATACGATCACCGTGACGAATTCCTGCTCATCTTCGCTAAATCGACGGGTACTGCTTGGGAAAACTACATCGAGCGCTTCATCGATGTCGAAGAAGAAAGCACCCATCGCTATACGCGCGTCATGCGAGAGCAGGGGATTGCGATCTCCGATTTGTCGCAGACGACTTCGCGCATCCTTTCGAGCATGTTCTTCCGCGGGTACTTCGAACCGCTTCTTGTCGACATGCCGCGCGAAGAGGCGCATGAGTTCATCGCTGATTACGAGCGATTCTTCCATGCCGGTTATCTTGTGCTCATGGATCCCGACTTCCGCCCCTTAACCCAATAAGCCCACACGGACGCCCTGTTGCAATAATGCGGTGGAATACGAGTTGAAGCTCTGCGCAAGCGAGCAGATCCCGAGTGTCCTTTATGTCCTTAAAAAAGTTAGCCAATCCTAATATAACAGTGTTATACTGCGAATTGTAACCAGAGGATAACTTTTGAAAGGATTGCGTATGGATGCTGAAAATGCGACCTGCGCGGGAGACGCTGAAAAGCAGCAGAAGCCGAACCCCGTTGCGCTCTTGCTTTCGTGGTCAGAAGAGAAGAAGAGTTGGTACGTCGCTTCGGTTCTGCTTGCCGTGATCGGCGTGGCGGGAAGCATCGTGCCGTACTTTGCGGTCGGGCAGATGATCTCGGGAGTGCTTGCCCAAACGAAGGACTTCTCGTTCTACCTCGGATGGTGCGCGGTTGCGGGGGTGGGCTACCTGCTCTACATCGTCTGCCACCACGCTTCGACAACCATCTCGCACAAGGCGACGTTCGCGACCATTTCCAAGGTGCGCCGGCGCCTCGCTGGCAAGCTGACGCGCGTGCCGATGGGATACGTCCTCGATACGCCGTCGGGCAAGATCAAGAACATCATGGTGGAGAAAGTCGACAGCATCGAGACCACCCTCGCGCACGTCGTGCCCGAGATGACCTCGAACCTGCTCGTGCCCGTTGCCGTGATCGTGTTCATGTTCACGCTCGATTGGCGCATGGCGCTCGTGGGCCTTATCACGCTGCCCATCGGCTTCATCTGCTATATGGGCATGATGCGCGATTACGAATCGTGGTACGAGAAGACCGTGAGGGCGGGCGAAGAGATGAGCTCCGCTTCGGTCGAGTATGTGGGCGGCATCGAGGTCATCAAAGCGTTCGGGCAGTCGGCAAGTTCGTACGAGAAGTTCTCGAATGCGGTCACCCGATACGCCCGCTCGTTCATCGACTGGATGCATCACTGTCAGATATTCCAAGACGGGGGCTTGGCCATTTGGCCCGCAACGCTCGCGACTGTGCTGCCGGTAGGCTGTTTCTTCGTTATGGAAGGCACGCTCGATCCGGCTACGTTCGTCATGATGGCGGTGCTCTCACTTGCAATCTTCCCGCCGCTGTACGCAGCGATGAACTTCATCGACTCGCTTGCGCAGATCGGAACCGTTGTCGAGCAGATCACCGACATCCTCGACGTACCCGAGCAGCGCCGCGCCGAGACCTCCGCGAACTTGAGCGGAATGCGGATCGAGCTTTCCGATGTGCGCTTCTCCTACGGGCGCGAAGAGGTCGTCCACGGCATCGATCTTGCCATCGAACCCGCGACGGTCACCGCGCTCGTCGGTCCGAGCGGCTCGGGCAAGTCGACGCTGGCGCGGCTCATCGCCGGGTTCTGGGATGCGACGAGCGGTACGGTGCGCATCGGCGGCGCAACCGTGAACGACATGACGGCCGACCAGCTGATGGATCTCGTCTCGTTCGTCGAGCAGGACAACTACCTGTTCGACGACACGGTGATGGAGAACATCCGCATGGGGCACCCCGGCGCCTCCGACGAGGCGGTCATCGAGGTCGCCAAGCAAAGCGGGTGCTACGAGTTCATCATGGGCCTTGAGAACGGCTTCGACACGGTGGTCGGCGGCTCGGGCGGGCACCTTTCGGGCGGCGAGCGGCAGCGCATCGCGATCGCCCGCGCCATGCTTAAAGACGCGCCGATCGTCATCCTCGACGAGGCGACCGCCTACACCGATCCGGAAAACGAGGCGGTCATCGAAGCGGCGGTCGGCAAGCTTGTAGCCGACAAGACGCTCATCGTGATCGCGCACCGGCTCTCGACGGTCACCGATGCCGATAAGATCGTCGTGGTGTCGAACGGCGGCATTGAAGCGGAAGGTACGCACGGCGAGCTTTTGGAGACGTGCCCGCTCTACGCCCAGATGTACGAAGCCCATATCGACGCAAAAGACGCCGCGTAAAGGAGTATGAGATGTTTGCAACGTTTAAAAAATACTTCGCCTTCGGCGGCAGTTACGCGAAATACCTCAAGCGCGGCATGGCGTTTTCGATTCTGAATTCGTTTTTCGAAGCATGGCAGATGATGGCCTTCGCCGTCGTGCTGTTCGCCCTTGCCGACAACGCCGTGACGGATGCAACCATGTGGACGGCGCTTGCCATCATGCTCGCGAGCATCGTCGGGTGCTTCGTGACAGCCCACTTCAAGAGCGAGAACTTCTGCAAGGGGAACTTCTCGATGACCGGCGAGAAGCGCACCCAGATAGGCGATCGCATGCGCTACCTGCCCATGGGCTATTTCAACGAGAACAGCCTCGGCACCATCGCGGGCACGATGACCAACACCCTCGACGACGTGCAGAACGCCGGCGGCATGGTGTACACCAACGTGATTTCGGGCTTCGTGTTCTCGGGCTTCATGGCGATCATGCTTCTGATCTTCGACTGGCGGATCGGGCTGGTGATCGTCGTGACGATAGCCCTGTTCCTCGGCATCAACGCGCTCATGCAGCGCGCTTCGGAGAAGGTTACCGGCAAGCGCGTGGCCGCTCAGAGCGCCATCGTGGGCGCCGTGCTCGAGTACGTGCAGGGCATCGGCGTCGTGCGTGCGTTTTCGCTCGCGGGGGAAGCCGAGCAGAAGCTCAGCGGCGCGATCGACGAATGCGAGCGCATGAACGTCGCACTCGAGCTGAAGTTCATCAAGTACGCGATCATGCAGACGCTGCTCACCAAGGCATCGAGCGTGGTCATGTGCCTCGTCTCGGTATGGTGCTGGATCTCGGGCACCATGGAAGCGGGCGTGTGCCTCGTGATGATCGTCGCCTCGTTCATGGTATACGGAAAGATCGAGATGTCGGGCGTGTTCGCCTCGCTTCTGCGCATGATCGACATGAGCATGGACAAGGCGAACGCGATGATCGCCACGCCCGTCATGGACGAAGGCGCCCGCAAGACGACGCCTGAAAACCTCGACATCGTGGTTGACGACGTGACCTTCAGCTACGCAGACCGCACGGTCATCGATCACGTGTCGCTTTCGATACCTGCGAAGACGACCTGCGCGATCGTCGGGCCGAGCGGATCAGGAAAAACGACGATCACGCAGCTCATCGCACGGTTCTGGGATGTTGATTCCGGGTCGATCACGCTCGGCGGCACCGACATCCGCGATTTCGAGGTGGACGCTTTGCTTTCGAACTTCTCGATGGTGTTCCAGGGCGTGTACCTGTTCGACGATACGATCGAGAACAACATCAAGTTCGGTCGCCCGAATGCGACGCATGAAGGGGTGGTGGACGCGGCGCGGCGCGCGTGCTGCCACGAGTTCATCGAAAGCCTTCCCGAGGGGTATGCAACCCGCATCGGCGAGGGGGGAGCGACGCTCTCGGGAGGCGAGCGCCAGCGCATCTCGATCGCGCGCGCCATCCTCAAAGACGCGCCGATCATCATCCTCGACGAGGCGACGGCGAACGTCGATCCGGAAAACGAGCGGGATCTGCAGCGCGCGGTGGCCGAGCTGACGTGCGAGAAGACCGTCATCATGATCGCGCATCGCCTGAAGACCGTGCGCAACGCCGATCAGATCATCGTGCTCGATCAGGGCCGCATCGTGCAGCGCGGCACCCATGACGCGCTGATGGCCGAACGCGGCATCTACGCCGACTTCGTCGGAATGCGCGAGCGCACGATCGGCTGGAAGCTTGCGGGGCGGATGGCTGGCAGCTGGTAGGGCGTCGCGTCCTCAAGCTATCTTCTTTTGTATCCGGTGTACAAAGTCATGATCGCGCAGACGACCCCCGCCCAAGCCCAGAAACGATGTTGTTTCATGATTCGCTCCCATCAAAGTTGCCGATGGCTATCAAGTTAACCATCGTTGACTAATTCCTCGACGGGTATTATCGTATAAATTGTTAGATCAATGCAACTTTTTGCATCGATTGTCCATTCAAGTCAGAGATTGAAAGGTGGTTTTATGGATTCGAAAGCAAGGGGCGGTCTGTTGGTTGGAGCGGGTTTTCTTCTGGGAACGGTGGGCGTCAAGGCGTTGACGAGTAGTACGGCAAAGAAGGCCTACGTCCAGGGCGTTGCGAAGGGCATTCAGGCGAAGAGCTGCTACGAGAGCATTGTTGAGCAGGCAAAGGCTCAGGTTGACGATATCGTGGCCGAGGCTCGCTACATCAGCGTCGCCCCTGCGGACGAAACCGAACCTGTGGAAGCGCAGGCGGTTGCCGAAACCGAAAAAAAGGCGCAAGCTAAAACCTCCGCGAAGAAGTAACGTGCCATGCGTTATGCGATAGAGCACGAAATACCCGGACGCATGCGCGTTCGGCTCGACGGCTGCATTCCCGATAGGGATATCGAGCCCCTTACGCGGGTTGTCGCAAAGTGCGATGCGGTTCGCGAGGCGACGCTGTACCCTCGTATCGGTGGGCTGGCCGTCGAGTACGCCGGCGAATGCGGACGGGACAGGGTGCTCGACTATCTTTCGTCGATTGACGAAGGCGATGTTGAACAGGCGCGCGGCGATTACGATCTGGCGATTGTTCCTCAGGCGCATTCTCTTCTGATGGACATCGCCGTGCTCGTTGGCTCGTACTTTGCGCGCAGGTGGTTTCTGCCTCGGCCGATTGCAGCCATCGTCGCCGTATGGCGCTATCGCGCGTTTCTTTTCGCGGCGCTCCGATCGCTGGGTCGATCGCGCCTCGATGTTCCCGTCCTTGATGCCGCCGCTATAGGGATGTCCTTTGCGAAACGGGATCCGAGAACGGCGAGCCAGACGATGTTTCTGCTTGACCTCGGCGAAACGCTCGAAGAGTATACGCGCGCGCGATCGGAATGCGAGCTGATCTATTCTTTGCTCGATATGCCCGAAAGCGCACAGCTTGTGAGGGGCGATCAGGAAATTACCGTTCCTGCTTCCGATCTGCGCGAAGGCGATATCGTTGCCGTTAGGACCGGCATGCCCATCAGCATCGATGGCGTTGTCGAGCGCGGGATCGCCATGGTGAACCAGGCCACCCTGACGGGCGAGCCGCTTGCGGTCGAGCGGGCGAGTGGAGACGATGTGTTCGCGGGAACCGCCGTTGAAGACGGAGAAATATTCATTCGGGTAAAAGCGAATACCGGGGATACGAAGCTTCGCTCCATCGTATCGCTCGTCGAGCAATCGGAGGCGTGCAAATCGGAAAGCCAATCGCGTATGGAGGCGCTTGCCGATAGGATAGTCCCCTGGAACTTCCTGCTTGCGGGCGCAGTTGCGGTTGCAACGCGGAGCTTGGCTAAAACGTCGGCTGCTCTCATGGTCGACTATTCATGCGCGCTCAAGCTGACCGGCTCGATTGCAGTGCTCTCGGCTATGAGCCAAAGTGCGAAAGCGGGCATTACGGTCAAGGGATCCAGACATTTCGAGACCATGGCCGCCGCCGATACGATCGTGTTCGACAAAACGGGTACGTTGACCGAGGCGTTGCCTAAAGTATCCTGCGTGCTCGCACTCGATGGATGGAGCCGTCGCGAGGTTCTGCGGTTCGCTGCTTGCCTTGAAGAGCATTTTCCTCATCCCGTAGCTCGTGCGGTTGTGCGCGCTGCCGCGGAAAAGAACCTCAAGCACCGCGAACGGCACGCCGCCGTCGAATACATCGTCGCGCACGGCATCGCGTCATCGCTTGAGGGAAAACGCGTCGTCATCGGTTCGGAGCATTTCGTCGTGGAAGACGAGGGCGTACCCATCAGCGAAGAGCAGAAAGAGAAGATCGCGGCGGAAACCGAGGGTCTCTCGCCGCTCTATCTCGCCGTCGACGGCGAGCTTATCGGCGTGCTGGGAATCGAGGATCCGCTGAAAGACGGGGTGGCGGAGGCGATAGACAAGCTGCGCGGTCTCGGATTGAAACGCGTGGTGATGCTGACCGGCGATAACGAGCGGACCGCGGCACGGATCGCACAGGATGCGGGTGTTACCGAGTTTTATGCCAACATGCTTCCCGCTGACAAGCACGCGTTTGTCGAGCGGCTGCGCGCAGAGGGCCGCACGGTGGCTATGGTCGGAGACGGCGTCAACGATTCACCGGCGCTTTCGTGCGCCGACGTCGGCATTGCGATGGGTCAGGGCACCGCCATCGCCAAGGAGGTGGCGGACGTGACGCTTTCGGGTGGATCTCTCGAATCCCTTGTGGAGCTTCGGAAGCTGAGCTCTGCGCTCATGGCGCGTATGGATGGATCGTACAAGGGGGTCATGGCGGTGAACAGCGCGCTTCTTGCGGCGGGGATCGGGGGAATCTTGCAGCCCCAGATCTCATCGCTTCTGCATAACGCGACGACCGTGGCGCTGAGCGCGCGCAACGGGTCGGCGTACCGGCTCCGGCAGTAGCGTTCGGCACCCCTCGCTGCGGCCTGCCGAAGCCGACGGGCCGCAGCTTTCGGTTCCGTGTCGGCTTTGCGCTTGCGCGCCTCGTGCGTTATGTCGCCTGGGTTCTGCTGATCCTGCTCCTCTTGCCATCGGCGTCTTTCCATATGGTTCGAAGCTTAAATTAGACGCGGTTTACATTCTGCGTGTTTTTCGGTACTATGCTCCTATAAGTTAACTTTAGCAAACATCGGTGTTGGAGATAGCTGTTTGCAGGAGGGCGGAGCCTTATGAGCGAATTCGGATTGGCCGGGGACGCGGGCGGTAAGGGCGTGGCGATTGAAATGGCTGCTCGTGAAGCAGCGCAGGCGCCGAGTATTCGGAAGGCGAAAGAGCGCAAGGGCGCCGTCAAGGCTCTCTGGGCTGCGGGCGGGTTCGTGAGCTTCGGGCTGGGCGTCATCGGGGCCGTGCTGCCGATCATTCCGACAACTCCCTTCTTGCTTGCGGCTGCGTTTTTCTTTGCACGGAGTTCGGATAGGCTCGACGCTTGGTTCAAGTCGACCAAGCTCTACAAGCGAGTGCTCGAGGGCTATGCGACGAAGCGTTCCATGACCGTCAAGGCAAAGCTTGCCATCCTCGTTCCCGTGACGGTTCTGCTTTCGGTCGGCTTTGCTCTGATGGCGAACGTGCCTATCGGACGCATCGTTTTGGCGATCGTCTGGATCGGGCATATCGCGTACTTCGGTTTCGTTGTGAAAACGGATAGGTCGAAGTAGGGTTTTCCGTGTGCAGCGCACATGTTCTCGGCAGTCTCTCGGTGAAAAGTTGGTCTAATCTAACCGTGTTGTGTTAGGCTTGGGTAACTACTGAATTTCGATTGCAGAGACGAGGCTTCATGTTCGATAAGCGGCTTTTGGCCATGGTGCCGACGGCCATGCGCTACATTCTAGCCAACGTGCTGTTCCAATGGATTTCACTCATCGCCAATATTGCGATGATGGTTGCCATCGGGTTGTTTTTGTACGATTCCCTGATGGGTGCGGCTTCGGGGGTTTCGTTCACGCAGGTGCTTCTTGTTGCTGCGGCGGCTATTGCCGTTCGGGCGTTGTGCACGGTGCTGGCGCAATCGATGAGCTTCAAGGCGGCCGCTCTTGCGAAGAAGACGATGCGGCAGGCAGTCTACGACAAGCTCACGCGCCTCGGGCCGGCCTATGCGGAAAAGATCCCTACAAGCGAAGCCGTGCAGATGAGCGTCGAGGGAGTCGAGCAGCTCGAGGTGTATTTCGGGTCGTATCTGCCGCAGTTGTTCTATGCCGTTGTCGCTCCTGTGACCTTGTTCTGCTTTCTTGCGCCCTGGAGCTTGCCCGCGGCTCTCGTGCTGTTCGTCTGCGTGCCTCTTATCCCGGTATCCATCATGGCCATCCAGCGCATTGCGAAGCGTGTCGTGCGAGCCTATTGGGGCAAATACTCCGATCTGGGCGGGACGTTTTTAGAGAATCTGCAGGGTCTTACGACGCTCAAGATCTACCGGGCCGATGCGGCGCGCCATAAGCTCATGAACGAGGAGGCCGAGGGTTTCAGGCGGGCCACTATGAAGCTGCTGTCGATGCAGCTCAACTCCATCAACGTTATGGACTTGCTCGCCTACGGCGGTGCCGCGATCGGCATCATCGTCGTCTTGTTTCAGTTCGGGGGCGGTGCCGCCTCCCTGACGGCTGCATTCGTCATCGTGTTTCTTTCCGCAGAGTTCTTCATTCCCATGCGCACGCTCGGATCGTTTTTCCATACCGCGATGAACGGCATCGCGGCTGCCGAGAAGATGTTCGACCTGCTTGACGCTCCCGAACCCGAGCGCGGAACCGAACGCATCGATCCGGCGAACTGTTCGATCGCATGCAAGGATCTCTCGTATTCCTATGACGGGGTTCGCACCGTGCTCTCCGACGCCGATTTCATTGCTGAGCAAAACCGGTTCACCGCTATCGTAGGAGAGAGCGGTTCGGGCAAGTCGACGCTCGCGGGAATCCTATCGGGACGCAATGCGGCGTACGGCGGTACGGTTTCGATCGGGGGAATCGATGCGAGGAGCGTTTCGCGCGAGTCGCTTATGCGCTCGCTGGTGACCGTATCGTTTTCGAGCTACCTGTTCAAAGGCAGCGTTCGATCGAATCTGCTCATGGGCGATCCTCAGGCGAGCGACGGCGAACTGTGGGAAGCGCTCGACCGATGCCGCCTGGGCGATTTCGTGCGTGCCGAGGGCGGATTGGACATGCCGCTTGCCGAGCAGGCCGCCAATCTTTCAGGTGGGCAGCGTCAGCGCCTTGCGCTGGCCCGCGCGTTGCTTCACGATGCGGATATATACATATTCGACGAGGCGACTTCCAACATCGACGCCGAAAGCGAAGCGGCCCTTATCGAGGCGATCGACGAACTCGCGCAATCGAAGACCGTCATCATGATCTCGCATCGCCTGGCGGCAATCGCAAACGCCGATTGCATTTACGCGATGGAAGACGGCCGCATCGTCGAGTCGGGCACCCACGGCGAGCTCCTGGCGAACGATTCGGTCTATGCCCGCCTGTGGAATCAGCAGGCGAAGCTCGAAGCGTACGCCGCCCGCGAGCGGGCGGCTTGCACAGGCGGGCAAACGGCCGCTGCCGGTGGGCCCTCTCCCGCGGGCGAGGGGGGGGCTGTCTCCTATACACCTCT